>CAWBQP010000026.1:0-176779 GCA_963790735.1 uncultured Alphaproteobacteria bacterium | reverse complement strand
ACCATCGCTCGGAGCCCTTATTATCAAGACGATAGCCACAACCGGCGTGGCGGCTTTTTGTTGTTCAAGGAATTGCTTGCTATCATTCCAGCATCAGCTTTAGAGCTTAATCAGGCGATCGAGAACTGCCCGCGCTACCGTTGGCAAGCCGATAGTGATGACATGCATGAAAAGTGGCGGCAGCCTTGAAGCCTGCCGCGGCACCGCCAGTCCCAAGGTTAAGGCCTGTGTCCAAAGCGCGATGATGCGTCGCGGCCGAAAGCGGCGCTGTTCGACGCAGCCAAGGTTCGCTCCAAACCCGGAAGAAGCGGCCGCGGATGCAGCAGCGCTGGCCGAGAAAGACGCCCGCAAGCCTCGTTGCTCCTCCGCGCACGATTTCCGATATTACCGCGATTCTCGATCAGCAGAAGCCCGATCCTGCAAGTCGCTGAACTGACTGCGACGGCCGACGCCCCGGTACCGGCGGCTGCAAGGGCCCCAGCTCGCCGACTTCCACTACAAACGCGGACAGGCCAGATCGCTGCTCGGCCGCGCCGACGAGGCGCTGGCCGATGCCGAAGTGGCGGCCAACAATGGACAAGGCGCCGACTACCCAACGTCGGCAGCCGCTACGAGCAATTGCTGATCCGGCGGCTTCGCGACGCCGGGCAGCATAAGCGCGCGAACGCCTCTGTCGAAAAGCAGACTCACCGCCTTTGCCAATCAGGGAAAAGGGCGGCTGTTCGGCTGAACTATGGGCTAGCGGTCGGCCAGATCAGAAATGGCGACGTCAACGCGGCGGAGAGCTATGCGGCCGGAACCGCGCGCTGCTTGCTGAGGCACATCGATGGCCGCAGTTTCCGACCTATGGCATGAATTGGCAGGCGACTGTCGAGGACGGCAACGCGCGTGTCGCGGAAGCGCGCGGCCGCTTTGCGGACGCCGAGACCGCTTACCACAAGGCGTCGATCTTCTATACGAGCCGCTGAATACGCTCCCGCAGTGGGAAAGCAAGCCGCCTGAAGGAGAGATCGAGCGCCAGGCCGATTGGGCGTTGGCACTTGAGGGCCGCGTCAAGGTCAAGCAAGGCAGGGTCGGCGAAGGCGAGGCGGATGTCCGGCGCGCCCTGCTCAGCCGCCTCAGCAAGTCCGGCAAATTCCATGCGGATACCGCGGGCGTCCTTAGCGTGCTTGTGTATGTGATTCAGGAACAGGGCCGTTATCAGGAAGCCGAAAAGCTGCAGCGACAGGTGATCGACATCTATCAGGGCCTGGGCTACGGCGTTGATTTCGGGCCAGATGGTGAACGCCCAGATATTCCTGGCGCAATTCTCAACCTGGAGCGGCGCTACGACGAAGCGAGCAAACTATACGACCAGATCGACGTCTGGACCGCGAAATGGGAGCCGTCGCGCCGCGAAGCGATCAGCAGCGGATTGGCGCGCGTCTCCATTATGCTGACGCAGGGTAACCGGGACAACGCACTGGAGATCGCCCAGCGGACCTTCGAACGCGAACGCGGCAGGTCAGGCGACAAGAGCTTCAATGCCGCCGTCGCGCGCGGCTTTTTCGCTATTGCCCTCGCGCGCAAATGAAGGCGCGGAGGCCTTGCAGGCCTTCAAGGAATCGCTGCCGGTGCTGTTGACGGCTTCGGGCGGCAGCGACGACGACAGCGGAACACGGCTGCGGCGCGCGAAGGGCGCGTTCGCTTCGTCGTCGAGGGTATCTGCGAGTGCTCGCTCTCAATCCATCGATTGCCGCCGGCAATGTTGCCGAAGAAACCTTCGGATATGCCGACGTGTTGCGCGGGCAGTCGGTTCAGCGCGCCCTGCAGGCTTCGTCGGCCCGCTCGGCCATCAACAATCCGGAACTGGCAAAGCTGGTGCGCACCTCGCAGGACAGCGAGAAGCAGATCGGCGCTGCCGTTGCTACTTGAACAACCTGCTTACGTTGGCGCCGTCCGAACGCGATGAAAAGGCGTTGAAGGCCACGCAAGCTGAGATCGCCTCGTTGCAGGCCGCGCGAGCGCAACGCTCAAGGAGATCGCCAAGAAATTTCCCGACTACGGCAACCTTATCAATCCGCCGCCGCCTAACGCGGCCGACATGCAAAAGCAGCTGGCGGACGATGAGGCGCTGCTCTCGTTCTACTTTGGTCGCTTTGACAGTTTTGTCTGGGTCCTGCGAAAGGGCGCCCCGGTCCAGTTCGCGCGGATCAAGATGACCTTGGCGATCTCAATGCCAAGGTTACCAAGCTGCGCGAGGCGCTTGAGCCGAAGGCGGCGATGATCTCGGATATTCCGCCGTTCGACGTCAAGCTTGCTTCCGAACTTTACGACGATCTGCTGAAGACCGGTGGAGAGCGGCTGGAAGCCGGCGAAAAACCTGATCGTGATGACCAACGGCGCGTTGGGGCTTCTGCCGTTGTCGCTGCTGCCGACCTCGCCGCCGGAAGTCAAGTCGATGACGATCCGCTGTTTTCGAGCTATAGGAACGTGCCCTGGCTGGCGCGGACCCATGCCGTGACCATGGTGCCGTCGGCGTCGGCGCTGCAGACTTTGCGCAAGTCGCCGCCCGGCAAGGCGTCGCGCCAGGATCTGATCGCGTTTGGCGATCCCTACTTCAGCAAGGAACAGGCGGACGACGCAGCGAAGGACGACGCGCGGTTCAGCTCGCCGATGCATCGGCGCGTCACGCGCGGAGTGCCGCTCAAGCGTCGCAACAGTCCGCAGCTCGACGGCGCCGACAGCGCCGAACTGGCGATGCTGCCGCGCCTGCCGGATACCGCCGACGAACTGAAATCGATTGCGCTGGCACTGCAAGCCGATCCTTCGAAAGTACTCAATCTCGGGAAGGCCGCGAACGAGAAGGCGGTCAAGACCATGGACCTTTCGGGGTTCAAGATCATCGCGTTTGCGACCCACGGGCTGGTGCCGGGCGAACTCGATGGACTGACCCAGCCGGCCTTGGCACTGTCCGCGCCATTGCTGTCGGAGTCGGACGGCGACGGCCTGCTGACGATGGAAGAAATTCTGTCCCTCAAGCTGGATGCCGACTGGGTGGTTCTGTCGGCCTGCAATACCGGCGCGGGCGCGGGCGCAGGCGCCGAAGCCGCGTCCGGACTTGGCCGCGCCTTTTTCTACGCCGGGACGCGAGCGCTGCTGGTCACCAACTGGTCCGTGCATTCGCAATCGGCCAAGGATCTCGTCACCGACCTTTTCAAGCGACAGGCCGACGACGCCAAGCTGACGCGCGGCGAGGCGTTGCGGCAGGCCATGATGGCGCTTGATGGACGGCAAGGGATACTGGACGCCCGGCAAGCCGGAGTTCGCCTACGCGCATCCGCTGTTCTGGGCGCCCTATACCATCATCGGCGACGGCGGACGTCGTTGACCCAGGTATCAATGAGTCGGAACGATCTACAATCCCATGCCCGGATTCCGTGTATTAATCTGCACAGCCTGCTTAGTTGGCCTCGGTGTGTCAGTTTCAAACTCCGCTTTCCCGGATACGTTGATTTCAATTGAAGAAGCGGAGCTGGCGCCGCAAAAAGGCGCCGTTCCCGAATTCGGGACGTGGAGTAACCCGGGGACCCAAAATTCTGGTCCCAGGTCTGGAAACCGAGCAGCCATCGCCAATGCATTTTCAGGTCAAGTTTCAGACCTTTGGCGGATCAATCATCGATCTCGGCGCGTTGAAAATCACTTATCTCAAATCGCCGGTGGTAGACCTAACTCCACGCGTAAGACCCTTCGCGCAGGCTACTGGGATTGATATGCCTGATGCACAAGTGCCGCCTGGCGATCATCTGCTACGGGTCGACATCCAGGAGAATTTCGGAAGGCAGGATGGCGAACAGAAAACTCTTTCGGCTGAGGATAGCGCGTTAACATATCGATCCCGGGGCTTCGTGCCTGCTTGGCAATTACGACGGACGGTATTCCTTGCCGATCACCATCTCGGTAGTAATAGTCCAGAAGCCGATCTTGCCAGAAATTCGATTGACCGAGAATAACGAAGCGCGCCAGCCTTTGTTCAGGCGAATGTCCGTTCCGGGTCGATCGCGTCGGTTTGACTGCGTACCGCCGACTTCCGCTTTGCCCCCGTCAACGGACATCGTCAGCTCCACGGGGCACGTCCGTTAAGTGCCAAAAGCGGACATCAACAAGACGATGCAGAAGTTACGATAGCTTGTGGGCGGCATAGTCCGATGCACTTTTTTGCTTTGCGTTGATCGCGGCGCTTCAATCCCAGTCCATCCCGATGAGGCCAAGAGACCAGCCACCGAAGAAAGCGGCACTAAATGCCGTGAGATTGGTTGTCACGGAGAGAACAAGTTTGTCTTGAACAAAATGAAGTACGATGCACCCCAACAGCATACAAATTAGCGCGCAGACTGCCGGCCGAATCGCACGCAACCGAACTGTGCGCCACTGGGCCGGGAGCAGCTCCAAGTTCCGTGATAGATGCATGGATCGACGTAGCGATCACGGTGCACTCAAGACCACCACGATCAGAAAGGCAGTGAAGTACACTAGACATTATCCTTAGTGCCAACCGCTACGTTCTTGAAACTCGTAGGCGACCATCGCTGAATTGATTGCCTCAACCTTAACGAGCTAAACAGCTTTATCGGAGCGCTATTGAAAGCTCGTCAACGAAAAATCCGGGCAACGAGCAAAGTCCGCTTTGGGTCTTGGCCGTGTAAAAACGCCCTTCCCAGGGAGGTTTGTGAGAGGTCTGGACCGGTTCGGTCTCAGGCCACGATCGCAGCCATCAGCGGCTTGGTCCCGACGATGTTCATGACTCGTGTTAGATTGTAGGCAAGGACCGAGAGAGCCATCTCGGCAGCTACTTTTGGAAGCGTTTTGGTGAGGAAGTGTGTCGCTCCCATGCGTGCTTTCATGGTGCCGAACGGATGCTCGACCGTCTCGCGACGCACGCGCATGGCGTGCGGGTTTGCATCAAGGCGCCGCTGTACAGCTTCGAGCAGATGCTCATGCTCCCATCGTGGAATCCGCCGCTCTGGTCCTGTCGTGCACTGCGATTTAAGAGAACAATCTTGACAGGCTGTGGTCCAGTAGCGCCGTAGCCGCTTGCCGTCCTCCTCGCTCGTAAAGCGATATGGCAGTTGCTGCCCGGCTGGACAGCGATAGGCGTCCTCCTCTGGCAAATAGACAAAGTCCTGCTTGCCGAAGCGGCCATCTGACTTGGCACCCGACGTCTGCGGCTTGGGCAAAGTTACCGTGATGCCGGCCTCGTGACACGCGAGGATCTCCAGGCTGCTGAAGTAGCCGCGATCGGCAACGGCCTCGAGCGTTTCGGTCTTGAGAACAGCCTTGACCTGCTTGGCCACATTGACCAGTTGAGCCCGATCTGAGCCGCTGTTCGTTACCTCATGCGTCACAATCAGATGGTGCTGGGTGTCCACGGCGACCTGCACGTTGTAGCCGACGACGCCGGAACCACGCCCGCTCGTCGCCATCGAACGGCTGTCGGGATCAGTCAGGGAGATTTGCTGGTCAGGCGAAGCAAGCATCTGCTTCTCGTAGACGGCAAGCTTGCCCATTTCTTCCTTCAGCTTCGTCAGTTTCTCGGTAAGCCTCGTCACCTTCCCCGCCAGCGCCTCCGTCGGCTCCTGCCGGTCGGCCGTGTCAAGTTGGCTCAGATAGCGCGCGACGCTCTCCTCCAGCTGGGCACGCCGCCGTTCCACCTTTGCCCGCGTGAAGTTCTTGTCCCGATTGTTCACCGCCTTGAACTTGCTGCCATCGATGGCAACGCTCGCCGTCGCGAGGAGACCCATCTTACGGCAGAGTTCGACAAAGCGCGCACATACCCTGCGAAGCGCCAAGCCATTGTCTTTGCGGAAGTCCGCGATCGTCTTGTGATCTGGAGCGAGCCGACCCAGCAGCCACATGACCTCAACATTGCGTCCGGCTTCTCGTTCGAGCCGCCGGCTCGACTGCACCTGGTTCAGATAGCCGTAGATGTACAGCTTGAGGAGAATCGAGGGATGGTACGACGGCCGGCCGGTTGCCTCGGGATCGACCCCGCCGAACCCAAGCTCGGCCAGATTGAGGTCGTCGACGAGGACGTCGATGACACGAACTGGATTGTCCTCGCCGATCCAGTCTTCCACGCATTCAGGAAACAGCGTGCTCTGCCCACGATCCGCACTCTCAATGAAGCGCTTCATCCGAGCCCCCCGCAAATCGTGCGGGAATCATATCGCGCGAATCACATCAAGCGCAGCGTTTTCACACAGCCAGGGTCAATCTACCCGGGCAGAGCGGACGTGCTCTGCCCGCCCTCTAACCGCCGGTTTGTGCCACAAGCTGTCTCATGCACCGCAGCAAAGACCAGCTTTATTCGATCACTTCGTCGACGATAGAGTATACCCTTGGCGGTACCCCGATGCGCTTGCGCCGAAACACACCCGTGAAGCATCTGGTCGAAGCGGCAACCCTTCCCGCCAGGTTCGGATGTTCCGTGACGTGTTTCTGATCGCCGAGCTTTTAGATTCCAAGGCCGAGAGCGACGATGTCGGTTTCGAGCGGAGTTGGCTCGGATGTCCTGTCAGATCGAGCGGGCTTTCCGGTTAGTTGAGGTCCTCAAAAACGCCGCCGCCGATCCATCAAACCGAAGCTCGATTGATCCGCCGCTATTCCGGCTATCTAGGTCGGGGTCGAACTCATGCTGCCAAAGCTCATTGAGCATCGTTTCATGAATCGCATTTTTTACGCGCTGAGCTTCTTCTGCATTTCCTGATGCCGTGAAGTTAGCGATAGCAGAAATGAACCTGTTGATTTCGCCAAACGGCAGCAATCGAGCGTACTGCAACTCGATTTCGGTTCCGACCTGTGGATCAGTGGGGCCGTAGTGATGGCTCGCAAAAATCTGCAGGTTTCCAACGCTATACTCGTTATAGAAAATCTCGTAGCGACGACCGTACTCCGGTTCCTCGCGGCCTGTGAGTTCAGCGTCAGGTCGTTCTTGCAACCGCCATGGCTCGTTTGGCTCGAACCTGTGGTTTAGAGCGTCGGCAAACATCTCGAAATCGGAGAAGAACCGTCGATCCCCGTCGGTGATTCGTAGCTCGGTGCCGTTTCGTAACGAAGACGGTGTATGATTGGGCGTGATGGGCTTGCCATTTAGCAGCTTACCTAGAAATTTCCGCTTAGGGCCACGCCTGACCGTCCTCCAGATGTAGCTGGTGAAGCCCAAATTTACCAGAACCAGCAATATCAGAATTTCGTACATGTTCGCCCCCTAGTCGCTGTTGACGGCGCTTGAGCGATAGCCGGCCCGAGGAAAAAACCGCAATCCCAACCCGGTTAGCACTTTTGTGGTCGTTCACGTGGTACAATTTTTCAATGCGTATCCAACGCGAGTGCTGATATCGACGAGGGATCGGCCGTATCGATCGACAAAGAAGCCGGCAATGCTGTCGGCGATGCGCTGTCCGTTGCAAATCGTTGGGAAATTGCTCAAAAGGGTTTGCAAGAAAACGCGTTCGTGACCCTTGGCTACGTTGGGTCGCGGCTCGTTTAGGAAATTGCTGTCTACCAATTCAAAATAGGACGCGAGAAACCTCTGATCATTGCCGTTCGGTCGCGTCGCGGGCTTTTTCAGCCCTCAGTGGAATCTGCCAATGATGTTTCGCATGTCGCAGGATGTGTAGGTGCCCGCTTGATCGTCAGAAGCAACGTCGGCAGCGCGGATAGCCGTGCTGTCGGCAACGCTCATTGACGCTCGAAAGATCACGGATAAGCGGCACGGTTACCGAGGCGGGATTAGTTCAATTGACCTGGGGAACTGTTGACCCGCTGGACGAGGCCGATCATTTCCCCTTCGCCTTCAGCGCGATGATCCGCGCACGGAATTTCCCGATCTCCTTAAGGAGATCGTGGCGTACCGGCCCCGGAGGGAGCTTGCGGGCAGTCGTTAGCAGCTCCGCGGCCATCGCCTCCAGTTCTTGCATCTCGGTTAGCGTTCGACCGGTCGATTTAATCGGGATCATTTTCCCTGCGCCTTCAGCAGTCAGATTTGGCGAGATCTGCCTCTGCCGAGGGAACAATCTGTCAGTGAATTGATCGAGCCGCTTCTCGGTGCCGTGCGCGCCGTTTAGATGCCCGACCAACTCGCCGGACAGTAGCTCGCCGTTTCACGCCGGCGGGCCTTACTTAGGTGCAAATCGCCTTGAAGCCAGCGTCCAAGACCCTTGGACTTCATGGGGTCTTCATACGCGGCAAAGGTCTTAAGTAGTTGATTGCAGACAGCGCATTCAAACGTATGCAAGTCGATGCCTCGGGCGCGTGCTGGCTCGATGCTGACGAGCATCATCTGGGCCTTGCACTTCGGACAGGCCGGGCGCCCAATTGTAGCGAATGGAATGACGGACGAGAGGCGTTGAGACTGGGGCATGATGCTTCCCTCGAACAGGCGGGAGCGCAACACTCTCTGTCACCGGTAATGCCTAGGAGGCGGAGCGGTGATTGTCTGAGTATGCGCCTGAGGGATCTCAAACGCGAGTTAATTCGCAGATATTTGGTAGGAAGGTAAGCGCCCCGCGGAAATTGAGAGACCGGAAGCTCCGCCCGATGCGGTGAGCGTCCGCCGCCAGTTGCCAGTCTGGGCCCTGTGGCAACGGCGCGGGGAAATGAAACGGGAGAGTTCTGTCCATGATCGAGGTGCCGGCTCAACCGGTCGACGCAACACAGGCGTTAAATCTCTCTGCTGGGGTTTCAAATTGCAAGGTCTCACGTGGTCGTTCGTTTAGCTGACGAGCCACTTTGTTCAGATGGGCTTGCGAATGCACCGACAAGTCGGTGCCCTTAGGAAAGTACTGTCTCAGCAGGCCATTGGTATTCTCGTTCGACCCGCGTTGCCACGGGCTTTGCGGATCGCAAAAATAGACGTCGATTTTGGTCGCCAACGTAAAGCGACGATGATCCGTAAGTTCCTTGCCTCGGTCCCAGGTCAGGGATTTATATAGCTCCTTGGGTAGCTTCTTCGCCTGCTTGATGAGCGCGGTGACAACCGTCTGGGTGTCCTTGCCTGCCACCTTGGCCAACATCACGTAACGGGTATGACGCTCGACCAAGGTCGCGATGTAGGTGTTGTTCGGCCCGGACAGGAGATCGCCCTCCCAATGACCAGGCACCGCCCGATCTTCAACCGCCGCCGGTCGCTGACGGATTGAGATGATATCCTTGATATGCCCTCGTTTATCGCCATTCGGGCCAATCGGCCTGGAGCGACGCATCGAGCGCTTCGATCGAAGATGGCTAAGCAGCTCTTTCTTGAGCACGCCGCGCGCTTGGACAAACAGGCTGCGATAGATGGTCTCGTGTGACACCTGATTACACTCGTCTTCAGGATGCGTTCTCTTCAGCCAACCGGCTATCTGCTCGGGTGACCAATCCAATCTGAGCTTCCCTGCCACCGCCTGCCGAAGCCGCGGATTGGTCGCTAACTTACAACATTTTGGACGACGAGATCGCGCCCAGGCATTCTCGTCCGCAAGTGTCGCTCGGTAGCGATCATAGCCGCCATTGCAACTCATTTCCCGGCTCACCGTCGAGGGTGAGCGGCCAAGCAGTTTGGCGATCGACCGGGCTGATCGACGTGCCGTAACACCTCTGGAAATCACCTCGCGTTCCGCAAGCGTCAATGCCAACCTGGAGCGACGCCGCTCCGCAGGACGAATCCCACCATGCGGAGCCACCAGAAAATAGATCGACGATGACTGCTTACCAAAAGCTCGTCCAATCGCCTTCAGCGACTCCCCACGCTTCCAGCGATCCCATAACTCCGTCTTCTCTGCCGCAGTAAAACCTCTATGAAATCTCCGTTCCATCCCACACTCCATCTTTTTCCTCTAAGATAAAGTGTTGCGGCGACCGGTTGAGACCACCCCTTATAAGCGGACAATTTCCAAGCCGGTTGGCATGTCTCAAAGGTGTCCACAACGGAAGTGCCCCTCATTCGTTCACCTCGTCGGCCAGCGCAAACGGCACCGGCGGCGCGGTGATGTTCGGCTGTAATGCTTCCGAGCGCTGAGGTCGTTCGGGATTGTATTCAGCCGTCCACAATGGCCCGTTCACCGCGGATGTAGTGTTCGAGCTGATCAATCATGAACTTCTGATCACCGATTGTGCTTTTGACAAGATCGCCGATTGAAACAATGCCAATTGGCTTTTTTCCCTCAAACACCGGCAGATGGCGCACGCGCTGCTCACTCATGAGGGCCATACATTGGTCTACCGATTGTTCCGGCTGTGCAATGACACGTGTCTTTCCATGATGTCCCGCACGTGCGTTGCGGGAGACGTTTTACCTTTGAGAATAACATTCCGCGCATAGTGCCTTTCGGTGATGATGCCAACGAACTCGTCGCCTTCCATCACTACCAACGATCCAATGTCTTTTTCAGCCATTTTCGCGATGGCGTCGAAGACGGTAGCATCTGGGTGAATAGACCAAATTTTCCTGCCCTTCTGATCAAGCAGCTGTCGCACCGTAGTCATTTGGATCCTCCCTCGGACACAAGCCCCGGCAAGATTCTATTTTGGTTTCATGGCGCTCCCTCGTTGCGGTCAAAGTAAGCATTTCGCGTGCCCGTGCGCACGACGAGTGCTCGGTGAGAGACCGGCACAAAAGGACTGTCGGTTCTTATTGAGAGTGCGATGCCCGCCGACGGCATTCCCCGCTGCCCCTTCGCCTCGAACGGAGGCGTCGGTACGTCCCGTCTCGAAGAGCAGCTAAAGAAGACTACACGATCCAACGCCCATCCAAAAGACCTGATATTGGCCGGGGCGCGGCACAAACAATTCGGCCAAAACCAGTGACCCCAATGTCCGAGTCGGGTGTGCGCCGTGCAAAGGCGGCGCTTTCCAGTGGGTGCAAATCCCATCCGGCAACCGCTCCAACCGCAAGCAATCGGAGTAGTCATGGAGGTAACGAAGTGGCTGAAGCCTTCGATTAGCGTGTCACAAATTGGCGGTTCTCAAGGCTTTTGCTGCCCGGATTCAGGCGCCGATCGACGATGTGCATAGCCACCCTTGCATTTGCCTCAGCCGGCTTGCTTCACCCGCATGTACCATTCGACGAGGCGGCGAACCTGACGCTCGGTATAGCCGCGTCCGACCATGCGCGCGACAAACTCGCCGTGCTTCCTTTCGGTATCGCCGTCCTTTTTCGAGCCAAACGAGATAACCGGAAGAAGGTCTTCGACCTGCGAAAATATTCGTTTCTCGATGACTTCTCGAATCTTTTCATAGCTGGTCCAGGACGGGTTTTTGCCGCTGTTCTGTGCCCTCGACCGCAGCGAGAACTTGACGACCTCGTTGCGGAACTCCTTCGGGTTGGTGATGCCCGCAGGCTTCTCGATCTTGGTCAGTTCCTGGTTGAGAACATTGCGATTGAGCATCTGGCCGGTATCGGGGTCCTTGAAGTCCTGATCTTCGATCCAGGCATCGGCATAATCCACGTAGCGATCGAACAGGTTTTGACCGTAATCCGAATAGGATTCCAGATAGGCTTTCTGGATCTCGTGGCCGATGAATTCCGCATAGCGCGGCACGAGCTCGGCCTTGATGAACTCGAGATAACGCTTTTCGACTTCCTCAGGAACCTGCTCACGGCGGATCGAATGCTCGAGCACATACATCAGATGGACGGGATCGGCGCCAAGTTCCGCGCTATCGTGATTGTAGGTCGCGGCTAGGACCTTGAATGCAAAGCGCGTCGAGACGCCGGCCATGCCTTCGTCGACGCCGGCAGCATCCTTGTATTCCTGGACGCTGCGGGCCTTCGGATCGGATTCCTTGAGGCCTTCACCGTCATAGACCCGCATTTTCACGAACAGGGTAGAGTTTTCGTGCTTGCGAAGACGTGACATCACCGAGAAGCGCGCGAGCGTTTCCAGGGTTGCCGGCGCACACGGCGCCGAAGCGAGGTCCGATCCCTGGATAAGTTTCTCATAGATCTTCTGCTCCTCGGTCACCCGCAAGCAGTACGGCACCTTGATCACGCAGATGCGATCGATGATGGCTTCGTTCTTCTTGTTGGCCTTGAAGCTTTGCCATTCGGCTTCGTTCGAATGCGCGAGAATGACACCGGTGAATGGAATGGCCCCGATATTCTCGGTACCGATGTAGTTGCCTTCCTGGGTCGCCGTTAACAGCGGGTGCAGCATCTTGATCGGCGCCTTGAACATCTCGACGAATTCGAGGACGCCCTGGTTGGAGCGATTCAAGCCGCCGGAATAGCTATAGGCATCAGGGTCGTTCTGGGCGAAGGTCTCCAGCCTGCGAATGTCGACCTTGCCGACCAGCGAGGAGATGTCCTGATTGTTCTCGTCGCCAGGCTCGGTTTTCGCGACCGCGATCTGCCGCAGGCGCGAGGGCTGGATTTTGGCGACCCGGAATCGTGAAATGTCGCCGCCGAATGCTTCCAGCCGTTTATAGCACCACGGACTCATCGGTCCATGGAGACGACGGCGCGGAATGCCGTACTTTTCTTCAATCATCGGCCCCAGCGATTCCGGATCGAACAAACTCAGGGGGCTCTCGAACACTGGACTGAGTTCGTCGCCGGCCTTCAGCACGTAGATGGGATGGACTTCCATCAACGATTTCAGCCGCTCCGCCAGCGACGATTTTCCACCGCCCACCGGCCCCAGCAGATAGAGAATCTGCTTGCGCTCTTCCAGACCTTGAGCTGCGTGCCGGAAGAAGCCGACGATGCGCTCGATGGTTTCTTCCATGCCATAGAATCCGGCGAAGGCCGGATAGGCGCGCATGGTCCTGTTCAAAAAGATACGGCCAAGGCGGGCGTCCTTGGCCGTATCAATCATTTGAGGCTCACCGATCGCAGCTAGCAGGCGCTTGGCCGCATTGGCATATCGCATCGGATCGCCTCGACACGATTCCAGATATTCCGCCATCGACATGTCGGTTTCGCTTCGAAGCTCAAAGGACCGAGCGAAAGCATTGAACAGAGAATCGGCGCACATGATCCCTCTCCTCAAACAGCCGGAACGCGCGGCAAAGTCCGACGGCCGACCGAACAGATCGTCCGACTGCCGGAATCAGTTAGGATCGCGCGGCATCAACTAGTCAGCGACTTGCAGCTTGGCCGTGGACGCGCGAAAATCCCGGGGTGGTTATCTTATGGCCCGAGCAAATCTAATCGACGTAGGCCGCCCTAGCCGCGATCATTTTTGGCCTTCGGGCGCTTCGACCCGTTCTCCCCGCTGGGCTGCGTGTTGCGGACGGCCTCGGTCAGCATCTGGCGCAGCTCAGCCTTCGTCTTCGGCGGCTCCCGCGTAGAGCTAGATTTTTGCCATTGGGTCTCGGTGACTATGTGGGGATGCCCGCGGGAGAAGTAAATGCCACTGGGACCGCAAAAATCAGGGCAGCCGACATCAACTATTTTGAGGATAATCCACGTCCGCTCCGGAGCGCCTAACGGACTCAACTGAGACATCGCGCTACGTCCGAAATGTGCCCAGATTCGGACTCATGCACCGCAGCAAACAACTAAAATTATTCGATCACTTCGTCGGCGCCGGCGAAAAGAAAATGCGAGATTGTGATCTCGCCGAATTGGCCCGCGTGAAGAGAGTAGATTTCCCGAAAGCGATTTGCGCATGAGCGACAGAGATCACCCCAAAGCTCTGCGCCCTCTCGTTGACGACGAAGGTCAATTAAGCGTCCTTTCAGCAGATCGCAGTGGTGAACTCATTCATGGTGTCCGTCCGTCCTTGCGGTGCTCGTTCATTGGTTGAAAATGGACGCACAGAAGACCTACGTCCTCCGGCTGAATCGGAACACCCAGGAGCAGGCATTCAGCGGCCGAGGTGCCCGTGCTCGGCAGGTTGCCGGACATCTCTCTGCCGAAGTGCGTGCAGTCCTGGCAACCACCGATCTGCCGACGCGCATCACTCGTCGCTAGAGTGGACAGCACTTGGTGCAGGGCGCGACGCATCGCAGTTCGCTCTGTCGCGTCGAGCAAATCCACGGCGCGCACCAGAACTTCGAACGGATCGCGTGCAAGCGCTTTTTTGCCCTTGCTCGTCAGTCGCAGACTTACGCTTCGCCCGTCCGTCTTGAATGGCTGTCGGACCAAGTACCCACCGGCTTCAAGCGCCTTAATGGTTTGTGTCGCGGTGCCGCGGGTTGTCGCTTGAAATTCCGCGAATGCCGACGGGGTCCGCGAGAACGGGTTGGCACGGGCGAAGAAGCGGAGCGCCATCCATTGGGCCGGACTGAGTTCGCCGTCATAGCCCTCAGCTTGTACGAGCCGTCCCACTTGCAGCAGGAGCTCTGCCGTTTCGCGCGCTGACATGTCGGCCTCTTCGAGATATAATAGTGTTTGAAATTAACTTGACAACCGATCGGATGCAGATAATTTTGTTTCGAAACTAGTTGGAGGGCTTGATCATGGCCCGCAACGCGGCCGAACCCGGCCTCACCCATTATCTTGAGGAAATCCGGCAGTTCCCGATGTTGGAGCGCCAGGAAGAATACCTGCTAGGCAAGCGCTGGCGCGAGCACGGCGATCGCAACGCGGCGCACAGGCTGGTCACCAGCCATCTGCGGCTCGTGACCAAGATCGCCAGGGACTATCGCGGCTACGGCCTGCCGATCTCCGAGGCGATCTCCGAGGGCAATGTCGGCCTGATGCAAGCGGTCGAGCGCTTCGAGCCGGAGAAGGGCTTCCGGTTCGCCACCTACGCCGTGTGGTGGATCAAGGCGGCGATCCAGGAATACATCCTGCGCTCGTGGTCGCTGGTGAAGATGGGCACCACGGCCAACCAGAAGAAGGTGTTCTTCAACCTCCGCAAGGCCCAGAGCAAAATCTCCATCCTCGACGATGGCGATATGCGGCTGGACCAGGTGAAGATCATCGCCCGGCGGATCGGCGTCACCGAAACGGACGTGATTTACATGAACCGACGGCTTGGCGGTGACGCCTCGCTCAACGCCGCGATCCGCGAGGACGGCGATTCCGGCGAGTGGCAGGACTGGCTGGTGGACGAATCCCCGGACCAGGAGACGACGCTCGCCGCGGGCGAGGAGTTCGATAACCGCCGCAAGACGTTGTCCGATGCGCTCGCCGTGCTCAACAAGCGCGAGCGGCGCATCTTCGAGACGCGCCGGCTCGCCGAGGAACAGATCACGCTCGTGGAGCTGGCCGAGGAATTCGGCGTCTCGCGCGAGCGCGTGCGCCAGATCGAGGTGAGCGCCTTCGAGAAGGTGCAGAACGCAGTGAAGCACCGCGTCGCGGCGATGGCGATCCCGGCGCCTCTGCAATTGTGTTAGCTTTCAACCCTCTCCCGTGGTGGGAGAAACTGACGATGGACCTGTCGCTCTGGGTACGTTTTACGGCAACCGAACGACGCGAGAAAGTCGCCGCTTACCGGGTGCTGATCGAGCCCGCACTCGACGATCCATGCACGGCACTTTACATCATCGATCGGGCGCCTAGGCCGCGCGCGGCAGATGGAAAGTTATCCGACGTTTCATAATGAAGTCGGGGTGCCGATCGTGCGCATTGGCTGCCGCGAGTTCAAGTGTATTGGGGCTAAACCGCCGCAAGATCACCCACACATCTACCTCAAGATGGGCGATGCCAGTGAGATCGTCTGCCCCTATTGCTCTACACAATTCCGCTTCGATCCGAGCTTGGGCGCATACGAAGCTGATCCGGCAGATTGTGCTTACGGTGACAGGGACTGAGTTGAATTGCAGTAACGCTGCTTCCCTCGTCATGCCGGCCGCAGCCAACCCGCGTCAGGCACCATCGTCCGGCAGTTTCGGGGCGGTTCACGATGGCCACGAACGATCCGAATTCGGCAGGATGCAAGCGTCACGACGGCCGAACCAGCGATAGCGGTTGCGCGCGACCAAGTCATAGATCGCGTCGCGGATCACCCGTGGGATGAATTGGAAGACCCATGTCCACTGCCAAGGCGGAAGCTCGCGCGCAATGCGCAGCACGGCTTCGGATTTTACATAGGCCTGGCCGTTCGCCAAGAAGGCAAAGGAATCCGGGTGATCAGGATCGATGCCGAGCTGCTCAGAGAGCGGACGTCCCTCGGCCAACTGGATCGGAACGAAGCGAAAATAGCCGCGGCGATCACGTTTGCTCACGAAGCGGCAGCCGCGCGAGCATAGGACGCATACGCCGTCGAACAGGATCAGGCCGTGCGGCGAGTTGATGCCGCCAGGACTTTTTGGGTCAACGACGATTGACTGCTCCGCCTGCATGGAACATGCAAACATCCGCGGGACGGCCGGCGCAACAGAGGTGGTCGTCCCTTAGAGCCTGTCTCGAAATGGCTGCCGACATCACTGATGACCGAGCACTGGGCGGCAACCTCCGCCTCATTCGATCACCTCGCCGACGCTGCGCTCGCCCACGCCAACGCGGTGATCGAATGACCGGGTCCCTGCTTGAGCTTGAGCGGTAACAGCACCACCTCCGAGAGGTCGATATCCCGAAGCCGGAGAACCTTGATGGAGGAGATGCCGCGTAAATCCGCAGCCGAACTTGAGGCCGAGTGCCTTCGGCTTCTGGCGATGGATCCGCACACGCGAGGCATTAAGCGCGTCGAGATAATTCGCGTGTACCCTAAAGGAACGGGGCCGAATTGGACCTACGGCGCGCTTGATCCGATGCCGACGCGCGCGGGCGTGGCCATTGCCAAAACGCTTATCGCGTCGGTCTATGGAAGATGGGCGCTGGCAGATTAATGCGCTCATGCAGTCCTCGCTTGTAGGGGGCCGGAAAAACCACCATATGTTAGTCTCACCCCCGTCTGAGGCCACAATCAAACTGTCCTACTGCCGGGCTTTCCGTCCGGACGTTTGACAAGTTCGAATGAGGGAATGTGGGTGCTTTTCCACCACGACTCTAGCGCAGCCCCGCAGGCCGTGCAGACCGCGTTACCCGTATGCGGTACCGACGGCAAACTGAGCAGCGTCGAGTTGGGGATCATTCCATTTCTTGAAACTCATTTAGTTTTCACCTGCCAGCCCTCGGAATGTTTGGCGATCCACTCGGCGGCCTGTTGTTCGGTGGCGGAACCCTTTACTACTTCCGTCTCGCCATCGGGCCAAAGAACATCGACCACCCAGCCAAATCCGGGATTACCTTTTCGCGCCACGAAAGCGGGTCGGTATTCGGAAATCTCGGGAATATGCGCCTGCGGCGCGCCGGTTCAAGCCGGTCGTCCGACAACAATCAAACCGACCGACCGCAACCTGCGGTCGATGGCAATACTGCACCTGCGAAAGCCGCTCGTGAGGGCTTGGCTACTGCGCGTCCGCTGGTATTCGCGGCGTCAGCTGGCCGCTTCTGGATCTCGCAAGAGCGCCAGGGGGTGATCTCATGGTTTGAATTTATCGTTTTCCGCCGCGATATCGTCGTCGGTAGCCTCTTCGGCGGCCACCAATTCCTGGGCAAGGCCGCGCCGAAAATCACGCTCCGCTGTTTCCATCAGCCCGGCCACCAAATCTTCCGGCACTCCGTCGATCGCAGCATCTTGATAGACTTCGGCGTCGACTGAATAAGTGAAGCCAGTTGCCGGGATGCCCTCGACGAAAATGCGAACCTTCCAACCGTTTAACGTCGGGATCGCGCGAACTTCGTAGACCTTGCCGCCGTGTTCGAAGGTCGTAGCCTTATGCATCGCACTCTCCAACTGCCATGGCGGGCGCCGCGCAAACGCACAAAACTACCCGGCGGGGAATTGTCAAATCAGCAAATCAGGCGGGCTTTTTGCCCAAGGATCTAACCCCGTCGGTCGACGGCAGTCCCAATTTCCTGCGTAGATCAGAGAGCGAGCCCTTTCCAAAATCCGGAAGGCTGATCAGTGTCTCGTCCGATATCTCGCGCACCTCGCCAACGGTTTTCAGGTCGGCTGCTCGGAGAGCGTTCTGGATCCTGATGGAAAACAATACGCGTTCGATCGGTGTATCGTCCGGCAGTTCTGGAGTGGGAGCGAGCATCGGACCCTCGGTCGCCTCTCGAACCAGGCGTTCTTTGCGGAGGCGCTCCCGATTTTCATGGAATGCTGTCTGGGCTTCTTCATGGTCGGCGATCGCCTCTTGCGCCTCCCGCACTCTGAGAGCTTTTCGCTCAGCAGCAGACAGGCCAGGATCGGTGCTTTTCTCGTCGTCGGGCATTTCCCCTTTGTCTTTGGCATTCACTCCAAGCCCGCGGTTAAGCGAGAGGTAACTCAGCAGCCAACCCCTGACGGTTTGATATGGGTTTGCGCTGTCGTTAGAGAATTTGTATTTGTCTTTTATCTGCATCGCGAACGCTTCGGCCTGCTTGTCCGTTTGTCGTTGTTCCTTCGGAAGTGAGCGCCACTCCCGAATGATCTCGTGTCTGGCACCGACCTGTTTCATCTCCCCTTCGCCTTCAGCCCTAACCCCTGATTACGCGACTTGGCCACCACTATCTTCAACCGGGCGTCTCGGTTGCGGACCGCTGCCATGCTGCGGTGCACTGCTTTGCCATCGCGGCGACACTTATGCCCGTCAACGCTAGCTTTCGAAGGCGCTCGTCTTCCTCCGGCGTCAATGGAGGGCTTCCGACCACCGGGATCATTTCTTCGCCCGAGCTCGACAGCGAGGCCCATCATTTCGATTCCTGAGCAATCTTGTGTTCCAAGTGGTCCGTCTCGTGATCGCGGCGGAGTTAGCTTAACGAAGTCTCATTGAGATGAAACATTACCTCACTCAGTTTCGCGGTTTCCGGATACCCGGCCGCAAAACCTGCCGTAAACTTTACGCAGCGTGCGGACAAGGGTGTTGCCGTGCTTGCCGCTGATTTCGCCATCCTTGTTGCGGTGACGTCCGTCGAGACCTGGTTTGCTCATTGTGCTCTCCCGTCGTCGCGGCCCCCAATTGGGCAGACTGTCCCTGAGAGGCCGCGACAGCAATAGACAACGCGCTGCAACATCCAATCCTTGCCAGCTACCGGGCCTCAGGATTCGTTTCCCGCGGTGAAAAGACGCACCAGCGTTCCCGGAACATCCCGCTTGATGCAATCCGCTGCTCGCGCGATACGCCGATCTGGAAACTCGTCAGCTTGATCATGTGGACCGGCGGCTTATAGCGACGTGTTCCGCAGGATCGGCATCGGAAACCAGTCCTCAACCCACATGACAAGTACGATCGGAAGGCCGAAGAGGTAGGCAAATGGCAGCCCAAACCTTTAGAGCTCGGGGATGTCATTCCCCCCTGATGATAGCTTCGGGTGGCTCGATGACCTTTATGCTGTCCCCTCCACTGGGGAATCCGATGATGGATGCCTTCTCTTTTTCGATCCAAAAAATGCTCGTCGCATTTCTATGTTCACATAAATTGGCTGCTTGTTCATATCGGTACATTTGATCCAGTTCATATTGGCCTCCTGCTTTCCGCTAAGCTTACCACCGCTTGGACAGTTCAGTTCCATCTGCCGCTTCCTTGCCGTTGCAGAGGCCGCGCGACCGGTCGCCCGTGCGGCGATTCATGTTGGCAGCGCCGAAATACCCGGCAGATCGAAAGGCACTCAGCGGGCCGCCCACGCGGTCTCGCCCGCTCTCTCGCCGATGTCCGCTGTGAAGCGCATTCCGGACTCAAGTCAGACATCGCGCTGAGTCCGAAAGGTGCCGATTGTGTTGCAAAACCCCAAAAATGCCGAGCGACTAATTTCCCGCCAAAATAGGAAACGAGCGCCAATCACAAACCGGTAAGGTGTCAGGTTCGTTACCGAGCTCACCCGTGAGTTCGTCGCTCGATCACGTGGTCGCTCACGTAAACGTTTGATCGCCGCACCAGCGGTCCGGAAAATTTGCGCTCAGTGATCCAAAAAGAGTTTTGCGACAGTATCTGCCAACAGCAGACGAATGCACGATGAGCGCAGCGGTGTCGCCAGCAGCGCTTGCGTGATTACCCCTATCCTCGTGCAAGATCGAGTAGCCGATCCCTCTCGGGAGTCTGCGGCCGCGCGCGCCCTGCGCCCCTTCGGCTTCTATATGTGGCAATCGCAATCGCGATCCATGTTGCGTGGAATGCGAGTCCGGCCAGCAGGACGAATTGACCGGGAATGGGCCCAATCGCTGCTCGCAGCCAGAACTCCTGCACCGAGGCGACCGGCGCCGGATGGATCAGCAGTTTACCGACGTACGCGGTCACCTGGATCGCGAAAATCCAGCTGTAGTTATTGCGAAGCCTGCGGCCCACTGCCTCAGCGTAGGTAATATGAAGGTTAGGGGCTCGGTAGTCCTGGTAGAGAATTTCGTTCCAGCCATTCTCGACCTGAACGCCCTCGCCGCGGAGAATTGGCCCGAAGAATTGGACTTCGAGGACATGCGCGCGCATGCGCCAAAAATCAAAAAAGCGGTAACGCCGCGCCTCGATGAATAAGAAGGTAACAACCAAGAGCCCGACAAGCACCAGCGGCAGAGGGGACGCGGTTTCGCTGCTGAACGTAAGTGACAGTGCGATACCAGTTGTAAGGACCGCCCAATTGGTCGTTGCATCGAGGCGTGTACGCCAGACCGTGCTACGGTACAGCTCGCCGCGATAGAGGTGCGACAACGCGGTGATATCAGCTGGGTCGAATGCAGATTGCTTACCTTCGATATGGCTTTCACTCATCGTTTTGATCCTTTGCGCGTTTATGTCATTCACGACCCCAACACATGATGCTGCTTGGCGATGTTCTATTATGTCCACCTGTTGTCACGGCCCTCAAGGAAAAAACGCCCCGTTGGGTGTGTTGCTTACGACAAACGACAGAGGTCGAACACGGCGAAGCCAAAAGCGGACCCTCCGCTAATCTTGGTGCAGGCTCACACATTCCCACCATCGATAACGCGAACCTGACGGCTATTTGCGATCATGCTAAGCTGGCATCCATGAGAGCATTCGTTGCAGGGAGAGAGGATCATGGCCGACAGCGTTCAAACAGCTGAATTGCGCCGTACTTGGGAATCCGCTGCACCAGGTTGGGCAAGGTGGGAGGAAACGTTTTCAGAGGGGCTGGTTGAAGTCACGGATGCGCTCCTCGATATGGCCGGGATCGAGCCAGGAATGCGCGTCATCGATCTCGCGTGTGGAGCAGGCAGCCAGAGCTTGCGTGCCGCATACCGCGTCGGACCAAGTGGCTGTGTCGTTGCCGCCGACATCTCCGGCGCCATGCTGGAATATTTGCGCGAAAATGCTCGGCGCGCCGGTTTGAACAATATCAGAACCCTCGAATGCGCAGCCGAGGACCTCGATGGTGCGGACGCTCCATATGATGCAGGGATTAGTCGACTGGGGCTGATGCTATTTCTATCCCCCTCCAGGGCACTGATCGCAGTACAACACGTGCTTAGACCGGGCGCTCGGTTTGCCGCGCTCGTCTTCACCACGCCAGCCGACAATCCGTTCATGGCGCTGCCGATGCAGATCCTCCTGCGCCGCGCAAGAAAGGAGCCGCCCGCTCCAGGTCAACCCGGAATCTTCGCACTGGGTCGGAAAGGGGCATTAGAGGATCTGATGGCCGACAGCAGCCTCGTCAACGTGCAAACAAGAATCGTTCGAGCGCCGCTACGCCTTTCATCGGCCACTGAAGCTCTACAGATGATCCAGGAGGCTTTCGGCGCCTATCGTGCTGTGGTGGCGGATCTTAGCGAAGAGAGTAAGGCTGAGGCGTGGGCCGAGGTCACGGATTGCCTCAAGGAATTCGAGACCAGCAGCGGTTTCGCAACGGAGCTTCAGTTCGCAATTTGCGCGGGAGCCAAAACTGGTTGAGTTCTGACGTTGATCGTGCTGCACGTCTCACGTTGTCGGACCTGGGGTGGTTCGCTACATCGCCGCTTTGGGGTCAAAAGCGTCGTTTTGACCGTCTGACGATCACGTCCGATCTACCCCTGCCGGCTCAACCGGTCGACGCAACACAGGCGTTAAATCTCTCTGCTGGGGTTTCAAATTGCAAGGTCTCACGTGGTCGTTCGTTTAGCTGACGAGCCACTTTGTTCAGATGGGCTTGCGAATGCACCGACAAGTCGGTGCCCTTAGGAAAGTACTGTCTCAGCAGGCCATTGGTATTCTCGTTCGACCCGCGTTGCCACGGGCTTTGCGGATCGCAAAAATAGACGTCGATTTTGGTCGCCAACGTAAAGCGACGATGATCCGTAAGTTCCTTGCCTCGGTCCCAGGTCAGGGATTTATATAGCTCCTTGGGTAGCTTCTTCGCCTGCTTGATGAGCGCGGTGACAACCGTCTGGGTGTCCTTGCCTGCCACCTTGGCCAACATCACGTAACGGGTATGACGCTCGACCAAGGTCGCGATGTAGGTGTTGTTCGGCCCGGACAGGAGATCGCCCTCCCAATGACCAGGCACCGCCCGATCTTCAACCGCCGCCGGTCGCTGACGGATTGAGATGATATCCTTGATATGCCCTCGTTTATCGCCATTCGGGCCAATCGGCCTGGAGCGACGCATCGAGCGCTTCGATCGAAGATGGCTAAGCAGCTCTTTCTTGAGCACGCCGCGCGCTTGGACAAACAGGCTGCGATAGATGGTCTCGTGTGACACCTGATTACACTCGTCTTCAGGATGCGTTCTCTTCAGCCAACCGGCTATCTGCTCGGGTGACCAATCCAATCTGAGCTTCCCTGCCACCGCCTGCCGAAGCCGCGGATTGGTCGCTAACTTACAACATTTTGGACGACGAGATCGCGCCCAGGCATTCTCGTCCGCAAGTGTCGCTCGGTAGCGATCATAGCCGCCATTGCAACTCATTTCCCGGCTCACCGTCGAGGGTGAGCGGCCAAGCAGTTTGGCGATCGACCGGGCTGATCGACGTGCCGTAACACCTCTGGAAATCACCTCGCGTTCCGCAAGCGTCAATGCCAACCTGGAGCGACGCCGCTCCGCAGGACGAATCCCACCATGCGGAGCCACCAGAAAATAGATCGACGATGACTGCTTACCAAAAGCTCGTCCAATCGCCTTCAGCAACTCCCCACGCTTCCAGCGATCCCATAACTCCGTCTTCTCTGCCGCAGTAAAACCTCTATGAAATCTCCGTTCCATCCCACACTCCATCTTTTTCCTCTAAGATAAAGTGTTGCGGCGACCGGTTGAGACCACCCCTTATAAGCGGACAATTTCAGTGGCCGTCGGCATGTCTCAAAGGTGCCAATAGGCGACATACGAGCCCGCGCATAAGAAAGAGGCCGCCAACCGAGGCGGCCTTACTGTTTTTCAAGTTCTCGGATTTGCTGCCGGAATTCTTCTTCCATATCGCGGATCATCTGCGCCGTGAGCCGTGTGGGAACTCTTTCGCCAGCTCGCGGCATCTGGCGAGTTTGGCTTCTAGTGCCTGCTTTTCCCGAATCCCCTCCATAACTGTATGACGGCAGGACAGGGCGAAAGTTCAAATCAGGCCACTGTTAATGCTAGGCCACATTGCGTTTATGAAAGAGGCCGCCAACTGAGCCGGCCACACTGCTAATTGGGGCCCGGAGTGTCGTCTTTCTTCGGTGGTAGCAAACCCGGGGAGTTAAGCCACTCGTCCATATGGGCCGCGGCCTCGGCTTGTCGCGCCTTTTTCACGGTCGCGTCTCGCATTGATCCATAGGGTAGCAGTTTTGCTCGCTCTTGAAGGTTTTGTGCCTCTTCTAGGAGCCGATCTTTAAGTGATTTTGTTTGTTTGAAACGGCGACGCTTTTGCATGCGCGGTGCCTTTCCTGTTGGAGGAAGGCGGGACCGCAACCGACGTTCTCATCACCGATAAAAGCCACGTTCCGGGCGGTGATGGGTAAAGCTTATCAAGCTATGCAGGCCCAGTCAACTCAATCAAGCAAAAACTTAATGCGCCCAATGAGTTACCGGCAATTTAGACGGATCTGGCGGCTGAACACCGTAAGACCCCTAATTAGTCAGGAACGTTTGTGACGCTTTGTACTTCTAATGAGTAAGTTTTCACATCACGCGGGACGGGACCCCATGGGTGTACTCAACCGAGCAGAACGCCTTCAGATCATGTTGAAGCCGGCCGAATTGAAACTGGTCGACAATTGGCGGTTCTTGAAGCGCATGCCGAGCCGCGCATCAGCGGTGCGAGAGTTACTCAAGCGTGGATTGGTTGCCGAGGGTTTCGAAGTGGCGGAAGATGGCTCTCAGTCAAAAGATTTTGGCTTAAGCCCGGCTGAGTAGCCAGTGTTAGCGCTTGTGCTGTACATAGCCCACATCCACCATCAATCGCCGGTTCCGCCCTTCGTTTGGTTCACCGTTTTTGCGATCATCGTGGCATTGCTTGTCATGCGGCGCGTTCTGAAGTGGCGTTATCTCGTCTGGGGAGAGAATTTCTGACGCATTGCCTCCTGTTGGCGCGACCTATGTCTCAGTTGGGTCATGTGTGGACGGCTCCCGGTTGGCAAGGACTTTCTTCACGTTTGCAGCATTGGTCGGTGCAGCCATGTGTCCGGCCTTTTGACGCGGTTCATATGACCGCTGGCCATAATGCCCTCCGCGGATCAGGTCCCGATCAAACTCCCGCATTTGACAATGCTTCGACCCAAGTGGGTTGTCCTGATCGCCGGATCGACCGGCTCTGCTTTACGTGCTGTTCGCCCTCCCAACTTTCACATCACGCCGGTTGTCCGGCGCGATCTCGTTTACGCTGCAAGCGCGACAGGTTCCTTGTATCGCTCGCCCTTGACCATCATGGCCCAGACCATTCGCGCGAGCTTGTTGGCAAGCGCAATAGCAGCAACCTTGGTCGGCCGCCGCGCCAGCAAGGCCGTGAGCCAGGGGCGACGCTTGGTGCCATGGATCTTGGCATAACGGATGACAGCGAGCGCGCCGGCCACGAACAGGCCGCGCAGATAGCGGTCACCTTGTTTGCTTATATTGCCGAGTCGGTTCTTGCCTCCACTCGAGTGCTGCTTCGGCACGATACCGATCCAGGCCGAGAAGTTGCGTCCTGATCGGAAGGACCTTGGATCAGCAACGGTAGCGACCACAGCAGTGGCCAGCACCGGACCGACGCCGGGAGCTTCATCGAGCCTCATGCTCATCTCGTCGGATCGATGCCAGGCCCTGATCAGTCGATCGAACTCCAGTACCTGCTCCTTGATCCTGCGCAATTGAGTTCCGAATGCCGACAGACACGCACGAGCTATCTCCGGAACTCGCTTATCGTTAGGATCGGCCAAGACATTGAGCAATTCCTCGACACCGTGGCGCCCGACCGGTGCAACGATCCCGAACTCGGCAAGATGGCCCCTGATTGCATTGATCACCGCGGTCTGCTGACGGATAAACAGATGGCGCGTTCGGTGCAGCACCAGGCAACTCTGCTGCTCGGGGGTCTTGGTTGGCACGAACCGCATGTTGGCCCTGGTGACTGCCTCGCAAATGGCCTCCGCGTCGGCCGCGTCATTCTTCTGCCGCTTGACGTAAGGCTTCACATAGGCCGGCGGTATCAACCGCACCTTGTGACCCCGCGCCTGCAGCTCGCGCGACCAATGGTGCGCCGAAGCGCAGGCCTCAATGCCGACCAAGCACGGCGGTAACTTCTGAAAGAACGCCAGGACCGAGCGTCGTTTCAACTGGCGGCGGATGACTACCTGGCCGGCGCCATCATGCCCATGAATTTGGAAGACCGACTTGGCGATATCAAGACCGATTGTCGTAACCGTTTGCATGGATAGCTCCTCCGAATCGTGGGAGCCTCAACTGCTCCCACAGCTGTGGCACTCTCGTGCCGGTGGAGGAGCCGTCCACAGCATCAAACTCGGTAGTGGCGGCGGTTGCCAGTCAGGTCTGTTCTACCCCCAACAACAGACATTCGCCGCTCGAGCGAACACGTCCTTTTGGTGCCGATAGTGTTGAAAAAGTCCTTTTTTGGGTCTTAGGACCACTGATGCGTTTCGCACGCGGCGACGTGAGGGACCACATCGTTTCACACAAAAACGACACCGACCTTCGTATCGGCGCTAAGGAGGGTTGCAGCCGTAGAGACAGCTCAGAATCAATTTTCGCGAGATTTTCAGCGTCGTCCGATTTTCGACTTTTGCAACAGTATCTGCCACAAGCGGAAGCACTCGATTTACAAGTAATGCGTGCGGCGTTGGGGCAATATGGCTGTCGTGATGTCCTGATCATTGACGGCGAGCGTGATCGGCTTCGGAGTCTCTGATTGATCTTGTGAGAGTTTGCAACATGTGATAGTTTTTTCTCCGCAGATATTTGACTGTAGCGCACCTTTCGTTTGTAGCGCGGGCATATTCATTTCATTTTCATTCTTACTGTTTGCGAAAGCTTGCGTCCGTTTGAGTTGAAGGCGTTTGCAATGAGGAGACTGAAGCTCGCCCTTATCGCGTCCTTGCTAGGGACGGGCTTACTCGCCGCGTTCAATACGTCGGCGACTGTTGTGCTTGCGCTGAAATTCGACGAACTAGTCCGCATGGCTGACGGCGTAGTGCTCGGCACTGTCGAAAGTGTCATCTCGCGGCGGGACGAGCGCAAGCACATCGCCACCTATGTGACGCTGACTGATCTTGATCTGCTCACCGGCAGCTACCAAGGCAAGACGCTTACCTTGCGGTTTGCGGGCGGCGCCGCCGAGAATGAGATCGTTGAGGTCGAGGGCAGCCCTACGTTCCATGCTAAGGAGCGCGTCATACTGTTCGTCAGCGGGAACGGCGAGCAGCTTGTCCCGGTGCTCGGCTGGGGTCAGGGTGTCTTTCGCGTCGTCCGGGACCCACAGGGTGGTGCCGAGGTCATCAGCGATAGCGTCGGTAACCGCGTGTTCGGCATCCGAGATGGCCAGGTGGTCAAGGAACGCAGGGTGGCATCGGAGTTAGAGTTGTTTGGCCCGCGGATGGGGGGCCCCTCAGAGGCTACGCCACCAAAGGGTGGCCTCGGACGAACGGAAACCGGCGAGCAGATCGGGCCGCCGCGTACCAACGACATTCAGGGTTCGCGAGCAGGCGACGAGACGCGAACCCTGGCCGAATCCGGCGAGGTCATGCGGCTCGACCAGTTCGTCGCCGACGTGCGCCGGACCGCCGAAACGGCTGGCATTCAGGGCAAGCCGCTCCGTTCCGTCGCTGAGGGCCAAGCGCTTGCCGTCAGCGACAAAGATGCGGCACCCCGCGAAGTCACAACGCCCGAGCCTGCACGGCAGGCACCACCTGAGCGCGGCGAATTCCCACGTCCGATAGAGAGGGGCACCAGCGACCCGAGCCTCAGGTAGTGTCTCTGCCGCTCGCAGGCCGGTCAGATGGTTCTAGAAGCGTCCGTCCCGGATGACAAGCCATGAGCAGAACATCAAGGTCCACTCTTGCGGCGACCGCTCTCTGTCTCGCAACGCTACTCGATGTCTCAAGCGTCGAGGCCTACACGTACCGCGCTTGCGACGGCAACAGAATCCGCTGGGACAGGCAATGGGACAACAGGTGGATCAGTACGACGTCGTTCCCGCCGGGGAGCGCTTGGGATGCCCGCTATCAGAATGCCATGTGGCACTGGAACAATGTCAGAGGATCGGCATTCAATTTTTTCGTGATGCGCGATACTGACGGAACGCACAATGAAACTAATGGCCGGAGCGAGGTTTATCTTGATAACAGCATCACACTGCCGACCCTGGCCGTGACCCTAGTAAGGTATCACTGCTATTGGTTCTTTGGATTGCACTACGGAATTGACGAAGCCGATATGGGCTTCAATAACAATATCGGATGGAATCTGGGGCAGCTTAACTACAGCAACCTCGGCTTGCCTGTCAGCTTTGAAGGCGTAGCGCTGCACGAACTTGGCCATGCTCTCGGCCTGAAACACGAAGATCGCTGGCTCGCCACGATGAATTCGAACTATCCGGCTGCTGGGCCGCTGGGTCATTGGCGCGAGTGGGATCCGTCTGGTGACGACCGCGAGGGAAGTCGCCTCTTGTACCCCGACGGTATAGGAGAGGTGGACATAGCCGGATCTGTTTTCCGCAGCATTGGGGGCGGCAGTTCGGCTCTGGTCACGAGCCCCGCATCGGCGGCGCGCGGTTCGACAATAAATATTCAGTTCACATTCAGCAACCTGAGTACCACCACGCAGACTTTCAATATCGGTTTCTATCTTTCATCCAACGACTTCATCAGCAAGTTCGACCGGCTCATTGGCACGAATACTGGCGCTTGGGGCAGTCCTGGCTTTACCGGCACGTTCACCCGCAGCCTCACGATTCCCGGTGATATCGCACCCGGACAGTACTGGCTTGGCTTCATTGTCGACAATTCCGAAACAATTGGAGAGGCGAACGAAACGAACAACAACATGGAAATGCCGCGACCCATTCAGATCAACTAAATCACGCGTATGCGACCACTCCGCCCGGTTAATGACGATAGCAAGTCAGTTGAGAAGTTGAGATCGCCCACTACATGACGCTGTTACTTCCGCTCTGGGTCAAAAACGGAAGTGTGTCCGCTCGCGCGGCATGTCCGTTCGACCCTCAGGAGCAGACATCGTCGGGCTACACGTTCAAGTCAGCACATTAGTCGATCGTCCGGTCGATGATGGCACCGCGGCCCTTCTTCGCGTCCAAATCGCCGAGGTATCGTCAGGTTCGGCGATCAACATTACCTCGGAGGTCATCGATCATGGACATAGAACCGAGACCACATCGACAATGCTGTTTTTCTCTTATTATTTCTCGGGCGTCACGACGGGATGCGCACCTGGAAATCCTTTGATTGGGCAGCGATAGAGCGGCTCCGTACAAAGGGATTGATCTCGGACCCAGTCGGCAAAGCTAAATCCGTCGTATTCACTGACGAAGGCCTGCGTCAGGCTTGAGTTCTGCCCGCGCGCCCCGAAATGGTGAGCACTCTCATCGCGCAGATGTCCGATTTGCTCGCCCCAATATCCAAATCTACGACACGCACGTAGTCGACCTGGACCAATAGGTCTCGGCGCGGTATCTCGTTGGCGTGAAGGGTGCAGAAACAAAAAGCGCAGTTGAACTGGGCTCTCGACCAAATTTCAGAACGGATCACGCTGGCTTTCCAAACCAGTCCTGCTCAGAAGCATTCCGAGGGTCAACCATCGAAAAACAAAATCTACATTATATTTCGAAGGCAAATGGCGGAGAGAGTGTCAGTCAATCCCTATTGAAAGATGAAGCATTTTTGACATTCCTGGACCAAACCCACCGTTTGAGCTACCGGCGGAAAATGGAATTCGGCAGTCGACAAAACCTGTCCCAACGCGCACCGGCGCCGTCGGTGTATAGAACGACGGCAGACAGATCAGCCTGACCGAGGGGAGTCGACCGCTGAAAAGACCCTTAGCGGCGGGCCGTGAGATACGTCGCTTCGTCATCGTCGCGCTGTCGGCCACCCAACGCCGCGGCCACACTGGCGATGAACGCGCCAATAATCAGAGACAGCGCTCCGAGCAAAGAGAAGGTCGCGGTGGCCTTTCGTGCCGCATCGGCGGCTTGCTGCGCCTTGACCTTGGCGGCTTGCACCTGAACCAGCACGGCGTCGACACGCGCCGTCGCTTCTTGTTGCGATAACCCCGTGCGCGCCGCGACGAGCTGCCCGAGATAAGCCTTGTCGTCGGCAGACATTTCACCAGCAGCGGCGCTTGCGATCAGGATGCGAGAGGCTTGCGCGGCCGCAGCAGCGTCGCCGTCAGCTCCCGGTGCTGACAGACGGGCGGGATCGGTCGGTCGAAACAGCGCATCAACGAAAGAGGACGCCGCACTCGACCCACCTTCCGACCGGGCATTGCCGGTCGTAGTCCCGCCGCCGGAAGCGCCCATGGCCGCACCGGACGCAATGGTAGAGGCGGTCTGAACGCCTCTACCGACCACAGCCGACAGGGCAGAGCCCAGAACCAATGCCACCATCAGCGTTGCGAGTGCCCAGGCCAGTAAGCCATGCGCCGTATCCCGAAAGAAGGTCTCATCCGTGTGGATACCGACCCATTTGGTGCGCAGGCGCCCGGTCAGATACCCGCCTGCCACGGAAGACAACCATTGAACGATAATCAGCCAAATTGCGGTGGAGACGGCGAACGTCGTGACACTCGCACCCTCGTTCGACCACGGGGACACCATCGTCAGGCCAAGGCCGGAGCCGAGGAGCATCAGAATAAGCGTGAGGGCCGACGCAGCGAAGGCGCCGGCAACGATCGGTCCCCAACTGACAGCCGATGACGACGATTCGGTTGAAGCTGTCGTGTCTGTTGCAGACAGAGTTGCTGGCATTGAGTCCTCCTATCGCATGAACAGTGCGAGGAGGATGATGATCGGGATAGGAACGCCCAGCAGCCAGAGCAGAATGCCACGACCCATGATGGTCTCCTCTCGAATGAATTTGCTGAAGAAAAAGCCACCCGGCGTCGCCGGGTAGCTTCCGAATTAGGCCGCCTTTGCCATTTCGTTGGCGGACGCGTCAGCCAGCTCGGTCAGCGCCTTATCCGTGTTGGACTCTTCCTCCAATGTCTCGTCGAGCAGCTTGACGGCGTCTTTCAGGCCGAGAACCTCGGCCCAGCGCTTGAGGGTGCCGTAGCGCGTGATCTCGTAATGCTCGACCGCCTGAGCAGATGAGATCAAACCGGCGTCGATGGCGGGCGTCCCCTTGAAGCTTTCGATGATCTCCTCGCCCTCGGCAATGATGCCTTCGATCGCGTCGCATGTCTTGCCTTGGGCCCGCTTGCCCATGAGTTCAAAGACCTTCTGCAGGCGTTCGACCTGGCCTTCCGTCTCATCTTTATGCTTTTCGAATGCCGCCTTCAGATCAGGCGATGAGGCCGCCCGTGCCATCTTGGGGAGAGCCTTCAGGATCTTCCTTTCCGCGTAATAGATGTCCTTGAGCGTGTCGTGGAAGAGATCCTCCAGTGTCCTTTCTTTCGTCATGGCAGTTGGTCCTTCGGTGCCTGTCCGCGCGCGGATTCACGGGATTGTGAAAATGCTTATCTATCAAGCGTGCTGCGGCAAAAAGGTTCCTGACCGGCAGACGAGCGGTGTCAGACTCAATGTAGTCTGGGCTTTTAGAAGCGTCGGCACCAGGGCAGTTCACGGGCGGATGTCAGTGACCTCCTGCTCCAATGCTGCAGTGCACGCCGAGCTGGGGCCGATCGACCTTCAGGGATTTCGGAAGCGATTTAATGCTGATTCAGAGGGTTCCGTAATTCGACACGTTCTTGATGTCAACGAAGCGCTATGAATTGAACGAGGCTCAGTCGCCGAGAATATCGCCGTTGTTGCCAGGGAAGGTTGGCGATCCCGGCCAAGGGCGAGGGACAGTCGACTTTTTGTGAACGGATGTTTGTGGGTATTGCGTTCCGGCGCGCGTTGGAGCGACCTGCCTGAGCGGGTACGGCAAGTGGAAGACCGTGCAACCGGCGCTTTAGCCGATCGTGTCACGCTGGCTTCTGGGAGCGCGTGTTTACCGCTCTGAGTGCTGACCGCGACGTACCCGTCCGGTGACAGCCGCCTTGCGGTGCTGAGTGTCTGCGTGAAGTCCTACCACTATGACCAAGACACAGGTTGAGGTGATCGCGTCGGTGCAGCGGCGCCGGCGATGGTCGCGAGTCGCGAGCCGATAAGAAGCGGATTGTCGCTGCGGCGTTGGAGCCCGGCTCGATAGCTTCCCAAGTTGCGCGCGCCGCCGGCGTTCACGCCAGCCACCAGCTATTCCGCCGCGCCGCGCGGCTTGTTCGGCAGCATGGCTTGATGGCCGTCCATTCGTGGTCAGTGAGTTCGTAGCGCATGATGAGGCTCCGGTTGGGAGCTTGAATCACGCGCCGGGCAGGCCATCAACCCGCTATGACCGTCGAGGCAGATGCCAATACTCTGATTTTACTACCGCTTTCGGAGGGAGCAGCCGACATGGCCAGACCTGCTGCCGGCCTCGCCCCGGTAGCAACTGACCCACGCGGACGCCGGCCGGATGACGTGCGCTTACAACACTCATCTCGCAACTATCCCGGTTCCATGCCCATTTGCTTTATTGCTGGTGCGCTTGTGGAACTCTGAGGTGTCTCATCAGGTCTTGCGCGGCATCTGGCGCTGGAGCCGCGGTGTGCACTCCAATGGCGTAGATTGTGAAGTTTTGAATGCCGGCGGGCAATGGTCCCAGGTCGACGATTCCAGGAACGTTCAAGAATTCGCTCACTTGAGCGAAGCCGAAGTCCGCCTCGCCACGAGCGAGCAGTGACGCCACCTCGGCACCGGAAAAAGGTTGCTTGATCTTAGCGACTAGCTGATCGGCAATGCCCATTTTCTTGAGCAATTCCACGATGTAGGCGCCGCTGGGTCCCGCCGAGTAGGCGACCGACTTGGCCTTCAAAACGGCCGTTCTTACAGCGTCGCTCGTGGAAACGTCAGGCTTCGGCAGTCCGGCTCGCACCGCGATGCCAACGCCGCTTTTTGCGAAATCGGCGCGGCTGCCAGCGACCAGCTTCCCGGCTGCGATCAACTGATCGATGTTGCTCGAGCCAATGATAACGAGATCACAAACCTCGCCATCGCCAACTCTCTTTGTTGCATTCGCTGTCCCGGTCCAAGTCGTCACGACCTTATGACCGCTAGCTTTTTCAAAGTCTGCAACAAGCTGGCTGTAGCCATCCTCCAGAGCGTTCGCCGCAATGACTTTGATTTCAGCCGACTGGGTGACCTGAGGGGATAGTCCGACGGTGGCGGCAATGAGCACAAGACGCCAATTCAGCTGCATCACGCACGCTCCATATGCTCGATCTGAAACTAGCATAGCCGCCTCTGGCGCAGCTGGGAAGTTTCTACTCCTTGTCTCTTCATAGCCTTCCGCGAGCTGGGCGATGGCCGCTTTTCCGCGGCTTCTGGGAGGCTGAGCGGACAGTCAGTCGGACGCTTAATGAGTACACGGCCTAGTAGGCGCGTCGGATGGCGAAATGATTTTTCTGTCTCGAAACGGCGCACGCGATGATTGGTCCCTGCGCCAACGAGGGATCAAAGCCGTCACTTCAGGCGTTGGAGCAATTGGCTCATCGTGGCGCTCTCGAAGCCGGGCCTCAGATCGGCCGGGCGAAGGGTGAGGGAACGTTTATGGCCGATACAGATCCTATCCCGTCACCGCAGCCGGTTTCCCCGGTAATCACGGCGGGCGGTATTCTTCTCGCTATCGCGGGCCTCTATTTGGGTCGAGAGTTCTTCATCCCGTTCACCTTGGCCATCCTTCTGGCCTTCGCTCTTTCTCCGATTGTAAACGCACTTCGGCGCTGGCGTGTGCCACGAGTCGCCGCAGTCATTCTAGCGGTCACGTTCACCTTCATCCTCATCGGCGGGTTGTCCTATGTCGTCACGGCACAAGTCATAAAACTGGCCAACGAATTGCCAAGCTATCGCCAGACGATGGTGGAAAAAATTCAATCGCTCCGGGGGGCTGGCACTACCGAAGGCGGCGTCGTCGATCGTATCACGTCCACGTTACAGGGGCTCGGGAAGGAACTGTCCGGGCGCGACGCCGCGACTAATCCTCTTGCTCCGCAGCCCACTGGCGCGCAGACGACGCACCAGCCCATTCCGGTCACGATCGAACCCGGCGCACGCTCGCCTCTCGACGTCATTAGTACGGTGCTAGGTCCGCTCGTCCAGACCTTGGCCATTTCCGGCATTGTCATCGTGTTCGTGATCTTCGTTCTTCTTGAGCGGGAGGATCTTAGGGACCGGTTCATCAAACTCGTCGGCGCGGGGGATCTCCAAACCAGCACTGAAGCCCTGAACGAGGCCGGGAGCCGTGTCAGCCGGTACCTGCTCATGCAGCTTCTCGTGAACGTCACTTACGGACTGCCGATCGGCGTGGGCCTCTACTTCATCGGGGTCCCGAATGCCGTTCTCTGGGGGCTGCTCGCCGCAGTCCTGCGGTTCATCCCGTATCTAGGTCCCTTCCTCGCTGCGCTCTTTCCGGTAACACTTGCCTTTGCGGTTGATCCGGGCTGGTCGATGCTTTTGTGGGTAATCGCCTTATTCCTCGTCATGGAGCTTGTTAGCAACAACGTTGTCGAACCATGGCTTTATGGCTCCAGCACAGGGCTGTCGTCCCTCGCCATCATCTCTGCCGCAATTTTCTGGGCATCCCTCTGGGGCCCGATCGGACTTGTCCTTTCCACCCCGCTGACCGTCTGCCTCATTGTCATCGGCCGTTATGTTCCTCAGCTTCAGTTCCTCGGAGTTTTGCTTGGAAGTGATCCCGTTCTTGCTCCGGAAGAGCAGTTGTACCAGCGGTTGCTTGCTGGCAATGCCGAGGAGGCTATCGACGTTGCGGAAAACTACACAGATGAGCATTCCTCCCGCGCTTTCTATGACCACGTGGCGATCCCCGCCCTGCGCCTGGCGGAAAACGATCGGCAACGGAGCACAGGCGACGCCAGCTATAAGCGCAGGGTTGCGGAAGGCATGGCCGCTGTCGTGCGGGAAGTCGCGGACCATGTCCGGCAGCAAACCGTTGCGGAGGGGTCGGCCGCCACCGACCGGGCTGCACCGGCCCCAAGGGCCCTCGGCGTGCCGGATCTGTGCATTGCAGGCAGGACCGATTTGGATGCCGCAGCCGCTGAAATGGTGGCGCAGGCGGTTGCGGAGCGCGGTATCGGAGCGCGCGTTTTGCCGCCGATTGCAATCAGCCAGAATGGCATCGGTCAACTGGATTTGGCTGGCGTCGAAGTGGTCTGCCTTTCCTACCTCGCTCCCGAACCGCGGCCCTTTGCTACATTCGCCTGCCGGCGGCTGAAGAGGCGAGCCCCCAGCATAAAGACTGTGGTCTGTCTGTGGAATCCTTCTGCTGAGCTGATGAAGCGAACTGACCTGAGGGAGTATATGGAAGCGGACGCGGTGGTCTTTTCCGTGGAGGCAGCGGCGGCGCAGATCGATGCGTGGGTATCGCCGCATATCTCCGATCCGATGCAACCGGCGCCTATTCCCGAGAATGAGCAGGGTCGCATCGCGGCTGTTCGGAGCCTTGGTTTTGTGACGGGCGAAAGCAGGCACTTTGACGAAGTGGCTGCCAAGGTTGCTGCAGCCTTCGTCACGCCTATCGCGCTGGTGACCCTAGTCGATGAGCACCATCAGCACTGGCCAGGAGCAGTGGGGCTGCCGCCAAAGCTCGATGCCTGCCGGATAGACGCGCGAGAGACTTCTATTTGTGGACATGTGGTCGCCTCCAACGACTTGCTGGTGGTCGAGGATGCAACCAAGGATCCTCGTTTTGCGAACAACCCATTCCTTATCGAGAATGGCATTCGTTTTTATGCCGGTGTTCCTTTGAGGACGAGTTCCGGCGTCGCCATCGGCTCCTTGTGCGTGATCGACACCAAGCCGAGATCGTTCAACGATCAGGATCGCAAGGTTCTCCGGAAGATCGCAGATGATCTCATGGTCAAAGTAGAGATCGAATTCCAACGCAACCGGATGCAAGGTTCGTTCGGGGAGCCGGTTCGAAATGGCATCCCGGAGGATATCAGCCGTGCCCTTGGACGTCTGAAGGAACTCCCTTGATAATCTTCGAGGAGCCAGCCGGCATCAAGAAGCTTTTGCGGTCGAGGGTGTCAGAAAGAATGTGTAAGCAGGTTTCTGTGAGTTTACCTTACCGAGGAGACTCACATGACGACCGACACGACGATTACACCTGAACTACTGGATCAACTGCTTGCTAACTATGAGAAGCCTGAAGACCTCACAGGTGCGGATGGGCTTTTCAAGCAGCTGAAGAAGGCGCTGATTGAGCGGGCGCTTGGTGCGGAGCTGAGCGATCATCTTGGCTACGAGAAGGGGGACCCGGCCGGCCGCGGCAGCGGCAATAGCCGTAACGGGAGCAGCGCGAAGACGATCCTGACCGAGGACGGCGAGATCGACATAGCTGTGCCACGCGACCGGGCCGGCAGCTTCGCGCCGCTATTGATCGCCAAGGGCCAGACCCGTTTCGACGGCTTCGACGACAAAATCCTGAGCCTCTACGCGCGGCATGACGGTGCGCGAGATCCAGGGGCATTTATCTGAACTTTATGGGGCCGAGGTCTCACCGGATTTGATCAGCCGGGTGACCGACGCGGTTCTCGACGAAGTCCGGGAATGGCAAACCCGTCCGCTCGACCCGGTCTATCCGGTGGTGTTTTTCGACGCGCTGCGGGTCAAGATCCGCGATGAAGGCATGGTCAAGAACAAGGCCGCTATGTCGCGCTGGCGCTCAATCCGGACGGCGAGAAGGAGGTTCTGGGCCTGTGGATCGAGCAGACCGAAGGCGCCAAATTCTGGCTCAAGGTCATCAACGACCTGAAGACGCGTGGCGTCAACGATATCCTGATCGCGGTGGTCGATGGGCTCAAGGGCTTTCCCGAGGCGATCGCCTCGGTCTATCCGCAGACCGTGGTGCAGACCTGCATCGTGCACTTGATCCGCAACAGCCTGGCGTTTGTCGCCTGGAAGGATCGCAAGGCGATCCTGCCTGCCATCAAGGCAATCTACCGGGCCGAGAATGCCGACATGGCGCTGGTCCGGCTCGAGGAGTTCGAGGACGAATGGGGCAAGCGCTATCCGGCGATCGGCCAGGCCTGGCGCCGCGCCTGGGAACACGTCGTGCCGTTCTTCGCGTTCGCTCCTGGCGTCCGCAAGATGATCTACACCACCAACGCGGTCGAGGCGCTGCACCGTAGTTTGCGCAAGATCATCAAGACCCGCGGCAGCTTTCCAAACGACGACGCGGCATTGAAGCTGCTTTATCTCGCCATCAAGAACGCCGGATTGAGGTGGCGGCGAGGCGTCGAGTGGACTGCCGCAATGGGCCAGTTCGCCATTCAGTTCGGCTCGCGTTTTCCGGGATCAGGGCGATGACCAAAGTGTCGATCAGCCGTCTTATCCGGCGGCCCGAGTTTGGCCGATCAGCAAGCTCTGTAAAGGCGGGCCTGCGGCCCCCGCCCTGCGGCGGCTGCGGCCTTGACAGAGCTTGCTGCCCGGCCACTGTTAGCCACCATGGGATCAATGACAATGTCCGGCTGATGCAAGAAACGACTGCAATTCAACCTTCACAGAGGCCTCTTACACAAAATATCTGACATTCCCTTGCGGTCCGCGCTCCTTAACCTGCCAACGCCGCGCAGTACGCACGTTTTCACCCTCGGCCTTAAGCCGAGGAGGAGTTGATCGCCCTGTTTCTGTCAGTCTTCCGAGCCGAACTCGGTACCTCCCTTGTAGTGAAAGCTCCGGAGACGACCAGCACGATCGAAGACTTGCGCTTTCGTAAGTCCTTGGAGGCACTGCCGCCAGTCTGTTCTCCCAGTTCCTTTCTCGTAAATGCGTTCAAGGGACGAAGGTGATCGTGAGCGAGATGCAGTGATGAGTGCTGGGCTGGCTCTCAAGACTGTCAAGGGTGGACAAATTGGGGATACGTAACCACCTGCGCGCTCCGGGCATGATCAGTGAATTGGACTGATGGCGACCACCATTTCCGATTGATGACGACCACCTGTTCCGGTACTTTCCGAGTTAGAGGCGAGATTCGCACCAGTTGCTTCCTCGTCCCTGAGCCTCGCCCTTACCTAACCAACAACACTCACGAGAGGGGCTCTACGCTGCTGTGTGGGAAACGCGGAGCCGCACGACACAATTCCCGCGCATCAACCATCTGTGGTGCCGGATCTATCTCGAACGCCTGCTTTCCCTTTGCGGCCCAGAGCGCGCGGGCCTGTTCGCGTGATCGCCCTTGAGTTTCTCGGCGATCCAGATTAGCGCGCCGAGGATTGTGGCGCGATCATCGCCAGTCAGGTTGACGAGTCCGGCTTTCACGACGAGGCCACCGAGTTCGATCAGGTGCCGTGTTCGCTTGCGGCGCTCGACCTGCCATGTGCGCATGTCATGTCGCGCCCTTGCGGCCTGATATCGGTTGCGCGCCGCCTGGTTGCGCCGGAGCGCCGTCCGGGTCGCGATTAGTTGCCGGTGCATTTCGCCGCGACCGTCCCTGAAAGAACGCGGCCCCGCGCCTGGCCCATGCCTCCCTCTTCCCGGCCTCTTTTGTCTCGGCCAGCACGATTAGCGCACCCGCCAGTTCATGGGCAGTGAGTGTGTCCGCCCCGGTGGCGATAACCAGTTCGCCGAGCTGCCGCACCTTGCGGGTTTTCAGCTCACGCGCCTTGTCTTCGAGCGATTTCAGCTCCGCGTCAAAGTCCCGAGGTTTGCGCATCATATCCTCCGTAAGCTGTGTAAGCTGACGATGGAGCAATAGTAGTTGAGCAGCCTGCGGAATGCTGTAGGGCTGCCGGGATAGCCTGGGACGGGGTAGTCCCGCCCGAGAATTTTTCGAGGGAGGGCGCGCTTATACGTCGTTCCGACGTGCGCTCTGGCGTGCCAATGATCTGATCGCGATGGCGATCTATCATCTTCACGTCAAGGTCATTGGCCGCAAGTCTGGCTCCAGCGCGGTGGCGTCAGCCGCCTACCGCTCGGGCTCGCGGCTGCGCGACGAGCGGCTTGATCGCAGCCACGATTTTTCCGCAAAGCGCGGCGTCGTCCATTCCGAGGTGATGCTGCCGGAGCATGCGCCCGAAGCCTGGAGCGACCGCGAACGGCTGTGGAACGATACCGAGGCGTTCGAAGTGCGCAAGGATGCCCAGCTTGCCCGCGAGGTCGAATTCGCCATCCCGCGCGAGATGAGTGAGCGGGACGGCATCGAACTGGCCCGCGACTTCGTTCGGGGTGAATTCGTCGATCGGGGCATGATCGCCGATCTCAACGTGCATTGGGACATGGCCGAGGACGGCATGCCCAAGCCCCATGCCCATGTCATGCTGACCATGCGCGCGGTGGACGAGAACGGTTTTGGCCAGAAGGTGCGGGACTGGAACCGCACGGAGATGGTGGAGCGCTGGCGCGAACGCTGGGCCGAGCTTGCCAACGAGCGCCTGGCCGCACTCGACATCGACGCACGAATTGACCATCGCAGCCTGGAGGCCCAAGGCATCGCGTTGGAGCCGCAAAGCCAGATCGGTGCGTCCGCCAAACGTATCGAGGATCGGCGCATCGAGGGCGAAGGGCTCGAAGCCGACCGCGCCGAACTGCACCGCGAGATCGCGCAAAGCAATGGTGAACGGATCATTGCCGATCCTTCCGCCGCACTGGACGCGATCACCCAGCAGCAATCGACCTTCACGCAGCGCGACATGGCGAAGTTTGCGCACCGGCACAGCGACGGGATCGACCAGTTTAACGACGTCATGGGCGCGATGCGTAGCGTGCCAAATCTGGTCGAACTCGGCAAGGACGCTCGCGGCGAGGATCGTTTCACTACGCACGAAATGATCGAGGCCGAACAGCGCCTGCATCGCGCGGCCGAACTGATGGCGGAACGGAAACGCCATGAGGTCGATGATGCTGACAGACAGGCCGCACTCTTACGCGCCGAACAGCGCGGGCTTGTGCTTTCCGGCGAGCAGGCCGACGCGCTGGCGCACGTCACGGACGGGCCCGATTTAGGCGTCGTGGTCGGCCATGCCGGCACCGGCAAGAGCGCGATGCTGAGCGTGGCGCGGGAGGCCTGGGAAGCGGCAGGCTACGAGGTTCGGGGCGTGGCGCTGTCCGGCATTGCTGCTGAAAACCTCGAAAGCGGATCGGGCATCGCCTCGCGCACCATCGCCAGCATGGAGCATGGCTGGCACCAGGGCCGCGACCTGCTCACGTCGCGCGATGTCCTGGTGATCGACGAGGCCGGTATGGTCGGCACGCTGCAGTTGGAACGCGTGCTGTCCCAGGCTGCCGATGCTGGCGCCAAGGTCGTGCTGGTCGGCGATCCCCAACAACTGCAAGCCATTGAGGCGGGCGCGGCGTTCCGCTCGATCCACGAACGACACGGCGGCGCGGAAATCGGCGAAGTGCGCCGCCAGCGGGAAGACTGGCAGCGCGAAGCGACTCGTGATCTCGCCAATGGCAAAAGCGGTACTGCGCTCGAAGCCTACCGCTCCCATGGCATGGTGCATGAGGCCCAAACACGCGAGCAGGCGCGCGCCGATCTGATCGACCGCTGGGACCGCGACCGGCAGGCTTCGCCCGACAAGAGCCGGATCATCCTCACCCATACCAATGACGAGGTGCGCGCCCTCAACGAGTCTGCGCGCGAGCGGATGCGGGCTGCGGGTGATCTGGGGGATGACATCCGCCTGACCGTCGAACGCGGCGCGAGAAATTTTGCAAACGGGGATCGCGTCATGTTCCTGCAGAACGAGCGCGGTCTTGGCGTGAAGAACGGCTCGCTCGGGACCATCGAGCAGGTCAGCAGGCAATCGATATCCGTGCAGACCGACGATGGCCGATCCGTGCAGTTCGACCTGAAGGACTACAACAAGATCGACCACGGCTATGCGGCGACCATCCACAAAGCGCAGGGCATGACGGTAGACCGCGCCCATGTGCTGGCGACGCCGGGCATGGATGCCCATAGCAGCTATGTCGCCCTGTCGCGGCACCGCGACGGCGTGGAGCTGCATTATGGCCGCGACGATTTTGCCAATCAGGACCGGCTTGTCCGCACCCTGTCGCGCGATCGCGCGAAGGATATGGCATCGGACTATGAGCGTGCCGATCCGGTACAGAGCTACGCCGAGCGGCGTGGGATCACCTTCCGCGAGCGCGTGGCCGAGATCGTGCGCAAGGTCGTGCCGGAAAAGCTGCGCGACATGTTCGACGGCCTCCGCTTTCCTGGAGATGTGCCCTGCCCGGATGGCGGACGGAGGCCGGAGCGGGAAACGCCGGAAAGGGAAAAGAGCGGTACGGGACCCGAGCGGCGCGAAACCGAAGCGCCGGAAAGGAAGGTGGCGGAAGACCCGGAAAAGGAATTGCGTCGCGTGCGCACCCGAGCGCTCGTGCGCCATGCCCGCGCCGTGGATGCGATCTTCGAGGCGCAGGAGATGGGCGGCAAGGCAAGTCCCGAGCAGGTGAAAGAACTACACGAGGCCCGCCAGGTCTTCGAGGAGGTGCGACCTGTTGGCTCGCACGACGCCGAAGCCGCCTACAAGAAGAACCCGGAACTGGTCCGCGAGGCGGCCGGCGGCCAGGTCAGCCGCGCCATCCGCGCTCTCCAGCTCGAAACCGAACTCCGCACCGATCCGGGTCGGCGCGCCGACCGCTTCGTGGAGCACTGGCAGAAGCTCGACCAGGCCAGTCTGCGCCAGTATCAGGCGAGCGACATGTCCGGCTACAAGGCCACGCGCTCGGCGATGGGGGATATGGCGAAAAGCCTCGAACGCGATCCGCAACTGGAGTCCATCCTCGCCAATCGCAAGCGGGATCTCGGCATCGCGTTCGAATCAGGCCGCCGACTCGGCCAGGAATTGGCCTTCGCCCATGGCATCGACCTTGGAAGAGGCCGGGGCATCGGAATTTGACCCACCCTATTTGCCGCCGTCTCTCCGCCACGCTACGACGAGCCGAAAAATCCTCTTGCGCGCCTTTGAACGCCCGCCTGTCTGGTCTCAGCAGCCGTCAGAAACAGCCAGCAGGAGGCAGCGCGGCCATGCGCGAACCAGACCGTATCATCCGCTTGAGAACCGTCCTCTCCCGGACCGGGCTGTCCCGATCCACCATCTACCGCAAGATCGCCGAGGGCACGTTCCCGCCGCAGATCAAGATCAGCGTCAACGGGACCGGCTGGCATGAATCCGACATCAACCGCTGGATCGCCGATCCCGTCTCGTGGCGTCCGAAACGCGAGTTCGATCAGGTCCAGTGAGGTCGATGTTTGCCAGCCTTCGGCCAGACCATCCGGCGGCATGCCCTTTTGCTGCTGACAGCAGTGAACCGGACCGGCCTCAGGCCGTAAAGGCTGACGCTGTCGCCCCCCCTTCGCGGCTTCGGCCTTGACGGCCTGACGCCGCCCCCGGTTTGGGCTCTCCAAGCAGACAAAGGCGGATTGGGGGCGCACAGCGCTCCCAACCCGGACCTATGCCTGCACCAACCATGTGTTTGGCAACGGCTGCGACAACGCCCGCGCCGTGGACCGCAAGGCTCTGGAAAGCCGCGTGCTGACCGGGCTGCGCGAGCGCATGATGACGCCGGAGATCGCCGCCGACGCCATGCGCGCTTATACGCAGGAAACCAATCGGCTCAACCGCCAGCGCCGAAGCTCATCGGAATCCACCCGCCCCGAGCTTGCCGAAGCCGCGAAAGCCATCGCGGAGATCGTGCGCGTCATCGAGCAAGGCGGTTGGCGTCGCGCCGTGTCCGACCGGCTGACCGAGCTTGAGGGGCCAAACAGGACAGTCTCACCGCCCGCTGAGGGGATGCCATAGCGTAGCACAGCGCAGACTTGGGCTGTTCATTTACGCCAAGACGCGTGACACAATGCGTACCATGGCTCACCCCCGCAAATCCCATGACCACGTTTCGACGAACAAGGCAGTGTCGAGTGTGGACAACGGTAAGAGCACCGGAGTTGATCCGATCGACCATTCGGCCCTCGGTTTTACAAAATTAGCGTACGCGGTCGACGAGACACTTGAGTTGCTCAGTATCGGCCGCACTGCGCTGTACGCAGCGGTCAAACGAGGTGACCTCAAACGCGTCAAGTTCGGCAAGAAGACGTTGTTTTACGCTGCCGACCTTGCCGCGTTTCTATCACGGCTCCGGCACCTGAGCGAATCGGATGAGAGCCAGGTCGATCACGGGCCTCGCTAGATATTATCGCCGAAATGCAAGATTGACCTTCCAGGCTCTTGAAGAAGTATTCCACTGACTTTGAGAACGGCTACGTCGCCGTCGTGATAGGCGAATCCGATCTCGATCAAGCCGTCGTCGAGCAATCAGTTGATCCGTCGCACCGTCCCGTCGGCGAATACAGCGTCGCCAGAATTTCACTTACATGCATGCGGATAGTCAACAGCGGGTAACCGGCTAACGCGAGCTTCAAGATCGACGTAACATAGAAGCGATTCGGACCTTTCATCCCATCGCGAGGCAGTTTTTTGACGTCCTGCTAGAGCCAGCCGTGGCACCGACAATCGACCGGCCCGTGCCGGACCAACTTCAAAAATACCTTCCCGACCTGATAGCGATCGAGCTACCTTCGTAGTTCGATCGGACGCGATGGACGACCAAAGCGCGGCAGGCCACTGCACGCCGGCGGACCGATCTTCTTCCCCTTGGCAACTTTGTTGGTATTTTTGTTGGTACTCGTTGGATCAACATCTTGATAAAACCAAGAAATCCCTCAAGAAAAGCAGCTTCATATGGCGGCTGCCGGGCCCACCAGCCTTTGCTCGCGAAGCGAGTGAAGGCTGCCGCGCCAAAGGCGAAGGCGGGCCGGGCTGCCCGCGAGCTATGGCTCGGCAAGCCACCCTGCTCCCAACCAAATATCGAAAACAACCCCATGCAAAGTAACAAGGGGTCGCTGGCGTGGATGCTTTACCCGCGAAAACATTTTGACACGTCGGGCAAATCAGCGGCACTATTCCATCATCGCGCAATTTGTAAGATCGCCCAGGCGGTGCCCATCGGGCTCTCGGTGCGACAAATCCCGACAGTTGAAATTGCCCCGGCTCGCCACAGCGAATGATCGATGGCGAAACCTAGGTGTCGAGGAAATCCCACTCGTCGCCCATGACCCAGTTGAGAGCTGACAGCTTACCGTTCACCATCCCCCATTCGAAGTCATCCCAGCCGAGATTTTTTCGTCCGTACTTTGGCTCGATCTTCTTGGCCGCCGCTCGCGCCTGCTTGAATATCGTCTCCATGCCGGGCTTCAGTCGAAAGGTAATGAAGCCAATTCTGGTGACGGTTCCACCACACCTTATTCCAGAACTCCTCGCGAGCCCTCAGGATGTCGTTGTCATTGCGCCTGAGAATCATGTGCCACGGCTCGCCGTCCGGGTCCTCATCATTGGGCAGCACTTCAACCTTGTCGCCGTTCTTCAGGTAAATAACGGGGTGCCCGTTCGGCCCTTTCTCTCCGGCCTTGATGGGGTCTGACGTTTGAGCCTTCGAACGCTTCGGCCCGAGCATTTGTTCGCTGAATTTAGCGAACTCCTCCGGGCTGATGTTCTCGTCCTTGTGAAGTTTGAATAACTCGGTCAGCCTGCGCTGCTGGTCAAGCTTGTCTCTCTTGGGCTTCTCAATCTTCAGCTCGCGTACCTGGTCGGTCAGGCTTCGCATGAACTGGTCGCGCAGCGTTTGAATGCTGGCAAACTCCCCGGTGAGCGCCTTGGCAAGTGTCTGCTTCTTGAAGGTCTTTAGCTTCGTGTGTTGCTTCGCGTCAATCTTGGTCGGGTCGATGGGACGCCGTGAGAGGTAGAGGAGCGCAGGCTTTGAGTCCGCTACGAACTGGTCTATCTCTTCAAGCGTGCCGGACTTGGCGATGCCGGTGCTCGTGCCAATGCGGGTCCAGAACATCCCGAGCAAGATATCGCACTTGGCTACGAGTTGGTCATTGATTGCCTGCTGTGGTCGTACTGCGCTCTGTGGCCGAGCATGGGTCTCCCACCGGACCGGCAAGAGGACGATGCCTTCGGCCGCGGCGTGCTGCGCGTTCCAGGCGTTTATCACGTCCGTTGCCGCGTCGCGCTCCTCGGGGAGGTCTGACGGCGAGGCAATGAACACGCGGAAGACTTGGGCAGGGAATGGGATTCGCTCAAAACGGCAGTCTAGGGGGCCTGCAACCGCCTGCAAGGCAGAAAGCCCTAGTGTACGGCGGCGGCGCTATTGCTTCGTGCTTGGCTCTCCAAACCCGACCTGCTGGTCCACATGCGGCGCTGGTACGACAAGAAGATCATCGCCAACCACTTCGTCGAGTGGCAGGGCGCTGGCGTCAAGTCGGTGAAGAACGGCTTCGCGCGGGCGGTGGAGGTGGCGAAGCTCGATCTCTCGGACGGAAACGTCACTCCCCACACGCTACGCCATACGGCAGCGACCTGGCTCATGCAGCTGGGCACTGACCCATGGGAAGCGGCTGGTTATCTCGGCATGTCGGTGAAGGTTCTGATCGACACCTACGGTCATCACCATCCCGATCACATGAAGGAGGCGTCCGGGGCGATCACTCGCAAGAGGGAGACGCCCAAGCGCGTCGTCAGCACCACCCAGACTACCAAGCCGGCCGTCCGCAGTCGCAGCATTCGAGCAATCTAGGCCGTGAAACTATAAATCTGCCGGGCGGACGGCTTGCCAAAGTCCGCTATGCCCGGATAGCGACCAATTCCGCAGCGCAGCGAAATGACGCGATGTGCCAACAGCCGACATCATGGCTCATCTGATCTTGCCGGCGCCAGGGATCGCGCGACTAAGAGCACCTTTGCAATAATCGTCCAGTTTGGCGGCAGCAGACCTCAGGCAAGCTTCGAGGCGGCCCTGTCCGGGTTCGACGCTCGCACACTCTTGGTTGAGGCGCTCCCTGCACCTCTTGTCTACCGCAGTGAGCCTAGCGAGCGCCACGAGGCAAGCATCCGATAGTTCGTGTATGTGCTCTCGAAAACAGGCGCGGAGAGCGTCTCGCCCCGGCTGAATCCCGGCGCACAACTTCATCTCGTCAGCTGTGCAAGGACCTGCTGGTGCCGTCTTTTGTGCAATCGCACTCGACGCCAACAGCATGAGCGCGGCACAAACCATCAGAGCGATCTTTACCATCGACTTCTCACCTCTTGGGCGGCCTCAGGGCTTCGATGCTCTCTCCTACGTACTACGAGAGCGACCAGATATACAACCGATGTCTGGGGGCCGCTCTGGTCAAAAGCTGACATGGCAGCATTGATGGCAGATGTCCGCTAAGTCATTCGCGCGGTTTGATCTGAACACGCGAACTTCCGGTCTACCCTGGTGAACGGACATTCTCAGGATCGCGCGGGCATGTCGCAAAGGTGCCAAGAGCCGACATCAGTCTCTATTCGATCAGCCTCTTAGAAGCGCTTCTGTTTGAGCAAGGATATCAGATCATCCGTCGCCTGGTCCTCCTGCTTCTCGTAGCTCCACGTGAGCACCGTCGCCATGCAATTCTGCTTCATCCATTTGCCATACGTTCCATCCGCCGACCAATTTGTTAGACGCCTTCATCGTACGATCGCCATTGCCTTCAATCATCGCTGCGCAAGTTGAATGGTTCTCGCTCTTTTTCCTGTGCAGGACCGGACCAGTGAGCTCCCAACCATGATGTCGGCCGGGATGTACTTTTATCGACACTCTTGAGGATGTTCCTGCAGCCTTCATTCGATCAGCGTAATCAAGGCATAGTTTCGCGGGAGTTAGATCGTCAAGCTCAGCGACCATGTAAAAGCTTGGTCGCCCTGTCGTCGCGGCATTTCGAAATTGGCCCACACAGTCAGGAACGATTGGAACATGCAGTGCGAAGACTAAGCTGCCAGTCCGACGTAATTCCCGACGAACCATCATGGCAGAATTTTGTGCCACCGAACCTCCTTTCGATACACCCATCATGCCGATCCGAGTTGGATCGATGCGCTTATCGTTTTTCAACTCCGCCAGCGCCGCAAAGGCATCATTTTCCATCACCCATGAAGTAACGAGTGCTTGGTTTTCATTGGTGTGAGAAATCTTGCGCGGCCTTAAGCTCATCGACGACCAGCGCGGCAATACCGTTTTGTGAAAGGCTGCGCGCAAGCGACCTTCAATCCTGTCAACAACGCCGCCGGAACTATTTATGATCACCATTGCCGCTACCGGTTTATCGGATTGCGGCATATGCAAGTTGCTGTGATCTTTACCGGCGCAACGTCCGGCGCAGGATGGGTATCGAATTTCAATTGCTCTAAGGCCACTGATTTGGCGAATTCAGGATATGTCAAAGCAGCATTCAATATTGTTATGCAAGTTACCAACGCCCAATATCTTGAGGCCAACATCCCATCGTCTCCTCGGTCAACGCGCTGCGTCTGCGAAATTAAACGCCTCAGGCAGGAGAGAAGTCGACCAATTTGGGACCCCAACAGACCAGGCGCGCAAGGCTACAGGAACCGCAATTGGAAATTTGCCCTACGTCAGACCATCATAGGTTGCGGCTAGGGGCTCAATGTCCGCTGGGGTCAATCCCGTCGGTTTGACTGCTTACCGCCGACTTCCGCTTTACCCCCCGTCAACGGACATCGTCAGTTCGGCCCGGCAGGTCCGTTTCGTGCCACTTCCAGACATCGCCGATGGGTATATAGGATCATCGTCCACCCCGGAGAACAGCAAGTGGCCCGAATAGAAACCTTCGTATGGATCGTAACGACTTTCATAATCATTATGGCCGCCACTCCACCACGGGCTTTAGCAACACCAGAAGCGTCTGCATGCGGGTACCTCGCTGGTCTAATCGATAAGGCACCGCCAGGGCCGTTGTTCTTGCCCAGCTATCCGACCGTGGAATCGGGGCCTCTCCATGGCGCCGCATACCTTTATGACAATGCGGTGGCCGCCATCGCATTAGTCGGTTGCGGTGAGCGAGACAAAGCACGTCGGATCGGCGCGGCGATTTTCTGGGCCATCGATAACGACCGGACCTGGCATGATGGACGGCTCCGGAACGCTTACGCCGCGGGTGTGGTGGCGAGTGGCTCCGCCAAACTTCCGGGTTGGTGGGACAATACTCAGAACAAGTGGTTAGAAGATCGATATCAGGTGGGCAGCGATGTTGGTAACATGGCATGGGCCATGTTGGCGTTGCTGTCGATTGATGATGTGAACACCGGCTCTCGGTTCCGCGATGGTGCAGCACGGCTTGGCGCCTGGGTCGCGCAATGGGCCGATACGCGCGGTACTGGCGGTTTCACGGGTGGTACGTTTGGGCACGAACCGACGCCGGAAGTGCGGACGTGGAAATCGACTGAACATAATACTGACCTCGCCGCCGCGTTTGGCCTTCTTGCGATCCGTACAGGCGATTCGCGCTGGCGCGATAAGGCAACGGTTGCTGAGTACTTCGTAAATACGATGTGGGATCCGGCATGCGCCTGTTTCGCCGCAGGTACCGCTGAAGACGGTGTCACGCACAATCCGATTTTGGCTCTGGATGCCCAGGTCTGGCCTTTAATGGCGCTCCCCGGAGCGGCCGAGAAATTTGCATCGGCAATTACTACCGCCGAACAGCGAATGAGTGTCGACGAGGGCTTTTCCTACGGTGAAGACCGAGACGGTGTGTGGACCGAAGGGACGGGCCAAATGGCTCTCTTGTTGAAATTGCTTGGCAGGACTGGGAGGGCAAAGTCGTTGATCGCTGTCATCGAATCCCAGAGGTCGCCGGATGGTGGGTTGTATGCCACAACTGCCCGCGAGTTACCGACTGGGTTCGTGTTGGACACCGATCCGACCAAGCCGCGACTTTATTTCCGATTGCCACATCTTGGCGCAGCTTCGTGGGCTGCCCTCGCGGAACGTGGGTTCAATCCCTTTACGGTGACAAAAGGACTTCCGTAGTTGAGCCGCAGTGCTTCTCGTCTCGGCCATTTCGGTCTGTTTTGATTTCGATATGTCCGCAAAGGGTCATTCGCGTCGCTTTGACCATAGGCCAGCCACTTCCAGTGTGTCCCCATAAACAGACGTATTCGAAGTGGCTCGGCATGTCGCAAAGGTGCCAGAAGCGGAAGTTCCGAAAAATCGGTGAGTGAGAAAATAGTTGTCCGCCGCTTGGGTCATATGGGCAGGACCCCGGCAAGAGCAAATGTATCTGTGCTAGCGGGAGCGCTTTCAATTTGACGTGTGATTTGCCGAGGAGCCAGTGGGTTTCCATACGAGTGTGGAATGCAGTTAGCGTAGGCAAACCCCTGTTTCGGAGTATCAAATGCATACCTCCCGCCGTTTAGACTATGATAGAATGAGCTAGGTTGGAGAATTGCGCAAATGCCAATCAACCCACCTTTTAGTCCGTGCCGCGGCACTCGTGGAATGGTTTTCGAAACGGACTTAGCGCGCGCTCGTCGAATCCTGAGTTCATGGACAGCTGTCAAGCGGCTATCCAGCGATGAAGCTGAGATTATCGCAGGGATGATTGCGCAGGGCATCGCGGAGGGTCGTAGATACGGTTTGGAGCTGGCAGAAGCCGAATGCCCAACTGACGGCAAGAACCATCTTGAAGCGCTGAAGGACGGTCTCGGCGCCCAGTCGTAACTCTGACTACCATGTTTCTTCGGCGAGCCGGATTTGATCGGGCGTGTGCTTGCGCGCACTTACTTGTCCGCTGAAAGAATTGCGGAGACGGAGAGATGTTCGGGAGAAGACGCACGGTACTGCTGCTCGTTCTAATGGTGCTCGCGATGCCGGCGCTCGGGCGCGATGACGGGCGCTACGCCAATTCGCCGCTGAAGTCATGGTTCGAAAGCTTAGAGAGTGAATTCGGCCAGTGCTGCACGGTTGCGGATGGATACACAGTCTCCGATCCGGATTGGGAATCCGATCGCGGGCATTATCGCGTCCGCATAGACGGCGATTGGGTTGCGGTGCCTGACGGCGCCGTCGTCACGCAACCAAACCGCGTCGGGCGCACGATGGTCTGGAAGCATTACATCAACGGCCGTCCGCGCGTTCGCTGCTTTATCCCCGGCAGCATGACCTGAAGCACGCTCGAAGATGGTCCGCTCTGGGTCAGACTCAGACCTCGACGCACCTGCCCGCGAAGTCCGCTCTGCCCCTATCAACTGACATCGTCAGCTTGGCGCGCCACGTCCGAAAAGTGCCAACAGGCGACATGCGCGTCGGCGGCCGTTGATGGCCAACGCGCGGCGCGCCCCAGTCCTGAGCGGGGTCCCCGCTTTAGGACCAACGCATCGCTTTCTCTGCTAGGGGAGTTTGTCAAAGATCAACGCAGGATCCGCTGGCAGGTCTATGCACATTTCATTTTGTACAGCTTCCGCCAGCATTTCAGGCGAAGTCAACATAACCTCCTCAATATGGCCGCTCGTATATCGCTTGGTCAATTTCTTGTTCAGCAGGCGCAACCGTACGGATGGCGTTAGTCTGTTAATCATCAGACTGTTGCGAAACCTCGATTTTGGATGAGCCGAATTGTACCAGTTGGCCATCTCGAAATCGATCGGATACGCGGGCTCCGTGGTAAATTGATAAACATTTTGCCAAGCACCATTCAATTCAACCTGAAGGATGTACATCTCCCCGTTCTTTTCGAAACGAAAGTTTGATGTAGGTGAACGTTGAACAGTATTGGGAATTAATTCGAGCGGCGCGTCGAGCAAGTACCCACCGAAGCCAACGTCTGCGAAGTAGTACTGTGCGTCTTCTGTGCTTACGATCAACGCCATGTGTCCGCGAGGGTTGTCTTGCGGCGACGACATCCAATGAATGCGGGCGAAAATGCTTTGGACGCCAAAGCCCAACTCTTCCAGGATCCGCTTGAATAGTCCGTTTTGTTCGTAACAGTATCCGCCTCTACGCCTCTTGATAATCTTCGCTACCAGCGCCTCCATGTCGAGTGAAACGGCTTGCCCGAGAAACGGTGAGAAGTTCTCGAACGGAATAGCTGCAACATGCAAGGCGTGGATGGCACGCAAAGTGGTCAGGTCCGCAGATCCCGATCCTGCATATCCAACTCTTGCGAAATATTCTGCAATCATACGGCCTCAGTTACGGTGGCGGAGAACCGGAATAGGTGGCAGCGAAGCCATGCGGCCGGAGCAAAGTTAGCATAACGCCGCTTCTTTGCGATGTCCGTTTCGGGTCAAACTGAGAAGTCCGGGCGTTCAACCGGGAGGTCGGCTTTACCCCCAACTCCGGACGTGGCCTTACACTGCGCAAATTGACGCTTTGTGCCATGAACAGACATGGCCTCAACCATCGCGTTAGCGCCGAGCTCTGACCGCCACTGCAAAGCGCGCTAATAAACCAGGCCAGTGCCGGGCGGTTTCTCCAGCGCGGCGGCCAACGACCGATACTCCTCGCAGCCCGTCCCGCAAATCGCCGCGATCCGATTTAAATGATATTGCGCCTGGTCGCGGTTGCCCTGCTCGATCTGCCAGAGACCGTAATATTGCCAGGTCGGCACGTGGTTCGAATTTGCTTTCAGGGCGCGCTCGTACCAGACTTGTGAAAGCTTGTAGTCGCCGATCTTGCGATAGGAATAGCCGATCAGATTGGCCACATTCGGGTCATCGTCGTGGCCGAGCGCCTTCAACTGCTCGATCGCAGAGGCATGGTCATTACGGTGGTAGATCGTCGAATAGGCAGCGCGGTACCCATGAGCGAAGGCGGGGTCGTCAAAAAGGGACTGCTTGGCTTTCTTGGCCCTGGGGGTGTGAGTGGCCTTGGTGCCCGACCGCTTCGGGTATGACGAAGGCGGCGAAGCGGAGCGTTGCCCCATCCCGCCATAGTTTGCCTCACCGCCACCTGGATCGCTGCCGACCGCAACAACCGGAGTGACCGGGAACGCAGCAATCAGCGCAATCGAACACGTTGCCAGCGTCGCAATCCTGATCATCAAGTTGGTCATAGGAACCTCCTGCACGCCACGCCTTCGAGCTCCGATCCAGTCAAACGTGTTAACTCCGGCTTGTTTCAAACATTCCTGGAAGGGTATTCAGAAAAACGAGATTTGGTGTGACAGCAATGTTGTCTTATGAGCAGGTCAATGTCCGCAACGGGTCTTGGCTGTGTAAAAACGCGAAGACGCTCAATCGCGATAGAAGAAGTTATTCGTCTAAAACTGTTTTAGTCGCAAGTGCCAATACCGGAAGTCGCAATACTTATTCAACTACGCGCATAAACAGGAACTCGACGCTACACTCTAGCGATTAGCAGGTGGGCGGCTATGGGAAAGGCCAGCTCAGTATTGCTCGTGTATTTGCCCAAGGCATTCCTGACGTCGGTGGTGAGCGCCTCGCGTGCCGCATCATTGGCCTGTGATACAGGACCGGCTAACGGCGAGCCCGAGGCGTAGCTCAACACAAACCCCTCGACCGAAGGAAAGCGAACCGTCCCACCCCTCTGTTGAATTTCAATGCCCTGAAAACCGGCAGCACGAACGAGGGCGGCCAATTCATCGGAATTGGACAACCCAAATGGCGCGCGCATGATAGTTGCCGCTGCTTGACCAACATGTTGCTCCAATGCATCCGCCAGCGCAGCAAAACCGGGACTTTCGTGTATACCCTGCCACACCATCAGTGCGAGCCTTCCTTCGGCGTCAAGAACTCTGCGCATTTCGCGCAGGGCCGCGGCCCGATCGGCAAAGAATTGCAGGCCCAACTGGCAATACACAACGTCGAATGAACCGTCCGGGAACGGCAGCTTGTCAGCACTAGCTTCTTGCCAATGAAGTGGTCCGTCCGACCGCACGTCCGTCGATACGACTGATCTAGCAACGTTCAACATTCCGGGATTGAGATCGACGCCGACCACGCTACCAGTTGGACCGACGCGCGCTGCGGCGATCCGCGCCACAATTCCGGTGCCGCACGCGACATCGAGCACGCGCTCGCCCGGGCGGGGTTGAGCGAGGTCCACAACTATAGGAGCCCATACCCCGAACACAGCGGGCACCAGCTCACGCTCGTATACCTCTGGTGCGTTGCCCGCGACCTGCCACTGTCCTTGCTGGTTCATTTCATGCCTTAGTGCGTGGCAGTAGCCCCTACGGATCTCGCCAACCGAAAATTTGGTGAGCTATCTCGGTGTTGATGGCATGGCCGAGGAATGGTGGTCGACGATTAGCCAACGCTCGCCGTTCTTGACGTAGGTGAAACTGTAGCGTGCGGGCAAACTCTTCGTCTCGCCATCCTTGACGTAGGAGAATGTGTAGTAGCCGGTATTGATCGCCGCATTCCCGTACACGCGGATCAACTGGTCGCCGAAGGCGACCTTAAGGCTGGGCAGAACCTTGAAGGCGGACACGAAATAGTCTTTTAACGCCGCCCGGTCGGAACGCACGACCGGCGACAGCGTGCCCCAGAGTACGGCATCGTCCGAATAGAGCGTTAACACCTTTTCGGGATCTTCTCCGCCAAGAGCCTGCCCCCATGCCAAGGTCGCTGCTGCCACCTCCGTTTTCGGCTCGACCAAGGCGCTGGAGCCAAACGGCAGTAACACCATGCACACGGCAAGTGCTGCACTCGCTACTCTTAGAAACGATCGCATGACACCCTCCCTTGCGAATATCGGCCAGATACGAGACGGCCTTTTGCAATGCGAACTGCTGGCTGTTTGCGTGGATCGGCACCAGGATTAAGTGGTTAAGTGAAACTACATCATCAACAACGGGCGAACCATAAGTCAGAGATGTTGACTTAATAGATATCAAAAAGGTCGATGTCCGAGTTGGGTCAATCGCGACCGGGTCGCGGCAATAGCAAGTCCAGCCATGTCCGCTATGCGCCGAAGACGGAAGTAGATTTAGAGCATTGGCGGTAACGCATAGGCATGCGGGTTGATCTCATATGACGGAATCAGCCGTTCTCCTGTGTTCTTCGGGTTCTGTCGGGGGTCCCGGTTGGGTCCCGCATGAACGGGAACGAACGCAGAAGATCGAAAATAATCGACAAAAAAAACTCTTATAAAGCAAGGGCGTTCTGTGCGGTTAGAACGCTCATAACGGTCTGGTTGCAGGTTCGAGTCCTGCCGGGCCCACCAGCCTTTGCTCGCTCCGCGAGCTACGGCTCGGCAAGCCATCTCGCTTCGAAGCCACCGATGTCCTCGCCAAGGCGTTCATTCCTCCGAAACGGTCCATTGTCGCTGGGATTCAGGTCGCTGCGCACGCTGGCAGGATCCCTTCGACAGCCGCGATTTGTCAGTCGATGCGCGCGATCTTCGCCTCGTCGATGACCTTCGTCCACTTCGCGATCTCGGAGCGGACGAGCCCCCGCATTTCCTCCGGCGTGCTGCCGCGCGCTTCGCCGCCGGTCGCGGTCTCCAGCGCCTTCTTCACCGCGGGATCGGCGAGCATGGAGGCTGTTTCCGCGTTCAGCTTTTGCACGATGTCGGCCGGCGTGCCTTTCGGGAGCAGAAGTCCGGCCCAGGTGCGGACATCGTATCCCTTCAGCCCGGCTTCGTCGGCCGAGGGCACGTTCGGCAGCAACGGCGTGCGCGTGGGCGCGGTGACGGCGAGGCCGCGAATGGCGCCGCTTTCGATCTGCCCGGCCAGCAGCACCGTGGTGCCGACGATGACGGGAACGTCGCCGCCCAACAGCGACGTCACGCTCGGGGCGTCGCCACGGTAAGGGATGTGGACCATCTTGATGCCGGCGGTGGTCGTCAGGAGTTCGCCGGCGAGATGATGGGTGCTGCCAAAGCCGACCGAGCCGAAAGAGAGCTCATTCGGCTTTTGCTTCGCCATCGCGATCAGGTCCGGCAACGTCTTTGCCGGGGAATCTGCGCGCACGGCAATGACGAGGGCGTAATAGACCAGCGTCGATACCATCTCAAAACTGTCGGTCGGATCGTAAGCGAGTTTCTTGTACAGCGCGCCCGAGATCGCGTGCGCGCCGGTCACGAGCCCCAGCGTGTAGCCGTCGGGCGCCGCATTGGCGATCGTTGCGGCCGCGATGTTGCCGCCGGCGCCCGGCTTGGCTTCCACGATGACCGGTTGTCCCAACCGCTTCGAAAGGCCGTCGGAAACAATGCGGGCGAGCGCGTCGGCGGCGCCTCCGGGCGAGAATCCGTGCAGCAGGCGGATCGGGCGGTTCGGATAGGTTTGCGCGTCCGCCGCCGATGGCGCGAGCGCAAGCAGCCCCGTGACGATGAACGCAAACGATCGCGCGAACCACTGACGTCCCGGCAAGCCGGACATCCACATCATCATGCTTCTCTCCCTCTCTTGTTCTATTTTTGCGACTGCGCGCCGAATGGCGTATTCAACTTCGTCTCCGCTCTCGCTAAGTGAGGCCTTCGGGCACCGCTACCTTCAGCTTCGAGGCGAGCGCCAGCAGCCGGGACCGAGTCCCGCGCACGAGCGGTATGCCGGCGCGCGACCGCCTCTCCATCTCCTCGAAACCGCGTTGGCCCGGCAGATAAACGCCTTCCGATCCGGCCGCCGGCGGCAAGCCATTGATAACGGCGCAGAGGCGATCGACTTCGGACGGGAAGTCTTCGCCGAATGCTGATGGATCGAGCACAGCGACCAGGCCATTGCCGCCTGGATCGCCGCCTCCGGCAAGTGCAACGGCGATGAGCGGATTCCCGACCAGGACGCTGGCGAGCACCTCGATCATCAGAGAGAGACCCGAACCTTTGGGGCCGGCCATCGGCAGGACCGCCTTCACGTTGCGCGGGTCCGTCGTCTCCCGGCCATCCGCGTCGACACCCCAATCCGGGGGAATCGCCTGACCGGCATCCCTGGCCGCCATGATCTTCCCGAGCGCCACCGATGCGGTCGACATATCGAGGAGCAAGGGGCGGTCCGCCTTGGTGGTGGGTGCGGCAATCGCGATGGGATTCGTCGAGACCCCTTCCGCCTTGGATCCATGATAGATCATGAGCGGTTTCGAGGCGGTCATGACGATGGCAACTTTACCCGCTTGGGCAACCTGATGCGCATAGTATCCGATCGCGCCGGCATGACTGATGGAGCGAACCGCACACCAGCCGATGCCGTGCGTGTCGGCTAACTGCATCGCGGTTCTTGCAGCGACGTTCATCCCCACCGCGCCAGGCGCGCGCTGCGCGTCGATTACCGCTACCGCTCCCTTGCCCGAGACCCGGCGCGGTTCAGCGGCTGGATTGATCAGCCCGAGTTCCACCATCTCGACGTAACGGGGAATCCGCAACACGCCGTGCGAGTTGGCGCCGCGCAAATTCGCCCAGACCAGCATGGCCGCGGTCTGCTCCGCCTGATCGGCCGTAAATCCGCCCGCTCGAAGAAGCGCGGCTGCGAAGCCCTGAAGGGTGCCGGAGCTGATCGCGATCATGTCCGAAGCTGCATCCACGCTCAGGCTCCCAAGGGCGAGGGAAAGAACTTATCGAGCCAACCTTTGATGATCGCCTTTGTGCGCGGTGCGTCCCCCTGCGCGAGCGGGAAATGCGACGTGCCGGTGATCAGGACGAGTTCGGCCGGCTGGCCGGCCTTTTCGAACATGCGGATCGACTGTTCCGTCGGCGTAATCGTGTCATTGGCGGTGTGCAGAAAAAGTATCGGACGTGGAGCGATGTTTCCCACCACGTCGTCGGCGCGGAAATTGTACATGCTCCATGCCGTCTCCACCGGGATCTCCATGATCGCCTTCGGGGAGAGATTCTTGCGCAGATGTTCGGGGATCGGGACGGCGTCGAAACGTGAGATCCACATGCTCTCACCGGTTTCCTGCCGGTGCCTGCGGCCCTTTTCCAGAAGCGAAGTGAACTTCGCCCAGGCTTCGGGCGTCGGGTGCTGGCCGCGGAATTTCCGCTCGCCGTCACCCCAGCCGCACGACGAGATCACGCAGGCAAACCGGTCATCCACACCCGCCGTATAGACCGAGACAGCCGCACCGAAGCTGTGGCCGACCACGCCGATCCGCTTGGGATCGACCTCCTCCCTCTCGGCGAGGAACGTCAGTGCATTCTTGGCGTCCGCCACCTGGTCGAAGCAGCGCACTTGCGCCCGCTCGCCCTCGCTCTCGCCGCAGGATCGGAAATCGAAACGAAGCGCGACGTAGCCCATCTCTTCGAGCATCTGCGCCTGGATTTCAGCGTGGGATTCGTCCTTCGACCCGACGAAGCCGTGCAGGACAATGAAGGCAGGCAGCCGCTGGCCCGGTTTTCGCGCATCCGGCACATGGAGAACGGCCGAAAGCTTGAGCCCGTCAGAGCGAAAAGTGAGCTTTTCTTGCATTGGAATATCCTCGTGCTGCTGTACCGTCCGGCGCGCTCACGCATCGGGCGGAGGTGCCGGACCTGCTGTCAGTTGATGGCGGTGAAGGGGAAATGATGCTGCCGCCACTCGAGCGGCGCAGGCGTGCCCCAGACGTTCATGCACCGCACATTGTCGGGGCGTTCGAGTTTGGTGATGACGTTCGGAACGAAGTCTTCATCGTCCGCAATCAAGGCCATCGAGCCGGAGCATTCAATCATCGCTCCGCTTGAGTCGAGTGTAATAGGCATAGGTGTTGTCACCCGGCCGGTGGCGGCCCGGTCCCCACAGCATCTCCTTGTCAAATCGATCGAGCAGGTCGCCGAGCTTCAGGTAGTCGTTGAACTCCCTGAACTCGAACGAGTAGTGATGCAGCCCCACCTTGCCACGAACGACACCGAGGATGTGATGCTGGCGGTTGCCGCCGTACATCCAGCTCAGGCTGTCGTCGACCATGCGTTCCGACAGGCGAAGGCCGCAGATTTCTTCGAGTTGCCGGCGCGTTGCAACCGGATCGGGCGACGTCAAGTTGAGATGGTCCATGCGGTTGGGGCCGACGCCATGGGTCGGGTACCGTCGTCCATAAATCTTGTTGCGCGTGGGCGTGTGTATTTCGAAGCGCAGCCCCTCCGGCGTCGCGAAAGTTACGCCTGCAGCCATGCATTCGAGGCTGGGTTCAGAGGAAAGAATCCGGCAGCCCGCGCCCTCGATCCGGGACTCCACCTCACGGACGGCTTCGACGGTGAGCGCTTCCAGCCCGATCGTGTGCGTCGAGTTCTCGTCCGACTTGAGCAGCACCAATTCGGCCGCGCGCCCGTTCGAACTCAACCAGGTCTGGCGATCATCCGAGTGGGTGACGTGCAATCCGAGGATTTCGGTCGCCTCCCGCACCACCGCCTCGGGCGCAATGGTGTTGATTTTCACATGCCCGATCGCGTGCACCAAATGCGGCATCGTCACCTCCCAACCTCTGAGTTGCTTGAATTCTGCTACCGCATCTGAGCGACGGAGGCAACAGATTTTCGAATTAAATTGATATTTTCGAAATTTTATGAGATGACGGGTTTGGACGGCGCCGGCGATCTTGCCGGAGAAGGTTTTCAGAGGATTTGCGGAGGAGAGCGATGGCAGGCGCAAGGAGCAGCAATCCGTTCGCGTGGGACGATCCGTTCCTGCTCGAGGCGCAACTTGGCGAGGAAGAACGCATGATTCGCGACACGGCACGCGCCTACGTGCAGGAGCGCCTGGCGCCGCGGGTCCGAACGGCTTTTCGGGACGAGTACACGGATCCGACGATCTTCCGTGAGATGGGCAATCTTGGCCTTTTGGGCGTGACCATTCCCGAAACGTATGGCGGCATCGGCGCCTCCTACGTCGCCTACGGCCTCATCGCGCGCGAGGTCGAACGCGTCGACAGTGGCTACCGCTCGATGATGTCGGTGCAATCCTCACTGGTGATGTATCCGATCCACGCCTATGGCTCGGAGGCGCAACGGCGCAAATATCTGCCCAAGCTCGCCAGCGGCGAATGGATCGGCTGCTTCGGCCTGACCGAGCCGGACGCAGGCTCCGATCCCGGCAGCATGAAAACCCGCGCGGCGAAGACCGCGGGCGGCTATCGGCTGAACGGCGCCAAGATCTGGATCACCAATGCTCCGATCGCGGATGTCTTTGTCGTGTGGGCGAAGTCCGATGCCCATGGCGGCAAGATCCGCGGCTTCGTTCTGGAGAAAGGGCTGGCCGGCCTCTCGGCGCCGAAGATCGAGGGCAAACTCTCCTTGCGCGCTTCGGTAACCGGCGAAATCGTTCTCGACGGCGTCGAGGTCGACGAAGAAGCGCTTCTGCCTGACGCGGAAGGCCTGGCCGGACCGTTCGGTTGTCTCAACCGGGCGCGGTACGGAATTGCCTGGGGAGCGATGGGCGCGGCCGAAGCCTGCTGGCATGCCGCGCGTCAATACGGCCTTGACCGCAAGCAGTTCGGACGGCCTCTCGCCAATACACAGCTCTACCAGAAGAAGCTCGCCGACATGCAAACCGAGATCGCGCTCGGACTGCAGGCGGCGCTGCGCGTCGGCAGACTCTTCGATGAAGGAAGCATGGCGCCGGAAATGATCAGCCTGATCAAGCGCAACAATTGCGGCAAGGCGCTCGAGATCGCGCGCCTCGCCCGCGACATGCATGGCGGCAACGGCATCTCGGACGAGTTCTGCGTCATGCGGCACATGCTGAATCTCGAAACGGTCAATACCTATGAGGGCGCCCATGATGTGCATGCGCTGATTCTTGGCCGGGCCCAGACTGGATTGCAGGCCTTCTACTGATGCAGGAAGCCCTGCCCGGGGAAACGGCAAAACTCGCCGGATCCCGGCGGGAGTGCGGGTTGCCGGTTCGGCGCCGGCTCAAGCACCGGGTTCCACGGGTTACCCCTGGATGGGATACATCCAGTCATCAGACGTGGTTTGATTTTTTCGAAAATCAGCATAGTGTGGCGGGTGAACGCTAAACCAGGACGGCGAAGGATGCGCGACAAGCTCAAGCCAGCAGGAGAAACGCGCGCAGCGGACGTGCTGCAGCGGATGCGCGCTGACATCATCAGTTGCGCGCTCAAGCCCGGCGCGAAGCTTCGGTTCGAGGGGCTGCGCGACATGTACGCGGTAAGCTTCTCGACGCTGCGGGAGGCGCTGTCGCGTCTCGTGGCCGAAGGCCTTGTGATCGCGGAGGACCAGCGCGGCTTTGTGGTCGCGCCGGTCTCGATCGACGACCTGAATGACCTCACCTATGTCCGCGTGCTGGTCGAGCGCGAGTGCATCGGGCTTGCGATCAAGCACGGTAACGACAATTGGGAAGCGGAAATCATCGGCGCTTTCCATCGGATGGATCGCCTCCAGACCCGGCTCGGCTCCAACTACTATCTTTCCGGCGAGTGGGCCAAACTGCATGGCGACTTTCATTTTTCGCTCGTCGCCGCCTGCGGTTCGCCCAATCTGCTGGAGATCCGCCAGAAACTGTTCGAACGCGCGCACCGTTACCGGCGCATGTCGTCGCAGTTTCGGCCGCAGTGGCGCGCCAAGGATGTCGAGCACAAGATGATCATGGATTCGGTGATCGCGCGGGATACCGCGAAAGCTCAAGAACTGATCGATCGCCACATCCGCGAGACGACCGAAAACGTCATCAAACACGCGGGCCATCTCTTTGTCGCAGCGGAAGACGAACGTCCCAGCCGGGCTGATCGCGTCGCCGCGGCTGAATAACACCGCGCCCAGCGCTTAACTCCTCTCACGCCCTTCTCTCAATGCAAGGCCAGCGCGTTCACGCGGGCTCCCCCCCCCCGTCTTCGACGCGCCATCAGCGCGTTCACGCGCGTCTTCGACGCGCTATGGCGGTACGCCGCAGGCGCCAGACACAAAATCGCGAAAACAACCCCATGCAAAGTAGAACTGGCCCTCTCGCGTCGTGGCTCGACAGCTTAATTACGAAAAGATATTGCATTTTCGAAAATTAGTGTCAGAGTACATCGGGGACAGCGGGCGCCAAGCCTGCGTTCAAGCCACAAAGGGAGGAATTGATGGTCGTATCCGAAACGATGACCGCTGCCCGGATGCACACGGTGGGCGGCGAGTTGAAGCTGGAAAAACTGCCGACACCCAAGCCGGGCGACATGGACGTGCTGGTACGCGTGAAGGCCTGCGGGATCGTGCCCAATCTCGGCAACATCCTCGCCAACTGGCCGACGTGGTTTCCGCATATGCCACAGCCGCCGCTTCCCGCCGTGTTCGGACTGGACCCGGCCGGCGAAATCGTCGCGGTGGGCCGGCAGGTCCATGCGCTCAAACCCGGTGACCGCGTCTACATCAATCCTGGCCGCTCATGCGGCACGTGCCGGCATTGCCGCAGGGGCGACTCCATTTCGTGCAAGCACTATGCGTTTCAGGGTTATTTCGGCTTCAGCGAACACGCCATGCAGACCTTTGCCGATTACCCGATCGGCGGCCTGAGCGAACACACCGTGGCTCCGGCTTCGGCGATCGTGAAGATCCCCGACAACATGACCTACGAGCAGGCGGCGCGTCTCGGCTACCTCGGCACGGTCTATTCGGCGCTGAAGAAGGTCAAGGCCGGCCCCGGCGATACGATTCTCGTCAACGGCATCAGTGGCACCCTCGGCATCGGTGCCGCGATCTTCGCGCCCGCCATGGGCGTCAAGAAGATCCTCGGCACCGGACGCGACCGTAAACTGCTGGAGGAGATCAAGGCTCTGGCGCCATCGCGCATCGAGGTATTCTCGATCGAGGACGGCAGCGTCACCGACTTTGTCATGAAGCACACCGACGGCGAAGGCGTGGACGCCTTCCTGGATTGCAACGGGCCGGGCGCGCTGCACGAGACGTTCCTGCAAGGGCTTTACAGCCTGCGCCGCGGCGGCATCGCCGTGGATATCGGTGCCGTGATGGGACCGGTCTCGATCGACGTCCATCGCCTGATGGACCGCAACCAGCGTCTCTATGGCTCCGCCTGGCTTACCACGGAGGAAGGACAGGAAATGGCCGACCTCGTTGCCGCGGGCGTGGTGGACCTGTCGATGCTCGAAACGCAAGGGCGTCGGCTCTCCGAGGTGAACGAGGCCATCTCCGGCATCGCCAAGCGGCATGGCGGATTCTCCAACTTCGTCATCTATCCCTGAACGAATGATGGCCGCCGCAGAACCGCGGCGAGCCAACCATGACAACAACACCCAAGGAGAGGAAACATGAGCTTCAGACGTGTCGTCACCGCCAAGAACGGTGCCGGAAAGTCGGTGGTGGTGAGCGATGGCACCTCGCCTCGCGAAATGGCCCTCAAGCATACCCCAGGCTTCGTCTCCGCGCCGATCTGGATGACCGCTTCCATGCCGACGCTACAAGCGGACGGCAAGGATCCGATGTCTGTTCCGGGCAGCAGCCTGCTGCCCGGCCCGGGCGGCTCCGCCTTCCTTGTCGTCACCTTCCCGCCCGACAGCGTGATGATGTCGCCGGAGTTCAACCCGGCGCTCGCCGGCCCCGAGCACGTCGCGGCGGCGCCCGGGATCGCCGAGACCTTCGAGATGGACAATCCCGGCATGCACACCACGCCGACGGTGGACTATGCCTGCGTGATCGACGGTGAGATCGTGCTGGAGCTTGATGACGGTGTAACGGTCCAGCTCAAACGGGGCGATACCATTGTCCAGCAGGGCGCACGTCATGCGTGGCGCAATCCAAGCGACAAACCGGCCACGCTTGCGTTCGTCCTGTTGGGCGCAAGGCCGGCGTGACGCCGTGAGCGTCTGACCTGACACTCGGGTCTGCTGCCTCAAGCGAGGTCGCCGGTCGCTTTGGCCGGCGCGCTCGTTGCCATCGCATCTCTTATGCTGCAGCGGGCTGCGCAGCGCGTGCAGCAATGATCTCGATCGGAGAAAATGGAAGGAGCGTCCATTGTCTGCAGGCGATGCACCGGAAGTCGTCGTGGTCGGGCTCGGACCGGTCGGCATCAGCCTTTGTAACCTGCTGGCAAAAGCGCCAGCAGGTGCATTCGGGAGGCTGGCAATTCTAAGCGAGTAATCTGCTGTTATGCTTCATCAATCCCCAACCAACATGCGACGCGCTGGCGGCGCTTATATCTTGCCGTCGTTCGGTCGGGGTATTTTCGCCGGCTCGGCCTTTTTTTCTCTTCTCCGGAATCATGCTTCGCGCGTCAGAGGGTGTGCGATTCGTCCGCGCGCGGGTCGCGCGTCGAAGCGTCGGTCAACGGCTATCGAACTGTTCTGCGCCCCTCGCAAACAGTGCGCTCGACCAGCAATGCGAATGACAATCGGATGCATTGGTGACGCCGTTCACCGCATTGTTTTACGTTTTTTGGGGATGCCGGATCGACTTCTGCTTTTCAGCCAATAGCGGAAGTATTAGGGAGGCCGTGCCACTTTGCATTCGTGCCAACAGGAAAAATTCGTTCAAGCATCGACTTCTCACTCTCGCTCCAGCGGTTTCTCTTGCGCGTCGAGCCGCATGACGTACAGCGTTGCCAGCAAGCCCATTCCCGAGGACAGGAGCATCATTGCCAACAGGGTTGGGGCGGCATTTGCTTCGGTCAGAACCATGCCCGTGATCGCGGACAGGAATGCCCCGCCGCCGACCGTCAACGCAGCTGACAGTCCCGACGCGCTGCCTGCCATTTCCGGCCGAACCGAGACGACACCCGCATTGCTGCTCGGGATCGCCAATCCGTTGCCGAGACCAACGCAACCACAGGCGCCGAAATAGATCGGCAAACTCACCACGCCATAAAGGCAAAGCAGGATTCCCAGAATCAAGCCCGCACATGCGACCAATCCGCCCGTCAGCATCATGGTCGTGAGCCCATAATGTTCGGAGAAGCGGCCGCACAGAAAACTACCGAGAACAAAACCGGCTGTGATGGTTCCCATATAGAAACCAAGCTGTGCGGCGGAAATCCGGAACGTGGAGACAGCGACAAGCGACGCTCCACCAATGAAGACGAAGAACGCCCCCCTGGAAAACGTCATGCACAGCGCGTAACCCCAAAAGCGCCCTGATCCCACGAGCGTCCCGTACGATCGAACTTGCCGCGTAAACGTAGCTGCGGGCGTTTTGTTGGTCTCCCGCAGATCGACCCAGCACAGCGCGAGGGTCGCGCCGCCCATGACGAGAAAAGCCCAGAAACTGGCCCTCCATCCGTACAGATCATCGAGCGCGCCACCAAGCATCGGGGCCAGCATGGGAGCGATGGCCGAGGTCATGGCCACGTAGCCGATGGAGCTCGCTGCTTTGCTGCCGGCGGAGACATCCCGAATAATGGCAACAGAAACGGCGTAGGCGGGGGCGATAACCGCCTGCATCAGGCGGAAGGTGAGAAACACCCAGACGTTGGACGCCAACAGGCAGCCCAGCGATGCGACAAGGAAAAGCAGCAAGGCGGCAAGGATCACAGGCCGCCTGCCCAAGCGATCCGACAACGGCCCCATCACGAGCTGCAGTACGCAGCTAACGGCCGCATATCCGGCGATACACAAATTGACGAGCGCATAGTCCGCCTGAAACTCACTGGCGATGTTTGCCAATGAGGGCAGGAACATGTTGAGAGATACCACCGACAGGCCGCTCAGCACGATCAAGGTCATCAGGGCCGGCGGGTCTGCGGCTTTTCCAGGCATGGTTTCCTCTTCTCAATCTGACAGGCCGGACAGAAATTTGCTCAAAAAAAAGCCCCCGAACTTGTCGGGGGCGCACGGGGTACCGGCATGGGTGCCGTTACCGGTCCATGCGCCAGCGCCCTACTACGACGGTTGCGATCGTCATCTCGAATATCTCCAATGATCTGCGCCCAACGTAGAAACTCGCTCTGTGAGTGTCAACGATCGGCTAGTGAATGGTTCATCCGTGGTCTGGTGTAACGAACTCTCTACACCGGGTTGAGGGTGTCCGTCGAAATGCTGGCCGACGGCTGGTATGGGCTAAACTGCGAAAAACCTCAAACTGGAGCATAGCTCTTCCGGGTTACCCCCGACAACGGACATTGCAAAATTCCTAAGGTGGTTCGGCGCGCTGCCCATCCGGACGGACGGATCAGAAGTGCATCGGGCGCGGCCTTCCCCAGCAGATAGGATTTCGAGAGCGGCGGGCGCTGGTACGGGGCGATCGGCTCGTCGCCGATCAGAATGATTTCGCCGGGGAAACCGAGGCCACGCAACTTCAACGCGGCGGAGCTTCCGGCTTGTCCGCCCCCGACGATGACGACGCGAGTCATGCGGCCTTTCCTTGCATCGCGCCTATTGCACCGACGGCAAGCGGACAGTCATGCCTTCCATCTCCGCCACGACGTGCACCTGACAGCTCAGGCGACTGTCCGCCGTGCGTTCAGAGGCCGTAAAATCGAGCATCTCGTTCTCGTGTTCGCCGATTTCGCCGGCGTATCCAGCGTACCCAGGATCGAAGTAGCAATGGCAGGTGGCGCAGGCGGCCGCACCGTTGCACTCGGCCACGATCCCGGTCACGCCGGCGCCAAGGGCTGCCTCCATCACCGACTGGCCGGTGGGGGCCGCGACCTCGCGGGTGGCGCCGTCCGCGCCAATGAAGATGATCTTCGGCATTGTTCCTCCCTCAAGCGTCCCAACGGACAGGCAGCGACACCGGGCCGCGGAACACCCAGCCGCGAACCAGCGGCGGCGCATCATCGCGGAGGCGAAGATTGGCCAGACGTTCGAACAGCATCGGCACCACGATCCTGCCGACCGTCTGCCGCGAGACCCAGGTGCCCGCGCAGAAATGCGCGCCGGCACCGAAGGCCAGGTGCGATTGCTTCGGCCGTAAGATGTCGAACCGGTCCGGATCGGCGAAGCGCCTGTCGTCGCGATTCGCCGCGCCGACGCAGAGTCCAATCTGCAGGCCTTCCGGAAGCGTCACGCCGGACAGATCGGCGGCGCGCGTCACGCGGCGCGGATACATGCCGATCGGCGAGATCCAGCGCACCGCCTCCTCGAACGCGGTTGGCCATAGCTCCGGCTTGGCGAGAACGCTCTCCTTCTGAGTCGGAATTTGCCAGCAGCCCGAGAGTAAGCGTGAGGATCGCGTCGCGCGGCTCGTTCAACCCGCCGCCGATGATCACCTTGATGTTGGCCCGGATCCCCTCGATCGGCATCGGCGGGTCCGCATGCACCATGGATGACAGGATCGAGGGATTGGGGTGAGCGCGATGGTGATCAAGCACCGCCTCGATCGCGGCATCGATTCCTGCCCCCGCCTCCATCGCCTTCCGCTCGATCTCGGCATCGCGTGAGTAGTTGCCCGCGCCGTCGATCAGCGATTGGGACCACAATGCCAGCGTCTCCCACGGCATCTCCTTGAAGCCGATCATCTCCATCAAAGAGAGCGATGCCATCGGTGCGGCGAGCGCCGGGAAGAGATCCGCCTCGCCCGCCTCGATCAGGGAGTCGATCAAGCCTTCGCAGATTTCTGCAAACTTGGGCGCCCAGTGCTCCTTGATTGTGCCGGGCCGGAAAGAAGGTTCGATCGCCTTGCGCCCCACGGCATGTTCCGCGCCGTCCTTGCGCATGAAGGTCGGTCCCATCACCTTGTTGACCAGCGAAGCAGGGTTGTCGGACGAGTAGGTCGCGGGGTCGCGCTCGATCTTCATGATGTCGTCGAAGCGCGTGACGAGCGTCAGGTTTGCCGCCGCCACGAAGACGGCGGGAGCCATGTCGCGAACGCGTCTGAAGATAGGATAGGGATCGTCGAGCAGAGCGTCATAAGAGACATCTGCGGCCACAGGTACGGCGCTCATCATCTTCCTCCTCCCTGAAAAATTCTTTCAAGGAGCGTATCCAGCGCCGATTGATCACTCAATTCGATAGACTGAATGAACTCTATCGAAATATTGCATGACCTGTGCTAGTCTGGCGTCCGGGAAACGCGTGCGCGGGAGGCCGAGCCTTGACGATCAACTCCCTTGATCCGGTGGACATCGGGGCCTTGCGCACGCTTGTCCTGGTGTACGACCTGCGATCATTTTCCGCGGCAGCGGAGCGGCTCAACGTCAACCAGTCCACGATCAGCTACACGGTCGAGCGATTGCGCGGGGCGTTTCAGGATCCACTTTTCGTTCGCCAGGGCAATGGCGTCACCGCAACCGAGCGGTGCGCGGCTCTGGTGGATTGGGCCCGAGAGACGATCGGGCAAATCGAGGGACTTGCCTCGCCTGCGAAATTCGATCCGGCGGTCGCAAAGGGCACCGTGACAATTTCCTGCAACCACCACGAACGGCAAACTCTGATCCCGCAGTTCAGCGCCAGGCTGCGAGCCGCGGCGCCGCATGCGCGGCTCGTGCTGCTTGATGCGGCGGGACACGGCAATGTCCACCTCAAACAAAACCAGTGTGACATCGTCCTTGGTCCGGTTGGGATCATCGGCGAGAACTTTTATCGCCGACACATCCTCACCGACCACTATGTTTGCGTGATGGATCCCGCCAATGCTCTCGCCCGCGGCCGGATCACGCTTTCAGCCTATTGCAAGGCGGAACATGTGTTCGTAACCCACAACGGTGAATGGCAACCGCTCTACATCGATGTCCTCAAGGCCAAGGGAATCGTGCTGGAGCCGGCGATCACGCTGCCCAGTCATGACAGCCTTGAGCGCATCATTCCCGGCACCAGTCTCATCGCGGCCATCCCGCATCATTTGGCGCGCGCCACGCAGGGCGGCTTGCATATCGCTCCCCTGCCCTTCCGCGTTCCGATCAGCATCGACATGTACTGGAGCGCAAGAACCGCGAAATCGGGTCTCCACAAATGGGCGCGCAGTCTGCTCGCCGAAGTGGCCAAGGAGAGCGCCGTCACAGCCAGATAGACGCGTTCGCGCGCTCTCGCGGCAGGTCATTCAATCCGAATGCCGGCTTTGGCGACGATGCGGCCCCAGTTGTCCGAATCCTGTGCCAGGAACGACGCAAACTGTTCGGGCGTGCCGCCCTGCGGAATCTGCAAGAACTCCTTCACCTTCTTGCGGAAGTCGTCCCTGGCGGTGATCGCCTGGAGAGCCGAAGACAAGCGGCTGGTGATCTCCGGCGGTGTGCCGGCGCGGGCAAAGATGCCGTTCCAGGAATAGAGCGGCACGCCCAATCGCGCCTCCTCGAATGTCGGCACGTCGGGAAGCTCCTCAAGCCGCTGACGGGTTGAGACGACCAGCGGGCGCAAGGCGCCGGAAGTAATGTGAGGGATGGTCGTGGCCGTCACGTCCAGCGAGCAGTCGATGCGTCCGCCCAGGAGATCGTTCAAGCCGCCATCCTTATAGGGGACGTGAATCATTCTTGCATCGGTGGCCTGAAGCATTTGGAGCATGGCCACATGATTGGCGGAGCCGAGGCCGTAGGACGGATATGTGAGCTTGTCCGGGTCCGCCTTGGCGGCCTGCAGCAGCTCCTGCGCCGTACGATAAGGCGAATCGGCGCGCACGACGAGCACGAAGGGCACGTCCAGCAAGTGGATAACCGGCGTGAAGTCCGATGGCTTGTAGGGCACTGACTTGAAGAGATGCGGATTGAGGATCACCGACAGGAGACCGTAGAGCAGCGTATGACCATCGGCCGGCGCGGTGGCTGCCGCCTGGTAGCCGATGTTGGAGCTCGCGCCAGGGCGATTGTCCACCCACACCGGCTGACCCAGTTCGGCATGGAGTTTCTCGGCAATAAAGCGCGCCATGGTGTCGGCGGACGTACCGGCCGGCAGCGTCATGACAAGACGGATCGGACGATCGGGATAGCTGGCCTTGGCAAAGGCTCTTGTGCCATTCAACGCCAAGGGAGCGGCAAGAAGAGAGCGGAGAACGGCGCGACGCGAGTATCCGCGGTGAGTCGGTTTCATGGGTGTTCCTCCTATGGAGCCGGGATGGCGTTGTTCTGATCGTTGTTATGGTCAAGGAAGGGATAGTCGGTGTAGCCGCGGTGGTCGGGGGAATAGAGTTCGTCCTGATTCAGCGGATTCATGCGCGCGCCGATCTTCAGCCGACGCGGCAGATCGGGATTGGCGATGAAGAGCCTGCCGAAGGAGATCAAATCGGCATGACTCGCGAGGGCGCGTTCAGCGAGCGCGCGGCTGGAAAAGCCGTTGTTGGCCACGTAGAGGCCGGCAAAGCTGCGACGCAGCGCCGGGTAGTCGAGATCGTGGGTTGCCGGCTCTGTCGTGGTGGAGCCTTCCACGACATCGACGTACGCAATACGCAGCTCGCCCAGCATCTGAAGCGCGGTGGCAAGCAGCCGCGCCGGATCGGAGTCCCGCAAGTGATAGTTTGTCGGATTGGCGGGTGAGAGCCGCACGCCGACGCGCGCCGGACTCCAGATTTCACAGACGGCTGCCACCACTTCCACGAGGAGCCGACAGCGGTTTTGCGCCGAACCGCCATAGGCATCGGTGCGTCGGTTGGCAGAGTCGCGCAGGAACTGGTCGAGCAAGAAGCCGTTGCCCGCGTGCACCTGTACGCCGTCGAAGCCGGCCACGCGCGCGTTCCGCGCGGCCACGCGGTATTCCTCGGCAATGCCGACGATCTCATCGGCCGACAATTCGTGCGGCACCAGGAGCGGCTTGCGGCCCTCGGCCGTGCGAATGGTGCCTGGCGGCAGAATGGCCGAGGGCCCTACCGGCAGGACGCCGGCCGGTTGCGTCAGCGGATGGGAGTTGCGCCCGCAATGCCAGAGCTGGGAGAAGATACGTCCGCCCGCGCGGTGCACGGCATCGGTGACGGCGCTCCAGCCTGCGATTTGGGCCTCGGTGTAGATGCCGGGTGTGTTCGGCCAACCCACACCGCGGGGCGAAATAGCGGTTGATTCCGTAACCACAAGCCCGGCCGTCGCGCGCTGCGCATAGTAAGTGGCATTGAGCGCCGTTGGCACGCCGCCGGGCGAGCGGTCGCGCGACATCGATGACATGACGATCCGGCTCGGAAGCCGCAGAGCGCCCAATGACGCGGGATCGAACAGGCTTTTGGCCATAGTGTCTCGCTTCTGGGAGACCGCACGCTCCGGCTAGAGCGGCAGATCCTTGCTTCCTACCCGTCGCCGCACTCTACGATGGTCGTCTGACGTTAGCAAATATTTTCGAAATAAACTACTTTTTACGTAATTCATAGCCCTAGCAACGCTTTAGTCCTGGAAGTGCCGTACCTCGCAGTCCACGTCTTCTGCGACCGGTACCAATGCTTTCGGGAGTCCTCAGGAAGAACAACCGCTACGATCCCCGTCCTTGATGCACAACCGGCTCGACTGGCTGTCATGCCGTCAGGCCCGGGACATGCGGCTCTTATCCTCCGAATGACTCGGTAACCGTGAAGCTGCTGCACGAGGTTTCGTCTGTCCCCGGGGCGAAGGGGAAATTCTCGTGGCCATGACGCCACGCAGCACGGACGAGTCGGATCGCGGGTCCGCCCCTTGAGCAGAATTTGAACGGCACGCGGTCAGAAACCGAACACGCGGAGCTGTTGCTTGCTGACCCGGTCGGCCGGGTCGATCGATTGCGCCTTGCGGAAATCGGCGATCGCCTCGGCGCGGCGGCCCAGCACTTCATAGGAGAGGCCGCGGTTGTTGTAGGCTTCGACATAGGACGGACCGAACTGGATCGCTTGCGTGAAATCTGCGATCGCGCGGTTGCTGTCACCCTTTGCGACCCAGGCTTTGCCGCGGGAGTTGAAAGCGTTGAAGTCCTTGGGGTTTATCGCGATCGCCTGGTCATAGTCGCGCGATCGCGTCATCGATCTTGCGCAGCGCCGCATGGGCATTGCCGCGATTCCAGTACGCCACGCCGTTCTTCGGATTGATGCCGATCGACTGATCATAGTCAGCGATCGCGCGGCGATAGTCCTTCAAGCCTTCGTAAGCGACGCCGAGGCAATTGTACCCGCCGGCATTTTTGGGCTCGCGCTTGATGACCTCGCTGCAATCCGGAACGGCGAGGTCGTATTGGCGATTGTTGCTGTAGGCAACGCCACGCGAGCTGTACAGCCAAAGCAGATTTGGATCGAGCCTGATGGCCTCGCTGTAGTCTGCGATCGCGGGCTCCCATCCGCCTTTTTTCGTGATCAACCTCTTCCTGAAGAGCGCCTGACCCCTTTGGCCGAAACCAAAGGCGTATTTCGGATCGATGGTGACCGCCTCGGTGAGATCGGCGACCGCCTGGTCGAATTCACCCTTTTCCGTCCACGCCATGCCGCGGCGGGCATAGGCCCACGCGTCCCTGGAATCGACCCTGATCGCCTCGGCGTGGTCGGCCAGCGCCGCGTCGTATTCATGCAGGCCGTAGTAGGCGACGCCACGGTTGTTGTAGGCCCAGCCATATTTCGGATCGATCTTGATCGCCTCGGTGCAATCGGCAATGGCGGCGACGTGGTCCTCCTTGCTCTCGTAGGCCTCGCACCGGTGCGCAAAGGCGGAGGCGTCCTTCGGGCTGAGCTTGATGGCCTCGCCGTAGTCGGCAATCGCGCGGTCGTAATCCTTACCTGTTGAAGGCGCCGCGGCCCCGGTTCTTGAAGGCCTTGACGCGTTCTGCCACCTGCTCGCTTGCATCGTCGATGATGCGGCTGCAGGCCGCGCCCCCGACGTCGGGCTTGTCGGCGCTGGCGGCGCACGCGCCCCGGTCGGCCGGCGTGGCGGCCAGCGCCGGCATCGCAAGCAGCAGGCCCGCGCAAAGGAGCAGTCCACCTGATCCGCGCGCTGCCATGCTGTTCCCCTCCGACGCGACACCTGCGGGCGTGATGACTTTAGCCGCAACGGCAGACATTCTGCCATCGTCAACCCAGGTCCGCGATAGGTCAATCGCCAACGAAATGGCCGTCCTCGCCGAGGCCGCTCTTGCCCCGACAGCGGCCTGAACGGACGAAACGCGGACCCGTCCGGTCGAGGCCTGTCGGCGGTTCGCGTCGGCTTCTATGCCGCCGCCTGCGCTCTCGTCCCCGGCGCGTGGTCATATCAAGCGCGGCCCCCAGCCGCACAATCCGCTTTCCTCAACAGCCGCGGCAGATTGATCCTTCAAGCATCTTCTGAAGCTGCGCGTCTTCCTTGTCGATGGTAGGGTCTGTACCAAGCAACGGCCCCTTCATGACGTGGCCGCCCATGCCGGATGGCAGTGCTGTACCCAGAGAATTCGTCCCCGGTGCAGCACCGCTCGTGCCGAGCGCTCCGCCGCCTGACATCGACATGTGCGATCCCATGCCGCCACGGGCAAACGCGGCATCCGAGAGCACAAGGCAAGCGGCGAACAAGAGAAGCGAAAGTAGTTTCATGGTTCACACTCCACGTGTTGCGATAGCCCGGACTTAAAGCTAGGCACTGCGCCCCGCGTGCCCGCACACGATTGCGCGAGCAGATCATTACAATGCCGACAGGATTCCGCTCCGAAGGCCTCATCTCGCCTGATCCGCTTTGCCCCGATCGAGCGTTGCAGCGGGGGTGTCAACAGAGATGGCACTTCGCGTGATGTGCTCCAGTTACGCTTTGCGGAAACTTGCGGTGAAGCCGCCCGACACGACGCAGCCCTCGCCGGCTTCGCGCCATGCCATTGCGATCGAAACGACTCCGTTGAATATCAACGGAGCTTGTTTCCTCCCGCCGACATTGATGGCGCTGGCGGATCGCCATTGCCCGACAGTATCTGCGCCGCGCCGCCGATGCCGCGCCGGAAGGCTTCATCAAATGTGACGCCGCGAAGCTGCCAGCGGTGCGTCCGGCCAGCCCAATCGATCTGCCACTGCGTGGCCCAGCCGAGCTGCCGATCATCCCAGACCAATCGCCCGGTCAGAACCGCCTCCGCGTCCTGCTCGGCTGCAACAGGCGCAAGCGCCGACAACGGCGTCGTCCCGAGCGTCTCGCCAGTGATGTTCGATTTCGCCAATGCCGCCGCGCCGGGCAGCACGATAAGCATGCCGCGCTTGTCAGCCGCGGCGAGCAACGCGTCGCGCTGCAGGTCGGACTGGGCTCCATCCAACGTCACGACGTAGCTCCTTTGGCCCTGCTCCATCGCGACAAAGACCGCAAGCACCGGACGGTGCGAAAGCCAGGGCTTGAGGCCGAGCGCGTTGAGGATGTCGTTGATCTTGCTCTCCTCAAAATCGACAGTCAGGTCGTAGGGCCGGTCGCGGGTGCCCTGCTCGTCCCGAATGGGCTTGCCTGCAAATTGATCGCGATAGCTGAATGCGGTGACGAGATCTTTTGCCTTCGATTTGTAGGCTGCCAACCGCCGGTCGCCTGATGAGTTTCTGTGCGCCGGATACCTTGATGAGGGCATCCTCCAGGCAGGCGGCAAAGCCGAGCATGCGGTTCGCCTCGCCCTGGCCCGTCACGGTGACCTTCGCACGATAGAGATCGGCTCCCGCGGCGGCCATGGTGCCGGCGCACCAGGTCAGGGCGGCTGCAAGGCATATCCAGACAATCGCGCGGTTCGCACCAAGGCCTGTCAGGATGAGTCCGGCGTCTCGTCGTGTGCAGATCGGCCATGATGATGCCTCCACGGTTCCGCTCGCGCTTCTCGCGAGGGTTTTAAACCGGCGCCTCAACCGGCGCGCCGGTCGCGGGTTCGCGCCCTGCGCACCCTTCAGTGAAATCAGGTACTTATTGCTTCGTCCTTGCAGTCTACAATCGTAAATCATCGATCCCAAATCAGCCGCAAACCTCGTCGCGGCGCAGCATGCAAAATGAGACTACCTGTCAAGTTGCGGCAGGTGAAGTTGCGCGCATCGGCCCAGTCATCAGCTAGTTTCCGCTCCGGCGATCCCGAATGCATTCCGGCTCACGATGGGCAACCGGCCATCAACGGCATTATCAACGGCATGGCGATTTTGGAACGACCTAAAAACTGGCGATACAAGGGAGGGGTTCGATGTTTAAAAGCTGTGCGGGACTGGTCGCGCTGAGCAGCCTGTTGCTTTCCGGCGCCGCCTTAGCTCAAGAGAAGATCAAGGTCGGCGTCACCGCCACACTCGAAGGCACCTATACGGTGCTCGGCGAGGACGGAATACGCGGCCACCAAACCGCGATCAATACGCTCGGCAAGAAGATCGGCGATAAGGAAATCGAATTCATCATCGCTTCGACGGATGCCACGCCCAACTCCGCCATCCGCGCCGTGCGCAAGCTGATCGAGCAGGACAAGGTCCAGATCCTGCTTTCGCCGCTGTCCGGTGACGAAGGCATCGCGGTCAAGAACTTTGCCAAGACGCGCCCCGAGCTGACTTTCGTGAACGCCGCTTCGGGCGCGCAGGAAACCACTTATGTCGACCCGGCGCCGAACTTCTACCGCTACAACATGGACGGCGCCCAGTGGCAGGTCGGCCTTGGCAAATACGCATACGAAACCAAGGGCTACCGAAAGATCGCGACCGTCGGCGACGACTATTCGTTCATCTACACCCAGGTGTTCGGACTTGTGCTGGAGTTCTGCGGCGCCGGCGGACAGGTCACCAATCGGCAATGGGTGCCGCTCGGCACCAAGGACTTCGCCTCCGTTATTGCCGCCCTGCCCGACGACGTCGATGCGATCTATCTCGGCCTGGGCGGCGCCGATGCCGTCAACTTCCTGAACCAGTATCAACAGGCCGGCGGCAAGGCCAAGCTCATGGGTGGCTCGATCATGGTCGACCAGACCATCCTCTCCGCCAAAGGCAACGCCAAGAATGCGCTGATCGGCACCCTCGCGGCGAGTGGCCAGGCCGATACCTGGGAGGACCCAGGCTGGCAGAAATTCGTGAAGGCCTATCAGGATGCCTTCCCGCCGAACAAGCGGTTCCCGAGCCCGTCGCTGCTCGCCACCAACTACTACAACTCGACGATGGCGCTGGTCCTCGCACTGCGTCAGGCCAACGGCGATCTCAGCAACAACCAGGCAAAGCTGAGAGAAGCCCTCGCCAAGATCGAGCTCGACGCGCCCAACGGCAAGATCAAGCTCAACTCCAACCGCCAGGCCATCGGCACCAACTTCGTCACCGAAGTGGTGGATGACGGCAAGGGCGCATTGTTCAGCAAGGTCGTGAAGGTGATCCCGAACGTGAACCAGACGCTGGGCTACGACCCGGCGGTATTCGCCAAGATCGGGGTGCCGAGCCGAACGGTTCCCGAGTGCAAGAAGTACTGAGCTCTTCGCATTTGCGAACGGGCCCCGGTCACGCGCCGGGGTCCGTTCGGGCCCAGGCTGGACGTGATCTTCCCTTGCATTCCCGCGGCGGATGTTGAACGCTGGTTGAAAAGACAAGAACATCCCCCGCGGGAGGGAAGGCATGAGCAAGGCTCTGGCCGTCTTCCACGGCCTGTTTGGTCGCGCGACGGTCTATCAGTTGAACCGGCCCTTCAACATGCATGCGCATCGCGAAGGGCATCTGGTTTTTCATGTCGGTGGAACGCCGGCCCGGATCGATGTCTGCGATGAGCGATGGCTTCTCGCAGAAAACTCCATTGTTGCAGTCAACCCTTGGGAACCTCACAATTTTATTCCCACCGATATGGAGAACGGCGCGATCTTCTTCGTCCTCTATGTTAACCCCGAATGGTTCGCCCCGGATGCGGCCCGCGCCCACAGCCTGCGGTTCGGGCGCACCTTTTTCAAGCGCACGGCCACGCTCGACAGGCATATTCGCCGATCCGCGGCGCTGGTTTGCGGCGCACCTTCGTTAAGCAGCCTCGATTGCGAACTCAGGCAGTTGATCGACAGTTGCTATGACGAGAGCTGGCAGATATCGGAGCCGGTGCAGGAGACGCGCACCGCCGCCGCCGTCACCGACTTTCGCGTCCGCAAATCCATCAAGCTGATGTCCGAAAGCCCGGGCGCCGAGATCGAACTGGATTCGATCGCGCGGGAGTCGGGGCTGTCGCGTCCGCACTTCTACCGGCTATTCCGTACCCAGACCGGCGTCACGCCGAACCTCTATCTCAATACACTCATCATGGAACAGGCACTGGACGCGCTGGTTGCGACCGAAGTGCCGATCGCCGATATCGGCTTCGATCTCGGCTTCTCCTCCCAGAGCGGTTTCACGCGCTTCTTCGCCGCCAATGTCGGGATGGCGCCGACCGAATACCGCCGCGCCGCCAAAGTCTTGCGGCCCTGAGTGTATCAGGCGCGAAAAGATACTGACAATCAAGTGCAAGGTCCGCGGCGCCGTTAGGATGCCCTGAAAACGCGAGCCGAAACGGCCGCGGCGTCTGGGAGGACGGCATGGCGACGGCCGGGCCAAAACCGTGACACGATTCATCGAACGCCACCCGGCATGGGCGCTGATCCTGCTGATCGCGGTCGCGGTGATGCTGTGGCTGATCCTTGCCGTGTGGCCGCCCGGTCTCGAAGAGGCGTTCGGCAGGAAGCGGGTCTTTCTCAACGCCGTCTTCAACGGCATCACGCTCGGCAGCCTCTACTTCCTGGTGGCCAGCGGCTTCACCCTGATTTTCGGCCTGATGCGCAACGTCAATCTGGCGCATGGCTCGCTCTATCTGTTCGGCGGCTATATCGGTTACGCCATCAGCACCTGGACCGGCTCCTGGGTGCTCGGCTTCATCGTCGCGTTTGTCGGTGTGGCGCTGCTCGGCATCGTCCTGCAGATCGTCGTCTTCCGCCGCATGGAGGGGCAGGATCTGCGCCAGACCATGGTCACGATCGGGCTCTCGATCGTGTTTGCGGACCTGATGCTGTGGGTATTCGGCGGCGATTTCTATCAGATCCAGACCCCGAGCTGGCTGGTCGGCCCGATCGAATTGCCGCTGGTCACCGCGGTCAAATCGTCGGGCGAGGCGGTCTATCTGCGCTATCCGATGGTGCGGCTCGTGATCTTCGTCGCTGCAGTGGTGATCGGCATCGCGATGTGGCTGGCGCTCAATCGAACCCGCGTCGGGATGATGGTCCGCGCCGGTGTCGATGACCGCGACATGCTCGCTGCGACCGGCGTGCCGATCCAGCTCGTCTTCGTCGTCGTGTTCGCGCTCGGCGCGGGGCTTGCCGGCATCGCGGGCGTGGTCGGCGGAACCTTTCAGTCGCTTTCGCCGGGCGAAGATACCCGCTTTCTGCTGGCTTCCCTCGTCGTCGTCATCGTCGGCGGCATGGGATCGATCCCCGGTGCGGCGCTGGGCGCCGTCATCATCGGCCTCGCCGAGCAGCTCGGCTCCGTCTACATCCCGACCTACGCGATCGTCGTGACCTTCCTCATCATGGTGCTGGTGCTGGCGCTGCGGCCGCAGGGCCTGTTGGCGAGGCGCTGACATGTCGCTGGTCCAGGGCGCGCAACAAGAGACCAGTCGGCCGGCATCAGCGCGGGCGGCGTTGCTGGCGTGGCCGGAATTCAACAAGCCTGCTGTCTGGCTGGTAGCGGTGATCCTCCTGATCATGCCGTTCATCGCCAGCGGCTTCTTCCTGATCGAGATCTTCGCCACGACGCTGATCCTCGGGACCATCGCGCTCAGCCTGATGTTCCTCGCAGGCTATGGCGGCATGGTCAGCCTGATGCAGCTCACCATCGCCGGCTTTGCCGCCTACATGGTCGCGGTGTTCGGCATGAGCGCCAACACCAATATCAGCCTCGGCTGGCCGTGGTGGCTCGCCACGCCCGTGGCGCTGATGCTCGCGACCATCTTCGGCACGCTCGGCGGCACACTCGCGGTGCGCACCGAGGGCATCTACACCATCATGATCACGCTCGCGATCGGTGCGGCCTTCTACTATTTCACCAACCAGAACTGGGCGATCTTCGGCGGCCACACCGGCATCAACACCATCGCCACGCCGAAATTCTGGGGCGTCGACTGGCGCTCCGACATCCCCTACTATTACGTCACGCTGGGCGTCGCGGCGTTTTGCTATTTCGCCGTTCAGTATGTCTCGCGCGCCCCGTTCGGCCTCGCGCTGCAGGGCGTGCGCGACAATCCCCGCCGCATGGCGGCGCTCGGCTTCAATGTCAACGCGCACCGCGTGGCAGCCTATGCCTTCGCATCCTTCATCGCCGCGCTCGGCGGCGTGCTGCAGGTCTGGAACTACCGGCAGATCTCGCCCGGCTCGGTCAGCGTCGGCGCCTGCATCGATATCCTGATCATCGCCGTGGTCGGCGGCATCACCCGACCCATTGGCCCCTTCATCGGCGCCTTCATCTTCGTCATCCTGCGCACCTTCGCGCTCGATCTGCTGGTCAAGTTCGGGCTCGACGGCAATCGCTTCCGCCTTCTGATCGGCCTCGGCTTCCTCGCCATCGTGTTCTGGTCATCGGATGGCGTGATCGGACTCTGGGAGCGGTGGCGCCGCCGCGCGGCGGATAGCCAAACTCGTCCAGGCGGAGGCCAGCGTCATGGATAGCGCCGCGCCACGCTTTTCAGCGGTCGGTTCCGGCGCCGCGCTGGAGCTGCGCGGCGTGACGCGGCTGTTCGGCGCGCTCGCCGCGCTGACCGACGTCACCATCACGGTTCGCCCGGGAGAACGCCGCGCCGTGCTCGGCTCCAACGGCGCCGGCAAGACCACGCTGTTCAATTGCGTGACCGGCGATTTTCCGCCGTCCTCCGGCACCATCCGCTTCTTCGGCGAGGACATCACCCACTTCCCGCCCTATGAGCGTATCAGGCGCGGCTTGCGCCGCACCTACCAGATATCAGCGCTGTTTCCCGGCCTCACGGTGCGGGACAATGTCTACCTCGCCTGCCGCGGCGTTTCGCGCGGACGATTTTCGCCGCTGCGCCCGGGCGCGAACGACGCCCTCATGCATGCGGCCGAAGCGCTGATCCAGGCGGTGCATCTGACGCCGGTCAGGGAGCAACTGGTCGCGGAACTCGCGCATGGCCAGCAGCGACAGCTCGAGATCGCGCTGGCGCTTGCCGGCGCGCCGCGCTTCATCCTGTTTGACGAACCGGCCGCAGGGCTATCCCCCACCGAGCGGCGCGAGCTGATCGACATCCTGACGTCGCTGCCCGCCCATATCGGCTACATCATCATCGAGCACGACATGGATGTCGCGCTACGCGTCGTCGAAAGCGTCACGATGATGCACAACGGCCGTGTCTTCAAGGAAGGCCTGCCGCACGAGATCGAAGCCGACCCCGAGGTCCAGGAACTCTATCTGGGGGCCGGGCATGAGTGATATCCGCCGTTCCCCGCCTGCCCTCGAAGTCAGGGGCCTCGACGTCTATTACGGCCATTCGCACGCATTGCAGGGCGTCGACCTGACTTTGGACTCAGGCGTGTTCTCGGTGGTCGGCCGCAACGGCATGGGCAAGACCACGCTGTGCAAGACCATCATGGGTCTGTTGCGGGCGAGCGGCGGTTCGGTTCGTGTCCGTGGCGAGGAAATCACCCGCCTCAGCCCGGCGCGGATCGCGCGGCTCGGCGTCGGCTATGTTCCGCAAGGGCGGAGGCTGTGGCGCTCGCTCAGCGTTGCCGAGCATTTGAGCCTCGCCGCCGGGATGCGGCGCGGCGCCTGGACCATCGATCGCATCTACGAGACGTTTCCCCGCCTTGCCGAACGCAAGGACCATGGCGGCGCTCAGCTCTCGGGCGGCGAGCAGCAGATGCTGGCGATCTCGCGCGCGCTGCTGACCAACCCGCAGCTGCTCATCATGGACGAGCCGACCGAAGGGCTTGCGCCTGTCATCGTCGCCCAGGTCGAGGAAATGCTGGTGCGCCTCGGCGAAGACGGCGACATGTCGGTGCTCGTGATCGAGCAGAATATCGGCGTCGCCACCGCGGTCTCAAAAAATGTCGCGATCATGGTCAATGGCCGCGTCAATCGCATCATCAACTCCGCGCGCCTGGCGGCTGACCGCGAGTTGCAGCAACGTCTGCTTGGTGTCGGCGTCGTCGGCGTCCACGCCGGGCCGGAAACGGATCTCGAAGCCGCCGATGCAAGCGCCGAAGCGCGTCCCGCGCCGCCGCGCGCCGCGAGTGCCGCGCCAGTCCGGATCTACATCTCCAATCCCGCGCTGCCGACGCGCTGGTCGCAGCCGGCGCCCATTGCGCGCATCGAGGCCGCCGCGCGCACGCTTTCGACGGGCGTTACGCGGATCGAAGACGCTACCCGGCAAAAGCGCCAGGCCGGCACAGCCGTACCAGGCGCGTCCGGACCACCCGTCGTCCTTATCGCCGGCACGCTCGATACCAAGGGCGAGGAGCTGCGTTTCATTCGCGACCTGATCGCCGGACAGGGCTTGCGGACGCGCCTGGTCGACGTATCCACCAGCGGCAAGCTCTCCACCTGCGACGTCTCCGCCCAGGAAATCGCGCTCAACCACGGGCGCGGCGGATCGAGCGTGTTCGGCACCGACCGCGGCGTGTCGGTAGCGGCGATGGCGGACGCCTTCGCCAACTGGCTGCGCCGCCAGGGCAATGTCGCAGGCATCATTTCGGCGGGCGGTTCCGGCGGCGCCTCGCTGGTCGCGCCCGCCATGCGCTCCCTTCCCGTCGGCGTGCCGAAGCTCATCATCTCATCGGTCGCGTCGGGTGACGTCGGCCCTTATGTGGGCCCTGCCGATATCACCATGATGTATTCGGTCACGGACGTGCAGGGCCTCAACTCGATCTCGCGTTCCGTGCTCGCCAACGGCGCCAACGCCATTGCCGGCATGGTGAAAGCGCGCCTGGACAATCAGGCCAGGCCCGAACGCAACGCGCCGGCCGATCTGCCGGCGGTCGGCATCACCATGTTCGGCGTGACGACGCCGGCCGTGCAGAAGATCGCCGCCGACCTGCGCAACGATTTCGAATGTCTGGTCTTCCACGCCACCGGCGTCGGCGGCCGCTCGATGGAAAAGCTGGTCGATTCCGGAATGCTCGCCGCCGTCATCGATCTCACGACGACGGAAGTCTGCGATCTCCTGATGGGCGGCGTGTTTCCGGCGACCGACGATCGCTTCGGCGCGATCATCCGCAGCCGCCTGCCCTTCATCGGCTCTGCCGGCGCGCTCGACATGGTCAATTTCGGCGCGCCCGACACCATCCCCGAGCGCTATCGCCAGCGCAAATTCCACGTTCACAATCCGCAGGTGACCTTGATGCGCACCACGCCGGAGGAAAACGACCGCATCGGCCGCTGGATCGGCGAGAAGCTCAACCGGATGGATGGGCCGGTGCGCTTCTTTCTGCCGGAAGGCGGGGTTTCTGCGCTCGACGCGCCGGGTCAGCCGTTCTGGGATCCGGAAGCTGATGCTGCGCTGTTCACCGCGCTGGAGCGCAGCGTGCGTCAGACCAGCAACCGTCAGCTTATTCGCGTCAAGCGCCACATCAACGAACCCGAATTTGCATCCGCCATCGTCAACGCGCTCCGCCCCCTGGTCGGACGCCCGGGGACCCGTCGGAAAGTCGCGAGGTAACCATGGCGAAGTTCGAACGTTCAGCCATCCTGAAGAAGTTTCGCAACATGGCCGCCAAGGGCGAGCCGATCGTCGGCGGCGGCGCCGGCACCGGATTGTCCGCCAAATGCGAGGAAGCCGGCGGCGTCGACCTGATCGTCATCTATAATTCCGGCCGCTATCGCATGGCCGGCCGTGGCTCGCTTGCCGGAATGATGCCGTATGGCGACGCCAACGCCATCGTCGTGGAAATGGCCGGCGAAGTGCTTCCGGTGGTCACAAGGACGCCGGTGCTGGCCGGCGTCAACGGCACCGACCCGTTCCGCGACATGGACCTTTTCCTGGACCAGTTGAAAGCGCTGGGCTTTGCCGGCGTGCAGAACTTTCCGACCGTCGGGCTGATCGACGGGGTCTTCCGCGCCAATCTCGAAGAAACCGGAATGTCCTACGCGCTGGAGATCGACATGATCGCCAAGGCGCATGACAAGGACATGCTGACGACGCCCTATGTATTCAGCGAAAGCCAGGCGACGGCGATGGCGATTGCGGGCGCCGATATCATCGTCTGCCATCTCGGCCTGACCACCGGCGGCGCGATCGGCGCGCACACCGCATTAAAACTCAAGGACTGCCCGGAACTGGTCGACACCTGGGCGGCGGCGGCGCTCTGCGTCAATCCGGACATACTGGTTCTGGCCCATGGCGGTCCCATCGCCGAGCCTGATGACGCCGACTTCATCATGAAACACACCCGCAAGTGCCACGGCTTCTACGGCGCCTCCTCGATGGAGCGCCTGCCGGTGGAGCGGGCGCTCACGGAACAGGTTCGTAAATTCAAGGCGATCGGCGCGCGATAACGCCGGGAGCAAAGGGAGGAAAAGATGTCGGGGACCCTGGTTGGCGAATTGATTCTCTGGCTGATCATAGCGATCGTCGTGATCGCCATCGTCGTCTACATCGTGAACTGGCTCTACCACCGTTCGTCGAAGGAAGTGTCCTTCGTCCGCACCGGTCTGCTCGGCGAACGCGTCGTGATCAACGGCGGCGCCTTCGTGCTGCCGTTCATTCACGACTTTACACCCGTCAACATGAACGTGCTGCCGATGGGGATCGTGCGGGCCAAGCATGACGCCGTGATCACCCGCGACCGCATGCGGATCGACATCGAGGCCGACTTTTACGTCCGCGTGCAGCCGACGCGCGAGGCGGTCGCGATCGCCGCCGCGACGCTCGGACGGCGCACGCTGGAGCCCGAGCAGTTGCACGCCCTGCTCTCCGGCAAGTTCATCTCCGCGATCCGGTCGGTCGCCGCCGAAATGACCATGGAGCAGATGCACGAGCAGCGCGGCGAATACGTCGCGCGGCTCAAGGCCGCCGCCGCCGAGGCGCTCGCGCAGAACGGGCTTGAGCTGGAGTCGGTCGCCATCACCGATCTCGATCAGACCGACCTCGAATATTTCAATCCGTCGAACCGGTTCGACGCCGAGGGCCTCACCCGCCTGATGGAGGACATCGAGGCCAAGCGCAAGCTGCGCAACGACATCGAACAGGATTCGATGATCAAGATCCGGACCCGCAACCTCGATGCCGAGCGCCAGGCGCTGGACATCGAGCGCGAGAGCGAGACCGCCCGCCTCGACCAGGAACGCGACATCGAGATGCGCCGGGCGCTGCAGCGCACCGAGGTCGCGCGCGAGCGCGCATTGCGCGAGACCGAGGCCGAACAGGCGCAGATTTCCGCCCGCGAAACCATCGAGAAGGCGCGCATCGCCAACGAACAGGCGATCGCCGAAGCCCGCATCTCCTCCGAGCGCGAGACCCGTCATCGTGAGATCGAGCGCACGCGCGCGGTCGAGGAAAGGGAATTGCTGGCGCGCGAGGAAATCGAAAAAGCCAAGATCGCCAATCAGCGCGCGGTCGATACCGCCCGCATCGCCTCCGAGCGCGAAGTGCGGCAGCGCGACATCGAGCGCACGCGGACGATCGAGGAAGCCGAGATCACGGCACGCGAGTCGGTCGAGAAGGCGCGCATCCAGCAGGATCGCGCCATCACCGATGCGCGGATCGCCAACGAGGAGGAAACCCGCCGGCGCGAGATCGAACGCACCCGCGCGGTCGAGGAAGCCGAGATCGCGGCGCGCGAGGCGACCGAAAAAGCCCGCATCGCCCAGACCACGATCGTGAACGTCGAACGCATCGCCTCCGACGAGCGCACCCGGTCGCTGGAGATTGCGCAGGTTCGCACCATTCAGGAAGCGGAGATCGAGGCGCAAAAATCCGTGGAAGCCGCACGGATCGCCCGCGAGCGCAGCCTGGCGGCCGAGCGGATCGGCGCCGAGCACGCGACGCGCAAGCTGGAAATCGAGCGCAACCAGGCGCTCGAAGTCGCCGGGATCACCGCGCGCGAGGCGACCGAATCCTCCCGCATCGCCCAGGAAGAGCGTGTTCGCTCGCTCGAAATCGCGCGCAACCGCACGATCGAGGAGGCCGATATCGCCTCGCGCGAAGCCATCGAGGCCGCGCGCATTGCCCAGGAGAAGGTGATCGCCGCCCAGCGCATCCGCGCGGAAAAGGAAACCAGGGGGCTCGAGATCGACCGCACCGAATCGATCGAGGCCGCCGAACTCAAGCGGCGCGACGCGATCGAACGGCGGCGCGTCGAGGTCGACCTGGCGCTGGAAGCCGAGCGTATCGCCTCGTCCAAGACCCGCGAAGTGCTCAATATCGACCAGAAGAAGGCGGTCGAGATCGCCGACGAGGAGCGCGTGATCGCGCTCGCCGCCAAGCGCTCCGAACGCATCGACGCCGACCGCCAGGTCAAGCAGGCGGAAATCATAGCGCGCAAGGAAGTCGAAACGTCAGACGTCTCGCGCGAACAGGCGCTCGAAACCGCCCGGCTCGCCCGCCGGCGCGCGATCGAGCAACTCGAAGTCGCCCGCGTCCAGGCGCTGCAGGAAGCCGAGATCGCCTCCCGCGAGGAAGTCGAACGGGCGCGCATCGCCTCCGACCGCGGCCTCGACGAAGCCCGCGTCGGCCGCGAGCGCGATTTGCGCAAGCTGGAGGTCAATCGCGAGAAGGACGTCGAAACGGCGCTGATGGACAAGGCCATCGCCCTCTATCAGAAGTCTCTCGAGGAATCCGCCGCCAAGGTGGCGGCCGAGGATGCGCGCGTGGGGGCCACCGAGGCGGCCGAGCGCGTCGTCACCGCCCGCGACAGCGAGATCGCCAGGCGCCAGAAGACCATCGAGGTACTGCTGGCGGAGAAGCGGGCCGAGGAGACAAAGATCGGGGCCGACGCCGAGCGCGTGCGCGCCGCCGTCGAAGCCGAGGCGCAGCGGCTGCTCAACGAAGCCGAGAACGTGCTCACCGACCAGGCGCGCTACTCGCTGTTCCGCCGCAAGCTGCTCGACCGCATCGAGGGCATCGTGCGCGAGAGCGTCAAGCCGATGGAGAAGATCGAGGGCATCCGGATTCTGAGTGTCGACGGCCTCAACGGCGGTGGCGGCGGTGGCGGCGGCCGCAGCGCCACCGACGAGGTGATCGACTCGGCGCTGCGTTACCGAGTGCAGGCGCCGCTGATCGACTCGATCCTCGCCGATATCGGCGTCGAGGGCGGCAGCCTCGCCAAGATGCCGGGCCTCATCCGCGAGGCGCGCGACATGCAGGGCATCAAGGAAACGGAAGCTCGCAAGGGCGGCCAGGGCAAGCCTGAAGGCAAGCCCGATGCGTCTCCCCCAGCCCCCGGCGAGCCCCCTGCCGAACGCGGACCGCGCAAGAAAGGTTAAGAGCACGCCATGGCCCGGGTTTACGTCTCCACCGTCGTCAACGCCCGCAACGACCGCGTCTGGGCGCGCGTGCGCGACTTCAACGGCCTGCCCAACTGGCATCCCGCGATTGCGGAAAGCCGCATCGAGGGCGGCGAGCCCGCGGACAAGATCGGATGCGTGCGGGATTTTCGCCTGCGCAACGGCGACCGCATCCGCGAGAAACTGCTCGGGCTCTCCGACTACGACATGTTCTGCACCTACTCGATCCTGGAGTCGCCGATGGGGGTGGAGAACTACGTCGCAACGTTGCGGCTGACGCCGGTGACCGACGGCGACCAGACGTTCATGGAATGGACTGCCGAGTTCGACTGTGCGCCCGAGCGCGAGAACGAACTCGTCAGCAATATCGGGACCGGCGTGTTTCAGGGCGGGTTCGACGCGCTCAAGCGCGCCTTCGGAGGCTAGCGTGCCGCATATCGTCAAAAGCACCATCCTCGACGCGCCGACCGGCGCGGTCTGGAACGTGCTGCGCGATTTCAACGGCCACGACCGCTGGCACCCCGCGGTAGCGACCAGCACCATCGAGCGCGCGCAGGCCTCCGACAAGATCGGCTGTATCAGACGCTTCAAGCTGCAGGACGGCTCGGAGCTGCGCGAGCAATTGCTGGCGCTGTCGGACCTCGAACAGACCTTCAGCTATTGCCTGCTCGATACGCCGATCCCGATGTTCAACTATGTCGCCCATGTCCGCCTGCTGCCGGTCACCGACGGCGACCGCACCTTCTGGCATTGGGAATCCCGCTTCACCACGCGGCCCGCGGATGCCGAGCGGCTGACGCAGATGGTCGCGGAACAGATCTATCAAGCCGGCTTCGATTCCATTCGCCGGCATCTGAAGGAGGCCGCATGAAAGCGGAGGTAAAGCCATGCCCGTCACGGTGAAGACATTCGCGAGTTTTGGCGAGGCGGCATCGGCGTTGTCGTCCGACCGCAGCGCGCGCTATCTCGGCGGCGGCACGCTGGTCATGCGCGCCCTCAACGAGGGCGACGTCTCGATCTCGACGGTGGTGCGCGCGACCGACCAGGCGCTGTCCCGTATCGACGTGGCGAGCGCACGCATCACGCTCGGGGCCGGCGTCACCTTTGCCAGGATTCTGGCCGAACGCGATCTCGCCTTCCTGCACGCCCCCGCCCGTTCGATCGGCGGACCGGCGGTGCGCAACATGGGCACGGTGGGCGGCAATCTGTTCGCGCCCAGCCCCTACGGCGATTTCACCGTCGCGCTGCTGGCGCTCGACGCGACCGTCTCCGTCCAGGGCGGGCTCGGCGCCCGCGACATGCCAATCGAGGAATTTCTGCAATCCCGCGAGCGCCAGAGCGGCGCGCTGGTGCTGGCGGTCTCCTGTCAGCGGCCCGCGAGCGCCGACGCCTTCCGCTATCGCAAGATCGCCCGCATCAAACCGAAGGGCGGTTCGGTGATCACGCTGGCGGCGCATCTGCCTGTCAGTGGCGGCCGCATATCGGGGGCGCGCATCGCGCTCGGCTCGATGGCCGCGACGCAGATTCGCGCAAGGGCCGCCGAGCGCGCGCTGGAGGGACGCCCGCTCGACGACGCCGCGATCAGCGCGGCCGCCGCGGCCGCAACGGAAGGCGTATCGCCCGCCGACAACGCCCTTGGCAGCGCCTGGTATCGCCGCGAGATCGTCGGCGTCCATCTTCGCCGCCTGCTGTCCGGCCTGGAGTAAGCATTCATGACCAAGACCGCTCTCCAGTTTCGTCACAATGGCCGCGACGTCGCGCTGTTCGTGGACGGCGGCGTCAATCTCCTGGTCGCGCTCCGCGAAGGGATCGGCGACATGACGCCGAAATTCGGCTGCGGCCAGGGCGGCTGCGGCGCCTGCAGCGTGCTGATCGACGGCGAACTCCATCTCTCCTGCCTGACGCTGGCGGAAACCGTGAACGGCCGCTCGATCGAAACGCTCGACGGAATGAAGGACGGCCCCAACCTGCATCCGCTGCAGCGCGCCTTCATGGAGCAATTCGCGGCCCAGTGCGGCTACTGCACCCCGGGCATGCTGATGGCGGCGAAGGCGCTGCTCGATCGCAATCCTTCGCCGACCCGCGCCGAAGTCGTCGAGGCGATCTCGGGCAACATCTGCCGCTGCACCGGCTACGAGCCGATCATCAATGCCGTCCTCGCCGCCGCCACGAGCGGACGCGCCCGCGCCTGAAGGGAACGACCATGCTGGAACTGCGCAAGGACATCTTCGCCGACGAGCGCGACGATAATCTGAAGGAGATCGGAAAGGGCACGCAGCGCCAGGACATGCTCGGGCATGTCACGGGCACCTCGACCTATTTCGACGACCACAAGCTGCAGGGCATGCTGCATCTCAAGGTATTGCGCAGCCCGCACGCCCATGCCCGCCTGCGCCGCATCGACACGACGGAAGCGGAACGCGCGCCCGGCGTGCGCCGCATCATTCGCGGGGCCGACGTGCCGATCAATCTCAACACGTTGCTCAGCCTCATCAACTTCGGCAAGGACGACGAGCCGTCGCTCGCGGTCGACAAGGTGCGCTACAAGGGCGAGCCGATCGTCGCTATCGTCGCCGACAGCCCGCGCGAAGCCTATGAGGCGCTCGCGAAGGTGCGGGTCGATTACGAGCCGCTGCCGGCGGTGTTCGACGTCGAGGAGGCGCTGAAATCCGGCGCGCCCGTCGTCAACGAGACCTATCCCAAGAACACGTTCGTCTATCACGACGTCTACGATCACCAGAAACTGCGCTTCGGCGATGTCGAGCGCGGCCTCGCCGAGGCCGATCATGTCCTCGAACAGCGTTACCAGATGTCGCCGATCGAGCATGCGCCGACCGAGACCAACGGCTCGATCGCAGCCCCCGACACCAACGGCCGCTATGTCGTCTATACCTCGACGCAGGCGCTGTTCTTCTCGCTCGATACCTGCGCCAAGATCCTCGATGTGCCCTTCCAACACCTTCCACTTCATCGGCGGAACCGTCGGCGGCGGTTTTGGCGGCAAGGTGGACACGCTCACCGAACCGCTCGCCATTCTCGGCGCGATGCTGACCGGGCGTCCGGTGCGCTATCAGCTCGGCCGCGAAGAGGAGATGCAGTTCGGCTCGCCGCGCGGCGCCGAGCGCATCTACATCAAGGACGGCGTGATGCGCGACGGCCGCATCGTCGCGCGCAAGATCCGCGCCTATTTCGACAGCGGCGCCTATACCCGGCTGTCCAGCTACGCCGTCGTCAAATGCGCGGCGCACCTGCCGGGTCCCTACACGATCCCCAACGTCCATGGCGATATCTATTGCGTGTTCACCAACCGCACGCCGGCGACCGCGATGCGCGGCTTCGGCGTCACGGCGATGGACTTTGCGCTCGAATGCCAGATGGACAAGCTCGCCCATCTCGTCGGCATCGACCCGATGGAGTTTCGCATCCTCAACGCCTATCGCGACGGCGACATGAAGGCGCACCGGCGCGAGGCGAAAAACACCGCGCTGATCGAATGCGTGCAGGTCGCCGCCGAAAAGGCCAAGTGGCCGCTGCGCGAAGAGGTCAAGCGGATGTCGTCGCGCGCGGATGGCGGTGGCAGCCGCGCCGCCATCTCGCCGACGCCGCGCGAGCCCGCTCCGCAACGCGCCGCCGCTTCACAGCAGCGAACCACCTACGATCGCGCGCCGCCTGCAACGACCCAGCAACCGCCGCCGCCCGCACCGCCGACACCCCCTCCCCCGAGGCCGTCGGCGCCGTCGCCGTCGCATGGCGCTACCCGTTTCTCTTCCGTCTTCGGCACCAGGAGGCGCTGACCATGGCAAAGCATCGTGGACGCGGCATCGCATCGATCAACTATCCCATCGGCATGAACCTCGGCGGCGACCCCAGCCAGGCGCTGGTTCATTCCAACCCCAGCGGCAAGTTCACGGTGTCGCTGTCGTCGATCGATCTCGGCCAGGGCATGAAATCGGTGACGCGGCAGATCTGCGCCGAAACGCTCGGCGTGCCCGTCGAGGACGTCTATGTCGATACCGCCGATTCCGACACCGGCCCCCACTGCATGGGCTCGTTCGCCTCGCGCGGCACGCATCGCGTCGGCAATGCTGTCATGGCGGCGGCCAAGGAGGCGCGCGGCGTCATGATGGAAGCGGCCGCCGAGGAACTGGAAGTCAACGCCGCCGATCTCGATACCGACGGGCGCGGCAACATCCACGTCAAGGGCGCGCCGCACCGTTCGATCTCCACCAAGGACGTCGCCATCGCCGCGCAGTTCAAGCAAGGCAAGACGATATCGGGACGCGGCATCTTTCTGGTGCCGCTCTCCGAGGTCAATCCCGAGACCGGCGAGATGTCCCCCGCCACCTGCTACGCGCACGCCTGCCTGGTCGCCGAGGTCGAAGTCGACGACGAGACCGGCGAGGTCGCGATGGTGCGCATGGACAGTGCGTATGAACTCGGCCGCGCGCTCAATCCGCGGCTGGTGGAGCAGCAGCTCGTCGGCGGCGCATGGATGGGCGTCAGCCACGCGCTGTTTGAAACGCCCGAGCCTTATTATCCCGATCCCGCGCACGGCCCGCGCGACTTCGTCGAGTATCTGATGCCCGGCCCCGGGGACATCTGTCCGCACGATATCGCCGTGCTGGAACGCCCCGCGGCCGATGGGCCGTTCGGCGCCAAGGGCCCCGGCGAGATGTGCGCCAATCCGGTGCTGCCCGCGGTTGCCAACGCCATCTTCAATGCCGTCGGCGTGCGGATGGATGAATTGCCGATCACGCCGGAAAAAGTCTTGCGCGCGATCAAGTCCCAGGGCGGCGCACGGCCGCAGGCGAGGCGCTGAGGTCCTTCCATGGTGGTACGCGGCAACATCGTCGGCATCGACAGCCCCGAGGCGCTCGAACGGGCGTTGCGGACGGCGTATTACCTTGCCGACGAAGGCCTCGCGACGGCGGCCTATCTGGCGCTTGCGCTCGGCAAGCCGCTGCTCCTGGAAGGTGCGCCTGGTGTCGGCAAGACCGAAGCGGCAAAGGCGATCGCCGCCGTGCTCGGCCGCCGCCTGATCCGGCTGCAATGCTATGAGGGCATCGACGCATCCGCCGCGCTCTACGAGTGGAACTATCCGCGCCAGATGCTCGCGATCCGCCAGGCCGGCGAAGAGAGCATCGATATCTATGGCGAGACTTTTCTGATCGAGCGGCCGATGCTCGCCTCCTTGCGCGCGCCTGACTCCACCGTGCTGCTGATCGACGAAATCGACCGCGCCGACCAGGAGTTCGAGGCCTTCCTGCTCGAATTCCTCTCCGACTTCCAGATTTCGATTCCCGAACGCGGCACGGTCCGCGCCGCCGAACGCCCCGTCGTCGTGCTGACCTCGAACCGCACCCGCGACCTGCACGAAGCGCTGCGCCGCCGCTGCGTCTATCACTGGATCGATTATCCCACGGCCGAGCGCGAGGCGCGCATCGTGATGATGCGGGCGTCGAGCGTCGCCGAATCGACCGCGCGCGCCGTCGTCGCCGCGGTTGGGAAGCTGCGGCGTGAGCCGCTGAGCAAAGCGCCTGGAATCGCCGAAGCGGTGGACTGGGCGGAAGCGGCCACGCTGCTGCACGAGCGCGGCGCGCGCTGGCCGGACGCGTTCAAGCGCTCGATCGGCGTAGCGCTGAAGGACGAGGAAGACCTCACCTTCATCTCCGGCCGGCTCGACGCCCTGCTCGCGGAGGCTGCCGCGTGAGCGACGAACTTCAGCTACCGCGCGCGGCCCGCGTCTTCGTGTCCTTTGTCGCCCTGCTGCGCGTCAACGGTTTCGCGGTAGCGCCGGAACAGACGACGGCGTTCCTGGCGGCGATCGAGCTACTCGGCCCGCGCAGCATGGAAGCCATCCGCCTCGCAGGGTTGGCGACGCTCGCCCCGCCGCCCGAGCGGCGCGCGACCTACGACCGGCTGTTCGACATCCATTTCATCGGCAGTGAAGCGATCGATCACGCCGGCGCAGAAGACGAGGAAGTGGTTCGCCTGCAGGAGGAAGGACGCGGCGAGGACGAAACATTGCTGGCTGACGAAGCCAACGAATCCGGGCTTGTCGCCGCCCGCGCGGAAGCGCTGGTCGAGCGGCGCTTCGCGGCAAGCGCGACCGGCGATGCCTTGCGAAAACTGTCGCGCGAGGCCCCTGCCCGGCTGCCGCGGCGCCGCGGCCACCGGCGCATGCGCGCCCGCCGTGGCCCGTGGGCGGATCTGCGCCGCACCTTGCGCGAGAGCGTGCGCAACGACGGCGAGGTGCTGCGGCTCGGACGGCTCAAACGCCGTCCCCGCCCGCGCAAGGTCCTGCTCCTCATCGACGTCTCCGGCTCGATGAAGGGACGCACCGACGACAACATGAAGCTGGCGCACGCCGTTGTGCATGCGGCTCCTAACGTCGAGGTGTTCACCTTCGGCACAAGGCTCACCCGGGTCACCCGCGCGCTACGTCTCAAGCGCCGCGAGCAGGCGCTGTCCGCCGCCGCGCATCTGGTCAGCGATTGGGACGGCGGCACCCGCATCGGCGATGCGCTGCAGGCGTTCCTGGCGGTGCCAAGATTCGGCAGCTATGCGCGCGGCGCTGCCGTCGTCATCGTCTCCGACGGGCTGGAGCGCGGCGATCCATCTGCCCTGCGCGACGCCGCCGCAAAATTGTCGCGGCGCGCCTGGCGCCTGAGCTGGGCGACGCCGCTCGCCGCCGGTCCCGGCTTTCAGCCACAGACCGAAGCGCTGATCGCGATCCGCCGTTTTGTGGATGATCTGGTCGATGGCGGGTCTACCGCCGCGATCGTCTCGCACGTTCTCTCGCTTGGACAAAGGAAGGCCGCGTGACCGAATTCGTCGATGCCCATCATCATATCTGGCGTCAGGCCGATCTGCCCTGGCTGAGCGGCCCGATGCAGCCGCGGATCTTCGGCCCCTACGAGCCGATCCGGCGCGACTATCCGATCCAGGAGTATCTCGACGATCTCGCCGGCTCCGGCGTGACGCGCTCGGTCTATGTGCAGACCAACTGGGCCAATGATCGTTTCGAGGACGAAACCGCCTGGGTTCAGGAAACCGCGAAAGACCACGGCTGGCCGCACGCCATCGTCTCCTATGCCGATTTTGGCGTCGATGACGTCCGCCCGCAACTGGATCGCCTCGCGCGCTATCCCCTGGTGCGCGGCGTGCGCATGCAGTTGCACTGGCATGAAAACCCGCTCTATCGCTTTGCGGCCCGGCCGGACCTCTGCGCCGATCCAAAAATCCGGCGCAATGTCGCCCGGCTCGCCGAGTACGGCTTCAGCTTCGATCTGCAGGTGTTCGCGCCGCAGATGGCGGACGCTGCCGGCCTCGCCGAAGCCTGTCCCGATGTGACCTTCATCCTGCAGCACGCCGGCATGCTGGAAGACCTTTCGCCGCAGGGCCGCTCCGCCTGGCGCGCCGGCATGACCCGGCTCGCGGCCTGCCCGAATGTCGTCTCAAAACTTTCCGGCCTCGGCACCTTCATCCACCGCAACGACCCGGCGCATGTATTCGACGTCCTCACCGAGACGGTGACGATCTTCGGCGCCGACCGCTGCCTGTTCGGCTCCAATTTTCCGATCGAAAAACTTTGGACCAGCTATCGCGAACTGGTGGACGCCTATCTCGCCGCAACGGCACACCTTCGCGCGGACCAGCGCGATGCCGTCTTAAGAACAACCGCCCTGCGCGTTTATCGGCTGGGAACTTAGCGAACAAGAGAATTCGGGGAGAGAGACATATGCCGCTTGAAATCAAGATTTTGGACTATGGCGATATCGAACTGGAATCGAGCTTTCTCGTCCTCGGCCGCGATTGCGGCCGGACCCGCCGTGTCCTCACGCTCGGCTTCCTGATCACCGGCGGTCCTTATCCGGTCGTGGTCGACACCGGCTATCGCTCCAACCAGATCATGGAAACGCTCGGCATGCGCGGGCTTCAGTTCCACGAGAACATGATCGAGAACCAGCTCGCGCGCCACGGTGTGCGGATGGGCGACGTCCGTTTCGTCTGCCATACCCATCTGCATATCGACCACGCCGGCAAGGACGATCTGTTTCCGATGAACACGACGGTCGTGCTCAACCGCAAGGAGCTGGAATATTCCGTCTCCGGCCTGATGCACCCGCAATATCCGGCGCCCGACATCAAGCATCTGATCGACCGCCTGCACACCAAGAGCGCGCTGCGCTTCCTCGATCTCGAAGTGACCGGCCCGGTCGAATTGATGCCGGGCGTCTATTGCGATGCCGCCAACGCCCATACCGAAGGCTCGATGAACATCCACGTTCATACCGCCGACGGCATCGCCACCATCTGCGGCGACGTGATCTACGATTTCAACGACCAGATCGTCACACCCTTTAACGAGATCCACGATGCCGAGCCGCGCACCACAGGCAATCACGGCACCAGCAAGCGCGCGGAAAAAGCGGCGATCAAAAAGCTCCTGAGCAATTCGCGCTACCTGCTCCCGGTCCACGACCGGCCGGCCAAGATCGACGGCGGCATGGTGGTCGGCCGGCTGCACGACCAGGTGCCAGGCCCTGTGGTTCAGAGCCTGCCCCAGCGCAACTGGTTCCCGGCCTGAGCGCCGAGAAAAGGACGGACCGATGACGCATGTCACGCTGCGCCCGGAATTCGAAACCCTGATCGACCCCTACGCGCCGGTCGGCCAGGTCGGCACGGGTTTTGACTTCACGGAGGGGCCGATCTGGCATCCGGTCCATCACTATCTGCTGTTTTCGGATATGCCCGGCGATGTGCGCCGGCGATGGGACGCCAAGCGCGGCGTCGTCGAGGTCAAGCGTCCTTCGAACAAATGCAACGGCATGACCTATGACGCCGAGCTCAATCTCATCGTCTGCGAGCATGCGACATCGTCCTTGATCCGCGAACGCCCCGACGGACGGCGCGAGGTGATCGCCTCGCATTTCGAGAATCAGGAGCTCAACAGCCCGAACGACGTCTGCGTGCATTCGAACGGCGCGATCTATTTCAGCGACCCCTGGTATGGCCGCATGCCGGTCTTTGGTGTCGAGCGGCCGCGCCAGCTCGGCTTTCAGGGCGTCTACCGCGTCCCATCCGGCGGCGGCCCGCCGAAACTCGTGGTCGACCGCCATCTGTTCGACCAGCCCAACGGCCTCTGCTTCTCGCCCGACGAGCGCCTGCTTTATGTCAACGACACCGTGCAGGCGCTGATCCGCGTCTTCGACGTCGAAGCCGATGGTTCGCTCGTCAATGCCCGCGTCTTCGCCAGCGGCATTCGTTCCGAGCTCGAGCCCGGCCTCCCCGACGGCATGAAGTGCGACCATCGCGGCAATATCTGGGTCACCGCGCCCGGCGGCGTCTGGGTCTATTCGCCATCCGGTGAACTGCTCGGCAAGCTGCGCGTTCCCGAACTCGTCGCCAATCTCGCCTGGGGCGGCGCTGATTTCCGCACGCTCTATCTGACCGCGACGCATTCGGTCTATGCGATCCCGGTCAAGGCCGGACCGCGCCACGAACCCTATATGAGCGGCCGGGCTTCGACCGGTCCTGACACTGGCTCCGCTGCGCCCGCCGCACCTCAATTGGCCGGCGGCGACATGCAGCTCGATCCGCGGCGCTGCGCGATGATCATTCAGGATCTGCAGAACGACGTCATCATGGAGGGTGGCGCGTTCGCCGATTCCGGTTCGCCCGGCCATGCGCGCCAGCAGCGGGTGGTCGACAATGTCCGCCGCCTTGCGGAGGCGGCGCGGGCGCGCGGCGTCATCATCATCCACGTCTGGTTCATCGTCGAGCCCGGCGCGCCTGGCGTCACGCTCAACGCGCCCCTGTTCGAGGGACTGGTCGACAGCGGCGCGATGGTGCGCGGAAGCTGGGGCGCCGCGCCGGTTCCGGGACTGGAGCCGCGCGCCGGCGACTTCGTCGTCGAGAAAATGCGCATGAGCGCCTGGGAAGGCACAAGGCTGGAGACCATCCTCAAGGCGACCGGCCGCGACATGATCATCAACACCGGCGCCTGGACCAACATGTCGGTCGAGCACACCGCCCGCACCGGCGCCGACAAGGGCTACTTCATGATCGTTCCGGAAGACTGCTGCTCGACCATGAACGCGGACTGGCACAACGCCTCGATCAATTTTGCCATGCAGAACGTCGCCGTCGTCACCAACGCCGATGCGGTCCTCAAGGGACTGGGATGAACAGAGCGCGGCCATGCCCAAACTCTTTCACCTGAGCTGCTCGCCGCGGGCGGACTCGGAATCCGCCGCCGGTGCGAAGGTCTTTATCGACCGCTTCCGCGAGGTGCGGCCGGACTGGGACATCGACGTGATGAACCTGTGGCGGGATCATCTGCCGGAATTCGAGGGCTATGTACTGGAGGCCAAATATGCCCGCATCGGCGGGCGGCCGTTCACGGATTCGCAGCGCGATGCGTTTGCAGTCACCGAGCGCATCGCGCTCCGGTTCGCGCTCGCCGACCGCGTGCTGATTTCGACGCCGATGTGGAATTTTGGTATTCCCTACAAGCTGAAACAATGGATCGACGTCATCACGCAGCCCGGGCTGGCGTTCCGCTACGATCCGGCGCAAGGCTATCTGCCGCTGTTCAAGGACCGGCCGACGGTGGTCATCATTGCAAGCGGCAGCGATTTCATCACCGGCATGAATCGCGGCCGCATCGACATGGCGACCCCCTATCTGCGCGAGGCGCTCCGCTTCATCGGCGTCAGCAATGTGCGTTTCGTGCCGATCGGCCCGACCACCGGGCCGCTCGAGCCGATCCGCACCGCCCGTGAAGGCGCGCATCGGCGGCTGGCCGAGATGGCCGCGCGATTCTGATCCATAGGCTTGGCGGAACCGGAATATTTGCGGCTATATTGCGCTTACCCGGCTGCGCCGAAGGAGAACCCCGTTGAAGTGCTACGAGCTACAGGGACCGAGCGGAATCGATGGACTTGCCCTCGTCGACAAGCCTGTGCCGGAGCCCCGTGAGAACGAGGTGCTGGTTCGGCTCAAGGCGGCCACGCTGAACTATCGCGATCTTCTCACCGTCAAGGGCGGTTACGGTTCGCGTCAGAAATTTCCGCTGGTGCCGGTGTCCGACGGTGCGGGCGTGGTCGAGCGGGTCGGTCCCGGCGTGCGGGAATTCGCACAGGGCGACCGCGTCATCGGCAGTTTCTTCGAAAGCTGGATCAGCGGCGAGCCCAGCGAAGCAAAGATGCGCGCAAACCTCGGCGGCGCGGTGGACGGCGTGCTCACGGAATATCGGATCTTTCCGAAGCACGCGCTGGTCAGAACGCCGGAACACCTCAGCGATACCGAAGCCGCAGCACTTCCCTGTGCCGGGCTCACGGCGTGGAGCGCGGTCGTCAAGTTCGGCAGCGTAAAACCCGGCCAGACCGTTCTGACGCAGGGTACCGGCGGGGTATCTCTCTTCGCACTTCAGTTTGCCAAGATGTGCGGCGCGCGCGTCATGGCGACCTCCTCGAGCGACGCGAAGATCGAACGTCTCAAGCAGCTCGGCGCCGACTTCACGCTGAACTACAAGACGACACCCGACTGGGGAAAGAAAGCCCGCGAGTGGAGCGGCCACGGCGTCGATCTGGTCGTCGAGGTGGGCGGCGTCGGGACGCTGAACGAATCGATCAGGGCGATCAGGATCGGCGGCACGATCGCGTTCATCGGCGTACTCGCCGGGCCGCCGCCGTCCAACTCGCGGCTGCCGTTGATGGTCATGCAGCAGCAGCGGCTGCAGGGTGTCACCGTCGGATCGGTCGAGGATCTCCAGGCGATGGCGGACGCCATCGCGGCAAGCCGCATGAAACCGGTGATCGACAAGATTTTTTCGTTCGATCAGGTGAAGCAGGCGTTTGCCCATATGGAGAGCGGCGCACATTTCGGCAAGGTGGCGATTGCGATTGGATGAACCACGACGTACCAAAAATGGCGGCATCTGGTCACATGCAACTCTTGCTGGTTCCAGCAATTGCTTCCGCCGCCATTAAGCTTTAAATTCCCGCTATTCGCCTCGTCGAAAAACGGGCGCCGCCTGGCGCTCGCGAGAGCTGAACGGGATTTACAACCGAGCTGGGGTCGCCGCCTCACCGAAAGCTGAGGGCCCACCCCTGCGATGGCGAGACGTGTAGACCGGCCGTGAGCGAGACCACCAGCGCGAGAACGATGCCGCCCGCGCGGGAACCGCAGCGAGCAGCCGGATGGAAATGAATAATGACCGAAGACAAGAGCAAATTGCTGAGATCGCTTTCGATCGATCGCAGCACCAACAAGGCGGAGCGATCCAGTCGGCGCTGGCTGCCGATTTCGGCGGCGATTGTCGCCTGCGTCGTCGCATTCGCCGCCTTCGGCGCTTACGAGTTCCGCAGGCAAGACGCGCCGAAAGAAACCGCACAGCAGCCCGCCGCGCAGCCGCAGACGGCCCAACAGCCCCCTCAGCAGGCGGCACCGAATAACAAGGCGGCCGGCAGTCTGGCGGCTTCCGGCTATGTGGTGGCGCGCCGCAAGGCAACCGTTGCGGCCGAGATCACCGGCAAGGTGGTCGAGGTCTTCATCGACGAAGGCATGACGGTGACCGAGGGTCAGATCGTCGCGCGGCTCGATAGCGTGCTCGCCGAAAAGGATTTTGAGCTGGCCCGCTCGCGCGCCGAGACGGCCGATGCCGCGATCGCAGCCATCACCGCCGATCTGGAGGATGCGACCCGGATCATGTCGCGTGTACAAACACTCTCGCAGAAGAATTTTGCGACCGACGCCGATCTGACCAAGGCGCAGGCCCGGGTCGGCGTGCTCAGCGCGCAATTGCGCCAGGCGCAATCGCAATTCGAGACCGCCAAAATCGACGCCAAGCGCAGCGCCTCGATGCTCGACAAGCATCAAATCCGGGCGCCGTTCGCCGGTGTCGTCATCGACCGTAGCGCGCAGCCCGGCGAAATGATTTCACCGATGTCGGTCGGCGGCTACACCCGCACCGGCATCTGCACCATCGTCGACATGGATTCGATCGAAATCGAAGTCGACGTCAACGAAGCCTTTATCGGCCGGGTCGTCCCCGGCGGCGCCGTGAACGCGATGCTGGATGCCTATCCGGACTGGACCATTCCCGCCTCGGTGATTGCGATCGTGCCGACCGCGAACCGCGAGAAGGCCACGGTCAAGGTGCGCATCCGCTTCGAGAAGAAGGACCCGCGCATCCTGCCTGACATGGCGGTCAAGGTGAACTTCTTAGGCGACGCCAAGGCAAAGGGCGCCACCGAAACCACCGCCGCGAACTAGCCTCCAGCCGGATTCCTTGAGAAGGAGACAAGCGTGACAGCCGAGCATCCGATGGTTCGCCTTACCGGCGTAGCTAAGCGTTTCACCAAGGGAAAGGAGACGATCTCGATTTTCGATCATCTCGATCTTGCTATACCCCGTGGCGATTTCATTGCCGTGATGGGGCCGTCCGGTTCGGGCAAGACGACGCTGCTCAACCTGCTCGGCGGCATCGACCGCGCCGACGCCGGCGAGATTGCGGTCGCGGACCACCGCATCGACGGTCTCTCCGAGGGCGAACTCGCCGCCTGGCGGGCCGCCAATATCGGCTTCATCTTCCAGTTCTATAATCTGATGCCGATGCTGACCGCGGCGCAGAACGTCGAACTGCCGCTGTTGCTCACCAGGTTGAACCGCAAGGAGCGCGCCGAGCGCGTTCACACCGCGCTTTCCGTGGTCGGGCTCGCCGACCGCATCAAGCACCGTCCGCGCGAAATGTCGGGCGGACAGCAGCAGCGCGTGGCGATTGCGCGCGCCATCGTCTCGGACCCGAACCTGTTGCTGTGCGACGAACCGACCGGCGATCTCGACCGGCAATCCGCCGACGAGATCCTTACGATCCTGCAACTGCTCAACGGCGAACTCGGCAAGACCATCGTGATGGTTACGCATGATCCCGCGGCGGCAAACTATGCCAAGCGCGTCCTGCATCTCGACAAGGGCCGATTTCGTCGAACGGGAGCTTGCCGCGTGAACGACTTCGACCTGGTCCGGAAAAACCTGTTCCGCCGCAAATTGCGCGCCAGCCTGATGATCGTGTCGATCCTGATCGCCTTCATGATCTTCGGCGTGCTCGCCGGATTCTACCGCGCCTTCACCGCCGGCGAGGATGCCGCCGCGGCGGACCGGATGATCACCGTCAACAAGATCAACTTCACCCAGCCGATGCCGATCGCCTACTACAATCGCGTGCGTGCGATCGAAGGGGTCCGGCAGGTGACCTTCGCCAACTGGTTCGGCGGCTACTATCAGGACCCGAAGAACTTCCTGATGTCGCTCGCGATCGAGCCGAACACCTATTTCGACGTCTATCGCAGCGAATTCGACGTTCCGCCCGAGCAGCTTCAGGCCTTCATCCGCGACCGCAGCAGCGCGCTGGTGGGCGAAAAACTGGCGGAGAAGTGGGGCTGGAAGATCGGCGATCGCATCCCGGTCGCCAGCAACATCTTCAGCCAGAAGAGCGGCGGACACACCTGGGACCTCACCATTGCCGGCATCGTCAAGGGCAAGGTCGAGCATGTCGATACCAACTTCCTCCTGTTCCAGTACGCCTATTTCGACGAGACCCGCTCGTTCGGCAAGGACACCATCGGCTGGATGATCCTTCAGACCACCTCGCCCGAAAACAACGATCGCGTGGCCAAGGCGATCGACGCGATGTTCGCCAATTCCACCGCCGAGACCTCGACCGACACCGAAAAGGCGTTCGGCAAGGCGTTCGCGGCGCAGTTCGGCAATATCGCGCTGATCGTATTGCTGGTGGTGGGCGCGGCCTTCGTCACCATCCTGATGATCGTCGGCAATACCATGGCGCTGTCGATCCGCGAGCGCACCCGCGAAATCGGCGTGCTGAAGACGCTCGGCTTTTCGGGGCCGCGGATCCTGGGCATGGTGCTCGGCGAATCCGTGTTGCTGGCGCTGCTCGGCGGCATTCCCGGGCTGGCGATTGCGGCGCTGATCGCCATGGCGCTTCGCAACAGCCTCGCCAGCATCGCGCCCGCGTTTGCCGTATCGCCGACGATCATCCTGCAAGGCCTGGCGCTGATGATCGCGCTTGGGCTGATCACGGGGATCATTCCGGCGCTCAACGCCATGCGGCTCAAAATTGCAACTGCGCTCGGACGGGGATAGGCATGCGTTCGCTCTGGCTTCAAGTCGCGGCGGTCACCGCCATCAATCTCAAGAGCATTGCGCAGCGGCGCTGGCTCTCGCTCTCGACGGTGATCGCGATCGCACTGGTGGTGATCGTGCTGCTCGCCTTCCTGGCGATGGCCAACGGCTTCCAGCGCACCATCGCAGGATCCGGCGCCGACGATATCGCGATCGTGCTGCGGGCCGGCTCGCAGGCCGAGATCAACAGCACGGTGAGCCGCGATCAGGTGCGGCTGATCGAGGACGGGCCCGGCATCGCCCGCGGCAGCGACGGCAAGCCCCTGATCTCGCCGGAACTCTATCTTGTGGTCGACGGCATCAAGCGTTCGACCAAGACCAAGGCCAACCTGCCGCTGCGCGGGATCGGCGAACAGGGCAGCACGCTGCGCAAGGGCGTTGCCATCACCGCGGGCCGCATGTTCAGTCGCGGCAGCAATGAGGTGGTGGTCGGCAAGGCATTGCTGCGCGAGTTCGAGGGATTCGACCTCGGCAGTACCGTGTCGTTCGGCGCCACGCGCTGGACCGTCGTCGGCGTATTCGAGGCCGGCGGCAGCGTGTTCGAATCCGAGATCTGGGCCGATCTCAACGTGGTGCAGAGCCTGTTCAACCGCAACAACATCGTCCAGACCGTGCGCGCGCGCCTCACCGGGCCGGCCGCGCTCAACGAGCTCAAGAGCTACAGCGACAACGATCCGCGGCTGAAGCTCGACGTCAAATCCGAAGCCGCCTACTTCGCCGAACAGGCCTCGCAGACCTCCGATCTGATTCAGAAACTCGGCTGGCCCCTGGCGATCGCGATGGCGCTGGGCGCGGTCGCCGGCGCGCTCAACACGATGTATTCGTCGGTTGCCGCCCGCGCGACGGAAATCGCAACGCTGCGCGCCATCGGCTTCGGCGGCTTCCCTGCTTTTGTCGGAACGCTCGCCGAATCGCTGCTGCTCGCCGTCATCGGCGGGCTGCTGGGCGCCGCCGCCACCTATCTGATTTTCGACGGCCTCACGGCCTCGACCCTTGGCGGCAACTTCACGCAGGTGGTGTTCGACTTCAAGCTCAGTCCCTGGCTGATCGCCGAGGGCGTTGCGCTTGCGCTGATCGTCGGCCTGATCGGCGGATTGTTTCCGGCGCTGCGGGCCGCGCGATTGCCGATCGTCGAGGGCCTGTACGCGAACTAGAGCCCGGTTCTGATTAAATCAGAACCGGACTCTAGATTCTTATTTTGACGCGTTTTCTTGACGCGAACCGGTGTCCACTTCGCTCGAAAACGCTATGAGCTTCCTACTCCCCCTTGAGGCCGGCCGCGCGGATCACCTCGCCCCATTTGCGCGTCTCGTCGTCGATGAACTTGCCGAACTCGCCCGCCGTGCCGGGGCGTGCTTCCAGTCCCTGGGCGAGCAGCTTCCGGTTCACCTCGGGATCGGCGAGGGCGCGAATAACCTCCGCCTGCAGGCGATCGACGATTGCGCCCGGCGTTGCCGCCGGCGCCATGAAGCCGTACCAGCCGGAAGCGACCACGTTGGAAAGGCCCTGCTCACGCAAGGTGAAAGCTTCGGGATAAATCCGGCTGCGCTCGGCCGACGCCACGCCCAGCACGCGCAACTGACCGCTCTGGATGTGCGGCAAGGCGGTGCTGAGCGCGGTCAGCGTGGCGTCGAGACGGCTCGCCAGCAGTTCCGTGTAGGCCATGTTGTCGCCGCGGAAGGGAACGATGAGGCCCTTGACGCCGGCATCCCTGAACAGCAGTTCGGCGGCCAGATGGGGTTGCGAGCCTGCGCCCGGCGAACCAAAGGTCAGGCCTTCGGGCTTCGACCTGCCGTAGTCGATCATTTCCGCAAGGGTCTTGAAGGGCGCCTGCGCATTCACCACCAGGAACAACGGCGCCAGCATGGCCATCGCCACCGGCTGCAGATCCTTGCGGTTGTAGTTCAGTTTCTCGAACAGGGCTTCGGCCGTCGCAAACGGCGCTGCCGCATAGAGGAAGGTGTATCCGTCCGGCGTTGCACGCGAGACCAGCTCGTTGGCGACGCGGGTGCCCGCGCCCGGCTTGTTCTCGACGATGAACTGCTGGTTGAGGCTGCGCCCGAACTGCTCGGCCAGGATACGCAACGAGATGTCGCTTGCCCCGCCCGCTCCATAGGGCGACACCAGCCGCACCACACGCGACGGCCAATCGCCCTCGGCAAACGCAGGGAGGTGCGGACCAGCGGCGAAGCCGGCGGCGATGGTCCCCAGCAGGGTTCGGCGTGTGACTTTCATGAATGCCTCCTGGGAAGAAGAGCCGCCTGGAGTGGCGGCTAGTCCATCCCGTTTTCATCGGGCCGCGTTTGGCGCGATCGCATTGCTGGATCGCCGGGCCTTCGTCTTATCGAGGCCAACGATAGAGACGCGCTTTCTATCGAACAATGTGTATTTTTTGACCGATTGATAAGCCTGGCCTATAAATCCAGAAACACTGGAGGCGCGACATGGCGATGGATGTGACCCTGCGGCAGTTGCGCGCCTACGTCGCCGTGCTGGAGAGCCGCGAGCTTCTCGGAAGCCGCCAAGGTCATGCACCTGTCGCAGGCGGCGCTCTCGGGCCTGATCAAGGAGCTGGAAAACCGCGTCGGCGTCCGCCTGCTGGACCGCACGACGCGAAAAGTTTCGGCGTCCGCGGTCGGCGAGACCTTTGCACCGATGGCGCGGCGCGTGCTCTCAAGCCTGGACGAGGCGCTCGACAACCTGACCAATCTCAAGGAGCTCCGCCGCGGGCTGGTGCGTGTCGCGGCCCCCGAAACGCTATCCTGCACGCTGCTGCCGGAGCTGATCGCCGGATACAACAACAGCCATCCCGGCGTCGACGTCCGCTTCGACGACGTGCCGATCCAGGAGGTGCTGGCCGGCCTGCAGAACGGCTCTACCGACATCGGCTTCGGTCCGGCCGGCGTCGTCCCGGACCAATCGGTCGAAGTGCACATGATCTGCGCCGACCCGCTCTGGGTGGCGTTGCGCAGCGATGACCCGCTGACAAAAGGCAAGTCGGTCAGTTGGAAGGATTTGCGCGAGCGGCCGCTGCTCAACTACATGCCCAACATCGCCATCAACGTGCTGAGCAACGTGCCGCCCCGCCATCACCCCAGGGAGTTGGTGCCGGTGCACCGGGTGAACACCGCGCTGTCGATGCTGCGGGTGAGACAAGGCGCCGTGATCTGCCCCTCGATGGCGGAGCCGCTGGTGCGCGGCTTCGGACTGACGTTCCTGCCGCTGCTGCAGCCGGCCGTCAAATGGAAGATCGCGATGTTCGTGCGGCACAGCGCATCGCTCTCGCCCGCCGTGGAGAGTTTTCGCGATTTCACGCTGGATTTCAGCCCGAACTGGGCGGCGACAGGAAGCGATCGCCGCCGCACGAGCGAACGGCGCAAGCGCGTGTAGCGAAGCGAACGAGCGGCACACTCAGTGTCGTCCCTGCGAACGCAGGGACCCATACCGCGTGATCTCTCGATAAGGCAGTGTGGCAGACGCCTTTCGCAAAATCTCCGCCGGTGGCTATGGGTCCCTGCGTTCGCAGGGACGACGTCAGAGAGCGCCGAGCGTCACCGGTAAGTCGCTGCTTCACACAAAGAAATTCGCGAAATCGCGGATCGAGCGCCTTGCAGATCGTATCTCGAAGGAACATCCAACGATTGCATTTGTCCTGATGACAAACTGAACCCGCGGCAGTAGCCTAGCCCAAAATATAAAACACATGGGAGGAGTGGCATGCCAGACGCAGCGGTCGCAGCACGTTCTTCTGAAATCAACCAACAGCGGTACGACGCAACAGGTCGATGTCGCCGTGGTCGGCGCCGGGTTTGCCGGCCTCTATCTCCTGCATCGCCTGCGCAAGGCCGGCTTCTCGGCGGTGGTGATCGAGGAGGCCGGCGACGTCGGCGGCACCTGGTACTGGAACCGCTATCCCGGCGCACGCTGCGACATCCAGACCATCGACTACGGCTATACGTTCGATCCCGAACTCGATCGCGCATGGACATGGTCGGAAAAATACGCAACGCAACCGGAAATCCTGCGCTATTTCGGTTTCGTCGCCGATCGTTATGACCTCCGTCGCGACATCCGCTTCGGCACCAAGGTCAAGGCCGCGAATTGGGATGACACGAGCGAGCGCTGGCAACTCGTCACCGACAACGGCGCGAGCATATCCTGCCGCTATTACATCATGGCCACCGGCTGCCTCTCCGTCGCCAAAGCCGCCGGAGATCGACGGCGTCAAGGATTTCAAGGGCGCGGTCTATTTCACCGGACGCTGGCCGCATGATGGCGTCGATCTCGCCGGCAAGCGCGTCGCCGTGATCGGCACGGGATCATCGGGCATCCAGTCTATCCCGCTGATCGCGGAGCAGGCTGCGCATCTGACCGTGTTCCAGCGCACGCCGAATTTTGCGCTGCCCGCGCATAACGGCCCGGCGCCCGACGATCGCAAGACCTACTTCGAAACCGACCGCGCCGCCTACCGCGAGCAGGCGCGCTGGTCTCTCGCCGGAGTGCCGTATCCGCAAGAGATGGCGGTGAGCTGGCAATTGAGCGATGCCGAGCGCCGCGAGCGCTTCGAGAAAGCGTGGGCGGCCGGCGATCTCGTCCACATCCTGACCCAGCTCTGGGCCGACCAGGCCGTCGATTTCGACGGCAACGCGCTGATCGGCAAGTTGATTCACGAGAAGATCCGCGCCGTGGTGAAGGACCCCGAGACGGCCGCGACACTGAGCCCGCATGACCATCCATTCGGCGCCAAGCGGCCCTGCCTCGATACCAACTACTATGCGACCTACAACCGTCCCAACGTCACGCTGGTGAATCTGCGGCAAGAGCCGATCAAGGCCATCACCGCCTCCGGCATCGTCACCGACAAGCGCAGCGTCGATGTCGACGTCATCGTGTTCGCGACCGGCTTCGATGCCATGACCGGCGCGATCATGGCGGTGCATCCGATCACCGGACGCGCCGGCAAATCGCTGTCGAGCGTCTGGGCCCAGGGACCGCAGACCTATCTCGGCCTCACCGTCGCGGGCTTCCCCAACCTCTTCATGATCACCGGGCCCGGCAGCCCGTCGGTGCTGTCGAACATGGCGGTGTCGATCGAGCAGCATGTCGACTGGGTGGTCGATCGCCTGGCGGCGTTGCGCGAGGCCGGCTTCACGACCATGGAAGCAACTGAAACCGCGCAGGCCGGCTGGGCGCAACACATGGCCGATTGTTCGATGCTGACGCTGCATCGGCTGGCCAACACCTGGTACACGGGCGCCAACGTTCCCGGCAAGGCGCAGGGCGTGATGCCTTATACGGGCGGCGTCGGCCCCTACCGCAGCATCTGCAACGAGGTCGTCGGCCGCGGCATGCTGGGCTTCAAGCTGTCGGGCCCCAATGTTGCCGAGCAATGCAACGACGGCGAGGTGGTTCGCCTGCAGCCGGACGTGCGGCTGGTGCTGGGCATGCTGGCGGAGATGAACCTGCCGGCGATCGAGTCGATGGGCGCGCAAGGCGCGCGCGACTTCCTCACCGAATTCAACAAGGGCCGCCCTGCCGGGAGGCCGGTCGGCGAGGTCGGCAGCGGCGCGCTGCAAGGCGCCGACGGTCCGCTGCCCTATCGTCTCTATCGGCCGGCAACGCCGGGGCCGCACCCGATCGTGGTCTATTTCCACGGCGGCGGCTGGGTGTTCGGCGACGAGCAGTCCGACGATCCGTTCTGCCGCGACATCTGCCGCCGCAGCGGCATGATCGTGGTCAGCGTCGGGTACCGCCATGCGCCCGAGCATCGATTCCCGGCGGCGGCCGAGGATGGCTTATGCGGCGACGCGCTGGATCGCCGAGCATACGGCTGAGCTTGGCGGAAGGCCCGGCCCGGTGCTGGTCGCAGGCTGGAGCGCCGGCGCCAATATCGCCGCCGTCACCTGCCAGCTGGCGCGCGATCGCGGCGGCCCGCAGATCGCGGGCCAACTCCTGGTATGCCCGGTCACCGATTGCAGGTTCGACCGCCCATCCTACGCCGACAATGCGATCGGGCTATTTCCTGACGCGATCGCTGATGTTCTGGTTCTGGGACATCTATTGTTCGCCCGCCGACCGCACCGATCCGCGCGCCTCGCCGCTGCGCGGCAATCTGGCCAATCTGCCTCCGGCGTTCGTGGCGACCTGCGAGTTCGATCCGCTGCGTGACGAGGGCATCGAATATGCCGAGGCGCTCGCTACCGCAGGTGTCCCGGTCGAGCAACTTCAGGCGCGTGGCCATATCCACTCGTCCCTGATGATGGTGGACGTGGTCATCACCGGCGTCAGCGGACGCGCGAAGATGGCCGAAGCCCTGCGCGGTTTTGCGGGGCTGCCACGAAAACTGGAAGAGAGCGAGGATGCTCTCGCCGATCGCGGTGAACGCCGCCGCGGGGTAAGCGCGCAAGGCAGGCAACAGCTGGGCAACTTGACCTCAGTCTCTCTCAGGTCTGGTTGCTCCCGAGCGCTTGCGTTGCTTTGGCGCTTTGGGCTGCTTTGGCGCCGGCCTCTTCGCCGCAACCCGGTGTGCCGCCGCCAGCGCGGCGCGCGCCCACATGATGAATTCGTCGGGCTCGTCGAACAGCCGCTCCGGCACGCGCCAGAATGCGAGATCAATGGTCTCGCCCTGCTTCGCGTAATTGAGCGGCGGAAACGCCTCGCGCTTCCCTGAACGTCTCCCGGTTCTGATCGTCCACCCGGAAATAGAGCGTGTTCTCCGTCACCATCCCGAGCATCACCCCGTCGCAGAACACGCCGGTCTTGCCGAACATGCGCCGCAGGGTGACACGGCCGAGCGGCGCGAGCTGCTCGCGCAGAAACTCGGCATAGGTTTCGCTGGCAACCATCCTTCTATCCGGCCTGGTTCAAACTCGGTCGCGCCGCTTGCGGCCCCCTGAGCAGCCGGCGATATCAGCGGCATCCGGCAAGCCCGGGATGCGTCAGCGGCACGGCGGGACCCGGCAGACTGTCATGCAATAGATTTTCTACGTCAACCGCTCAATGAATTTCGCTTATTGTCGCCATGACGCCCGCAATATCCGGGCTTCTTGCCAGATCGCTCAAGACTCCCATCAAAAGAAAACATCGGAAGTTCAGATCTCATGACCGGTACAGACGAAACAAAAGCCATCGAAAGCGTGATCCAGTCCTACCTCGACGGTCTCCACGAGGGCGACGCCGTCAAGATTGCCAGCGCCTTTCATCCGACCAGCGCGCTGACCAGCATCGCGGACAACGGCGAACTGGCGATCACGCCGCGCGACGTCTGGCTGGACAACGTCCGGAACAGGCCGTCGCCGAAGCAACGCGGCCTGTCGCGCCACGATCAGGTGCTGTCGATCGACCTCGTCGGTCCGACGATGGCCTACGTCAAGCTCAAATGCGCGATTCCGCCGCGCTTCTTCACCGACCAGCTCTCGCTGTTGAAGATCGATGGCCGCTGGCAGATCGCGCAAAAGGTTTTTATGACCGAGCTGCGGGAATAGCCTGCCGCAGGCTCTCTCTACTCCCTCTCCCCGCTCTTGCGGGGTAGAGACGAGCGAAGCTCGCTCTCGTTCGGGTGACTCTATCGAGAGACTGCGGTTGTAGATAGACGCTCTACCATCCTCACCAGCCGCGCTCGAGTACCGATCTCCCCGCAAGCGGGGCGAGGTTGAAGAGGCCGGCGCGTCGCAACATGGAAGGAGGCCCGCGATGAACGTACTCGACGATTACATGGTCGATCCCCGCCTGTCGCTGCTGGACAAGACGCGGATCCAGGCGCAGGTGCTGGTGCCGGTGCTGCGGGCGTTGCGCACGGAACTGGGCCAGGAAAGGGCCGACGCGATTGTAAAGGACAAGCGCTTGCGCGACTGGTCGAAGCAACTGTTCGCCGCCGTGGGCGAGAGCGTCGAGGGCAGCCCGCGGCGCAAATGGGCGGCCATGCAGACCGCGCTGACCGAAATCACCGAACGCGAAGTGACGGTGGAGATGAACAGGCACGACAAGGAAGCGCTGGAATTCGATGTCACGCATTGCCGTTTCGCGGAATTCTTTCGCGCGCTCGGCGAGCCGGAACTCGGCGCCCTGCTGGTCTGCGCCACCGATTTCGATATCGTTGCGGCCGGTGGCAGCGAAGTCAGCCTCACGCGCGACCAGACCCTGATGCAGGGCGCACCGAGCTGCACGTTCCGCTACAGGTTCGCGCCGCGCGCGTAAACGTCGGTGCGCTCCACGCCGCAGAAATCCCGTGAAAGACGCCCATGATTGCGTATGATGGGCGCCAAGAAGCCCGGCTTGACCGGGCTCGCAAGGGAGAGCGCCGATGGCAACGACAGCGGAGCAAGCGTCACCCTGGCTCAAGGGACGATCATTCACCTCCTTGAAGGAAGAGTTCGACCGCAGCGGTTACCTGATCTTCGAACGCGTTCTGCCGCCCGATCGCGTCGCTGAAATCCGCGCGGCGCTGGCGCCGCATCTGGCGCGCGATCTGCTCGGTCGCAACGATTTTGAAGGCACCAAAACCAACCGCGTGTATGCGCTGCTGGCGAAATCGCCTGTCTTCGCGGAGCTTGCGATCCATCCGCTCGCCATGGCCTTTGTGGAAGCCGAACTCGGCGAGAGCTGCCTGCTGTCCGCCATGCTCGCGATCAATCTGCATCCCGGCGAGACGGTGCAGCCCTGGCACTTCGACGACGGCGGCGCCAAGATTCCACGGCCCCGCCCTGCCCTTGGCATCAGCACGTTCTGGGCGATCGACGATACGACCGAACAAAACGGCGCCACCGAAATCATTCCGGGAAGCCATCTGTGGGACGGGCAATATATCGAGGGCGCGCTGCAGCCCGCTCATTTCACCAACCAAGCCGAGCATGATGAGGGCAACCGGCCGGACGCCGTCAAGCTGATCATGCCATCAGGATCGCTGGCCATCACCAAGGGGACGCTGTGGCACCGCGGCGGCGCCAACCGGTCAGACCAGCCGCGCCTGATCGTCACGCCGCAATACTGCGTGGGCTGGGTGCGGCAACTCGAGAACATGGCGCTCGCCGTCCCCGCCGACGTAGCGAGCCAATTGCCGGAGCGCGCCCGCGAACTGATCGGCTATTCGATCCATCCGCCGTTCATGGGATATGTCGACGGCGTTCATCCCAGAAGGCTGCTGCGGACGCAGTGAAGGGCGCAAGGCGAAGGCGCGCACAGACTCGTAGGATGGGTAGAGCGCAGCGAAACCCATCGCTTGGTGTTCCAGCGATGATGGGTTTCGCTGCGCTCTACCCATCCTACGCATTCTCACTCCGCAGCGGTCGCGGACCCCGCGCGTCCGCCTCGAACACGATGCCCTCATAGCCCTTCTGCGCAACGTCGGTGATGGCAGCGACATATTTCGGCGTGCCGCCATTATAGACGAGATAGCGCGTCTTGCCGTGTTCGTGGCCGGGGATGTTGGAATTGTAGCCGGTGAACCATGACTTGGCTTTGCGCATCAGCATGATGGCGTACATCTTCGTCACATGCGCGGTCCAGCGCGCCTGCGCTTCGGCCGTTGGCTCCGCCCGCGTGTAACCGCGGCGCCAGATGTGCTCGAGCAGGCCCATGCACCAGCCGACGCCGTTCTCGATGCCGCGCGGAAAATTCGTCGAGGCCGAACCGCTCTGCGGCCCGGTCGGCATCAACAGGTTCGGAAAACCATGGGCCATCATGCCGAGAAAGGTCGAGGGTCCGTCGCGCCATTGGTCGGCCAGCTTCACGCCGCCGACGCCGGTAATGTCGATCGTATCGAATGCGCCGGTGATGGCATCGAAGCCGGTGGAATAGACGAGGATATCGAGCTCGTAATCGCGCGCGCTGGTGCGCAGCCCCGTCTCGGTCACCCGCTCGATCGGGGTCTCGCCGATGTCGACGAGATGCACATTGTCGCGGTTATAGGCCTCGAAGTAATTGGTCTCCAGCGGCACCCGCTGCACGCCAAAGCCATGATCCTTGGGGATCAGCTTTTCCGCCGTCACCGGGTCCTTGACGCGCCGGCGGATGCGGTCGGCGATGTAGGCGGAGAACTCGGCGTTGGCCGCTTCATCGGTAAAGATCTCGCGGAAATTGCTCAGCCAGATGCCGAAGCCGGGCTCGTCATAGAGCTTGTCCCACAGCGCGATCCGCTCCTCCGCCGTGACCTCGTAGAAGCCGCGCCGGTCCGGCTCATGCTCGAAGCCGCCGGGCGTGCGGGTGCACGCGGCAAAGATGTCGTCGTAGCGCGAGCGAATGTCGGCCATCTCCGCTTCGGAGATCGGGCTGTTGTTGAGCGGCGCGCTCCAGTTCGGACGCCGCTGAAACACGGTCAACTCGCCGACCTTGTCCGCGATCTCGCCGATCACCTGGATTGCGGTGGCGCCGGTGCCGATGATGCCGACCCTCTTGCCGGCCAGTTCGACCGGCTCGTGCGGCCAATAAAAAGTGTGGAACGAGCGGCCCTTGAATGCCTCCATGCCTTCCAGCCGCGGCAGCGTCGGTATCGACAGCAACCCGATCGTCAGAATGACGAACCGGCAGGTCAGCTCAAAGCCATCGTCGAGCCTGAGCCGCCACAGACGGCTGGCCTCATCGAAGGCTGCCGCCGCCACCTTGCGGTTGAACCGCATGTATTTGCGCAAGTCGAACTTGTCGGCGACGTAGTTGAGGTAGCGCAGGTTCTCCGGCTGCGCCGAAAATCGCTCCTTCCAGTGCCACTCGTTGAGCAGCTCTTTCGAAAAGGAATAGCCGTAGGTGTAGCTCTCGGAATCAAAGCGCGCGCCCGGGTAGCGGTTCCAGTACCAGGTTCCACCAAGATCGGGGGCGGCATCCAGCACCAGGGCATCCACCCCGAGATCGGCCAGCCGCTTGATCTGGTAAATGCCCGACACGCCCGCGCCAACGACGACGACCTCGTAGTGCGGCTTGATGTCCCCGGTCATGCGCGGCTTCCCCATTTATTGTTTTTGGCGTCGACGATCTCTGCGCGGCTGAACGGCACTATAGCAATTATCCGGGCTTTGCACTTGCGTCAGCAAGCCGAGCTGCGTTGCGAAACCAGATAGCGAGAGGCGAAAATCGGCCCGTTCCGGACGCCCGGGTCGTGCCGCAACGTTGACGATGATGGGGCGCCGATCAATACTCTTCACGGGTCAAACCGGGATCATAGATCTTGCAAGGAACGATTGCTCAAGCCGCCGCGCTTGCGATTTTCGGCAATGACATTCTTCGCGGATACTCGCGGGAGAATTTCTGGCCGGACTCGACCGTATTCAAATTCTGCAAAGCCGTGAGGTTTGTCGCACTGAGCGGCGAAGCAACCAGCCCGACGGAGAGCCCGTTTGCGGAAGATCCGATGCAATGGATCGCGAGGCTAAGGAACGAAGGCACGACCCGTCTGCGCCTTCACGCCGTCGCCAGCAACGATCCTGGGATCAGCGATCGAATGTCTGTCGGCTTTGTCGGAGGCGGCGGGCGATGGCTCATTGAGACCCAACAGGCGCGGGCGTCCGACTTGTGGCAATCCAGATGGCAGGTCGAGAACAAGGATGATCCCGATAAAAAAATCTGGGATGTCGCCTACTACCGGATCGACCAGGGCCGCCCGCATATTCCCTTGCAAACGAAGAGCCTGACGGCACTTCGACAGGATCTCATGACGGTACTGTCTGGAATCGAAGCTTTTGCGGCCAGGCAGAAACTGGAATACTTTGCCGGTGCATTCCGAAAAGCAACGGGTCTTTTGTCTTCAGACCACCCGCTCGCCGAGACGTATCATTCTGATCTCGCTCCCACCGCGGCAATCCCGCTCGAAGCAAAACAGCTTCTCGGAGCGGTTCAGGCCGCTTGGGTCTTCGGCGGAATGGGTTCCTGGAACGACCTCGGATTCGTCGGAGACGATCAGCAGGAATACGATGCGCTTTCCGGCAAGCTATTCTTGCTAATCAATCAAACGCTCTGTAGCGCGATCAACACAACAAGCGGCGCCGCGGGTCCGTAGGCAGAATTTTTCGGGATGCCTTGCTGGTTGCGTTCGGGATGAAAAGCTCCGGCACGTCAGGCGCCCGTGGCTGCAGCTATCTGGGCATGCAACTCCTCGACATAAGGATCTTGTATCCCCAGCGCGTCGAGTTGCATCGCCAGTTGCACGAGATATTCCCTGTTGGTTCCGAGGATGCCCTTCCCGCTCGCGATCAGGCGCGCGGTCTCGCCGAGCGGCAATTCGCCGACATAGCTCGGATGCGAAGGGTTCGAGACGAAGGCAAGCGCCTCGATCGGCCCCTGCGGCGTCGTCATCGGCACCACCGCCGGCGCATAGCCGCCGCGCAGCATCTCGCGGCGCCACAGGATCGCGGTCTCTGTATGGACGGAGGAGGCCGCGATGCGGAACGCCAACCCGCGACAACACCCCTCTCCCGACTCCAGCGAAAGCATCAGCGCCGGATGGTCATGCGATCCCCGGCCGAGATTGATCTTCAGCGTGAAGCGGCGCGCATAGCCCTCGACATCCGCGAGCCGGACTTCGGCGAAATGGAATCCAGGGTCCCACATCAGCGAGCCGTAGCAATAGATCCAGAGGTCCTCGTCCGCCTTGTGATCGCCGAGCACCGCAAGCCGTGACGCCTCGATCACCTCGTCCGGCAACCGCCAGTCCGCGGGCCATCCCGCTTCCCGCACGCGCTGCTCCCACATCGCAAACATCTCCGGCGTCAGCCGCAGCCGCGATTTTTCCGGATGCGTCACCCGGGCCCGAAGCTCGGGCAAATGAATGAATGCGTCCGCGGTCAAGCCGGCATGCTCCTTTGGTGATGCGGCAATCCTCCGCAATGTGCCATTGTCGGCCGCCCGGCGCCAACCTTGAAGACGAACGAATGTGGTCCCCTTGCATGTTATTCTGTCATGGCTCGCCCAGGATTTTTAGGGTGTAATGAAGCTCCCCGACCACGCCCCCCACCCGCAAACTCTCACCCGATATCGAAGGCCATCCGATGCGCGACCAGTTCTCCAACACGCAAGCGATCCGCAAACCCGCCGTCACCTCCAAGGGCGGCATTGTCGCGGCGCAATCCGGCAGGGCGGCGCAAGTCGGCGCCGAGGTGCTGGCCGCGGGCGGCGACTGCGTCGACGCCGTGATCGCGACCACGTTTGCGCTGGGCGTGCTGGAGCCCTGGATGAGCGGGCTCGGCGGCGGCGGCGCGATGGTGCTCTACCGGGCGCGCGAGGACCGCTATGAAGTGATCGACTACGGCATGCGCGCTCCCGTGAGCCTCCGGCTGGAGGATTATCCGCTGACCGGCGATGGCGCGGCGTCCGACATTTTCCCGTGGCCGCGCGTCAAGGGCGACCGCAATATCCATGGCCCCGGCTCGATCGCCGTGCCCGGCGTGGTGGCCGGCATGGAGGAAGCGCATCGCCGCCATGCGAAGCTACCGTGGAAGGAATTGGTCTCGCCGAGCATCTCGCTCGCCGGCGAAGGCCTCGCGGTCGACTGGTGGACCACGCTGATGATTTCGAGTGCGGCTGCGGATCTGCGGCGTTATCCCGCCAGCGCCGCCGCCTATCTGCAGGACGGGCTGCCGCCGAACCCGCAATGGGGCATCAAGTCCAAAGTCCGCATGCCGCAGGACCGGCTCAAGGCCACGATGGCGCATCTGGCCAGCGCCGGCCCGCGCGACTTCTATGAGGGCGATCTGGCGAACAGCCTCGCTGCCGACATCCAGGCCGCCGGCGGCGCGCTGTCGGTCGAAGACCTCAAGCCGTTCCGCGCGCATCTGCGCGAGCCGCTGGCCATTCCCTATCGCGGCGGCAAGGTGTTCGCGACACCCGAACTCACGGCCGGACCGACGCTGTCGCGCACGCTCGGCCTGCTGCAGAACGATCTCAAGCCCGCGCGCGGCGGACCGGATGCCGCCGCCTACGTCGCCTATGCCTCGGCGCTGCAAGCGGCCTATCGCGAGCGGTTGAAGGACATGGGCGATGAAGACGGCAGGCGTTCGCTCGGCGCGGAAGCGCTGGCGCCAGCCTGCACCACGCATTTCTCGGTAGTCGATCGCGACGGCAACATGGCCGCGGTGACGCAGACGCTGCTGTCGACCTTCGGCTCCAAATTCGTATCCAGCCAGACCGGCATCACCATGAACAACGGCATCATGTGGTTCGACCCGAGCCCGGGCGCGCCGAACTCGCTGGCGCCGGGCAAGCGCTGCCTGACCAATTACACGCCGGTGCTGGCGCAGGCGGGCGATGGCCGCCGCGCCGCCATTGGCGCGTCCGGCGGCCGGCGCATCCTGCCGGCGGTGAGCCAGCTGCTGTCCTTTGTGATGGATTACGGCATGGATCTCGATGCGGTGATCCACCAGCCCCGCATCGACGCCAGCGAAGGCGCCGTCGTGATCGGCGACGTCCGCCTGCCGCAGGCCGCGCGCGAGGCACTTGGCGAGCGCTTCGACTACGAGGAAGCACGCATCCAGACCCTGCCGATGAAATTCGCCTGCCCCAGCATCGTGCTGCGCGACGGCGACACCAACAGCGGCGCGACCGAGGTGTTCCAGCCGTGGAGCGAGGCGGTGGCGGAGGGATAAAGGCTAGAGACCGAGAATCAGGATCGTAGGGCCTCTTTAGATTAAATAGCATCGTGCTATATTACCACATGACAACCAAGATTGCAGTTCAGGTCATCTTTGCGAGCGTGTCCAAGATTGGCCTGACGCTATCTCCAAAATACCCACTCGCCCAGAGATCGCTCTTGATGATTGATCGCGGTGCTTGTGCACGGCACCGTAGCGCGCAACGCCATGAAGAAATCGCTTGATGCGGTATCGAGCGAATCTTGACGGCATGCTCGCGAAGGTCGTTTCTCGGCGAACCATTGATCCAGGTCAGCAGGTCATATCGGATAGACCGTGTCTCCATGAGGTGTCTTGGTATCGCCACTTCGAGGCACTAGTCCGACCTTGATGGTATCCTTCATCGGCATTGCCAACACATTATCCGCGCAATTTCCGATGTCCTTCGAAATTCCAGTGCAGCGCTAATCGTTGCACGTATGGCCAAATGGTCGGGTGAACGCACAGAACAGTTGCAGAGCGGCCGGCGTGCGCGTGGACCGCTGATCCGGTATCCCTACAGAATCTTTTATCGGCTATCGTCGTCTGTCACTGCTCGAAATCGCTTCTCCATTCATCACGCTGCTCGCGACAGGCATTCTACGTCTAGAGGCTGACTTATTCATTACTACATCCCCAGCCGGTCCCGCACCCTTCCCGCCAGCACCGCGGCGGTCACGCCGACCGGCCAGAACGCATGCAGCGGCATCGGCTTGATGCCGGTAACGGGCATGTCGATCTCTGCATTCTTGCCGCCGACGAGGCGGCGTGCGAGCTGCCCGCCCATCGCGGTCGAGAGCGCGACGCCGCGGCCGTTGCAGCCGAGCGAGATCAGGAGGTTTTCCGCCGGCTCGTGGACATGGGGATAATGATCGGGCGTGATCGCGAGCCGGCTGTTCCAGCCGTGGGTCCAGGTGGCGCCCTTCACGCCCGGCCATAGCCGTTCCGCGTAGCGCATGAGATAGGCGACGTCGGTTGGCTTGCTGATCCAGCGCATCGGACCGCGTCCGCCCATCAACAGGCGATTATGCGCATCGATGCGATAATAGACCGTGATGTGGCCGCTCTCGTACAGCACCGGAGCGCGTCGGCATGATCTCGCGCGCGATCGCCTCGGACAGCGGCGCGGTGGCGGCGATCGAGGAGAATACCGGCACGATGGTGCGGCGCAGGCCCGGCCACAAATCATCGGTAAAACCATTGGTCGCCAGCAGCACTTTTTCGGCGCGCACGATTCCACGCGGCGTCTCGATGCGCCAGCCGGCACCTTCACGCGACAGCGAAAGCGCCGGCGTCTCGCCATGGACGGCAGCGCCCGCCGCGATCGCGGCGCGCGCCAGGCCGCGCGCATAGCTCAGCGGATGCAGGTCGCCGCCACGCTTGTCGAGCATGGCGCAGAGATAGCGGTCGGTGCCGGTCATCTCCCGCATCTGTTCGCGGTTCAGCAGCGTCACCGGCATGCCGCGGCGGATGCACTGCTTTGCGGTGTTTTCGATTCCCGCCGCGCTCGCTTCATTGTAGGCCGCGCGCAGCGTGCCGTTCTGCCGCGCCTCGCAGGGAATCTGATAGCGGCGGATCAGGTCGAATGTGTAGTTGGTGGTGCCGTAGGCAAACGCGATCATGCGGCCGCCGAGATCGGCGCCGAAATCGGCCTCGATCTGGTCAGGATCATGCTTGAGGCCCGGATTGACCTGGCCGCCATTGTTGCCCGATGCACCCCAGCCGGGCTGTTGCGCCTCCAGCACGGTCACGTCGACGCCCTGCTCGGCCAGATGCAACGCCGTGGACAGTCCGGTGAAGCCACCGCCGACGATCGCGACCGAAACGCTTTTGTCCGCATCGAGCGGCGGCGTCGGTGTCGGCGCCACCGCCGTATCGGCATAGAGGCTTGGCGGCAGCGGCAACGGACAGGCGAATTCATGGACAACGACCGAAGTTTAGAGCGGATGCAGCACGCGCCGCAAAAAGTCCTGCGTGCGCGCATGCTGCGGCTGGTTGAGAACGGATTTCGCCGGCCCCTGTTCGACGATCACGCCGCCATCGATGAACAGCACGCGATCGGCGACGTCCTTGGCAAACGCCATTTCATGGGTGACGACGACCATGGTCATGCCGTCGTCGGCGAGCTTGCGCATGACGGAAAGCACATCGCCGACCAGTTCGGGATCGAGCGCCGAGGTCGGCTCGTCGAACAGGATCGCCTTCGGCTGCATGGCGAGCGCCCGCGCAATCGCGACGCGCTGCTGCTGTCCGCCGGACAGTTGCGGCGGATGGACATCGGCCTTTCTCGGCCAGCCCCACCCGCGCCAGCAGCGCGCGGCCACGCTCCAGCGCCTCGGCACGCGGCTCCTTCTTCACATAGACCGGTCCCTCGATGACGTTCTCCAGCGCGGTCCGGTGCGGAAACAGGTTGAAGCGCTGGAACACCATCGAAACCTGGGTGCGGATCGAAACGATCGAGGGCGCGTTGCGATCGACGCGCGCCCCCTCGACGCTGATATCGCCGCTGTCATAGCTTTCCAGCCCGTTGATGCAGCGCAGGATGGTGGATTTGCCCGAGCCGGAGGGACCGATGATGCAGACCACCTCGCCCTTCTCGACCGACGCCGTGATGCCTTTCAGCACCTCGACCTTGCCAAAACTCTTGTGAACGTTGGAAAGCTCGATCATTTCTGGCCTGCACGCTTTTCGAAGTGGCGGACCAGAAGGATGAGCGGGATGCTCATGGTGAGATACATCAGCGCGACAAGCGTGAACACGCTGGTGTTCTTGAAGGTGGAGGACGCGATCAGCTTGCCCTGCAGCGCGAGTTCCGCGACCGTGATGGTCGAGGCCTGCGACGAATCCTTCAGCATCATGATCATGACGTTGCCGTAGGGCGGCAGCACGATTTTCACCGCCTGCGGCAGCACCACGCGGCGCATGGTCTGCCACCAGCTCATGCCGATCGCCTGCGCCGCCTCGATCTGCCCCTTGTCGATGGCCTCGATGCCGGCGCGGAAATTCTCGGCCTGATAGGCCGAATAGGCGATGCCGAGCCCGAGGATCGCCGCCTGCAGCGCGCTCAGCGTGACGCCGAATTCCGGCATCACGAAGTAGAGATAGAACAACAGCACGATGATCGGGATGCCGCGGATCACGTTGATCAGCCCGCCGCTGAACCCCGTGAGGACGCCGATGCCGGATACCCGCATCAACGCCCAGATCAGGCCGAGCACGGTCGACAGCAAGAGCGAACCGATCGTGACGATGACCGTCAGCGCCACGCCGCTCATCAGGATCGGAAAGAACTCGACCGTATCGCGCCAGAAGGCCTGCATCAGGTGCCCTGCGCCTTCAGGCCCCATTTATCAAGGATCTTTTCCACCGTGCCGTTCGCCTTCAGCTTCGCCAGCGAGGCGTTGATCTTGGCCAGCAACTCCGTGTCGCCCTTGCGAACGCCGATGCCGACAGAGCCGATCATGGTCGGCTTGTAGCTCTCGACGATGCGGGCCTCGGGAAAACCGCCCTGCTTCAAATTGTAGGCGAGGATCGGATAATCGCCGAAGCCGGCCTTGAGCCGCCCGGCGTTCACATCGCGCAGAATATCCGGGATCGTGTCGTAGGCCTTCACTTCGCTGAACAGGCCCGACTTCTTCAGCGCATCGACGAACGCGGTGCCAACCTGCGCGCCGACCACTTCGCCCTTCAGATCGTCCTGCTTGGTGTAGGTCTTGCTGTCGCCCTTGGGCACCAGCAGGCCCTCGCCGTAGCTGTAGAACGGTTCGGAGAAATCGATCACTTCCTTGCGCGCAGGCGTGACGAACATCGCCGCCGAGATGATGTCGATCTTGTTCGAGGTGAGTGAGGCGATCAGCGTCGAGAACTGCATCGGCTCGATCTGGACCTGGAAGCCGGCGTCCTTGCCGATCTCGGTGATGAGATCGACCATGATGCCCTGAATGCTGTTGGTCTTGGTGTCGAGGAAGGTGAAGGGGATGCCGGTCGGCGTCGACCCCACTTTCAATACCTGCTGCGCGGATGCCGGCATCGCGGCTGTGAGAACTACGGCCGCCAACGCGGCCTGAACGAGACGTTTCAGAGCCATCGCACCACCTCCTGGATTGGACACCCGTTCCGGGCCGCCCGCGTATTCAACCAAAGAGTTGCGGGTAACGCCGTTCAGGCCTATTTTCACCATTATGAAATTGTGGTCACACTTGCCGCGGCATTGCAAGCGATTTTCATGCACATGAAGGAAGCAGGTCTGACGTGAGCGGTGGCAGGAGAATTAAGAAGCCGGCGCCCAAAGCCAAGGCAAGGGCCGCGGCAAAGGTGGCACGCACGCCGAAGGCGAAGGCCGTCGCCAGACCGGCCGAACCCGCGATGGACCTCGCCGTCGGCCAGCGCATTCGCGACCTGCGCCGTGAACACAAACTGTCGCTGGAGACGATTGCTGATCGTACCGATCTGTCGATCGGCTTCCTCAGCCAGATCGAGCGCGGGCTGTCGTCGCCTTCGCTGCGCGTGCTCGCGACGCTGGCGGATGTGCTCGGCGTCGGCATCGCCGCGCTGTTCGGCTCCCGGCCAAGCGATGATCCCGCTTCCGGCGGCGTGGTGACGCGCCAGCTGCAGCGCGCCGAACTGAAACTGTGGCGCACCGGCATATCAAAACAATTGCTGAGCCCGGCCGGAACGGAAAACCGCCTCAACCTGTTTCTCGTACACCTGGAGCCCGGCGGCAACACCGGCGACGAGCTTTATGCGCACGATGGCGAAGAAGCAGGATTGGTGCTGGAAGGCGAGATGACGCTGACCGTCGACGCCGAGACCTGGTCGCTCAAGACGGGCGACAGCTTTCGCTTCGCCAGCCGCCGTCCGCACCGCTTCTCAAATCCCGCGGAAGATGCGAAAGCGGTGGTGCTGTGGGTGAACTGCGTGACGCAGGCGTCATGAACGAGCGTTTGGAACAAGCAATGGATCAAGCCCGAGAGGATTGGAGCCCACACAGCGCGCATTGGGGCGCCTTCTCGGCCCGATGGAACGGCGCGACGCTGGATATCAGGCCCCACGAGGACGACCCTGCGCCCTCCTCGATCTTGCAGAACTTCACCACGGCGATGCGCCACAAGGCCCGCATCCTGCGGCCGATGGTGCGCAAGGCGTGGCTGGATCGGGGCGCACGCAGCGAGCGCAGCTTCGACCAGAAATTCGTCGCGTGCCCCTGGGACGAAGTTCTCGATTTGCTTGCGAATGAATTGTCGCGGGTCCGAACCGAACATGGCGCGGCCGCGGTCTTCGGCGGCTCCTATGGCTGGTCCAGCGCCGGACGTTTCCACCACGCGCAGAGCCAGGTTCATCGCTTCCTGAACACAGCGTTCGGCGGCTATGTGCGTTCGGTGAACAGCTACAGCGCCGGCGCCTCGGCCGTGATCCTGCCGCATGTGATGGGCGGCTACGAAGCCGTCTCGCGCCACAACGTGACGTGGGATCAGGTCGCCGAGCATACCGATACGGTGCTGGCCTTCGGCGGCATGGCGCTGAAGAATTCGGATGTCGCAAGCGGCGGCGTCAGCCGGCACATCGAGCGCGACGCGATGCAACGCGCCGCGCGCCGCGGCGCCGTCTTCTACGGCATCGCTCCATTGCGCGATGACATGCCGGAAGAAGCCGGCGGACGGTGGCTGCCGATCAAGGTCGGCACCGACGTGGCGCTGATGCTGGCGCTGGCGCACACGCTCCGCGTCGAAAATCTCTGGGACAGCGCCTTTGTCGCGCGCTATTGCACCGGCTTCGACATCTTCGAACGCTATCTGCTCGGCCGCGACGATCATACGCCAAAGGACGCGGCATGGGCGGCCGAGATTGTTGGCATTCCCGCTGCCGAGATCGTCGACCTCGCGCGCCTTCTGCCGCGCGGGCGCACCTTGATCACGGTCTCGCACTCATTGCAGCGCGCGCAATATGGCGAGCAGCCGGTGTGGATGGGCGCGGTGCTCGCGGCCATGCTTGGCCAGATCGGCCTGCCCGGCGGCGGATATAATTACGCGCTCGGTGCGCTCGGCCACACCGGCCGCCGGCTCAATGCCGTTCCGATTCCGACGCTGTCGCAAGGCAAGAATGGCACCGCCGACTTCATCCCGGTCGCGCGTGTCGCCGACATGCTGCTGCATCCGGGCGAGCGGTTCGACTACAACGGCCGCTCGATGCAATACCCTGACATCAAGCTGGTCTATTGGGCGGGCGGCAACCCGTTCCATCATCACCAGGACATCAATCGGCTGCGGCGGGCCTTCAATGTCCCGCAGACCATCGTCGTGCACGAGAGCGCCTGGACGCCGATGGCGAAGTTCGCCGACATCGTGCTGCCCGCGACCATGACGCTGGAGCGCGACGACATCGGCGCCGCCGGCACCGATCCAAGGCTGATCGCGATGCGCAGGGCGATGGATCCGGTCGGCGAAGCGCGCGACGATTTCGATATTTTTGCCGCGCTGTCGCGGCGAATGGGCGTCGACCAGGCTTTTGCGGAAGGACGCAACAGCCGGCAATGGCTGGCCCATCTTTACGAGCCGACGCGGCGGGCGCTTGCCGATGCCGGTTGGGATGCGCCTGACTTCGATGAATTCTGGCGGCGCGGCGAACTCGCACTGCCGTCAGCCCCTGACGACGGCGGCTTTCTGCGCGCCTTCCGCGACGATCCCCTCAACAACAAACTTTCGACGCCGAGCGGCAAGATCGAGATCCATTCGAAAACCATCGCAGGCTTCGGTTACGACGATTGCCCGCCTCACCCCGCTTGGCTGCCGTCGACCGAACCGCCGGACTCGCGCCACCCGTTGACGCTGATCGCGAACCAGCCGGCGACCCGGCTGCACAGCCAGCTCGACTTCGGTGCCTACAGCCAGTCCAAAAAAATCGCCGGCCGCGAAGCCGTCCGTCTCAACCCCGTCGATGCGGCGCGCCGCGGCATCGCCGATGGCGACATCGTCCGCCTGTTCAACGATCGAGGCGCGTGCCTGGCCGCCGCCGCCGTTTCAGACGACGTCATGCCCGGCGTGCTGCAATTGTCCACCGGCGCCTGGTACGATCCGCAAACCGGCGCGGCGGAACATCCGCTCTGCGTCCACGGCAATCCGAACGTGCTCACCCGCGACATCGGCACATCGCGGCTCGCGCAAGGCTGCTGCGGCCAGGTGACGGTGGTCGAGTGCGAGAAGTATTCGGGAGCGCTGCCTGACATCCGCGCGTTTGATCCTCCCGATCACGGGTGATGCAGCTAGCGGTACGATGACCGTCCGCCCAACCGGGAACATCGTGAAAGAATTTAGACATACCCGAATGAAATCGAAAATCCGAACTTAGGATTGTCGATTCAGACGCCGTCAATCCCTGCGGCCTAGGCTTCCCGGAGTTCGTATGGGTACATCAGGAGCCGAGCATGCCGAACCGAGGGAAACAGGGGAAAGCACGAGCCGCTGCCGCCGAGGCCCGAGAAGATATCATGAGCTCGGCTGCGTTAAGCGCGATGAGCGCCGGCGTCGTAAACGCCATGGCGGCAGTAGGTGCCGCCGTCATCAAGCTACACAAAGAGACGCTGGACAAGAAGCCGGAATGGTTCTGGAACCTGTTCGCGAAGTGCGAGGCCAAGGCCGCACGCATCGCCGCAGAGGCCGCGTACACGCCCCGATCGAATGGCGACGCCACTTTCATTGAGGTCTACGCCAGAACCTTACCGGAGCTGGTGAAGAAGGCCCTAAGCGCTCGCGAGAAGGCACTGCACTGAGGGAAACTTCGCGCGTCTCGCGCCACTTGCCAATTGTGGTCGACTGGCGGTGAGCCGGATGGCGCTTCTTAGCGGTCGCAGCGTATGTGTGACGGCTGCCTGGCAGCTCCGCCATCGTTGCCGGCAAAGCGATGATTTCTCGCCGAAGCTCAACAAGCGAAGGCAGAATTCTACGCTTTCGCGCGGGTTAGGCTTCGGGGACACCGGCCTTACGCAAGCCCTCAAGCATATTGGCCCCGTCTTCGGCCGACTGAAAATAGCGATGCCGCGCCAGCTTCGCCATCGAGCAGTCCGGCTCGATGCGCAACACTTCGGCAATCTGCTCCTTCGCCTGCCGCACCTTGTCGAGATGCGCATATGTCGCCGCAAGCAATAGGCGCCCGTTCCGGAAGCTTGCCGCACGAATGACCATCTCGCGAAATGGCGGCAATGCCTCCTCGTATTTTCTCTGCACAAAATACGCCAGCCCCTCAGTCATGAGCGCGTGCGGCGGATAGAAGGGATCGAGCCGCATATGGCGCCGAATGGCCGCGAGTCCTTCATTCGGCTTGCCGAGAAGTACCAGACAGTGACCGTGTCTCCAGTCGCAATAGTTCGGATTGAGGGCGAAGACGCGGTCCCATGCCGCCAGGCATACGGCATGTTCGCGCCGGAACAGCGCCACGTTTGCCAGGGCGTTGTGGGCCAGAGGCACATCCGGGCCGAGCTCAACGGCTCGCTGGGCAAATTCGTGCGCGCGCTGCAGCGTCTCCTTCTTCTGATATTCGTCGTTCACGGGATTGATCCAGGCGACCGAGTAGCTTGTAGCAAGGGCGGCGTGGGGCTTTGCGAAAGCCGGATCGAGCTTGACCGAATGCTGCAGCAATTCGCGCGCCCGGTACAAATCCTCAACTGGCACGCCGGTAAGCAAGCGGTTAAGCATGTAGTATCCGCGCAGGAAGTAATCATAGGCTTCCCAGTTGACCGCTGGTTTCACCAGTGCCCGACGCGCTTCCGCATCGTTGATATGAACGGAAAGCTTCGCGGAAATCGTGTTTGCGATCTCATCCTGGACGGCGAATGTGTCGCCGACTTCGCGGTCGAACCGTTCCGCCCACAGATGCGCTCCGGTGACGGCGTCAATCAGTTGCGCCGTGATGCGGATCGTATGGTTTGAGCGCTGGATGCTTCCTTCCAGCACATAACGGACATTGAGCTCTCTGCCGACCTGACGGACGTCTACGTTCCGTCCCTTGTATTGGAAGGAAGAATTTCGGGCGATGACGACAAGCTCAGAGAAGCGCGCGAGCTCGGTGATGATATCTTCGGTAATGCCTTCGCAAAAATAGTCTTGGTCGGGATCTTGCGAGAGATTGGCAAAGGCAAGGACCGCGATCGACGGCAGATCGTGGCCGAACCGGGATGCCGCCATGGCGTCGCCGCTTGTGACCGGACCTTCGAGGAGATATCCGCGCTTTGGCAGCGTCTTGATCAGGCGCTGCTCATGGTCACCGATGGCTTGGCGGATATCGCTGACACAGCGGGTCAGCGATTCGTCAGTAACCGTCACATTGGGCCAAACGGCCGCCATCAATTCCTCCTTGGTGACGGTTTGGTCGGCATGCTCGGCAAGGTATCGCAAGACCTCGAAGCTCTTCGGCCGCAGCCTGATTTCGCCCTCCGCGCCGGAGAGGCAAAGACGATCTAAATCCAGCGTCAAGGAATTGAATTTTAGCTTCATTCTCTTGCTGTTATTCAAAATCGAAAAAGAGATTTGGAGAGCCTACACGAGGGATTTGTCCGATCAATTCCCGACATTTCACGACCCGGTCATCAGACGGGCACGATGGCACCCGCAATGCAACTTTCAGGATGAATTCAGGAGTCTTTCACGACGCGCCCGCCGTTGGGTGGCTTTCTCTTCCCAAGAACAGCTTCTTTAGGTGAGGGAGAGACTCCGATGTCTATCAAGTCACGCCTTATGACCTATCTTGGCGTCCTGCTGACGATTTTTGCCGTGGCGCCGGACCAGGCCCTTGCGGCCGGTCCATCGGGCAGTTGGCCCTCACGCACCGTAAAAATCATCGTTCCATTCCCGGCTGGCGCGGCCAATGACGCTGCGGCGCGCCTTTATGCCGATGGGCTGTCGCGGCGCTGGGCCGTGCCGGTCATTGTTGAAAACAGGCCGGGCGCCGATGCGATCATCGGCGGCGGTGCGTTTGCCAGCGCCGGGGACGATCACACCCTGCTTTATGGCACCGCCTCGATGGTTACCGTAAATCCGCTGTTGCAGAGCACCCTGCCCTACGACCCTGTTCTCGACATGGTCCCGATCAGCCCGGGCGCCCGCTCGATCCTCGTCATCGCGGCAGGAAACAGCGTGCCTGCGCAATCACTTAAAGACCTGATGGAGCTTGCCCGATCGAGGCCCGGGCAACTTTCGTGGGGCGCTGGGCCGAGCCTGCCCTATTTTGCTTTCGCTGCCGGCTTGAAACGTCATCAGCTGAGTATGGTGCACATCCCATATCGTGATGCCGCCACGCCGCAAGCCGATCTGAGCGAAAATCGCCTGCAGGTGTGGTCCAACGCCTTGCAGGCGCTCGCCGGTCCAGTCGCTGCGGGGAAGGCGCGCATTCTTGCCGTCACCAGTCCCCAGCGCGAAGCGACCTTGCCGGACATACCAACCGTCGCCGAAGCCGGCTTTCCGGAAATGGAAATCGAGGGCCTGTCAGGGCTATTCGGTTGGCGCAATATGCCGACGCAACTTCGCGACCAGATTTCTGCGGACATGCAGGCGGTCGCCAATGGCTCAAGCTTAAGGGCACGACTCGAGGCAAGCGGCCAGCGCGTGGTTACGGGAACGCCGGAAGACTTTGCTGCGGCAATCGAGCGACAGCGCGGCCGGGTGCAGCAGATCATGCGCCTCGTCAGCCCGCAAAGTGCAATGAAATAGGAAGCCGGCACATGCAAACCGTCGACGTGAACAGCTACATCTTCGACAATCGCGCAGAAGCAGAAACGGCTCAGCGCTTTGACAGTCTCGACAAGCTGTACAATCCACGTACCTGTCAGTTTCTGTTGGCGACCGGAATCAAGAGCGGCTGGAATTGCCTGGAAGTTGGCGGCGGCAGCGGTTCCGTGGCAGCCTGGATGGCCGAACAAGTGGGACCGGATGGATCGGTGCTGGTCACCGACATCGAGCCGCGCTTTATCGAGAGGTCCGGTTGCGAAAAGATTCCGAATCTCAGACTGCGCCGACATGACATCAGCGTCGACCCGCTGCCTGAAGCTACCTTTGACGTCATTCACGCACGGCTGGTGTTGTCGCACGTGCCAAGGCGGCAACAGGCTCTCGATAACATGGTGGCCGCGTTGAGGCCTCAAGGGTATCTCGTGATCGAGGATTTCGATCGCCTGCTGATTGATCGGACCATACCGGCACGGGATTCGGTTGCCGCGGTGTCGTACAGGCGGGTGATCGCAGCGCTGGCGCAGCTGATGGACGAACGAGGCTTTGATGCAGGATGGGCGCAGTCCATGTACCATCGTCTCAAGACAGCCGGCTTGAGCGATGTCGGCATGGAAGGGCACTTGGCCGTACGAGATGGCGCGGCAGCTCGTCTCGATCTGGCCAACATCACGCAGATACGCAAGGAGGCCGTCGCCAAAGGACTAGTGAACGAGGCGGATATCGACGCGGCATTGAGCGCCCTTGCGGCACCTGATTTCGCGGTGTTCTCGCCAGTGATGTTCACGGCATGGGGACGTCGCCGCTCCGATATCAACCTATAGGCGGGATCTTACCAGCCCGCTTTGGGCCTCACCCGAACCGGTGATCGTACCGGCTCACCGTAAGCTCGCTGACGTCGATATCCGGCTTCCGCCCCGATATCAGATCCGCCATCACCCTGCCCGAGCCGCACGCCATGGTCCAGCCGAGCGTGCCGTGGCCGGTGTTGAGATGCAGATTGCTGTAGCGCGTAGCGCCGATGACCGGCGGCCCGTCCGGCGTCATCGGGCGCAGGCCGCTCCAGAACGTGGCCTTGCCGAGGTCGCCGCCGCGCGGAAACATGTCGGTCAGGGAATGGTCGAGCGTTGCGCGCCGCGCCGCATCGAGGCTATCAGAATAGCCCGAGATTTCCGCGGTGCCCCCGACACGGATGCGGTCGCCCAGCCGCGTGATCGCGACTTTGTAGCTCTCGTCCATCACGGTCGAGACCGGCGCGCCATCTGCGTCGATGACCGGCACGGTGATCGAATAGCCCTTCACCGGATAGACCGGAACGGAAATGCCGATCGGTTTGAGCATCCGCGGCGACCAGCTCCCGAGCGCCGCGACATAGGCATCGGCCTGCAACAGCCCCGCGCTGGTGACGACGCCGGTGATCTTGTCGCCATCCGTCTCCAGCCGCTCGATGCCGGTGTTGAACTTGAACTGGACACCGAGCTTTGCTGCTTCCTTGGCGAGCGCCTGCGTAAACATGTGGCAATCGCCGGTCTCGTCCTGCGGCAGCTGGAGACCGCCGACGAACTTCACCTTTGCAGTAGCGAGCGCGGGCTCGACGGCAATGCAGCCGGCAGGATCGAGCACTTCGTAGGGCACGCCATATTGCTTGAGCACCGCGATGTCGTCACCGGTGCCATCGAGCTGCTTCTGCTTGCGAAACAGCTGCAGCGTGCCGCGGCTGCGTTCGTCATACTTGATGCCGATTTCGGCGCGCAGCGCCCGCAGGCAGTCGCGGCTGTATTCGGCGATCGGAATCATCCGGCTCTTGTTGATGGCGTAGCGCTCCGCCGTGCAGTTGCGCAGCAGCTTCATGCCCCAGATCCACATGACAGGATCAAGCTTGGGCCAGATCACCAGCGGCCCGTGCCGCATCAACAGCCATTTGATCGCCTTGACCGGCACGCCGGGGCCGGCCCACGGCGAGGAATAGCCGGGCGAGACCTCGCCGGCATTGGCGAAAGAGGTTTCCTGCGCGGGCTCCGCCTGGCGGTCGACGACGGTGACCTCATGGCCGGCGCGCGCCAGATAATAGGCCGTGGTGACGCCGATCACGCCACTGCCGAGAACGATGACTTTCACGATTCCTCACGCATCCGCCGCGGCGTCGCACGCCGCGGCCGCTCTGGAGCCCGGCTCCGATTGAATCGGAGCCGGACCCCAGGTTTTTGTCTTGACGCGTTTTCTTGACGCGAACCGGGGGTCCACTTCGCTCGAAAACGCTATGGGCTTTCTTCAGAGCAAGGATCAGGCCACGCGCTTGATCGCGTCTCCAAGGATCGAAACCATATCGTCGATATGGCTTTTCTCGACGATCAGGGGCGGCGACATCGCAAAGGAGTCGCCGCTCATGCGGAAATAAAGCCCGCGATTGAAGCAATCGACCATCACGTCATAACCGCGCGTGCCGACGCCGTCGCTGCGCGGCGACAGCTCGACCGCGCCCATCAGGCCGACATTGCGGATGTCGATCACGTTCGGCAGGCCTTTGAGCGAATGCAGCGCATCGCGCCAATATTCGGCAAGGGAAGCGCCGCGCGTCAAAAGCCCCTCGTCCTTGTAGATGTCGAGCGTCGCAAGGCCCGCCGCGCAGGCGACCGGATGCGCCGAATAGGTGTAGCCGTGGAACAGCTCGATCGTGCCCTCGGGGCCGTTCATCAGCCCGTCGTGGATCTTGCGGCTGGCGAACACCGCGCCGCAGGGAACGGTGCCGTTGGTGATGCCCTTGGCCGTCGTCATCATGTCAGGCGTGACGCCGAAATAATCCGCCGCGAACGGCGCGCCGAGGCGGCCGAAGCCGGTGATGACCTCGTCGAAGATCAAGAGGATGCCGTGCTTCTCGGAGATTTCGCGCAGGCGCTTCAGGTAGCCCTTCGGCGGCGGCAGCACCGCGGTCGAACCCGGCACCGGCTCGACGATGACGGCGGCGATGGTGTCGGCGCCATGCAGCGCCACCATCCGCTCCAGATCGTCGGCGAGATCGGCGCCGTGCTCGGGCTGATCCTTCGCAAACGCGTTGCGGGCGAGATCATGGGTGTGACGGATGTGGTCGACTCCCGGCAGATGAGTCGCGAAGGCGCGGCGGTTCGCCACCATGCCGCCGACCGACATGCCGCCGAAGCCGACGCCGTGATAGCCGCGCTCGCGGCCGATCAGGCGCGTCCGCGTTCCCTGTCCGATGGCGCGCTGATAGGCCAGCGCGATCTTCAGCGCGGTGTCGACCGATTCAGAGCCGGAGTTGGTGAAGAAGATGCGATCGATCCCCTTCGGGGCGATCTCGGCGAGCCGCTCGGCGAAATCGAAAGCCAGCGGATGGCCCATGTTGAACGAGGGCGCGAAGTCGAGGTTCATCAGCTGCCGCTCGACGGCGGTGGCGATCTGGCGGCGGCCATGACCGGCATTGACGCACCAGAGGCCGGCCGAAGCGTCGATCACCTTGCGGCCGTCGACGGTGGTGTAGTGCATGCCCTCGGCGGAAGCGAACAGCCGCGGCGCTTTCTTGAACTGCCGGTTGGCGGTGAACGGCATCCAGAACGAATCGGTTTGCAGGGTGTTCGGCTTCTGATGAAGGGTCACGGGTAGCTCCTGTGCTGGCAGCTCAAGGTACCACCGGGCCACGCTCGGGAAGGCACAACAAGTCCTTTTCTTCGCTTCTGCAACCCATTGATTTTGCTAGTCTCGATGAGGCATATTTGTTCGATCCGAAACACTTGCAACAGGGATTTCTGATGAGCGTCGATATCGGTGGGCGACTCCGCTTCGTCCGGGCCCGGCACAAGCTGTCGCAGCGCGAGCTGGCGAAGCGCTCCGGCGTGACCAATTCGACGATTTCGCTGATCGAATCGAACCAGATGAACCCCTCCGTCGGCGCGCTCAAGCGTATCCTCGACGGCCTCCCCATGGGGCTCGCCGAGTTCTTCGCGATCGAGCCGGAGCGGCCGCGCAAGGCGTTCTACCGCGCCGACGAATTGACCGAGATCGGCAAGAAGCCAATCTCCTTCCGCCAGGTCGGCGACAATCTGTTCGGCCGGAGCCTGCAAATTCTCAAGGAACGCTACGAGCCGGGCAGCGATACCGGCCGCGTGCCGCTGACCCATGACGGCGAGGAAGGCGGCATCGTGGTGAGCGGCCGGCTCGAGGTGACCGTCGACGACGAGCGCCGCATCCTCGATCCCGGCGACGCCTATTATTTCGAAAGCCGAAGGCCGCATCGCTTCCGCTGCGTCGGCGCAAAGCCGTGCGAAGTTATAAGTGCGTGCACGCCGCCAACGTTCTGAGTAAGCAAGGGCGTGTGTTCAAAGCCCGCTGTAGCGCACCGGTGTCACCCTTCTGCTCGCGGTTTGCTCCATCGGAGCATTGCGATGCTGGGCACAGGAAGAGAGAAGGGTCTCACGGATTGATTCCAGAAGGCCCGGTATCGGCGCGTAACTCTGGTGAACCATACGAAGCTGGCCGGCAAACGTGCTGATGCCGATCGTTTGTCGGTCGGTTGGAAGATTGGTCAACATCGCTGGTCCCCAAACCGCCTTGAGCCTCAGTGACCCGTATTCAATTCCAAGCGGCAGGATACCCAGATTCGAAATGACTGCGGAGCTTTGCGGCATTGAAGCAAGAAACGCCGCCACGCTGTCTTTGTTTGCAGCTGGCGACATCTCAGCCGCGATCCGCTGCAACATGCCGGCTACCGCATGGGGCGACCGCGCCATCCGCAAATTATCGACAATGCAGCGGGCGTCATCCCAGAGCTTTCGGTCCACGGCAGGGATCTCGACAATGCCGGCGCCGATAAACACGCCGCAGCCCGTGGCTTCAACTCCCGAAATCCTGGACAGGTCGATCGGACAGTGCATCCTGACGATATTCTCGTCCGAGGCTGGAAGGTGGCGAGAGGCGGCTGCACAGATAGCGCCATGCACGGTCGTTCCATTTGCCTTGCAGAACCGCAAGAGGCGAGCGGTTTCTTCCTGGTCCCATTCCGAAATCGCCAAATTCGCAGCGAACTTTTCGGACCCCTGTGCAGCGCGACTGCAGGCTTTCGATATGCCGTAGGAAGTCCCCTCCTCGACGATGATCGGATGAGAGGCAACACTCGCGATCATCTCTTCGATCAAAGGAGGCGACGGCAATATCTCAAGATAACCGCCCGCGAGCGCGCGCATGACGTCATGGAGAATGCGCGCGCCGGACAATCCGTCCACTATCGCATGATGAAACGTGAGGACAATCGAGGCGTCATCGGGTGCCGACAAGAGCTTTGCCCGCATCAGGGGACCCGGAAAAGTACTGAAAGGCAGACTTAGTTCGCTTTCCACCAACCCGTGCCAGTCTGCGGCCGTATCGACCGCGACCACGTTGAGTTCAATCGGGTTGTCGGTGCGGTAGAACGTCGGTCCGGTTTCTACATCCTCGACGATGCAGACCCTTAGCGCCGAATGCCGCTTTCGAACCTGTTCGAGTGCTGCTCCAAGCCTGGTGGCATCCAATGCGCCCTCGATTTGGGCGACAAGACAGAAATGCACGGGGAACGCCAACGAATAGAAATAGAAGAACCGCTCGCAATAGCCCAGCGGACGGACAAGGGCCAACTCTCTCTTCTTCGCTGCCTTTATTCCAAGTGCTCTGCTATCCTCAAACGCTCCGTTGTTCATTTTCATCATAGTTTTCAGCAGCCGCGGCAGATGACGAGTTTGCGGTCGACAGCGGCATCCTCCGGAGTGAGGCGCTCCAGCTCGCCCGAACTTTGCGACGGCACGTCGCGGACGTGCGGTTGGCGGTGGCCTACTGGCGCTCCGTCGATCGTACGCGCGTCCTGCGCCAATGAAGAAAGCCCTGCTGCCGTGCCGGAGGATGCGGCGGATGATCTCGCCAGCCCCACCGTCTGAGCAACGGCACCGCGGCTGCCAAGGAAAGCCAATATCGTTACGATCTTGATCACGTTCCGCATATCCATCTCTCCCGAAATGCGCGCGTCATCCGATGCGACGCGACTGACCTGTGGTTCGAGATGCCCACCTTGAGAAGACGAGATTACGAGTGGATGTTGTGGAGAGGTGAAACGCTTACAAACGTAACACGGAAAGCTTTAGGTGCTGCTCCTCCGTACACGTCTGGCTTGGGAGGCTCAGGACATACCGACTCACTGCCTGGAGCGTTCACGGCCGGCGACAAAGTTTTTTGACGGATACTCGCTTTGTCATTTGTAGGCATCCGCCGTGGCCCCCGGCAGGCGCTCGCCGCTTCCGGCTGATAACCCGTTCCTCCCGGCGGTCCCAACCAAAACGCGGCTCGATGACCTGGCGAACGGGTCCGATCAATACGATTGGGTTTGGGAAGTGCTTGACTGCTCCGGAGTGTAAAGCGGACTTTGGTGCGCTCCCGAAACGGATATCAGAAACCAGCCAGTCTCCAGCATGCGACAGCACAATTAATCGGGAAGGCCCGCATCGCGGAGACCCTTGGCGAAGGTGGCGAAGTCCTCCTCCCGACGAAACAAATCTCCCAGATTGGTGGCGCGCAAATCGGGATCACATTCGAGTGCTTGTGATATCGCTCGTTGTGCCAGGTCAAGTCGTCCCGCGACGGCATTGCTCGCTGCGGAAACGCATGTGGCGAGCTGGAAGCCGGATTGAAGCGTAGAGAGCTTTCGGCGCATGACGACGCCTTGTCATAGCGGCCTGCGAGAAAATGGGCATAGGCCATGGCCCCGTGCATGGCGTACATGGAGGGATCGAGCGGGCTCAAGCGCATGGCATGCGCAGCGTGCTCAAGTGCTAAGTCCGGCTCGCCTCTCCAAACTCTTAACCACGCACTAAGGCTCCAACTTCGCCCCAAGTTAGGATTTACCGCAAGCCCCGATCCATGAACGCCGCCGCGTCGTCGAACTCACGGGCTACCAAGGCGAGTGCATATCCACCCATACACAGCGCAATAGGGTCATCTTCCCCCAGCAGCACCGCCTTCCGCGCCAGCCGTACAGCTTCCGCACTTTCCTGAATGCGGTCGTCCATCCAACCACGCGCTTTCCGCCGCACGTAGCACCACGCCGCCATGCCATAGGCGCAGGCCAGACCATGATCGAGCTCGACTGCCTTGCAAAAGAGCCGGAGTGCTTCGGCGTTCGCGTCCTTGGTCCACCGACCAGCGCTGGCCAGCCCACGCAGATAATAGTCGTATGCATCCAGATTTTCAGTAGGTTTGCGCTTTGCCCGCTTGATTTCCTCGCGCTGCAGCTTTGGTGCGATTGCACCCACCACGCTGGAAGTCACATGGTCCTGTAGATCAAACACATCCTCGAGCGCACCATCAAAGTGGTCCGCCCACAGATGTGCTCCAGTTTCGGCATCAATAAGCTGCCCCGCAATGCGCAGGCGATTTCCTGCCTTGCGCACGCTGCCTTCGAGTACGTAGCGCACCCCAAGCTCGCGGCCGACCTGCCTCACGTCTACACTTCGGCCTTTGTAGGTGAAGCTCGAATTGCGCGCGATCACAAAGAGCCAGTGAAAGCGCGACAGCGCCATCGTGATGTCCTCCACGACGCCGTCGGCAAAATACTCCTGCTCTGGATCTAAGCTTAGGTTGACGAAGGGGAGGACGGCGACCGAAGGCCTGGTGGGCAGCGTCAGAGGGCCTTTCGGCGATTCTGCCCAGTTGTCGGGCGCTGCGCCGCCTCGCTCTTCCTGTACTTGCCCGACAAAACGGAAGCCCTTCCGCGCCATTGTCTTGAGGAGGCGCTGCTCTTCGCCAGAATCGCCGATTGCATTCCGCGCGGCGTTCAGGCGGGTCGTCAACGCAGCATCAGATACAATGCGTCCATTCCAAACGGCAGTAATGAGGTCGTCTTTGCTGACGACGCGCTCCCTGTTTCGAATCAAGTAACCGAGCAGGTCAAAAGCCTGCGGTGTGATCGACACCGCATCCGCCCCGCGATGCAGTTCACGCTTTTCAGTGTCAAGCGTGAAATTCTCGAAGAGATAGCGCAAGTTGCCATTCCTTCTGGGTCACCTCTAAGGCCCGCAGCACGAAGAATAAGCTGCCGGTAAGGGAAATGTAAGCCACCAGTTAAGCGCGCCGGCGCATCTTGCGGCAACTTTGCCTGGTCAAGACGTCCAGACAGGGCACACCGCAATGAGCACGATTCAGGAGACCACCGAGCTGAGACCGGCAACCGTGAAGCGGCAGGTCTACAGTCCTCTCGAAGCATATTGGAATGCATTTCAGGAGTGGCGCAAACGTGAGAAGCTGCGAACCGAGTTGTGTCGCCTGACGGACAACGAACTCGCGGACATTGGTATCACGCGCGGCGAGATTGACTACGTCGCCTCAAACCGCTCAATCTCGCCAGATCCGCTCCGTTGGATGTCTGACATCGCCACTCGAAGGTGAGGCATCTCGGCCTACTTCGCCAGCGCGCCCGAAAGCACCAGCTCCAGCTCCTGCCTGACATCTTCGAGCGGCTGGATGCTGCGCGCGGCGCGGCACATCGCGACCGTGCCTTCCAGCGACGCGATGACGAGTGCCGCAAGCCGCCGGGCGCGCGCGGCGGTAACGCCCTCGCGCCGCATCGCCGCGATCATGATGGCTTGCCAGTCGGCGAACACGCCTTCGGCCAGATCGAGCAGACGCTGTTGCGCGGCTTCGTCCGGCACGCCGTCTTTCTCCGTCGCATCGTTGACATATTGCTCGACCGCGACCGCGAGCACCGGACAGCCGGCCTGGAATTTCGATCGCTCCAGCGTTTGACGCCACAAGGCGATGAAGGCGCGGAGCCCGCTGATCGCGCCATGCTCCTGCGTCAGTGCTTGAGCGGTCCGCTGACCTGCCGGCCGGCAAAGACCAGCGCGTCCTCGATCAGCTGCTGCTTGCCGCGCGGAAAATGATGGCCGATCGAGCCGCGCGGCGTGCCGGTATGGCGGACCACGTCGCGCATGCTGGTGGCATTGACGCCACGCCGGCTCATCAGGTCGGCGGCGCCTGCCACCATTTTTGCGCGGGTATTGGACGACATCGGAACTCCCTCTTGAGTCGCGCCATTGTAGAATATGACGCTTGACATAGCCAGCCCGATCGAACTATGCCAATTGTCATAGTCACCCGCGTGAGCCGGCAGGGAGGATGCACGATGACCGTTATCTATGTGATGACCCCGCAAGGGCGCCTGAATATCGATCAGCGGCGCGTATTGGCGAAGACGCTGACGGATGCCGTGCTGGTTCCGGAGGTCGGCAAGCTCGCGCCCGAGGCGCGCCGCGGCTATCAGGTGCATTTTACCGAACGGCCGCTCGACATGATCGCGCATGGCGGCGAACTGCTTTCGGACAAGCCAAGCGACGTCATGGTGATCGATGTCGTCGCGATGGACTGCTGCTGGACGCGCGAGGACCGCGCGACTGTCATCCGCAACATCCATGCGGCGCTGGCGGACGCCTGCGGGATGAAGGCGCCCTCGCCGGCCTGGTGGATCAATTTCCGCATCATCGAGGAAGGCAGCTGGGGCTCGCGCGGCGGCGTGCTGTCGTTCCTCGACCTGCTCGAACACGGCGCATCGCACTTTTCGCCGGAACGCACTGCTGCGATCCGCACCGCGCTTGCGGTGAAATACGAGCGATAACCACGCGGCAGCATTTGAAACATCCAGGAGAGGAAACGACATCATGAGCGCCGAAGGAAAAATCCGCACCGAAACCCATGATCGCATTTTCAAGATCATCATCGACAACCCGGCGAAGAAGAACGCGTTCTCGCCCGCGATGATGGAGCAGTTGTCGGACGCCCTGACCGAGCTCCACGACAACGAGAGCCTTTGGGTCGGCGTCATCTGCGCCGAGGGCAAGGATTTCACCGCCGGCCTCGACATGCCGAAATTCTTCGGCCCCACCGCCGAGAAGCGCAACATCAAGGACGGCAATGTCGATGTGTTCGGCCTCGGCAAGCGCTGCAAGAAGCCGATCGTCACCGCCGTGCAGGGCATCGTGTTCACCATCGGCATCGAGCTGATGCTGGCGGGCGACATCGTCGTCGCCGCCGATGACGCTCGCTTCTGCCAGATGGAAGCCAAGCGCGGCATTGCGCCGCTCGGCGGCGCGCATTTCCGCTTCCTGTCGCGCACCGGCTGGGGCAATGCGATGTATCATCTGTTCCTGTGCGACGAATTCACGGCACCGCGCGCCCGCGAGATCGGGCTGGTTCAGGAGGTGGTGCCGGCCGGCCAGCAGGTCGAGCGCGCGATGGCGCTCGCCGCGATCATTGCGCAAAATGCGCCGCTCGGCATCCAGGTCACCAAGGAAGCCGCCCTGAAATATGTCGAGCACGGCGAGAAAGCCGCCATCGCCCATATCCCGGCCGTGCGCGAACGCGTGCTGAACAGTGCCGACGCGCGCGAGGGCATTCAATCCTTCATCGAGCGGCGCGCCGCGGTGTTTCAGGGACGGTGATCTGAATCCAAACAGCAGGCCGGCGACTTAAACGGCGGGGACCGAACCTCACCCTGCCGAGGGTCGCACACCCATGTCCGCTAGCCACTTTGCCGTGCTCAGCGCCGCGCCAGGCAATTCCGCCAATTTGTGATGAGAATACCACGGACAGGAAACCGGCCGCGATGTAAAACGTATCTGTGGGTGTCGACAACGGAGCAAACCCATGCGCGCCATCGTCCTGCTTTTCGTGTTTCTGTTCGGCCTCGCCGCGCCCGCATTCGCCGACGATGTCGCCACGGCGCAGAGCGTGATCCGGGCGCAGGAGCAGGCGTTCAGCCGCGACGATGCCGCAGCGGCCTATTCCCATGCCGCACCCGAGATCAAACAGCTCTTCCCGCAGGCCGACATGTTCATGCAGATGGTCCAGCAGGGCTACGCGCCGGTCTACCGCCACAAGAGTTTTGAATTCGGCGAGGCGCGCTCAGCCGGCGGCCGGATCGCCCAGCGCGTCCACATCGTCGACGACAATGGCGAGGCCTGGGAAGCGATGTACACGCTGGAGCAGCAGCCGGACGGCAGTCTGAAGATCACGGGATGTTCGCTGCTGAAAGCGGGACAGGCGGTGTAGCATCGCACGCGAAAAGCCGGGCGTGACCAGATACTAGCGCTTGCATCCGCGCCGGGCGTCAATATACTTTGACCGATTTTACGCGCTTTGGTTGCTATCGATTAATTGTCACAAGTTGAAGGGACGCCTCGTCCCGAAATCTCTTATTCGGCCTGGAATTTCACAGGCCATCGCTCCCCGCGACGGCAGCATTGAGGTCGCAGGCGGGCTATTGTTGCGAGAGAGCCAATAGCATGGGCACTGCAGCGAAAAAGAAGATACAAACATCGAGGAAGAAGCTGGAGCGCAAACTGACGCGCGCCACGATGATCGATCTGCATCAGGCGCGGCAGTATCTGGGACTCGACACGCTCAAGGAAACCGGTCTGCGCATGCCGGTTCGCGTCTATTTCAAGGATCCGGCCGTGGCGGAAAGCACCGAGGGCGCCGGCATCGACGAAACATTCACGACGCCCTGGGAGCCCGGTCTCGGCGACGGCCCGACCAGCGCGCGCTTCGCCGTCGTCGACTACGACGCGACGAATAACGTGCTGACACCACCCGCGATCTGGAACCCGAGAAAGAACTGCTATCTGGCGCCGGACCGGAAGACGGCTCTCGATGAGAATGAGAAGACGAGGAAGCTCTACCAGTATCATCAACTGAGCGTATGGGCGACCGTCCAGAACACCCTGGACTTCTTCGAAAGCGGCGCCGGCCTTGGCCGCCGGGTCAGCTGGGCGTTCGAGGGTAACCGGCTCATCATCGTGCCGCATGCCGGCTATGGCGAGAACGCTTATTACGACCGAGCATCCAAGTCGCTGCAACTCTATTGGTTCGATAGCGACAAAGGCAGGGTCTTCACCTGCCTGTCTTCTGACATCGTCAACCACGAGTTCGGCCACGCGGTGCTCGACGGCTTGCGCCCCTACTACCTCGAATCCATCGGCGCCCAGGCCGCAGCGTTTCACGAATTCATGGGCGATCTTACTGCCATCCTGATGGCGTTCCGCAACAATCCGTTTCGCAAGGTGGTGCTGAAGGAAAGCAACGGCAAGCTCACCGATGCGCAGCTGCTCGCGGGGCTGGCGCGCGAGTTCGGCGAGGCGACCACGAACGCGCCATATCTTCGAACCGGCCTGAACAACAAAACGATGAAGAAGCTCGCCGGTAACCTCGAACCACACGCGCTGTCCGAAGTCCTGACCGGAGCGATGTTCGACATTCTGATGGGGGTATTCGCCAAGCATCAGAAGAACGAGGTGAAGCGTGCCAAAGCGGGTGGCAGCAAGCAGCCGAGCGACATCAGGGCGCTGGCCGACACCGTGCCCCGGATGCAGATGCTGGCGATACAGCCGCTCGATCTGTTGCCGCCATGCGCGGTCACATTCAGGGATTACGCGCTTGCCGTGCTGCGTGCCGAGTACGTCGCCAATCCGACCGATCCGTCGGGGTATCGCCAGTTGATGATCGACTGCTTCATCAAGCGTGGCATTCTGGAGGAAGCGGATCGGAAGAAATTGATGGAGCCCGCACCGGTGTTCCGACGCCCGGCGCTCGACGTCTTCCACTCCGTGGACTCGATCGCAGCCTCGCGCGGCGGCGCCTACCGCTTTCTCGACGACAATCGCGCCAAGCTGTTCATTCCTTTGAACGCAGATATCGAAATCCCCGAGATCGTGCGCGCCAACAAGCGCACTCGCGACGGGCTACCGTTGCCGCAGCAGACCATCGTCCAATATCTCTGGCGCGAGGAGCTGGTGCTCGAAGGCAACAGGTTCGGCCGCTTTGTCGGCGAACGCACCACGATGCTATGCGGCGCGACCATGGTGCTCGACCAGAACGGCAACCTGATCCACTGGGTCCGCAAGCCCGGTACCGCCAACGTCGGCACCTCGAAGACGGCGCTCGCCGAACAGGCCGAGGGCATGCGCCGGCGCAAGGAGCTTCTCGATACGATCGCCGCCCGCATCGCGGCAGGCATGATCGGTGAAGCGATCGGCGGCGAACTTGGCCTGCTGCAGCGCGCCACTCCGCCATTCACCGTCGAGCAGGTCGACGGAAAACTCCGATTTGGCCTGGCGCCGCACTTCTCACTCGACGACGACCACGATCACGACGGCACGGGGGACCGGCAATGGCAGATAAGCTTCTGATCCGGCTGTACGACGTCGGCCTCGGCGATTGCATCTATTGCCGGATACCGAAGGCGCACAAGAACGGTAGGGATTTCCATATCCTGATCGATTGCGGAACGCTGAGCAGCACCGACTATTTATCCGCAGCGGTCGCGAACCTCAAGTCTCTGCTGCCCAGGATCGGCGGCAAGCGTCACGTCGACCTGCTGGTGGTGACCCACGAGCACAAGGACCACATGACCGGTTTCGGCATGAACCTGTGGGACGACCTTTCGTTCGGCGCGATCTGGATGAGCGCGGCGATGGACCTCGATCATCCTGAGGCGAAGCGGGCGAAGAAGCTCCACAGTTTCGCGGCAAGCGCCATGGAGCAGGCCCTGAAGCTCAATCTTGCGCTCAGCCCGCCATTGATGGAGCTTGCCGCAGCGCTTGCGCTCAACAAGAACGCGATGAAGACGCTTCGTGAGACCCTGCCCAAGGCAAACAAGATCAAGCCGGTCTATGTTCACGCGAAGTCGACGAAGAAGCAACTCGGTTTGCCGCTCAAGGGAGCCACCATCAGCGTGCTCGGCCCAGAGAAGGACATTGATTTCTACTATCTGGGCAAGGAGGGCGATCCCTCGCTGCGCCGGCTGGGATTCATCGACACAGGTCTACCCGATCCTTCAACGGCGGTGCCGGATCCGAGCGCTATACCGACACCGGCGAATATCGATGCTGCCGATTTTCGCCAGCTGCGATCGCGTATGCTTTCCACCGCGCTCGCCTTCGCCGAACTCGACGGCAAGGTCTGCAATAACACCAGCGTCATCCTCCTGATCGAATGGAAGGGCAAGCGACTCTTGTTCGTCGGCGACGCCGAATGGGACGGTGCCTACAAGGAAGGCAAGTCGAACTGCGCCTGGAACGTGATGTGGAATTTACGAAAGCAGAAGCTCAAGGGTCCACTTGCCTTCTACAAGATCGGGCATCACGGCAGCGAAAACGCCACCCCATGGGGAATGACGCCCGCCGCCAGCGAGGGCGAGCCGCTCGCCATTCTCGATGCGATCCTGCCGGTGGCGTCGAAAGCAAGGGCGAAGGCGATCGTTTCGACGCATCGGGGTAGGTATAAGCCGATTCCGCGCACGGATATGCTTGCCGAGATCGGAAAGCGGGTTTCCAATACCAAAAACTACGACGCCGCGTTCAGGAAGGCCGGGAAGAAGACGTCGGCGGTGCCGAAATTCGGCGAGTTCGAGAAGAAGTCTTTTTCACTGCCGCAACCCCTGCGCACCGACCTCGAACGCATGCTGCAGGAGTCCAGGGGCTTCGTCGACGTCGAAATCGAGGCATGACGAATCAAGGCTGATGAGGCGAAGGCCGATGGCGCGCCTTACGCCATCGCCAGCCGCTGCCGCGCGCGCATCAACAGCAGCAGCATGACCGCGATGTTCAGCGCGTTCCACGCCAGCCCGTTGGCGAAGGCGGCGGCGTAGGAGCCGGTGGCGTCGAAGATCGCGCCCGAAATCCAGCCGCCGAACGACATGCCGAACACGGAAGCGAAGATCACGATGCCCACGCGTGTCGCGGCTTCCGATGCCGGCATCGCCTCGCGCACGATGATGGCGTAGCTCGGCACGATGCCGCCCTGGAACAGGCCGAACATCGCGGAGATGATGTAGAGCGAGGTCAGGCCGTCGAAGAACAAATAGAACAACAGCGCGGTGCCCTGCGCCACCGAACCGATCAGCAGCGTGCGGATGCCGCCGATCTTGTCGGCGAGAAAGCCGCTTCCGATGCGGCTGATGATGCCGAACCCCAGCATCAGCGACAGCATCTCGGCGCCGCGCGCCACGCCATAGCCGAGATCGCCGCAATAGGCGACGATATGAACCTGCGGCATCGCCATCGCCACGCAGCAGGCAATGCTCGCCAGCGCCAGGATCGCCGTCAGCGCATTGGTGGAAAGGCGCAGGTCGACGCGCGGCGGCGCCGCGTTCTCGTGGTCGCGCTGGCCCCCGCCCCCATCAGAATCCGCAGGCCGATCAGCGCCAGCGTCATCGCCACCGCCGTGAAGATGCCGATCGCGATATGGCTGGTGCGCCAGCCCATGCTGCTCGATGCCGAAATTCACCAGCGGCGGCCAGATCGTGCCGCCGATGTAATTGCCGCTGGCGGCGATGGCGACCGCGAGTCCGCGATAGCGGTCGAACCAGTGCGAGGCTTCCGCCATCAGCGGGCCGAAAGTGGCCGAGGAAGAAAGCCCGATGGCGAAATGCACCAGGATGAATTGCCAGATCGAGGACGACATCCCCGCGACGACATAGCCCAGGCCCAAAATGCCGATGCCGAGCCCGATCGCGGTGACGATGCCGTAGCGGTCGGTGATCTTGCCGGTCAGCACCCCGCCGGAACCGAACCCGAGCATGACCATCGTAAAGGCCAGCGAGGCGGTGCCGCGGCTCGCGGCGAACTCGGTCTGCACCACGGGAAGTGCGACCACCACCGACCACATGCCGACGCTGCCGAGCGAGCCGATCAGCACGGCCACGGCAAGCCGCGTCCATGCCCGGCGCGAGTCGGGAACGAACAGGTCGGAATCTCGGGTGAAGTTCGGAAGAAATTACCACGGCCGGCGCAACTTCGTCGGCTATTCGCCCAAGGTCAAGCCACATTGCCGCGATATTGGGCATGCAGATGTGGGGGGGCGGCGCCCCTTGCCGCCATTCCAGGATGCGCCACTTCGCGCAGCCGGAATCCATTGGGCCACATATCCAGTAGCGAAATGGATTCTCTGATGTGCAATTGCACATCAAAGCTCGTGCTTCGCACGCCCCGGAATGACGGAAGAGAGAGCCGCAACTGCCACCTTGGCGAAATCGATCGGGAGCCCTAAATTACCGCCATGTTCGTTCGCTTGACGAGGCCGGTGCGCGCCAAGGCGGGGTGGTTTGTCGCCCTGCTCTATCTGTTTTGCGTGCTCGCGCCGGGTGTGGCGCTGGCGCTCGGCGATGCCGCCTCGTGCCTCGTGCACCAGTTCGGGATGGCTGCTGCCGCGCATGTGCATGGGCTGCTCAGCCGCAGCCTGCGGCTTCGCACCAGCATCATGCGATGCAAGCGATCAGCATGCGATGCATCGCGCCGATGCCGGCAACGCCCCGCCAGAGCACACCAAGCATCAGCACGACGGCAAGGGTTCGCCGGGACCGTGCTGCGCCATGCTGTGCGTTTCGGCGATCGCGGCCGATCTGCCTGCGATTGCAAAACCCTCGCAGCCGGTCTCGCTCTGCGTCTCCGAGAATTTTCAGCGCCTGCCGGGCGAGGCGCCCCCTCTGCTCTACCGCCCTCCCATCGCCTGACCTGACGTAACGACGCGAGGCAGCCGCGCGCGACAGCGCACGCATGCCCGTGGTCCGTCAGAGAATTCAATCATGCCTGCGCCAGTTTGCGGCGTCTCGCGCCATTGCGCAGCGCATTTCCAAAAAGCAAGAGAAGGAACATCGGATGAAAACCATTGTGACAATCCTGCTGGCGCTATCGGCGCTTTCAGCCCTGCCGCGTCTGGCGCACAGCCATGAGCAGCACGCCCACCAGAGCTATGCGGCGGGCGAGCCCGGCGACCCCAAAAAGCCTTCCCGCACCATCGAAGTCGGGATGAGCGAGATGGCCTACGCGCCCGCCCGCATCGAGGTGAAGCGCGGCGAGCAGATCCGCTTTGTGATCCGCAACACCGGCGCCGACGATCACGAATTCCTGCTCGCCACCACGGAAGAAAATCTGAAGCACGGCAAGGCGATGATGGAGAACCCGCATATGGAACATGACGAACCGAACGGCGTTCGGCTGGCACCGAAGAAATCGGCCGAGATCCTCTGGAAGTTCACCAACACCGGCACGTTCGAATATTCGTGCCTGATCCCCGGCCATCGCGAGGCCGGCATGATCGGCCAAATCCTGGTGAAATAAGTCCTCGTGAAATAAGTCCTGGTGAAGCAGGTCCCGGTGAAATGAGCCATAGGTGAAGCGAAGGCGGCAAGCTGCGCAAAAGTTTCCTGTTTTCGTCGTCCCTGATCCACTACAACAGGGTCCAATTCGAAAGCTGGGAAAACGAGACCGCCGTGCAAAGGATCGAGCATCAAGGTTTTCTGTTGCTGCTTGCCGCCGTCACCCTGGCGTTTGCCTGGGTGCTGTACCCGTTCTATGGCGCCCTTCTCTGGGCGATCGTCGTGGCGGTGCTTTTCGCACCGGTCTATCGAAGGCTGCTGCAATCGATGCAGGGCAGGCCAAGCCTCGCGGCCGCGGTCACCGTCCTGATCATTATCGCCATGGTCATCCTGCCGCTTACAATGGTCGCGGCTTCGCTGGCGCAGGAAGCGTCAAGCCTTTTCGCGAAAATCCAGTCGGGAGAGTACAATTTCGGCAGCTACCTGCAGCGGGTATTGGACGCGCTGCCGGCCTGGGCCACCGGATTGCTCGAGCGGCTCAACGTCGGCGATTTTTCGGCCATGCGCGAAAAGCTCGCCTCCGGCCTGATGAAGGGCGGGCAGGTTCTCGCCCCGCAGGCGCTGAGCATCGGGGTGAACACGTTCGATTTCGTGATCCGCCTCGGCATCATGCTTTATCTGTTGTTCTTCCTGTTGCGCGACGGCAGGGCGCTGGCCGAACGGATCAAGGAGGCGATTCCGCTGCGCGGCGATCAGAAGGCGGCGCTGTTCGCCCGGTTCGCCGATGTCGTTCGCGCGACCGTGAAGGGCGGCATCCTCGTCGCGATGGCGCAAGGCACGCTCGGCGGCATCGCGTTCTGGTTCCTCGGAATCCACGCCGCCCTGCTATGGGCCGTGCTGATGGCGTTCCTGTCGCTGATCCCTGCGATCGGCGCCACGCTGGTCTGGCTTCCGGTCGCGATCTACTTCCTGGCCACCGGCGCCATCTGGCAGGGCGTCGGACTGATCCTGTATGGCGTGCTCGTCATTGGCCTCGTGGACAATCTGCTGCGGCCCTTCCTGGTCGGCAAGGGCTCCAAGCTGCCCGACTACGTGGTGCTGATCTCCACGCTCGGCGGCATCGAGGTGTTCGGCCTCAACGGTTTTGTCATCGGCCCATTGATTGCCGCGATGTTCATGGTGAGTTGGGAAATATTCGCCGTATCTAGCGGCGACGCCAGGAGATGACGCCACCGGCAACGCCGCCCCGTAGGATGGGTAGAGCGAAGCGATACCCATCATTCACGCCGTTGGCGGCCTATTGATGGGTATCGCGGAGTTTAACATCGGGCCGGCCTAAGGCCGGACCCGTTGGCTCCACCCATCCTGCCCACTACTGTGTGCACTAGTGAACCGACATCCCATCCAAGGGGGTCTAAACTTAAGCATCACCGCACCGTCCCGTGGCAGCTATCGGTGAGGAGAACGCCAGCCGCGCTCCCGCCTTCTCGTATGTGGAGTAGCGCCGTGCAGCAACGACGCCGTGTAAAACAAACTTCGCCACTGGACCAACGCTTGACCGACCAGGCGCAGCGCCTGCGAAAAGAGGCGAGAGGCACCCCGCCCGGCATTGAGCGCGAACGGCTTCTCCGCCGAGCGCGACAGGCTGAAACGGCTGCTCACATGGAGCAATGGCTGACGTCTCCCGGTCTGCGAACGCCGGAGTGAGAACGTTCTGTTCTCTCGATAGAGCATGATCCGGAAAAGTGGACACCGGTGTTCCCTCGCGACATCAGCGGAACGCGTTTGCGCGGAGATGGAGATCATGCTCAAACAAAAAGATGATCGACGAGCATGATTCAACTCAGTTGAAGCATGCTCCAGCCATTCGGCGCCGTGCTGCGTCCTGCAGGCATCAACATTGGAACCATCCGCCGCTTCATCGGGCTGCGACCCGCAACAAAAGTGCTTTCTCGGGCGGACCTTCCGATTTCAATCCAGGCGTTCCCAGCGCAAACGCGGTCACGAGCAGCAAGACGCTCGCGCAGATGATATGCAGACAGAACCGATCCATCGGCGTTAACAAGTGAATGTGCTACCCGTTCCCCGGGAACCGGATGGTTGAGCGTCCTAATTTGTTGTGCTCGCCATGTGTGTTTGGTTCACTACACTGGATGGGTAGAGCGCAGGATGGGTGGAACGCAGCGATACCCATCACCTCTGCAGCCGCGAAGATGATGGGTTTCGCGGAGTTTATCATCGGGCCGGCCGAAGGCCGGACCCGTGGGCTCTACCCATCCTGCACATCCACATCTACCCCAGCTCAAAGCTGGTGACGCCGAACACCCGCTCCAGCCGCAACGGCGGAATCGCGCCGGTATACATCCGGGCCGTCTCGAACACCGGCGCGAGCCCAAAATCCTGCGCCAGCGCGATCGCCTCGCGGTTGATGCCGGGCACGTCGAGAAAAATCTCGCCGCCGCCCACCCTGGCGAGCAAGGCCGACAGCACCGCTTCGGCGGTGGCGCGGTCGTCGGCCACCAGCGGTCCGATCTTGCGCCCCTTCAGGCACGGACGGATCACACCCCAGCCGGCAAGCCGGCCATCCCGCACGACCGCGCAACCGACATGTCCGGGCGCGCCGATCCATGCCCGCAGGAACGCAGGCCGCGGCGCCGGAAACACGGTCGCGTCGTCCGCCTCCACTGCCGCCATCGGGACATCGGACAGCGCAATGACTTCAGCCTGCGGCGCAGCCGGCGCCGCAACCGTGCCGCCATAGCGGACGTTGGCGTAAGCAAGCTGAAAGCCGGACTTTCGATAGTTGTCCTGCTGCGCCACCACGCCATCGAGCCCGATCACGCGCGACCCGGCATGCGCGATCGCCGCATTCCATATCCGCAAGCCATAGCCGCTGCCGCGCAAATCCGCCCGCACGATGTAAAAGCCGAGAAAGGCAAAGCGCGCGCCGTAATTGACGCAGGAGACCGTCGCGACAGGCGCGCCATCGAGCTCGCCGATGAAAAAACCTTCCGGATCGACGGAAGCAAAGCACGCGTCGTCAGTAAGGCCCGGATTCCAGCCTTCAGCCGCCGCCCAATCCACGGCGATCGAGATTTCATCCGGCCGCATCGTTCGAATGGTGAAGCCGTTCATAGCGGGCGATCCTCGAATATGCGTCTCCGAGCCGTCATTGCCTGCGACAAACGCGAAGCGTTTGCGCAAGGGAGCGAAGCGACGAAGCCATCCATCTATCCTCGCGCGCGGAAAGATGGATTGCTTCGCTTCGCTCGCAATGACGCTGTTACGCCGCAGGAAACTACAATCATGACAAATAGCCGTAGCTCGTAGGATGGGTGGAGCGCAGCGATACCCATCGCCCCTCCGCGCACGCAAATTGATGGGTTTCGCTTTCGCTCTACCCATCCTACGCGACGCGCGATGCGGATGTGCACAGTCCAGAAATGGCACACTTCTTCGCGCAGAATATCATTGCGCCGTGCGAATTGTTTAGCGAAAATTAACCATGCTGGCTGGCGGGGCTGCGTTGTTGGAGGTTTCAAACATGTACCGATCATCGCTCACGCTGGCCTTCTGTGTCCTGTACTCGGCGGCCGGCGCAGCCAGCGACCTGTCATCCGTCTACGTGGCGCCCGGCGGAATCTACGCGCCTTCTGCGAACGTCTACGTGCGTCCGGCACCGGCCCATCGGCCTTACGCGGAACCCGGTTACGGATATCGGCAGCCCTCCTACGGGGTAGATCCTGCATACCGCGCACCGGCAGCGATCTATGGCGAGTACGGACTCGGCCTACCCCGCGCAGCCGGTCTATGTCGACCGCGCGCCCGCCTATCCCGAGCGTTACTACGCCCGGGAGCGCTACTACGCGCAGGAATACGACTATGCGCCGGAATATGCGCCGAGACCGCCGCTGCCCGTGCCCTATCGCGCGCGGGCGCGATGCGACGACGGCTATGGCAGGTCGGTCTACTGCGATTAAAGCCGCCGGCATGGCGCGGCTGATTGCGGTATTGAGTACGTAGGATGGGTGGAGCGCAGCGATACCCATCGCCCCTCTGCGCACGCGATTGATGGGTTTCGCTTCGCTCTACCCATCCTACGCGACTATCAGCGCACAGAGCGCGGCGAATCCATTGCTTCTGTTGCAATGATCCCGGCGCGTTCAATCCCCTGTCTCAAGGCGTCATCACGATCTTGCCCAACGCCGATCCCTGTTCGAGCAGGGAATGGGCTTTGCGGACGTCGGCAAGCTTCAACCGTGCGGAGATGGCCGGGCGGATCGCGCGCCGCTCGAGCGCGCCGATCACTTCGCGCATCAGCGCGCGGCGGCCTTCGCGGTCGTGGTCGTAGACATGGAACGAGAAGCAGCGCACCGCCGGACAGACGTCGAGATGATCGCGCATCGCCGCCACCAGGTTCTCCTGCGGCAGGCCGGCGAAGGCGTTGTAGGACACCAGCGTGCCCCACTTGCCGAGCGCCCGGACATAGCCGACGAAATCGGGCCCGCCGACATGGTCGAGGATCAGGCCGACGCCGCGCCCCTGCGTCAGTTCGCGGGTGCGGGCGATGACGTCCTCGTTGCGATAATAGATGACATGGTCGGCGCCGTTGCGGCGCGCGAACTCCGCCTTCTCTTCAGAGCTGACGGTGCCGATGATGGTCATCCCGGCCAGCTTGCCGAGTTGCACCAGCGCGGTGCCGACGCCGCCGGCCGCGCCGATCACCAGCGCGCTGTCCGGCCGCTGCGTCGACGCGCATTGATGCAGCAGCGCCCAGGCGACCTGGTAGTTGGCGAGGCACACCGCTTCCTGCAAATCGACGCTGTCGGCCAGCGGATACACCGCATCGGCCGGCGCCGCGACGAACTCGGAATAACAGCCGCCACGCTGGGCGAGGTCGCGCGCGCTCAGCAACACCTTCTGGCCGGTTGCGATCCCGCTCACCTCGGATCCGACCGCGTGCACGGTGCCCGCGACATCGTTGCCGGGGTTCACCGGCAGCGGCGGCATCCATTTGTAGATGCCGCGGCGGATCAGGACATCCGGCTGGCCGACCCCGAACGCCTCGGCACGGATCACGACGTCCCGGGGGCCCGGATCCGGACGCGGCACATCGACATATTCGAGGGCTTCGGGGCCGCCGACCTGGCGAACGAGGACGGTTTTCATTGATGCGGTCATGCGATTCCTTCCATATTTCGAAAATACTATTGTTTACGAAATTTATTGCAATAGCAGAGTTGGCGCCATGTCCGCGCAACAAGGCCGGCGAACGCCGCGCGATCATGCAGGCAGCGATCGCGCGCTACAGCGATCTCCGCCGCGAAACTGATCGAGCGGCCCACCAGCGCCATCACCGCAAATATGAAGAGATACGTCGTCCATCCGCCCATCGATTGACGACAGCAACGCTTCGCTCCCGCCGGCCTTCCGAATCCTGCTCGTTTCCCTGAACGGGCGGCTTGCATTTTCGATAATTTTCGAAAATAGTATTTCTTATCGAAAAAAATCCGGCATCCCGGACGAAGCCCGCGCATGAAGCTGTTGTCGTTCGCCATGGATGGCACCCGGCGATGTCGTCGAGATCGAGAACATCGGCGTGCTGCGCAATCCCGTCGTGGACGAGTGAGGTGGAGCGCGAGCCGCGGCTTGCCGAGCCCCTCCTCGTCGGCACGTCCATCGCCGTGATGCTCGCCCCCTTTGCGGCTGGAATGCCGAGGGCCGTGGCACGGCAGCTCGGCTAACCAGGATTGGCGGCCGCGAACCTGGCGCTTCGCGCCCGCGAATACTGCGCGCGCAATAAATCCCGCGTTGGTTTCAACGCCCCGTCATTGGCCCCGCCCTGGCCGAAACTCCCTCGGCTACCATTCCTTGAATGTCGGCTCGGCGCATCCGCCGCAAACCCAGGGAAACGTCCAGTCGGCGGTAAGTTTTGCGCTCTCGGGAATATATCTGCTCCAGACCGAGGCCTTGATCGGGTTGATCGATCGCCAGACCACGTCAAAGGTTCCCGTGGGATTGAGCTTGCCGATCATGGCCGGCTTGGAAAGATGGTGATTGGTGTTCATCACCACCTCGAAACCGCTCGGCGCCTTTACTCTCTGGCCGTACATGGCCTGCCGGACCGCATTCACATCGGTCGTGCCGGCCTGGGTGACGGCCTGCGCCCACATCCTGAAGCCGATGAAGGTCGCTTCCATCGGATCATTTGTGGTCTTGTCCCGTTGCTCGTTGAAATCCGCCCACATCTTCACGAACGCATCGTTTTCCGGCGACCTGACGGACTGGAAATAATTCCGCGCCGCCATCTGCCCGGTCAGACCGCTCACGCCAATGTCGCGCAATTCGCGTTCGCCGACCGAGAGCGCCATGACCGGAATCTTGCTGGCGTCGACCTGTTGGGCCGCTAGTTCCCTGTAGAAATGAGCGTTCGCATCTCCGTTGATCGTTGAGATCACAGCGGTCCGTTTTCCTTCCGAACCGAAAGCCTTGACCTTTGCAACGATCTCGCGCCAGTCGGAATGCCCGAATGGCGTGTAGATCGTCGTGATATCCTCGGCGGCCACGCCTTCGGCGGCGAGATAGGCGCTCAGGATCCGGTTGGTCGTGCGCGGATAGACATAGTCGGTTCCGAGCAGAACCCAGCGGCGAATCTCGCCGCCTTCCTTGCTCATCAGGTAGCGAACGGCCGGAATGGCCTGCTGGCTTGGCGCGGCGCCGGTGTAGAAAACGTTGCGCGAGCTTTCCTCGCCTTCGTATTGAACGGGATAGAAAAGCAGGCCGTTCAATCGCTCGAAGACGGGAATAACCGCCTTTCGGGAAGCTGGAGGTCCAGCAGCCGAATACGACCGCGACCTTTTCCTTGGCGAGCAGCTCGCGGGCCTTGTCCGTAAAGGCATCCCAGTCCGACGCGGGGTCGACGACGACCGGCTCCAGTTTCTTGCCGAGCAACCCGCCCTTCTTGTTCTGGTCCGCGATCAGCATGAGAACCGTGTCCTTCAGCACGGATTCGCTGATCGCCATGGTGCCGGACAGGGAGTGCAGAATACCGACCTTGATGGTGTCTTCGGCGGCGTGAGCCGCCGAAACGATGAAGCAGCGAGCAGCGCCGGCGAGGAGCCTGCGCAGAGATCCAGGCGCAGCTTCATGTCGATACTCCGACAAGCTCAAAGATCCGGGTTTCCTTCGTCATGCCCTTGGCAACGACGGCATCGAAGGCGCTGAACTCGAATTGATCGCGAACGCGCAGGTACACGTCCTCGCTTGCGAGGATGGTGGTGCCGACCTGCTTGTTCAGGCCTTCGAGGCGGGCCGCGAGATTTACGGTGTTGCCGAGAGCCGTGTAATTCATGCGCTCGGTCGATCCGACATTGCCGACGACGGCTTCACCGACATGGATGCCGAACCGCGTGATGAACGGCGTCAGGCCTTCGGCCTCGAACTCGCCGTTGAGCTTCGTCGCCGGCCGCCTTGGCCGCAAGCACCGCCCGGCAAGCGCGCGCGACATGGTCGGGCTGCGGATTGGGAGCGTTCCAGAACACCATGACCGCGTCGCCGATAAACTTGTCGACCGTTCCGCCTTCGGCGAGGAACGCTTCCGTCAGCACCGAGAAATACCGCGACGTCTGCAGCATCAGCACGTCGGGATCGGCGGCCTCCGCGATCGTCGTAAATCCCTGGACGTCGGTGAAGACCAGCGTGATCTCCTGTTTGACGCCGCCGAGCCTGGTGGAGATGGAATTGTCGATGACCCCGCGGACGATCTCCTTGGGAACGAAGTGCGCGAACGACCATATGGCCCGCTGGGCGAGATTGACCGTGCGTGCCGAGTTCGTGGATTTCCCTGATATGCGAGGTCACCGGCACGAGGCTCGGCTCCGCGAGCGTCTGAAGCTGGCGCGCCTGCGCCGTAATGCGTCTCAGGGCTTGCGACATCGTGCTGCCGAACATCCAGACAACCGGAAGAAAGGCCGCGCCAACGATGATCGCGAGAACCAGCCCCTTGAACTGGAGCTTCCGGACGTTCTGGACAAAGTCATCCTGGGCGGCCAGCAGCAATATGCTGCCGCCATAACCTTCGCCGAGGGCGAACTTCGTCAACCTGAACAGGTAATCCCGTCCGTCGTCATCACGGATGGTTCCTTCGTTGTTGTCGAGGTTGTGTGACCGTGCGCAGCACCGAGGCCACGACGCCGGAATTGATCTCGTCGATGCTGGGCAATTGCGATCGGGAAGGATGCGTCATCGCAGCCGCGACGAACTCCGCAAATTCGCGGATGGGCGATCAGCGATCCCGCCTGGTCGAAGATCATGACCGTGCCATTCTGTCCCGGCCGCTGGGCCTGGACGAAATCGCTGAAGGTATCGAGCTTGAGATCGGCGGCGATCACGCCGGGCACCTTGCCGCGCAACGGCGCGCTGACCGTGATCACCGGCGCGCCGATGCTGAACGAGAGATAGGGCGCCGAAACATACGGGCGGTCCGATCTCATTGTTTGCCAGTACCAGGAGCGCTTGCGGGCGTCGTATCCGTACTTCCACAAATCGATTTCATCGATCTCGTTGCCCTGTCGATCCTGAAAAATCCGCCGCATCGGCAGATCGCCCGCCGGGGGTCGGACGAACCAGATTGATCACCATGTCGGAATGCGGCGGTGCACGCAACCGGTCGCGCTGATCTTCGGTGAGGTCGCTGATGCGCCGCACCTGCAGCCATGCGCCATTCTCGAAGCCGGCATAGATGCTGTCCATCTGCGGCAGTTCCTGCAGCGCCGCCTTGAACAGCGGAATCGCGCGGCCTGTCTCCGATCGCTCATCCGAATCGGCCACGCTCGAACTGGTCGCGAGCACATTCACCAGCGATGCGATCGTGTTCAGTTCGCCCTGCAGCCGGCCCAGCGCCTTGGTGCTGGCCGCGTCCATATAGGCGGACGCCGCTTCCTGCGTCGCCCAGCGCAGTGACCGGACCTGAATGGCAATCAACAGCGCAGCGAGCGCGACGACAAATATCATCACCGCGAGAGTGATCGAGGTACGAAATGTGAACATCGCGTTCAGCCTCCTCGTAAGCGAGGGGATGGCTACTTGGCGTCTAACCTCCGCACGGCTTTCGCCGCCGTAGTCAGGATCGAACAGGTCTCAGCGAACAGGGCAATCAGCGAAACCGCATTTGGCAAGCAGCGCGAGCCTGCGCTCCTCTTCGCGGCCAATCAAGCGGCTCTAACCGGCGACATCCGCCGCCTAAACAGCCGTTAAGAGCTTGTTTACCCTTTGACATATGTCAAAAAATGCCTCTACAGCCGGAAACCGAGCGCTCATCTGGGCTCTCTTACCTGCGGCCGACCTTTGCCACTTTTTCCCACCCCTCATATGTTAAGGTAAGCGGCGCGCGCCGGGTGTATCCTCCGAAGTCCAGGGAGGCGAATCATACTTTGCAATTGATTGTAACCGGGGGCCGCTGGATCACAGGATCGGCAGCCTTCCGCCTAGGCTGATGAGCATGACACATCACGATTTCCCCTTCGTGGTCTCGCTAATCTGGCTGACCGCACTCAGCGGCGGACTGATCTTCCTGCTTGCTGGGTGAATGTGGCCAGAGGAGTTGGCAGGCCTCATGCGCGTTTACGCCAACAAGGCGGCCTGCTTTATCAGCGCCCGCCTCGCATATCACTGCTTCAAATTGTCATCGAGGGCGTCGTTCAAGCGCGTCCCGCAAAATTGCGGTGACCTTACGATCCAGCACTTCAAGACGGCTGCGAAGCTCCAGCTGTTCGTCCGATATGACGCGCTTAACCGTGACTTCAACGATGATAGACAATGCGTAACAGACAAATGCTGCCGCTAGAATCGAGGAGACCAGCGGTCGAAAGTCAGGCGCCACGTTCCAAACGACAAGACCTGCGACGACGGTCGTAATCCAGATGACGACCTTGAAAAATATTTTCATTTAAAGTGCTCCCGTAGAAGCCCGTGCCGTCCACTTCCAATTGCCCTGCCTCCAATAGGGCGATGGTCAGCACACCAACAATCGACTTTCAGGCACGCAGTTCCCGCAACTAAAGCTGCGTTCTGCTGGAACAATTTGCGCAAGTGGCGGCAGAAACGACGGCGGTAGCGCGCTTGCACGCAAGACCATTTCTGGATGCGTTGTTCTGCGGTGCGCAGCGGCCCGCCCCTTCAATACTTCCGGGCTCAAGTCGCTAGCGGCTGTGTCAGCCGGCCGCGGTCGATCGCAAGCCGTCACCGGAGTTGTATGACCAAACTTCGGTTTTTCCTTCGGCCGCCTTGCTGGCCGGCGGGCCCATGCAGACGAGCACCTGTTCCTTAGACAGGCCGACCATTTGGACGCGAGCGTCCTGCGCAATTTGCGCTCGCTGAATTGCGCAGCCACCCAATGCGACGGCAACGGCCGCAAAACGCCAAAATGCGCATATCACTGATTTCCCCAGCCCGTCAGGGCCGATTACGTTAGCCGGAGGCGTAATCCGCCGCCACGATCGCTCGATGCCATCCGCCGGCCGCATGACGCGCCGATTGAGTTTTCCAATTCGCGACTCTCAACTTGGACGTTCGATTACGTGCCCGGCGGGCGCGGCCCTTGAAATTGGATTCCGCACTTCTTCGCGATAGAGGCTTGCTCAACGGCTACCATCTGTCCCTTCATTTGGGACAGCTCCGCTGCGGTCTGCTTGTCTCCGCCGACGAAGAAAGCTGCTGGCCAGAAGATCACGATCGCGGCCGCGGTGGCGACGCCGTCTTTTGTGCGCTGGCTGTCCTGGGCGCCCGACAAAGTAGCCGCCCTCGTCGAGATGGCTTGAGCCTCAAGGGCAAGCTGTTGGCATGTGTATGATTGGTACGCAACCGGCGAAACATACGCAGGTGCAATATCCGCAGCGGAAGAAGCGCAGCCCGCCAGCGCGGCGCTTAGCACCACGATCCCCAGATTTCGCATTTTTGAAATTCCCCCGTCCCGCGGCCATCCAAGCGCAACCACCGGTGGAGAGCAAGCCGTAGACGTACGGGCTTTCCCGAAAGGGGATCGGTTTTCAACGCAAACGGATAGATACCGGCGGAGTGCTTCCGGTCACATCCGGCCCATCACCGGAGATGCGCCAAGCTGCTACTCCGAAGCATGCCGTGAGCATCAAAGCCGCCACGAGCAGAAACATACAAAAAAACTGGCTCACACCTTGGCCCCCGCAAACCAGGCTGAATTTTGGGTATGCGAGCACAGTCCACCGAGTCGGAAAATGCAGCCGGGCTGACCTAAAGCGGGTTTTCCCCGTGTGGAGCGTAGGATGGGTAGAGCGAAAGCGAAACCCATCATGTTAGTCATCGAAGGTGATGGGTATCGCTTCGCTCCACCCATCCTACGAACTTTCCCAACGACACATGAGCCCGCGTTAGTGCGGCCTTTGCACTTATTCCCAGCGGATCGCCATCTCGCTCGTCGGACCCCATCCGAGGCTCTCGTAAAGCGGACGGCCTTGCTGCGTCGAATGAAGGATCGCATAGCAAACGCCAAGCTCGCGCGCCCTCGCCTCGGCCAACACCATTAGCCGCTTGGCCAGTCCCTTGCGGCGGTGCTCGGGCTCGACGAAGACGTTGAGGATGTACGCGCGGCGGTGGTCGGCCGGATGGCTCGGATGAGGCGGCCAGTCGATGACCATCATGCCGAGGCCCGCGATCACGACGCCTGAGTCCTCGAGCATCCAGCCAAAATAGCTGCCGTCATCGAGTCGCGGTGCAAGCCACTGCTCGAAGGCCGCAGTCATCGGCTGCAAGGCTTCGCGCGTGCGACCGGACTCAGAGAACATTCGCTCGCGGTGGTCGCAAATCAGCTTGAGATCATGCGCTGCAGCGGGTCTTGCCGTGATGGCCATTGGAGGTTAGCTCCGATATCGTTTTCATTGCTCTGCGTAGCGGCATTGATGGGTATCGCTTCGCTCCACCCATTCTACGGGCTCTCGGTGTTTCAGCCGTCATTGCGAGCGCAGCGAAGCAATCCATACTTTCTTTGCGGCCCGATGGATTGCTTCGCTTCGCTCGCAATGACGGCCGAACCGGCGGCGGGCCTCATCGGCCCGGAATAACCGGCCCGCACCCACCCCGTTAACCCTTTGCTAACCATACACCCGGCAAGAATTGCCGAGTGAAGTCGAGTGTCGTCAGCCGCGTAGAACGGGAGGAACCCCGTGGACGCCAGTGCGGTGCCTCACTTTCGGACCGGTGGCCCTTCGGCCGCCGCGCAGACGTTTGGCGCCCGGCGCCATACGCGGGGGGAAGCGGCTACCATGGTCGATGTCACGGCGGGTCAGGGCGGCGCAGGCCCAAGCGGCAAGTTTCCGAGCCTCGGCGAAATCGGAGATATCATCAAGCGCGGCGATCTGGCGCTGGCGTTCGGCGTCCTCACCATCCTGGTGGTGCTGATCCTGCCGCTGCCCTCGGTGGTGCTCGACCTGTTCCTGGCGATCTCGATCACGGTCTCGATCCTGATCCTGATGACCTCGCTGTTCATCCAGACGCCGCTGGAATTCTCGGCGTTTCCGACCGTGCTCTTGATCTCGACCATGCTGCGGCTGTCGCTGAACATGGCCTCGACCCGGCTGATCCTGTCGCACGGCCATGAGGGCACGGCGGCGGCCGGCCACGTCATCGAAGCCTTCGGCAATTTCGTGATGAGCGGTAATTTCGTCATCGGAATTATCGTGTTCGCGATCCTGGTGATCGTGAACTTCGTCGTCATCACCAAGGGTTCGGGCCGCATCGCCGAAGTCGCCGCCCGCTTTCAATTGGACTCGATGCCCGGCAAGCAGATGGCGATCGACGCCGATCTGTCCGCCGGCCTGATCGACGAGGCGACCGCCAAGAAGCGCCGCAAGGAGCTGGAGGACGAAAGCGGCTTCTTCGGCGCCATGGACGGCGCCTCGAAATTCGTCCGCGGCGACGCCATCGCGGGCCTTTTGATCGTCTTCATCAACGTCATCGGCGGCATCATCATCGGCGTCGCGCAGCAGGGCATGAGCTTTGCCGACGCCGCCCGCACCTACACCATCCTGACGGTCGGCGACGGCCTGGTGACGCAGGTGCCGGCGCTGATCGTCTCGACCGCGGCGGGCCTCCTGGTGTCGAAGGCCGGCATCACCGGTTCGGCCGACAAGGCGATGATGAAGCAGCTCTCCGGCTATCCGCAGGCGCTCGGCATGTCGGCCGGCGTGATGCTGGTGCTGGCGCTGTTGCCGGGCATTCCGATGCTCCCGTTCCTGGCGCTCGGCGGCGGCGCCGCGGTGCTGGCCTGGAAGGCGCGGAACCGCAACGGCGCCGCCAGGGCGGAGGAAGCGGCCGCCGCCGCCGCGCCCGAACTCGCAGCCGCAGCCGCCCAGGCCGCGGCCGAAGAGCCGATCTCCACCGCGCTCAAGATCGACGATCTCAAGATCGAACTCGGCTATGCGCTGTTGCCGCTGGTCAACGGCCCCGACGGCACCGACCGCCTGACCGAGCAGATCAAGGCGCTGCGCCGCTCGCTCGCCATCGAAATGGGTTTTGTGATGCCGGCGGTGCGCATCCTCGACAACGTTCAGCTCGAGGCCAACACCTACATCATCAAGATCAAGGAAGTGGACGCCGGCACCGGCAAGATCTGGCCGAACCAGTTCATGGTCATGGACCCCGCCGGCAACCAGGTCGGCGTGCCCGGCATTCACACGATCGAGCCGACGTTCGGACTGCCGGCGACCTGGGTCGACGCCGCGCTGAAGGAAGAGGCGTCGCTGAAGGGCTATACGGTGGTCGACGCCGCCACCGTGCTGTCGACGCATCTGACCGAGCTGCTCAAGAACAACATGAGCGACCTGCTGTCCTATGGCGAGGTGCAGAAGCTCTTGAAGGACCTGCCGAAGGAACAGGGCGAGCTGGTCAAGGACATCGTGCCGAGCCAGGTCACGGTCTCCGGCATCCAGCGCGTGCTGCAGCTCCTTCTGGCCGAGCGGATCTCGATCCGCGATCTCTCCACCATTCTCGAAGGCATCGCCGACGCCCTCGCCTTCTCGCGCCACCCCGCCACCATGGTCGAGCACGTCCGCGCCCGGCTGGCGCGGCAGATCTGCGCGCAGAACACCACCTTCAACGGCTACCTGCCGCTGATCGCGCTGTCGGCGCGCTGGGAGCAGGCGTTTGCGGAATCGATCGTGGGCACCGGCGAGGACCGCAGCCTGGCCATGCAGCCCTCAAAACTGTCGGAGTTCATGACCTCGGTCCGCAACAGTTTCGAGCAGGCCGCCCGCGAAGGCGAAGCGCCGGTGCTGGTCACCTCGTCCGCGATCCGCCCGTTCGTCCGCTCGCTGGTCGAGCGCTTCCGCGCGCAGACCACCGTGCTGTCGCAGGCCGAAATCCACCCGCGCGCGCGGCTGAAGACCGTGGGAAGCGTCTAGAGCATGTTTCAACTGAGTTGAATCATGCTCGTCGATCATCTTCTTGTTTGAGCATGATCTTTTCGGAAAACCGGTGTCCACTTTTCCGGATCATGCTCCAAGCCGGGAAGCCTGCCCGCTGTGCAAATCAGCGGCGAAAACGGCGAAGCCTTTTCGCCACAGGCAAATAGTTTGTTAAAACCGCGCGAAGCGGCAGGGTTTCCCGCCGCACGCAACGATTATCGACTTAACATATTGTAATATATAAATAATTATCAATTTTTCGCAGCGGGATGCGGCCTCCTGATCGCGGCCGTTCAAGTCTTTTCACCGGCTTGTGATCGCCCCTTGGGAACCATTCCCCGAATTCCCACGTTTCCTGAGGCGAGACGTTGAACCGACTTGCTGACGACATCGACGGATTTGCAAGGCGGAAGGCGGCAGGAGACTTCCATGAACCATTCGATCTACAGCGCAGATCGCACGACCCATCTCAAGATCGTAGTCGTGGCCTTGGTTGCGGGTATCGTGGTCGCCGGTTTCAGCATCTCCGCGCGCAACACCTCGGATGAAGGCCTGACCCAGACCGCGAGCGCGCGCGTTCTAAAGGCCGGTAAGCCGGTCGTGATTACGAGTTCAGGCAACTCAGTCGTACGATAAAGGAGAATTCACGGAATTCACGCGGCTCTTTACAGCCCCCCAAAGTCGCCACGTGGATAATTAAGACCCCAACTACCCCCAAGTTGACTACGAAAACGCCCGCTCCCCACGGGCGTTTTCTTTTTGTGGGTGCTGCGGCGATCGAGATGTACGCAAGTGCGCACACCTCACCATGAGGATCGCACTAGTCTAATGCCCGGAATGTCCGTCGCCGCCAGTTGATCCGTCACCACCTAGCCATTCGGTTCCTGCTCCTCGATCGCTTGCATCCTTGTTCGATTTCACCTTCGTGCCTTGACGAAACGCAAAACCGATTAACCCTGCGAGGAGCAAGAAAACGAGAAGCGGCCCGAGCCAATTCGGCACGATGAACTCCGTTCAGATCGCCTCAGCGCGGCGCGGCGGCCGGCACCGTCTCGATCAGCTTGCCGGTATAGATCGGCGCCGAGGTCGGCTTGCCGCTCGGGCGATCCGCCGGCCTGCTCGACCGTCACCGCATAGAGCGCGGTGTTGATCGTGCTGGCGTCGTAGTCGGCGAGCACCGGGCGTGCGGTGAAATCGCTGCCGCCGATCACGCCGAGCGAACGCGGCTGCGGCAGCCGGTCGGAGATCAGCCAGAGCTCAAAGCTCTTGCCGGGCTCGGCATCGGCCGCCGACCTTGCGGACGGTGAAATTCTTGGTCGCGGCGTCGACCGTCAGGATGAAGGCGGGCGAGCCCGCGTCACGCTGCAGCAGGGCGACGTATTGCGCCGAGGGCACAGGCGATGGCGCCGGCGTCTTGACCTCGACCGTCTGGATGCGCGGCTTCGGCCGCAGCGCGTCCGGCAACAGTTCCGGCCGATAGACCTGCACCGCCAGCATCCCGACCAGGGCTGCGGCAAGCGCGGTGGCGACGGAGGCGACATTGCGCCAGCGCTTCGCCCGATCAGGCAACTGGATGACGTTCGAATTGTCGTTCGAATTGTCCGTGGCGGCCGGCGGCGCCTCCGCCACCACGGGGGCCGCAACGGGCTCGGCCACAGGCTCGGCCGGAGGCTCAGGTGGCGGCGACGGAGACGGCGGCGCCTCGGGCAACACCAGCGGCGCCTGCTGTTCGGCGGAATGGCCGATCGCGGCCTTGATGTTTTCCCACACGATCGGCCGCGGCTCGATCGAGCCGACCATCTGGTTCAGCACGCCGAGCCGGTATTCCCAGGCATGCACGATCGCGGTGAATTCGGTGTCGACGGCCATCATGGTCTCGACCTGCGCGCGCTCGTCGGCATCGAGGGTGCCGAGCGCATATTCCGCGGCGAGCGCGATATGGTCTTCGCTATAGGCCATCGTTCAAGATCCGGACATCAAAGCCCGAGACACTCCCTGATATCCATCATGCTGCGGCGCAGCCATGTCTTCACCGTATTCACCGGCGTCTCGAACTTGGCGGCGAGCTGCTCGCGGCTCCAGCCGTTGTAATAGGCCAGCAGCACCAGCTTCTGCCGATCCGGCTCGAGACGGCCGACGCATTCCAGCAACCGCTTCAACTCCTCCGTCATCTCGCGCCGCGCCAGCGGATCGGGTGAATCGGCCGCGACTTCCATCGCGGTCGGCTCCTCCTCGATCGAGATTTCGCTCTTCTTGCGCACCACGTCGATCGCCCGGTTTCGCGCGATCGACGCCATCCATGTAATCGGCGAAGCGAGCGCCGGGTTGAACTGTCCGGCGCTGTTCCAGATCTTGACGTAAGCCTCCTGAATGACCTCCTCCGCGAGGTCCTGACGCCGCAAGATACGGAGCACGACGCCGAAGAGTTTCGCGCGCGTGGCGGCGTAAAGGCGCTCAAAAGCAGCCTCATCCCCCTTCGCCACCGCGGCAATCAGCCATACCAGCTCCGCTGGCGTCAGCATTCAGCGTCCCCCAAATCGCGATCCTCCATCGCGTCTTACGCCGGAGCAATCGGGAAGTTTCGTAGCATACCCTGCGCCAAAGGAGCCACCAAGTCGCCGGTTTCGGGGAATCTGGAACAGAAAAAACCCGGGCCTTGCGGCCCGGGGTTTCGATGGTTGCAACCGATGAGTGTGAGAGGCCTCAGGCGATGGCGCCACCAAGCCGGGCGCGCATCAGGCCGATACTGTCCATGTCGGCCTGCTCCCGCGCACTCTCTTCGGCGCGCTCGCGCGCCTGGTCGCGCTCGTCGAGCAGTTCGACCTTCTTGAGCTCCTCGAACGCTTCGCTCAGCAGGCTCTTGGCATCCTCGAGCTGGATGCGCAGTTCGTCGGCGGAACGGGTCAGGTTCTCCCGCCGCTGGATCGCGGCCTTGGCGTAGGTCGGGTAGGCGAAGTGGGCGGGATCGTTGATCCCGGCCCGATCCTGCTCGGTCTGGATTTCGCGCTCGAGATCGACCGACATGCGCTGGAAGTCGGCGATCATGCCTTCGATCTGGGTAACCCTTCGGCGCTTTTCGTCGACCTGAAATTTCTTCAGGCGGATCAGCGTTTCTCGTGACTTCATCGACTCATACTCCCCAGAAGTCCCAATCTGAACGCGGGACGGAGCCGGCTCCCCCGGGGGGCCCCACCGGCGTCATTAATCATGTGACGGGGATGATGGCCTGACAAAGTTAGCGTTCCGTTTCCAAATTGGTGAGGATTTGCGCCAATTGGCGGTAGCCGTCATCCAGGCTCGATTTTTCGTCCTTGGCCTGGCGCAGGAAGGCTTCCAGCGGGTCGTGCAACCGGATCGCCTCGTCGACCTCGGGGCTCGAACCCGCCCGGTAGGCGCCGAGCCGGATCAGTTCCTCCATGTCGGCATAGGTCGCCATCACCTGACGGCCCCGCATGATCACGGGCAGATAGTCCGGATTGGCCGATCTCGGCATGGTGCGGGAGACCGATTTGAGGATGTTGATCGCGGGAAACCGCCCGCGCTCCGCAATCGAGCGTTGCATCACGACGTGGCCGTCCAGAATGCCGCGGACCGCGTCCGCGATCGGCTCGTTATGGTCGTCGCCGTCGACCAGCACCGTGAAAATGCCGGTGATGGTGCCGATTCCGGTGCCCGGCCCTGCCCGCTCCAGAAGTTTCGGCAATTCGGTGAACACGGTCGGCGTATAGCCCTTGGCCGTCGGCGGCTCGCCGGCCGACAATCCGATCTCGCGCTGCGCCATCGCAAAGCGCGTGACCGAGTCCATCAGGCACAGCACGTCCTTGTCCTCGTCGCGAAAATACTCCGCGATCGCCAGCGTCAGATAAGCCGCCTGCCGCCGCATCAATGCGGGCTCATCCGATGTCGCCACCACCACGACCGAGCGCGCCAGACCCTCGTCGCCGAGATCCTCCTGCAGAAATTCCTGCACCTCGCGGCCACGTTCGCCGATCAGGCCGATGACGGTAATGTCGGCATCGACATTGCGCGCCAGCATCGACAGCAGCACCGATTTGCCGACGCCGGAACCGGCGAAGATGCCGAGCCGCTGGCCGCGGCAGCAGGTCAGGAACGTGTTGAGCGCACGGACGCCGAGATCGAGCGGCGCCCCGACGCGCTTGCGCGAATGCGCCGGCGGCGGCGAATTGCGGTAGGGCATCGGCGACGGCCCCTGCGCCAGCGGCCCCTTGCCGTCGATCGGTTCCCCCATGGCGTTGATGACGCGGCCGAGCCAGGCCGGTGACGGCCGCACCTGGCTGGCCGCCGTGGCAATGACCGCGCGGCAACCGCGCCGGACACCATCGAGCCCGCCGAACGGCATCACCACAGCATTGCTGCCGGAAAAGCCGATCACCTCGGCCGGGATGAAGCGGTTCCCGCCGGTATCGATGACGATCCTCGCGCCGACCGACATCGCATGGATGGGCCCTGCGATCTCGACCATCAGCCCGCGCACGCCCACAACACGGCCATATATATTGACGCCGTCGATATCGCCGATCTGTTCCGCGAGCGCCTTCATTGCGAAAACCTTAAGTTTCCACGCATTTGAGCCCGCCGCTTAACCTCGTGTTTACCCGCATCATTAATCATTACGTCACTGTCTTTGGTGACTGAGAGCGCTCGCCCAGAAGAAGGCGAATTGCGGGAGTCGGTTAGGTCCGTCTCTTAATCTGGAGCTTGAGTAGGCACGGTAAGGAAAAGCTGCTTCTACGCAACATCTTAGGGCGATTCGATAAAAATTGCACTTAAAGACCTTGCGAACCGGAATCAGAGTTTGTTAACCATGTGTTGTCAGGATCCGAATCAGTTGTTCAAAGGCGTTTTGAGTGCCGCAAGTGCGGCCGACCTGACGCCCGGAGCGGCGACTAAAGGGGACTGGCATGCGCGTTTTGCTGATTGAAGATGACAGCGCTGTCGCGCAGTCGATCGAGCTGATGCTCAAATCCGAGAGTTTCAACGTCTATACGACGGATCTCGGAGAAGAAGGCGTCGACCTCGGTAAGCTCTACGATTACGACATTATCCTTCTCGACCTTAACCTGCCCGACATGTCCGGCTACGACGTGCTCAAGCAGCTCCGGGTTTCGAAGATCAAGACCCCCATTCTGATCCTCTCCGGCCTCGCCGGCATCGAGGATAAGGTCAAGGGCCTCGGCGTCGGCGCCGATGACTACATGACCAAGCCCTTCCACAAGGACGAACTGGTCGCCCGCATCCACGCGATCGTGCGCCGTTCCAAGGGTCACGCCCAGTCGGTCATCCAGACCGGCGATCTCGTCGTCAATCTCGACACCAAGACGGTCGAGGTCGGCGGCCAGCGCGTGCATCTGACCGGCAAGGAATACCAGATGCTGGAGCTGCTCTCGCTCCGCAAGGGAACCACCCTCACCAAGGAAATGTTCCTCAACCATCTCTATGGCGGCATGGACGAGCCCGAGCTGAAGATCATCGACGTCTTCATCTGCAAGCTGCGCAAGAAGCTCGCGAACGCCTCCGAAGGCCGCAACTTCATCGAAACCGTGTGGGGCCGCGGCTACGTGCTGCGCGAGCCGCACGAGCAGGAAGAGCGCATTCCCGCCTGACACCCAGGGTTTTACGGCGAGCCGAAAGGCTCACTCCTCCCGACTGGACCCCGCCGCAAATGGCGGGGTTTTTGTTTGGGCAGCCGCTTACGCGACGAATTCGTTTCCTCCGGATTGAAACCCGCTTTGCGGTGTCTCGTACTTGACGGAATTATCCGCAAACGAGGGGGAAGTCATGAAAAACGTCAGGCTGGTTGCCGCTGTCGCGCTCGGATCGGCATCGGGCGCGCTCATCGGCTATTCGGCGCTCGCCGGCGGCGACAAAGTCGCCTTCCCGGAGAATTTCGACAAGGGCACGCTCTACGCCACGGTCGATCGTTACGACAACAAGCAGTATCGCGAGCTCTATGCGACGCCGGCGGCGGTCGATGCGGTACGCAAGGGGCAGCCGATCCCGAGCGGCACGGTGCTGACGCTGGTGCAGTACAAGGCGCAGCTCGATGCGGCCGGCGAGCCTCTCAAGGATGCCAACGGCCGTTTCCAGAAGGGCGACCTCGTCGCCTACACGGTGATGGAAAAGCGCGACGGCTGGGGCACCGAGTACAAGGACGACATCCGGAACGGCGAATGGGAGTATCAGGCGTTTGGCCCGGACAAGAAGGTCAACGACAAGGCCAATTTGACGGCCTGCTTCACCTGCCACAAGCCGCATGCCGGGCAGGATTTTGTCATCTCGCTGGCGGGCCTGAAGGGCACGCCCGAAGGCGCCATGGCAAAGCCCGCGCCAGGCCCCGGCGTGGTCTCGATCGCCGACTTCAAGTTCGGGCCGGAGACCGTCGTCGTCAGCAAGGGCCAGACCATCACCTGGCACAACGCCGATTCCTCGCCGCACCAGGTGACGATCACCGGCCCCAAGGCGCAGCGCTCGTCGATCGCGCTGAAAGGCCAGACCACCCAGCTGACCCTCGCCGATGCAGGAATCTACGATTACATCTGCGGCCTGCACCCGGCGATGAAGGGCAAGATCGAGGTCAAGGAATAGCCGGCTGCGTCAAGCCCGCCACGGAAGATGTGCGAACCCCGCCCGAAATGGCGGGGTTTTTGTTTGGGGCAGACGGCTTCCGGTCGACCTGTCCGGATAACAGCAGCCTCAACTATCTAAGCGCCCAACGCGGTCGATATCTCGCCGAGCGTCGCCTTCTCGGCGTCGCTCACCTTGACTCCAGCACTGAACAGGCCGCCGCCTTCCGACGCCGCCTCGGCGGTGCTTTGACTGATCTGCCGGAGCCAGTCCTTGAATTCCGCCGCATCACCGGGCGCCTTCGCGGCAAGCAAGGCAGAAACCTGCCGCAGCTCGTCGATGCATTTGCCTTTCATTTCAGCCGGCTTGCTGTTCGCAAATTTTGTCTTCAGGCCATCTCGCGCGGCGCTTCGCCCTTCGCTGCTGGAAAAGTCCGTGACGACCGACTTCACCAACGTGTTGGTACCGGAGCCGGTCGCCGCCTGGGTGAGCGCGGCACCTCCGGCAAACGACTCCTTCAGCAGCCCCCAGAGGCCACTGGGTTCGGCCGCGGTGATGGCCATACCGGCGATCATCGGGCTCTCCAGCAACAGCGTCCACTCATCCTTCGTGAAGCTTGTCTTGTCAGCCATCGATCCTACTCCTGGTGAATACAAACGGCGGATTGAGCGATCCGCAGCCGCGCGAGCGCGCAAAGCCCCCGGCAGCACGTTGCCCAGCCGTCCGGCACAGGCCGGACGGCACGACGTTCTGAAATTCAGGAACGCGCGAGCGCGTCGAGCTTGCCTCGAAGCTCATCAATCGCCGGCTTCGCAACATCGCCGGCGCCGGGCGTCGCCAGCACCTTGTCACACATCTGGTTGATCGTGGGGGTCGCGGCCACAATCAGCTTTACGAGGGTGCTCTTTCCTTCAGGAGAGAGCTGCGTCGCGCGGGAGCTGACGTCATTCAATTGAGCCGTTGCTTCCTTTATTTTAGGCAGGGCATCCTCGGCCGATGCGGCATCGGTAATGCCGGGAAGCACGGTCCTGATGGACCCCACCGACGCGTTGATCTGGTTCGCCAGATTCACCCCTCCGACCGTCAAATCCGTCGGCGCCAGACCCACGGTTCCGGTCGCGGTCCGCGTCGTGGCGGGAGGCGACACCTGAGCGACTGTGTCCTCCCCTGAGCGACCAAGGGCGAACCAGGCGAGACCACCCAATACCGCCGCGGCGACCAACCAGTACGGCCATTGCGGTACTGCTGTTCTGCTGGCCACCGCCGAGGCTGCCTGACCAGCCCCGGAAATGGTCCGCTCCGAAGCCTCTGCAATTCGGCCGCCAGCCGCGCTGGCTGTCGCCGCACCGCTGCGCAAGCTTTCAGTCGCTCCGTCGATGAGACCGGCGGCACTCAACTGACCGGCGAGACCGGACGGTATTGCCGCGGCGATCTGATCCTTCTGTGAAGCGAGAAGAGACACCAGCCCGCTTGCGTCGAGACCCGTGCTGCGTTGCTGCTGACCTAACGCACCAAGGACCACGGGGCCAAGCATGCTGAGCATCGACTTGCTGGTGCCCTCACCGATCCCCGCGAACTTGCCTATCGTCTGCGCCATTGTGTCCAGCGTTCCGCCACCGAACAGGCCCGAAAGCATGCTCGATCCCGTTTCCGCCAGTGAGTTCTGGCCGGAGCCGCCGATGAGATTCTTGAGGCTTTCAAGCGACCCGGATTGTTGTGTCAGCGTGTTGGTGAGCTGGCGTGCCCCATTGGGAGAGGAGGCAACGTCAGCGAAGCTTGCAAGAAGCGCGGGAATCGCACCCGCGATGGCTTTTTGCGCAACATTGCGATCAAGACCCAGAGCAGAAGCGATCTTCGCTATCATGTCCGGCGTGAGGTATTGCATCACTACAGAGACCAAATTCGCCATGGCGATCCTCCCGAGCAGATTGCAGGTATTTTCTCAGGTAGTTCGTCCAGTCGGGATTGCGTCTCCAAATTTAATCACCTTATATTACAACCTCGCCGGCTTAATCCGAGTTCCACAAGCTGCTACGATTTGGGAACCGACGAACGACTTGAAACGGCGCTGGCAAAGCGATGTCGCATCGAGGGAACATCCGCCGCCGTTGACGCTGCCGCTGATCCCTCATGCTGCCCCAAGGGCTGACGGAGTTTACGGCACATGTCGAACCTGGATCTTGCATTGTCGGTTGCGCTTGGCATCGGGCTCGCCGCCGCAACCGGCTTTCGGCTGTTCCTGCCGCTGCTAATTCTGAGCGGCGCAGCCTACTTCGGACATGCAAGCCTGAACGAGGGCTTCGCATGGCTCGGCACACCAGCCGCCGTCATCATGCTCGGCACGGCAGCCATCGTGGAGATCGCCGCGTTCTACATTCCCGGTGTGGACAATTTGCTCGATACGGTGGCGACGCCCGGCGCCGTCGTCGCAGGGACGATCGTGTCCGCCGCTGTCATGACCGACCTGCCGCCGATGGTGAAATGGACGGCGGCCATTATCGCGGGAGGTGGCGTTGCCGGCATCACGCAGGGTTTGACCGCAATGCTCAGGGCCAAATCCACCGTCTTCACCGGCGGCCTTGGGAATTCGGCGGTCGCCACGGCCGAACTCGGGAGCGCCTCGCTGATCTCGCTTCTGGCGCTGACAGCGCCGATCGCCGCGCTCGCGCTGGTCATCCTCTTCTTCTGGCTGGCATTTCGCCTGCTCCGGGGCTTGGCTCGGGGTTCGCGTCGGCCAAACGAACAATAAACGGATTGAACCCGCCCCACGCCGCCTCCGAGGGCGCAACGTCATCGACACCGTGCTGAGGCCGCGGTTATGTGCTGCGCGAGCCCACGAGAAAGCGAATTCCCGCCTGATCCAGGCCTTATGACGAGGTGCAAGGCTCACTCCTCCCGACTGGACCACGCCGCAAATGGCGGGGTTTTTGTTTTTGGGCAGAGTTTTATTGGGATTGAACCGTCTGCTCCGATGCGCCGACTGACAGATCGTGCGAACCTTCCGGAACGCACGAGTTGGGGCGAATTCAATGATTCTGCAATCGCTTGCCGGGCTGCCGGCATTCCTGGTCTATTTCTGCACGGCGATTGTCGCCGTGGTCGCCTACCTCTTCGTCTACACCCGCGTCACCGCGCATAACGAGTTCGATCTGATCCGCGCCAACGAGCCGGCAGCGGCGATCGCGCTGGGTTTGAGCCTGCTCGGCTTCGTGCTGCCGCTGGTCAGCGCCATCGCCCATTCCGCCAATGTCTGGGATTGCCTGATCTGGGCCGCGATCGCGCTGATCGTGCAGATCATTGTCTATTTCCTCGTCAGGGTTCCGGTGCCGAAACTGTCGGAGCGGATCGCATCCGGTGAACTCGCCGCCGCGATCTGGCTCGGGCTGTCCTCGCTCGCCGCCGGCGCCCTCAACGCCGCCTGCATGATCTACTGACCATGGCCAACAAGTCAGACCAGGATTTTGGCAAGCGTAAACCGGTCTCGGTGCCGGCATCGCCGCGGCCCGCGCCGCCGCCAGCGAAGCGCTCGGGCCACGTCGCGCTGCTGCTGATGGGCACGTTCGCGGTCGGCAGCGCCGCCTACGCGCTGATGCCGAACCGCAATTGCGAGCCATCGCCGAATGCAGCTTCGTCGTCGCTCCAGCAGAACAATGCCAATTGCTCGTCGCGCTCGTCGTCCTCCAGCGGCGGCAGCTCCGGCGGCGGCTCGTCGCGCAGCAGCTATTACAGCAGCGATTCGTCCTCGAGCCATTCGTCCTCGGGCACTTCCGATTCCGGCTCCCACAGCGCGCAGCGCGGCGGCTTCGGCTCGTTCGGGCATGCCGTCGGCTTCTCCGGCGGCTGAATTTCATGCAGCGCATCCCCTGCCCCGAACGCGACGACTGGCCTGCCACCGCCGAAAGTGTCGGGTTCACTTTTCACACCATCAACGGCGAGCGCTATTGGGACGAACGGGCCTATTACGCGTTCACGCTGAACGAGATCGAACGGCGGATCGAGGGGCCCACCGGCGAGATCGAGGCGATGTGCCTCGAACTGGTCGGCCGCGCGATCAAAGACGAAAAATATCTGCGCCGGTTGAAAATACCCGAAGCCTTCTGGCCGCTGCTGTCCGAGAGCTGGCGCCGCCGCGATGCCAGCCTCTACGGCCGGCTGGACCTGAGCTACGACGGCTGGAGCCCGGCGAAACTGCTGGAGTACAACGCGGATACGCCGACCTCGATTTTCGAAGCGGCGGTTTTTCAGTGGACCTGGCTCGAACAGGCGATGGAGCGCAACATCATCCCGAAGCGCGCCGACCAGTTCAATTCAATCCATGAGCGCCTGATCGACGCGTGGAAGAAACACGGCGGCGCGAAGCACCTGCATCTCGCCGGGATGAATGACAATACGGAGGATGCCGGCACGCTGGCCTATCTGCAGGATACCGCGAGCCAGGCCGGATTGCAGACCACGCTGATGGACATCAAGGACGTCGGGCTCGGCGGCGATGGCCGCTTCGTCGATCTCGACGATCGCGGAATTGAACTCGCCTTCAAGCTCTACCCCTGGGAATGGATGTTTCAGGATGCGTTCGGCGCGAAGCTCGCGACCGCGCCGACGCGCTGGATCGAGCCGCCCTGGAAAGCGATCCTTTCCAACAAGGGTATTCTTCCGCTGCTATGGGAGATGTTTCCGAAGCACCCCAATTTGCTGCCGGCCTATTTCGAGGACGACCCGAAGGCGGCCATGCTCGGCTCCTCCTTCGTGCGCAAGCCGCTCTATTCGCGCGAAGGCGCCAACGTCGCGCTCGTCAGCGCCGGCACCACGCTGATGGAACAGCAAGGCCCATATGGAGCGGAAGGATTCATCCGGCAGGCTTTCGCGCCGCTGCCGAGTTTTTCCGACCAATACCCGGTGCTTGGAAGCTGGCTGGTCGATCACACGCCATGCGGCCTGTCGATCCGCGAGGACGAGAACCCGATCACCGGCAACACGTCACGCTTCCTGCCGCACGCGATCGTGTAGCGCGGGATATGCAAACTGGAAAGACGAGCGCCCGTTCAATATGCCGGTCGACTTTCCCGCGACTGTCGAGTGGTAGGGTCAAGTCAGGAAGGCGTAACCACCGATACCGACATTCGCTTCAGGTAGCGATCTGACATCTCGCCCGGATAGCTGCGGGGCGATCTGCGCGCGGCCAACCCTTATGGCTCGACGCGGTCTTTTGTCGGACGCATCAGCATATATCCCCTCAGGTCACGATGGAGGATAGCATCCATGTCGAAATCGCGCCCGCGAGTAAGCCGAGACCCGCCGCAAACCACACACGGTATCCAGCAAGCCACATCAACAAGAGATGCCTTGCCGGAAATGCGCCGATCTGCGTCAAGATCGTCAGCATGTCAGAGCAGATCCACTCCTCGGCAATTTTGCCATCCGCGATCCGATACAGTTCGTAGCTTTGGTAATCGACCCGCTTTTGGCTCGGCTGATTTCCCAGGAACTCGCCGGTATGCGTTCCGGTGAAGCGAACGCGCACTGCAACCTTGTCATCAGCCGCAAACATGTCCTGCGTTTCGATCTCGACATCGGGAAAAGCGTTGAAGAACATCTCCGTGTTCTTTCGCCAAATGCGCGGGCCGCGCATTTGATACGGCACCCCCGCCAAGTTAATGATGAAGTCCGGCGACAGGAACCCGGCAGCAGCAGCAAAGTCCCTGCGGCTCAAGGCAGCGAAGGCGTTGCGCATCAATGCGATATTCTCTTGTGGGGCAGTAGTGCTGGCGAGCACGATGGAGCTCCGCGTTGACAACTAAATTGGCGCTGTGAGCGACTGTCGCTTCGAAGTTTCAAGGCGGCGTCAGTCGTGCGAAAAAAAGGCCGCTGCCCGAAGGCAGCGGGTCATGCGGGCATCTTAGCGAGAGACGTAGCCCGCCGCGAGTGGTTTGAACCGGTAGATCAGATACGGCGTCTTGTTCTCGGCCTTGCCGCCATGGAACATGGCCGCCGCAGAGATTTGCGAGGCGGACACATACATATATCCGTCGGGAGAAGCCGTGATGCCATCAGGCCAAACCATCTCCGGATCGCTCAAGTAAGTGCGGTACTTGCGATCGGCGCCGACAACGCCAATGGATTTGGTCTCGACCGCGGTCAGATACAGGTTGTCGGCATAGTCGATCGAGAGTCCTCCGTTGTTGGGCTTGTCCGAATATCGCTCAACCTTAGCGCTCAGTTCCGCGGCGGCGAGTTTTTCGTCATTCAGATCAGCAACGCGGACGCGATAGAGCGAACGGCCGCTAAGCGGTGCGAAGTAGAGCCATTCGGATCTGACGTCCATGGTGATGCCGTCGCAGCCGACCTTGATGATCGTTGGCTTGCCATCCTTCCCGGAAACCGTGAGATCGTTGCCATCCACCGTGATCGGCACGTTTTCCGGAACGGTCGACTTATCTCCGTCAAGAACGCGCCGGGCGCGGCCCGTATCCATGTCGATGATGATGATCGCGGCATGGGAGCCATCGCCACCCGGGCCGATGTCCTCGTCGGCGATATAGAACTTCCGGTTCTTCTGGTCGATGACGATATCCTGCGGCTGCGATCCACCTCGCGTGATCGGTTCGGGCATGTAGTAGATGCGCTCGAGCTTGTCGGTGCGCGTATTCCATCCGACCAGCTTGGGTGTGATCTTGGTGCGGAATCCCATGTCGATGATCCAGACGATGCCGTTTTCGTCCGATCGAAGGCCGAGGACATTGTCGAGGTAGTGGTCGGTCCCTTTCCGCGGCGTGTTCCAATCGGCATTCGGAAATGGCTGGAACGTCGTTGGCGACGTGAGCTTTGCCACCCGGACGTCGGGACTGAAGAAGGGGTGGTGGCTGAAGATGATCTGGTTGTCCGGCGTGATCGCAATGTTGCCGACCGACTGCGGCAAGCGGGCGACAATCTCGGCCCGGACAGGTGCCTCCTGCGCGGACGCAACCGATACCAGCATGCTCGCCATTGCGGCAATTGGCAGAATCTTCCTTTTCACGTGGTCTCCTCCATGTGTTCTTGCATCCATCCTTCAAGTCGTCCCGATCTGCGTCGGCAGCGACCGAGGAATTTCCACCGGACCGGCTGTCACCGGGTGCAGCAACTTTTGCGAGGTTCGGCTTTGCAGGAGCGACGTTGCGCGCTAACGTCGGCGCTGACAATTACGCACAGAAATGTCCGGTAGTATCATGGAGTGAACCATGAAGAAGCTTGATACAAAGAGTTATGATTGCGCGGCTGGCTGTCCCGTCGAAGCGACGCTCGATTTGATCGACGGCAAGTGGAAAGCCGTGATCCTCTATCATCTCCTCGGAGACACCATCCGCTTCAATGAGCTCGGGCGGCGGCTATCGCGGATTACACAGCGCATGCTGACCAGGCAGCTTCGCGAGCTCGAAGCCGCCGGCCTCATTCATCGCGAGGTCTATGCGGAGGTTCCGCCGCGCGTCGAGTACTCGCTGACGCCGCTCGGACGCTCGCTTGAGCCCGTCGTCCGTTCGCTGTGGACCTGGGGCAACGGGTATCTGGAAGTTCGCAGAACCGCGCCTCGCGCTCTCAACGGCGTCTCGGCTTCGGCGCAACGCGTAAACTAGGCGATGCTGCCCGTGCGCGGCTCACCTCGTCACGTCGGCAAACCGCGCCTCAAGCCTGCGTTTCGATGAACATGCTGTTTCCGTTGGCGCTCTGGGCGGCAGGAACCTCTTCCTGCATCACATCCCGGTGCTCTGCGATTTTGCCATTGGCGACCCGGAAGATGTCGACCGCAATCATGGGTTTGGATCCCCATCCGGTATAGCGGCCGTGAATGCTGACGTAATCGCCGTCTGCCATCACAAGGCCTGGCTCGTATTTGAAGTCGCGCGACAAATTCCCAAGTAGAGCTTGATCGCCACAGTGGGGTCGATCCACGATGACGATTGGAGTGCGCGGAGAATTCCCTCACCCGAAGCCTTTGGCTTCGACCTCTCCCCGCGAAGAGCGGGGCGAGGTCAAGAACGGGCTCAGCGCGCCGCGGCGACGGCCCGCAGGGTTTGCGGCACCAGGGTCGACGCCCCCACCCGTATCACCGGCGCGATGTTCGGACGATAAAGTCCGCGGCGCTCCGGATAGGGCTTGAAGGTGCTGGTAATGCCGACCACGGATTCGGCAGCACCCAGCGCCAGCACGCCATCGGGCTCCATCATCCGGGAGAGCCGCTCGAAGATGTTGGTCTTGGTATTCTGGTCGAAATAGATCAGCACGTTGCGGCAGAAGACGATGTCGAACACGCCGAGATGGGAGAAGTCCTGCAGCAGGTTGAGCTGACGATGCTGCACCATGCTGCGAATCTCGGAATTGATCTGCCAGAGCTCGCCGTTCTGGGTGAAATATTTCACCAGCAGCCCGATCGGCAATCCGCGCTGCACCTCGAACTGGCTGAAGATCCCGGCCTTGGATTTTTCCAGCACCGCCTGCGACAGGTCGGTCGCGACGATCTCGGTGCGCCAGCCCGACAGCAAGGCTCCGGCCTCCTTCAGGCACATCGCGATCGAGTACGGCTCCTGCCCGGTGGAGGAAGCCGCGCACCAGATGCGCAAGGACCGGCGGGCCGCGCGCGCCTGCGCCATCGCCGGGATGACCGTCTCCCTCAAATGGTCGAACGGAATCTTGTCGCGGAAGAAGAACGTCTCGTTGGTGGTCATCGCCTCGACCACCTCCCCCGTCAGCACGTTGGCTCCGCCCTTCATCTTCTCGACGAGTTCGGAAATGCCCGGCAGGCTTGACTTGCGCGCCAGCGGCAACAGCCGGCTTTCGACCAGATATTGCTTGTCGGCGGAAAGATCGAGCCCGGAGCGCTCTTTCAGAAGCTTACGCAGATACTCATAGTCTGAAGGCGTCACGAACGATCTCCTGAAAACAACCGAACCAGTTTTGGCGCGATCTGATTGAGCGGCAGAACTGCCGCGCAAATACCTGCATTGGTGGCCGCGCCCGGCATGCCCCACACCACGCTGGTCGCTTCATCCTGGGCAATCACGCTGCCGCCGGCGGCGACGATATCCTTGCCGCCGCGCATGCCGTCCGAGCCCATGCCGGTCAGAATCACCGACATGATGCTGCCCTGCCAGACGTCGATGGCGGAGTTGAACAGCGGGTCCACCGCGGGTTTGCAGAAATTGACCGGCGGCCCGTCGTCGAGCGCGATCGCGGTCTCGGCGCCATGGCGCACCACGCGCATGTGGCGGCCGCCCGGCGCAAGATAGATCCGGCCGGGCTTGACGATCTCGCCATCGACAGCTTCATGCGCCGGCCGGCGGCTCGCGCGCGCCAGATGTTCGGCAAGAATTGTGGTGAAGGTCGGCGGCATGTGCTGGGTGATCAGCACCGGAAAACGATCGATCACCGGGCCGATGTCGGCAACCAGTGTCATCAGGGCCTGCGGACCGCCGGTCGACGAGCCGATCAGGAGCACCCGCGGCGCCAGCATGCTGAAGGGCTGGCGCGCCAGTTGCAGTTGCGCAACCGGTGCAGCGACCGGGTGGGCCGATACTTCGCGTGCCCGCTCAGGGGCCGGCGCTATCGACGGGCTCGCAGCCGGCGATGCACGCCGGCGGGCCCTGGCGCCCAGGTGACGAATCTTCTGAATCAGATCGTGGTGGAAGGTCTCGGCCGCGGAGGCCTCGCGCGTACTCTCCGGCTTTGGAATGTAGTCGGCCGCGCCGAGCGAAAGCGCCTTGAAGCTGATCTCCGCATTGCGGCGGGTCAGCGTCGACGCCATGATGATGACGAGGTCGCGCTTTTTCGCCAGCAGTTGCGGCAGCGCAGAAATGCCGTCGAGCTCCGGCATTTCGATATCGAGCACGGCAACATCGGGCTTGATGCGTTCGATCTGGTTGACGGCGTCGAGACCGGTGCGCAGGGAGGCCGAGACCTCCATGTCCGGCTCGGCGCCGATCCAGCGCGAGATCATCCCGCGGATCACGACGGAGTCGTCGACCACCATGACGCGCAGCTTGTCTTGCCGTGTCGAGATTGGCGGTGGAGACTTCGTTAACGCAACACTCATTACTTCACCCGACCCCAACTCAAGCGGCACACTTACAAAAACAACGCCGAAGGCCGTTGAGCCGCCGGGACCACCCGCTCGAGATCAGAGCAGGCCGACTTCCTGGAACTTCGCGGTGACGATGTCCTTGTCGAACGGCTTCATGATGTACTCGTTGGCACCGGCATGCAGCGCGCGCGCAATGTGTGCGACGTCGTTTTCGGTGGTGCAGAACACCACCTTGGGCGCGTCGCCGCCGGGCATGCGGCGCAGATTGCCGAGGAATTCGTAGCCGTCCATGACCGGCATGTTCCAGTCGAGCAGAACCGCTTCGGGCATGGCGCGCTTGCAGACTTCAAGCGCCTTTTGGCCGTCCTCGGCTTCGACGATCTGAAAGTCGAGACCTTCGAGGATGCGGCGCGCGACTTTTCGGATGACGCTCGAGTCATCGACCACCAGACATGTTTTCATTTTAGGTCTCCAATTGCACCAGATCCCAAGCGGGACGTTTTAGTTCCAGGTTCGGTCTTCATGCCGCCATCAGATCCGGCACGATTTCGAGAACGCGATCGACGTCGAGGACGACCATGAGCTGGCCGTCGAGACGATGAACACCGCCGGCGAGCTTGGCCATGCGGGGGTCCAGATTGACGGGGTTTTCCTCGCGGCCGTTGTCATGGAGTTTCAGGACCTCGCCGATCTGGTCGATCAGGAGGCCGTAGGACTCGCCGCGCAAATCGACGCCGACCGCCATCGGCGGCTTGCCGTCGTCGTTCTTGGGCAGCCCGAGCCGCGCGCGCATGTCGACCACGGTGACGATGCGGCCGCGCAGATTGAGCACGCCGGCGATCTCGGCCGACGACAGCGGTACCCGCGTCAGCCGTTCCGGCATGAACACGTCCTGCACCCGCGAGATCGGCAGGCCGAACAATTGCCCGCCGATTACGGCGGTAACGTATTCGGCCACGGTGCCCTCGATCGTCTCGGTCTTGGTGGTCATGGTCTTGCTTCCTTTTACCCCGGCTAAGCCCGCTTACGCCGCGTTCCTGGTCTCGGCGGTCTGTTCCTTCAGCGCCGCGATCAGGCCGGGACGGTCGAACTTGGCGACGTAATCGTGGAAGCCGGCCTGCCGCCCGCGCTCGATCGCCGCCGGCGACACCAGCGAGGACAAAGCGATGATCGGCATCGTGCTCAGATTGTTGTCGGCGCGGATGGTCTCGGCGAACTCGAAGCCGTTCATGTCCGGCATTTCGATGTCGGTCAGCACCACGTCGTAGTTGTGGCCCGAGCGCAGCGCGGACAACCCCTCCTGCGCGTTGACGGCGACCCGCACCTTGTAGCCGGCGGCTTTCAAGACCGGCGCCAGCATGTTGCGGAAGAACGCTGAGTCGTCGACCAGCAGCACCGATCGCGCCGTCGACGACTCCCGCATCTCCTTGCGCGAGAACCAGTCGGCAAACGCCATCGGCAGGAAGTGGCCGACGTCGATCACTTCGGTGGCCTGGCCCTTGATCACGGCCGAACCCAGAATGCCGTCCGCCTGGCCGGCAACCTCGATGTGCAGCCGCTCCTCGACGATGTCGATGATCTCGTCGACCACGAGCCCCATCGAGCGGCCGTCGTCGGCGAACACCAGGATCGGCTGCGAACCTTGCGTCTGGACGGCGACCCCGTTCATCTGCACCAGCGGCATCAGCTGGTCGCGGTACTGCACCATGTAGCGGCCGTTGGAGAGCTCGATCTTGTCGGTGGCGATCTCCTCCAGCCGGGTGACGAGGCCGAGCGGGACCGCCTTGGGCTGGCTCGATCCGGCGCGGAACACCAGCAGCGAGGTCAGCTGTTCGCCGCCGATCGCATGCGCCGCCGACGCATCGTCGGCCAACTCATGGGCCGAGGCGCCGGAGGCGCCGAGCGCCTTGGCAATGCCGTTGGGGTCGATGATCATGATCACGGCGCCATCGCCCAGGATGGTATTGCCGGAGAACATGTCGATGTGCCGCAGCTTGGTCGACATCGGCTTGACCACGATTTCTTCGGTGTGGAACACGCCGTCGACCACGATGCCAAAGGTCTGGCTGCCGACCTGCGTCACCACGATGAAGCCGTTCTCGGGATCGGACGACGAGCCGTCGTCGATCTTGAGCAGCTTCTTCAGGTGCATCAGCGGCAACAGCTTGTTGCGCAGGCGAAGCACGGCGGTGTCCTTGATGCGCTCGATGCGGTGTTCGGAGTTGGCGCGCGCCCGCACCAGCTCGACCACGGAGAGCTGCGGGATCGCAAAGCGGTCGCCGGCGGCTTCCACGATCAGGGCCGAGACGATCGCGAGCGTCAGCGGGATCTTGATGGTGACGGAGGAGCCCTCGCCGGCCACCGACTTGATGTCGATGGTGCCGCCGATCTGGTCGATATTGGTGCGCACCACGTCCATGCCGACGCCGCGGCCGGAGACCGAGGTGACGGCAGCGGCGGTGGAGAAACCCGGCGCAAAGATGAACTTGTGGATCTGGGCCTCGGTCATCTTCTCCAGTTCAGCCTCGGAGACGAGACCGTTCTGGAGCGCCTTGGCCTTGATCCGCTCGGTGTTGAGGCCGCGGCCGTTGTCGGCGATGCAGATGATGATGTGGCCGCCCTCGTGATAGGCGGAGAGCCGGATGGTGCCCTGCTCGCCCTTGCCGCTGGCCAGCCGCTCGGCCGGGGTCTCCAGGCCGTGGTCGGCGGAGTTGCGCACCATGTGCGTCAACGGATCCTTGATCAGGTCGAGCACTTGCCGGTCAAGCTCGGTGTCGGCGCCGTGCATCTCGAGCTCGATCTGCTTGCCGAGTTCGCCGGAGAGGTCGCGGACGATGCGGGGCAGCTTCTGCCAGGCGTTGCCGATCGGCTGCATCCGCGTCTTCATGACGCCTTCCTGCAGTTCGGCGGTGACGTTGGACAGCCGCTGCAGCGGCACCTTGAACTCGGTGTCCTCGTTGCGGCGGGAGATCTCCAGCAGCTGGTTGCGGGTCAGCACCAGCTCGGAGACCATGGTCATCAGATGTTCCAGCGTGTCCACGTTGACGCGGATCGACTGGTTGGCGATTTTGTCGACTTCCTGGACGTCGGTGTCGGCGACAGCGGCCTTCTTGACCGGCTTTGCCTTGACGACTTCCTTGGCGGCGCTCGGCGCAGCAGCCGCTTCGGGCGCAGGTGCGGCCTGCTTGGCGGCGGGAGCGGGTGTGGGCGCGGCTTCGATCGCGGTCTCGCGGAAGGCGCGTTCGAGGTCGTCGAGCGAGACCTCGCCCGGACGCAACGGGCGTTCCAGCACCTGTTCGATCAGCGTGCCGCGCGTGATCGCGGGCCGCACCGGGGGTGCGGCGACCACGGGTGCCGGGGCGGGTTCAGCAGGCCTCGGCCGCCGCATGCGCAGCGCCTTCGGCCATCGCGTGCAGTTTCTCGATCAGGTCTTCGTCGGTGCCCTCGGGCTCGGTCTCGGTGGCTTCGAGGCCCGCCAAAATCTCTTTAATGCGGTCGATGCTCGACAGGATCAGCGTCACGGCTTCGGCCTTGACCGGCATGCCGTCGCGGAATTTGCCCATCAGGGTCTCGCCGGCATGGGCCAGCGCTTCCAGCCGCGGCAACCCCAGGAAGCCGCAGGTGCCCTTGATGGTGTGGACCAGCCGGAAGATGTTATCCAGGATCTTCGCGTCGCTCGGGTCCTGCTCGAACCGAACCAACTGATTGTCGACCGTATCC
>CAWBQP010000025.1:0-99136 GCA_963790735.1 uncultured Alphaproteobacteria bacterium | reverse complement strand
CGTGGAGCTGGAAGCTCAGTCGGACGGCATTCTTGTTTCCGCGTCAGTTGATCGACAAACAGGCCACTGACACGAGCGTTCGCTAACAAAGGAAAAGGTGCGCGCGCTTATTGATCTCGTCCAATAGAGAGACGATATGGTTTAATCTCGATGCGAGATAAAATCCGGAGGTCTTCGAATGCTCGATGTCCGGCAACTTCGCTATTTTGTGGCCGTCGCGGAATATCTGCATTTCACCAGGGCAGCAGACCACCTGCACGTCGCTCAGTCGGCCCTCAGCACTCAAGTAAAGCAACTTGAAGCCCAGTTAGGCGTAAGGCTGCTAAACCGAAGCAAGCGGTCCTCAGTGACTTCTGACCGACGCTGGTCTGCTCTTCCTGACCGAGGCGCGAAATGCGCTGCGGCAACTCGATATCGCGGAGTCCGTCGGCCACCTCGCGGGGCGCGGCATGCTCGGCCACGTCGAGATCGGCTACGTCGCCTCGGCTGCATTCTCGGGCCTGCTCTCGCTCGCCATGTTGACTTTCCGCAAGGAGCGCCCAGGCATCGTCCTGCGGATCTCGGAGATGGAAACGTTTCGGCAGCTCACGGCCATCACGGAGGGCAAGCTGGACGTGGGCTTCATCAGGCCACGCCCGAACTATCCCGAGGGCATCGTGGTGGAGGTGCTGCTTACCGAGAAGCTGCTGTTGGCGCTGCCGGTCGGGCATCCACAGTCGGCGGCCCCCGAGGTCCGCGCGCTCGCCGACGAGACCTTTGTGGTGCCGAATTCCGGCGGCTTCGCCGAGCATGCCGCCGACTTCGTAGCCGCCGCCGGCCCCACACCCGAGCGGGTGGTCCAGGTGCGCGACTTCCTGTCGGCCATCACCTTGGTCGGCGCAGGTTGTGGGATCGCGCTCGTGCCCGAATCGCTGCGCGCGCTCGCCATGCCAAACGTCCGCTACAGCGAAATGTCGAACTACGACCGCAGGGTCGAACTCGCGCTGGCCTATCGCTCAGCGCGCAACTCACCAGTCGTACAGGCCTTCGTCGAGGTTTGCCGGGGTTATGGAAACGTAAGTCACCAGGCGTGATGATTGACTCTCATCCGGACATCGCCAGGTACACGGCCCTTTTCAGATTTATGAGTAACGCCCCAGTTTAGCCCTTCACTACCACTGCCCGCCCGATCACCGGCTGGGCGGCGACCGGCGGATTGGCGGTTTGCGCGGCGAGTTCGCCGATCAGGCGGTCGGCATCGGCCGCAATATTGTCGGGCGTCTGAATCACCAGCCGCTCCAGCGCCCAGCGATACGATGAAATGCGCCGCTCCAGGCATTGCTGGACCCATTGCACGATCAGCGTGTTCTCTTCCATGCGGGCGATCGCATCGGCCTGTTCGCGCGGCGACAGTTCCGACACCATCTTCAGGCTGGCGCTGCGCTTGCGGTCGAGTTCGATGACGCGCGCGGCGGAGGCAAAGAACGGCTCGAACCGCGTGATGTCGTTGCGGACGTCCTCGATCAGCTGCTGATAGCGCGAGGTGTGCGAGCGGTGCGGCTCGTCGATCAGGGCGCGTCCGTAGGTGGTGCGGTCGAACACCACCTTCTGCCGCCATGGCGATGGCAACGGCTGGTAATCGCCGAACACGCTCTTCCAGGCCGGCCGCGAGTGCGGCGGCTCGATCAGCGGATAGGCGAGATCGCGAAGCTGGCGCTCGTTTTCGGTGAGCTGGAAATGCGACGGCTTGAGGCCGACGCTTGCCGTGGCCTCGGCGCCCAGCCAGCGGTGCATGTCGTCGTTGCGCATATCGGCGCGGGTGCGGCCGAAATCGCCGCCGCTGCAGCCGCCGAGCACGGCACTTGCCACGAGCAGCATGAGAGCCGGGATTGACCGAAGCCCGGTGGTCCGGATCGGGAGGCACAGCTCCGGCATTTCAAAGGTCCGTCGTTCAGGGGCGCCGACGGCGACGGCGACCGGGCGCTGTCCCCTCTTCCGGTCCGCGCCCGTCGCCGGCTCCGCCGGCTTCACGTTCGATGCGGACAACGGGAAGGATCAGCACGGTTCCCAGGCCATCGCGTGGAGCGCCATCCATGGTTGAGCCCAGCCGCCGCGAAGCCGCATCCGCCGGAAATTCAATGATGGTGCCCATATTGCGTTCTCTCTGGTTGCCGCACGGACAGGATCTGGCCGGCGACATGCCATTATTCAGAACAGAACGTGGTTAACGGCATCTTAATTTGTGCAGGCGGTAGAGTTACGGGTGCTTGCCGCTCACCGAAAGCTCGCATTTTATCGGATTTCTTCACGGGCTGTTTTCCTTAACCAACTCTTAAAGCGCCGTGCGTAGGCTGACCGAGGGATTACCGAAGTCGCGTACAACCTGACATGATCGCAGCTCCATTGTTTCCAGGATTTGACGGGCTGATGACGCTCTCGCGCCGCGAGGGCGTCGATATCAGGCCGACCTTGCTGCGCGTGCTGACCGACCTCTATGTCCAGACCAGCGCCCATTCCGCCGACGAGGAACGGCAGTTCGTCGAACTGACGTCCCGCCTGATCGACCAGGTCGATGACGCTACCCGCGCCGCGGTGCGGGCGCGGCTCGCGATCTATCCGGCGACGCCGGCCGAGATCATGGACAAGCTCGGGCTGCGGCGTTCGCCCCCCGGCGAAATCCTGCCGGTCGCGGCTGCGATTGCCGCTGCTCCGACCAGCGCGCCCCCGACGGTGAAGCCGCCGACCGAAGCGCAGTTGCGGATGGCGTCCACCCTGTCGATGCGGCCCAACGATGCCGCCGAAATCAGCGACATGTTCTTCGCGGCGGGCGCCAGTGAGCGCGCGCTGATCCTGCACAATCTCGCCGACACGCCGCTGAAAGCCTCGGCGCGTATTCCGGCAGCCCGCGCCGCCCGCGCGCTCCATATCCTGGAGATGGCCGCGTTCGCCGAGGACACCGAGAATTTCGCGATCGAACTCGGCGAAGCCTTGATCCTGCCGCAGCGGATTGCCGAACAGGTGGTCCACGATCCCGGCGGCGAGCCGCTGGCCTGCGCCGCGCGCGCGCTGGACATGCCGAGCGCCGCGTTCCAGCGCGTGCTGCTGTTCCTCAATCCCGAGTTCGGCTCATCCGTGCATAACGTTTATCGGTTGTCGCGGCTTTACGACCGCTTGAGCGAACGATCCGCGCTGGTGATGCTGGCCGCGTGGCGCGGCTCGACCATGGCCGTCACCCGCGCCAAATATCGCGCCGGGCTCTACGACGACGAACGCCATCGCGCCCGCGCGGCGGCCTCGCAGACCCGCCCCTCGGTACAGCCCGGAACTGCGCCGGCCGTTCGCACCGGCACCGATGGTTCGAAGCGTTAGCGCGCAGCGATTTTCGACGGACGCGTTTTCCTGACGCGACGCTCTGCTCAGGTCTTCGCCAGATCCAGAAAGTGTCGCCCTGCCCGGTCCTCGGTCTCGACGATCCAGGCGTCGGGATCGAACCGGAGCTCCTTGGCGAGGCGTTCTTCCACCGATTGCTCCGGCACCGGCTGCAGTGAAGCGGGCACGAAAAAGCGCTCCGCCGGGCGGCTCTCGTCATAGACGGTCTGCGGCGCCGGTGCATACAGCATGGCGCTGCCGTCGAGCAGCGCCACCTTGACGAACACCGCCCCCGCCTCTTCCGCGCCGCGCTTGCGCACGGCGCCAAAAATTCCTTCGGTCTGGCAGCGGCGCAGGTAAGCGGCCACCCAGATGCTTGATTTCAATCGCATGGAATCGACGATAGGCCAGCGACCAGGCGGAAGCTAGTCGATCGGATGCCCGATCATCGCCGTGAGTTCCTTCACCAGCCGATCGGACATCTGGCCGGTCACCGGGAGCTTGCGGTCGCGCTCGAATTTCGTGATCGCGGCCTGCGTGTCCGAACCGACCGCACCGGTCGGCTTCAACTGGCCGTAGCCATATTGGGTGAGCGCGCGCTGCACGGCCGCCACGCGGCGCGCGCCGGCGCTTTGCGCGGTGTCCGGAATCGACGCGGGCGGACGCGCTGCATTCGCGGGCGCCGCGGTGGGCGCACCGGTCGACTTGACGACCAGATTGGCCATTGAGTCAGGGTTTTTGGAGTCAGGGTTTTTGGAGTCAGGTTTTTTGGAATCGCCCCTCGGATCGGCGCTCCTGATCTCGACGTGTTTGGGGTCAGCGCCCCTCACCTCGACCGGCCTGATTTCCGGCGGCTCCGAGCTCAGTTCGACCGGGCGCGGGCGCGGCAGCGGGCTCACGACGGCGGCCTGCGGCGCCGGCAGCGTCACCACCGAGCCGAACATCGGCGAGGGATGGCGGCCGGCCTGAAGGAACAGCGCATTGGCGAGGATGGCGCAGACCGCGGCAGCGGCGAGCAGCCCCGCGACCATGTCTTTCGGGCTGTGCAGGAGCATGCGCATCAGAAGGCCGCGCTCTTCCTCCACTTCAATCGCAGCCGCCTTCGCGCTGCGACGGCGGCGGCGCGGCATATCTTCATCGTCGTCAATACGCCTAGGCACTTTTCTTCACCTGATGGGCTTGATCCTGTGATCCGGATCGCAGCGCCGGTTTCAGCGTCGCGACGTTGTTTGAAGGCGTCAACAGCGGCGCAAAGTCAAGTGGCAAGACAACAGTCACCGTGGTGCCCTCGCCGACCGTGCTCTGCACGTTCATCTCGCCATTGTGCAACCCGACCAGGCCCTTCACGATCGACAGGCCGAGGCCGGTGCCTTCGTGCTTGCGCTGATAGGTCTTGCCGGCCTGGAAGAACGGATCGCCGATCCGTGCGAGATCCTCGGCGGCGATCCCGACCCCGGTATCGGTGACACACAGCGTCAGCCGTGCGCCCTCGACCGTGGCGGAAACCGTCACGCTGCCGCCGCGCTCGGTGAACTTGATGGCGTTGGCGACCAGGTTCAGCGCGATCTGCTTGAACGCGCGGGGATCGCCGTTCATCACGGGCAAGTCGTCCGCCGCGCGGGTGATCAGATCGACGCCGTTGTCCCGCGCCTTCAGCGCCAGCAAATTGCAGCAGTGCAACAGCGCCGCACGCGGCGCGAACGGTTCCGGCGAAATTTCGAAATTGCCGGTCTCCATCTTGGAGATATCGAGGATGCCGTTGACCACCGACAACAGATGCTGGCCGGAATCGTTGATGAGCTGCGCATATTCCTTGCGGCGCGCGGCGTCGATCATCATCGCCTCTTCATGCACGATCATCTCGGAGAAACCGATGATGGCGTTCAACGGCGTGCGTAGCTCGTGGCTCATGGTGGCCAGGAATCGCGTCTTGGAGGCATCGGCCTGCTCGGCGGCGGTGCGCGCCAGTTCGAGGGCCTGTTCCTGGACCTTGCGGTCGGTGACGTCGCGCATCACGGCGACGACCTCGGTCTCGGGCGAACCCTGCTCGAGCGGCCGGCAACGCATCTCGACCCAGACGAAATCGGCGGAAATGTTCTGGCCGCGAACCGCGTCGCGGCGGAGACGGAATTCGACGCGTTGCTCGCTGCCGCGCGCGGCATCCGACAGCGCCGTGAGATAGGCCGGACGATCGACGACATGGACGCGGTCGAACAGGCCATGGCCGGTGAGCCGTGCACCCGGCGTGCCGAGCATGGCTTCCGCCGCCGGCGAAATGAATTCCACCGCGCCGTTGCGGTTGTGGCGCGAAATCACGTCGCTCATGTTTCGCGCGAGCAAGCGATAACGGTCTTCTTCGAGATAGAGCAGCGCCACGGAAGTGCGCGCCAGCGATTCCGCGCTGACCGCCAGTCCTGCCGCATAGAGCGTCGCGGAAGCCACGCCGGCTCCCATCAGGACGCCGCGCAGGGCCGCGTTCGACTCCGGCACCGGCAGGAAGTGAAAATGTCCGAGCGCGATCAGCACGGCGACGCATGACAGCGCCAGCGCGGAAGCGAACGCGACCACGCGGCGCGAGGCCGACAGCGCGGCTTCCAGGGGAACGACGATGAGCCAGACCGCGGCGAATGATTCGATACCGCCGGTGGTTATGGCGACCATCATGACGAGGCCCGCCAGCGCCAGCGCGGAGAGGATATGCGCACCTTCGTAACGGCCGGTGCGCGACAGGAACCAGGACAACAGAATGGGTGCGATCAGCCAGGCGAAGGCCGCGACCTCGAGCGCCGTGGGCGCCCCGCGCATCGCCAGATAGATCGGAAAAGCCGCAAGCGCCACCAGGCTGCCGAGCAGCCGCGGCGCCATGAATGCGCGGTGACGCGAACGCGTCAGCGCATCATATCGTGCGGAGGGATGCAGCAAGGCATCGAGACAATCGCGGATGATATTCAAAACGTTCACGGCTCTCGCGCTTCGGCTTGTTCGTCGGACAGACGCACTGGAACGCCCCCATTGTCCTTTGCGCCACCGTGTCAGAGCGAACTTAAGCGAACGCTAAGGCGCGGTGGACGGCCGGCAGACACCCTGCATTCGCCGCGGTTTCACGCCCCGCACGACGCGCATTCGACGCGAATGGTGAACGACAGGTTTAGAGCCGGATCGATCTATGGTTTCGAAATGGTGGACGCGCGAGCGGCGCGAACTCTTCGCGCCATAGTGGTCATCAATCTAAAATTTACGCCGAATCGAATCATTGCAATTTTCAGCGAATTTTCGGCGACTTTACCTCAATGGAAACACTTCCAATTTATCGACGGCTGTTAGTCAGGAATAAAGCCAGCGGACTTAACCGCAACACAACCATAAGAGACGACCGGGGTCGCGAGATGTTTTTTCTGCTTCGCATGGCATTCTGGCTCGGGCTGGTGCTCGTGCTGTTGCCCAGGGAACAGACGCCTGAATCGGACAAGGTGCCGCAGATCGGCGCCTCCGAAGCCGTATCGGCCGCGACCGCCGCCGTCTCCGACATGGGGCAATTCTGCAAGCGCCAGCCGGCGGCCTGCGAGGTCGGCGGTCAGGCGGCGACGGCGATCGGCCAGCGCGCCCAGGATGGCGCCCGCAAGCTCTACAAGATCATCACCACCGACAAGAAGCCGGACCATACCAGCTCGATCGACACGGCCGACGACGCCGAGGCCGCGGTCGCGGCCACGCCGCCCGCCGACGCGCTGACGGAAGGCGATATGGCGATCGAATGGCGGCTGCCGCGGACGCCGTTGGCCTCAAAATAGCCTGCGGAACCGGTTCCATTTCCGTCGCTTTCGTTCGGTCCGCATCCTATATAGGACTTTAACGAAACGGACGCGGGCCACGATGACGATCGACGAAATCAGGGACAATTTCGAGCTGCTGGAGGAATGGGACGACCGCTACCGGTACGTCATCGAACTCGGCCGCACGCTCGACCCGATGCCGGAGGCCGAGCATTCCGCCGAGAACAAGGTCAATGGCTGCGTCAGCCAGGTCTGGCTGTCGAGGCAGATCGACCGCAGCGGCAACGGCGAACCGCGGCTGAAGTATTTGGGCGATAGCGACGCCCACATCGTACGCGGCCTGATCGCAATCCTGCTGACGCTTTATTCCGGCCGCTCGCCGCAGCAGATCCTGGCAACGGATGCGCTTGCCGTATTCGACGAATTCGGATTCCGCGAGCATCTGACGCCGCAGCGTTCCAACGGCCTGCGCTCCATGGTCGAGCGCATCCGTTCCGACGCGCGCGAGGCGCTGGCCGCGGCTTCGTAGTCACCGTCATTGCCTGCGACAAACGCGAAGCGTTTGCGCAAGGATGACGGGGTCTATTTCCGCTTCCGCGCCTGCTGGCCGAGGCCCATCTTCTTGGCGAGCTGTGAACGCGCCACCGCGTAGTTCGGCGCCACCATCGGGTAATCCGGCGGCAGGCCCCATTTGTCGCGATATTGCTCCGGCGTCATGTTGTACTGCGAGCGCAGATGGCGCTTCAGCGACTTGAAGCGCTTGCCGTCCTCGAGACAGACCAGATATTCCGGGGTCATCGACTTCTTCACCGACACGGCCGGCTTGGCCGGCTCGAGCGGCGTCTCGGGGCGGCCGCTCGACACCCGCATCAGCGCCGCATGGACCTGGCTGATCAGGTTCGGGATTTCCGAGGCCTGGGTCGGATTGTTGCTGAGATAGGCCGATACGATACTGGCGGTCAGTTCGACGGGCGTCTTGCCGGCGGAATCGTTCATGGCTCAACCTTTTGGGATCACGAATTTGTCGGCGATACGGTTCGGACAGTATCCAACCGCGCCTATACATCAGCGGAAACTCATACGACTTGACGAATATGAACGAAGTGCCGGGAAACTGACAAGAACGACGGCGCTTTATTTTCGATAGCCGGCCCCGTGGCAAGTATTGCCGGTTCCAGAGCGTTTTCCAGCGAAAGCTTGTCCCGGACTTGATCCGGGGTGGGCACCGGTTCGCGTCAAGAAAACGCGTCAAATCAAAAATCTAGAGCCGCTGGTCGAGATGCGCGCGCAGTTCATCGATCGAGGCGAAGCGCATCATCCCTTCCGGCATCTGGGCCTCGATCGATCCGTCGGAATAGAGCGAATAGGCCATGCCATCGACAACACCCGATTTCAGCACCGTCACCTCCGGCTGATCCTCGCTGTGCGCCGGTCCGCCATTGGCTTCTGCGAGCGTCGGGGGCATGCGGCCGCTGCGTCGCTGCGGCGAAATTTCACCGGGCCTTGCGCGTTCCGCTTTCGGCCAGGCATCTTCGAACGATGCCGGCGGCTGTTCGGCAGTTCCGACCGGCGGCACGATGGGCGACCTGGGGCGAAGGTCCGACGACAACAGGTCCGGCGGCAGCATCTCGCTGGACCGCGCCTGGGCGCGCTCGCGCTCTTTTCGCGACGTCGATGAAAACAGCAAATTGCGCTTCGGTTTCGAAGCCGACGGTGGCGGTTCGGGGTGCATCGGTTCCGGAATCGGATGATCACGCAGGACAGCCTCGTTCTGCCACGGCGGCGGTGCTGCTGGAGGGAAAGCCGGCGGCGCTGCTGGAGAAAAGGGTCCGGAACCGCCGGGCTGCTCGGCGGCCAGGAAGCCGCCACTGGCGGACGCGGAATCCCGCGTCGCAGCGACAGGAGGCACCTGCCGCGCCATGGCCTCACCGCGCGCTTCAGGCACGCCAGCACCGAACGCGCCAGAACCGAGCCGCCGCGCGATGTTCTTCAATTCCCGGACCGTCATCCAGAGCGCAAGCATGATCGCGCCGGTGCAGACGCCGATCACGCCGGCGATGATCAGCGTGTTGCCGGTACTGAATTCCTTGATCGGGATCCCGAAGCCGATCGCCAGCAGGCCCGCCAAAACAAGGCCGATCCCGGCGATCAACATAACAAACATCATCGAACTAACCCCTCAGCCGCGCCCGAAACGCTCGCAAGCCGCCCCACGCCACGATACCGTCATATTGTGTGCACCGCCAACCGCCAATTGCGTCCCGGGTTCCGCGATAGCGTCGTTCGGTTGCAGGAATCCAGTCGCGGACGATCATGCTGCCATTCAGGTACCGTTCAGCCCGCCGCCCGTAGTCTTACCGCCTACCAATTGCTGCCCTTTTGTTGCATTGCATCAGGGATTTAGGCCACAATTCCCAATTACTTGGTAATGGAACTACGCTATATGGGTACCCGGGGAATGAGGCTCAAGGATATCCAAGCTGGGCCATAGGGGACTCTGGGTTACCAATCGCCATGTCAGCCATCACGACTTCTGCCCTCGATACGCCTGCGCGGCGCTCGGTGGAGCGGACTTGCGACGACCTTGCCATATTCGCGCTGGCCGTGATCGCGCTCGTCGCGAGCCTGACCTTCCGTGACTACGGACTGGGCTGGGACGACTACACGCACGCCGAATATGCCGACCTGCTGCTGCGGATGTACGGCTCCGGCTTCAAGGACACCGGCGCGCTGTCGTTCGCCAATCTCTATATGTATGGCGGCGGCTTCGACATGGCGGCGGCCCTGCTGCACAAGGTCATTCCGCTCGAACTGTTTGAAACGCGCCGCCTGCTTGGCGCCGTCGTCGGCCTGATCGGCCTTGCCGTGACCTGGCGGCTGGCGCGGCGCGTCGGTGGCCCGCTGGCCGGGCTGGCAGCGCTGCTGATGCTCGCACTGTGCCCGACCTTCTACGGGCACATGTTCATGAACCCGAAGGACGCACCGTTTGCCGTCGCAATGGTCATCCTGCTTCTGGGTCTCGTGCGCCTTGCCGAGGAATACCCCTCACCCTCGCCGCGAACCATCCTGATCGTCGGCCTCGGCGCCGGTCTCTCCATCGGCTGCCGGATACTCGGCGGGATGGCGCTGGTCTATGCGCTGGTGGGCTTCGTCCCGCTGCTGATCGAGGAAGTTCGGAACCAAGGCTCGCGCGAAGCGATCCGCCGCTTCGCCCATGTCGTGTACGTGCTGCTGCCCGGCCTCGTGCTCGGATACCTGATCATGGGCCTGGTGTGGCCGTGGTCGATCATGGAGGCAGACCATCCCTTCAAGGCGCTGACCTATTTCTCGCATTTCTTTGAAAAGCCCTGGAAGGAAATGTTCGACGGCGCGCTGGTTTCGGTGCCGGATATGCCGTGGTCCTATCTGCCGACGCTGTTCGCGCTGCAGCTTCCCGAAATATTGCTCGCGCTCCTGCTCGCCGGCGTCGTCGGCGCCTTCATGTCGCTGTCGCGGACGGACGTCCCGGCGCGCCGCAAGACCATCTTCCTGATGCTGACGCTGGCCGCCAGCCTGCCGCTGGTGATCGCGATGGTGAAGCGGCCGGCGCTCTACAACGGCATCCGGCATTTCGTTTTCGTCATCCCGCCGATGGCGGTGCTCGCCGGCGCATCGTTCGCCTGGGGCATGAACTGGCTCAAGGTCAATCACCGCCGCTGGCAACCCGCCGCGCTGGCGGTGTTCACGTTCGGCTTGCTGTTGCCGCTCAGCGAGATGATCCGCCTGCACCCATACGAATACACCCATTTCAACCACCTCGTCGGCACCGTTCGCGGCGCCGACAGCCTTTTCATGCTGGACTATTGGGGGCTGGCGCTGAAGCAGGCGTCCGATGGCCTGCGGGAAGAGCTGGTCGAGCGGCAGGAATCGCCGCCGCAGGGGCGTAAATGGAAGGTCGCGGTATGCGGGCCGCAGCGTCCGGCGCAGGTGGCGCTCGGCCCCGACTTCACGATCGGCTGGGACAGCCAGTCCGCCGATTTCGCGATGACGCTGGGCGAATTCTACTGCAAGGGCCTTACCGCGCCCGTCATGGTGGAAATCAAGCGTGACGATGTCGTGTTCGCACGCGTCTACGATATCCGCGGCAGCGGCATCTCGACCCTGCTGGCAATTCCGGCGCCGTAACGGCGCATAGCCGCGATAGCATGACTGCCACGCAGGACGTCCGCCTTGCTGCCCGTCCGGCACAGGGCTAGGCTCGCTTTCGAAATCAACAATTTTTCGGAGAAAGCGCGTCATGTCGGCAGCCGAAGCTCGCCTGAAGCAAGTCCCGTCCGGCATGACGGATGCCGAGTGGAACCAGCGTGTCAACCTCGCCGCCTGCTATCGCCTCGTCGCGCTGTATGGCTGGGACGATCTGGTCGACACCCACATCTCGGCGCGCGTGCCGGGCCCCGACCATCACTTCCTGATCAACCCGTACGGATTGATGTTCGAGGAAATCACCGCGTCGAGCCTGGTGAAGGTCGATCTTCACGGCAACCAGCTCAGCGAAAGCGAATACAGCATCAATCCGGCCGGCTTCACCATCCATTCGGCGATCCACGAGGTGCGCGAGGATGCCGGCTGCGTGCTTCATCTGCACACGCCTGATGGCACGGCGGTGGCAAGCTGCAAGGAAGGCCTGCTGCCGATGAACCAGACCGCGCAATTCGTCACCCACGACCTCGCCTATCACGACTACGAAGGCGTGGCGCTGGACCATGACGAACGGCCGCGGCTGCAGAAGGACCTCGGCAACAAGAACCACATGCTGTTGCGCAATCACGGCACGCTGACGGTCGGCCGTTCGGTCGCCTCGGCCTTCGAGCGCATGTACCATCTGGAGCGGGCCTGCACGATGCAGGTGCGCACCCGCATGCTGGGGCCGACCGCTTATCCGATCGAACAGGCCGTGATCGACAAGAACGAGCAGCTGTTCAGCAATGCCGATTTCGCGGAACGGCGCTCGACCAATCTGGTGTGGCCGCCGCTGTTGCGCAAACTCGATCGGATCGATCCGAGCTACAAGACCTGAGCCTGGGCGAGCGCGCGAAAGGTTTGGCGGCGTGACGGTACTGGTGACCGGCAGTTCCGGCCATTTGGGCGAGGCGCTGGTGCGCACGCTGCTGGCGCAGCGGCGCAAGACGATTGGTATCGATGTATTGCCCGGTGCGTTCACGCACCACGTAGGCTCGATCGCCGACCGGGCTTTCGTGCGCCGTTGCATGAAGGGCGTCGCGACCGTCCTGCACGCCGCGACGCTGCACAAGCCGCATGTGGCAACCCACAGCCGCCAGGACTTCGTCGACGTCAACATTTCAGGCACGCTCAATCTGCTCGAAGAAGCCGCCGCAGCCGGCGTCACTGCGTTCGTCTACACCAGCACCACCAGCGTGTTCGGCGATGCACTGGTCCCGCCGCCGGGCGCGCCGGCGGCCTGGATCACCGAAGACGTCACGGCGGTGCCGAAAAATATCTATGGCGTCACCAAGGCGGCCGCGGAAGACCTGTGCCAGCTGTTCGCGCGCAATCATTCGCTTCGCGCCACCGTGCTGCGCACCTCGCGTTTCTTTCCCGAAGAGGACGACAACCCCGCGACACGCGAGGCCTACACCGACGCCAACGCCAAAACCAACGAGTTCCTCTATCGCCGCGTCGATATCGAAGATGTGGTCAGCGCGCATCTGCTGGCGGCCGATCGTGCGCCATCGGCCGGTTTCGCGAAATACATCATCAGCGCCACCACGCCATTCGCGCGCCAGGACGTTGCAGAACTGCGCAACGACGCGCCGCCCGTCGTCCGCCGTTACGTGCCGGACTACGAGGCCGAATTTGCACGGCGCGGCTGGACGATGATTCCAGGCATCGATCGCGTCTACGTCAACGACCGGGCGCGCGCCGAACTCGGCTGGCAGCCGCGCCATGATTTCCGCACGCTGATCGCGCGGCTGCGGGCCGGCGAGGACATCCGCAGTCCACTCGCGCGCGAGATCGGCAGCAAGGGCTATCACGACCGCGCTTTTCGCGAGGGACCCTACCCGGTGGAGTGAGGCGCGCTGCGGGAAATATCCGGTGGACGAACCGGCACGGATGCGCTAAACTGTCGGCCACATACCTCTACACATTCAAAACGCCGCCCAATCCCGGGCGGCGTTTTTATTTGGTGGAACGTAGGGTGGGCAAAGCGAAGCGTGCCCACCATTCAACACAACGGCCCAGATAGATGGTGGGCACGGCGCGAGAGCGCCTTTGCCCACCCTACGCGTCGCGCTCTACTTCGCCTCCGCGAGCGCTCCCAAAATCCGCGCCCAGGAGCGGATGCCCTTGTGGAAGCTCTTGAGGTCGTACTTCTCGTTTGGCGAATGGATGTTGTCGTCGTCGAGACCGAAGCCGACCAGCAGGCTGTCGAGGCCGAGCGTGCGCTTGAAATCCGCGACGATCGGGATCGAGGCGCCGGAGCCGACCAGCAGCGCCTCCTTGCCCCATTCCTCGGTCAGCGCGCGCTTGGCAGCCGCCAGCGGCTTCATGTTCCAGTCGAGCGCGATGGCCGCCCCACTGGAGTGCTCGGTGAAGACGGCCTTGCAGTCGCCCGGAAGCCGCGCGGTGACATAGTCGCGGAACGCCTTCTTGATCTTCTGCGGGTCCTGGCCTTCGACCAGACGGAAGGAGACCTTTGCGGAAGCTTCCGCCGGGATCACGGTTTTCGAGCCTTCGCCGGTGTAGCCGCCGATGATGCCGTTGATGTCGCAGGTCGGACGCGAGGATACTTGCTCGATCAGCAGGCGATCCTTTTCGCCGGCGGGGATCGAGAGGCCGATTGGTTTCAGGAACGACTCCGGCGTGAGGTTCAGGTTCTTCCACTGCGCCAGAATATCCGGCGGCAGATCCTTCACGCCGTCGTAGAAGCCGGGAATGGTGATGCGACCGTTGTCGTCAAACAGGCCGCCGAGGATATTGGTCAGCACGCGGATCGGGTTGCGCGCGCCGCCGCCGAACACACCGGAATGCAGGTCGCGGTTGGCGGCCTTGATGGTGACCTCGTCATACATCAAGCCGCGCAGCGAGGTTGTGATGGCGGGCGTGTTCGGGTCCCACATGCCGGTGTCGCAGACCAGCGCGAAGTCGGCCTTCAACTCATCCTTGATCGCCTCCATAAACGGCACGAAATTCTTCGAGCCAACTTCTTCTTCGCCTTCGATCAGGATCGTGACATCGACCGGCAGCGATCCCGTCACCTTCTTCCAGGCGCGGCAGGCCTCGATGAAGGTCATCAACTGCCCCTTGTCGTCCTCGGCGCCGCGCGCGACGATGATCTTGCGGCCGTCGGCGTGATCGGTGACGACGGGCTCGAACGGCGGGCGGTGCCAGAGATTCAAAGGATCGACGGGCTGCACATCATAATGCCCGTAGAACAGAACATGCGGCCGGCCATCGCTGCTGCCATTGGCCTTGGCGACGATCGCGGGATGCCCTGCGGTCGGCCTCACCTCGGCCTTGAAGCCGAGCGTCGCGATGTCCTTCGCAAGATGATCGGCAGCCGCCTTGCAATCGCCGGCGAAGGCCGGATCGGCCGAGATCGACTTGATCCGCAACAGCGCAAACAGCCGCTCAAGGCTGTTGTCGAAATCGGCGTCAATGTGATCGAGGACCGGCTGCATCTTGGCGTTGGACATGGCTGGATTATCCTTACGTTACCCTTGGCTGTGGGCCTTGTTATTGGCGTCAAGTTGTAGCTCGCCCGCGGCCTGAGGCAAGGCAACATCCGCGGCAGGCGGATGCAATATGTGCCAGACCAGCCCTGCCACCAGCAGGACGGTGGCGGCGAGATTGTTGCCATAGGCCTGCAGGTCAATCGGGAACAACGGAAGCGACAGACACAACAAGCCGCCCGCCACGGCGAGCAGCACCCATGTGCCGGACCTGACCGCGGGCCTCGGATCATAAGCGGCACGATGGGCCAGCACGGTGATCGGAAAGAACAGCCACAGAAAGTAATATTGGCGAGCCAGCGGCGAAGCGACCGTCATCAGACAGAACAGGATGCCAAGCTCCTCGGCATCCGACCGCTCGGTCCGGCGCGCGGCCTTCGGCATCACCGCGAGATAACCGAGCCCGATCGCCAGCGAGATCGCCAGCACGATCCAGTTCGCCGTCCTGAAATCGAGGTTGGCGACATTCATCGTGCGCGCGGGCCTGGACGGATCGTCCTGATTGTAGTTGACCGGCCGCGTCAGCCGGTGCGTCACCGCGATGATCGACTGGTTGACCCACGACCAGTTCTGCTCGGCGCGCTGTCCGAACCCCTTCTCCGAACTCGACCCCACCATGCCCTGGTACCAGTTCTTCAGCTCCGCGGCGTTGTGCTGGAAGCCGCGAAACGGCGCGGGCAGCACGAACAGAAACACGCCGATGAACACCAGCATGCTCGCGGCCGCCGCCCATTGTCTTCGCCATACCAGATAGGGCAACACCGCCACCGGAAACACCTTGATGGCGGTGGCGAGCGCGAACATGCTTCCCGCCATCCAGCCACGGTGATCGCGCAGCAGCCAGAATCCGTAGAGCATCAACGCCAGCAAGACCAGGTTCGGCTGACCGAGGTCGAACATGTCGAACACGAAGGTGACGGTGACGAAGCCCGGCAGCGCCTCCAGCCATGGCCCGGGCTTCCGCCCCGATCCCGCCATCGCGTGCGAGAATTGCGCCGTCATCCACCATGCGACGATGTTGAGGAACGCCAGGCACAGATAAAGCGGGATCTTGCCGAACCAGCTCGGGATCGCAAGCAGCACCGCCGAGAGCGGCGGATAGATGAATTCGAAATAGGTTGCGGGATCGTCGGGGTAGAGATTCTTCCCCTGCAGCACCTGCTGCCCCGCCCAGAACCACAGCGGATAGTCCTTGGTCTTGCCGTTGCCCCAGATTTCCGGGACCAGGACATCGGCGGTCAAGGCGATGCAGCAGACCAGAAACAGAAGATCGAGCGGCCTTCGTAGCGACGGATATCTCAGCACGCGCTCGTTCCGGAGGTCAGAGGGGAGATCGTATCTTACCGCCGCAGCAAGCCGCCGAGCGCGCCGCGCACCAGCGAACGCCCGATCGAACCACCGAGCGATCCGCCGACTGCTTTGCCGAGATCGGCAGCGACACCACCGATGACTTTGTTGGTGACGGACCGCGTAACGTCTCGCGCAATCACCTGGCCGGTCGACATCCTGCCGCGCTTGACGTTGGTGCCGAAGATCGTGCCGACGATCGAACCGATCTGCCCGAGAATTCCACCGCCGCCAGCGGCCCCGCCCGGTCCATCCGCAGGCGCCGCCGTTCCGGCCACGCGCTTCTGCAGCATCTCATAGGCGGATTCGGCATCGACCGCGGTGTCGTATTTGCCCTTGACCGGGCTCTTGTTCATGATCGCCTTGCGCTCTTCCGGCGTGATCGGCCCGATCCGCGCCGTCGGCGGCCGGATCATGACGCGCTCGACCATGGTCGGCGTACCGCCGCCTTCGAGGAACGACACCAGCGCTTCGCCCTTGCCGAGTTCCATGATGACGCGGGCGGTGTCGAGCTTCGGGTTTGGCCGGAAGGTCTGCGCCGCCGCATTTACCGCCTTCTGATCACGCGGCGTGAAAGCGCGCAGCGCGTGCTGCACGCGACCGCCCAATTGGGCCAGCACCTTGTCCGGCACGTCGATCGGATTTTGCGTGACGAAGTAAACGCCGACGCCCTTGGAGCGGATCAAGCGGACCACCTGCTCGATCTTGTCCATCAGCGCCTTCGGCGCGTCGTTGAACAGCAGATGCGCCTCGTCGAAGAAGAACACCAGTTTCGGTTTCGGCAGGTCGCCGGCTTCCGGCAGTTCCTCAAACAGTTCCGACAGCAACCACAACAGGAAGGTGGCGTAGAGCCTGGGGCTCTCCATCAGCTTGTCGGCAACCAGAATGTTGACCATCCCGCGGCCGTCGCTGTCGGTCTTCATGAAATCCTTTAGCGCCAGCGCCGGCTCGCCGAAGAATTTCGTTCCGCCCTGGTTTTCCAGCACCAGAAGCTGGCGCTGAATGGTCCCGATTGTCGCCTTGCTGACATTGCCGTAGCTCTGCGCGCCCTTTCGGATCTCGGCGAGTTCATCCTCCTCGGCATCCGGCCCTTTTTTGCCGCCGGCGGGCGCGATCGCATCCAGCAGCGACCGCAGATCCTTCATGTCGATCAGCGTCAGGCCGTTTTCATCCGCCACACGGAATGCGACATTGAGCACCCCTTCCTGCACGTCGTTCAGATCGAGCATCCGCGCCAGCAATAGCGGCCCCATCTCCGTGACCGTGGCGCGAACCGGATGGCCCTGCTCGCCGAACACGTCCCAAAATACCGTCGAGAACTGGTCGGGCTCGAAATCGAGGCCCATCTCTTTGGCGCGCTTGAGGATGAAGTCCTTGCCCTCGCCGACTTCGGAGATGCCGGACAGGTCGCCCTTGATATCGGCGGCGAACACGGGAACACCGGCGCGTGCAAAGCCTTCCGCCATCACTTGCAGCGACACGGTCTTGCCGGTCCCGGTCGCTCCGGTGACAAGGCCATGCCGATTGGCAAGCGCAAGCGCAAGCCAGGCTGTCTGTTCGCCCTTTCCGATGAAAATCTTCTCGTCGGTATCGGCCGTCTTGTTATCGGAGGTCACCATCGCACCGCCTCTTCGCGCGCATCGGGTAGGTTTGGTTGGCAATCATATCGCATCCTGCCCGCGGATTGAAACCGTCCGCAGCGCAAACGTGAGCGTTCGCCCACTTCATCGTTCGTATTTCTCATACTTTTATCCGATCCTCCTGCGGAGAAATCGAGAACGCAGCGCAATAAGTCGGTGTGAATCCGGCATTCACTCTTGCATTGCTGCAACACTCGCGACTGATCTATCGCCATCGCTAGGCGCGGATCGCTTGTATTTCAGATCGCAGGCGCTCAAGATCAATTGACAAGGAGACGACCCGGTTAAACCGGTTGGGGACGGGGCAAAATATGGACGAATTGATTGGACGGCTGGCCTCTAAGGCCGGCATCGATAACGCTGTCGCTGAAAAAACCATCGGCATCGTTCTGGGCTTTCTCCGCAACGAGGGGCCCTCCGACAAGGTTCAGGCCCTGATCGACCAAATTCCGGGTGCCGAGGCTGCGATTGAGGCTTCCAGCAGCAATGGCGGCTTCTCGCGGCTGATGGGCGGAGGCGTGATGGCGGTCGGCACCAGGCTGATGGCGCTGGGTCTGGGCATGAACGAAATTCAAGGCGTGGCACGTGAACTTTTCAGGTTCGGCCGCGACAAAATCGGAGCAGATCAGATGGGCGAAATCATTTCAGGGACACCGGGCCTCAGCCAGTTCGCATAGTACGCACCTTCGTAAGCACATTCGGCCCGGCACATTCTTTTTTCATCGAGTATCATGACTTATCCCCTTTCCGAGATCGAAGGCCTGACCGCCTACTCTGCCTCGAAACTGAAATCGTTGGGCATTCGCACTACCGAAGCGCTGCTGGAGGCCGCCCGCACCGTGAAGGGGCGCAAGACGCTTGCGGCGAAGACCGGCATCAGCGAGCAGCAGCTGCTCGAATGGGCCAATTTTTCCGACTACATGCGCATTCCCGGGATGGGCAAGGCCAAGGTAGGCCTGGTGCGCGCGGCCGGCGTCACCACGGTACGTGAACTCGCGCTCCGCAATCCAGCGCGCCTCGCCCAGAACATGAAAGACGTGAACACAAGGCGCAAACTCGTCCGGGTTCTGCCCTCCGAAAGATCGGTCGAGCAACTGATCGAGCAGGCGCGCAAGCTTGCGCCGAAAATCAGCTACTGAAGCCGGTCGGGCCGGCCCGCGGGTGCCCGGCTCTCACGTCTTGACTCCCCGGCGCGGACCGCGCAAAGCCACCGCATGATCGCAGCCAAGCCCAGCCCCACCGCCGCGACCGGTCCGGCCGGTCATCCGGTGCTGTCTGCGCTAAAGTCCAGGCCCTATCCGGCGGTGATGGGCGTGCTGAATGTAACGCCCGAATTCATTCTCGGACGGCGGGCAATTCGCCGCCCCCGAGCGCGCGCTGGCGCAGGCCCGGCGGATGATCGCCGAGGGCGCCGACATCATCGACATCGGCGCGGAATCTACCCGGCCTTACGGGTCGGAACCGATCTCGGCGGATGAAGAATTGAAGCGCCTGCAGCCGGTGCTGCCCGAAATCGTCGCGCTCGGCATTCCCGTGTCGATCGACAGCATGAAATCGGCCGTCGTCGCCTGGGCGCTCCATCAGGGCGCCGCCGTCGCCAACGATATCTGGGGCCTGCAGCGCGATTCCGGCATGGCTGGCCTGGTCGCCGAGCGCGGCGCGCCCGTCATCATCATGCATAACCGCGATAGCGCCGATCCCGCCATCGACATCATGCAGGACATCGCCGACTTCTTCGCGCGTTCGCTCGACATCGCGGCGAAAGCAGGAATTTCGCCTGACAAAATTATCCTCGATCCCGGCATCGGCTTCGGCAAGACGCCCGAGCAGAGCATGACCGCACTGGCGCGGCTCGGCGAGTTGCAGTCATTCGGACTTCCACTGCTGGTCGGCGCCTCGCGCAAGCGTTTCATCAGCACGGTGACGCCGTCGGAGCCGCACCAGCGCCTCGGCGGCTCGATTGCCGCGCATCTGCTGGCGGCCCAGAATGGGGCGCGGATCATCCGGGCGCATGACGTCGCCGAAACCGTACAGGCGCTGCGCGTCAACGCCGCAATCAGGGAACAGGGATGACCGATACGATCTTCATCACCGGCGTCGTCATCCATGCCCGCCACGGCGTGATGGAGCACGAGACCGAAGTCGGGCAGCGTTTCGTCATCGACCTCGAACTTTCCGCCGATCTGTCGGAAGCCTCGCGCACCGATCACCTGTCCGACACCGTATCCTATGCCAGTGTGGTGGCGACCGCGACGGCGGCGTTCAAGAACACCAATTACAAGCTCCTGGAGCGCGCTGCCGGCGCCGTTGCCGACGCGATATTCGCGGCGTTTGCGCGCATCGATGCGGTCAAGGTTACCGTCCATAAGCCGCATGCGCCGATTGCCGCGATCTTCGAGGATGTCGGTGTGGTGCTGATCCGCAAGCGGCAATCGCCCTGACATGGCGGACGTGCTGATCGCGCTCGGCGGCAATGTCGGCGACGTCCGCGCGACATTCCGGAAAGCCATCGCCAATATTTGCGGCATGACGCAGGCCGCCCTGCTCGCGCGTTCCTCCGACTACACCACCCCGCCCTGGGGCGAGGAAGACCAGGCGCCCTTCACCAACGCCTGCATCGAAATCGAAACCAGCCTCGATCCGCATGCGCTGCTGTTCACGCTGCACAAGATCGAGAAGAAATTCGGCCGCGACCGCGCCCATGAGACACGCTGGGGTCCGCGCACCCTCGACCTCGATTTGATCGCCTATGACGACGTCAGGCTCGACAAGCCGGAACTGACGCTGCCGCATCCGCGGGCTTTCGAGCGCGCCTTCGTGCTGGTGCCGCTGGCCGAGATCGTGCCCGACCGTATCATTGCGGGACGCCGCGTCAGCGACGCGCTGGCGCAGCTTTCGACCGAGGGTATCCAGCGGCTGCCCGACCTCGATTGACCCCAAGCCCCAAAACAACCGTTTGGCTTGGCGCCCGCCCCGTGGCAATTTCCGGCCAAATCAAGAGACGACCAGGGAATAAATAGCCCGGATGACCAAGACTGACGAGCTGACATTTGCGGCGGAGTTTCCGCAGGCGACCTACGAGGACTGGCGCAAGCTGGTCGACGGGGTGCTGAAGGGCGCGCCGTTCGAGAAACTGGTCAGCAAGACGTCCGACGGGTTGAAAATCGATCCGATCTATCGCCGCGCGAAAGGTGCTGCGCCGGTCGCCGGCCGTGCTGCGGCTGCGCCCTGGCAGATCATGCAGCGGATCGATCATCCCGATGCAAAGGCCGCCAACGTGCAGGCACTGCACGATCTGGAGAACGGCGCGACGGGGCTGACGCTCGTGTTCGCCGGCGCCAATGGCGCGCATGGTTACGGGCTCGATCCTTCGGCGGAAGCGGTCGCGCAGGTTCTCGATGGCATCTATCTCGACGCTGGCATCGGCATCGAGCTTCAGATCGGCCCGCAGTCGCGAATGGCCGCCATTCACGTGGCGGAATATATCAAGCGCAAAGGCATCGATCCCGCGGCCTGCGATATCCGCTTCGGGCTGGACCCGCTCGGGTCCGGCGCGGTGTGGGGCTCCAGTCCCTATAGTTGGGACGAGATCGTTCCCGCGGTCACGGGCGCGATCAAAGGCCTCGCCGCGATGGGCTTCAAAGGCCCGCTCGCCGCTGCCGATGGACGGGTGATCCATGATGCCGGCGGATCGGAGGTGCAGGAACTGGCGTTCGTGCTGGCCTCCGGCGTCGCCTATCTGCGCGCGATCGAGCAGGCCGGCGTCGCGCTCGAAGACGCGCAAGGCATGATCTATGCGCGGCTCAGCGCAGACGCGGACCAGTTCCTGACACTGGCAAAATTCCGGGCGCTGCGGCTGTTATGGGCGCGGATCGAACAGGCCTGCGGCCTGACGCCCAAGCCGCTGTTCGTCGCGGCCGATACCGCGTGGCGCATGCTGACGCAGCGCGATCCCTATGTGAACATGCTGCGCGCGACGATCGCGACTTTCTCGGCCGGTCTCGGCGGCGCCAATACCATCACCGTTTTGCCGCACACGCTGGCGCTGGGATTGCCCGATCCGTTCGCGCGGCGTGCCGCGCGCAACACGCAACTGGTGCTGCTGGAAGAGTCCAATCTCGCCAAGGTGAGCGATCCCGCAGCCGGCTCCGGCGGCATCGAAACGTTGACCAGGCAGCTCTGCGAAGCCGCATGGTCGCTGTTCCAGGAGATCGAGAAAGCCGGCGGCATGTTCCCGGCGCTCGAACAGAACCTGATCCAGCGCAAGGTGGCCGCAACCCGCGCCGCGCGCGAGGCAAATATCGCCAAGCGACGTGACGTGCTGACGGGCGCGAGTGAATTTCCGAACCTGCATGAGGCCGAGATCGCCGTGCTCGATGCGACGCCGGTCGTGCTGCCGCCCTATGGCGAGGCGAAATTCAAATTCGATCCCGCTGGCGCCGATGCGGCTGGCCGCGCCGTTCGAGGCGCTGCGCGACAAGTCGGACGAAAACCTCAAGGCATCCGGCGCGCGGCCAAAGATCTTCCTCGCCAATCTCGGCACGGCCGCCGATTTCACCGCGCGCGCCACCTTCGCCAAGAGCTTTTTCGAGACCGGCGGCATCGAGGCGATCGATACGCAAGGCTTTGCCGACCCTGCGGCGCTCGCCGCCGCGTTCAAGGGCTCCGGCGCAGCTATTGTTTGCCTGTGCTCATCCGACAAGGTCTATGCGGAACACGCGGTGGCCGCCGCAAAGGCCCTTCAAGCGGCCGGCGCCAAGCATATCTATCTGGCAGGGCGGCCCGGCGAACAGGAGGCCGCGCTGCGCAATGCTGGCGTCGGCGATTTCATCTTTGCCGGCGGCGACGCGCTGGCGATGCTGCGGGAAGCCTGGCGGCGGATGGAGGGAGCATGACGGAAACCAACCACAAGACGGTCCTGACCGGCGGCTGCCAGTGCGGCGCCGTCCGCTTTGCGATGTCGAAGGCACCGGCCAAGGTCAGCATCTGCCATTGCCGGATGTGCCAGAAGGCATCGGGCGCGCCGTTTGCCTCCTTCGCCGACATCGAGCACGAAGACTTCAGCCTGGACCCGCGGCAAGCCGGCTTCATTCCAATCCTCCTCCATCGCCGAGCGCGATTTCTGCGCGGCCTGCGGCACGCCGCTGAGCTTCCGCAGGATCGGCGGTCCCCGGATCGAGATCATGACCGGCACGTTCGACCGCCCCGACCGGGTGGTGCCGACGCGGCAATATGGAACCGAATCCCGGCTCGGCTGGGTGGTCGGCATCGCCAATCTGCCGAGCCAGACCACGCAGCAGAATTACGGGCCGGAGAAGATGGCGACCATCACCAGCCACCAGCATCCGGACCATGATTAGGGGTGACGATCCCCGACGTTCACATGTGCTATAATGGGTACCATGAGCCGCATACCGAACTTCGCAGATATCGCCTTTGAAGCCACCGCGCCCGCGCAGCCTGCCGGCAGCGCCGAGCCGTGGCTGACGCCCGAGGGTATCCCGGTGAAGCCCGGCTACAGCGAGGCCGACCTCGAAGGCATCGACTTCCTCGATACCTGGCCGGGCGTCGCGCCCTATCTGCGCGGCCCCTACCCGACGATGTACGTCAACCAGCCCTGGACCATCCGGCAATATGCCGGCTTCTCGACGGCGGAAGATTCCAACGCGTTCTACCGCCGCAACCTCGCCGCCGGGCAGAAGGGCCTTTCGGTCGCGTTCGACCTCGCCACCCACCGCGGCTACGATTCCGATCATCCGCGCGTCTCCGGCGACGTCGGCATGGCCGGCGTGGCGATCGATTCCATTTACGACATGCGCACGCTGTTTGCGGGCATTCCGCTCGACCAGATGAGCGTGTCGATGACCATGAACGGCGCGGTGCTGCCGATCCTCGCGCTGTTCGTCGCGGCGGCCGAGGAACAGGGCGTTCCGCCGGAGAAATTGTCAGGCACCATTCAGAACGACATTCTGAAAGAGTTCATGGTGCGCAACACCTACATCTATCCGCCCACGCCCTCGATGCGGATCATCTCCGACATCTTTGCGTACACCTCGCAAAAAATGCCGAAGTACAATTCCATCTCGATCTCCGGCTATCACATGCAGGAAGCCGGCGCGACGCAGGATCTCGAGCTCGCCTATACGCTCGCCGACGGCGTCGAATATCTGCGCGCCGGCCTTGCCGCCGGTCTCGACGTCGACCGCTTCGCGCCGCGGCTGTCGTTCTTCTGGGCGATCGGCATGAACTTCTTCATGGAAGTCGCCAAGATGCGCGCGGCGCGGCTGCTCTGGGCCAAGCTGCTGACCCAGTTCAATCCGAAGGATCCGCGCTCGCTGTCGCTGCGCACGCATTGCCAGACCTCCGGCTGGTCGCTGACCGCGCAGGACGTCTTCAACAATGTGATGCGCACCACCATCGAGGCGATGGCGGCGACCCAAGGCCACACGCAATCGCTGCACACCAACGCGCTCGACGAGGCGCTGGCGCTGCCGACCGATTTCTCCGCCCGCATCGCGCGCAACACGCAATTGTTCCTGCAGCAGGAAAGCGGCACCAACCGCATCATCGATCCCTGGGGCGGCTCCTACTACGTCGAGCGGCTGACGCGGGATCTCGCGGCGAAAGCCTGGGGCCATATCCAGGAAGTCGAGGCGCTCGGCGGCATGGCCAAGGCGATCGAAGCCGGCGTGCCGAAGCTGCGCATCGAGGAAGCCTCCGCCAAGACGCAGGCGCGGATCGACGCCGGGCGTCAGGCCGTGATCGGCGTCAACAAATTCAAGCCGGTCAATGAAGCCGCGATCGACGTGCTCAAGGTGGAAAACTCCACCGTGCGGCGGCTGCAGATCGACAAGCTGAAGCGGCTGCGCACCGAGCGCGACCAGAAGGAAGTCGATGCGGCGCTGGCCGCGCTGACGCGCAGCGCCGGCGAAGGCAACGGCAATCTGCTGGCGCTGGCGATCGATGCCGCGCGCGCCAAAGCCACCGTCGGCGAAATTTCGGACGCGATGGAAAAGGTGTTCGGGCGTCACCGCGCCGAAATCAAATCCATCACCGGCGTCTACAAGCGGGAGGCGTCCGCCATGTCCAACCGGGTCGAGAAGGTGCAAGAGCTGATCGATGCGTTCGAGACTGCCGAGGGCCGCCGCCCCCGCATCCTCGTCGCCAAGATCGGCCAGGACGGCCACGACCGCGGCCAGAAGGTGATTGCGTCCGCCTTCGCCGATGTCGGCTTCGACGTCGATATCGGGCCGCTGTTCGCCACCGCCGACGAGGCGGCACGGCAGGCGGTGGAGAACGACGTCCATATCCTCGGCGTGTCGTCGCTGGCGGCCGCCCACCTTACGGCTGTGCCGGAACTCAAGGCCGCGCTGAAGAAGCACGGCCGCGAGGACATCATGATCATCATCGGCGGCGTGGTGCCGCCGCAGGATTATGACGCGCTGTACAAGGCCGGCGCGGAGGCGATCTTCCCGCCCGGCACCGTGATCTCGGATGCCGCCGAAGAGCTGATCCACAAGCTCAACGCCCGGCTCGGCCATAGCAGCGAGGCGGCGGAGTAGTTTCCGCCGGGCGCAGCTACTTCCAAAGGATCGCCCTTGCGCGGCACTGCATTCCTCACATTCGTCAGGACAATTGGTTTTGCGAGCACAGTCGCATGCAGTGCGTCGCTCGGCGTAGCGTTTGCCGCCGAGCCCAAGCCGGACTTTTCCATCAAGACCAAATGGGTCGAGGCCAGCGTCATCCTCGACGCGAAGATCAAGGCCGATCCGGCGCTGGCGGCGAACTGCCTGGCCGAGGGAAAGGCATGGGTCATGAAGAACCGCGCCGATGCCGACAAGGAACGCAAGCAGGAACCCGACTTGTTCCGCAACGCGTGGTCGTTTGAGCGGAAATACGAGACGCGCTCGGTGGTCGACGGCCGCTATGTCAGCATCGTCAGGGGCGACTATGAATATACTGGCGGCGCGCACCCTAACAGTTCGTCCGACACGATCCTGTGGGACAGGTCAGCGGGCAAACGCATCAGCATCCGTCCGTTCTTCACCGAAACGGCCGACAACGGCCCGACGCTGAAAGCGATGCGGCAAGGCGTCATTGCATCGCTGGAGGCCGAGAAAAAGAAGCGCGGCGCGGAAGGCACGGATGCCAGCGCCATCGAAGCCATCGAGCCAAAGCTTCTCAAGATCGGGCCGGTCTCGCTGGCGCCATCGACCGAGGAAGGCAAGAGCTCCGGCCTGACCTTTCACTATTCACCCTACGCGGTCGGCTCCTATGCCGAAGGCGAGTATATCGCCTTCGTGCCGTGGGAGACGTTGAAGCCGTATCTGACGCCGGAAGGCGCCAGGATTTTCGGCGGCGCGCGACCGAAGGACGACGAAGAACGGCCGCAATAACGGCCGCGCCTTGATTAAGCGCTCCGGCCGAGCGCGCGTTCAAGCGAGTGCGTCCAGTCAGGAATCCATGACTGGAACAGCGTCTGCCAGCGATCGGCATCCTGCGGCGCGGTATCGAGCCGCACCTTCCATTCGATGAAGGTCCGGTTGCCCTCGACGACCGGCAGCAGGTGCATCGTCCCCTCATAGCGCGTCGGCGCGGGCGCATCCGGAACAAGCCCGGGCGGAAACGGAAACGGCTCGATGCCGGCATAGGTCAGCGAGTGCGCTTCGTCGGAATGGCCGGCGAGACGCTGGCGGATCCAGTTGCCGAGATAGCAGAACCGCCTGACCGCGCCGACCTCGTCGCCGCCTTTGTCGTCCTCGATCACGCTTTCGGTGACCCCGTCGATATAGGCCGGGTAATTGTTGAAATCGCGGATCAGGGTCCACACGGTTTCCAGGGGATGGTTCAGCACGGTGCTGTAATAGGCTGTCGTCATGGTGGCCTCCGCATTCGTTCGCGGCTGCCTCAACTCCGGCGCCGCACATGGATACCTATTTCAGGTAGCTCTGATCGCCGCCACCCGATTCCCGGATGTGGCGTGATGCCCACCAGTGATGATCCCGCATCACCACCCAACGCCTTGCGACCCCAGCGCAAAGCCGCCTAGAATGTCGGACATCACAAGAGCGTCCGGCCTCACGGACGCCGCAGGGAGGACCACCGATGTCCAAGAAGATCACGCGCCGCGCCTTCGCGGCTTCATCCGCTGCTGCCGCGGCCGTCGCGGGTTTTGGCTTCAAGCCGGCGTTGGCGCAGGCCTATCCGGCACGCCCCGTGACCGTGATCGTGCCGTGGGGCGCCGGCGGCGGCACTGACGCCACCGCACGCATCGTGGCGGCGCTGCTGGAGAAGGATCTCGGCCAGCCGTTCAACGTGGTCAACCGCACCGGCGGCTCCGGCGTGGTCGGCCATTCCGCGATCGCGACCGCACAGCCCGACGGCTACACCATCGGCATGCTGACGGTGGAAATCTCGATGATGCACTGGCAGGGGCTCACCGAACTCGCACCCAAGAGCTACACGCCGCTGGCGCTGATGAACGAGGATCCGCCCGGCATCCAGGTCAGTTCCGGATCGCCCTACAAGACCGTGAAGGAGCTCGCCGACGCCATCAAGGCCGCGCCTGCCGGCAAGTTCAAGGCCTCCGGCACCGGCCAGGGCGGCATCTGGCATCTGGCGCTGGTCGGCTGGATGCAGGCGATGGGACTTGCGCCGAACCACGTGGCCTGGGTGCCGTCGAACGGCGCCGCGCCCGCGATGCAGGATCTCGCGGCCGGCGGCCTCGACCTCACCACCTGCTCGGTGCCGGAAGCGCGCGCCATCATCGAGGCCGGCAAGGCGCGCAGCCTTGCGCTGATGGCCTCGGCCCGCAACCCCGCCTTCCCCGACGTGCCGACGCTGAAGGAGGCGATGGGCATCGATTATTCGACCGGAGCGTGGCGCGGCATTGCCGGCCCCAAGGGCCTGCCCGCCGACGTCGCGACCAAGCTCACGGCGTCGCTGAAGAAGGTTTTCGACTCCAAGGAGTTCAAGGACTTCATGAGCAATCGCGGCTTCGGAACGGTGTGGGGCGACGCGTCCGAATTCGCCACCTTCATGGACAAGGGCGACGCCCAGATGGGCGTGGCGATGAAAGCCGCCGGCCTGTCGAAGGCCTGATCGCGCTTCATCGTTTCAATCCGCGGAGTTCGTCCATGCGTCTTCCCGATCGCGTCACGGGATTGTTTCTCGTTGGCCTCGGCGCGGCTGCCGCCTATGGCGGCTGGCAGTTGCCGCCGGTGCCCGGCCAGCCGGTCGGGCCCAACGTCTTCCCGCTGGTGATCGGGTCGGGCCTGGCGCTGTGCGGGCTCGCGATCGCATTCGGGATCGGCCACTCCTTCGAAGAGGAGGAAGAGCTCATTCCGGTCGAGGGCGGCCAGCCACCGCCGCCGACCGGAAAGTTTTACGGCCTGCGCGCCCTGCTCCCGCCTGCGTTGCTGCTGTTCTATGTGGTAGTGGCGGACCGGCTTGGCTTCATCATTACGGCAGCGCTGATCGTGTTCGTGACGTCGACTGCGCTCGGCGCAAGGTGGAAGCTTTCGCTGCCGCTCGCCGTGCTGGCGCCGATCGGCATCCATCTGATTTTCTCAAAGTTGCTGCGCGTGCCACTCCCGGCCGGGCTGCTGCCGATGCCCTGGTGATTGATGCTGAAAACCCTGCTTGAAGCGTTCGCGCTGATTTCCACCTGGGAAGTCATCATCGCGATGTTCGCGGCCTCGATCTATGGCCTCGTCATCGGATCGCTGCCCGGGCTGTCGGCGACGATGGCGACCGCGCTTCTGGTCCCCGTCACCTTCTATCTGTCGCCGATCGCCGCGATCGCCACCATCGTGGCGGCGTCCTCGATGGCGATCTTCTCCGGCGACATTCCCGGCGCCCTGCTGCGCATTCCCGGCACCCCTGCCTCGGCGGCCTATGCGGACGAAGCCTATGCCATGACGCGCAAGGGCGAGGCCGAACTTGCGCTCGGCGCCGGCGTCTGGTTCTCCGCCGTCGGCGGCATCGCAGGCACGCTCTCGCTGATGATCCTGGCGCCGCCGCTCGCCGAAATCGCGCTGTCGTTCTCGACCTTCGAATATTTCTGGCTGGCGTTCCTCGGCCTGATGTGCGCCACGCTGGTCGCGCGCTCCTCCCCGGTGAAGGCGATCGCCGGCATGTTCATCGGCCTGCTCGTCGCCTGCATCGGCATCGAAAACCCGGGCGGCGTGCCGCGCTTCACGTTTGGCATGACCGACCTGTTCGGGGGCATCGAGCCGATCCCGGCGCTGGTCGGCGTCTTTGCCGTGGCGCAGGTGATGCGCGCGATGCTGACGCCGGAGCCGCCGCCGATCCCGCGGCGCAAGTTCGGGAGCATCATGGCGGGCCAGTGGCGGCTCACCAAAAAGTATCACGTGCAGATGACGCGCGGGAACATCGTCGGCATCATCATCGGCGTGCTGCCGGGCGCCGGCGCCGACATGGCGGCCTGGGTCAGCTACGCCATGTCAAAACGCTTTTCGAAAGAACCCGAGAAATTCGGAACCGGCCATGTCGAGGGCCTGGTCGAAGCCGGCGCCAGCAACAACGCCAGCATCGCCTCGGGCTGGGTGCCCTCGCTGCTGTTCGGCATTCCCGGCGACACCATCGCGGCGATCGCGATCGGCGTGCTCTACATGAAGGGCCTCAACCCCGGACCGACGCTGTTCACCGAAAAAGCGTCGAGCATGTATGCGATCTACCTGATGTTCATCATCGCCAACATCATCATGATCCCGTTCGGCATCGTCATGATTCGGCTAGCGAGCTATGTGCTGCGCGCCCCGCGTTCCAGCGTCATGCCGGTCATCATGCTGTGCTGCGCGGTCGGCTCGTTCGCGATCGGCAACAACATGTTCGGCGTCGTCACCGTCGCGATGTTCGGGATCATCGGTTACGTCATGGAGGAAAACGGCTATCCGGTGGCCGCCATGGTGCTCGGCATCGTGATGGGCACCATGGTGGAACAGGCGTTCGTCACCTCGCTGATCAAATCCGACGGCAGCATATTGCCGTTCTTCGAGCGGCCGATCGCCGCGATCCTCGCCGCCATGGCGATCGGCGCGCTGATCTGGCCGGTGCTGGTCTGGGTGTGGCGGAAGCTCAAGCGCGCGCCCGTCCCCGCCGCGTCGGCGCGCTGAGGGGCTGCGCGGGGACCCCTCGCCTGCCCGGCGCGGGCGTTGTAAACCAAGCCATGACCCTGCCGAAGAATACTTCCCCCGATGTCGGGAAACTCGCCAAAGAGCTCCGCGCCGGTAGCCGCGCGGCGCTGGCACGCGCGATCACGCTGATCGAAAGCCGGCGCGGCGATCATCAGGCCGCCGCGCGCGATCTGGTGCAGGCGCTGTTATCAGACACCGGCAAGGCGGTGCGCGTCGGCATTACCGGCTCGCCCGGCGTCGGCAAATCCACCACCATCGACGCGCTCGGCATGTTCCTGATCGAACGCGGCCACAAGGTCGCGGTGCTGGCGGTGGACCCGTCCTCGGCCCGCACCGGCGGCTCGATCCTCGGCGACAAGACGCGGATGGCGCGGCTGGCGAATTCGGAAGCCGCCTTCATCCGGCCCTCACCCGCGTCAGGCACCCTCGGCGGCGTCGCCGCCAAAACCCGCGAGGCGATGCTGTTGTGCGAAGCGGCCGGCTTCGACGTCGTGCTGGTGGAGACCGTCGGCATCGGCCAGTCCGAGACCGCGGTCTGCGACATGACCGATTTCTTCCTGGCCTTGATGCTGCCCGGCGCCGGTGACGAATTGCAGGGCATCAAGAAAGGCCTGGTCGAACTCGCCGACATGATCGCGATCAACAAGGCCGACGGCGACAACGTCAATCGCGCCAATCTGGCGGCGGCCGAATATCGCGGCGCACTGCATATTCTGAGCCCCCGCTCGGAGCACTGGCATCCGCCGGTCCTGACCTACTCGGCGCTGACGGGTACGGGCATGGACACGCTGTGGCAGAAAATTCTGGACCACCGCACCGCCATGAACGCCTCGGGCGAGTTCGCGGGCCGACGGCGTGAGCAGCAGGTGAAATGGATGTGGTCGATGCTGGAGCAGCGGATGATGGCCCGGCTGCGCGCCGATCCCGCGATCCGCGCCAAGGTGAAGAAGACCGAGGCCGAGGTCGCCGACGGCCGCATCACGCCGGCGGTCGCCGCCGAGCAGATCGCGGAGTGGCTGCGGTGAACGAAAAACTTCGCATTCTCGTCACCGGCTTCGGTCCGTTCCCCGGTGCACCCTACAATCCGACGCAGGCATTGGTCGCGCGGCTGATGCGGCTGCGCCGTCCGGCCTTTGCCGATGTCGAACTGTCCAGCCATATCTTTCCCGTGACCTACAAGGCGGTCGACCGCGAATTGCCGCTGGCTCTGCAAAAACACAAGCCGCACGCGCTGCTGATGTTCGGCCTCGCCGGCCGCACCAAGTTTGTGCGTATCGAGACCCGCGCCCGCAATGCCGTCACCATGCTGTGGCCCGATGCCGCGCAAACCCGCGCCCGAAAAGGATCGATCGCCGACGGCGCTGATGCGCAAAGGTTCGGGCCACATACGGCGAAACTGCTGCGTGCAGCTGAGGGTACCGGGCTCGACGCCCGCGCCTCGCGCGATGCCGGAAGTTACCTCTGTAACTATCTGAGCTGGCGCGCGATCGAGGCGGTGAATAACGACAACGGCCCCCGCCTCGCCGCCTTCGTCCACATCCCGCCGCTGGCGCGCAGCGGCGCAGTCAGGCGCAAGGGACTTTCGCGCATCACGCTGGAAGAGCTGGTCGATGCCGGCGAAGCGATGCTGCTGGAAATGGTGCGGCTGGCGCGAAGGGCTTCGTAATACGGACTTCGTAGGATCGTGGAGCAAAGCGGACAGCGTGCCCACCACCGATCTTCGCGTCGCTCTTCGATGGCTGCGGCTACGGCGCAAGCGCGCCTTTGCCCACCCTACCCGGACTACGGGTCGGTGCGACCGTACCCAACATTAACCCTACCCCGAACAATCGCCGCCTTTCTTCCCGGTCTTCACCATGCCCGGCCGCAATTTCGCGATACCTATGAAGGCGCAAATGCCGCGATCAGTATCGCGCGAGGGCCATTCACCATGGACATGAACCGCCGCCATCTCATTGGAGGATCCGCCGCCGGTGTCGCAGGCGCGCTTGCAATGTCGCCCGACGCCGCACGCGCGGCGCCGCCTACCTCCACGCTCGGGCGCGACGTCACCCAGTATGGCGTGCGTCCCGGCAGCCCCGACGATCAAACCGCGAAACTGCAGCGCGCCATCGACGAAGCCGCGCGCGCGCAAGCGCCGCTGGCGCTGCCGCCTGGCGTCTACCGCACCGGCATGCTGCGTCTCTCGAACGGCACGCAACTGGTCGGCGTGCGCGGCGCGACCAGGCTCGTCTTCAACGGCGGCGCCTCGATGCTGCAGAGCGAAGGCGCCAACAATGTCGGCCTGACCGGCATCACCTTCGACGGCGGTGGCATTCCGCTGCCGGAGCGGCGCGGTCTCGTGCATTGCCTCGGCGGACGCGACGTCCGTATCGCCGACTGCGAAATATCAGGCAGCGGCGGCAACGGCATCTGGCTGGAGCAGGTTTCCGGCGACATCTCCGGCAATATCTTCAGGAAGATCGCGACAACAGCGGTTGTATCGTTCGACGCGCTGGGCCTGATCGTTTCACGCAACACCATCACCGATACCAATGACAACGGCATCGAGATCCTGCGCACGGCGATCGGCGATGACGGCACGCTGGTGATCGACAACCGCATCGAGGACATCAAGGCCGGCCCCGGCGGCTCCGGGCAATATGGCAACGCCATCAACGCCTTCCGCGCCGGCAATGTGATCGTCCGCGGCAACCGCATCAAGAATTGCGACTACTCCGCGGTGCGCGGCAATTCGGCCTCGAACATCCAGATCACGGGCAACAGCGTCAGCAATGTCCGCGAGGTCGCCCTCTATTCCGAATTCGCGTTCGAGGGCGCCGTGATCGCCAACAACACCGTCGACGGCGCCGCCGTCGGCGTCTCCGTCTGCAACTTCAACGAGGGCGGACGCATCGCCGTCGTGCAGGGCAACATCATCCGCAATCTCAAGCCGAAGCGGCCGATCGGCACCGCCCCCGACGACGACGCCGGGATCGGCATCTATGTCGAGGCGGATTCGTCCGTGACCGGCAACGTGATCGAAAACGCCCCCTCGTTCGGCATCATCGCCGGCTGGGGCAAATATCTCCGCGACGTCGCGATCACAGGCAATGTGATCCGCAACGCCTTCGTCGGTGTCGGCGTGTCGGTCATGCCCGGCGCCGGAACGGCGCTGGTCAACAACAACATGATTTCGGAAACCCCGCGCGGCGCCGTGGTCGGCCTCGACCACGCCCGCACCATTACGACCGATCTTTCAGCCGAAGGCGCCCAGCGCTACGCGCAGGTGGTGGTCGGCGGCAACGCGGTGCGGCGCTAGTTCGCGCCGCGCTACATCGCGTTGCGCAGCAGTGGATAGCGTTCCCTCATCGTGTCGAGACTGAGCGGCGCCAACGGCATTTCGTCCAGCGCCGACGCGTCGGGCACGGACGGCACCTCGTCCGCGACAGCGAGCTGGCTTTCCAGCGCGACCAGAACATCAGCGGGAATCTCGCGCCGCGGCGCGGTGGCAATCGGCGGCGGCGCGGCCGCAACCGGCGCTGGCTGAAGTTGCACAACCGGCTGACGGAACCCTTCATCGCGCGGCAGCGGCGTCAGCAGCAGCGGTGTCGTGCGACGGCGGCCGAGCCAGGCCAGGTCGATCGCGGTGTTTTCAAGCGAAGCTTCGCGGCTCATCAGGTCGCGCCAGGTTTCGACGGCGGCCTTGGCTTCCTGGATGTTTTCGAGAAATTCGAGTTCGGTGTGATAGCGGCGCCAGCGGCCGCTCTCGAACAGTTCGGTGAGGTGTTCCAGCCGTTGCTCGGCAAGGTTGCACCAGCGCGCAACAATATTGCGGCCGCGCGCCACGTCTGCAGGATGTGCCATAAATCAGCCCGTAAGAGAGAGACGGACGCAGACGCAACCGGAGACGAATCAACTGGACGTGACATGGATATTCTGTGGAAAACTTTCCCGTTGTCCAGTACGTGGTGTTACGGAGCGCGCAACGATCGAGGAAACCCGCACAAATACGGAGTCGTCAGCTCCATCCACGGTCAAGCTGCACGACAGCATGGCCGCGTTGCGAGGCGCGCCTCGATCATTTCGTTTGGGAAGACGCGAGAAAATATCGCGCGTCACGCGGACGAACGGAAAGTCTGCGGCCGGCAAGCCCATGCGGCGCCGCTTCTTCCAAAAGCCTGTGCCGGAAATGAAAGACCCGTCCGGGGGGACAACCGGACGGGTCAAGCCATATGGGCGCTTGGGGTGGATGGGCGCTCGCGCCGAATACAGCCGATGGGGAGGGATTACCGCTCCCACATAGATAAGTCGCAGCACCCTCGCCGAACGTTCAAAACGCCGGCGATTTTTTTGAACCTTGTGTTCTGGGCGATTGCCGGAAAATCACGGCGCAGCAGGCTATTTCGGGGCGTTTGCGGCCGATTTGTCCGACGCCATCGACGGCGGGAAGTCATTCAGTGCCCGGCTCACGGAAGCGTTATCGGCAGACGGGTCGAGCGCCGGCGTTTTTTCTCCCGCAGGCTTGCCGGAAACCGAGGCAAGCGGAACTGCCGGCGCGGCGGTCGCCGCGGTGACCGCGGCAAAGGCGTCGGCCTCGCCTGCTCCGAACTGATCGTCGCGGCCGGGGACGCCGAGATCGCGGGCGGTCCTCGTCAAGATTGCGCGAATATCGTTAGGCTTCAACGCAGGATTGCGCTCCAGCATCAGCGCCGCAACGCCGCTGACATAGGCGGCGGAGAACGAGGTGCCCGACGTGATCTGATATTTTTCATCCGGCGCCGGCAGGAAGATATCCGCGCCCGGAGCCGCTATCGCGATGTGGTTGCCCCGGTTGGACGCGGCAAACAGCTTTTCCTGCGCGTCGGTTCCGCTCACCGCAATGACGTTCGGATTGGCGGCTGGATAGAGCGGTGGCGATTTCGCCCCGGCATTGCCGGCCGCAGCCACCATCAGGATGCCACGGGCTGCGGTCGCGGCGATCCCCCGCTCGATCAGCGGATCCTTCGGGCCGGCAAAGCTCATGTTGATGATCTGCGCGCCATGCTCGGCCGCGTAGTCCAATCCCCTCAGGATCACGTAGGACGTGCTCTCCGCGCCCTTCGATCCAACGCCGAATGCGCGGATCGCAAGCAACCTCGCCTCCGGCGCGCTGCCCATCAGCTTGGCGTGCGCGACGATCGCGCCGGCAATGCCGGTGCCGTGGACATGCGGACCCTCGCTGCTGCCGAGCGCGTCGAAACTGTCGGCGACCGAATTGGCGAGTTCGGGATGTTTGACGTCGACACCTGAATCGATCACCGCGACGGTGACGTTCATGCCGCGGACGAGCGCATGTGCCTGCGGCAGCCGGAGCTGGGCGACGGCGTATTGCGCGGCGTCACCCTCGATCGCGGGCTTCTTCTGCTGTTGCAGGAAGTAACGGAAATTGAGCTGCACCGAACGCACATCGGCCGCGAGTTCGCGGCGCACCGTGTCCACCGGCCGCCCATCGACGATGCGGAACAGGCCGATGGTGCCGCCGAGCAGCGGGAAACTCTGCGAGGCGATGCGCTCCAGGCCATGACGCCGCGCCAGTTCATCGGCCTCGGCGGTGGATAGCGCGCCGTCGATTTCGGCGACGAGCTCGTTCTGGACCGCGCGCAGATTGACCGCGGCCTGCGCGTTGTTATTGCGCGATCCGCCATTGCCCTTCTTGGCCGAGGTGCCGTTGCCGCCGCCGGCCGACATCACCGGACGATCGAAGCATTCGCCGTCGGGACCACGAAACGCATTCTGGCAAGCCGGATAGAGGTTGGGCGAAAACCGCGCATGGGGAAGCGTCGACGGCACGCCCGCCCCCGGGCGGACCCGCAGGGTCGAACTCATGATCCGGGACGGCGGCGTCCGCGCGACGGTATCGGCGCGCACGCTCGGCCGGGCCGCGATGGTCGGATTGATCCGCGGCGTCATCGTTGGATTGATGGTAGGCGTCCGCGCCCCGACATTGAGATTGGGGGTGCGCATGATGCCTTGCGCATGAACCGCCGAGGCTGCGAAAGCCATCAATGGCAGAAACGCCGCCGACAAAATCAATGCCGCACGGCGCGTCTTCATCAGCCAATTCGGGCCATCGTGAACCATGGAACCTCGGCCTTCCCGGGCGACAGCCTCTACGGCGTTGCGACCGCGAGGCTGACGATCTTCTCGCGCTGCAGCCTGGCAATCAGGCCAGCGGCTTCGTCCTTGCTCATCGCCTTGTTGCCGAACTGCAGCCGGAACATGCCGCCCTTGGCGCCGTCGACGATCGAGGCCTGGTAATTGTCGAGCAACGCAGTGATGTCGGCGATCCGGGCTTCCGGCGCAAACCGCACCAGCGCGCGCGTCGGCGCAGCGCTGCTTCCGAGATCGCGCGTGATGGGCGCTGCCGACTGCTCGTTCAGGCTGAGCGAGGCGGTCTGGAACGAAGCAGTCTGGTTCTTCATCAGCACGGCGCCGATCACGCCGGCCTGCAACAGCAGCGCCACGGCGCCGAGGCTCGCCGACCAGGCCAGCGTACGCGGCGACAGCCTTGCGAAAAATTCCGATATCCGGGCGGACAGGCTGACCGAAACCGATGGCTTGCGCACGGGCTCTCCGTCGATCGCGGCAAACAGCTTCGCCATGGCGCGCGTGGACGGCGCACCGAGGCTCTCGTTGAGGCTGATCGTCTCGGCATATTCTTCGCGGATGACGGCGTATTGCCGGGCAAGCTCGGGATCGCCGGCGAGCGCGTCCTCGACGCGGCGTGCATCGCGCGTGCTCAAGGTGCCGGCCGCGTGGAACGGCAGCAGCATCTCGATTTCGCTGGGCTCGTGATCCAGCATTTTTTTGCTCACCGCCATCATGGCCAACCTCGTTCTACGCCGGCTGCCTTCAGCAACTCGGCCAATTTCTTGCGCGCATAAAACAGGCGCGTCTTGACGGTGTTCTCCGGAATACCGACGATTTCGGCCACCTCTTCCACGGACTTCTCGTGGTAGTAGACGAGATCGACGATTTCCCGATGCTCTGGCGAAAGCGCCGTCAGGCACTTGCGCAACGCTTCACCCGTATCCTTCTTCTGCACCACCACTTCCGGATCGTCGGACGTATCCTCGATCGCGTTCGCAGTCTCGTCGTCCAGTCCAACGTCCTTGCGGCGCCTGAGCGCCGACAGGGCCTTGAACCGCGTAATCGCCAGGAGCCAGGTGGTAACGGCGGATCGGCCTTCGAACTTGCCAGCCTGCCGCCACACATCAAGGAAAACCTCGCTGATGAGGTCTTCCGCAATCTGTTCATCCCTGACGAGCCGAAGCCCGAAACGGAACACCCTGACATGGTGCCTTCCGTAAAGCACCTGCATGGCGAGCCGGTCGCCTTGAGCGATCCGAGCGATCAGAATTTCGTCTGAAGCCGCCTGTGCCGCGTTCAATGGCCGTCTCGCAAAGTTGGTCTGACGGGAGAGGCCGGCGGTTCGATGTGAAGAGGTGAGATTCTTCACATTACGGCAATGTCCGGAACGCATGTGTGACCTACCCCACAGACGGACATTGTCAGGCCATTTTCCCAGCAAGTACAAGTTGAACCCCAAAATTGGTATCATAATACGGAAACACTTTCCTAAAGACGGGCTAACCCCGGGGACCTTAGCAAGGCTTAGCCGGCAGGGCAGCACCTGCTTCACGCCCGGCCGCTCCCGCGCAGGCCGGGTTCCGCACTATCGGAATCCGGCAGATTTCCGTTGCGAAACAGTGCAATGGCAGGGTTTTAACGGACTCGATTCGACTTCAAAAGATACCAAACCTAAAGGCTTTATTCCCTAAAGTTTCGTCCGGCATTACTCCAATAGCGGCGGGACATGAGCAGCGCGGCTTCATTGCTTCAGGGGCAAGGCTCCCACAGGACGACCGCGCCGGTCCGACTGCCGCTGGAAGTATTGAAGCGCCGGTCCGGCCAGCGCCGCCAGATGCTGGCCGTGCAAGGCGTCAGCTACGCGCTCATCACCTCGGTGCTGCTGGTCTATTGCTACGCCGGCACCGTCCCGATCATCATTCCGTCGGCCTATTTCGTTTCCGGCATCGGACTGGTCTCGGTCTTTGTCGTGTTGTCGGAAGCCCACTTCAACGACCGGTTCGAAGACCACTATCTGACGATCTACCAGGTTGCCGGCCACGTCGCGCTCCAGCTCTGCTTTCTGCTGGCGGCGCCGCAAATCGGATTTGCCTTCCTCAGCGTCGTATTCCTCATCTTCGGATTCGGCGCGCTGCGAATGACCTCGCGGCAGGCGATCATCTCCTGGACGCTCACCATGATCGGCCTGGCGCCGATCTTCCTCTTCAGCAGCACCCCGATCGGCCTGCCGATTACCACCCAGACCGAACGCGTCGCGGCCATGCTTTCCTTTGTCCTCACGATCGGACAGTGCGCCTTCGTGGGACTGTATGGCAGTACCATGCGCAAGATGCTCTACGACCGCAGCTTCGAATTGAAGGCGGCGTACAAGCGTATCGAGGAGCTTGCCGAGCTCGACGAATTGACGGGGGCGTCCAACCGGCGCTGCATCATGCGAATGCTGGAGGAGGAGATCGCCCGCGCGACCCGCGGCGGATCGCCCTGCTCCATCGCGCTGATCGACCTCGACTGGTTCAAGCGCATCAACGACGCCTACGGCCATCCGACCGGCGACGAGGTGCTGCGGACATTCTCGATCACCATGTTCGCCAACGTCCGCAGCGTCGACCGGTTCGGCCGCTATGGCGGCGAGGAATTCCTGCTGGTGCTGCCCGACATGGACACCGTCCAGGCCATGCGGGCGCTCGACCGGTTGCGCACCATTATTGCCGAGCTCGACTGGAGCGCGTTCTCGCCGGGCATGAAGGTGACGATGTCGGCAGGCGTTGCAACGCTGAATCCGAACGAGACGTCAGACATATTTCTCGCGCGCGCCGACAGCGCGCTTTATGCAGCCAAGGCACAGGGGCGTAACTGCATCATCAGCGCCTGATCCGACATATTTCAGCTCCGGCCGCGGAGAATCCGCCGCCGCTTTTTGCTCCAGGAAAGAGTCATGATTTCGAAAGCCGCCAAGTCTTCCTCTCCCGGATCTCCCTCTCCCGGAAGTCTGCTCGACGAGCTGCAGTCCACGCTTGCGCACGGCACCGTCGCTCGCCGGGTAGAGACCCTGCGCCGGGTAACCGATCTCTTCATCAACAGCGCGGTGGACTATTCGGACGAGCAGGTCGGGCTGTTCGACGATGTCTTCCAGTACCTGATCGACCACATCGAAACCTCGGCCAAGATGCTGCTGGCCAACCGCCTCGCCCCGATCGACACCGCCCCGCCGCTCACCATCCGCGCGCTTGCTTTCGATGATGTCATCGAGGTGGCAGGTCCGGTGCTGTCGCAGTCGATGCGGCTCGACGACAAGACCCTGATCGAGAATGCGCGCAGCAAGAGCCAGGCGCATTTGATGGCGATTTCGACCCGCAAGACCCTGAGCGGCGCGGTCACCGACGTGCTGGTCCAGCGCGGCAACGATGAGGTGATCCAGTCGACCGTGAACAATCCGGGCGCGAAGTTCACCGAGCGCGGCTTTACCCGCCTCGTCAGCCGCGCCGAGGGCGACGACAATCTCACGACCTCCGTCGGCCTGCGTCCGATCCGTGCCGCGGCATCTCTATCTGAAACTGCTGGCCAAGGCCTCCGACACGGTGCGGCAGCGGCTGGAGGCGGCCAACCCGCAACTGGCGGCCGAGGTGCCGACCGTGGTCAAGGAAGCAACGCGTCGCGCGCGCTCGGCGACCTCGACGATCACCCAGAACACCGCGATCGCGCACGCGCTGGTCAAGTCGCTGTACGAGGACGGCCGGCTCGACGAATCCGAGGTGGCGTCGTTTGCCGCGGCCGGGAAATTCGACGAGGCCAATGCCTCGATCGCAGCGCTCGCCAATGTGCCGGTGGCGATCGCCGAGAACATGATGATCGAAAGCCGGGCCGAAGGCGTGATGATCCTGGCAAAGGTCGCAGGGTTGTCGTGGTCGACGGTCAAGACCATCATCAAGATGCGCGATGAGCTGTCCAGCGCGGAGCCGGCCGATCTTGTGGCCTGCAAGGACACCTACGAGCGGCTGCGGCCGTCGACGGCGCAGCAGGTGCTGCGCTTCCACCGCATGCAGCAGAATGCGCCCACCACGCCCGTGCCTGGTACCTGAGCAGCTTCGCGCCAGCTTCGTAGCCCGGATGGAGCGCAGCGCAATCCGGGTTACGCTTCCTCAAAACCTCAGGAACTTCGCTCCGGCGAGCGCGCCGATCGCGGTCACCAGCGCGGTCGCGATCGTGTACCAGGCCGCCACGAACAGCGGTAAATCGTCCGTGCAATGCGAGGCGTAGAGCGTCGCCGCCAGTCCCGCCGACAACAGGCCTGCGATGGCGCCGGCAACCGCCGGCCGCGCCGGCGCGCCATGACGCAGCCCGATCAGCGCACCTGCCAGGAGCGGCAGCGACATCAGCGGGATCGCCATCAGGCACGTCCACCAATTCTTGCCGACCAGCCGCGTCATCATCGGCAACCGCTGCGGCATCATCATCTCGCCGCCGATCGCCGCGCTCAAAATCCCCACCGGGGCCAGCAGCAGCCAGCCAAATCCGCGCAGCGAGGCCTCGGGCCGCGACAGATGCAGGCTGACGGCAATCGCCGCAATCGCCAGCGCCAGCGTCACCGCGAATTTCAGGTCGAAGAACGGGTTGCGCATCGCAACCATCACGTCGGGCCTGACGCCGAGTTCGGTAAAGAACATCAGAAGCGAGACCGGCGCCGCGGCCAAAAGCGCCAGCATCAGCGCAAAGCCGACGGGCCGCGCCCGGTGCGTATTGTCGGCCGCTAGCGTTCGAATGAGCTGATCGGTATCCATCTCACTGTTCCCGTAGCTTCGCCGTCAGGCTGGCCAGCCCCCGGTGCAGCGCCACGCGCACCGCGCCCTCGCTCATCGAAAATTTCGCGGCCGTATCCTTGATCGAGGCGCTGTCGACCGCGATCGATTGCAACACGTCGCGCTGCCGCGCCGGCAGCGTCTGAAGCTGGGCGGCAACCTCGCTCGCCGGGACGGTCTCGGCCGGCGCTTCGCCCGGCAGCGTCTCGGCGAAATCGTCGATGTCGACGAAAATGCGCCGGCCGCGGCGGCGCAGCGCATCGATCAGCTTGTTGCGGGCGATCGCAAACAGCCATGGGGCAAACGGGGCGGTGACGTCCCAGGTGTGCCGCTTCAGATGGACCGCCAGCAAAATGTCCTGCACGATGTCCTCGGATTGATCGACCGGTTGCCCTGCCCGCGCCAGACCGCGGCGCGCCGCGGCCCGGAGCACCGGCGTGACGGCCCTGAGCAGGCGATGATACGCCGCACTGTCGCCTGCAATGGCCGACCGCATCAGGCCGGTCCATTCGTCATCCCGTTCGCGCAAGAGCGCTCCTACCCTGCAATTCGGTCGATCTTTCAATTTGTTACGTCAGGACAATCCGATCACGAAGTCGTGATAGAATGTCTTGGCGCAGAAGGTCCTAGCGCCACGGCCGGGCCCCCTGTCCGGGAATCGGGGCGGCCGGCTGCGCGGACGGCAGGCTCATAACATCGATTGCGCAGGCTCGCACCCGGCGCGGCTCTCCCGAGGGAGCCCGCATCGGCAAATGCCCACCGGAACACGCCCGCTGCAACACCATTGCCCAGCTTTTGCCCAGTGTTGCCCGAAGATTCCCTGTTTTTGCCGCGCTGTGGACACGGCGCAGGGTCTTTTTTCGCGGTTGGGCGGCGGCCAATGGGGAGATTCCACATGACGATCAAAGCCAGCGCGGGATCGGCATTGATTTTAGCGGCAGGACTTTTGGTAGGTTTCGCAGGATCACCGCCGGCGATGGCTGCCGGTACGGATACGGATAGCGCCGCGGTCTCGAAGTCGGACAGTGCGACGTCCGGCAAGTCCGTCAGGCAAGGTTCGCGTTACCTGAAGAAACGCTACGCCAATCGCAAATACACGCGCGCGGCATCGAAATCCGACGAGAGCAAGAAAGACGAAGAAGAAACCTGACGAAAAGCGGGTCGCTGACGCGAGCGGCGGCACCGCGCCCGCGATTCCCGCATGGCTCGCCAACGCCAACGCGCAAATGACTGCAGCCGATGCGGCCCCCGATAGCGCCAAGGGGATGTCGGCGGCAATGTCGGAGAAAGCCAACACGGTCCTGCAGGCGGCGGCGGACAAGCCAGCCGACGCGGAGGCGGCGGCCGATACCGCCGTGGCCGCCCCCGACCAGCTCAACGAGGCCGATCGGGCGCTACATCTACAGGAGGCCCCCTCCACGCAGACGGTTGCGATGGCCTCGGCCAAACCGGCAGCGGAGAGCCCCGGTCAGGCCGCGACTAACGACAGTTCCACCCTGGACAAGACCTCGCTGATCGGAAAGATCTTCATCGCCTTCGGTGCCCTGCTGACGATGGCGTCGGCCGCGCGCATGTTCATGGCGTAGCGGGACGCGCTTTGCGGACGCGACAAGGCGCGTCCGCAAGCCGCCTCATCCACTTGTCCCACTTGATGCCCACCCCGGCAGCGGGCACATTGCCTGCAATATCGGTAGTTCGGGGTGGATCATGGCGACGTTCGAATACATCATTGTCGAGAGCAAAGGCGCGGTCGGCATCATCACGCTGAACCGGCCGAAAATGCTCAACGCGCTGTCGTTCGGCGTGTTTCGCGAGATTGCCGCTGCCGTCGACGACCTCGAGGCCGACGACAAGATCGGCTGCATCCTGCTCACCGGCAGCGAAAAGGCGTTCGCCGCCGGCGCCGACATCAAGGAGATGCAGCCGAAAGGCTTCATCGACATGTTCTCCAGCGATTTCACCGCGATCGGCGGCGACCGCGTCGCCACCTGCCGGAAACCGACGATCGCCGCCGTCAGCGGCTATGCGCTCGGCGGCGGCTGCGAACTCGCCATGATGTGCGACATCATCATCGCATCCGACACCGCGAAATTCGGCCAGCCGGAAATCACGCTCGGCACCATCCCGGGCATCGGCGGCACCCAGCGGCTGACGCGCGCGATCGGCAAATCCAAGGCGATGGATCTGTGCCTCACCGGGCGCATGATGGATGCGGCGGAAGCCGAGCGCTCCGGCCTCGTCAGCCGCGTCGTGCCGGCGGACAAGTTGATGGAAGAGGCGCTGTCGGCCGCCGAAAAAATCGCCTCGATGTCGCATCCCGCGGCGGCCATGGCCAAGGAGGCCATCAACCGCGCGTTCGAGACGCCGTTGTCGGAAGGCATGAATGTCGAGCGCAACTTGTTCCACTCGACCTTTGCGCTGGAAGACCGCTCCGAGGGCATGGCGGCGTTCATCGAGAAGCGCAAGCCGGTGAACAAGAACAGGTAGAATTGATCGAGTTTTGTAGGGCGGGCAAAGCGCAGCGTGCCCACCATTGACGCCAACGATTTCGGAGAGATGGTGGGCACGCTCCGCTTTGCCCACCCTACGGCACCCCGCTACAAATTCCCTGCTCCGCGCCAGCGCCGCGTTGACCAGCGCGCGATAGGCGCGCTCGGCGAACGTTGTCGGGCGATCGAGGCCCAACCGCGCCAGGCATTCGCGGTTCGAGGCGTCCGGCGGCTGCCGCATTCCCTGCCACAGCAACCCGGGCAAGCGCAGCGGCGTCCGCTGCGCTTCCCGCAGCAACTGCAGCGCCGGGATCAGCCGCTGCTCGACGCCGTCAAAATCGCTGCCGAACGGGAATGACGGCAGCAACCCCGCGTCGCGCGCAGGCTTGAGGGCTTGCGCGATCCGCTCCGGAAAGTTCTCGCGGTGGCTGCGCGGAATTTCATGCTCCTTCGGCAGCTTGCCGGCATCCTTGGCGATCCCGGCCAGTTCATCCTGGAAACGGGAATCCGTGACCGCCAGCAACGCCGCGATAGTCTCGGCGTCCGATTTGCCCCTGACGTCGGCAACGCCGTATTCGGTGACGAACACGTCGCGCAGATGCCGCGGGATGGTCTGGTGGCCGTAATTCCAGCGGATGTTGGAAAGCGTCTTGCGACCCGCCTGCCGTGTCAATTCCAGCGCGAGCACCGACCGCGCGCCTTCAAGCGCGAATGCCTGCGCGACGAAATTGTACTGGCCGCCGACGCCGCTCACGACCTGGCCGTCGTCGAGGCCGTCCGAAATCGCGGCTCCCATCAGCGTCGCCATCATCGCGGTGTTGACAAAGCGCGCATCGACCCGCGCGCGACGCTTGGCATCCTCGTCGCCATAGAGCTGGTTGGTGAAGGACACCGGCATCATCTGGATGCGCGCGAGTTGCTCGGCCGGCATCTCGCGCAACGCGCGATAGAACGATTTCGGCCCGAGGAAAAACGCGCCGTGCAGCGTCACGCCATCGACCTCGCGCTTGAGAATGCCGGCGTCGATCAGGCCGAGAAACGCCTCGATCAGCATTTCGCTGACCCCATAAAGCCCCTTCGTGAACGGCGCGCTCTCCGCAGGTCGCCGCTCCCGGCGCAAGCCGCTTCATGATGGCGTGGAACTGCGCGTTGTCGCGGTGGCGAACGATCAACCCCTGCGCCAGCGCATCGCCGACCTGCCCGATGCCGATCTGCAAGGTGCCGCCGTCAGGCACGAGGCCAGCGGCATGAAGCCCGATCGCGTATTTGGTGTCGCTGACCGGCTCGGCCGGCGGGGCGAACAGCGCGAAATCGGTCGCGGGGCTGTCGAGAACAGCGGAAAACTCATCCGCCGGCAGATCGCCGGGACCCGGCATGAACGGCAGCTCGGAATTGACCTGGCCGATCAGCTTGAACGATGCGCGGCCTTCGCTGCGGGCGCGCAATATGTCGAGCGTGGTGTCGGTGTTGCAGCTCAGGCTGTAGCGCGTCACGCCATCGACCACACGTTTCGCGACCAGTTGGGTGACGACGTTCAGCCCGCGCGAGAGCAGATAGGACGAGGCATGGGTATAGTTCGCGGAGATGTAATGCTGCTGCGCGAACGGCACGTGCAGCCATTTGCCGGCCAGGAAGAAGAACTCGATCACCTGGATGTTGGGCGGCAATTCGCCGGCATGCAGCGCGCCTGCATAAGTCAGGTCGGGATAACCACCAAACAGGCGATCGATCACCGGGCCGATGAAGCGCCGTTCGAGCAGACCAGAGGGCCGCGGTTTTTCCAGCGTCAGCGCGGAAAAGAACGTCAGGTTGATCGAGCGGTCGGCCGCGGCGCGCGCATAGAGCGCGTTGATGACGTGGTTGGCCTTGCCGAGCCCGAGCGGCAACCCGACCACGAGGTTGGTGCCGACATCGCGGATGATATCCTCCGCGATCGCTTCGGGGTCGGAAAACAACTTCGGCATCGCGTACGGACCCGGCATAGCTGAACAGCCGACCGCCCTTGAATCGGACGCCAGCCACGCGAGAGCTATAGTGCATTTGCCGCCGACATTCGTCTGTGACGAACCGGCAACAGCCAAGCACTGATTTCACCGAATTAATGTACTGATGTCGCGCGGCAGTTTGCCTGTGGCGGCGCCGCCGCCTAAACAGGTAGACGTGTCGGGTCGTCGGCGGGGGCGGACGGCCAGCGCATGATCCGGAAAGTCGGCGGCGGTTATCCGGGAAGATCATGCTCAAACAAGAAAATTGAGCGGATGACTCGAACAGGAGTCATCACGCTTTCGTGTTGGTTACAGGATCAGATGACTTGGCGCACGGTTAGGGTTGGCCACGTTGGAAGGCGCGTGCTTCGATCGGGCATTTGCGTTGGGGTGGTGAGTTGCGTCGCTTTTGTCGCGCCCGCTGCGCGCGGTGAGGGCCTCCCCGAGGCGCTGGCCAAGGCCTACCAGACCAATCCCGCGCTCAATGCCGAGCGGGCACGCCAGCGTGCCACCGATGAGAACGTGCCGCAGGCGCTTTCGGGTTACCGGCCGCAGATTGTCGCCGGTCTCTCCGCCGGCCTGCAGGCGGTGCGGAACCTGTTGCCTGACAACACCATCCAGTCCGCCAATTTGAAACCGTGGACCGTCGGGGTGACCGTGACCCAGACGCTGTTCAACGGTTTCAAGACCGCCAACAGCGTCCGCGTCGCGGAACTGCAGGTGCAGTCCGGCCGCGAAGCGTTGCGCAATGTCGGCCAGGGCGTGCTGCTCGACGCCGTCACCGTCTATACCAACGTGCTCGCCAACCAATCGCTGGTCGACGCGCAGCGGGCCAACGTGGCGTTCCTGCAGGAAACGCTCGGCATCACCCAGAAGCGTCTCAATGCCGGCGACGTCACGCCCACCGATACCGCGCAGGCCGAGGCACGCCTGAGCCGGGGCCGCGCCGATCTGAACGCCGCCGAGGTCAATCTCGCCGTCAGCCAGGCGACCTATACCCAGGTCATCGGCAACGCGCCCAACTCGCTCCGCCCCGCCGAAACCGTGGACCGCCTGCTGCCGCGCAGCCGCGATGACGCCACCGGGCTTGCCTTCCGCGAGCACCCGGCGGTGATGGCGGCCAGCTTCGACTTCGACGTCGCCACGACCACCATCCGCGTCGCCGAAAGCAGCCTGATGCCGACCATCACGCTGCAAGGCAGCGCCAGCCGCAGCAGGCAGTCCGATCCTACCCTCAGCAGCGCAGGGACCGACCAGGCTTCGGTCACCGGCCAGCTCACGCAGCCGATCTACGACGGCGGCATGGCGGCCTCACAGACCCGGCAGGCCAAGGAGATCGCCAGTCAAAGCCGGCTGGTGCTGGACCAGTTCCGCAGCCAGGCCCGCACCGCCGCGGTCGGCGCCTGGGTCGCCAATGAAGGCGCCAAGATTGCGGTCACCGCATCCGAAGCGGAAGTCCGCGCCGCCACCGTCGCCCTGCAAGGCGTGCAGCGGGAAGCGGCCGGTGGCCAACGCACCACCGTCGATGTGCTGAACGCGCAGCAGGACCTGATTTTGGCCAAGGCGCGGCTGATCGGCGCGCAGCGCGACCGCGTCATCGCCTCCTATACCCTGCTCAGCGCCATCGGCCGGCTCGACGTCAAGAACCTCGGCCTCAACACGCCGGACTATCTGCCGGAAGTGCATTACCATCAGGTGCGCGATGCCTGGCACGGCCTGCGGACGCCGTCGGGGCAGTAGGTTGTATTTTCTCTCCGTATTAACCGGGCGCTGATCATGTCGGATATTTTCAGTCGCCAGCCACTCGCGTTGGCCTAAAACTCAGTGCGTTTCCGTCCTCCGTTTTGATCGATCGATTTTGCGAGGCCTCGTGGTTGCAAACATTCTGCGCTGGTCGGCCAACGGCTTGCTGGTCCTGCTCCTGTCCATAGTCCTTGTAATCACCTCATTTCGCCTCGCAGCGTCGATACGCGAAACCGGCACGCGCGTCGGACTGGCGCCAAAGACCGGCCATCTGGTGCCGACGCGTTCAGGCGGCGTGTTCGTGCAGGAGAAGGGTCCGGCGGATGGCATTCCCGTGGTGCTGTTTCACGGCACGGCGGCGTGGAGCGAGCTGTGGCGGCATACCAGCGACGCGCTGGCCGCGGCCGGCTTTCATGTGATCGCCCTCGATCTCCCGCCCTTTGGATTCTCGGACCGTCCCGGCGGTTACACCCGGCAGGACCAGGCCACGCGGATCAACGATGTGCTCGAGACGCTGGAAGCTGCACCCGCCATCATCGTCGGTCACTCCTTCGGCGCTGGTGCGGCGACCGAACTCGCGATGCGATATCCCGATCGGGCGCGCGCACTGGTGCTGATCGATGCGGCGCTCGGATTGACGGCTGCGCCGTCGGACGCGCCCTGGGTGATCCAGCCGAAATGGATTCGCGAAATCCTGGTATCGCTGACCATCACCAATCCCGTGGCGACGCAAATGCTGCTGCAATCGATGATCGCGAAGAAAGAGCGCGCGTCGCCGGAATATGTCGCGATCCTGCAAAGGCCGCTGGCGCAGCGCGACAGCACGAGCGATATCGCCGACTGGCTGCATTATTTCCTCGGCGCCGACACACGATGCCGCGAGCGCGGACCGCAATGCCTATGCGAAGCTGGAAGTCCCCGTCGCGATCCTGTGGGGCGACAAGGATACGATCACCCCGGTTGAGCAGGCTCTCGATCTGCGGACGCTACTGCCGCCCGATACGGACCTGACATTGCTGCCAGGACTCGGCCACATTCCGCAGATCGAGGACCCCTCCATGTTCAACGATGCCCTGCTCAAGACACTTGGAAAACTCTAGACTGGGCAGAGATTCGAACCCGCCGGAGACATCATGGACATCATTAGACTGTGCGCCTGGGGCTACGCCGCCCTGCTCGGCTTCGTGATCCTCACCGGCTACATCCCCGCCTTCATCGATGCCAATGACATGATCTTCGGCCTGTTTCGCCGCACCTGGTACGCCGACGGGCTGCATCTCGTCTCGGCGCTGTGGGCGGCTGCGGCGGCGATCACCTCGCGCCGCGCCTCGGAATTGTTCTTTCAATTGTTCGGCGTGTTCTACTTTGCCGACGGCCTGCTCGGGCTGGCTACCGGCAGCGGCTATCTCGACTTCGGCATCCTGATCAACGGCGTCCTCAACCTGCCGCTCTCGACGCGGTTTTTCGCCAATGCCCCGCATCTCGGCCTCGGCGGCGTGGCGATCCTGATCGGCTATCTGCTCGCGCCGCGGACGCGGTCCGTCGCTCATGCTTAGGTGGTTGCGGCGCATCCTGGCTGTTTTCGCGATCCTGATCGCGCTGTCGGTGCTCGTGCCGCTGGCCTATATCGAGGGGACCTGCCGCCCCTCTTCCGGCGCCGCCGCGGCCGGTGCGCCGGCCGTGACCTTGCCCGCGATCGGCGAGCCCGGCTACCGGCGCAAACTGAACAACACCTTCTTCACCTTCCCCGAATGGTACATCGTCTATTCCTTCGAGGATTTCGGCCGCTTCCTCGATCGCTCCAGCGAAAGCCATTTCAACTATCTCGGCCATATCTTCGGGTTCTGGCAGAGCTTCTGCACCATCAACCGCGCGGTGCCCGCCACGGGCGAGTCGCTCACGGAAGTAAAGACGATGATCTACATCATCGGCGTCAGCTATTCCGTCGAATATGCCGTCAAGGGATCCTACGAGAACACCATCGGCCGCGTGTTCGAATGGATCAGGGGCGAGAAGCGCACGCCGCAGGACGAGTTCGGCCGCACGGTGCTGCAGGATTATGCCGCCTTCCTCTACACCATCCCCTGGTACAAATATCCGTTCCGCGAAAAGCTCGACGGCCTGATGGCGATCTCGGCGCCGACGCCGAGCAACTTGCGCAGCTGGGAGCGCGACTTCGCGCTCGGCGCGGAATATTTCGTCAAGATCGGCTACGCCTCGCTGATCCAGAAGGCGCTCGACGCCGGTGGTGACAGCGAGCCGCGCGACATCATGTTTGTGGTCGCAACACTGCCACCCGACGTGCTGGCGAAGGAGCCGCGCATCAAGCCGATCCGCACCCTGACGCCGCAATGGCAGATCGTGCAGACGCCGCGATACAAGGACTTTACCGAGATCGTCCAGAGCCTGCTGGATCAGGGTTATGGGGTTGCGGAGATCGCCGGTAATCACGACATCCTCATCACGGTGATCGCGCCTGATGCCGCCAAACTCGACATCAAGGGCACGACGGAGCTATTTTCGTTGGAACTGGATGCACGGCCCGGCTTTCGCCGGGCGGGCCTGAAGGCGAGGATCGACCGTCTTGTCGATATCAACCGCGAGCTCAAGGCCCGGGGTGCAAGCATTGAGCACTTTTATGATTACTGACGGGCGCCCGCGTGAGGGTTTGCGGTGGGGGCGGATTGCCGGCGCAATCACGCTCGTCGTCGGCGGCTGGCTTGCTGTCGTCACAGCCTTGACCTTCGGATCGCCCCCCGGCAAGTCGATGGCGGTGATTGGCCCGCCGTCCCAGGCGCTGGCTGCGATCGCCAAAGCCAACGGCCGCATTCTTGCGTCGAACAACTACGTCACCATCGCGCGTTCCGACGACGCCGATTTCGTCGGCCGTCTCTATGCGGCGGGTGCGCTGTTGGTGCTGGACGCCGAACAGGCGGGCGGCTGCAGCGGCTTGCCACGGAGGCGGTTCACCGCGCAGCTTTGACGGACCAGGGCTCCAGCCATCCTGGCCGGTCTACGTCGAACGGCTTAATCCGTGTGTACCTGCGACCGCGATGCCCAACTTTAAGGAGTATCCTCAAACGGATTTTTACGCGCCTGCTGTTCTGAAAAAATGGCCGTCGAAGAACAACGAGCGCGCCAAAGACGTTGTGTGGCCCATCCCATACTCGGTCTTTGAGGGTACCTTGGACGAATGCCTAACGAAGTTACTGACGCAGCCGCTGGGCCAACGTCATCTCTACCAGATTCATACTGCCCCACAGGGCGAACTGGTCCCTGAAGTAATCTCCGCCGAACTCGCCGTTGAACTTGCCAGGCTGCGAGATTTTCTGTGATGGACGCGATGCCAATCCCATTCTGCGGGCAGTGTCACGACGCGTACTTCTGGTAAAACGTATTGGTGAACAGCTCGCTCGGATCATACTTCCGCTTTGCCGCGAAGAAATCGTTGATCTGCGGATACGAGCGCTGCAACTGATCCTTCGAATAATAGAGCTGGTAGGGCAGGAAGAACCGGCCCTTGTGCGCGATGGTGAGGTCGATCAGTTCTTCCGTCGCCTTCTTCATCCGCCGGTTGCCTTCATCGTCCGTGGTCTGGTTGATGTAGAGCACCAGCGAGAACGCCGGCTCCGGCGAATAGGTCAGGAAATTGTTCTCCTGATGCACGACGCGCACCGAGGCGTTCAGCAGATTGGTCTTGTTGTCGGTCAGCACCTTGCGCATGCCGTCGACGAACGAGACGAACTGGCTGCGCGGGATGAAATATTCGTGCAGGATGTCGGTGTCGTTGGGCAGCGAGTTGCGCAAGTAAGGCACCGAATCGTGCATCGGGTCGTTGCGGTTGACGAGACAGGCCTCCGCCGATCCGATCGCCTGCGCCCGCGTCACCGTACAGGTCTCCATCCGGTGCTCGATGTGCTTTTCCGACAGCCATTTCATTTCCTGAAACAGCGGGCCCTGCTTGGACAGGTTGATGGTGAGCCGCCGCAATTTGGTGCCTGAGACCTCGCCGAGCGGTTCGCGCTTGAAATCGGTGCCGTCGACCTTGGTGTAAGTGTAGAGCAGCAATTCCTTCAGGAACGAGCTTGGCGCGGTCGAGAGGTGGCCGTACATCAGCCCGACATTAGCGTCCTTCTCGATCTCCTTGGCGAACAGCGCCGGGAATTCCTTGTAGTCCATCATGCGGCGCCCGGTCTGGTAGACCAGATTATCGGCAATATCGAGCTCGGCCTCGACGATGACGCCGAACAGGCCGTAGCCGCCGACCACGAGGTTGAACAGGTCCTTGTTCTCGGTCGCCGATACCGTCTGCAGCGAACCATCCGCCAGCATCACCTTCATCGACTTGATCGATTTGGCGAGCGCGCCGGCCTGATGGTCCATGCCATGGGCATTGACCGAGATCGAGCCGCCGACGCTGAAGATGTCTGTCGACTGCATGGCGCGAACCGCAAAGCGCGGGTGCAGCACGTTCTGGATATCGTGCCAGGTCGCGCCCGGCTGCACCGTGACCGATCGCGAACTCTCGTTGAGCACGATCTTGTTGAAGCCGCGCATGTCGAGCACGATGCCGCCCTTGCGGAAGGCGTGCCCGCCCATGCTGTGACGCACGCCGGCGGTGGTGATCGAGAGCTTGTTGTCGCGCGCAAAGGAAAGCGTCTTCGCGACATCCTCGACGCTGCGCACCTCGACCACGCCGTAGATTTCGGTCTTGTTGAGGCAGCTCGCATCGTTGATGCTGCCGCCAAGCTGCGACCATTTCACATCCTTGAGCGGCGCAATCGCCTTGATCCGCTCCAGATCGATTTTCGCCTGCTCGCCGCCGCCGACCGCCGGCCCGCAATCCTTTTCCCCGCTGGGATCGGCCGCCAGCGCCTGAAGCTTGCGATAGCTGTAAACGCCGAGCAACACGACGACCACGGCAACCACCGACGCGCCAGTTTTGAATTTTTGTGAAAATTTTCGCATGAACTGATTCCAGGAGATGGGAGATATTCCGGGCGGGCGGATGATTAGTCAAATCGGAGCGCCCTCCGGTTCGATAGACCGGCTGCGTTACTGAACCGATAAGGCGATGCAGCCAGACGACGGGCGCCCTTCCCGCGCCTCACTTCTCCCGATAATCTCCCGGCCGCACCACGGGCGAAACAACGCTCGGCGCCGAAGGGAGAACGCTGAAGTCGATGGGCATGACGGCCTGCCCGGACACCAACAATCAACAACATTATCCAGGGAGAACACCAATGCTGACGCGACGCAGTATGATGCTTGCCTCCATCGCAGCCGGAGTGGTCATGAACAACAGAACCGCCTCCGCCAAAGCGGCGCAGCCGGCGACGCCGGTGAATTTCGACGTGCCCGCGGGCGCCTGCGACTGCCACACCCATATCCACCCCGACCCTGCGAAATTCCCGTTCTTCGCCGGCCGCGTCTATACGCCCGAACTGGCCTCGCCGGAGGAAATGACCGCCCTGCACAAGGCGCTGCGTATGGAGCGCGTCGTGATCGTCACGCCGTCGATCTACGGCACCGACAATTCGGCCACGCTGTTCGGCATGGCGGCGCGGGGACCGACCGCGCGCGGGGTCGCCGTGATCGACGACAAGACGTCGGAGAGCGATCTCGACCTGATGGGCAAGGCCGGCATTCGCGGCGTCCGCCTCAATCTCGCAACCGGCGGCGTCAATGATCCGACTGTCGCCCGACCGCGCTTCACGGCCGCCGTCGAGCGCATGAAGGCGCGCGGCTGGCACGTGCAGCTCTACACCAACCCGGCGATGATCACCGCGATCAAGGATCTCGTCATGGCCTCGCCGGTGCCGGTCGTATTCGATCATTTCGGCGGCGCGCAGGCAGCCCTGGGCATCGAGCAACCGGGCTTTGCCGATCTGCGGAGCTGGTGAAATCGGGCAAGGCCTATGTGAAGATCTCGGGCGCCTACCGCTCCTCGAAGCTCGGGCCCGACTATGCCGATTGCATGCCGCTCGCCCAGGCGCTGATCGCGGCCAATCCCGACCGCATCGTCTGGGGCACCGACTGGCCGCACCCGGACTCCGTCACCCCGCCGGGCAAGCAGATCAGCGACGTGACGCCGCTGTTCCAGATCGACGACGGGCGGCTCTTGAACCAGCTTCCGGTGTGGGCGCCGGATGCCGCGATCCGCAAGAAGATTTTGGTCGACAACCCGGCGCAGCTTTACGGGTTCTGAAGCCCGGCGCTCGACATCGCGGCCCGCTCAGTCCGAGCGGGTCGCGGTCGCAAGTGCGCAGCCAGTCGCCGGCCTTGCGCAGGCCGCCGAACGGGAACAGGTGAAATCCCGCGATCGAAGCCGTTGCGGCCGCGGGCGCGCAGCGCAATCCCCTGACGACGTCGTCCGGCCCGGTATCCGTCAGCAGGCGGCCGAACCGGCCGATCTGGCCCGCAGCGCGCGCATGGAATTGCCGATGCCGCAGCGGAGCGCGAATTTTGTCAATGTCGCCGGCGTGGCCGGACCGGCGAGGCCGACGATAACGGGAAGATCGATGCCGGCGCGATCGAGTTCAGCGATCCATTGCAGGATCGGCGCGCTCTCGAAGCAGAATTGCGTGACGACATCGACCCGCACTCCGGTCCGCCGCCCCCAGTCGCGCCACGCCTCCAGCCCGTTCAGCGCATCCGGCAGTTCGAGAAACGGATGGCCCTCGGGATGACCGGCCACGCTGACGGACGCAATCCCATGCGCCTCGATCAATCCGCTGGCGCAGACATCGCGTGTCGATTTGAACGGGCCCTTGGCGGCAGCGACGTCGCCCGCGATCAGGACAATGCGCGACACATCGGCCTCGCCCCGCGCCCGCGCCAGGAAATCATCGAGCGCGTCGCGCGAGGCCATTTCGCGCGCAGCGATATGCGGCACCGGATTGAAGCCGGCGCGGCGCAGCGCAGCGGCGGTCTCGACGTTGTGACGATAATTGTCGCCGGGCAGGAACGTGATGGTGACATCGGTGCCGGCAGCGAAATGCTCGCGCAGTTCCGCGACCTGATGCCCGCGCGAGGAGATTTCGACGGAGGCCGACGACAGCAGCGCGGCCAGTCTGGCGGATGACGGATCGGAGACGGTCACGGGCGCCTCCCACGATCAAGCCGGCGCGCGGCGGCGCGAGATCACATAGGTTTCGTCGTTGAACCACAGGCCGCCATGCTTCTTCAGCACGCGGTCGGTGGCTTCGAGGTAGCGGCCGTCGCGGACCACTTCCGACAGCCTGTTGTCCTCGATCTGCGCCACGTAGATCGCAGCGTTCCAGGCCGCGAACAGCGTCGACGTTCCGATCGGCCCGCTCACCTCGTCCGGCAGCGTATGCATGCGGTAGCGGAAGATCGAGCGCGCGTCGGAGGAGGCGTTGAAATTGTAGTGCCGGGCCGCCGCGCCGAGCTCATGCTTGACCTGGCGCAGGATGGCGTAGCGGTCGGTCTTGAAGGGATCGTCGCCCGGCCAGACCTGGTCGATGATCTCGATGCCGGGATCCTTGCCGTGCGAATGGATGCCGATCAGCCGCCCGCCCGGCCGCAGCGACTTGACCAGCGGCGTCAACACTTTCGAGGCCTTGAACTCGACGCTCGCCCGCGCCCGGTAGGGCTGCGAGGCGATGACGAGATCGTAATCGGCCATCACCCGGCCGGGCCGCGGCATGATCGGGTCGAGCAGGAACGAATGATCCTCGCGCCGCAGCGTCAGGATGACCGGACGCTGATAGACCGGATTGCCCGTGGTCGGGCTGATACCCGCGCGCCAGTTCTCGGCCAGGAATCCTTCGAGTTCGCCGATCTGCTCGGCGAAGCCGTGCGCGGTGTTGCCGGTCAGCGTGACGTCCTTCCAGATCAGGCCTTGCGCCGACGTCACCGAACGCGGCGTCAGCCACGGCGCCTCGGCGTAATAGAGATTGGTCACGACCAGCACGGTGGCGGGATGCTCGAACAGCCGGTCCGCCATCTTCTCCAGCATCAGGCGGACGTCTTCGTAACTGATCTCCTTCGCCACGACATAGAGCGGCATGGTGGGGAAGCGCGCATGCACCGCCCGCATCACCCGCGACAGCACGGTGCCGTCGCCGACGCCGGCATCGAAGATGCGAAGCGCCGGCGGCGCCGGCTGCAGATTGCCGAGCTCGAGCGAGATGCGGTGGCCGACCTCGGTCTTCTCGCTGCAGGTCGAGACGAACAGCAGGTATTTTTGGCGGTTGTCGAAGAACCGGAAGCCCGGCGGCGCGACGGCGTTGGCGGCGCCCGCGCCGTTCAGCGGCTTGGCGACCGGTGACGGCTGGCCTGCGCTCTGCGGTCGAAGCGGGCCGATGCTCGGCGAGATAGGCGCGGACCTTGTCGAGCGTGCCGGTCGTGATCCTGGCGCCGTCGCGCAACCGCGACACCAGCTTGCCGTCATTGACCACCAGCCGCCCGAAGGTCGATTCAGCGGTCTGCGTCTGCGCGGCAATAGTCGCGGATTTCGCCGAGAATCTGCTCGGCGGTGGCGCGTGGCGCGATTTCGCCGGCTGCGCGTGGCCGTTCTGCCCGCCGTTCGATCCTTGGCTTTCCTCGATCCGCATGGCTTGCTCCCGCGGTTGTCCCTGCTGGCATCAAGGGACGGCCGCCAGGTTGCGTCAACCACAAACCGAGTGGGCAGGAAACATGGGCATGTGCCCACAGAGGCATTCACCGCGCCCGGCGCGAGAATACCGAGATCAGCACCGGCAACGTCACCAGGATGACGATCGGCGCCAGCATCATGCCGGTGACGACCACGACCGCCAGCGGCTTTTGCACCTGCGAACCGATCCCCTCCGACAGCGCCGCCGGCAACAGCCCGACGCCCGCCACCACGCAGGTCATCAGCACCGGGCGCAATTGCAGTTCGCCGGTGCGGATCACCGCCCGCATCCGCTCATAGCCTTCGTCGATCAGCTGGTTGTACTGCGACAGGATGATGATGCCGTCCATCACGGCAATGCCGAACAGCGCGATGAAGCCGATCGCGGCCGACACGCTGAACGGGATGCCCGTGATCAACAGCCCGAGCACGCCGCCGAAGATCGCCATCGGGATCACGCTCATGGCCAGCAAGGTGTCGACCATCGAGCCGAAATTGAAGAACAGCAGCACCCCGATCAGCGCGAGGCTGATCGGCACCACGATCGACAGCCGCTTGATGGCGTCCTGCAGATTGCCGAACTCGCCGACCCATTCGACCCGCGATCCCGGCGGCAGCTGGACCTGGGCTGCGACCTTGTCCTGCGCTTCCTGGATCGCGCTGCCGAGGTCGCGGTTCGCGCACCGAGAACTTGATCGGCAGATAGCGCTCCTGCTGCTTCGCGGTAGATATAGGCGGCGCCCGAGATCAGGTTGATCGAGGCGACCTCGCTGAGCGGAATCTGCGTGATCGCGCCGCCCTGCCCGGCCACGCCGATCCGCAAATTATGGATCGCCTCGGCGCTCTTGCGGTATTCCGGCGCCAGCCGAACGATGATCGGGAAATGCCGGTCGCTGCCGGGCTCATAGAGATCGCCGGCGCTGTCGCCGCCGACCGCGACCTTGATGGTGGCGTTGATATCGCCCGGCGACAGGCCGTAGCGCGCGGCACGGGCGCGGTCGATGTCGATCTGGATGGTCGGCTGGCCGAGCGAGGTGAACACCGCAAGATCGGTGACGCCCTGCACGGTGCTCAGCACGGACTTGATCTTGTTGGCGGTGTCGGTCAGCGCCTGCAGATCGTTGCCGTAGAGCTTGATCGAGTTCTCGCCCTTGACGCCGGAGACCGCCTCCGAGACGTTGTCCTGCAGATATTGCGAGAAGTTGAATTCGACGCCCGGGAATTTGTCCTGCAACTGCGCCAGCAATTGCGCGGTCAGTTCGTCCTTGTCGCGGGTATCGGGCCATTCGCTGGCGGGCTTCAAGGGCGCGAAGAATTCGGCGTTGAACAGGCCGGCGGCGTCGGTGCCGTCGTCCGGGCGGCCGTGCTGCGACACCACCGATTCCACTTCGGGCCGGCTGCGGATCAGCTTCCGCATCTCGTTGACGTAGGCGTTGCCTTCCTGCAGCGAGATGGTCGGCGGCAGCGTGGCGCGAATCCACAGATTGCCCTCTTCCAGCTTGGGCAGGAATTCCAGTCCCAGCAGCCGCGCGAACACGATGGTCAGCACCACGAGACCCGCGGCGCCGGCCATCACGATCTTGCGGTTCGCGACCGCCCATTTCAGCACCGGCACATAGAGCTGGTCGAGCTTCTTGACGATCCAGGTTTCGGTCTCGTCCATATGCGAGGGCAGGATGATCGCGCTCAGCGCCGGCGTCACGGTGAAGGTCGCCAGCAAGCCGCCCGCCAGCGCATAAGCATAGGTCCGCGCCATCGGCCCGAAGATGTTGCCTTCGACGCCGCTCAGCGTGAACAGCGGCAGGAAGGCGGCGATGATGATGGCGGCGGCGAAGAAGATCGAGCGCGACACGTCGGCGGACAGCCGACAGGATGGCGTGGCTCTTCATCCCCATCGTGGTGTCGAAGGAGATATGGCTGCGCTCGGCTTCGGACAGCGCGGTGGTTTGCGACAGCCGGCGGAAGATCGCCTCCACCATGATCACGGTGGCGTCGACGATCAGGCCGAAATCGATCGCGCCGACCGACAGCAGATTGGCGGATTCGCCGCGCAGCACCAGGATGATGACGGCGAAGAACAGCGCGAACGGAATCGTCGCGCCGACGATCAGCGCGCTGCGGAGGTCGCCGAGGAATATCCACTGCAGCAGCACGATCAGGATGATCCCGACCACCATGTTGTGCAGCACGGTGTGGGTGGTGATGTCGATCAGGTCCTTGCGGTCGTAGATCCGCTCGATCTTCACGCCCGGCGGCAGGATGCAGGAATGATTGATGTCGTGGACCAGCTTTTCGACCCGGGCGATGGTCGGCGAACTCTGCTCGCCGCGCCGCATCAGCACGATGCCCTGCACGATGTCGTCGTCCTGGTCGAGGCCGGCGATGCCGAGCCGCGGCTTCTCGCCGATCGTGACATGCGCGATGTCCCGGACCAGCACCGGATTGCCGCCCGATTGCGACACCATGGTGTTGTTGAGGTCGTCGATCGAGCGGATCAGGCCGACGCCGCGCACCACGGCGGATTGCGCGCCGATATTGACGGTGTTGCCGCCGACATTGATGTTGGCGTTGCTGACGGCCTGCAGCACCTGCGGCAGCGTCAGCCCGTTGGCGACCAGCTTGTTGAAATCGACCTGCAGCTCGTAGGTCTTGGTCTTGCCGCCCCAGCCGGTGACGTCGATCGACGCCGGGCACGGCGCGGAAGCGGCGCTGCAACACCCAGTCCTGCAGCGTCTTGAGGTCGAGCACGCTGTAATTCGGCGGACCTTTCAGGCGGTAGCGAAAAATCTCGCCGATCGGGCTGAGCGGCGAGATGGTCGGCTGCGCATTGCCCGGCAACGGCGCAAGCTGCGACAGCCGGTTCAGCACCTGCTGCAGCGCCTCTTCATAGGTGTAATCGAACGAGAACTGCAGTTTGACGTCGGACAATCCGTACAGCGAGATGGTGCGGATGGTGCGCAGGTTCTTGATGCCGGCGACCTGGGTCTCGATCGGGATCGTGATGTAGCGCTCGATCTCTTCCGACGACAGGCCCGGGCTTTGCGTCACGATGTCGACCATCGGCGGGGTCGGATCGGGATAGGCCTCGATGTTGAGCTGCTTGAACGCGATCAGGCCGCCGACCAGCACGGCGACGAACATGCCGACCATCAAATAACGGCGGCTGACGGCTAGGGCGACCAGGCGATCCATTCAGATCGGAGCTTTCAATGAGGGGGTCAGCTGCCGGACGCGGCGCGGTCGATGAATAGCGCGCCCTTGGTGACGATCTGCTCGCCGGGCTTCAGATTGCCGACCACCTCGACGAGATCGCCATTGGCGAGGCCGGGCTTGATCTGACGCAGTTCAATCGTCTTGTCCGGATGCGCGACCCAGATCCGCACCTGATCGCCTTCGTAGATCAATGCCTGCTTCGGCACGCCGACCGCCGGACGGTCGCCGCCCGAATAGATCGTGACGTTGGCGAACATCTCCGGCTTCAGCACGAAGTCCTTGTTGTCGATGGTGGCGCGCACCAGCAGCCGCCGCGTCGCAGGATCGATCGCGGTGGCGACGTAGTTGAGCCGCGCCGACAGCGGACGGCCCGGCAGCGCCAGCACGTTGAACGTCACCTCCTGCCCGATCGCGACGTTCGCGCAGTCGCTCTCGCGGACGAAGGCCGTCATCCAGACGGTGGAGAGATCGCCGATCACATAGACGGGGTCGCTGGCGCCGGCGTTGACATACTGGCCGGGGCCGATCTTGCGCTGGACCACGGTGCCGGCGATCGGCGCGAAGATGGTGGTCTCGGGATTGATGCGGCGCTTTTCCTGGAAGGTCGCGATGTCCTCATCGGTGAGGCCGAGAATGCGTAATTTGTTGCGCGCCGCCTCCATCGCCGTCTGCGACGAGCGCATGTCGTTTTCGGCCTGGATCAGGGTCGCCTGGCTCTGCTGGTAATCTTTCAGCGGAACGGCCTTGCCCTCGAACAGGTCCTTGGCGCGCGCTCCCTGCAATTGCGCCAGATCGAGCGCGGACTTCGCCTTGTTCATGGCGGCCATCGCGCCGATGAAATCGTTTTGCGCCTGAACGTTGTCGGCGGCCTCGATCACGAACAGCGGCTGGCCCTTGACGACGCTGTCGCCCGGCTTCGCCAGCAGCTTGGTGACCCGGCCTGCATAGGGCGAGAACACCGGCGTCGAGCGGTCTTCATCGATCGCGATCTTGCCTTCGGTGACGTTTTCGGCGCGGAAGCCGCGTTCGGTGACGGGCTGAATGGTCAGGCTGGCCCATTCGGCTGGGCTCGGCGTGTAGCGCTGCAATCCCTTGCGGGACTGGCTCGAGACTTCGGAATGGCCGCGCTTTGGACCGCCGATCTGGGCGTAGCCATAGAGCGCCCGCGCCGACGAGCGACCAACAGGCCGACGGCCATGGCCAGCCGCTGCCGGGTAACGATCTGCAATCGCTTGGTAAATACGTTCATGCATCCGGCCGGAACCACTCAGCGACGATTTGCCTCACCTGCGCTAATAGTGCCCAATTCACGTTCCAACAACATAAAAAACGAAAACGGCCTTGGCGGGAGAGATTAAAGTTTGGAGAGCCGGCCCGAACGCCCGCAAGCCGCCTATGCCGCGTGGCGGCCATTGCGGCGGGTGACTGCCGAGCGGCATCGCCGGACGGGCCCAAAATGCCGGGGTTTTCGACAAGATCGCCGAATGCCTGACCGACCGCAGTGCACCAAAGCCTGACGGCGATCTCCTCGATGAAGGGCGTCACCGCCTCCCCCGTAAGATCACGGGTATCGAGACCGTCGGCGACCCGGCCGAGATTCCACAGCCAGCGGCCGGTCTGCGCCAGCGAGACCTGGACGTGCCAGCTTCCGCCTTCACGCGCCTGGCGCGCCTTGGCCATCATGGCGCCGAACGCCATGAAGTAGCCGGTGGCGTGGTCGAGCATTTGCGCCGGCAATTCCTTCGGTCCATCGACTCCGGCGGCCTGCCCCTCGGCATGGTTGAATCCGGTCGTTGTCTGCACCAGAGAGTCGAAGCCGCGCCGCTCGGCCCACGGCCCTGCGGCACCATAGGCCGACAGCGTGACATAAATGATACCGGGATTGATGCGCGCGGCATCCTCCGGCGAGAAGCCGAGGCGAGCAATCGCCTGCGGCCGGTAGCCTTGCGAAAAGATATCCGCCTCGGCCAACAGATCGCGCAAGGCTGCCCGGCCCTGCTCATCCTTGAGTTCGACAAAACTCGTCAGCTTGCCGCGGCCGGTGTCGATGGTGAGCCACGGGATCGCCGGCAGCTCGGGGCCGGAGATCAGCAGCACGTCGGCGCCATGCGCGGCGAGCGTCCGGCCCGCCACGGGCCCCGCGATCACGCGCGACAGATCGAGCACGCGAATGCCGGCGAGCGGCCGGTCGCCCTTGGGCCAGGGCTTTGGCGCGGCCTCGCCGATTTTTGCGATCGAGATCAGCGGCAATCCGGCGAGCGCCTTGGCGTGCGGCGTTGCCGACCATTGGTCATGCGAGCGCATCAAGGCGACGACGCAGCCGCCGGCATAGGCCGCGGTCTCGAACACCTCGCCGTCCCATTGCATCAGCGCGGCCTGAACCGCGTCACGCTCCGGCTTGCAGTTCAGCACCTTGCAGACGGCGTCGCGGTGATGGGGAAAATTGGTGTGCAGGCGCACGAAGCCATCGCGGGTCTTGTAGACACCGGCGATCGCGTCCCAGGCCGGCGGCGGCGGCTTGCCGTCGACGCGCAGATAGCGTTCGCTCCGGCATTCGACCACGGCATGGCGCATGTCGACCGCGACGTCCTGCGCCTCGCCGCTGCGCATCTTCCAGATCCCGGCCGCCGCCAGTCCGGTCGCGGCGACGCTGACCTGTGCGGCGGCGGCGACGCGAAACGAGGACGGCAGTTGCGGCTCATCGCCGGTCAGCGTGAGCGCGTCGAGCGCGGCAGCTTCGCCGCCGGCGGACGTCCAGATATCGGAAAGAATTTCGCGGGGGCTTTGCATCGGCGTGTCTCTTCCCTAACAACATCCGGCGCAACGTAGCCCGGATGGAGCGCGAGCGAAATCCGGGACGGTGTTAGAGCGGCCCCGGATGTCGCTCCGCTCATCCGGGCTACGGATTCCAGGGGCGCCGTTCCCTCTCCGTCATTGCGAGCGCAGCGAAGCAATCCATAGCGCGGCAAGCGGAGAGATGGATTGCTTCGCTGCGCTCGCAATGACGGCTGAACGAGCTTGCGCATTCTCGCGGCGTGATACGCCCGAGGTTTGCATCTTCTTTGCCCTCCTCTTTGTCAGAGGGCGCAGGGAAGACCGGGTGCGCGCCGCACCCGCGGTCTCGCGTGCCAATGCACACGGCAAAAGCGCACACGAGCATACAGGTTCGGCGGAAACACTCCGGCCTTCCCTGCGCAATGGCTTTACGGCTTACTTCGAGCTCTCCCCGGTGAACGGCTTTCTTGCCACCGTCGCCCCCGAGAAGCTTTCGCTTCTCTTGGACTTAACGCCAGCACCGCGGCGTCCGGACCACACGACTTCGCCGTACGCGTCAGCCACACACGTCAGTCGCAGCTCTCGCGTCCATCGCATCTCACCGCACGTTCGTGACGATGGCCAACGCCCCTCAACGGGTGAGACGGGCGGAGTTATGCCGATGATTTGGCCTGCGCGTTAAGCGGAATATTTTTGCAAGAGGGGCTGGACAGGTTTTAGGTGATTTGCCCGTCGGGCAGTCACACAGCGCGTCATACAGTGACGTGCGCGTATGCGGCGGCGTTCTTCCCTTCTCCCACAAGGGGAGAAGGGAAGAAGAGCGTGATGATGTTGCCCCGTTATGGCCGAGAGGGGTGTCGGCGATTTGAGCTTTCTCCCGGGTTGCCTTCACCGCTACAATGCGGCGGAATCAATAAAGGAAAAACAAAATGGACTTGGGTTTGAAGGGCAGAAACGCCGTCGTGCTCGGCGGCACGCGCGGCATCGGACGGGCGATTGCGGACACGCTGGCGGGCGAAGGCGCAGGCGTCGCAGTGTGCGCCCGCAACGCGGATCAGGTCGCCGGCACCGTTACCGAACTGCAGGCGATGGGCGTGAAGGCGACCGGCGCGTCCGTGGATATCACCGACGCCGCCGCATTGAAGTCGTGGATCGCTGATGCGGCGCGGGAGCTGGGCAGCGTCGACATGCTGTTTTCCAATGCCGGCGCCATGGCGCAGGGCGGCGATGCCGCTTCATGGGAGCAGAACTTTCGGCTCGACGTGCTCGGCGCCGTGAACGCGTTCGAGGCTGCGCGTCCTTTGCTCGAAGCCAGCGGCGAGAAGACCGGCGACGCGGCCTTTGTCATCATTTCATCGATCTCGGCGGCGCAGGCGGATAGCGCCAGCTCCTACGGCCCGATCAAGGCGGCGCTGATCCACATGGCCAAGGGACTGGCGCGGCAATACGCGGGAAAGAAAATCCGCGTCAACGTGGTGTCGCCGGGCACCGTTTATTTCAGGGGCGGCATCTGGAACATGGTCGAGCAGAACATGCCGAAGCGCTATCAGGATGCGCTGGCGCGCAACCCGACCGGCCGCATGGCGACGCCGCAGGAGATCGCCAACGCGGCGGTGTTCCTGGCGAGCCCGGCCTCCTCCTTCACGACGGGCTCGAACCTCGTCGTCGACGGCGCGATCTCCAACCGCGTGAATTTCTGAGGACGTTGTGCAGGGTGGGCAAAGGCGCGTTCGCGCCGTGCCCACCCTACATCAGCAGCCGCACATGGATGGTGGGCACGCTGCGCTTTGCCCACCCTACGATTCCAGACTGACGGCCCCGTTGAATGTCGGCTACTTCACCGTGTCCGCGCCGGCCTTGCAGGCGACGGCATCCTGATCGCCGGTGGCGCCGCTGCAACCGACTGCGCCGATGATCTTGCCACCCTCGATCAGCGGAATGCCGCCGGGAGAGGCCGTCGGCGGAGGCGAATCCAGCGTGGCGATGTAGGCGCCGGCAGGATTTTGCATCGCGGTGTTGAAGATCTGCGTCGGGCGGCGAAGGCGCGCCGATGTCCGCGCCTTGTTCTGCGAGATCGTCACCGACCCGTGCTGGGTGCTGTCCATCTTGTAGAAATAGACGAGCTCGCCGTGCGTATCGACGACGGAAATGGCGAGCTTCCAGTTGCGGGGAGATTTCGTGGCCTCGGCAACGATCGCCTTCACGACATCAGCGGCGCGATCGGCGGTGATCGAATTTCCATACGGGATATCGAACGGCATCTGGTCAGGCACCGCCGCCGGGGCGGCTGCGGGCTGCTGGGCCTGAGCCTGGCCACAGATCGTCACGGCCGCGCAAGCCGCAAGAATCGCCAAAGTATTCCGACGCATGTCTTCCTCCCAAGGATATTGATTATGAGGGTATTGATTATGTTGCGGCCGGGCCGTCCCCCTGCGCTGCCCGACTGACCTCGACAGTAGGCGTTTTCCAGGCCTTGTTGAAACTCAATTTGGGCGTGCGTATCGCGCCCGGTTTGCTGCGGCCGCGAAGACAACGGCGGACGCCCCGAACGCGCCCGACGACACCAGCATGGTTGAGAGAGCTCGACTTACAACTCACGAAGCAAACCGGTAAATTTGAAACGATAAACTAAGGGAACTTTACGAAATTACCTTCACTCTGCGGCCTGCTTCAAAGACCCAGCCGACTGGGTATCAATGACGGATGGCCACGATGATTGTCGACGATCAAAGGACAAAAGTGCAGCGCGAACCGCGACGCGAACTGCGCAAACGGGCGACCTGGATGACGGTCGACGACGGGGTGACGAAAATTGAATGCTTCGTCCTGGACGTCTCGCCGGGCGGCGCCAAGGTCGTGACCGATGCTGCGCTGGACGTCAGAGACAGCTTTGAATTGGCGCTGGTGCCCGAACATGCGACGCGCCAGTCATGCGAAGTGGTTTGGCGCCGGGGCAAGACCTACGGCGTGAAATTCCTGTCCTGAGATCGCGACACGGCCGGTGCGACGAGGTCAATGGTCGCCTTGCGGCGATCGCTTCATCTCGCCGCGCGTCAGCACCGGCTTCAGCTCCCGCACACAAAATTCGAAGACCGCGCTCACCCTCGGGCAACCTTCTGACGTCCTTGTGCGCGAGAAGAAAGATCGGGTAATCCAGCTCGGGAATCGGGCCGAGCACGTTGACGAGTTCGCGGTCTGCAGGATGATCAAGCCCGACGTCGCTTTTGCCTATGTCGTCAATGAGCTGAGCGGGCTGGTTACGCCCGACGGGCAATCCCTGCCCGCGCATCAGGAATTGAGCCTGCGCGTATTCGTCAGGGATGGCGGAATATGGCAGGTCGCAGCCTTCCACAACACCATGATTGCCCCGTTCGCGCCTCCGCGGCGTTGACGGGGATACCTAAGTCTGCGTCGCCTGCGGAAGCATTAGGCCCGATCGAGGAGCCGCGTCATTGCGGGCTGCCCGGGCGATCGCAACATCCCTGCCCCAAATCGGCTCGTTGCCCCACACGCATTTTTGTCGTGACCGAACGCCATCTATGACAGTATTACTACAGTCGGATGTCAGTTCGATTAAAGCGGAGCGGCGAATGAGCTTGGAATGGCAGGCGCGGTCAGGTTCCCTGGCCTGGACGAATCCCGTGTCCTGGTGGTGGGGCCTGCTGACGCTGGTGAGCGGCGTCAATATCGCCGTCTGGTTCGTGCTGTATCGCGAGCTTCCGCTCCAGCCGACCGGCGCTGCCGGCAGCACGGCCGGCATCGGGATCATGCTGCTGTTCTGTGCGGCCTATGTTTTCGGCTGCGCCTTCAGGTCATTTCTGCCGCGCGCGGACGTGCAGCGGATCTGCCTGTTCGACACCTGGTGGTCGAGCGTTCTGGTCGGACGGTCGGTGGCGACCGTGGCCGAGATCGCTTTTGTGGCGCAATGGGCGATTCTCCTGCACCAGCTCGGCACCATGACCGGGGCGGAAACGACCGTGAATGCCGCGTGGGTGATCGTCCCGCTGATCCTGATCGCGGAATGCCTGTCATGGTATGCGGTGCTGACCAGGAATTATCTCGGCAACGCCATCGAAAATTCGCTGTGGGCGGTTGCCTTCTTCATCATCGGCGTCGGCCTTTGCCGCCTGCTGCCGGAATTCCATGGCGCGGTTCGCGTGGTCCTGGCCACAGCCATCGCAGGCATTGCGGGCTTTCTGGCGTTTCTGATGACGATCGACGTCCCGATGTACCTGAACCGCTGGCGGACCGGAGATGCCGATGGCGACAAGCGCCTGACGCCCCGCGAGGGCCTGCGCGACGTCAGCACGCGCTGGGTGGTGACGCACGACCTTGCCGAGTGGAAGGACGAGATTGCCTGGATGTCGCTTTATTTCAGCCTGGCGGTCTGGTCGAGCCTCGCGCTGTGCGTCTTCTATTCGCTCGAAAATCATCTGCCGCAGTACCGGACCGGGAGCGGCGATCGTCAGCGTGTCGCCTGACGCGGCGGCCGGTCCTGGTGCGAATGGCGCCGTGCCGGCGGTGAACATTTCCACGGCGGATGCGTTGAGGAAGACCGCAGCGCCGTGATTCCATCGCCGGCGTGGGGCTTTGGTTTCACGAGGGCGAGCTTTGGATCGATTTCAGATTGGCGTTCATTTTCTGGCGCTGGCGGCGGCGTTTGCGCTCGCCGTCCCGATCGGCTGGGACCGCGAGAAGCGGGCGCGCAGCGCGGGCCTGCGCACCTTCCCGCTGGTCGCGATGGCAAGCTGCGGCTTCGTGCAGGCCAGCGAAAGCCTGCTGGTGCATTCCCCTGACGGCATGGCGAAGGTGATCGAAGGCCTGATCACCGGCATCGGCTTCATCGGCGGCGGCGCGATCCTCAAGCAGGGCACCACGGTGCAGGGTACGGCAACGGCCGCAAGCCTGTGGGCCACCGGCGCGATCGGCGTGTCGGTCGGGCTCGGCAGCTACGATGTCGCGGTTACGGTGGCGGTGTTTACGTTCCTGACGCTGAAGCTGCTCACGCTGGTGAAGGAAGAAACCGATATCAAGAAGGACGAAGGCGGCGACAAATCGGACTGACCTCATGGATTGTCCGCCACGGATTCTCCGCATGGATTTTGGCGCCTTGTCGCCAACGCTGCAGTGCAACCGCTGGGGTTCTGCACTCAGAACTATGGTGCCACACGCGCCACCAAATCGTCATGTTGGCGGCGAGTTGCGGGCGAAGCGCTGGCGTTCCATTCGCTCCTCCCTACCTCGCCTCCCTGCCACCGACCTCGTATCCGTTGGACGGCGCCCGCTATTAATAGCTGGCTTTTCCGATCATCGAAAATCAAACTGACATGGGACAGAAAGTGATCGGCCTCCGGTAGCATGCCATTGGTTTTCATCATTGCGTTTCGAAACCTGTTTCACGACCGGCTGCGCTTCGTCGCCACCGTGATCGGAATCGTGTTTTCCATCGTTCTGGTCACCATCCAGATGGGCCTCTATTTCGGCTTCGGGCGCATGGTGACGACGATGATCGACCATTCATCCGCCGATCTCTGGGTCATGCCGCGCGGAACCAAGGCCTTCGAGGACCCATCTTTGCTGAACACGCGCGAGCGCTATCGCGCGCTTGCCATCAACGGCGTGGCGGACGCCATTCCGGTCGTGATCGGATTTGCCGATTGGCGAATGCCGAGCGGGGCGATGACGCCGGTGTTCGTGATCGGCTCGGATCTGCGGGCCGGAGGGCTGCAGCCGTGGGACCTGGTGGAAGGCCGGATCGAGGCGCTGGCGAGCGCCAGGGCGGTGGCGGTCGACCGCACCTATTTCGATCGCCTTGGCATCTCCGGGATTGGGGCGACCGCCGAAATCCGCCAGCAACCGGTGCAGGTGGCGGCCGTCACCAACGGTATCAGGTCATTCACCACGACGCCGTTCGTGTTCATGGACGTCGAGCGAGCGCGGACCTACACGGGGGTGCCTTCCGGGAAGGCGACCTACATTATCGTTCGCCTCAGCGCCGATGCCGACCGCAGCGCCATTCGCCGGCAGTTGATGTCTGATATCACCAACGTCGAGGTCCTTACCCCGGCCGAGTTTCGCGAACGGAGCCGCACATTCTGGCTGTTCGGGACGGGCGCCGGGGCCGCGCTGTTTGCGGGCGCCCTGCTCGGCGTGATCGTCGGCACCGTCGTGGTCGCCCAGACGCTTTATGCGAGCACGAAGGAGCACCTGAACGAATTCGCCACCCTGCGGGCGATCGGCTCCTCGCGACGGTATATCTATAAAGTAATCATCTGGCAGGCGGTGCTGAGCGCCGTCATCGGATTCTCGCTTGCCGCGCTGGCCGGCGACGCCGTCGTACGGCTAACCGCGGGGACGGCATTGCCGATCGTCATCACGCCCGAACTGATGGCCGGGCTGTTCCTGCTGACCCTCGTCATGTGCATTGGCTCTTCCATCGCGGCGATCGTCCAGGTCACCCGCATCGAACCCGCCATGGTGTTCACGCGATGACCGAACCATTGCTCGAGGCGGTGAACCTGACGAAGGACCTTGGCAGCGGCGCTGGCAAGGTGGCGGCGCTCAAGGGCGTCAGCCTGGCGCTCAACGGCGGCGAACTCACTCTGCTGATGGGGCCTTCCGGGAGCGGCAAGACCACGCTCCTGTCCATCCTCGGGTGCATGTTGACGCCGACGGAGGGAACGGTTCGCGTCTGCCAGCATTCGACCGCCGGCCTCGATCCCGAGGAACTGGCGCGTCTCAGGCGCGACCATGTGGGTTTTGTGTTCCAGTCGTTTCACCTGTTTCCGACGCTATCCACGACCGACAATGTAAGGCTCGCGCTCGACGTCCGCGGTGAGCCCCGCAGGGCGGCAAAGGTCCGGTCTCGCGAGGCACTGGCGAAGGTCGGCCTGGCCCACAAGATAAAGGCGTATCCGCGCGAACTCAGCGGCGGCGAACAGCAGCGGGTGGCGATCGCGCGCGCCATCGTCGGAAACCCGTCAATCATCCTTGCCGACGAGCCCACCGCCGCGCTTGATGGGGCCAATGGCCAGGCGGTCATGAAGCTGCTTGCCGAGCTCGCCAGGGAACGGGGACACGCCGTGCTGATTGTGACGCATGATCCGCGTCTGTTGCCATTCGCGGACCGGGTCGTTCATATCGAGGACGGCCGGATCATTGCCGAGGAACGCGGCGGCATTCGCCAAACGCTGGAGAACCACTAGTCATGTCGAAGCGCCGGACCGCCCTGGTCGCCGTCGTGGCCCTGATTGCTGGCGCCGGGGCGCTGTATGCGATTACGGCGATCGCCCCCGTAGGGCCGACCAGGTGGGGCGTATCGGCCGAAACTCCGCCGGAAAAGCGCTGGCAGGCGGTTGCGCCCGGGCGCATCGAGGCTTGCTCGGGCCAGATCAAGGTCGCAACGGCTGTGGTCGGGGTGGTTCAGAAGGTACTGGTGAAGACCAATGACAAGGTATTTGCGGGTGAAGCGCTGATCCAGCTCGCAGACGATGAGCTGAGGGCGCGGTTGGCGGCGGCGGAGACGCAGGTCGGCTTGCGCGAGCGCGCCCGGGATGAAAAGTCGGCGACGGGCAGTGCGAGGACGCGGCGCAAGGCGCTGGATGCCGTGGCCGATGCCGAACGGACGCTGTATGACGCGCGATCGGCCGTTGACCGGTCGGCCGCGAGGCGACGGGCCGGCGGCGGGTCGGAGGCCGACCTTACCGCGGCCCGGCTGGCGTTCACACGCGCCCAGAATGAACTGTCGACACGGCAGGACGAACTTCGCACCGCCGAGGACGACGGCGCCTTGCCGACCTCGCTAGAGGGCCAGCTCAGCATCGCCCGATCGGAATCCGCGGTGGCGCGATCCGTCCTCGACAAGATGATGGTGCGGGCACCGATGGACGGCACGGTGCTGCAGGTCAATGTGCGGGTGGGCGAAGTGGTGTCGCCCGGTTCGCCGCAGCCGCCGCTGCAGCTCGCCGACCTCTCGGCACTATGTGTGCGTGCGGAACTGGACGAACGCGACCTCGGGTCGGTCAGATCAGGGCAAGCGGTGACGGTGCGGGCGGCGGCGTTTCCCGATCGCGAGTTCGAGGGAAGCGTTCAGTCGATCGCGCCACTGGTCGAGCCCGGCCGCCTCGAACCGCCGGGATCGCGCAATCAGGCTGAACTGGATGTCGTCCGGGTCACGGTCGGATTGACCGGAGCGGGAGATCTCACGATCGGCATGAAGGCTGACGTCTATTTCCGTTCGGACAAGGTCGCGAGCCCGTGAAGACGTTTCGTCGCCAAGCGCCACGAAATCTTGCGCGTTAGCGGCGAAGCCATTTCCTCAGGCGACGAAGAAATCCGGAAACGACATTATTGTAGTGATGAGGCGCTGTGATCAGACAATGGAGTCGATCATGTGGAACCTCATCGGCATATTGTACCGGGGATATTGCCTGGCCCGGCTGCGGGAGATGCGCAGGTTAGCCCATCACTAGAGCTTGATGACGCGCGAGCAATGTGTCGCACCCGGAACGACGGTTCATGTGACTTGCCGACTTGCGGTGAACCGAAATCGGGAATCAGCTGACCGAGACCGTGATCGAGGGAGAAGGTTATGCACCCATCGACAGACGATCTTCTGATACGCCAAATCAGTGCGCTGATATCTGCGACCGCCGATGCAGCGTCCACCAGCAGCGAACACACTCCCTTCATGGAGGCAAGGCTATACGAGACCCTGGCTGCACATTGCGCCGAAAAGCAAAGGCTCGCAGCAGCATTTGCCAGACGTGGAGCCGGAAAGACGCAACGGGGATTGATCTACTGGTAGATCGGAATCGGCGGATCGGGATCCGTGGGAAAAGCCATACACCACGGCGATACCTTTCGATTCCTCTCACGCCGTGCCCGAAGGAATGCGAGTTGGCCCGTTACCTCCGGCCAGGTCCGGCCGGGCGCATGATCGCCTGAATTGTCCTGGCGGAACGCCGAACTCGCGCTTGAACGCCCGATTGAACGCCGCTTCCGAGTCATATCCGACCTCGGAGGCCACCTGTATCACAGCCTCCCGGGTGGTTTGCAGCATCCTGGCAGCGAGTTGCAATCGCCAGCGCGCGAGATAGGTCAGCGGCGGCTCGCCGAGAAACCGGGAGAACCTCTCGGCAAGGACCGAGCGCGAAACGCCGGTCTCGGCGGCAAGTTGCTCCACGGTCCAGTGATGACAGGGTTTTCGGTGCAGCAGCGCCAATGCGCCGCCGACGACCGGATCGCGCGCCCCTGCAAGCCAGCCGGTCTGTTCCGGCGGCAACGCCTCCATATAGCGGCGAATGGTTTCGATGAAGAGCGCTTCCGCCATCTTGGAGAGCAGGACCGCCTGTCCCGGTCGGGTGGATCCAGCCTCAGAGACCAGATGGCGAACCGAGCTCTCCAGCCATTCGCCGGCCGGGTCGCCCCGCAGGTTGATCTTGATCATCAGCGGCAGGCCGGCAAGGAAGAGCCGATCGGCATGACGTTCGCAGCCGAAATAGCCGCAGACAAACCTTGTCACCTCGCCGCCGCCGCCCAATCGCATCGTGGTCAGATGGCCGACCAGGAACTCGCCGATCGAAGCGCCGCTGTCGAGGTAGGTCGATGGCGAGCCGTTCGAAACGGTATGGGCATCGCCGTGGGGGATGATCAGGATATCGCCCGCAGCGACGGCGATGTCGTCTTCGCCCGGGAAGCGCACGACCGCCTTCCCGTCCGTGACCAGATGATAGCTGACCAGGCGCTCGGTTCCGGGAGCAAGGACGTGGGCGACGTTTTGCAGGTGAGGCACCCGGAACCCCCAGGGGGCAGTGCACTCCGCGTGGTAGAAGATGGCGCCCGTCATGTGCACCGACGTCAGAGCTTCCGATAGGGCATCCATTTCATTGCTCCGCCGAACGTGGACCCTACGGCCTGCAAAGAACCACGGAGTTTCGGCAAAGTTGGGGCTTCGGTTTCCCGCTAAATCGAATGCCATGGGGCCCGGCCGCCGCGATCAGTCAGCCTGGCTGCCATGAACCGGCACGGAAAAACTTTGCAAGGAGGTTTCGATGGGCAAGGCATTCGACGTGATCGTCCTGGGCGCGCGCTGCGCCGGTTCGCCGACCGCAATGTTACTGGCCCGCAAGGGGTACCGGGTGCTGGCGGTCGACCGCGCTTCATTCCCGAGCGACACCGTCTCGACCCATCTTGTGCATCCCCGCGCTGTGAATGCGCTATCGCGATGGGGGCTGCTCGACCGGCTGGTGGCGACCGGATGCCCGCCGATCCATACCTACGCCTTCGACTTCGGCGCGTTCACCATTGCCGGCGCCCCCGGCACGGACAAGGATCCCGTTGCCTACTGCCCGCGGCGGACCATCCTCGACAAGCTGCTGGTCGACGCCGCCGCCGAATCCGGCGCGGAGATCCGTCAGGGCTTTGTCGTCGAGGAAATCATGATCGAGGGAGAGCGCGTCGTCGGCATCAAGGGCCGGTCGAAGCAAGGCGGCACTGTCACGGAATATGCCGATGTTGTCGTGGGCGCCGACGGGCGGCATTCCATGCTGAGCGAGGCGGTTCACCCCGAGCACTACCGCGAGAAGCCGCCGCTGCTGGCGGGCTACTACAGCTATTGGCGCGGGCTGCCGACCAACGGCCGCTTTGAAACCTATGTCCGCGACAGGCGCGCATTTGCGGCAATGCCGACCCATGACGACCTGACGCTCGTCATCGCCGGATGGCCATACGCAGAATTTACGGAGAACAAGAAGGATATCGAAGGCAATTACCTGAAAGCCATCGAACAGGCGCCGGACTTTGCCGAACGGTTGCGCAGCGCCACCCGCGAAGCACCGTTCGCCGGCGCGGCGGTACCGAACTATTTTCGCAAGCCTTACGGCCCCGGCTGGGCGCTCGCGGGAGACGCCGGCTACAACAGGGATTTCGTAACGGCGCAGGGAATTCTCGATGCCTTCCGGGACGCCGAACTCTGCGCCGGGGCCATCGACCAATCATTGTCGGGCGCGCGGCCGTTCGAGGATGCCATGGGCGAGTACCAGCGCACCCGCGACGCTGACGTTGGGGCGATGTACGATTTCACCTGCGACCTCGCCACGCTTGAACCGCCGCCCCCCGAGCTGCAACGGATCCTTGGCGCGGTTCATGGCAACCAGGCAGCCATGGACGGCTTTGCACGTATGAATGCCGGGACGATATCGCCGACGGAATTTTTTGCGCCTGATAACGTCGAGGCGATCTTTGCCGCTGCAGCTTCGAGAGCTCAAAGGATGCGTGCATAGAGCAGCGCCAGCCCCGAAGATCGACGTGCCACAATGGCGACCGTCGCAGATGGCTAGACCAGAATGAGGCGGGCGCCCATCACCTCATCCGGAAGCGCTTGCCCGCCGTCTCCGGATGAGCCACATCGCACATCTGACGAACCAGTCCGGTGCTCCCAGATAGCGCAATGTTTCAGGCGCGCCCTGGTCGTCGCGCTCTCGATCGTTCTGATCGGAGAAGTAGTCCTGGTTGGTGGCGTACCACTCCAATGCATGTACAATCTCTTCCTGCAAATGCTCGCTGTCCGGCAGCTTGGTGAGGAAATTCAGTTCGCGCCGGAGACAGATCGCCTCGATCCGGTAGCGGCTCGTCTCATCGTAGTCGATGCCCCACCCATCCAGCCTCGCGTGGGTCGCTTCATGGATGATCGTGGAGGCGATCCCCTGAAGCGTCGTTGTTTCCGCGAGAACAAAACGCTCATCTAATACGCAAGCGTTTAATGATAAACGATAGTGTGCGAGAGCGCTTGGAAGCAGTTGAACCCATACTCGATCGAGATTGCGGATGATCCGGGAGTAGTGAAGCGTGTCGTGGCGCTTGATCAGTTGAAGCGCCTCCTCGACGCGGCGGAGGGCGGGATGAGGCTCGGCTTCCCTGGTCCCTACCCAAAGTCCATCAACCTCTCGCCCCCTTGACAACCAGAGTTCGATTCTCTCGACGCGGGATGGCTTTCGATCAGGCTTTCTGACCACGACGAGGCCGCGCGATCCCCGCGATGATTCCAGGCACTGCAAATGTTATCTCGTCGTCATGTCCGAGGCCGACCTCCGTCAGAACTGTAGACTTGTCTCTCTTTCGAGTTACTTAGGAGCTTTATTCAAATCGTCTTGATTGTCGGGGCGGCGTAACGAAGTAGCCAGTGCCGAAATCCGCAGCCGCCGGATCCCGGGCTCGCGCCAAGCGCGCGCCCGGAATGACGCAGCTCAATGAAAATCCCGGGACGGCGGCAGGATGCGGACGTCGCGCGGGTGGCGGATTTTCTGCGCGGGACTATCCGGCGTGATCGCGGCGGTCGTCGTTGAGCGGCTCGATCAGCGCGGGGCCGGCCGGGACCGGATGCTTGCGGCTCGGCGCATCATTGGCGAGGCCGATCAGATCGTGGGAGCGGTCGAACATCCGCTGCGCCACCAGATGCGTCACCTGTTCCGGGCTGCTCTGGATATAGCCTTCCACCAGGATGAGGCGGGCGCCCATCACCTCCTTCCGGTACTGCTCCATCACCTTGGGCCACACCACGATATTGGCGATGCCGGTTTCGTCCTCCAGCGTCATGAAGACGACGCCCTTGGCGCTGCCCGGCCGCTGCCGCACCAGCACCACGCCGGCGCAACGGACGCGGCGCTTGTCGTTTTTGTGGTTGACGTCCTGGCAGGCGACGACGCGCTCTCTGGTGAACCTCTCGCGCAAAAATTCCATCGGATGGCCCTTCAGCGACAGCCGAATTGTCTGGTAATCGGCGACCACCTGCTCCGGCAGCGGCATCTGCGGCAGCGGTTTTGCGTTCTCGTCCGGCTGCTCGCGGGCGACCGCCGCCTCGAACAGCGGCAGCGGCACGTCGTCGGGCAGCCGCCGCACCGCCCACAACGCCGCGCGGCGGTCGAGCCCGATGGAGCGGAAGGCGTCGGCATCCGCCAGCAGGATCAGCGCGCGTTTTGGCAGGCCGGTGTCGCGGGCGAATTCTTCCAGCGAGGTGAAGGGGCGGCGCGTGCGGGCGGCGACGATGCGGTCGGCCCAGTCTTGCACTTTCTCTACATTGTCATTCCGGGATGGCGCGCGTAGCGAGCATGAGCCCGGAATCCATTGAGCCGCTCATCGCTGAGGTATCGATGCTCCGATGCGCAATCGCGCCTCGGACATGCGCCTTGCGGCGCATCCCGGAATGACGACTGAATTTGTTTCAACCGCTCCTCATCCTCATCGAGCCAGCTAAACCCGTCGATCTGGCGGAAGCCCAGCCGCACCGCGCAATACTTCCCGCTCCCCTGCTCCAGCGTGTTCTGCGCAAAGCTGCAGGACACATCGATCTCGCGCACCTCGACGCCGTTGGTGCGGGCGTCGCCGACGATCTGCGCCGGGGCGTAAAAGCCCATCGGCTGCGAATTGAGCAACCCGCAGCAGAAGGCGTCGGGGTGATAATGCTTCAGCCATGACGAGATATAGACGAGCTGGGCGAAGCTGGCGGCGTGGCTTTCCGGAAAACCGTAACTGCCAAATCCCTTGATCTGCTCAAAACAGTTTTTGGCGAACTCCGGCGCATAGCCGCGCGCGATCATGTTGCCGATCATCTTGTCTTCGAACTTGCCGATGGTGCCGACATTGCGAAACGTCGCCATCGCGCGGCGCAGGCCGTTGGCTTCCTCAGGCGTGAATTTCGCGGCTTCGATCGCGATCCGCATCGCCTGTTCCTGGAACAGCGGCACGCCGAGCGTCTTGTGCAGCACCTTGTACAGTTCGTCCGCCGGACCGTGCTCGGGCGACGGTGACGGATAGTTTTGCTTCTCGATGCCGTTTCGCCGCCGCAGATACGGATGCACCATGTCGCCCTGGATCGGGCCGGGCCGCACGATCGCCACTTCGATGACGAGATCGTAGAAGGTGCGCGGCTTCAAGCGCGGCAGCATGTTCATCTGCGCGCGGCTCTCGACCTGGAACACGCCGAGCGATTCGCCGCGGCACAGCATGTCGTAGACCTTCTTGTCGTCCTGCTCGACGGTGGCGAGCTCCCAGCGCTCGCCTTTATGTTCGGCGATCAGATCAAAACATTTGCGGATGCAGGTCAGCATGCCCAGCGCCAGCACGTCGACCTTCATCATATGAAGCGCGTCGACGTCGTCCTTGTCCCATTCGATGAAGGTGCGGTCGTCCATCGCGGCGTTGCCGATCGGCACATAGGTGTCGAGCCGGTCCTGCGTCAGCACATAGCCGCCGACATGCTGCGACAGATGGCGGGGGAATTCGATCAGTTCGGTGGCGAGCTCGACCGCGAGCTCGACCATCGCATTCTGCAGGGTCCAGCCCGGCCTGGCGGACCTGCATCTCGTTGAGGCCCTTGCCCCAGCTTCCCCACACGGTATCGGCGAGTGCGGCGGTGACGTCCTCGGTCAGCCCCAGCGCCTTGCCGACGTCGCGGATCGCGCTGCGCGGACGATAATGGATGACGGTGGCGATGATCGCGGCGCGGTGGCGGCCGTAGCGGCGGTAGACATATTGCATCACCTCCTCGCGCCGCGAATGTTCGAAATCGACGTCGATGTCGGGCGGCTCCAGCCGCTCCTTGGAGATGAAGCGCTCGAACAGCAGATCGACCTTGGTCGGATCGACCGAGGTGATGCCGAGCACGTAGCAGACGGCGGAGTTCGCCGCCGATCCCCGGCCCTGGCACAGGATGTTCTGGCTGCGCGCGTAATGGACGATGTCGTGCACGGTCAGGAAATAATGCGCGTATTTGAGCTCGGCGATCAGCGCGAGCTCTTTCCGCAAGGTGGCGCGCAGCGTGTCGGTGATCTCGCCGCCGAAATATTTGTCGACACCGGCCCAGGTCAGATCTTCCAGATGCTGCTGCGCGGTCTTGCCCGGCGGCACCGGCTCGTCCGGATACTGGTATTTGAGCTGGTCGAGCGAAAACGAAATGCGGCCGGCAAAGCGCATGGTTTCCGCGATCGCCTCGGGAATATCGCGAAACAGCCGCGCCATTTCGCGGGCCGGCTTCAGGTAGCGCTCGGCATTGGCCTCGAGCCGCCGGCCGATGGCGTCGATGGTGGTCTTTTCGCGGATGCAGGTCAGCACGTCCTGCAGCGGACGGCGGGCGGGATGGTGGTACAGCACCTCGTTGGTCGCCAGCAGCGGCACTTTTGCCGCGAGCGCCAAGCGATGCAGCCGCGCCAGCCGGCGCTTGTCGTCGCCGCGGTAGAGCAGGCTTGCGGCAAGCCAGACGCCATCGGCGCGGCTGTTCTTCAGCCGCTGCAGAATTTTCTGCGCGCTTCGCCGCTCGAAGCGATGCGGCAGCGTCAGCACCAGAAGCTGGCCTTCGGCGAATTCCAGCAGGTCATCGAACCTCAGATGGCATTCGCCCTTTTCGATCCGCGTGATGTCGTCGCCGCGCTTGCCGCGGGTCAGCAACTGGCAGAGCCGGCCATAGGCGGCGCGGTCGCGCGGATAGACCAGGATATCGGGCGTGCCGTCGATGAAGACGAGGCGCGCGCCGATCAGAAGTTTTGGCTTGTGCTTGACCTCGGGATTTTCGAGTTCCTTCTAGGCGCGCACCACGCCGGCCAGCGTGTTGTGGTCGGCAATGCCGATCGCGGGAATGCCGAGCTCGCTGGCCTGATGCACATAGGCGCGCGGATCCGAGCCGCCGCGCAGGAACGAGAAATTGGTGGTGATGCCGATCTCGGCATAACCGGGAATGTTCACGGGCCCGTTCATGCGAACAGCCCGTGCACGAACCATCTGACCGGCGCGGGTTCGCCTTCCTCGTCGGCCGAGTTCGCTTTCATAGAGCCCGTCGCGAAAAATCCAGAAACGCAAGCCCGCCTCATCCTCGATGCGGAAATAATCCCGCGTCGGGCCGTCGCCGTTCTGCTTCCACCATTCCATGGCGATGCGTTCGGGCCCTTCCACCCGCACCACCGCATGGGTGACGCGGCGCCAGGTGAATTGATGCGGCGGGCCGTCGGGCACGGTTGCGAACGGCACGTTGATCGGCTCCGGCCTGTCGAACAGCCGCAACGGCCGCAGCGGCGGCTCGCTTTCGATACGCTCCGGCCATGCCGCCTGCGCCGCGGCCGCCAGATGATGCTGCGCTGGCTACGGCCAACACGGCGCGCTCGGGGATGTGGGTATCCTGCGGCAGATGCACGACCACGCGCTTGCCCCCGATGCGCGCGGCGATGCGGTCGATCAGCGCGGCCAGTTCGTCATTGTCATGCACGTTGGCGTCGAGATCGCGCTGCTGCTGCACCACGATTTCGGTGCGGCTGGCGGACAGCCGGATGAGATCGAAGCCGAAGCCGGGATCGAGGGGATCGTTGAGCGCATCGAGCCGCTCGCGAAACAGGCGGTCGATCACCTCCGCGCTTGGTCACCGGACGCCCGGTATCGACCGCGATCGTGCGCACCGCGCCGTCGGTGCGGAAAAAACTTGCTTCCAGCCGCCGCGCGCCCTTGCCCTGTCTGTCCATCGCCGTGACCAGCATGGCTGCGAGCGCGGACAGGTTCATCGCGATCACGGTGTCGGTGGCGACCGGTTCGGGAAAGCGCTTTTCCACGATGTAATCCGGCAGCGGTTTTCGCGGGCTGATCGGCGCATCGCCCTGCCCCAGCGCCTGCTCCAGCAGCGTCGTGAAATGCAGCGCCGAACCGCGCCGTGATTTCGTGGGCGCGCGCGCGAGGCGACGTCGCCGATGGTCTTTAACCCGGCGCGGCGCAGGCCGCCGGTGATGGCGTCACCGGCACCGAGCGCGGACACCGGCAGCGGGCTGACGGCCTCCGCCTCCTCGCCATCGGCAACGATCTTTCCGGAGGTCTGGCGCGTCAGCGTGCGGGCGCAGATCGAGGTGCTCGCGATCGCGGCGCTGACGGCAAAGCCGCGCCGGCTCAGCGCGCCGCAGACGATCTGCAGCAGCGCGCGCTCGCCGCCGAACAGATGGGCGCAGCCGGTGATGTCGAGATACAGCCCATGCGGCGGATCGAGCGCCACCAGCGGCGTGAAGCGGTCGCACCAGTCGGCGATGTCTTCGAGCGTCTTGCGGTCGGCGACTTCGTCGGCGTCGAATACCGTCAGTTCGGGGCAGATCGCGCGGGCATTGGCGAGCGGCAGGCCGATCGAGAGGCCGGAGCGCACGGCCAGATCGTCGAGCGCGTAGATCAGCAGCGCGTTGTTTTGTTTGGCGACGACGACGCTGGGGGTTTTATCCAGCGCGCGACGCTGTCCTGCGTAAACTTGCGCTTGATGCGGTCGATGGGCAGGCGTGGCAGCCACAGGCTGAGGATACGCCGCCGGTTCGCTGAAGAGGCACTCATCACATTTCCATTCCATGATCCACCGGCCGACCGGGCCATGACGGTTACGAACCAGTTGCGCGTCGAACACGGGCGCGCCCCAGCGCGTGCCAGGGAGCGGCCGGCGGCGAATGCGCCGCGCGCACGATCCATCTGGTTTCCGCGGTCGAGGGCCGCGGCTCCGCCGCCATCCGCAGCAGCAATGCGGTGACGCCGGAGGCTTGCGCGGCCAATGTGAGCTTGCGGCTGGCGACGAGATCGAGCTGGCGCGCCTGCCCCCAGACCTCCAGCACGACGGCACCGAGCGCATCGCAGGCCAGCGCGTCGGCGGCGGTCCGCAACGCGGCGTCGGTGTCCGGGGCGCGCACGGTCACGAGCAGCCGCGGATCGAGGCCGAACTCGCAAAGCCCGCTCATCGACAGCGCGCCGGATTCAATTTCCGAAAAATCCTGCCGCACCCAGACCAGCGGCCGGCGCGGCGATACCCTTCCCGCAAGCCCTGCGATGAAGCCCGTGGCCGCCGCGCTCTGGTGGCCCTCGGCGAACACTTCATGCACCGCGGCTGCCGCAAGCCCGCCGCACAGCATCAGCATCCGCTGCCGCATGGCCGAGCGCGACCTTGTTGAGGTCATGCGCATCGCCATGCGTCTCGATCCGCTCGATGCGCCCGCGCAAATTCGCAAGCGTGCTTGTGTGTGCGGTGCTCATGCGCCGCTCCTCTGGGAATTTTGGCCTTTACCGCTTTTTCCTAGTGAACCCGCGGCTGGCTCAATTGTTCATGATATGTTCTAATATAAAGCTAACCGGCCCGGCAGAGTCAATCGGGATCGACGCTTTGGCAATTCGTGAATGGAATCAAAGGGATTCAAGGATGGATCGTGCAACGTAAGCTGGAAATCCTGGCGGATGCCAACCCCGCACGCGGCATCCCAGGGGCGCTGCCGTTCATCGGCTCCTCGATCCCTCGCGCACCTGCTCGAGGTGCGCGTCGACGCTCGCCACCAATCGATCAGGTGGACTGAGGAAGGCGCGCGATGACCTTGATCTCAAAATCGAAGCCCGCCAGCCAGTTCACGCCCACCGCGGTCCAGTTCGGGTAAGGCGGATCGCCGATCACCTTCATGCGAACAGCGTCAATCGCTTCCCACTGCTTGGCCGGGTCGGTGTGGAACGTGGTCACGTCAACGACGTCATCGAATGTGCAACCGGCGGCCTTCAGCACGGCCGCGAGATTGTCGAAGGCAAGCTGGACTTGCTTTTCGAAGACCGGCTCGGGCGACCCGTCCTCCCGGCTGCCAACCTGGCCCGAGACGAACAGAAGGTCGCCTGAGCGGATCGCCGCCGAATAGCGGTTGATCTCGTAGAGCGCCTGCCGGCCGGCAGGAAAAATCGCATCGCGTTTGGCCATCGTTTCACTCCTCTTTTTCAAAGAAAGACAGGTCAGACCCTCCCAGCGGCAGGTCAGCTCTCTGCCCTCCACTGTTCGGGCAATTGACATACGCCCCGTATGTTTTTACACATACCGCATACGCACCGTATGTCAACTAGCATACGTAGCGTATGTCTTTTGCTGGAGATGATGGTGGTCGCGAGGCGACGCGCGCAGATGGTGGAGGAGACCCGGGCCAAGCTCATCCAAGCCGCCCGGAAGGCTTTCGCGACCAAAGGCTATGCGGCGGCGTCGATGGACGATCTGACCGCCGAAGCCGGCCTGACGCGCGGCGCGCTCTACCACAACTTCGGCGACAAGAAGGGCTTGCTGCAGGCCGTGATCGACCAGATCGACGCAGAAATGCTGACGCGGATGCGCGCTGTGCAAGATCGGGCGGAGACCCGATGGCTCGGATTTCTCAACGAGAGCGTCGCCTATATCGAGATGGCGTTGGAGCCGGAGATCCAGCGCATCATGCTGCTGGACGGGCCGGCCGTGCTCGGCGATCCATCGCGATGGCCCAACCAGAATGCGTGCCTTCGCACGACGACGCAAACGATCCAGGCGCTCATCGATGAGGGAACGGTCAGACCGGTGGATGCGGAAGCTGCCGCCCGCCTCCTCAATGGAGCGGCGCTCAACGCCGCGCTCTGGATTGCCGCAGCCGACGATCCTCACGCCGTCTTTGCAAAGGCTGTCGGGGCTTTCCGACATCTCGCGGTCGGTTTGCTGCCGACCGAGGAATGACCACTGGAGGAACCTGCCGGAGGCGTCGACGGTTAAGCCCCTGATCGAAGGCGCCGGATGAACCGCAAGCGCCATGATCGCGAAGGCGGCGAGCGAACCGCACAAGTCGCAGAAGCCGCTGGAACAGCCCAAGAGAAACGAAATGGCTCGTAAGCACGGCGGCAATGATATCGAAACCCTGCGCGAGGAAGCCGCCGATTGCCGCGCCTGTCCTCTCTACAAGAATGCCACCCAGACAGTGTTCGGCGAAGGGCAACAGACGGCGCGGATCATGCTGGTCGGCGAGCAGCCCGGCGACAAGGAAGACCTCGCCGGAAAACCGTTCGTCGGGCCGGCCGGCCAGATGCTCGACCGCGCGCTGGAAGAGGCCGGGATCGATCGCCGCAAGGTTTACGTCACCAATGCGGTCAAGCATTTCAAGTTCGTGCCGCGCGGAAAAATCCGCCTGCACCAGAAGCCGAACACGCCGGAGATCAAGGCCTGCCGGCAATGGTACGAACGGGAACTGGCCGCGATCAAACCCGACCTGGTGGTGGCAATGGGCGCCACCGCCGCGCAAAGCGTGCTGGGGAAAATTACGCCGATCAACAAGAACCGCGGCCGCCCGATCGATCTCGACGACGGAACCCGGGCGCTGGTGACGGTGCACCCGTCCTATCTGTTGCGATTGCCCGATGCCGATGCCAAGGCACGGGAATATCAGCGCTTCGTCGAGGACCTGAGGATCGCGGCCGGCCTGCTGCGGAGATCGGCGCGCGCGGCCTGAATTTCCGGCGACCCGGCAGCCCGTAATTTCTGGTGAAACATAACGGGAAAAATTGACAATCGCATTTGCAACCATTAATTGATTGAAGACACAATCGCATTCTCAAGGGAATGTGGGACGTCTGGTCACGCCATGACGCTCCCATACGGTCGACGCGCTGCGCGGTCCCCCTTCAGCCCCGGTGCCGTGCAGCGCGCGACCTACTCTTCCGCTCGCCCTTGTGGCGTTGCTGGGCGCGTCGCGCAAAGCGTTCCATCCGCCAGCCCGAACAAATTCGTCCCAACGGCAAATAACGATGCGTTCTACCGATTTCTGGTGCGCGCATGAGCGACGAATCCGCTGAACCGATAAAGCAGCGTACGAAGAGGCCGCTTCAAGCGATCCATCCTCACGTCCGGGTTCAACGGCAAATAAAGAAGGCCTGTACTGGAGATACAGGCCTTCCCTGATGTGTCTTCAAACTTCAGATGCGACCCAGCTTGAAGAACTTGCGACGCGCCTTACGCCGCCGCCAGCTTGTTCTCGACCAGCTTGATCCAGTACGAGGTGCCGTACACGATCGCCTCGTCGTTGAAATCATAGGCGGGGTGATGGAGCCCTGCGCTGTCGCCATTGCCGCAGAAGATGAAGGCGCCCGGCCGCGCTTCCAGCATGTAGGAAAAATCTTCCGCGCCCATCAGCGGCGGCATGTCGTGGACGTTCTGGGCGCCGGCCACTTCCCTGGCCACCTGCGTGGCGAAGTCGGTTTGCTCGGCATGGTTCTTGGTCACGGGATAGCCGCGCTCGTAAACCAGATCAATTTTGGCGCCGGTCATTTTGGCCACGCCCTCGCACACCTCGCGGACCCGCTTCTCGACCAGTTCGCGCACTTCCGGGGTCAGGGTGCGCACCGTGCCCCGGAGTTCAGCGGTCTGCGGGATCACGTTGCGGGCGTTGCCGGCGTGGAACTCGCAGATCGAGATCACCGCGGAGTCCAGGGGATCGAGGGTCCGCGAGACGATCGACTGCAAAGCGGTGATGAGCTCGGAGCCGACCAGCACGGAATCGATGCATTTGTTCGGGCGCGCGGCGTGGCCGCCGAGCCCTTCGATCCTGATGTCGATCGAGTTGGTCGCGGCCATCACCGGACCGGGACGGATGGCAAAGGAGCCGACCGGGATACCCGGACCGTTGTGCATGCCGTAGACCTGCTCGATGCCGAACCGGTCCATCAGACCGTCCTTGATCATGGCGGCGGCGCCCGCACCGCCCTCCTCGGCCGGCTGGAAGATCACGACCGCGTCGCCTGCGAAATTTCTGGTCTCGGCGAGATATCGCGCTGCACCCAAAAGCATCGCGGTGTGGCCGTCATGGCCGCAGGCGTGCATCAGGCCCGGCGTCTTGGACGCATGGGGCAGATTGGTCGCTTCCTCGATCGGCAGCGCGTCCATGTCGGCGCGAAGCCCGATCACCTTGATCTCGCCATTGCCGGGCTGCTTGCCCTTGATGACGCCGACGACGCCGGTGCGGCCGAGGCCGGTCGCCACCTCGTCGCAGCCGAATTCGCGCAAGCGGTCTGCCACGAATGCTGCAGTGCGGTGGACCTCGTACAGTAGTTCAGGATTTTCATGGATATCGCGGCGCCAGGCCTGAATATCGGGTTGCAGATCGGCGACGCGGTTGACGATGGGCATGGGAATTCTGGCCTCAAAGGTTGGAACGCTAGGGCTTCTGTAGCATGCAAGGGCCGGTCCACCCAACACTCTGCCGCAGAGCCCCATTCCACCCGGGAGCCTGGCCGACCAGGGCTGGAAAGCCCGGCGGAAGCCTCAACGCTCCCGGCGTTTGCCGCCCTCAGGCGTGGCCGACGTTCGCACCGCGCAAGTTCGGGAACAAGAACACCAGCGGAAGCGCGAGCGGACCGATAAACACGGCAATCCATGCCCACACTTTGAAGCTGCGGCCTCGGCGCTCAGCAATTCGACCGGCAGGATAGATCGAAGCGATAAAAACGACCAAGGTAATGGCATCCATGATGGACGCTCCAATGCTGCCTGAGCATGAAGCTGGTCGCGCGGCGACCGCACGTCAAGATCCTCACATTGGGCGGTGTTGAATTGTCGGTGAACGGCCTCACGCGGCCAGCGTGTTCTCGACCAGCTTGATCCAGTAAGAGGTGCCGAACACGATCGCCTCGTCGTTGAAATTGTAGGCGGGGTGATGAAGCCCTGCGCTGTCGCCATTGCCGCAGAAGATCAGCGCACCCGGCCGCTGCTCCAGCATGAAGGCGAAATCTTCGCCTGCCATCAGCGGTGGCATCACATGCACATTGGCATCGCCGGCGATTTCGCGGGCTGCCCGCGTCGCGACATCCGTCTGGCTGATATGGTTGACCGTTACCGGATAGCCGCGATCGTATGTCAGATCGATCCTGGCGCCCGTGATCTGCGCCACGCCGGCGACGACCTCGCGGACCCGCCTTTCCACCATTTTCCGCACGTCGCCGTTCAGGGTACGGACGGTGCCCGCCAGCACGGCGGTGTGCGGGATCACATTGCGGGCGTTGCCGGCGTGAAATTCGCACATCGAAATCACAGCCGATTCCAGCGGATCGACGCTGCGCGACACGATCGACTGCAGCGCCGTGATCAACTGTGCGCCGACAAGGACGGAATTGATGCTTTTGTGCGGCTGCGCGGCGTGGCCGCCGAGCCCCTCGATCTTGATGGCGACGGCATCGCCTCCGGCCATGATCGGACCGGGCCGAAGCGCGAACGCGCCGACCGGAATGCCCGGACCGTTATGCATGCCGTAGACCTGCTCGATGCCGAAACGGTCCATCAGCCCGTCCTTGATCATCGCGACCGCACCCGCGCCGCCCTCTTCCGCCGGCTGGAAAATCACGACCGCATCGCCGGCGAAATTGCGGGTCTCGGCGAGATAGCGCGCCGCACCCAGCAGCATCGCGGTGTGGCCGTCATGGCCGCAGGCGTGCATCAAGCCTTTCGTTTTGGAAGCGTAAGGCAGATTGGTCGCCTCCTCGATCGGCAGCGCGTCCATATCCGCCCGCAGCCCGATGACCTTCACGTCACCGTTGCCGGCCGGCTTGTTGCCCTTGATGACGCCAACGACGCCGGTGCGGCCGATACCGGTAATAACCTCGTCGCAGCCGAATTCCCGCAAACGATCCGCCACCAATGCCGCAGTGCGGTGCACCTCGTAGAGCAGTTCCGGGTGTTCATGAATATCCCGGCGCCAGGCCTGGATGTCGGGTTGAAATTCGGCGACGCGGTTGACGATGGGCATGGAGATAACAGGCCTTCCGGGTTGAACGCTTCTGCCCCTGTAGCATGCAAGGGGCGGTCCACCCAGCAGCCTCCGGAGACGCCGCCCATTCCCGGCCGTCATGGCCGGGCTTGTCCCGGCCATCCACGTCTGACTAATAAACGCCCAAGAAGAAGACGTGGATTGCCCGGAACATCTAGCGCGAAGACGCGCTTCGCGCTTTTGTCCGGACATGACGGCGTCGATGGGTGGAAACTGAGAGATGCCGAAACGGCTTGAAGGTGATTTCGACTATATCGTGGTTGGCGCAGGCACGGCCGGCTGCATCATGGCCAACCGGCTGTCGGCCGATCCGAAAAACCGCGTGCTGATCCTGGAGGCCGGCGGCAACGACAACTGGATCTGGTTTCACATCCCGGTCGGCTACCTCTTTGCGATCGGCAATCCCCGTTCGGACTGGATGTTCAAGACCGAGGCAGAGCCCGGGCTCAACGGGCGGGCGCTTGCCTATCCGCGCGGCAAGGTGATCGGTGGCTCCTCCGCCATCAACGCCATGATCTCGATGCGCGGGCAATCCGCCGATTACGATCACTGGCGCCAGCTCGGCCTGACCGGCTGGGGCTATGACGACGTCAAGCCGCTGTTCCGGCGGCTGGAGGATCATTTTCTCGGCGAGAGCGAACATCACGGCGTCGGCGGCGGCTGGCGGATCGAGGCGCCGCGGCTGTCGTGGGACATTCTCGACGCGGTCGGCGACGCCGCCGAGGAAATGGGCATCAGGCGCATTGCGGATTTCAACACCGGCGACAATGAGGGCGTGAGCTATTTCCACGTCAACCAGAAGCGCGGCCGGCGCTGGTCTTCGGCGCGCGGCTTCCTCAAGCCGGTGCTGAACCGCGGCAATTTGCGGCTGGAAAAGAATGTGCTGGTCGACCGGCTCATCATCGAGAACGGTCGCGCCGTCGGCGTACGCTTCCTGCAAGGTGGCGAGGTGGTCGAGGCGCGCACCAGGGGCGAAGTTATTCTGTGTGCGGGATCGATCGGATCGACGCAGGTGCTGCACCGTTCCGGCATCGGGCCATCCGACTGGCTATCGCCGCTCGGCATCGATGTCGTGCTCGACAAACCGGGGGTCGGGCGCAATCTGCAGGACCACCTGCAGCAGCGCGCGATCTACAAGGTCGAGGGTGTCCGCACGCTGAACGAGACCTACTGGTCGCTGATGCGGCGCGGGATGATGGGGACTCGATTATGCCTTCCGCCGCCGCGGACCCCTGACCATGGCGCCGTCGCAGCTCGGCATCTTCACGCGCTCCGACCCGCGCCGCGAGCGCGCCAATATCCAGTTCCACGTGCAGCCGCTGTCGCTCGACAAGTTCGGCGATCCCCTGCACCGTTTTCCCGCGATCACCGTGAGCGCCTGCAATTTGCAGCCGACCTCGCGCGGCACCGTGCGCATCCGCTCGGCCAAGCCGGACGAGGCGCCGTCGATCGCGCCGAATTATCTCTCGACCGACGACGATCGCCAGGTGGCGGCCGACGCCATCCGCACCACGCGGCGGCTGATGAAGCAGAAGCGGCTCGAACGATATCGCCCGCAGGAATATTTGCCCGGCCCCAGCGTCGGCGACGACGATGCGTCATTGGCAAAAGCCGCCGGCGATATCGGCACCACGATCTTCCATCCGGTGGGGACCGCGAAGATGGGCACGGCGAGCGATCCGATGGCCGTGGTCGACGAGCGGCTGCGCTTCTACGGCATCGCGGGCCTGCGCGTCGCCGACGCATCGGTGATGCCGACGATCACGTCGGGCAACACCAACACGCCGACGGCGATGATTGCGGAGAAAGGTGCTGCGATGATCCTGCAGGATCGCAAATAAGAGCAACGAGCCGCCCTCCTCGAATCCAATTGGAGACGACAACATGTCGGGGCCTGATCCACTTCCAACGCTCGATGCGCCGGACGACGATCCCTATCTCTGGCTCGAAGACATCGAGGGTTCTCGGGCGCTTGCGTGGGTTGAGGCGCAGAATGCGGCGACGCTCGAGCTCTTCGGTCAAACGCAGACGGAGGCCGATCGGGATCTGCTCAGGACGATTTTGGATCGCCCCGACAATATTCCCTATCCGACCCGGGTCGGCGGGCAATTATTCAATCTGTGGCGGGACGCAACCAATCCGCGAGGTCTTTGGCGGACCACCACGCTGGAAAGCTTCCGCCGTGAAGCTCCCGTCTGGGACGTTCTGCTTGATCTCGACGCGCATGCTCGCCGGGAAAACGAAGACTGGGTTCTGAAGGACGCTTCAATCTTGCCCGACACGCATGACCGCGCCATCCTCAGCCTGTCGCGCGGAGGCGCCGACGCCGTCGCGCTGCATGAGTTCGACATTGCCAGCCGCGACTTCGTGCCGAATGGATTCTACCTTCCCGAGGGACACAGCTCGACGGTCTGGCTCGACCGCGACACGCTGTTGCTGATGTCGGCGGTGGGACCCGACATGGCGACGGCGTCGGGCTATGCCCGCACGGTTCGACTTTGGCAGCGAGGAACCGACCCGCTGGCCGCCCCCGTCATTTTCGAAACGCGGCCCGATTCCGTATATGTCTACGCAGGCGTTGATCGGGGGAATTCTCAAGAGAGGCTATGGTTCGTCGAGAAGCCCGGGATCATCGAAGCCAGCGTCTGGATCGGCGATCGCACGGGCCCGAAAATGCGGATGGACGTCCCCAGCGACGCCTGGCTGTCCTGGCATCGAGGTTGGCTCGCCGTGAAGCCGCGAACGCCCTGGAGTTTCCCTGACAAAACCTACGGAACCGACACCGTCATAGGCATTTCCTTTGCAGCCTTCCTGGCCGGCGAGCGTCGCTTCACGACGCTGTTCGAACCGGGTGGCCGACGCGCGCTGCAAAGCTTCTTCTGGTGCGGCGGCCGGCTGGTTCTGTCGATCCTCGATGACCTGAAGCCCGTCTTCGAGGTGCTCACCCCTGCCGATGGGGACTGGTCACGAACATTTATCGCCGGCCTGCCCGACCTCGGCACGGTCTACATCTGGCCCTTCGACCGCGAGGAGGAGGAGTCGAATGGAGACCTGCTGGCGAATGCTCAGGATCCCGTTGACGCCGCCGACGCTGTTCGTCGTCGAGCCTGCGGCGGCGCCGGTTCTGCTCAAGCAAGCCCCGCGGGCTTTCGATCCGGCCGGCCTTGTGACCACACGGCACGAAGCGGTATCGAGCGACGGCACTCGGGTCCCCTATGTGCAGGTCGGGCCGCCGGGAGAGCCCGGCGACGCGCCCGTGCACCTCTACGGGTACGGGGGCTTCAACATCTCGATGCCGCCTTTCTACAACCCCGCGATCGGCAAGCTCTGGCTCGAACGCGGCGGCACAAGCGTGATTGCGCATTTGCGCGGCGGCCGTGAGTTCGGCACCGATTGGTACGAGGCCGCGCGCCGCGAAGGCCGGCGCCTCGCGCACGACGATTTCGCAGCCGTAGCCGCCGATCTCGTGCGCCGCGGCGTCACGCGCCCCGGCCGCATTGCGGCCGAGGGCGGGTCGAACGGCGGCTTGCTGATCGCCAATATGCTGACGCGGTATCCGGATCGCTTCGGCGCACTGCTCTGCACCGTCCCGGTCATCGATATGCGCCGCTATACAAAGCTGCTCATGGGCGTGGCGTGCATCGATGAGTATGGCGATCCCGACAAGCCCACCGACTGGCAATTTCTGGCCCCGATGTCGGCCTATCATGTCGCGTCGCCCGGCAAGAACTATCCGCCGATCATGCTCGTGACCAGCCGCCGTGACGACCGTGTCCATCCCGGGCATGCCCGCAAGATGGCGGCCAAACTGCAGGCAATGGGTTACGAGGCCCATTTCTATGAGCCCGCCACGGGCGGTCACAGCGCCGGCAAGGACCATGACGAGCAGGCTGCTCTCATCGCCCTCGAACTGACCTTTCTCCGACGCGCAATCGGCTGGTAGCGGAAACACGCCGACGGCGATGATCGCGGAGAAAGGTGCTGCGATGATTTTGGAGGATGCGCGATAGTCCCCCATGACGAACGCCAAACGGATTTCGGTTGGACCTGTCGGCGAGCACATCGCGCTTGCCCGATGGGGTGAGGACGGCTCGGGCAAACCGCCCGCGCTGCTGTTGCACGGCACCGGCTTTGTTGCCGAGGTCTGGGATGAGGTCGCCCGTGAACTGGCGTCGCGTTACACCGTCTATGCGCTCGACCGCCGCGGCCATGGCGACAGTCACAAGCCGGCGGCCGACCGCTATCACTTCCAGGATTTCGCCGAGGATTTGTGTCGGGTGATCGAGGTGCTCGACCTGTCGGATATATTCGGTATCGGCCACAGCGCAGGCGCCACCGATCTCCTGCTCGCGGCGAAACTTTTACCCAAGCGCTTTTCGCGCCTGTTCGTGATGGAGCCGACCGTCATGGATCCGCGTGCGATCCGCACCGATGGCGCCGGGTTGAGCGACAGGTCGACGGCTGCCGTGCAGAGCGTGCTGCGCCGCCAGGCCGAGTTCGACAGCGCCGAGACGGCGTTCCAGCGCTATCGCGCCGCGCCTGCGTTTGCAACATGGTCCGAGTCCTCGCTCTGGGCCTACATCCGGCATGGCTTTGCCCCTCTGAGGGACGGCCGGGTGCGGCTGCTCTGCACGCCTGAGATCGAGTCCGCCATTACTCTCCGGATTTGTGAGGCGATGGAGCAGGTCTACACCGGAGACGACCGCGGCAATCCTTTCGCGTGGTTGACCGAGATCGACTGCCCCGTCTGCGTTGCGACGACCGAACAATCATGGCCGATTTATAAAATGATGGCGTCACGGGCCGTGGCGCTGATTCCGCAAGTCAGCGAATGGAGTTTTGTCGGGGTCGGTCACTGCGTCGGCCAGGAGGATCCAAAACTCCTGCTTGGTGCCCTGCAAATATTCGAAGCGAAAGACCGCTAGATCCATCCGGCTACAATTCTCCTGCTTCTTGTCAGCGCTTTATCCGGGGCGCCCTCTGGCTGAAATTTTCGCGTGCGTCCGCGCCGAAAGCGCAAGATCGTCGTTGGTAGCAAGCAGTTCAAGGAAGGGAATCGCTGTCCTGACGACAATCCGATCGCGCCACTGATCGAGCAGTTCGGCCAGTTCCCTTGTTTCCAGCGGATCGAGTTCTTGGCGCATATGATAATATCCGACGAGATAGAGTTTCGTCGGGGACACGCCGATGCTCTTTTGCACCAGCGCGAATGCATCTTCGTCCCGGATCTTCTGCGGGTAGACTGGAAAATAGATACGGCCCGTGTTCCTGCTGCCCATGAAGGGCCCCTTCAGGCAAACGGATATCGAACCAATCTGATCCAACAGATCCTGAACCGCCGCCGCGCAATTATCGAGGACAGCCTCCGAAATGCCGCTCGCAAGCGTTGCGTGCAGCTTTGATTGGCGCAATTCGCCGAGCTCCCACGCAATCTTTGGCGCGAAGCCCGATGCCTTCATGGCCAGCTCAAGTTCCTGAAACGGGCTGGATTCCTGAAAGGCCTCCGCAGGAATTGGCATGACAAGCGCATAGCGCGTCTTCTCGTAGCTGCCGTTTTGGTAATCGCGACCGGCGACTTCGCTGATGACGGCCGGATGTGCTGCATTGACGAGAGGAAGGTGCGCGAGCCGGTATCCTTCGTCGAAGACGACACGTTCGCCGGGTTGAAATATCTTTCCCGCCGACCGATAGGCCATCATCTCGTCGTCGCAATAGATTATGGGTGGCATACGTTTCTGCTTCGCCGTCCTTCGGAGGTATGGCGGATTTCGGCGAGAGATTCGAGAGTGCGATACGCGCAGCGGGATAAAATTCGCAGGGGACGGACGCGCGATCGTGCACCCTCCCCTGCGCAACAAGCATCAAGCTACGTTCGCTATCGCGATGTGCGACGATGCCGCGGTGCGACCGGCAAGCGATCACGCGTGGGCGCGGCCGAGCCATAATACGCGTACGCCGAATCGGGCGGGCGAACCGCGTACCTGCCTGCGAGCACATCTGCATTGGGATGATAGAACGCGAAAGCGCCGGGCTCCTGTATTGCAGCCTGCGCGAACACCGGTGTGGCAATGGCCGTCGCGAGAAGCGCGGCCGCAATGGTTGGGATGAACGTCGTCATGGTGAGTATCCTTTTGATCGTTCGACCTCATCCATGTGGGCGCGGCAAATGCGAAAGTTAGACGGGTGCGTGTACCCATCACCGCGATGTGAGAAATCGCGCGCAATCGGTGCACGGCGCGAAGATTTTTCCCTCCGGCGGGCTTGGAGAAGCACAGTCCAATCACTACCCGGCCTTTGACGAACCGTCTTTTCTCGGCTCGCCTGAGACGTCTGGCTTGATCGCGGTCTGCGCTTCTCGAACGCCGCTATGTCTGCGGCGGATAGCGCTCGAAGGTGGGCAGTTCGTGCGCGCGCTCCATCCAGCTAAGCCGCTCGGCGGTCTGGATATGCACCATGGCAGGAACGGCCTCGGGGTCGTCGTAGGTGGCACTCTGGATATCGACGATGCCGGGCAGCACGTTCGCATTGGTGTAGAACAGGCCGGTGCCGCAGTCGGCGCAAAACTGTCGCCGGCCATGCTCCGAAGATTCGTAGACCTTGGGCTGCCCCTTCGTCACCTTGAGCGCATCCTCCGCGTACATCGACCAACCGACCATCGGCGCGCCGGCGTGACGCCTGCAATCCGTGCAGTGACACAATGCATGAACGATGAGTTCGCCCTCGACCTGATAGCGGATGGCGCCGCAATGACAGCCGCCGGTGATGTTGACCATGCTTCTCTCCCCGATTGACGCGGTTGTTGCCGCTTCCGTCAGAGATAGGCTCGGAGATTGGCGGTTCAACGACGCAATGGCCTTGCCATTGCGTCTTACTGTCGCGTGACTACGCCGACTTCCTGACCGCGTTGTCGACCAGCGTCTTGCCGAGCGACCAGATCGCGCCGGGGACCTTGTGGCTGGCGGCGATGACGTCGTCGAACGACTTTTCGATCCAGCTGCAGTCGTCTTCCGTGATCGTGAGCGGCGGCAGCAGCTTGATGGTGTGGCTGCCGTGGCCGGAGACTTGCGTCAGGATCTTGTGGTCCTTGAACAGCGGCACCGTGATGAGCTGGCAGAACAGGCCCTTGTTGGCGGTCTCCAGCAAATTCCAGGAAGCCTTCAGCCGCAGCGATTTCGGCGGGCCGAACTCGACGCCGATCATCAATCCCTTGCCGCGCACTTCCTTCATCAGTTCGTAGCCGGGCACCATCCGCGTCAGCGCGAGGCGAAGCTCGGCGCCGCGCTTGGCGGCCTGCTCGACCAGCTTTTCTTCCTTGATCACTTCCAACGTGGCGATGCCGGCCGCCATCGCCAGATCGTTCTTCGCAAAGGTCGAGCCGTGCACGACCGCGCGATCCATCTGGTTGAAGATCTTGTCGAAGATACTTTTGCGCGTCAGCAGCGCGCCGACCGGCACGTGGCCGCCCGACAGCGCCTTCGCCAAGAGCACCATGTCGGGCTCGACGTTCCAGTGCTCGACCGCGAGGAATTTTCCGGTGCGGCCGATGCCGGTCTGGATTTCGTCGGCGATGAAGATGGTGCCGTATTTCTTGCACAGCGCCAGCGCGCCCGGCAGGAACTCATCCGTGGGCAGGTTGACACCCTTGCCCTGGATCGGCTCGACGATGAAGGCCGCGACCTGGCGCGACGACAGCGCCTGCTCGAGTGCGGCGAGATCGTTGAACGGCACTTGCGTGCATCCCGGCAGCAGCGGCTCGAAGCCGGCGCGGAAGTTGGCATCGTCCATCAGCGACAGCGCGCCGTAGGACAGGCCATGGAAGGAATGCGAGCAGGAGACGATGCCCGGGCGGCCGGTCGCGCCCCGCGCGAACTTGATCGCGGCCTCGACGGTCTCGGCGCCGGAATTGGCAAAGAACACCTTGTCCAGATATGGCACATGTTCAAGGAGACGTTCCGCCAGCACGCCCGCGAGCGTGGACACGTCAAGTTGAACCAGATTGGGAAAATCGCTGTCGAGCACGCTTTTCAGCGCCTGACGCAGCGCCGGATGATTGCGGCCAATCGCAAAAACGCCAAATCCGCTCAGTAGATCAAGATAGCGGGCCCCGTCACGATCGAACAGGTATTGACCTTGACCCTTCTGAAAGCCCACATCGTAGCCGATGGTCTTCAGCACACGGACGAGCTGCTCGTTCAGGTGGCGTGCATGCATGGAACTGCGCTGCGCCTGCCGCTCTACAAACAGCTCGGAAACATCTGGATATGAACTTGGCATTCGCTACATACGTCGGTTGATGGCCGTTTCGTCAACTGAAAACACTCAATGCGGCGTTTTGACCCCCGCTTTGGATCATCTACTTAAACATAGGTTTGAACCATGTTGCACTGCCCAAGAACTATCGCGCGTACAATAGTTTATTCGGGAGTTTTTTTAGCCACAGGTGTTAATGCGGCGCTGGCCGCCGACCCCACCGGTGACTGGAAAGTGGCCGATGGTGTGGCCAACATTCGCGTCGCCCAATGTAGCGGCAACATGTGGGGCGTCGTCGCCTGGGAAAAGACACCGGGCGGCAAGGACAAGAACAATCCTGATGTCGCCAAGCAGAGCCGGCCGACCTTGGCCATGCCGATCCTGATCGACATGAAGAAGAAGCCCGGCGTCGATGCCTGGGAAGGCCAAGTCTACAACGCCAAGGACGGACAGCTCTACAGCTCGACGATCAAGCCGATCGGAACCGACCAGCTCGAAATTCAGGGCTGCGTACTCGGCTTCCTGTGCGGCGGTGAAACCTGGACCCGCGTCGGACCGCCGATTCCCTCGAGCCCTGCCAACAGCATGGCCAAGGGTGCGCCGAAGGGGCCAGCCGGCGCTGCGCCCAAAACTGCGGCACCGGCTCCTGCGCCGGCAGCACCGAAGACCACAGGCGCAGCGAATCCCGCGCCTGCCAGCCCGGCCCCCGCGCCGAAGGCCGCGCCCGCTCAGAAGCAGGCGGCCGGCCAACCTGTCCAGCCGCCCGATATCGGCGATATCTGCCTACTCCCCGACATCGCGCGGTTTCCCCATTAGCGCGGGCTGGAACAGCAGCACCGCGGCCAGCGTGATGACGAACGACAGCGCCAGCAGTTTTCCCATGCTGGCGGTGCCGGGATGACTGGATAGCCACAGGCTTCCGAACGCGGTCGCGGTCGTCAGCGCCGAGAAAAAGATCGCGCGCGTCAGGCTCGACTGCAGCAGGTTCGTTCTGCCCTCGCGCCAGGCCGTGACGTAATAGATCTTGAAGGCGACGCCGACGCCGAGCAGCAGCGGCAATGCGACGATGTTGGCGAAGTTGAGCGGCAGTCCGATCAGCACGCAAAGTTCCAGCGTCACCGCGCCGGCCACCAGCAGCGGCACCATCGTCATCAGCACGTCGGAGATCCGGCGCAGCGCCAGGTAAAGCAACAGGCTGATCACAAGCAGCGCCCAGATGCCGGCATGGATGAACGCCTTCACGATGGTGTCGCCGGATTTGAGGATCGACACCGGCCCGCCGATCGCATTCGGCTCGGCCGCCAGGACCGCGTCGGCAAATCGGCGGAGGTTATCGTTGTCGTTGGGATCGCCCTTCGGCAACGCCTCGACGCGGATGAACCCGTCCTTCGACTTCCAGCTGTTCAGCAATTCCGGCGGCAGCGTCTTCAAGTGACGGGGCCTGCCTGCATCGTGTTCTTGAGCTGATCGAACACGATTTTGAGCGGGGTGACGAAAATGCTCTGCGCCTTGTCGCGCGTCGCCTGGTCGCTGCCGGCAAGTTTCGACAGCGCGTCCGCCAGCCTTCGTGAGGCAACCGCGCCCGGGCCCTTGCCGTCGCCGGCGGCTCTGCGCAGGCTGTCGACCGAACTCTTCAGCAACTCCACATTCTCCTGATCGGTAGGCGCTGCATCGACCGAGTCGGGATTGAGCGCAGGCCCCACCACCCTCGCCGCCTTCGCGATCAACTGCAGCTTCGCCGGCTGATCCTCGGGCACGAAACTGTCGATCGACATCACGCGCAGGACTTCCGGCAGCTTCTCCAGCCGCGCCTCGATCTTCTTTGCTTCCGCTTCCGAAGTGGTCAACACGTTGATGGCGTTGGCGCCGGTATTGGGATCCTTGCGCAGGTCGAGGAAGGTTGCGATCAATTCAGCCTTCGGATTGCGCAGGTTGATCGGGTTGAAGTCGAACTGCATGAAATAGAGCAGCGGCAGGCCGGCCACGACAAGGAGCAGCGTGCCAACGACGATGATGACGCGATGCCTTTCGAGGAATTCATCCACCGGCGCCAGAAACGCGTAACCGACAGGCTCGCTTTCACCGGGCGGATGAAGCAGCTTCAGCATCGCAGGCAGGGCCGTGATGCTGGTGATGAACGCGATCAGCATGCCGGCGCCGGCAATCTTGCCGAGTTCGGAGATGCCCTTGTAGTCGGTCGGCAGGAAGCACAGGAAGCCGGCGGCGGTCGCCATCGCCGCGAGCGACAGCGGGACCGCCGAACGTCTGGCCGCGTTCTCCAGCGCCAGGGCCAGATCCTCGTTCTTGAAACGCTCGGAACGGTAGCGGACGCTGAACTGGATGCCGAAATCGACGCCGAGACCGACGAACAGCACGGCAAAGGCGATCGACAGCAGGTTCAGCGATCCCACCATCATCAGGCCGACCGCGGTCGTCAGCGAAAGGCCGATGAACAGGTTCACGAACACCGCAGAGATGATCTTCGCGGAATGCAGCGCCATCCAGAGAATCACGAGGACGATGACGACGGTTGCGATACCGTTGACGATCGCGCCGTCCTGCACGGTCGCATATTCCTCGTTGGCGATCGGAACCGGGCCGGTCAGCCGCACCCTTGCACTGTATTGGCCTGCAAAATTGAGATCGGTAGCGGCCTGCCGGATCGCGTCGGTGGCGCCCTTGCCAGGTTCGAGCTCGCTGTAGTCGAGCTTCGGCTTGAACTCGATGAAGGCGCGGCGATCGGCATCGGTCAAAGGCTTGTCGCTGACCAGTTCGCGCCAGGAGAACGTCGCCGGTCTCTTGTTCAGGATGTCCTCGACCGTCTGGCTGATCTGGTTGAAGGGCCGTTCGGTATTGTCGAGCTTGACCTGCCCGCGCTTGACACCGGCAAGCCCGGTCTCCAGCGCGCCGGTCAGGCCGCGGATCGAGGGATCGCCGGCCATGATCTCGATCAGCGGCGCGGCGGCTTCGAGCTGGCCGGCGACCTTGCCAACCTCTTCCACCGGCAGGAACAACAGCCCGTTCTTTTCGAAGAACTCGCCAGAACCCAGCGGCTGCACCGATTCGAAATGCCTGGTGTCGCCGGAGAGCTTTGTGAAAAGCGCCTTGCTCGCGGCGCTGGCGAGTTCGGGCGTCGGCGCCTCGACGACGGCGAGAATCAGTTTTTCGCGGTCGAACGCATGCTCGAACTGGTTGTCGCGCTTGCGCCAGTCGAGGTCGGGCGAAATCAGCGTGTTGATGTCGGTGTTGATGGCGAAATGCCGGACGGCATAGTAGCTCGCTCCGACCGCCAGAAGCAGCGAGACGATGACGACGAGAGTAGCAAACCGCGTACAGGTTCTGACAATCGCGACAACAATACTGGTCAGCACTTCGTTTCTTTCTAAATCTCAAGGAGAGCTGGGCGAAAACGCCCGCTGTCTAGCGGAGTTCCCGAAGCCGATCTAATGTTGTTTTGGTTACTTCCCCGACGGTTCAAGCGAAGCCGCCAAAACAGACCGGGACAGGCCGTTCGGGGCCGGTATAGCCCGTCCCGATGGGCGATAAAGTGACGAACCGGTGAGGGAGCCGTCGCTCACAAGATGCCGATTTAAGGTATTCTAATTACCTTTAATTTCGGTAACCATTGCGCGATGCACCTTTTCCCGCCGCACAATTTTTGACACATAGTGCTGCGCTTCCATTCTACTTGGGTGGGGATCACCCTAGAAATCCGGGTCATGGTGCGGATATTGCAGATATCCGGGTGTGACCGGCTGCACGGAGAGCTTCGGGTGAATTTGCCAATTCAGTACATGGTGCAACAGCGTAATGGACATCCCATGGAAGTGTATCTAGCGCAGCCCCGTGGTTTTTGTGCGGGCGTGGTGCGTGCCATCCAAATCGTCGAGCAGGCACTGAAGAAATACGGCCCGCCGGTCTATGTCCGGCACGAGATCGTGCATAACAAGTACGTCGTCGAAAGCCTGAAGGCCAAAGGCGCGGTTTTTGTTAAGGAATTGTAGGAGGTCGCCGCAGGCGGTGACGGTTTTCTCCGCCCATGGCGTCGCCCGCAGCGTCGAGGAAGACGCCGTCGCCCGCGGCCTTGTTGTCCTGAATGCGACCTGCCCGCTGGTCACCAAGGTGCACAATCAGGGCAAGCGTTATGTGTCCAAGGGCCGGACGCTGGTCCTGATCGGCCATGCGGGCCATCCGGAAGTGGAGGGAACCATGGGTCAGGTTCCCGGGCCGATCTTCCTGGTTCAGGACCTCGCCGAGGTTGAGGGCTGTCAACTTGCCGGCCGACGAACCGCTGGCCTATGTTACCCAGACCACCCTTTGCGTAGACGACACAAAAGACATAATCGCGGCGCTTAAACCCAAATTTACAAATATTCTAGGCCCCGACACCCGGGATATCTGCTATGCGACACAGAACCGCCAATCTGCGGTAAGGGACCTTTCTAAGCTCGTGGACGTGCTTTTGGTCGTGGGGGCGGCCAATAGTTCGAACTCCAACAGGGTTCGCGAAATCGGCGCCGAGTCGGCGTCCCGAGTTATCTTATCGCGGACGGCAGCGAGTTGAACCCGGATTGGGTTAGGGATGCAAAGGTTGTGGGGATTACCGCGGGCGCTCGGCGCCCGAAGTTCTCGTAGATGACGTGATCGAGGCTCTGAGACGTCTTGGGCCGGTTGAGGTGTCCGTGATTCCTGGCCAGCAAGAAAATGTTGAGTTTCGGCTTCCGGCCGAACTCTAAGGGCTGATGCTTCGCGATGCCAAGTTTGGGGCTCGAAGAACAGACCCAAGTCCGGAAAGAAAATGTCTCAATGGCAATACCGTTTTTCAAGGAAATCGTATCGGGGGCTATCGGTAAGCAGAAGTTGCTCGGCCGGAAGCGCTATCCGCTGGTGCTGATGCTGGAGCCGTTGTTTCGTTGCAACCTCGCCTGCGTCGGTTGCGGCAAGATCGACTATCCCGACGCGATCCTCAACCGCCGCATGTCGGCGCAGGAATGCTGGGATGCGGCCAACAATGCGGCACGCCGATGGTGGCAATCCCCGGCGGCGAACCGCTGATCCACAAGGAGATCGGCGAGATCGTGCGTGGCCTCGTGGCACGCAAGAAATTCGTCTCGCTGTGCACCAACGCACTGCTGCTGGAAAAGAAGCTCGACCTGTTCGAGCCCTCGCCCTACCTGTTCTTCTCGGTGCATCTCGACGGCCTGAAGGACCACCACGACAAGGCAGTGTCGCAGAAGAAGGGCGTGTTCGACCGCGCCGTTTCCGCGATCAAGGCGGCCAAGGCGCGCGGCTTCGCCGTCAACGTCAATGCCACGATCTTCGACGGCCATGCGGCGGAAGAAATCGCCAAGTTCCTCGACTTCACCACCAAACTCGGGGTCGGCGTCTCGATGTCGCCGGGCTACCCCCATGAGCGCGCCCCAGACCAGGAGCACTTCCTCAACCGCACCAAGACCAAGAAACTGTTCCGCGACGTGTTCGCGCTCGGCAAGGGCAAGAAGTGGAACTTCATGCATTCCGGCCTGCTCCTCAACTTGCTGGCCAGCAACCCAGAGCTATGAATGCACGCCCTGGGGCATGCCGGC
>CAWBQP010000024.1:0-118794 GCA_963790735.1 uncultured Alphaproteobacteria bacterium | reverse complement strand
GCCGATATAGACCACGCGATCGCCTTCGCGCTCCAGCGACTTCGCTCTCGACTTGCGAAGCCGACCAGGGAGGAACGTCGCCGCAACAGCCTCGGGGCCGACGTCGAGCCTCATAATGCCGCGCCGCTTGCAATCGAGCCTGAGCCTTGCGGCCGCGAAAAACTCGCGCGCTTCCGGCGGCAGCCTGCCGAAACGACGTGCGGTTTCGTCCTCCAAATCCTCGAGATCATCCTCGGTGCGACATCTGGCAATACGGCCATAGATTTCCAGGCGAACAGCGTCCGACTGTACGTAGCCCGTGGGCAGCATGTCGGCGATCGGCAGGTTCAGATCAGGCACCCACAGATCGGCGCCACCGTCGGCGCCCTTCTCCGACGCCCGCTTGAGAAGATGGCTATAGAGCATCGGCCCGAATACCTGCAGATGGCCAGACTGCTGTTCGGAGAACAGGTCTCCGGCGCCCCGGAGATCCAGATCACGCTCGCTGATGACAAAGCCGGCGCCGGGCTTGCTGAACTCTTCCAGCACGGCCAAACGCTTCTCGGATTGTTCGGAGTTCGACTCGTTTAACAAATACGCGAAAGCACGCGTGCCGCCCCGTCCGACGCGGCCCCTTAGCTGATGAAGCTGCGACAGACCAAACTTCTCCGGCCAGCAGATGACGATGGTGTTCGCCCGGGGAATGTCGAGGCCGCTCTCCACGATATTGGTCGCGAGGAGCACGTCCGCTTCACCTTCGACGAAGCTCATCATTCGATCGTCGATATCTGCGGCTGGCAACCGACCATGGAGACATACGATGCGAAGGTCCGGAGCAGTCAATTTTATCCTTGCCAGCATCGGCTCCAAATCCTGGATACGGGGGCAAATCAGGAAGCTCTGCCCGTGGCGCCTCTGCTCACGCAGCAAAGCCGCGGCGATCGCGGCGTCCGATAGCGGAGCAACCTTGGTGACGATAGGCAGCCGATGAACTGGTGGCGTAGCAATAACGCTCAGGTCCCTGAACCCCGCAAGACCCGCCGCCAGCGTGCGCGGTATCGGCGTGGCGCTCATCCAAAGAGTATGAACGCCCTTCGCAAGGCTTGAAAGTTTCGCCTTCTCCGCCGCACCAAAGTGCTGCTCCTCATCGATGATGACGAGGCCGAGGTCGGCAAACCTCACGTCAGCCGAGCCGAGAGCTTGTGTGCCAACAACGACTTTCAGTTTGCCGCGACGGAGTTTTTCTTTCGTATCTCTTATCTCCGCTGCCGACGCCGCCCGCGACAAATTCGCCACTTCGATTCCGAGCGGGCCGAACCGCTTGCGAAACGTCTCGACATGCTGTCTGGCCAGGACGGTGGTCGGAACCGCAACAGCGACCTGTTTTCCTGACAGCGCGACAGCCGCCGCCGCCCGCAAGGCGACCTCAGTCTTGCCGAAGCCGACATCACCGCAGACCACCCGGTCCATCGGGTGACCAGCCGCCAGATCGTCCAGCACGTCCCGGATCGCCTTGGCCTGATCAACCGTCGTGAAATACGGAAAGCGCGCGACGAATCTTTCATAGGCCGCCCCCGGAGCGACCAGCTTGGGAGCACGCCGGCGCCGTCGTTGGGCGATATGTTTCGCAAGCTGCTTGGCCGCTGCTTCGATTTCCTGCTCGGCCTCGCCACGTCTGTTCCACCACGTGCTGCCATCGGCCTTGTCTAACGTGAGCTTACCGGGCTCTACAGCGTAGGGCCAGATCAAGGCGAGATCGGCAGGCGGAACAAGCGCAGCATCATCGCCGGCGAATTCGAGCCTGATCATCTCGCGCTTTGTACCGTTCCCCATGTCGAGGGTCTGCAAACGATCAAGTAAAGCCAAGCCACGCTGGAGATGAACGACGGCCGCGCCGCGCTCGGGAATATCCGGGTGATTGAAGGCGACTGTCCAGGCTTTGGCCATCGGTTGCGGATGATGGGCACGGCTACCGAGCACGTCAGACGCGGTCACAACCAAGGTCTGCTTTTTCCCGGGAGCGAAAAAGCCCGCGTCGAAGTCGGCCAACAGCGCGCCCTCGCGTCTTCTGGCCTCCGCCGCCTCGTCCCAGTTGGCGAAACGCTCCGCCCTGACCCCACTCATGCGCTCCATCGCGCGCAGATCGTCTTCGACCGCGGCGACGAAGAGCAAACGAGATCCGGCGCGTTCCGCACTGGCCACGAACGCGCGAAGCGCTTTCCTCGGCGCCGCAACCTTCGAGAAGTCGGGCGTGGCCACAAACGCCGCCTTGGCAGGAAGCACACTCATGCGCTTCTTCAGCTTCTTCCAATCCCCTCGCCCCAGATACTCGCGTTCCGAATCCCTGCGGCCGGCCGCCTCCTCGATCGTACTCAGCCAGCTGTCAGCGTGGGCCGGAACTTTTGCATCCGCGATCCATCGTGCCCGATCGCAATAGTCCGGGAAGGTAGCCCGCTGCGCCCGGTTGCCGCCCAGCGCGAGGCGTTCCGACATCGGATCGATAATCAGTTCCTTGAAATCGGATATGACGTCATGCTCATTCGGGTCGACGGCAACAATTCTGCGGATCGCACCGCCGGAATGCTCGATCCGGTACGGCCCGAGAGCACCGGCCGGGAAGATCTCGAATGTCGCGCCGTGAAAGAGCGCGGTGCCCGGATATTCTGCCTCTTCGTCGAGATCGTAGCCCAATTCCTCAATGCGGGCCTCGAGGTCCTGCTCGGCATACGACGCTTGCACCTTGAGGCTTAGGCTGATGCGCGACCAACTCGCCGGCAAAGGCAGCCGCTCCATGATCGCCTCTGCCGTCGAGACGAGCAGAATCGGCTTCTTTCTTCTGGCAAGACGGCGCAAGACCGAACTCCGCCTGCCAGCGATCTCGCGCGACGGTTCCAGCCCATCGAAGGGCAACGTATTCAATCTGGGGAATACGAGAACATCGAGCGATGGATCGAGTGCATGGACGATGCCGCCGAGCCGCTCGGCCCTGTTCTCGTCTTCAGCGAGAAACACCAACCCATCGCGACCGGACTTTTTCCACTGCTCGCGAAGATGGAGCGCCAACATGCCGAGGGGCGAGGACGTCGAGATCGCGGAACCCGAGGATTTTCCCTTCTTGGTCGCGCTTTTCCTGGTCGCACCGCGGGCGCTGACCTTCTTGCTTTTTCTTCACGAAACTTCCATCGTCATTCGAGAACCTAGCTGCTGCGAATCTTCCTGAAACGTCGCGTTAGTGAGAACGCTGCTTCAAGTCAGTCGGTCTAATCCATCATCGGCAAGTAAGCTAGGTCCAGACAGCGCGAGCAAATCAAGTCTAACTCCTACGCCTCAACGATTGCTTTGCGCCACAAGCGGCCGTTTGCGCCCGATAGTCCGTTGTACCTTTGCTATCACGCTTGAGATTCAACTCTATTTCACGCGAAGATCCGCTGCCACGAAGTGAGATATCCATCGCGTGTGAACCGGTTCACATTCACGTCGTTTCCACCGGCATAAGTTGCTCTCATCAGGGGGCCAATATGCATCCCACCTGGAACCAGTAGCTTGCGAATAAAGCAATGTCGATCACCCTGTGCCTCGATCATATCGAACGCATTGTTCTGCCGGCTCCGAGATTTCTGTGGCATTGCCACCCGCTGCGACAAGCTCGTCCGCAACTTCCTCGCTGGCGTCGTATCGCCGCAACCATGACTTGGTGCCTTATGAGCCGGGACCCTGGCGCACCACTCGGAGAACGCGATGCCGCTCCCTAATCTCATCCCTGCCGGTGGGCCGGTTCAAGTCCAGAATACGACGTTTGCTGTCGATGCGCTCGGCCGCTACGTCTGCAATACGTGGGACGAAGCGACCGCGAACGGCGGCGCACCGTTTGACGCGATCGTCGTCGGTGCCGGAATGTACGGGGCGTATTGCGCGGCGAAGATATTCCGTCGGCACCCGGGCAAGCGCGTACTGCTGCTCGACGCGGGACGCTTTCTCGTGTCGGAGCATGTGCAAAATCTTGCTCGGATCGGGCTCAATGTGCCATCGCCGATTCCTCCGTCGAGCGATCCCGGCGTGGCGCGAGAGCTCGTTTGGGGCATTCCTTGGCGGGGCAACGTGGAGTTTCCCGGGCTGGCCTATTGCACCGGCGGCAAGTCGATCTACTGGGGCGGGTGGTGTCCGCGGCTCACCAGCGCCGACCTGCAGGGCTGGCCATCTGCAGCAACGGTGTATCTCAACGCGAACTATCTCAATGTGGAGAGCGAGATCGGCGTCGTCCCGGGAGCTGATTTCATTTTCGGCGACCTGCTCAATGTGGTGCGCAACGAAATCGGTAGCGCGGTTGGACTTGTGCCGAACATCGAAACGACCATCGGAAATAACGGTGTCGAGGTGGCCCCGTTGGCGGTCGAAGGCAGTCCGCCGAGCTCGGGCCTGTTCAGCTTCGACAAGTACAGCAGCCTGCCGCTCTTGGTCGAAGCTATTCGCGACGCCGTCGCATTCTCAGGCGCGAACGACGCGAACCGCCAGCTTTTCCTGGTGCCGGTGGCGCATGTCGTCAAGCTGCACCCCGCCGGCGGCGTGGTGCACATGGTCGAGGTGGATGTCGACGGCCAACGCAAGTTTCTGCCCGTCGGCTCGCAGAGCGCCGTGATTCTAGCCGCGAGCGGCATAGAGAGCACGCGGCTCGCGCTGCTTTCCTTTCCGACTTCCTTAATGGGGCGCAATCTGATGGCGCACGTGCGCAGCGACTTCACAGTGCGGGTGCGCAGGTCAGCATTACCTCCTGTGCCGGCTCACGTGCAGACCGCGGCACTCCTCGTTCGCGGCGTGACAGCCTCCGGCCGCTTCCACATTCAAGTCACGGCCTCCACACACGCGGCCGGCTCCGACGAGCTCCTGTTTCGAATGATTCCCGACCTGGATATCCTCTCGGCACAACTCGCCAACCAGGATCCGAACTGGATTACGATCACGTTTCGCGGCATCGGTGAGATGCGCGGCGACAAAACGACCGCCATTCCCAACGCTACGACGAGCTGGATGAACCTGAGTCCTTATCGAGTCCGATGAATACGGCGTGCCGAGAGCGTATGTCCAGCTCACGCTCAGCGTGGGCGATTTACAGGTATGGCAGGCGATGGACCAGACTGCAATCACACTCGCTCAGAAGATCGCTAAAGCGCCCAGCAATATTGAGTACCTCTACGACGGCGGCTGGCAGACGCAACCCTTTCCGCTCAATCGGCCATTTCCGGAATGGCATCGCGGGCTAGGCACGACCTATCACGAATCCGGGACGCTCTGGATGGGCGATGCGCCGGCGAGCTCGGTGACCAATAGCTTCGGACGGTTCCATCACATCAGCAACGCATACGCTTGCGATCAGTCTTTGTTCCCGACAGTCGGCTCGGTCAACCCAGTGCTGACCGGGTTAACACTTGCGAGGCGGATCGCCGAGCATGTCGCGATATGAATCGCGTGAGCAAGATCGCATGGTCGGGTGAAGTTGTCAGCGTGCAGCCGTGCATCGATCGGCTGCGCTCTTTTATCTACGTTCCCGATCACGCTCTCAATTATGGGCTCATCCATGAATGAGCTTACTGGCGATGGCCTTGTTGGTCTGGCCGGTCGCAACCATGCTCAGGACCTTGGAGCTCGCGCAGCGTCAGCCGATGAGTATGACCGGAAGGGCCGCTCGATGCTGCAGTCGAATTCAGCCCTGCTGGTGGCGGGCACAGGCGATGAGGTCGGAGTCGCCGCAGCGCTCGCCGATTGCGGCGACATCGGCTGCAGCGGCGTATGTGGTCGGCGCAACGCTGGCGGTCTCGCGCAAGCGTCTCACCCAGCACGGGTAGACTTAGGATGATTTGCACAGCCGAGATTTCCCGCACGACAAAAGCTCGGACCTTGTTCAACCGCTTCGAAAGTCCGCTTCGCGCCAGAAGCGGTCGGTCAGCGATTTCGTTTCAAGCGAACCGCTCGATATAGTCGAACACATCAGCCTTGGCCTCGTTTCTGGTGCGATATACTTTATGCTCGGTCCGCTCGGTCTTCAGCGACGAGAAGAAGCTCCATCGCCGCGTTACCTCTCCAGGGTCAAGAAGCAGAAATCAAACATCGGGCGGCCGAAAGTGCTTCTGTCTAGCGTCCTTTCAGCAGTTCGCCGGGGCACGATCAGCACTTCGCCAATCGGTCTTGGCATCATGCCCGGCCCTGGATGGCTCCTGCCAATAAAGCCGGTTGTTCCTCGCATCCGAAGCGGAACACGCTCCAGGATGCAGGCGGTACAGTCAGGTGCCAAACACCTTCGCGGACCGTCGCGGCCGGGCCGCCTTCTGCCCGTACGCGTTCCGGATCGTCCGCGGTGTTCGTTGCGTTCAAATCATCCGACTTCATGACGCGGCTTTCGAGGAAATAGCTGAATTCGAAACCGCGCAGGTGGATCGCGACATCGATCGCCTGGTCGAAATTTCGGTTGACGCAGAAAAGGGCAACGCTCTTGCCATCCTCGGCCAGTACGGCAGAGCTGACGATATCGGGGAAAAGTTCGTCATCGCTTGCCGCGAAGGTCCCGCAGGTCAGGCGCATGTCGAGGACCGTTCCCCGAGCCCAGCGGGCCGCATGCTGGAACGGATAGAAGATCGGCTGCCGCCACGCCCGCCCCCCTGTCTCGGTCATGATAAGCCCGATGACGTTGACGAGTTGAGCCACGCACGCGACCTTTACCCGATTGCACCGGTTGATCAGCGTCAGGAGCGCGCCGCCGAACACCAGCGCATCCTCCATCGTGTAAATCTCCTCCAGAATGGCTGGAGCCTCAGGCCAACCTGGCTTCGTTCGCGTGGCGCGGTCACGGGTGCGATACCAGACGTTCCACTCATCGAACGAAAGCATTATCCGCTTCAGCGACCGCCGGCGGGCGGCCACCCCGTCGGCGACAGCGACAATCTCATCGATGTAGCGTCCGACCAGATCGGCTTCAGCCATAAAGTCGCGAGATCTGTCGCCGTACTTGGAAAAATAACCGTGGAGGGAAATGTACTCCACCACGTCGAATAACTCTTCCAAAACTACTCTTTCCCATTCGGCGAATGTTGACATGCTGCGGCTGGAGGAACCGCATGCAATCAGTTCTATGTTGGGATCGAGCCAGCGCATTAGCTTGGCGGACTCACGAGCAAGTGTACCGTATTCCTGCGCGGTCTTGGCACCAATTTGCCACGGAGCATCCATTTCATTGCCCAGGCACCAAAGCCTGATGTTATGAGGAGCCGGATGCCCGTGTTCATGTCGCAAGTCGCTGAGCGTCGTGCCGCTTTCTACGTTGCAGTACTCCAGCAGCGCCCGGGCTTCGTCTGCGCCTCTTGTGCCGAGGTTCACAGCCATCATTGGTTCGATACCGACCTTCGCGCACCAGGCCATGAATTCGTTTGTGCCGAATACATTCGTCTCGGTGCTGAACCAGGCCAGTTCTCGACGTCGGGGCCGCCTCTTGAGTGGACCGACACCATCTTCCCAGTTGTAGCCAGACACGAAATTCCCGCCGGGATACTTAAATCACGGTGACCCCAAGTTCGCGAACCAATTCCAGTACATCCTGCCGGAAACCCTGATCATCAGCGGTTGGGTGCCCCGGCTCAAATATCCCTCCGTAGACACATCGCCCGAGATGCTCGACGAAACTGCCGAAAAGGCGGGGGTCGGTCCTTCCCACCACGAATGCGGGATCGAGAACAATGACAGCTTCGGCCATGGATTATCCTGTCGGGCTTGAAAACATGGATGGTTCAGCCTTTGACGGCGCCGATGGTGAGCCCACGCACGAGGTGGCGTTGAACGAACAGCATGATCACCACGATGGGCAGCATGATGCCGATGGCGCCCGCCGCTGAAATCGACCAATCGCTCACGTCCTCGCCTCCGAAGGCGGCAATCGCGACCGGCAGGGTTTTCGTCTTGATGCCCGTGAGCACGAGGGCAAAGAGAAACTCATTGTATGAAAGAAGCAGGCTAAACAGCGCCGCGACCGTGAGGCCCGGGCGAACCAGGGGCAAGATCACGATCCGGAATGTCTGCCAGAGATTACAACCATCTATGGCGGCGGCTTCGTCGAGGTCGCGAGGAATGTCCAGGAAGAAACTGTACATCAGCCAGATCGTGAATGGCTGGTTGATCGCCACAAGCGCCAGGATGAGGAGCGGATAGGTGTCAATCATGCTGAGGAAACTGCCCATGACGAAGAATGGAATGGCCAGCAGCATGTGAGGAAACATGCGGATCGTGAACAGCCCGAACAGGATGGGGGAGGCGCGGCGCTGGGGCATGCGCGACAGCCCGTAGGCGGCAAGGCTGCCGATCGGGACCGAGATGAACACCGTGCCCGCCGAGACGATCAGGCTGTTGATCAGGTAATGAGCAAAGCCGCGATCTAGCCAGACCTGGCGATGGTACTCGAAAGTCGGTTGGAAAAAAATTGTTGGCGGTATTGTGAAGGCGTCCGCAGGATTCTTGATGGACGTCAAGGCGGCCCAGATCAGCGGAATGAGGTTCATGAAGGTGAAGATCGTCAGCGCGACAAACAGCAGCGTCTGGTTGCGCACACGCGCCATTCGGCGTGCCTTCATTCGCTTCTCCCGTAACCGCGCTGCAAAATGTGGCTGAACGTCGCTATGATCGTGGCAACGATGATGAGCGTGATGATTCCAAGGGCGGACGCTTTTCCAACCTGCAGCAACTGAAAGCCGAGCTGATAAGTGTACATCGTTATCGTCTCGGTGGCGGTTCCCGGGCCACCACCGGTCAGAACGTAGACGGCGTCGAAGAACCGGAAGACGTCCATTAGCCGGACCGATACGGTGAAAACGATCACCGGTACAAGGGACGGAAGGATGATGTGGCGAATGAGGCGCCAGCTATCGGCCCCGTCGATGCTCGCCGCTTCGATTTGCGCCTGGTCCAGCGCTTGCAGGGCGGCATAGAGCACCAGCATTACAAAAGGCGTAAAGATCCAGGCATCGGCAAGGATGACGCAAATCTTTGCCCAGTAGGATCGCCAGCCAATCCGGTGGACCAATGTTGAATGTCATCAATGTCGCGTCGATCAGCCCCCAGTTCGATGTCAAAATCCATTTCAGAAAGAGGGTCGCCACGACAGGCGTGATGATGTGCGGCAAGAACAGGAGGATCATGAACACGCGCACACTGAACGTGAGTTTGTAAAGCGCGAACGCGAGAGTAAAACCCAAAGCAAATTCCACGCCGACGGACCCTAGGGCGATAACGATCGTGGTCCAAAGCGACTGCCAGAGACGTGCTTCACTCAGCAGCTGCGCGTAGTTCGCCAGCCCGACAAAGCGCATCTCCCGAGAGCCGAGATAATAATCGAAAGTGCTCAGGTAGGCGACATATGCAAGGGGCCACAGCAGGACGAGCGCCATCAGCCCAAAGCTGGGAACGAGGAACAACCACAGGCCGCGCTGCCAACGCATGACGGGAGGTCTCTTGAGGCGCGGTCAGTTCGAGCGGCCGGCGTTCGCGCCGGCCGAGCTGATCCGGCGAATTATTTGTAGTAGCCGCGAGACTGCAGCAGTTCGGCCGTTTCCGTTGCAGCCATATCCAGCGCGGCCTTGACTTCCTTTTCGTTGGTCACGGCCTGCAGGATATAGCGGGTCACGATGGCCCCTACATCGAGGAAGTCAGGCATCGAGGGAAATGGCTTTCCAACCTCGAGGGAGGTACGGGCGGCCGAATACCAGCGATATTTCTTGTTGAGTTCGGCATCGCCAAGCACCGAAAGACGTGGCGGCATGGCCAGCTCCGCGCCCTTTTGCATGCTCTTCTGACTGGCCGCCGTTGCGAGCATTCTAAAGATCGCGTCCTTGTCCTTCGATGAGTATTTTGAGACGGCATATCCATCATTGGCGATGCGCTGACCGCCGCCGGGAGGCGCGATCCAGTTTATCTTTCCGACAAAGCGCGACTTCTTCTCGTCATCCATCGAGGCTGCACGCGTGAACCATTGCAGCCCCATGGCGGCAAGTCCCTGTTGCAGGTTTATGGTTGATTCGTCGTTGGCCGCGGAAGTGAAGCCGCGCGGCGCGAATGCCGTCATCTGCTTCATCATGGTGATGGCGTTCACTCCGGCGGGCTGATTGAAGATCGGCTTCCAGCTCTTGTCAAACCAGCCCTCTCCCACCGCATTGAGGTACCAGTGGGATTCATTCAGGCAGCCGTCGACGGGCTTCAACGTCATGATCGTTCCGGAGACACGCCCCTGATGGAGCTTCTTCGCGACTTCCAGATACTCCTGCATCGTCTTTGGAAGCGCCAGGCCGGCTTCCTTGAAGAGGTCCTCACGGTAGAAAAACATCTCCGTGTTGGTCAGGATCGGCATCGAGTAGATGTGACCGTTGTAGCTGACCGCGTCGATGACGGACTTGGGAAAGTCGTCGAGTTTGAATTCATCCTTGTGCTTCGCCCAGAGATCGTCCAGCGGCTCCAGCCAGCCGCTGGCTGCGAATTTCTGCATTGTTGTATCGTTCAGATAGGCGACATCGATTGCGTCGGAGCCGGACGACATCGTGATCGAAGCCAGCTCGACTTCCTTGTCGATCGGCATCAGTTCGACCGAGACCTGACCCTCGGGAAGAGCCTTCTTCATTTGGTCCGTGTAGTATTCCAATGCCGGTTGACGATGACTGATGACGCGGATTGGCCCCGCTGCATACGTGCGCTTTACATGAGAAATGAAGGCGGTCGCAGCGGCCGCTCCGATCAAGGATCTGCGAGTGAGTGAAGTCCGGCTCATATTGCTTCCTCCTCTTCTTGTTGGAACGAACTAATATGAAATCTGGCCGTTCTCAAAATGAAAAACGCCAAATCGAGGCGCTTTTAGAGTCAAGGTCTAGCCTTTCTCAAATGCCAAGGCGTCGAAAGCCACGCCGCACCGCAACAACTGACGTTGGGTATTATTCCCGCAGTTGCCCCAGGCGCGCATTGAGCCTTATCGATGCGCGCCTATGGCCGGGGCCGCGCGACGCACTTACATGCGCCTCGTGGCCACTGCCACCCGCCTCCACGAGGAGGCCCAGATGGTTACGTTCCGCCGATGGAACGCTTGCCGTTCCCGAGAAAAGTTAGATTGAACAACGTGGCCAAGGTTTCTCTCCACTCTCGGCGACTGGCGACGGTCCAAGCGCCTCCCAAACGGATAGGGCCTGATTGGCACCAACGATCTGCCGACTGTCCGCTTGCGGCCAGAACCGGCCGTTCGGTCAGCGGCGCTTTTGACCCGAAGCCGACATGGAGTCAGCGAAGCTCCAAGCCCCGTGATCCGGACCTCCATTGCATCGCAAGGGGGTGGTTACGCGCCAGAATGCCTTACGCCGGCTTCACCGCACGTGCGGCAACAAAACCCTCTCCACCACGGGACTGGTGCTGCACTCTCCGGGGCCTCTTGTCGACGCACTGACGGCACTGGCGAACGGCCTCAATCTGCGAGCGAAGCTGGTCTATGCCGGCGTGTGCGGGCAATGGCTGATGGACCACAACTCCGACAGATCCATCTGGCTTCATCTCGTCAGCAAGGGCCGGGGTTGGGTCCACTCGCCGGCGAGGGCAGCGCCGCTGGAGTGGCGGACGGCGATTTGATGTCGTTTCTGCCAAACGCCGCACAGCACTTCCTGTCCTACAGTCCCGCCCATCTTCCGAGCGACATGGAAGGCACGCGCCTCACCCGCTGCGCCGATGTCGAACCGGAGATTCTTTTCTGGCGCAGATTCTGCGGTAATACCGGCGACAAACCGTGATGCAGTGCACGCAAACGTCAGCGCGGCACAGTTCGTTGACATGCGGCGCGGCGGGCATGTAGCGTGCCCGCTGCAGAACAGGTGCCGGGTAATCGCATGCTGCGGGTGACGACGAAAGTCGTCCCGCGAATGTGCGGACGAGAGCCCAAACAAGCTGCAGCAAAGGGAGATTTAACGCAAAGGGGGATCTGATGATGTCCGTCCACATTTGTGGTTCACGACGAGTCATGCGCCTGGCCGCTGCAGCAGCGCTGGCCGTCGCCGCAGCAGGTGCCGCCCATGCCCAACAGAAGACCGATGTCATCTTCAGCGCCGGTCCGACCGGCGGCAGCTGGACGCCGATGGCCGCGGCGGCGTCGCAGGTCATCAACAAGAAGTTTCCCGACCTGAACGTGCAGGTCGAGCCGGGCGCGGCCCTCGTCAACATGGAGAAGATTCGCAACGACAAGGCCGATATCGGCTGGTCGATGACGACCGTCATGTCGGACGCACAGAAGGGCGAAGGCCAGTTCGCCGGCAAGCAGACCGACAAGGGCCTGTTCGTGGCCAATTTCTACCCCAACGTCTGGCAGCTCGTGGTTCCCGCGAACAGCGACATCAAGAGCGTCAAGGATCTTAAGGGCCAGCCAGTGGCGCTGCCATCACGCGGCAACACCAGCCTGGCGGCCGGCTGGGAGTATCTGCTCAAGGTCAACGGCATGACGCTGAACGACCTCGGCGCGAAGAGCTACGGGCCAGTGTCCTCCAACGCCGAAGCGGTGAAGAACCGGCAGGCAATGGCGGTCGGATGGTTCACGGTGGTGCCGGCGTCCTTCATCATGGACATGGGCTCGGCGATGCCGGTGCGGGTGTTGGGGGTCTCCAAAGAGGAAATCGCCGCGCTGCAGAAGCTCAATCCGGGCTTTGTGCCCTACACGCTCAAGGCCGGAATCTACAAGGACCAGGGCGTTACCGAGGCCGTTCAAACCTTCCAGTCGCCCACCGTGCTGATTGCATCCTCCAAGACCTCTGCCGACGTGATCTACAAGATCACCAAGGCCATCGTCGAAGAGCGGGAGGAGTTCGGCAACGTCACCAGTGTCATGAAGGGCGTGACGGCGGCGGAGATGGCAGAGAATTTCGGCATGCCCATGCACCCCGGCGCCGAGAAATATTACCGCGAGGCAGGACTGCTGAAGAAGTAAGGAGCGCCCCGTGCGCAAGCTCCCAGGCTATGCGGGGCTCGTCGTCGGCGCGGTGGCGGTCACGATGTCCGTCTACCACGTCTACGCGCGGCTGACGGTATACGCTCCCGATCAGCAGGCCCTGCTCTACATCACGCTCGCCTTCAGCCTGGTGCTGTCGTTCCTGTTGTGGCCTCGCAGCAAGGACGCGACAGCCGATCGCGTGCCGTGGGAGGATCTCGCTCTGGCGGGTCTTTCGCTCGCGTGCATCGGCTACATGTTCGCGAACTACGACTACATCGTAAACCGTTTCCCCACTGCAGACGCGCTGACCCGAATGGACATGGCGGTGGGAATCACCGCCACTCTCTTGGTGCTGGAGGCGACACGACGCACCATCGGCGCGGCACTGCCGATCGTGGCGATCGTCTTCCTGTTCTACGGGTTCGCCGGCCCCTGGTTGTACGGCTGGACTTACCACAAGGGACTCAGTCTCGAGATCACGGTCGACCAGGTCTATTTCACCACGGAGGGCATTTTCGGAGTGCCCATGACTGTGGCCGCCACCTACGTGATTCTCTTTATCATCTTCGGCACGTTCCTGGAGCGATCCGGGGCAGGCCAGTTCTTCATGAACTTCGCCAACTCGATCGCGGGCGGCGCGCGCGGCGGTCCCGGCAAGGTGGCGGTGGTCTCCTCGAGCCTGTTTGGCACCATCTCCGGCTCCGCGGTCGCCAACGTCATGGTCGATGGCTGGCTGACCATCCCAATGATGAAGAAGACCGGCTTCAAGCCGGAGGCGGCGGCGGCCATCGAGGCGGTGGCCTCCACCGGCGGGCAAATCATGCCGCCGATCATGGGAGCGGCGGCCTTCGTGATGGCCGAGTTCCAGGGCGTCAGCTACACGCAGGTGATGATCGCCGCGGCGATCCCTGCGTTTTTCTACTACGGGGCTCTGTTCGCCGCGATCCACTTCAACGCCGTACGTTCTGGGCTCAAGGGCCTGCCGCGCGAGGAGCTGCCCATCCTCGGCCACATCATGCTGCGCCATGGCCACCTGTTCCTGCCGGTCATCGTGCTGCTGGCGCTGCTGCTCTACGGCTTCACGCCGACCTATGGCGCGATCATCGCTACCGTCGCGCTGGTCGCCATCTCGTGGCTGCGCCCTTCGACCGGGCTGGGCTGGCGCGCGTGCCTTGAAGGCCTGCGCGACGGAGCGGTGCAGACCGTGCCGGTGGCGATGGCCTGTGCGTGCGCCGGAATCGTGATCGGCATCGTGCTGCAGACCGGGTTGGCATTGCGGTTCACGGCGTTCCTCATTGACTTCACCTACGGTTCGCTGCTGCCTGCCTTGCTCATCACCATGGTCGCCGGCGTCGTTCTCGGCATGGGCATGCCGACCACTCCCGCATACATCATGCAAGCGGCGCTGCTCGTGCCCGCGATCATGAAGCTCGGGGTGGAGCCCATGGCGGCGCACATGTTCGCGTTCTACTTCTCGTGCCTGTCGGCCGTGACGCCGCCGGTGGCACTGGCCGTGTATGCTGCCGCGTCGATCGGCGGGGCCGGCCTGTGGGGCTCGGGCGTGCAGGCAATGAAGTTCGCCGCAGCCGGCTTCATCGTGCCGTTTTTCTTCGTCTACAACCCTGCCCTGCTGTTCCAGGGGCCATGGGCCGAGATCTTGCGCGCGGGGCTGACCGGCACGATCGGCGTGGTTGCGCTCGCAGCCAGTCTTGAGGGCTACTTCCTGCGCACCGCGACGTGGTTTGAGCGGGTGATTTTCTTTGTGGCCGCACTGTTGCTGATCGACCCCAATGCCGTCACCGACGTCATCGGCCTGGTCCTGCTCGTTATCGCGCTTTTGCTGCAGAAGTTGTGGACTCCGCAATCCATCATAGCGCCGGAAGCGAGAACGTGACCCGCGCACAGTTCATCGCCCTGACGCTGATTGCGGCAACGCTGATCGCCGGCACCGTGCTCTACGGCGTTCTGCGCATCTACGCCGCCTGAGCTCATTCGGCACACCGGAGGCCGCAGATTAATTTCCTGAAATGATTGCAATCAGCCACCGCGCTGCAGCGCCGCGAACGCTGGCCCGGCAAGCATCCCGTCAGACGATGCCAACTACTATTGACAAACCGGAGTTCATGAGGGGGAATGTCGGTGCAGCTAAGGGACGTCAGGCTCACGGCGGCAACAAACGCAACGAAAGACAAAAAAACCAACGAAGAAAAACGCTACAAAAAGTGTCGGCATCCCAAATCGGAACGACTCGGTAGTGACGATCAACGTCCGCCGGGTTCGTAGGGCGGAGGTCGTTAAAGGTCGAAGCGCGACCAACCTCCGCCGTGGATTTAACCGGGGAGGGAATGATGCGAACAATCCTGAAATTTGCTGGGTTAGCGATCGCTTCGGTGATGGCGTTGGGTGTCCAGACGGCATCCGCCCAGGACAAAAAAGTGCGCCTTCAGATGCAGTCGAACTTCGCGTCGACGCTGGCGCTGCTCGGACCGAACGCGAAGTATACGGTCGACCAGATCAATAAACTCTCGGGCGGCTCGATCGACATGAAGTTCTTCGAGCCCGGCGCGCTGGTGCCGCCGGCGCAGGCGTTCGATGCGGTTTCGTCCGGAGCGCTCGACGCGGCGTGGGCGACGCCCGGCTTCTGGACCGGCAAGGACATCGCCTTTGCGGTCTATTCGACCGTGCCATTCGGCCCGGGCATGGGGGAATACCTCGCCTGGATGAAGGAGGGCGGCGGCGAGAAAATGATGCAGGCGCTCTACGCCAAATACAATATCCACTCCGTGATCTGCCATCTGATCCCGCCCGAAGCGTCGGGCTGGTTCCGCAAGGAGATCAGCACGCTGGCCGATCTTAAGGGGCTCAAGATGCGCTTCTTCGGGCTGGGCGCGAACGTGATGCAGAATCTCGGTGTGTCGACGCAGCTGCTTCAGGCCGGCGAGATCTTCCAGGCACTGCAGCTCGGCACCATCGACGCCACCGAATTCTCGATGCCGGTGATGGATTTCAGCCTCGGCTTCCATCAGGTCGCGAAGTTCTACTACTTTCCGGGCTGGCACCAGCAAGCCACGTTCGGCGATCTCATTATCAACAAGGCCAAGTGGGATTCGCTGTCGCCGACCCAGAAATCGCAGGTCGAGGCGGCCTGCGACCAGGCCGTGCTGAAGGGCATCAGCATCGGCGAGGCGGTGCAGCCGAAGGCGATGAAGGACATCGAGAGCAAGGGCGTCAAGCTGATGACCTGGTCCCCCGAGTTCCTGGCGGCGTTCGAGAAGGAGTGGAAGGTGGTTGCCGCCGAGCAGGCCACCAAGAGCCCGGAGTTCAAGAAAGCCTGGGACTCGCTCAGCACGTTCCGCGACGAGTATAAGATCTGGCGCGAACGCGGCTACCTGAAATAGTTGCATCGATGGACGCGCGGTCGCCGGCTGGTGACCGCGCTCCTGTGCGTTTTTCAAGGGATGAGGCGTTTCGGTCGGGGTGACAATTCACAGTCGCGGCTTTGGCGACGCACACTTCGAGGGATAGGGGCTCTTCAATGGAAGTCATGCTTGCGATCGCTCAAGGCATCGACCGGATTTTGCAGCGGATCGCCAGTGTCTTCGGCTGGCTGTTCCTCGTGCTGGTTGCCGTGATTTGCTGGGACGTGATCACCCGGAAGATGGGTTTCCAGCTACCCGGGTTTGGCTCGACGCCGCTCCAGGAACTGGAATGGCATCTGCACGGCATGCTGTTCCTGTTCTGGCTGGGTTACGCCTATGTGCGAAACGTGCACGTGCGCATCGACGTGTTCACCGGCCACCTGCCCTGGCGCCGTCAGGCCTGGCTGGAAATCCTCGGCATTAGCATCTTTGCCATCCCCTATTGCGCGCTCGCGACCTACTACTCGTGGTCCTTTGTCGTGGTGTCATACCTGCAGCACGAGAGTTCCGACGCGCCGAACGGGCTCGGCAACCGCTGGATCATCAAGGGCTGCCTGTTCCTCGGTCTCGTCCTGCTCGACAGCGCTGTCCTGTCGGTACTGCTGCGCAGGCTCGTCGGGCTTTTCGGACCGCCGCATCTGGCCACCGCCGCCGGCGCGCCGGCTGTAACGCAGTCGGCTCGCTAGGGTACGATCATGGAATTTATTGGCGATCACCTCGCGGTTCTGATGTTTCTCGTGCTCACGGTGATCATGTTCGTGGGCTATCCGGTCGCCTTTGTCCTCGGCGGCGTCGCGCTGGCGTTCGGCGCCCTCGGCATCGTGTTCGAGGTGTTCCGGCCGGCCCAGTTCGGCAGCCTGATGCCGCGCATCTTCGGCCAGGCGGTTCAGAACCCGGTCCTGATCGCGGTGCCGATGTTCGTCTTCATGGGGACGATCCTGGAAAAATCCGGCGTTGCCGACGAACTCTTGAAGGCGCTGCAGGTGCTGACGCGCCGTATCCCGGGCGGTCTTGCGATGTCGGTGACCATCATGGGCACCATCATGGCGGCGACCACCGGCATTGTCGGCGCTTCGGTCATCATGCTGACGCTGATTGCGCTGCCGACTATGCTGGCCGCCGGTTACTCCAAGGAGCTGTCCCTCGGCACCATCGCCTCGGCCGGAACGCTGGGCATCCTGATTCCGCCCAGCATCATGCTGGTGATCATGGGCGACCTGCTGACGATATCGGTCGGCACGCTGTTCACCGCCGCCATCATTCCCGGGCTCGCGCTCTCCGGACTGTATCTCGTCTACCAGGGGATCCTGGCGTTCGCCAAACCCCATCTGGCGCCGCCGCTCGATATCACCATCGGCCCGAAGACAGGCGGTGAAATGTGGCGCATGGTGCTGCGCAGCTTCCTGCCGCCGGCCGCGCTGATCTTCGTCGTGCTGGGCTCGATCTTCGGCGGCTTCGCGACGCCGACAGAGGCCGGTGGCACCGGCTCGGCCGGCGCGCTGGCGCTGGCGGCCTGGAACAAGCGCCTCAACATGAAGATGCTGAGGGAAGTGATCGAGAGCTCGGCACTGACCAACGCGCTGGTGTTCTTCATCATCTTTGGCGCGACATTGTTCTCCTTCGTGTTTCGCGCGCTGGGAGGCGACGACCTGGTGGTGGAAATCCTCAACGCGCTCGGCATCAACACGGGTTGGGAGATCATGATCTTCGTGATGGCGCTGGTGTTCATCATGGGGTTCTTCTTCGACTGGCTGGAAATCTGCCTGATCGTGCTGCCGATCTTCGCGCCGATCCTGCAGAAGATCAGCTTCGAGCCGCATCTGTCGACCAACAAGGATTTCATGCTGTGGTTCACCATCCTGGTGGCGGTGAATCTGCAGTCGGCGTTCCTGACCCCGCCATTCGGCTTTGCGCTGTTCTACATGAAGGGCACCGTGCCGCCGTCGGTCACGATGCGGCACATCTATCGCGGAATTATTCCCTTCGTGGCATTGCAGCTTCTGGCGGTGGCTTTGTGCCTGATCTTCCCGGAGATCGTGCTCTGGCTGCCCCGGCGCTTCGGATTCCTCGACTGAGGCGGGTGATAGCCGGCGATGGTGATTGCTGCAACGACGACATCGTTGTCGGAGCCGTCAATGCAAGTTCCACCGCCCCTCGCCATGGAGAAAGAAGTAGGCCTTCGCCGACGCACAGTACCTTCTGAGACACATCAAGGCGCGTGCGCGGCTTTGACATCGCGTGTCGATATTGCCGCGGCTTGATGTGGTTCAGTGACAACAAATCTAAGCCGGACCAAGATGCGCATATGCGCTGACCGGTTCGGCTTTTCTTCGGCGAGTGGCGGACCGTGATCGCTCGTGAAGAACGCCGAACGAACTCCCCTATTCAGACCATTCGATATCGTCGGCATCATCTGTATCACCAGCGTGAGTGGTGGTGCAGCAAGGCGGTCTGTGGCAAAAACAGTACGTGCACCGATAGCCGGGCCAAGCAAACAGGAAAGTGAGTTGATGGCGCCGCCACACATTGCATGCGGCGACTGCAGCTGGCCGCCCGCACGGATTGCACACACCGCCTTACGCCGCAGCTGCCGAACGAACGCAGGAGCCCGAAATCTCTTGCTTATCAAAGCTCCGAACTAGCGGCGGTACTGCATCCGGTACGACATGGCTCGTGGCGACAACTCTTAAGTGCTGATTGCGCTTCGCTTTTTGCGATCTCCCGGTCCAATCCATCATTGGCTCTACCGACGAGGCCTCACGCGATCCTGTGCGAATTGGCAAGCCAACTTGCTGCGAAACGCTGAACGGACCGTGCGATCAATCGGTTATCGAGCGGGGTAGCACTCCCCAAGCGGAGTTGCATCGTACAATGTCGTAGAATATCGTGGATTTTGGCGCCCCTAGGGGAATCGAACCCCCGTCTCAGCCTTGAAAGGGCCGGACGAGCTGCGCCAGCCGCCCAGCACCAGGTGGACGAGCACGCCCTCTAGCCCGGTGGCATACCGTTCATCCCCGACGTCGGGGCTGCTCCCGAATTGCCCGCACAGCTCCTTTCGGTTCGGGCCCTAAATTAGTGGCCGGTGGAGCGTCGGTTCATTTCCTCCAGAAGCTCGCGCATCGCATCGAACTGCGTGCCGAAACCTTTCCAATCTCCGGACTTCAATCGCCCCACTGCTTGATTGTAGCGATCAAGCGCCTCCCGTGCCTGATTTGCCGCCGGACCTGTGGCAGGCCTCCCCTCTGTCGTGGTTGAAACTCCCGGCGTAGCGCCGGGCTCCGTGAACAGCGCTGACAAGGCCTCGGCGAGTGTCTCCTTCATCACCACATGTTCGCCGTAGGCTGCGATCACGCGTTTCAGCTCCGGCAGGTGTCCGTGCTCGGCTCGCAGATAGAGCGGCGTCACATAAAGGATCGAGTTCTCGATCGGGATCACAAGCAAGTTCGCACCGCGTATCACCCGCGAGCCCATTTGATTCCACAGCGTGATTTGTTGCGATATCTCGGTGCTCTGATTGATCCGCGCTTCGATCTGGAACGGCCCGTAGACGAGCTTCTCCTTGGGAAACTCGTAGACGATCAGCTTGCCGTAGTCGGGGGCGTCGCAGCGCGCGGCGAGCCAAGCGATCATGTTGTCGCGGCGGCTCGGCACCATGGGAAGCATGAGGAAGAACTCGGCCTGCGGCTCACCGGGCAGCCGCATGATGATGTAATACGGGGCCATCGTTGCAATGCCGCCGCCGCCCGGCTGGCGCGGAAACTGCCAGAGATCCTCGCGGTTATAGAAAACGTCGGCCGCCTCCATGTGGTAGGTCTGATAGAGCCGCGCCTGAATCAGGAACAGATCCTCCGGATAGCGAATGTGCTTCTGCAGGTCCGCCGGCATAGCCGAGAACGGCTTGAACAAGCTCGGAAAGATGCGCTGGTAGGTCGCGGCGACCGGGTCGGCGGTGTCCATCAGATAAAAGTCGACGGTTCCGTTATAGGCATCGACGATAACCTTCACTGAATTGCGAATGTAGTTGAGGCGCAGCTCCTGCGCCGGCTCTGCATAGGGGAAATAGGAACTCACCGTATAGGCGTCCTGCATCCAGAACATCCGCCCATCGCTGATGACCAGATAAGGATCGTGATCGAGCCTGAGGAAGGGAGCGATCGTTCCTACCCGTTGCTGGATATTGCGGCGGATCATGATCCGGCTGTCGGCGGTGATGTAGCTTGAGAGCAGCAGGTTCGGGTCGTTGAAGTAATATGCAAACAGGCCTCTCCACGCCATTGATCCGATCGGAACGCCACCGGTGCCGTCATAGGCCGCGTAGACATTGTCCTTTCCCTTTGGATAGTCGAACTCAGGTGTGCTCCCTTTGACGATGACGTAACTGTCATGCTCTTCGCCGTAGTAGATGCGCGGTTCGCGGATCTGGGGGCCTCCGTCCGCAACAGGAGGTATGTCGCGCAAATAGAAGAATGGCAGCCCTTCGGTGCTCTTGCGAGTGACCGGACTTCATCACCGCGCCGGTGCCGTGAGTAAACAGCACGTGGCGGTTGACCCATGTCTGGGCATTCGGCGGCAGCAAGGAGGGCCGCAGTTCGCGGGCCGAGATCATTACGCTTTGGTAGGAGCCATCGAGCCAATAACGGTCGACGTCAAGATGATGGAATTTGTAGTAGGTGCGGATCTCCTGCAGCTGCGCGTAGGTATCCAACAAGGGTTGCCAGTCCCACAGCCTGATATTCTCGATTGTCGCCTTGTTGGCGTCGAGCGTCTTGAAGGTAAGCTTCTGTTCAGCGGCAAACGGCTTGGCTGCGATCTTATCGAGGTTGTATGCCTGCCGGGTGAGCGCGATGTTGCGTTCGATGTAGGGCCTTTCCAGCTCCAACTCGCTTGGTTTGACGAAGAACTGCCGAAACAGCACGGGCGCTACGCCGGACAGCACGAAAGAGCCGATGACGACAAGTATGACCGCGACGGCAGGAAGCCGGTAGGTCCTCACCCGCAGGTTTGCCAACGCAGCAACCGCCGCGCTGATCGACAGCCCGATCATTAGCCACAGGCCCGGCAGCCCCACATGCACATCGGTGTAACTGGCGCCGACGACGACGCCGTTGTCGCCATACAGCAGCAGATAGCGGTCGAGAACGTACGACCAAGCCTTCACGACGAAGAGGAGAGCAAGCAACGCCGAGCCGTGAGCGATTGCTGTCGGCGACATCGACCGATGATGAATGTCGTATTCGATGTCGCCGTGCACCCAGTAGATCGCTGCGGCGAAAAGCGTGCTCAGAACGAGTGTGAGCAGCATCCAGTTTTTGACGAGGATATAGGCCGGCAGCACGAAGAGATAGAAACTGATGTCCTTGTTGAAGAGCGGGTCGTCTGCGCCGTAGGGAACGCGATAGAAAAACTGCAGGATGATGCCCCAGTTGCCGGCTTCAGACGCGGCAACCAGCAGAGCGAGCAATCCTGCACCGCCCGCGATGACGCGGGGCCACGGCAGCCGATCGCGCACGACCGCCAGCAGGTCGGGCGGCGGCACATTGCCCGCAAGATTCCACACGAAGGCCGCAACAGATTGCTGCGGCTGCCGTCGGGCAAAGCGCACCGCGAGCCATCCGTTCAACCAAAGGAAGACCGCAGTTCCGGTCCAGACTGCAACAAGAACGACGGCTTTGGCGCCGATCGTCGTCCAAAAAACCTGCGGATAGCCGATCGCGGCAAACCACAGCCAGTCAACCAGGAAGTCGCTCGTGAGCCAGAGCAGGATCAGGCAAATCCCGGCGAAGACGGCCGCAATGATGGACCCGACCACGGCGCTTTGCCTTGGTGCCTTCCGTTCGGGTCCGGTAATCCCGATCGTCATGGGTTGATGATAGCAGAAATGAAGGACGTTTGCCGCTTGATTTCATGATGCGATTACGCGTCACAGCGGGCGACGATCGCGTTTTTCGCAGCTTGTGCGCGTAGCCTGCGCGATCGAGAATTGGGCCAAGAGCGCTGCCTCATCGGTGACCCGACGCCGCGTTCAAATGTGGCGGCCGCGCTTGTCTGGTCCGGCTTTCATGCGGCGGTGCGACGCCTCTTTACGTCGCATCCCCTCCATCGAAATCATCTTCGAAACGCAAATGCTTGACGCTGCGGCCATGGCAGCCGCACAAGCTTCAAGGATTCTATCCCGATTTTGATATGCCTTTCGACGTAGCTCGCAGTCACCATCTGATCCGACGCTTCGGTCCTCACGCCCTCGGGGATCATTGACTGATCGGACACGAGAAGCAGTGCGCCGGTCGAAATGTGGTTGGCAATCCCGCAGCAAAGATTGTTGCATTCTCCTTGCTTCGTCCTGAACCAGAGGAAAGCCTGTCAGCCAACTCCGCAATCACAGCTGTGCGCATAACGTCCCGCCGGAGTACATTGACAACGCTCGGACCACTCTTACTTGGTGCTCCCCCGACCGGACCAGCCTGACCTTGGTCTGCCAAGCATCCCGTTAGTACCTGATGTCAGGTAAATCCTGACACTTGCGGTCGTCTCGTTTCTAAGGCGCCCTTCGGTTCCGACCAGGCGAAGCGCGATAGGGCGACGAGTTTTCGCCAGCGGCGCCGAACCTTGGAGAGGTGAATTGCGCGCGAGCTGCTAACCTGGCTGTACTACCTTCCGCATATATCGGTCCTCAAGCCACAAGTCGAACTGGAAGCCGAGCCAGGGCGCGAATGCCGAGGCGCTTGTGCCACTCGAACGTCCCGGTGGCTAAACGCATATCTGGAAAGCGCTCAAGGATGCGCTCGAATCCGATCGCGGCCTCCGCTCGAGCCAGTTGGAAGCCCAGACAGAAATGCACGCCGGTGCCGAAGGAAAGATGCGGGTTCGGGTGGCGCGTGATGTCAAAACTGTGAGGCTGTTCAAACCGGGCGGGATCGCAGTTTGCCGCCGCTAGGAATCCCGCCAACATGTCGCCGCGGCGGAATTGCCGTCCTTGCCAGACCACGTCGCGGGTCGCGAAGCGCGGCTTTGTCATCTGCACGGGCGACACATAGCGAAGGCACTCCTCGACGCAGGTCGGCATCAGGCCTGGATCGCCGCGCAGCTGGCGCAGTTGATCCTTATGCGACAACAGGGCTAACAGGCCGCCTGCGATCAAATGGGTCGTGGTTTCCTGCCCGGCTCCGAACAGCAGGAAGATCATTGAGATCAGCTCGTCCTCGCTGAGCTTCTGCCCGTCGGTTTCGGCATCGCGCAGCGCGGCGATCAGTCCGTCAGGCAGCGCCCCGCCGCCCGGTCGGGAGACGCGGCGAAGATAGCGAACGACGCTGATCACGCCGGGTATGGCGCGGATGACCGCGCCGATATTGGCGGTGTCCTTCAGCCCTCCGAGCCAGTTCTTGAATCGATCGTGATCCCGTTCCGGAAGGCCAAGCATCGCACAGATGACCGAAAGCGGAAGGTCCCGGCAGAATTCGGACATGAGATCGGCCTCCGTCCTTCCTTCCAATCTGTCGAGAAGGCGGTCAGCGATGTCCGTGATCATCGGCTTCATGGCCCCGATGGTACGGCGCTGGAACGCTTGGTCGACAAGACCGCGAAGGCGTCGGTGCTCGGGATCGTCGTGGCCGAGCATGTTGAGCGCCAGGATACCGAGCGTCCTCGGCAGGAATCTCACTATTCGTTCCTGTGTCCTGCTTCCGGCGTTGTTGGGGTCGCGCGCAAAGGTCTCATGATCCTTCAATAACGATGCACAGCTATCGTGGGTGACAGCGAGCCATGTGCGGCCGACGATCGGCAGCTTGATGCGCACAACCGGGCCATCAGCTCGCATGCGGTCAAGGGTGGGAAAAGGGTTTGCGTGAAACGTCCTAGATAGGATGTCGAAAGTTTGCATCTTCATAACGGCCCTGACATTTCACGTGGCGATGCTGCGCTCGTCGAACCTATCCGAATCGCGACCTTGAACGCCGAGTGCTAGAGGTGCAACGACGTGATTGGTGGCCTGACGTGACGGCCATGATCACAACGCGCCGGGTTGCCGAGTCTTCTTCGGCTGCTGGCTTGGTCCGCGGTACTGATTGTGCCGACTTCCCAATAGCGGTTCTTGTCTTTAGATGCTGGACGAACGAGACGTTTGCTTTGGGTCCATTTTCAGACCTCATGCGTCGCATGATGAAGTGTGGATTTACACTTGAAGCGGAGGTGCATTCGAACCTGATCGTCCAACGGAATGCCCGTCCGCAAATAGCCGTAAATCATGTCAGGGAGAAGGCTTTTGGTGACGGCTAAGCCTCTACGTTCTGCTGAAGCCATTGAACTCCAAGCGTGCGAACCTTTTCACAGGCCCAATGGCCCCCCGGCTTAAGTTCCAGGACGGCAAACGCATCGTTCACGTCGGCGGCGGCCTGCAATTCATCCCGAATTTGGGAGGCGGACAGATCACTGTTAAAAACCCATAGCGATTCAAGGAGCCGCGTTGCTCCCCAACCTTCAAGTTTGTGCAGCATGGGATGGCAATTTCGGACCCGAGTCCGGCTTAGATCATAGCTTGCGACGTATTGAGCCAATTTGACCTCCTTTTTTAACCGCGGAGCCGACCCTTATCGCACCCTGCTTTTCAGCAAGGATACCACGGCATGACCGTTCTCGGGAGAAGCGGGCAAGTCCGGTTCGGATAAAGTTGCGACCGCGACGATTGCCGCAAAGCCGCTCGCGAAGTCCACTTTGGCCAAACTGAACCAATCCCAATATCTGACCCGCCTAGACCTACTTCCCGCCCATATTTGATCTGCCGAGGAGCTTGGCGATGCAAGACCGAGCGAATGCGATTTGCCGCGTCAAGCGCGTGCCGTGGATTAGAGCTGACGGGGGCAAACCACCGCCGCCATCCTCACGTCAATCCGGACGAAAAGATCGAGGCCGACACGTTCGATCTAGCGATCGACAGGCCCGTTCAGATCTCGCCAGCGCGGTTAGAGACGAGGCGGATGTGCGTAATGCGCCCCGCGTTGGAAGTCAGATAGTCCTGCGCGGCGCTACCAGACGCTGCACTGCGCCGTCATTGTAGCCGGGATGTCTGGAATTCAGGTGCAGGTCGGTCTCCACCACCATGACATCGGTGGAGGCCGTGGGCGTGATTTCGACGGCAAACGAGACGAAAGATGCATGCGGGGCCTTGAACGCCATTTTTCGGACTCTCCGGTTTCTGAGCTGCGCATCAGCGGATTGTGCCTCAGCTTGGGCTGCACACATCGTGGGCCTCCATTAGATTTGCCCGCTGCCTTCCGCCACACCGGAAACTGGGTATTTTAGATTGAACAGATCGCTCCATTGGTCTTGGATGACCCTCTAATTTGCTCGGTGAGAAAACTGAGTTACAATGGCGTTTCAGGGATCATCTTTGCTCTTGAATACGTGGCCGCAACAAGAACATGAGTGAAGGAGGGCGTGGATGCGGCACATTGGCCTAGCAGGCTTTCTGTTCTTCTTTTGGCTCGTCCTCTCTGGCCATTACACTCCATTTCTGGTGATGGCGGGTGCGGTGAGCGCGGCGTTCTGCGTTCTCGCAATGGTCCGCGTGCGTGTGGCCGATGCGGAAGCCTACCCCATGGAGCTTCTATGGGGTGCAGTTACGTACTTTCCGTGGTTGATCCGCGAGATCGCCAAGTCGGCTTGGGCCGTTACCAAGATCATTCTGCACCCGAGCCTACCGATCTCGCCAACGATGACGGTTGTTCGAGCAAGCCAAAATACCTCAGCCGGAGTCGCGACCTATGCGAATTCGATCACGCTTACGCCTGGAACGATCACCGTCGGAGTGAACGGCAAAGAGCTTGTTGTCCATGCTCTCGTAGTTGAGGGTGCCCTCGATCTCGAAGAAGGCGGGATGAACCGCCGCGTCAGCCGCTTCGAGGGTGCCACGTGATGTTTGCTGCTGCCGCTGCCGCCATTCTGGTCGCTCTCGCTCTTGCGATCACTCGCGCCATCAGAGGGCCGACCGTCTTCGATCGGGTACTTGCAGGCAATTCGGTCGGCAATCTCGCAATAGTTCTTCTCGCTGTCATTGGATTCCTCACCGGCCGTCCGGAGTTCCTCGACGTCGGCCTGACTTATGGATTGCTCAATCTCATAGGCACTCTCGCAGTGCTCAAGTTCTTCCGGCACGGAGACCTTGGTTACGCAGCCGAAGAGGACCGAAGATCATGACGCTTTTCGTCGAAATAGCGAGCTGGATGCTGATCCTCCTCGGTTCATTCTTCACGCTTGTGGGTGCTTTCGGGCTGGTTCGCATGCCGGAAGTATTCACTCGCATGCATGCAGCGAGTGTCACCGACACGCTCGGCGTCGGCTTTCTGATCCTCGGAATGTGTCTGCAGGCGGGTTTGGGTCTGGTGACGCTGAAGCTCGTGTTTCTTCTCGCGCTGTTCTTCTTCACCGGCCCGGTTGTTACGCATGCGCTCGCGCAGGCGTGCCTGCATGAGGGGATCAAGCCAATGCTGGCGGAAGACCGCCGCAACGCGGCTCGTCTCCGGTCTGCCGCCCTGGACGACGGGAGGCAGCCATAATATCGCTGATCAATGCAGTGCTGCTGACGCTGCTTGCGGTGGTAACGATTGCCATTGCACGCCAGCGCAATCTGTTCAGCGTCGTCATTCTCGCGAGCGTCTACAGCTTTCTGATGGCAAGCGTGTTAATCGTGCTGGACGCTGTGGACGTGGCGATGACCGAGGCCTCGGTCGGCGCGGGCATTTCGACTGTCTTGCTACTCGCGACCTTGCACTTGATCAAGACGACAGAGATGCGCTCCACCCGGACGCACCTGCTGCCTTTGTCCATTTCGGTCGGCACTGGCGCAATTCTCGTTTGGGGCACGCTTGTTCTGCCACCGTTTGGCACGCCGGATGCGCCTATTCATGAGCACGTAGCACCGCGTTATATCGCAGACACGATCAAGGACACTGCCGTTCCGAACGTCGTGACTTCTGTTCTGGCCGACTATCGCGGCTACGATACGCTCGGCGAGACGACGGTCATCTTCACGGCCGGCATTGGAGTCTTGCTGTTGCTGCAGCGGGCGAGACGGCGAGGCCGTGCCAACGACGCGGAGAATCGATCGTGAGTCTCGATCTGATTCTGCGCATCGGCACCAAGCTGATCCTGCCGTTTATTCTGCTGTTCGCGCTTTACGTCCAGTTCCACGGCGACTATGGCCCTGGTGGCGGTTTCCAGGCAGGCGTCATCGCCGCCAGCGTAATCATCCTGCTTTCGATCACCTTCGGTCTTGACGCTGCGCATCGCATCGCGCCGCAATCGCTAGTGGAACGCATGATCCCGCTCGGCGTGCTTATCTATGCCGGCACCGGCGTTGCAGGCTTATTGATGGGCAAGAACTATCTCGATTACTCCGTACTCTCGCATGATGCCGTCCATGGACATGAGTTAGGCATTTTCCTGGTCGAGGCCGGGGTGCTGGTCACGGTCGCTGGCACCATGACAGCGCTGTTTTACGCCTTCGCGGAGCGCGGCCGCTGATGCAGACGCTGGATACTGTCCTCGGTCACTACGCTTATGTGATCACGATCTTCCTGATGATGACCGGCCTCTATATCGTGGTCGCGCGCGGGAACATGGTGAAGAAGCTTGTCGGCCTCTCGATCTTCCAGACCTCGGTGTATCTGCTCTACATCGCGCCTGGAAAGATCGTTGGCGGAACCGCTCCCATCATCGACCCGGCATTCACGGTCTACTCAAATCCGCTTCCTCATGTCCTGATCCTGACCGCCATCGTCGTCGGTGTGGCGACCCTCGCACTCGGCCTCGCACTGGTCGTCCGCATCAACGAGGCTTACGGCACGATTGAAGAGGACGAAATCTTCGAAAGGGACCGCGAGACATGACCGCGGTCTGGCCGCACCTCCCGATATTGCAGGTTATCATTCCACTATTCGGCGCCTTGCTTGCCGGATTGTCGCGTCGCGCCGGCACAGCCTTCGTGCTGGCCCTGGCAGTGAGCTGGCTGATGCCGTTGTGCGCGGGCGCGTTGCTGTGGCAGGTTTTGGCGACCGGACCAATCTCCTACCACCTCGGCAGCTGGTCCCCGCCATGGGGTATCGAGTACCGGGTCGATGTCCTCAATGCCTTCGTGTTGCTGCTGGTCTCCACCGTCGGGGCGGTGATCATGCCGTTTGCGCAGCGTTCCATCGCCTTTGAAATCGAGGAGGGACAGCGGGCCTGGTTCTATTGCATGTACCTTTTGTGCCTTACGGGCCTGCTTGGAATCACGGTGACCGGAGACGCCTTCAACGCCTTCGTCTTTCTCGAAATCTCGTCGCTGTCGACCTATGTGCTGATCGCGCTGGGTCGCGACCGGCGGGCGCTGCTCGCCGCGTTCCAGTACCTCATCATGGGCACGATCGGCGCGACGTTTTACGTCATTGGCGTGGGCCTGCTTTATCTGACAACCGGCAGCCTCAACATGGTTGATATTGCCGCGCGCCTTGGCCCAGCCTGGGTCGACAATTCGCGCGCGATCATCGCAGCCTTGGCCTTCGTGACGGTTGGCGTCAGCCTGAAGCTCGCCTTATTCCCGCTTCATGTCTGGTTGCCGAACGCTTATGCCTATGCGCCGTCGTGGGCGACCGCCTTCCTGTCGGCCACAGCGACCAAGGTCGCGATCTATCTCCTGGTGCGCTTTCTTTTCTCGATCTTCGGTGTTGCGATAGACCTTCGCGCTCTGCCGGTCGCCGCGATCATTGTCGCATTATCGCTCGCCGCAATGTTCATCGCCTCCCTGATCGCGGTGTTTCAATCCAACCTGAGCCGCATGCTCGCTTACTCTTCCGTCGCACAGATCGGTTACATCACGCTCGGCATCGGGTTCGTCAATCTGGCCGGACTCACCGGCGGGCTCGTACACATCGTCAATCACGCATTGATGAAGGCGGCCTTGTTTCTTGCGGTTGGAGCGATCTTCTTCCGCGTCCGCACCGTGAAGCTTTCGGAACTTGCGGGCATCGGCCGCAAGATGCCGATCACCATGGCGGCGTTCACGGTGGCCTGTTTCGGCCTCGTCGGAACGCCTGGCACCTCAGGGTTCATTTCCAAATGGTATCTGGCCCTCGGCGCGCTCGAAAACGGCTGGTGGGTCGTGGTCTTCCTGATCATGGCAAGCTCGTTGATCGCGCTCATCTATGTCGGCCGTGTGCTCGAAGTCGCTTGGCTGCGTGAGCCGTCGGCGGCGATCGCGGATGCGAGCGATCCGCCGCTTTCCATGCTGCTGCCGATCATTCTGCTGGCTGCTGCAACAATCTATTTCGGCTTCGATACCGAATGGACCGCAGGGATCGCCAATACGGCGGCCAAGAGCCTGTTAGGGGGGCTGCGATGACCGCGGCCCTTTCGTCCGAAACCATCCTCGTCCTGGCCCTGCTGACGCCGTTCGTCGGCGCGCTGATCCTTCCGCTGTTTCACAAGCTGCCGAACTTGCGCGAGACGGTTACGCTCGTGACAGCAGCGGCGCTGTGCCTCATCGTGCTGCGCCTGCTTGGACCGGTTCTGAACGGAGCCCGGCCGGAACTCAGCATTATCGACGTCGTCTCCGGCCTCACGATCGCCTTCAAGGTCGACCCGCTTGGGATGCTGTTCGCGCTCGTCGCCTCCTCACTGTGGGTCGTCAACTCGATCTACTCGATCGGCTACATGCGCGCCAACGACGAGCCGCGCCAGACGACATTCTACGTCTGTTTCGCGGTGGCACTCGGCAGCACGATCGGGATCGCGTTCGCCAAGAATCTGTTCACGTTGTTTCTGTTCTACGAGGCGTTGACGCTCTCGACCTATCCGCTGGTCACCCATAAACGCAACGAAGAAGCCATTCGCGCCGGCCGCATTTACCTCATGCTTCTGCTCGGCACATCCCTCCTGCTGTTTCTGCCGGCGATCATCGCTACCTGGGTTCTTGCCGGAACGCTCGATTTTAGGCCCGGCGGCATTTTCCCGGCCGATATCAGCGCGCCTGTCATTGCCGCTCTGCTCCTGCTCTACGTGTTCGGCATCGGCAAGGCAGCGGTGATGCCGTTGCATTTCTGGCTGCCGGCCGCGATGGTGGCGCCGACGCCGGTCAGCGCATTGCTGCATGCCGTGGCCGTGGTCAAGGCGGGCGTTTTCTCGATCCTGAAAGTGGCGGTGCTGGTGTTCGGCGTGGACGCGCTTAGCTCCGCAGGGCAATCCGCCTGGCTCACGGTCGTTGGAGGCACGACGATCCTGGTGGCATCCATCATCGCTCTCAAACAGGACAATCTCAAACGTCGGCTCGCCTATTCGACCATCTCGCAACTCTCTTATGTCGTGCTTGGTGTGGCTATCCTGGCTCCGATCTCGGTAACAGGCGCCGCGATGCATATCGCGGCCCATGCCTTCAGCAAGATCACGTTGTTCTTCGCGGCCGGATCAATCTATACCGCGGCGCATCTGACCGAGGTGAGCCAGCTCGACGGCATCGGCCGGCGGATGCCCTGGACAATGGGCGCGTTTGCGATCGGCGCGCTCGGCATGATCGGCGTTCCCCCCACAGCCGGCTTTCTCGGCAAATGGTTCATCCTCAGTGGGGCAATGCAGACCGCCAACTGGCTGGCGGTGGCGGTGATTTTCGTCAGCACATTGCTCAATGCAGGCTATTTCCTGCCCATCGTATACCGCGCGTTCTTCTGCGAGCCCGCCGGCGATACGAACGGGCACAAGTCCGGTGAAGCACCCTGGCCGATCGTGGTCGCGCTCACTGCGACGGCGGCTGGTACGGTGCTGATGTTCTTGTTTCCCGATGTTCCCTTTGCGCTGGCGAAACTATTGAGCGGGCGATGATAGCATGAATGACCATTGGCTGGTGCGCCAAAGCACCGATCAGGCTGCTCTGGATTCTCTTCGTCATCGTACTGGCGGCAACGGTGATGATGGACCTCGTCGTCGAACACCATTCCTATTTCGGGCTCGACGGGACATTCGGCTTCGGTGCGTGGTTCGGCTTCGTAAGCTGCATGGCAATGATCTTTTTCGCCAAGGCCCTCGGAACCGTCCTGAGGCGACCGGACACCTACTATGACAGCTAGCGTTATCATCCCGCCGGCCGTTGGGCTGATCCTCGGCGGCCTGATCTTGCCGATGCTGCAAGCCAGGTTGCGCTGGCTTGCAGTCCTTGTCCTGCCGCTGGTTACACTGTACTTGGTTTGGCAGGTGCCCGACGGCGTGTCGCTGGAGACATCGTTCCTTGGGTACAAGCTCGCACTGGTCAAGGGCGATGCGCTTTCCCGTCTGTTCGCAACGGTGTTTGCTGTCATGGCGTTCGCCGGCGGCCTTTTCGCGCTCAACCAGAATCGAGTGGCGGAGCTTGCGGCCGCCTTCTGCTACGCCGGCAGCGCCATTGGAGTCGTCTTCGCCGGCGACTTGCTCACCGTCTTCATCTTCTGGGAGCTGATGGCGATTGCTTCCACGCTGGTGGTGTGGAGTGCAGGCGCTTCGGCACGCGGGGCAGGACTACGATATGCATCGATTCATCTCCTCGGCGGCGTTCTGCTGATGGCCGGCGTCGCCGGGGAGATCGCCGCCAACGGTTCGGCCGGCTTCGGCAAAATGGCTCTCGACACACTGCCTCGCTGGCTGATCCTGGCTGGCTTTCTCGTCAACGCAGCCGCGCCGCCGCTTTCAGCCTGGCTGCCGGACGCTTATCCCGAAAGCTCGTGGAGCGGGATGGTTTTCCTGTCTGCGTTTACCACCAAGACGGCGGTCTATGTCCTTCTGCGTGGCTTTCCGGGCACCGAGCTCTTGATCTATGTCGGGCTGTTCATGGTGTTTTACGGAATCGTCTACGCGCTCCTCGAAAACGATATGCGCCGTATTCTAGCCTACAGCATCGTCAATCAGGTCGGGTTCATGGTGACGGGCATCGGCATCGGCACCGAAATGGCGCTCAACGGCGCTGCCGCCCACGCTTTTACCCACATCATCTACAAGGCGCTGCTGTTGATGTCGGCGGGCTCTGTTCTCTACATGACCGGCAAGCGCAAATGCACCGATCTCGGCGGACTGTTCCGCACCATGCCGGTCACGACCGTTTGCGGCATCATCGGCGCGCTCTCGATTTCCTCGTTCCCGCTGACTTCCGGCTTCGTATCGAAATCGATGATCCCGGAAGCCGCGGGCATGCAACACCTCGAATGGGTTTGGTATCTGCTTGCGGCGGCCTCGGCGGGTGTGTTCCTGCACGCCGGTATCAAGTTTCCCTGGTTCGTTTTCTTTCAGAAGGATTCCGGCCTGCGGCCGGACGATCCACCGTGGAACATGCGCGCCGCAATGATCTTCTTCGCCGTGCTCTGTATTGGGATTGGCGTGCTGCCGGGGCCGCTCTATGCACTGCTGCCCTACAAGGTCGACTTCGTGCCCTATACAGCGAGCCACGTAGTCTTCTATCTGCAATTGCTGCTATTCTCCGGCCTTGCGTTCTTTCTGATACTTGGCTGGCTCAAGCGCACGCTGACGATCACGCTCGATATGGACTGGGTCTATCGATGGCTTGGCCCCGCTCTCGCCGAGCACCTTGATCGTGCGGTAACGAGCGCATGGATTGGCTGCGTTGCCGTGGCGATGCGCAGCGTGCGCGTGATCCCTGAAGGTCTCCGGCAATATCTCGGGCCCGAAGGCATTTTTGCCCGCACCTGGCCCACGGGCGCGATGGCTTTCTGGATGACCATCATGCTGGCTACTTATCTGATCCTGTCGTATCTGTGATCGCGAAGTCGATGACCTTTAGTATCAAGGAAGAGATCGAGAACCTGCTCTATCCAGAGCTGCGGCCTTACGGTCGCAGCGATCGCGACCGCCTTCTGCGGAATGCCTCCGACACGCCGCTCGAACCTCTTGAGTGGGCGGGAATACTTCTTGGGCTTGTCGTCGCTGTTGCCTTGACGCGCTATAGCGTGGCCGAAATAGGTTTGATGAACCGCATCGCAGTCGGTCTGGCCAATTTCGTTGTCGCGCTTCTATTGCTTGGTGTAACGGCTGGGCCTTTTCTGGTGCGACGAACGCGACGTGGAATACGCTCGCAATTGGACTGAACACGCAAAATTAGGATGATCCGTGGTTGATTTTTGGACCTCTGGATATTGCTCTGGCGCGGCGCCGCCTCAGATGTTCAGATAAAAACCCGGCGAAACCCACGACGAACGGAAGCGCCAGCAAGAAGGCAAAATAGGCATCAAGGGAGAGGAGCCATTGAACGAACTCTTCGATCACTCCCCCAATTTCCGCAGTTGCGTATTTTCCCTCGATCGACATCCTGTTTAACCTCCCGTGCTGCAGAATGCTTGCTTGCCGCGGGTGCCCGATAGCTACGAAGTAATCTTGCATATGAGGGCGATCGAAGCCAAGCGTTAACGTAAGCGCCGGCGAACCGGTTCCGACGGCTAGGGACGCGGCTGGGGTTTGCCCACAGCAACCGGCGGTGTGCTGGCCATTTGAAACAGTACGAGGCGTCGTGAACGTGCTTGTCTAAATCGATGTTGTCCCTCGTCAGAACCTGAGCGCGGCGAAAGTTCGCGGATTTCGATGACTTGGGCTCGGCCGCCGCCGCTTGCTCCAATGCTACTTCGGGGGCACAATGTTTACAGGCTCTGTCGTGGAGGATCTCATGATCCAATGGTTCGACGACCTCACGGTCGGCATGCGGTACAAGGGCGGGCGCCCCCGCAGAAGGAGGGCCTGGAGATCAACGAGGCGGTGCTTGAGGTCATGGCCCTGACCCGTGGTGAAGAATGGGCTAGTTGAGTGCTGGTCGAAGCCTTCAAAAGCGCCGCGACAGAGGTTACCAGCGACAATCTAAATCGCTTACCTGGCGCGTGCGGGCTTCGGCTGCTGTTCGGCGTGTGGTCCCGACGCCGATCTGCATGATAAGTCTTTGATCCACATGACATTGGAGAGGTCCTGCTTCGGCGGATGTCGCTGGATATAGTCGACTGATGGGTGCCGACGAGAAAGGCGCGCTTGTTGAGCTCCAGACTTTTAGAAAACGCTCGTTGACCTCAAAATCGTCGAGCATCGCAGACTCAGCCTCATAAGGTCATCGGTCGGCGCTGGCCATAGCCGGAATAATGTATTGGTTGCATGGGTTACAGGAGCGTGGGGCCCTATGGCGCTGTGCCGCACCGGTGGCCCAATGTGAAATTGGGCGCGACGAGCGATTTTGGTTATTGTTCAGTCGACCTAACCCAGCGGTATATCCGCTGCCAGAAAAAACCCTATGGAGGAGGAACATAAGATGAGGAAAGTCTCGACGATATTGTTCGCTACGGCGGCGGCCATCCTGCTGTCGGCGCCGGCTCAAGCGCAAGTGACGCTGAAAGCCTCTCACCAGTTTCCGGGCGGCAAAGGTGATCCACGTGACGAGATGGTGCAGATCATCGCCAGGGAAGCCAAGGCCGCCAATGTCGGCCTCGATGTCCAGGTCTATCCGGGCGCCTCGTTATTCAAACCGAACGACCAGTGGAACGCCATGGTCAACGGCCAACTCGACATCTCGTCATTCCCGCTCGATTACGCCAGCGGCAAGGTGCGTGACTTCGGTGCCACTCTGATGCCGGGCCTCGTCCGCAGCCATGACCGCGCCGCGCGAATGGCGAACTCGCCGTTCATGAAGGACATCAAGGCCAAGATCGAGAAGGCCGGCGTCATCGTGCTCGCCGATGCCTGGCTCGCCGGCGCTGTGGCCTCCAAGAAAGGCTGCATCCGCAAGCCGGAAGACATCAAGGGCGTGAAGATCCGCTCCGCCGGCCCAACCTTCGCGGCCATGTGGCAGGCCGCAGGCGCTTCGATCGTTTCGATCCCGTCGAACGAAGTCTATAATGCGCTGCAGACGGGCGTCGCGGAGGCTACCGACACCTCGACCGGCAGTTTCGTCTCGTTCCGCATCTACGAGCAGGTCAAGTGCATCACCGCTCCGGGCGACAATGCGCTGTGGTTCATGTACGAGCCGGTGCTGATGTCGAAGAAGGCATTCGGCAAGCTCAACAAGCAGCAACAGGACGTGCTGCTCAAGGCCGGCAAGCAGTCGGAAGAATATTTCGCGAAGGAGAGCAAGGGTCTCGACGAAAAGATGGTCAAGACCTTCCAGGACAACAAGATCGAAGTCATTACCCTGTCGGCGGCTGAGTACCAGGCTTGGCTCGACGTGGCACAAAAAAGCTCTTACGCCGAGTTCGCCAAGGAAGTGCCCGACGGCAAGAAGCTGATCGACGAGGCGTTGGCAGTCAAGTAACGCTCCTTCGATAAGGATCGGCCGGCCGTTCGCCGGCCAATCTCTTTGCGCTCACCGGAGCGGGGGGACGGATGAACATTCTCAATCGACTTGTAACGCGGATATCGCAAGCCTGCGGAATTTTCGCGGCGGCATTGACGGCGGTCGCGGTGATCATTGTCTGTCAGATGGTGTTCATCCGCTATGTTCTCAACCAGAACACGATCTGGCAGACCGATTTCGTCACCTACAGCCTGATTGCGGCCACCTTCATCGGCGCGCCGTACGTGCTGCTGACCAAGGGCCACGTGAACGTAGATGTGTTGCCGATCTATGTCGGCGAACGCGCGCGCTATTGGCTCGCCATTTGCGCTATCACGGTCTCGCTGGGCTTTTGCCTGTTAATGACCGTGCTCACCTTTCAATTCTGGTACGAGGCCTACGAGGGCCGCTGGGTGTCCGATACCATGTGGCGAGCGCGGCTGTGGATTCCCTACGGTGCCATGCCGGTGGGCTTGGGGATTCTCACGCTGCAGTATGTCGCCGATCTGCTCAATCTGCTCACCGGCCGCGAGCCGCCATTCGGCATCGAGGTTAATGAGCGCTCCGTCGACGCAAGCCTGCCTGAGAGCGGGACCGATGTGAACAATCCGGGAGTCGGCATATGAGTCCGGCTGCTCAAGGCGTTCTCGTGCTCGTCACCACGGTGCTGGTACTACTGACCGGCGCGCCGGTCGCCTTTGCGCTCGGCGCCGTTGGCGTTGCGTTCCTGGTGCTGTTCCAGGGCACCGATTCGCTGCGGGTTGCGGCAGAGACGCTCTATTCGGGCTTGAATGATTTCACGCTCGTCTCCATTCCGATGTTCATCATGATGGGGGCGGCGATCGGCTCATCGCCGGCCGGTAAGGATCTCTATATCGCGCTCGATCGCTGGCTTTACCGGGTGCCTGGCGGGTTGGTGATTTCCAATATCGGCGCTTGCGCGCTGTTCGCGGCCCTGACCGGCTCCTCGCCGGCAACCTGCGCCGCCATTGGCAAGATGGGCATACCGGAGATGCGCGCGCGTGGTTACCCGGACGAAGTGGCAACCGGGTCGATCTGCGCCGGTGGCACGCTCGGCATCCTGATCCCGCCGTCAATCACCTTCATCCTCTACGGCATCGCGACCGAGACCTCCATCGGTCGTCTGTTCCTGGCTGGGGTGCTGCCGGGCTTGTTGCTGACTGGCCTCTTCATGCTGTGGACGCTGGTCTACATTTGGTACAAAGGCTTCCGTGCATACGAGGCGGGATTCCGGTTCACCTGGCGCGAGAAGTTTGAATCGATTCCGAAAGTTGCGCCCTTCCTGGTGATCGTGATCGGGGTGATGTACGTCCTGTACGGCGGCATTGCGACGCCGTCGGAAGCAGCAGGCGTCGGCGCCGCACTGTGCGTCGTTCTGGCTGTAGTAATCTACCGGATGTGGAGCCCGACGGCCTGGTGGCAGATACTGCGCTCGACCACGCGCGAGTCGGTGATGATTCTGATGATCATCGCAACCGCCGTGCTGTTCGGCTACATGCTGACCTCGCTCTACATCACCCAGACGCTAGCGCAGGCCATTGCCGACGCGCAGCTCAATCGCTGGGTGCTGATGGAACTCATCAACGTCTTCCTGCTGGTATGCGGCTGCTTCATTCCGCCCGCCGGAATCATCCTGATGACTGCACCGATCCTGCTGCCGATAATTACGGCCGCCGGTTTCGACCCGGTCTGGTTCGGCGTCATCGTGACCATCAATATGGAAATCGGGCTTATAACCCCACCGGTCGGGCTGAACCTGTTCGTGGTCAACGCCATAGCGCCGGACGTTCCCACCAAGACGGTGCTGTGGGGGTCCGTGCCCTATGTCATGATGATGGTCGTCGGCATTATCATTATGTCTATCTTCCCAAGTATCGCCACATGGTTGCCTGATCACCTGATGGGTGTTGCTATAGGGCCTAAATGAACACTTCGCTCTTTGGCGAGTTGCTGCAGACCATCGCCGAGTGCGGTCGCGCACTGCTCGACCGCGGCCGTGATCGGCGCGAAATGCGCGGAGTTCTTAGCGCCGAAGAGCAATACCGGGTTAGCCTTTCCCATAACCGCCCACTTGATAAACGCGAGAGTGCAGACGTCGAGTTCAATCATTTGCCCCCGCCCGGTTCGCCGATCTCGCTCGCTTGTTGAGCGGTTTTGGCAGGCTTGCGTGTAAGAAATTGCGACAGCACAGATCGAAACTCCGGCTTTCAGGCGACGGTGTCTGCCGGCAATGCCATGGATCCGGTAAATCGTCGGTGTAACGGCCGTGCTCGTAGTTGCCGTTTCTCGGACCGCTCGGGGCACCACGGCCGTCGACACACCGTTGCATTCGACACCTCCTCCCAATAATCGGCGCGCGGACTTGCATGGCGCCTCCGATCGGGTCTTGGCTCCGCAACGGGGCCCTGTGTCACTCATCGGCAGTCCGGAGCAGTCTAGGGCGCTCCTATATAGAGTGCCGTCCAGCGTTTTCATGTATCGTCCGATTTAACCGGCGGAGATAAGAACATGCGATATGCTTTGGTCATCGCGATGTTGCTTGGGCCGACGCTTCTTGCTCAAGCGGAGCCTATCGATCGCGACAAGTGGATCACGCAGACTGGAAGAGCGAGTAAATCCTGCCTCGCTAAATTTCGGCAGAAATTCGGGGATGACAAGGGCCACAATTACTCAGGCTGTGTGACAGATCAAACTAACAAAGCGATCGATGACTGCATTGGCGGTAGTGAATTTTCTAACTGTGTTTTAGAAAAATCATTGAGAGTATTGGAAGTCTGCGACCTATCGAGATGCTGAGCGCTCGTTCCGAGACTCTGGTGCCTCTATTCCGGTTTTGCCAATTGCGTTCAATGTCGATTGATATTCTATCCACGCCGGCTGCCACGAACCGTCGCGGACATCCTATGCACCACGTGATGCCGTCGCCTCCCGAGCCGTTGTGCCGGAAGCGGCTGCTCTAGGTCACGAACACGAGCCTGGAGGCGCTCCTTGTTAATGGGATCGACAGGCGCAACGGCGAGGCGTCGCAATTGCGCCAGGCGCCAACTCAATTCTAAACCCATCTTAAGCATCGCCGCGCACAACGGAACAAGGCTGAGCTGGTTCGATCGACTTCAACTCACCCGCAAGTACGATGAGCGGCCGTGCTAATACAGTACAACAGGGGCATTTCAGGCATCAATTCGTTTGATCGACAGAGACTTCAAATAGAGGTCTGGATTCTCCGGATCGAAAATCTTGCCGTCGAAGAACGTTTCCTTGCCGCGCGATGTTGAAGTGGGAATGTCGGAAGCGGGCACGTTCAATTCCTTCGCAGCTTCCCGCCACAAATCCTCGCGATTGACTTTGGCGATGAGCGCCTTCGTGTCCGTGTTTCGAGGGACTTTGCCCCAGCGCATATTTTCCGTGAGAAACCATAGATCATGGCTCTGGAATGGATATGAAGCGTGGTCTCGCCAGAACTTCATCAGCAACGGGCTGTTTTTCTCGACCCGTCCATTTCCATAATTGAAATTTCCCTTGATGCGCTCGTCGATGTCCGCGACGGGAACGTTCATCCACTGGCGCTTGGCGCTGATAGCCGCCAGTTCATCCTTGTTTTCGTCCTTATCGCACCATTGCAGCGCCTCCATAACTGCCATCAGCAAGGCTCTTGGCTGCCCGCGGATTCTTCTCGACCCAGGCTGCCCGCATACCTAAGACCTTTTCCGGATGATCCTTCCAAATCTCGCCGGTCGTCAGCGCCGAATAGCCGGCCTGTTGATGGATCAATTGCTCGTTCCACGGCTCACCGACACAGAGGCAATCCATGGTGCCTACTTTCATGTTGGCAACCATCTGTGGCGGTGGCACGACGATCGTCTCGATGTCCTTGTCGGGATCGATGCCGGCGGCCGCCATCCAGTACCGAATCCAGAGGTCATGCGTTCCTCCCGGGAACGTCATCGCCGCCTTGACCGATTTACCGGCGGCCTTCTTCTTGTCCAAGGCAGCTTTTAGCGGCTTGGCGTCGAGCCCGATTTTCAGGTCAGCGTATTCATTCGAGACGGAAATGCCCTGACAGTTGAGATCGAGCCTGGCAAGAATTTGCACGGGTGTAGGCACGTTGTTCTGCGTCACTAGGCCGGCGGTCATCAAATACGGCATTGGCGTCAGAATATGAGCGCCGTCGATACCGTTTCCCTGCGATCCCAAAACAAGATTATCGCGAGTAGTCCCCCAAGAGGCCTGCTTTTCGACTGCGACGTCGGGCATGCCATACTTTGCGAAGAACCCTTTTTCCTTGGCGACGAAGAGCGGGGCCGCATCGGTCAAGGCGATGAAGCCCAATTTCGCTGCCTTTGTTTCGGGTCCAGCGCCTTCCGCGAACGCTCCTGCGGGTAGGTTGGACTTAACGGCAGCGAACAAGGCAGCAGCGGCCGCCCCAGTTCGCAGGGCTTGGCGTCGCGTAACACTTCGGTCTGCAATTCCCCTTGATCTCGTCATTGCTAAAGCGCTCCTTTGAATAGCGATCCTGATTTCTGCGATATTGGCGATCGGATTTCGAACGAGACAAAGACGCGCCGCGCACCAACTTGCGCGCGACGAGGTCTCGACCCATAAAATCTAAAGGTGACGGCGGCGTTGGCGTCGCTGACAGCCATTCAAGATTCAAGCCAACAAGAGGCAGGCTTGCTCGATTGCGACAAAAAGCGTATCGCCCCGCCAATCGACCCACTACCTAAGACTGGGGTAGCGCTCAGTAGAATGACTTCAGGATTTTTGGCAATGCGAGCCGGCGGGAGCGGAGCTCCAGCCAATTAAGCTCTGCGACGTTGGACAACCGCTGCTCACCTTTGCGCGTGAGCATCACTAGAATACGTCTACCGTCCCGGTCGTCCCGAAAGCGCTTCAAGAGGCCTGTCCTGGTCATCCGATTTATTAGACCCACCGCGGTGTGATGCTTGACCAGCAGGAAATCCGCAAGCTCGCCCACCGACATATGCTGATGCGGCCGGGACAATCCCTTTATTGTAAGCAGCGCTTGATACTGCTGTGACGTTAAGTTGTTCCTGCGGGCATTGGCTTCGCTGAATGCAAGAAATCGCCGGAGTTGAAATCGAAATTCGGCAAGAGCCTCGTAATTGACTGTACTCTCGCTCTTCCGCGTCGCTCTCTTTTTCTGTGAGCCAGTAGCGGATTCGGATTTTCTGTCTTGCTTCGATTGAAGCATTTGGCTCGCCAAATCCTAAACTACTCAAGCCTAGCTTGACTTCCGAGTGATCAAAGTCAAGTAGCTGAATTCGATCGACCTCCCTGAATGACATCGTGTCAGGCTGCGGCGCATCGACGACACCGCATCCCGCAGGTGTGCGCCGAGAGAGTGACAATTCCTTGGGCCAAGTGCCGAGGCTGACCGTGATCGTCAGAGGTTTAAGGCTTCGCAGTATCTGGAACTCAACGGAGTCTCCAGGCTGCTTTCGGGACACTCGGCATATGAAATCGTCGATCCCATGAAGTGGACCGCCATCGAGTTCGAAAATCACATCCCTTGCAAGAATACCTGCCCGGGCCGCAGAGGTGCCGCTCCTGACATCGACGACGAACACTCCACGATCCGGCAGACCGAGAACGTGCCCCTCAGCAGCAGACAAATCGGAGACAACAACACCCACTCGGGCAACGGCTTGCGCCCGCAACGATGTTTGCCACGACATTGCTGCAACGGTTACAAACAGCAGCAGCACCACTTGCCGGGTTCGCTTCATGCGAGCTAATCCGCTGTGCATTGCTTCGCCGATTTACACGGCGTTTGTTAGTCGCCATTCGTGACTGCCGGCACCGATACTGGAAACGGATCTATTTGTTCACCCTGTTCCTGCACCGCGAGGACCTGCATTTACCTCAGGCTGCCGCACGCCGCGTTACCATCTCCGCTTCACGCTTCGGCGCCGTCCTGATGTGGGTGGCGTACAAGGTCAATCCGGTGAAAGCCAGGCCGCCTGCCAGATTGCCGAGAACCGTCGGGATCTCGTTCCAGATCAAGTAGTCCAAGATTGAGAATTTCGCGTGGAGCATCAACCCCGATGGAAACAGGAACATGTTCACGACGGAGTGCTCGAACACCATGTAGAAGAACACCAAAATCGGCATCCACATCGCAATGACCTTACCAGGAACCGTAGTTGAAATCATAGCGCCGACGACGCCGGTAGAGACCATCCAGTTGCACAGCATGCCGCGGAAAAACAACGTCGCCATGCCTGACGCTCCGTGCGCCGCGTAACCGAGCGTTCGAGCTTCGCCGACGTTTCCGATGGTCATGCCGACCTTGTCAGGATCCTGCGTGAAGCCGAATGTCGTTACGAACGCCATCATGAAGGCAACCGTAAGCGCTCCCGGCGAAGTTACCGATAAAGACAAGACCCCAGTTTCTCAAAACGCCGGCCAGCGTCACGCCCGGCCGCTTGTCGATCAACGCGAGCGGCGCAAGAACGAACACGCCCGTCAGCAGATCAAATCCCAGCAGATACAACATGGAAAAGCCGACCGGGAACAGGAGCGCTCCGACCAGCGGCTGGCCTGTGTTCACGTTGATCGTGACGGCGAACCAGGCAGCTAATGCGAGGATCGCGCCAGCCATATAGGCGCGAACAACCGTATCACGGGTAGACATGAAGATCTTGGATTCGCCCGCATCCACCATCTTCGTGACGAATTCCGACGGCGCAAGATACGACATTGTTCCTCCTCTCCGTTTCCAACCTTGAGCTGCACCCCACAAATGCGCATCAGTCTTATGGTGAAAGCCGATGCAATCGATATGCCAAGGCAGAAGGACACCGAACAACGGGTCCGAAAGCCGGCAAATCGCAGGCTCCGGCCCTCGAATTGAGTGCGTAACGCCTACAAGATGAGCAGTTCCTGCACAGATGTATCGCAGCGCGATCTATTTTTTGTATCGCGCTGCGATGCTTTTCCAGAGGACATATCTCCGGATGAAAGGGCTTTTTCGGTCGTATGGAACTGTCTTCAAGGCAGAGTTGTTGGTACGTACGGAAAACGCGCCCGAGGTGTTGCTTTGCTCTCGGGAGCATGGTGGTTTCGCGGCTTCTGCGAGGAGGCTGCAAACAGGCTGTAGCGGAGGCTGATTTCCCTGTCATGAGCAACAGAACCGTATTGATTTCGGGAGCAGGAATCGCTGGGCCCACGCTCGCATTTTGGCTGCAAAGAGCTGGCTTCACGCCAACCCTGATCGAGCGTGCACCTGCGCTACGCACCGGTGGGTATGTCATCGACTTCTGGGGTCTTGGATATGACATTGCCGAGCGAATGGGGCTGGAAAGCAACATCAATCGCGTCGGCTATCACATGCGAGAGATGCGGATCGTAGACGATCGAGGAAAATGCGTAGCCGGCTTCGGCACTAAGGTCTTCGGGGATCTAACGGATGGCCGTTATGTGACGGTCGGACGCAGCGATCTTTCACGACTGGTATTTGAGAAGATCAAGGACACGACGGAAGTTATTTTCGACGACGAGATTGTTGGCCTGCAGGAGCAGCCGGACTGCATGCAGGTTCAATTTAGTCGTTCGCCACCCCGCCGGTTCGATCTCGTGATCGGCGCCGATGGTTTGCACTCCGACGTTCGCAGGCTCGCCTTTGGACCGCAGCATCAATTCGAGAAGCAGCTCGGCTACGTCGTCGCGGCGTTCGAAGTCCGCGGCTACCGGCCGCGCGACGAGAAGATTTATCTGATGTACGGACGGCCGGGATACATGCTTGGGCGCTTTACATTGCACAACGATCGGACGCTATTTTTGTTCGTGTTTGCGGCCGACAGCGACTCCCTGCCAGCGACCCTCGACGGGCAGAAGGCAATGCTGCGTGATCGATATGGCGATGGGAAGTGGGAATGCCCGCGCATTCTGGACGAGCTGGATCGCACCGAAGAACTTTATTTCGACCGCGTCAGCCAGATACGGATGGAAAGCTGGTCGCGAGGCCGTGTTGCCCTTGTCGGAGACGCCGCATTCTGCGTATCTCTAACGGCTGGGCAAGGTTCGGCTCTGGCAATGATTTCAGCCTACGTGCTGGCCGGCGAACTCGCAAACGCTGGTGGCCGTCACGATGAGGCGTTTGGCAATTACGAATCGTTCCTGCGAAGCTATATCCTAAAAAAGCAAGGTGGCGCCGAACGCTTTGCCGCCGCCCTTGCGCCAAAAACACGATGGGGCCTTTTGTTCCGCAACCAGATAATAAAGGCGTTTGCAATTCCCGGACTGGCAAGGCTGACGTAGGCGGGGATATCATCGACGCGTTGCGCCTTCCCGATTACCATTGGCCTTGTCTTGCATCGACCGGCAGTTAGGCGGGAATCGTTTGCAGCATACCCGCGTCAACCTTTTATTAGAGCAGCTCCTCGATAGCGTTCTTGCCTGTACCTGTCGGCCTCGCAAGGCAAGACCTCGATCAGGATTGAGGACTTTGCGCTGTTCTTGGAGGCCGGCGTATTTCCGTTCAGGCCGGATGAAATGATCTACTCTCTCTCGGTGCAGTCGATGCCCTTCGGCCGGCCGAATTTCTGTGAGATGGTTCATGTCATGGACCTTATAATCAAGAGCGACTACCCGGCGAAGTGCGAATATGTCGGTGCTGCGTGAGCGAAGTTCCTGCGCTGCAGCCAGAAGTTTGTCGCTCCAGCTAATCTTCGCGCGTCAACATGTGTGTAAGGTTGCGAATGCCGGGGGCGGCAAACAGCACGATAGGCAACATCATCACCCAGGCGATAAACCAAGACTGCAGCCAGTGCGCGACGAACGTTCCTGCTGCCATAAATGGGAAGCTCGCGATCGCCGCCGCAATTGCGCAGGTCAGGCCTGACTGAATAACTCCGTAGACGAAGTGGCTATACCGGCGCGGTATTCCCAACATGCGGACCTCGGAAAAGAGGAATACCACCAACGCTCAGCAAGAATTATGCCCGAAAAGAATGTGGTGCGATCAAGAGAGGCTATCAGGCGACGGAATTAACTATTTCGGGGGGAACGAACCCACGCTCGCATTGTCGCCATCCTTGATGTTGCCGAGTTGGAAGCTCTCTTGTGCTCAGGCGCACATTAGGCGAACGGTGAGCGGTAGCTTCCATAACGAGGAGGCGCACTTTGCTAAGAGAGCCGAGTGGATTCTCTGTCGAATAGCTCGACCCGTTGGGAGGCGGGCTGCTCTTCGTGTAAGGAAATTCCTGACACCCCCGCGCCCGCTGTGTCCTTGTCCCGCAAGGTCATTTGTGGCGAGTTCTAAGCTCTTCTTTGTTCGTGTTAACTACCATGCGCAATCCGCTGTGGTTATGATGTGTGACAGTCATTGAATAAGGCACGACGACAAAGTTTCAGTGTGCGCTGCGGAGAAATTTCGTCGCTGATAGCAACGCCGGCAGTTTTCGAGAAGGATATCTTTGGCTTCAGGCGCAAGCCGCGAACTTCGTCGGCTCGGAAACTCTCTGGTTGAGCGCCAACTTGGGAAACACCTATATTTTTGGTCGTCCCCGAACTTAGTTCGAAGGAGGTCACAGTGGCAGATTCCCAGAAGATGAGGATCACACGGCGCGCTTACGAACTGTGGCAGCAAGCAGGCGAGCCGAAAGATAGAGACGAAGAGTTTTACCTTCAGGCTGAGCGAGAATTGAACGAGGCTCCAGAAAATGCAATCACTGCAACAATCTCGCCGGCGCCGTCTCAAGGACGTCTCTAACTTTACCCTGCTACTGAATTTGTTGCCAAAACTGCATTTGACCTCGATTGCGATGAAATTCCCGAGAGCGACCAGCGCGTCGGTACACGGCGGCTACAGGACGCCGCCGGGTTGCTGTGCATGACTACTATGAAAGCTCATTCAGAAGCTTCGACGATTAAGCCGCAAATCCAGTTTGCCTTGGGTCTTTAACGCAAGCTGAAGAGCGCTCTCCCTCGCCCGCCCCCTCGATAACGACCTGGCCAGGGCCGCTGGCCACCCAAATGACACGGGAGGTCTGCCGCTACGGCCTGACGGGCTTTTCCTGACATCCTCGATCCAGGCGCCAGTTTTAATATCCCTTCGTTGCGGGAGCAACGGATCGAATCCGCCATAGACCAATCCGTGTCATCAAAGCATCTTCGGGCATACCGACAGCACGAGGTGAATACAGGTGAGGCAGTTCTTCCATCTTGTAATCATACCTGTTCTTGCCTTGGGCAGTGCGGCGATCGTGGCGTACGCGACAGCGCACTTTGCACACTACGGTCTCGGCGTTCCTCGATCCGCGCTTCGCGAGCAGGCGTTGATCTGCGCAGCCATCATGGTGGGGCTTGTCACGATCGAAATGCTCGCGAGCAAGGAGCGATAGCAAGTGAGCCAACTATGAGGATCGTAGATCGGGCTGTTGCGCTCACCATCTTCATCGGAAGTGCCGGCGTAACCGCGTTGTTAACGGTGCTGCTTATCCACTACGGGCTGGGAGTCCCCGCCTCCGTATTGAGGCTTAATGCTCTCATATCCGCTGTCGCCCTCTCGTTCGTGCTTGTGGTTGCGATTGTTGGTGGGGCTGACGAGAGCGAAAAGTAGCTGGAGACTTAAATTAGTCATCGGGGGGCTTGAAAATGTTCAACGGCAACACGGTCAATAATCGACCATTGGCTTACTGCGTTCCATGTTCGGAAAGAACGCCGCATCACTACGAACGGCTAGGCGTCAACGGCCGGCTTACGTCGAGAGCCGTCTGCCTGGTCTGCAACAACGACTCGCGCAGAGATACAACACTCCAAAGGGCAACCGGATCATCTTCATAAGGAGCACGGATCGAGCGACTTCGTGCAGCGTAATGTCCAGCGCGCCATGTTCGGCATTAACAGTTGACAGGTTTTTCCTGACGCGTCGGCACGGGATTGGGCTCTAGGATGGGGAGTGGTCGAGTGAGGCATGTAACTTCCGAGGGGGCGCGCGGTGGACCAAAAGGACGACAAATCGCTCAAGCAGTTCCGGAGCAAGCAACTGTACGAACGGGCGTTTTTCTTCAAGCGCCTGGCGATCGGCGCAGCCGATCCGAAATTTGCGACAAAGCTTCAGGCCTTGGTCGACGAGTATGAAAAGGAGGCAGCGCGAGCAAAGCTGGAAATAGAACAGCCCGCCGGGCCGCGAGAGACCGCAGCGGCCCATGGCACCCCGGAGTATCGCACCGGGTGAGAAATTTCCGCAGCAAGCGAATTCACACCGCGATCGGCCTAGAACTCACAACATCAACCGACGTCATGGCAACGGAATGCGTCCCCGACGACATCAGGGACTTCATATTGAAGCATATCGCTTCGGTAGCCCAGATTGAAGCGCTCCTCCTGATCTGGTCGAATCCGGAGAAGCGCTGGAGCGTGTCGAAGGTCGCGGCGCGCATCTACGTCGGCGAAACCGAAACGGCAAAAGCGCTCGAGGGCCTTTGTGCCAATGGCTTGCTGGTCCGCAAGGACGATGCTTTTGGCTTGAACGCATCGGAACAAAACGTCGAAATGATTGGAAGGCTGAGGCAAGCCTACGCTCGCCATCTCATCCCGGTGACGGATGTCATCCACGGCAAATCGCGAGGCCCTCGCCTGACGGCAGAGGCGCGCGGGCTTCGAAGGGATAGATGAAGTGCGCGCGAGCAAGCCGGGCCCGGGCCGCAGACGCACCTCAAGCACTGTAGTCCTGCGCGAAGTGAGCCGTCTTGCGGTGCTTGTGGCGGCCTTGTTCATCGCGCAGCCATCCTCCGCCCAGAAACTATATTCATACGAGCCATTGATGATGGACCCGTACTCCACGATCTATGTCAATGACGGCTCCTGTTCGGCAGGAAAGGTCCTGAAGGTGCAGGGCGCGCCGCGGAATCAGCGGCGGAAGAAGAGCTGCGTGCCCATGAGCGATCTGCAGGTTGTGCCGCGCCCGAGTTCCGCCAGATAGCCGACAACCTGCGCTCCACGCATCGGCGCGAGCCGTGTCAGTTTGGAGCGGCGAGCCAGCCCAGCTTGATGCCATAGCGGACGATATCCGCGCGGCTGTGAAGCCCCTTCTTTTCGGACGCCCGCGCCTTGTAGGTCTCTACGCTCTTGACGCTCACCTCGAGCTGTCCGGCGATTTGCTTGTTGCTGAACCCTTGCGCCACCAGCTTGAGCACGTCCTCTTCGCGCCGGCTGAGGTCGCCGCCATCGCCCTCGCCCGGCAACGCGAGTTCGGGCGCGTTCATCGCCGCCTTCTCCGCTATCGCGGGATCGAGGTAGATGTTTCCCTGGTTGACGGCCCGGATGGCGCGAAGCAATTCCTCTCCGGCTGATCGCTTCAACAAATATCCCCTCGCGCCCGCTTCAAGCACCGGATGCACATAGGCCCGATCTTCATGAACGGTCAGCGCAATGATCTTTACACCAGGGCATTGCCTGCTCACCTGACGCGCAAGCTCCATCCCGCTGATGTCAGGCAGCGAAAGATCGATGACCGCGATGTCAGGCGAACAGTCACAAATGGCCTTCAAGCCCGTGGCCCCCGTGCTGGCTTCGCCAACGAGCTCAACTTCGGCCACACCCTGCAGCAGCGCGCGGATGCCGGCGAGCACGACGGGATGGTCGTCAACGAGAGCGATGCGAACGGGCGTCATCTGACGGTCTCCGACGCTTCCAGCGGAATTTGGACAAAAATTGTACTTCCCTTTCCTGCCGCAGATTCGACGGCGATCGTGCCGCCGAGAAGAGCAACCCGCTCCTTCATACCGGAGAGACCTAATCCCGATGTCCGAACGCCCCGTGACCCCATCCGGCCGACGTTCTCAGGGTCGAACCCTACCCCGTCGTCCTCGAGAACCAGCGCCAGCCCTTCCGATTTCTTCTCAAGCACAATACTCACCTTGCTTGCGTTGGCGTGCTTCAGGACGTTGGTCAATCCCTCCTGAACCAACCGGTACAGCACGGCCGCCATATCCGGAGGCAGCGAATTGTCGCGCCCGAAGGTCTGGATGTCTACACGAACGCCGTAACGCTCCTGCCATTCCGCAACATAGGCTTCGATCGCCCTGAAGATCCCGAGGTCATCGATGGCCGTCGGCCGCAGGTCCGACGCCGTGCGATGAATGTCGCGGCCGATTTGCGCGGCAAGCTGTTCCAGCCACCGCACTTGCTCGGTCGCCGTCTCTCCGTTGCTGCCTTTGGCCAATCCCTGCTCGAGTGCTTTGAGGCCGAGGGACAGCCCGGTTACCGTCTGGCCTATCTGGTCGTGAAGTTCCCGCGAAATCCGGCGCTGCTCCTCTTCCTGGGCCGAAGCCAGCCGTCGGAGCAAGTGAGACCGTTCAGTCTCCGCGTTTTTGAGAATATCGATGTCGGCCAGCACGCCGTGAATCACATGACGCCGGTTGGGTGGTCCTTCAGCCCTTCCCGCCGCACGCAGCCAGTATTCTCCGCGATCGTCCGACTGAACCGGAAACTCGACGCTGCTTAATCTGCCGCTCTCGAGGCAGTCGGTGGCAAACGAGGTCAGAGCAGCGCGGTGCGGTGGTTCGACCTGCGCGAAAATCCGGTCAGCCGACCATCTGGTTTCTCCCGATCGCGCGCCTGGCAGGCCCAGAAGCGCGCAGAAGCGACTGCAGCCGCTAAATTCGTTTGCGGACAGATCCCAACGCCATGTCCCGAGTTCGGCCGCATCGATCGCGAGCGCCCCGCGCTTTTCGCTGTCCAGCAACGCCGCTGCCGACTGAAGCGCCTCCATCCGCCGCCGCTGGGCAATTTCCCGGGCGATTACCAGCCCGAGGGCGATGGCGAGGCCAACGCTCGCCGCCGTGCCGCCGAACAACAGCCGCAGCGAGCGGGATACGGGCGCATTCAGCTCCGACACAGGCACCCCGACGTGAACCGACCAGCCGTCGGTGCCCGCGAGCACGCGGTGGACGGTCTCAACATCAATGCCTTCACGCGTCTGCGTTCGTGGCGAGTTCGAGCCGCCGCGCGCCATCGCTTCCTGTACGGCAGGCGTTGTCGCACCTGCACGGGCGACTTTGGTGTCAGGCGTGCGCGCGACAATCTTTTCCTTGGCGTCGATGACGGTGCCGGCCCATCCGGCGGGCAACCCCGCCTGGCCCAGGATCGTTCCGATCTGGTCGGGCAACAGCCCGATCGTCAGAACGTAGCGGAGTTCACCATCCCTGATAACGGGGACGCGCAGAGACACGAGTTGCTTGCCGATAGCAGCCTGATACGGACCGAGCCCGCCGAGCACCGGCTTTCGTGTGCGCAGCACGGCATTGAAGCTTTCGGTATCGGTTACCGGACCGAGCGGGGCGCCGAGCGGCCGCAGCACGTTCAGGACCTGCTCCTGATCCGGCTTCGTCAGTGCGGCGGTTTCCCACAACGGGCGGGCGGCCACGATACGGGTTGCCTCAAGGTAGAAATCCCGCAGATTCCCCTGATCGAGCGCGGCCGAGCTTGCAAGCGTCTCAGCCACCTGCAGTTCACGGGAGATCTCGCCTTCGATCCGGTGCGCCACCTGCGTCAGCGCTTCGGTGGCGGCCTTGCGGGCGTAGCTTCGTTCCTGATCCGCGGTGATATAGGCCATCCATCCCCCGAGAAGCAGTACCGGAATTGCGGCCGTGAGAACGAGCGCCGTGAAAAGCCAGACGCCTTCCTTTGGCCGGCCTGAACCAGAGGAAAGCCTGCTCCCCAACTCCGCGATCACGGTTGCGCGCATTTCTTTTTGCCGGCGAAGACTAACAAATGCCGTGGTGTCCCTTACATTGCATTCTGCGATCGGACCAGCCTGACATTAGTCTGCCAAGTCCCGTGTCGCCCGCTGAGGTCAGGTAAATCCTGACGCGCCGCAGCCGTCACACTCGTTTCCAGGCGCCGTTCGGTTCCGATCAGGCAAACGCGAACTACAGGGTGTCATTCGGCATACAAAAGTGACCCCTCCACCGCAAATTGGATCAATGGCTTAACGCGCCGATCGGCGTCGGCACCCCGCGCCGATTCGCAGGCGCCAAGCCGCGCGATGGCGAGCAGCGCTGCGATATTTGGAGTCTCCGCGCCGCCCGCCATCGGTCATGCCCGATCGTGTGGCTGCGAAATGGTGGGCGCATCTATCGCCCGTTCCAAAGCGAATGCCTCCTTTCCCTTTGCGGCCCAGAGCCCTCGCGCCTGTTCGGCTTGACTGCTTTTGAGCTTGTCTGCCATCCAGAGCAGCGCGCCGAGGATGATGGCGCGATCATCGCCGGTCAGGTCCACGACACGAGCCTTGACAACGAGGCCGCCCAATTCAATCAGGTGCCGCGTGCGCTTACGGCGCTCGACTTGCCATGCGCGCATATCATGCCGCGCCCTTGCCGCCTGTTGACGGTTGCGCGCCGCCCGGTTGCGCCCGAGTGCCGCCTCTGTGGCGCTCAGCTGCCGGTGCAGCTCGCTGCGCCCGGCTCTGAAAGAACGCGGCTCCGCGCCTGGCCCACGCCTCCCTCTTTCCAGCATCTTTGGTCTCAGTCAGCACGATCAGCGCTCCTGCCAGTTCATCGGCGCTGAGGCTATCTGCCCCGGTGGCGATGACCAGTTCGCCGAGCTGCTGCACCTTGCGGCTCTTGAGGTCGCGCGCCTTGTCCTGAAGCGCTTTCAGTTCTCCGTCGAAATCCCGCGGCTTGCGCATCACGTTCTCCAGCAATGTTGATGAGGGGATGATAGTTGAGCCCTGGGCATAATGCTGTAAGGTCGCCGGGACGGTTTGAGACGGTGTAATCCCTCCCGAGAATTTTTCGAGGGAGGGCGCGCTTATACGTCGTTCCGACGTGCGCTCTGCCGTGCCACTGATCTGATCGCGATGGCGATCTATCATCTTCACGTCAAGGTCATTGGCCGCAAGTCCGGTTCAAGCGCAGTGGCGTCAGCCGCCTACCGCTCGGGCTCGCGGCTGCATGACGAGCGGCTTGATCGCAGCCACGATTTTTCCGCAAAACCCGGCATCGTCCATTCCGAGGTGCTGCTCCCTGAAAATGCGCCGGAGGCATGGAGCGACCGTGAACGGCTCTGGAACGATGTCGAGGCGTTCGAGGTCCGCAAGGACGCCCAGCTTTCCCGCGAGGTCGAATTCGCCATCCCGCGCGAGATGAGTGAGGCGCAGGGCATCGAACTGGCCCGCGACTTCGCTCGGGGCGAATTCGTGGATCGAGGCATGATCGCCGATCTCAATGTGCATTGGGATTTCGGCGAAGACGGCATGCCCAAACCTCATGCCCATGTCATGCTCACCATGCGCGCGGTGGACGAGAACGGTTTCGGCCCGAAGGTGCGGAACTGGAACCGCACCGAGGTGGTCGAGCGCTGGCGTGAACGCTGGGCCGAGCTTGCCAACGAAAGGTTGGCCGAACTCGACGTCGATGCACGCATCGACCATCGCAGCTTCGAGGCGCAGGGGATCGCGTTGGAGCCGCAAACCCAGATCGGCGCATCCGCGCAGCGGATCGAGGGCGAAGGGATCGAGGCCGCCGACCGCGCCGAACTGCACCGCAAGATTGCGCGTAACAATGGCGCACGGATCATCGCCGATCCTTCGCTTGGGCTGGACGCGATCACGCAGCAGCAATCGACCGTTACGCGGCGCGATATAGCGAAGTTCGCGCACCGGCACAGCCATGGCATCGAGCAGTTCAACGAAGTCATGGGCGCGATGCGCAATGCGCCCGATCTGGTCGAACTTGGCAAGGACGCTCGCGGCGAAGACCGCTTCACGACCCGCGCCATGATCGAGGCGGAACAACGCATGCACCGTGCCGCCAAACTCATGGCAGAACGGCAACGCCATGAGCTGAATGGCACCGACAGGCGGGCGGCGCTGGCGCGTGCGGAAGCGCGCGGTCTTGTCCTTTCCGGCGAGCAGGCTGACGCGCTGGCGCATGTCACGGATGGGCACGATTTGGACGTCGTGGTCGGCTACGCCGGAACGGGAAAAAGCGCAATGCTGGGCGTGGCGCGGGAGGCATGGGAAGCAGTGGGCTACGAAGTCCGGGGCGTGGCGCTGTCCGGCATTGCGGCGGAAACCCTCGAAAGCGGATCGGGCATCGCGTCGCGCACCATCGCGAGCATGGAGCACAGCTGGCAACAGGGCCGCGACCTGCTCACGACCAGCGATGTGCTGGTGATCGACGAGGCGGGCATGGTTGGCACACGGCAATTGGAACGCGTGCTGTCCCATGCTGCCGAAGCCGGCGCCAAGGTCGTGCTGGTCGGAGACCCCCAGCAGTTGCAATCCATCGAGGCCGGCGCGGCGTTCCGTTCGATCCATGAGCGCCATGGCGGCGCGGAAATCGGCGAGGTGCGCCGCCAGCGGGAGGACTGGCAGCGGGACGCCACGCGTGATCTTGCCAATCGCCGAACCGGCAGCGCGCTGGAAGCCTATCGCTCCCACGGCATGGTGCATGAGGCCCAAACACGCGAGCAGGCGCGCGACAATCTGATCGACCGCTGGGACCGCGATCGGCAGGCATCACCGGATCGGACCCGCATCATCCTCACCCATACCAATGACGAGGTGCGGACCCTCAACGAGGCTGCGCGCGAACGGATGCGCGCCGCCGGTGATCTCGGCAATGAGGTTCGTGTGACGGTCGAGCGCGGCGACCGCGGCTTCTCCAGCGGGGATCGCGTCATGTTCCTGCAAAACGAACGAGGCTTCGGCGTAAGGAACGGTACACTCGGGACCATCGAAGAGGTGAGCGCGCGGTCCATGACCGTTCAGACCGACGACGGCCGATCCGTTCGCTTCGACTTCAAAGATTACAATCGGATCGACCACGGTTATGCGGCGACGATCCACAAGGCGCAGGGCATGACTGTGGACCGCATCCATGTGCTGGCGACGCCGGGCATGGATGCGCATAGCAGCTATGTGGCCCTGTCACGACACCGCGATGGCATGGAGCTGCATTATGGCCGCGACGATTTTGCCAATCCGGACCGCCTCACCGGAACCCTGTCGCGTGACCGGGCCAAGGACATGGCCTCGGATTACGAGCAGCGCGATCCGGCGCAAGGCTATGCCGAGCGGCGCGGCATCACCTTCCGCGAGCGTGTTGCCGAAATTGTCAGGAAGATTGTGCCGGAGAAGGTGCGCGGCATCTTCGACGGCCTGCGCCCGTCTGCCGAAGCTGCGTCTGGCACGGGCAGCGCACGGACGCCGGAACGGGAAGCGCCGGAACGGAGGGTGGTGGAAGATCCTGAAGCGGCGCTCCGCCAAGCCCGCACCAAGGCGCTCGTCCGCCATGCCCGAGCCGTGGATGCGATCTTCGATATGCAGGAGCGGGGCGGCAAGGCCAGCCCGGAGCAGGTGAAGGAATTGCAGGAGGCCCGCAAGGTCTTCGAGGAGGTGCGGCCATATGGCTCGCACGACGCCGAAGCCGCCTACAAGAATAATCCGGAACTTGTCCGCGAGGCAGCTGGCGGCCAGGTCAACCGCGCCATCCGCGCTCTTCAGCTCGAAACCGAGCTGCGCACCGATCCGAGCCACCGCGCCGACCGTTTCGTGGAACGCTGGCAGAAGCTGGACCACACCAGCCATCGTCAGTATCAAGCGGGCGACATCGGCGGCTACAAGGCGACGCGCTCGGCGATGGGCGACATGGCGAAAAGCCTCGAACGCGATCCTCAACTGGAATCCATCCTCACCAACCGTAAGCGGGATCTCGGCATCGCGTTCGAATCAGGCCGCCGGCTCGGCCTCGAACTCGCCTGCAGCCACGGCATAGACCTTGGCCGAGGCCGCGGCATCGGAATTTGACCCATCCGATTTACCGCCGACTCTTCGCCACTGTACGGTGACGGGCAAAACCCTCTTGCGTGTCCTTGAATGCCTGCCCTGTCTCGTCTCAGCAGTCGTCAGAAACAGCCAGCAGGAGGCCGCGCGGCCATGCGCGAACCAGACCGTATCATCCGTCTGAAAACTGTCCTTTCCCGGACCGGGCTGTCCCGATCCACCATCTACCGCAAGATTGCCGAGGGCACGTTCCCGGCCCAGTTCAAAATCAGCACCAACGGGACTGGCTGGCATGAATCCGACATCAACCGCTGGATCGCCGATCCCGTCTCATGGCGTCCGAAACGTCAGTGCGATGAGGTCAGATGAGGCAGGTATGTTACCTTCTCGATCGCCAGCTCGGCTGGCTGGGTCGCCGACCGGGAATGCGCCTGCGGATGCTCGCTACTTCGATCGCGCGAGTAATAAAACATCGCCGCCGGCGGATCTGAGCCGCCGAAGGCGGCGATACGTCCTCCGAACCCACAGTCAAAGCTACGGTTTGCGCGACGACTAAGGGCAACATCGCGGAACTAGCCGCAATAGCCTTAGCGCGCTACTCGTTGTTTTTGCTGTCGATTCGAACAATCGGATACAGAGGAGAACAGTGTAGTGGCGGAGAGAGTGGGATTCGAACTGGCGGTACGCTAATTCGGCGCGTGGGGATTCAATGCCGATCCCGAATAATAAAAGGGCGCTTGTCGAGCCGCTTTGTTGGCCCCGCCCTGTCAATCACATTGCGGGGATTAGACGTCCGGCCTCCACAAACACCGTTTGAAAAACCGTTTTATTTGCCCCATCTCAAACGGTGCGCTTCCGCAACTGTTTGATATTAATGGCGCGCCACGGCCGATGAAGATGGGCACTACTCCCTCGCGATTCCCCTATGATGCTGCAGCCCGCGATGCGCTCCAATTGGCAAGTCTGCGATGCTCTGCCATTTAGCACTACGCGTCGTGGATCCCCCGATGTTGCGGGGTGGTCCGCTTACCCCTCAATAGCGGTAATCCCAATCAGCCTCCCAGATAGACGCGAAGGGCCAAAACTGGAAGTCGGCTGACCCTTCGATGGTGACCGGAAGGCGGACGCGCTATTGGCGATCTGCGTGTGACGATAGTGGAACGGGATCAATCTCGGCAACGCCACCCACACCTTCCGAGGGGGCAAGAGTAGCCTCATGGAAGCAAGATGCTGTCTCGGGCTTGAAGGCCAGCACCGTGTTGTAAGGGTTGCCGAACACAAAGACCTTCCCGGTGCGCCAAATGATCTTTTCCAAGTCCACGAACGTGCGCATCTTCAGGTGGTACTTCCACAACAGCATGTGTTGAATGAAGTTCCAGGTGAGGCCCCAGGCCCAGAATGGGAGTCGCCGATAACGGATCGGGTTGAAGCCTATCTGGCGCATCTTGTAGACGAGAAGATTGGCGCCGACAAAATTGTAGCGCCAATTTTCGAAGAACGCCGTGACGCTCAGGTAATCCTTCTCACGGCGACAATGATCCAGCGAGCCCGGTGAGCGGATCAACAGGCGTCCTCCCGGCTTGAGCATCCGCCAGCACCGCGCCAGCCAGGCGTCCAGGTCTTTGGAGTAGCCTACCGTTTCGAGCGAATAGATCGCATCAAAGCTTTCACTCGGGAGGTCGAGACTGTCGAAATCCGTGACGATCACCTGTCCACGCCCGCCATGTTTCGCAAATTTCCGCCGGCAGATGTCGGCTTGCACAGATGAATTGGTCACGCACACAATTTCGATATTGCGCCGGCTGGCGAGGTAATCGGCCGCCGCGCCGGATCCGCACCCGAGATCCAACAGCCGCATCCCGTCCTTCGGCTTCAGAAGAGCGTATTCGGATTCATAAATGCGCGAAAATGCCGCTCGGGGGAACACGCACGTGCTGTAGTTCGCTTCCTCATCGCGATACGTGCCGAACACGTCATCAAATGTGCGATTCTCGTCATCGTGCTTGAGAAAGTCGTTCGGCTGCGGTGCCCACTCCACCAGTTGGCGCTGCTCGAATTGATTCAGCTGATGGCCGATCTTGCTCGCGTCCTTCAGTCGAGTCGCCAAGAGAAAAAGTACGTAATGAAGAAGGTTGTATGCCAGGAACGACGCAATGATGACTGCCGCCATCAATTGAAATATCAGAACAATGTCCAAGGTTGCTACTCCTTAACCGGTGAAGGGTTCCAAAAGCGAGGGGCATTCTCACCTCGGTGAGGAGCCGCGCGCAAGCAGCGCTGGCCCTATCATCGCAGAGCCATATCAAGCCGCCAGGGTTCATCCCAACACTCATATGGTCCGTCGCACCGTGACCAGAAGCACAGACCAGCCGGGAGTCGCGCAAAACCAGGAGACGCTGGTTCTACAGCTCATCGGCGGCCGGCATCTTGAGACGACTTCGGGTCAACAGGCTTCCCTTCGTGCTTGCAGTAGCAACCGGCAGCCTTTCCGAAAGCTCGCCGTCGCTCGGTCAGTAGGTCCTTTCCCGTCCACGCGCCATCAGCAATGATACCTTGATAGATTTGAAGGACTCTCAGGCTGTTCCGGCTATGGGGAATCCGTGCTGCACGGCTATGAATCTGAGACTGCATTCAGCCGCGCTGTCAAGAAGCTCATCGACCGATCGTCGGGCCTATGGCGGTCCACTTCCTGAGTGCTCATCGCGATACATCGAGAGTGCGAGACGCGCGGCCAGCGGATACTACGTGACGTCTTGCATCGGGAAATCGGCGCACTCTGGCGTCAATAGCGTATACCGAAATGGCGCGCCCGAAGAGATTCGAACTCCTGACCCCCAGATCGAACGTTGCTGACGGGCAAAGCGAGCGCGGGAACGGCAGGCTTGCCAACAGCGCTTCGGGTCCGTCCGATTTGCACTCTACAGCGCGCAGGAGTTAGCCGCGGCATCAAAGAGCCTTGTGTTCGGCACCGTAGGCGACATACATCAACGCATCCCGGGCGACTAGGCTACGCGCAGACGGCGTCGAAACAGATTAGCAGGAACCTCGTTAGCTATTGCAAAGGCAACGCCTTCTTGTAAGCCCGCGTCCACACCAGGGTCGCGCCATGGAAATGCCTATCTCGCTCAGCGGGGGCTTGATCCGATTGTGGCGGAGGTCATCGAAGCACATGCAGGAACCATGGTTGACAATGATAACAACAAACGGCGCCGGCTCGTCGAGTTCAAGGACGGTTGCCGCTATGGCAAATTCGGAAAGACTAAGGCTTATGAGCTGATCGCCCACGAGAGGATCAGGGCCTACAAGATGGGGGGCAAGACCATGATCGACCTCGACAGCGTGGATGAATATCACTCGTCGCTGCCGAGGGTCGAAACGAGAGCAAGCTAGGCCGCCGATCTGCGCAGCGAGACGGCGGACGCACCTTCGCGCAGGCTGACGAAGCAATCAGATCAATGCTACATAATTCCATGCGTTGGGCCCAATAGGCCGCGCGGCCATAGATGCCGCGGATCTTGTTCTTGTCGCCCTTGCCAAGCTGGCGCCGCACCACCTCGTCGCGCCGTCGGCGCTTTGTTCTCCGTGTCCTGGGCGAGTTGGGCTTCCACTATATCGCCGTCGAACGCGCCCTCCTCGTTGAGCAGGGTCGACGCAGTCGAGCGTAAGCCGTGCGCGCAGTGGTCGCGGGGCCAGTATCGCGGCCCATGATCCGCAGCGCCTTTCAGCGTGTTGTCGGGCATTGGCACGCCGTCGTCATTTAACGTCCAGCAGATCGCTGATCAGCGCTCTCGGCGTCGGTCTCGCGCCAGGCGCAACCGAGTTGACCGACGAAGTTGTCCAGCTTGATGTAGGTCTCTCGCTGGGGCATCGTTGGGCATGATGGATGGGGTACGCGTGACAAGGCCCGCCCTCACTCGCGATAGTATGTTAGGTCGATCCGTCGGGAACTCGAGTCAAAGCCGGGTTCGATTTCGGCCGGGGCGACGATGGAGATCGAACGCCCATGGGCGCGTACCTGTTGCTGGGAAACTTGCTGTTTTATTTTTGCCAGCTAATACCGCGTCAAATTGTTGGTATTTCCGTTGGTATTAGCAGCGATCGACGAAGAAAATTGCTTCATCTTCAAATGGTTATATGATTAGTTAGTTATCGGCCAGGGGCACCATAAAATTTTGGTCTTGATCGTCGTTGTCATCAGACAAGGCTGCCCTGGTTGGCACGCTACGAAGACCGTGACGTTAAATTTTCCCGGCACCTTATTCTCCCGGCAGTCCCGCCTCTCTCTATTGGTCCGCACCGCCCACGCGTCTCCGCCGGATGCATTGGCACGACAGTTCGCGGCTTTGTCGTCTTGACCGCGCTCGCCTTTGTTACGACCATTGATGATCCAGCCACTTGAGCTCAGGAGCTCTCATGTCTTCGACATCCGATCTGCCGCGTCTGAACAGGAGAGCTTTCGTTGCCGGGGCTGCCAGCGCGACCGTCTGTTGCACGCCGGCGCTGGCCCAGCATTCGGGGCATGGCGCGCAGCCAGGCGCAGCCCTGCCTGAAGCACCCCCCGCGGCTGACCCGTTCGCCCGGCTTCAAGGAGGCACGCCGCATCACCTCACGACCGAGCAGATTGCCCAGCGAAAAGTGGAAAGCCCCGCGCCGAAGGGCCCGCAGGGACATTGGACTCCCAAGGCGGCGTTGCCGCTGCCTCGAAGTGAAATGGCCTGGGCCACCGCCTGGGCGGGGCGCATGCATATTGTCGGCGGCTATGGCGAAGGACGCGTCGATCGCGCCTATCACCATGTTTACGATCCCGGGGATGACCGGTGGTTCAACGCCGCGCCCTTGCCGCGCGGCGCCAACCACGTCGCCGTCGTGGCGGATGCCGGCCGGGTCTACGCGCTTGGCGGCTTCATCGAGCAGAATCGCAATCCGGATCCGAATGCGTTTGCTTACGATGTGGCTGCCGACAAGTGGACGGCCATCGCACCATTGCCGCGTTCGCGAGGTGCGGCCGCAGCCGTCGCGCTTGACGGAAAGATCCATCTGATCGGCGGCGCTGGAGCTCCCACCAACGAGCGCGCCAGCGTCGGTTGGCATGAGGTCTATGACCCGCAAACCGACAAATGGGAAATCCGTAAAGCGCTGCCCGCAGCGCGCGACCATGTCGGAGCTGTCGCCCACAACGGCATGATCCATATCATCGGCGGGCGCTTCAACACCTTTGAATACAACACCGATCTTCACCACGTTTACCTGCCGTCGCTCGACACATGGAAGGAGCGCGCGCCGCTGCCTACGGCGCGTTCCGGCCACGGCCTTGTCGTCTACCGCGACCGCTTCTTCGCAATGGGCGGCGAATACGGCGTGCAGGATAAAGGCCAGATATCGCAAGGCGCCGTGTTCGGTCAGATGGAGAGTTACGATCCGCAGACAAACACCTGGCAGTCGCACGCACCGATGACGACGCCGCGGCACGCGGTGGGCGCCACCGCCATTGGCGATGCCATCTATGTCGCGGGCGGAGGAGCAGTGACAGGCGGCTCGGTCCAGTCGTCCGTACACGAAGCTTTTACGCTGGCCGCTTGACCATGTCCGTCACCGCCAGAGTCAAATTCAGCCCTCACGCCTCCCGATACCAGCTCGCGAGCTGCCACAGATCGTTGTCCCAGCCCGAGATATGCGCGGTCAGCTTGTTACCGAGCGCCGCGACGCGGGTGCGGGAGAGGATGGGCTGGATGTAATTGTCTGACACGACGAGGTCGTTGAGCTTGATGAACATCGCCGCGCGCTTCACCGCGTCGAGCTCCTGTTCGGCCTGCTTGTAGAGCTCGTCGTATTCCTTGTTTTGCCAGCGCGAGACATTGCGCCCCTGCCACTTGTTTTCCTTGTTCGCCACCTGCCACGACACATACTGGTTCATGAAGAGCTGCGGATCGGCCTGCGGCATGGTGGTGTTGTACATCTGCGCGTCGCAATAGAAATGCGGGTAGGTGTCGGGATTGGCGGTGTCGGAGGAGAAGAACACCGATCCCACCACCGACTTCAGTTCGACGTCGATGCCCGCCTTCTGGCACGCCTGCTTGACGATGGCCTGGGTCTTCTGCCTCGGCGCATTGATCGAGGTCTGGAATACGAACTTCAGCGGCTTGCCGTCCTTGGCGCGAATGCCGTCGCCGCCCTTTTTCCACCCCGCGGCCTCGAGGATCTGGTTGGCCTTCTCGATGTTGAATTCGAATTTGGTGTTCTTCGACCGGAAGCGTTCCGGGTTGTTGAGGAAGTTCGCGGTGGCCAGCGCCGTGCGGCCATAGATGAATTTCTCGATCGACACGCGATCGATCAGGAGATTGATGGCCTGGCGCACCGCCGGATCGCTGAACAGCGGATGTTTGGTCTTTATGCTGGCGCGCTCGCCGTCGACCTCGACCGCGGGATCGGTCGAGTTGAGCGACATGAATTCGACATTGCCTGACAGCGTGATGTTGACCCTGCCCTTTCCGGCGGCTTCCAGCTTCTGCAGGATCTCCTCTTCGACCAGCATGTTCCAGGCATAGTCGTATTCGCCGGTCTGCAGCACCGCGCGCGCCGCCGACACCGCGTCGCCGCCGCCCTTGACCTCCACCTCATCGAAATGCGGCCGGTTGGCGACGTGGTAGTTGGGATTGATCTTGCCGCGGAGCATGTCGCCCGGCTTGAAATCCACGAACAGATAAGGGCCGGTGCCGACCGGCTTCAGATTGTTCGGCGCTTCGCGCGACTTGGCGCCGACGTAATCCTTGAACAGGTGCTTCGGGATGATCATGCCGTAGTTGCCGACAAAGGCATCGGCCCAGAATGGCGTCGGCTTGGCAAAAATGACGCGGACGGTGAAATCGTCGACCTTCTCGACCGTGATGTCCTTGTAGCTGGCGATCGAGACCGCCGCGGTCTCCGGCGTTCTGGCATACTCCCAGTTGAAGACGACATCGTCGGCCGTGAACGGCATGCCGTCATGCCATTTGACGCCGCGTTTCAGCTTCCAGACCACCGAGCGGCCGTCCTCGGCCAATCCATCATTCTCCTTGCTCGGAATCTCGGTAGCGAGGATCGGAACCAGATTGCCGTCGCCATCCCATCCCGCCAGCGGCTCGTAAAAGATCCGGCAGCCTTCCTGGTCCTTGGTGCCGACGGCGAAATGGGGATTGAGCAGGGTGATGGCCTGCCAATACATCAGTTTCAGCACGCCGCCGCCGCCGGCCTTGGTCGGCTTGTAGGGAAGCGCGGTCGCAGCCATCGCGACCCCGGACTGGCTCAGCATCATCCCGGCCATCGGCGCCGAAAGGCCTACAGCGATCATCTGCTGGACAAAGGCCCGCCGCGACAACTGGCCGGTCTTGACGTCTGCAATCAGGTCTCGAAGTTCTCGTTCTTTCATGAGGCCGACTCCACACCGGTGCTGAATGCCTGGTCACGCTTGATCAACGAAATGGATCAGGTCAGCGCGAGCCTGTCAAAGCAGGATCCGGGCCATCCCGTCATGCCAACTCGAACTGAGACAAGGTGACGCGGCGTCCGGCGGTCATGGGAATTACGGTGCACTCAATTGACACGTCACGCCTTCGCAGGCATCGCCTGCCGCGCCGAAGCAAGCAGCCACCGCCTGTGAGGACTCCGCTTGCATTGAAGCAGCGCTTCACGCAGCACGGGCAGTCCCCTCACATCCGTTTCATCGTTTGGTCACCACCCACGCGAAGGTCGATTCTGCCGATCACCTGCAACGGCGGATTACGCCTTCCGCCTTCGCTCTGCGAGCTACGGCGGACAAGTCGGCTCCAATCCGCCCCCACGCTCCGGCTCAGCCTGTTGGCGCGAGGGCCACCTCTCCGCCAATCGCGCGGTCCAAGGCGTCGATCAGCATCTGAATCTCGATGAACTTGTTGCGGGCCCGTTCGGCCTTGTCGCGGTCGAAAGGCGCAGCCAGCACCTTCGCATGCGCGTCCCTCTCCTCGAGCATGCGCGCACGGGCTTTATTCAGCGTTTCAAGTCGCTCGCTCATTTTGGTTCTTTCAACAGAGGGATTCGGCGGCACGCTGCCAGCGCGAATCCCAGGGTATACCGATTCCAGCCACTGGCGCCATCGATCAGTGGCGCATCGTCATCAATGCACGCGACGCCCGGGAACCTGCCACGCCTACGGTAGTACTACGGGCCAGAAAACACGGCTCTGCCGCAGTTCATCCGCGAAATGTCCACATCCGACTTCTAACCGGCGGGCCTTCATCACCATGGATGGAAGTTGATGCGATATTTTTTCGCCGCCGTGATTGCTGTGTTCGTGGTCGCGGTGGATCTTGAAAGCTCCGACATCAGGTCGACGGAACCATCTTTCGTTGTCGCCGAAGCGCAATCGGAACCCGCCATCACATCGAATTCCCACACTGGAACTGTGACAGCGTCGGTTGAGGATTTGCGAGCCTTGGACGCAACAAATGCCGACGAGAAGGCAATTTCAGCCGATGACGCTGCTCATGCGGCCGCTTCGGTCGACGAGGAGTCCGCGTTACCGCACCTGATCTGCGAAACGGTCAAGGCTGCCGCCGAGGAACACGATATCCCGATCGGATTTTTCGTGCGCCTGCTCTGGCAGGAAAGCAGGTTTCGTTCCGAAGAAGTCAGTTCGGCAGGCGCGCAGGGCATTGCGCAATTCATGCCGCAGACGGCCGTCGAAATGGGTCTGAGAAACCCGTTCGATCCGCTGCAGGCGATCCCTGCGTCGGCAAAATTTCTTCGCAAGCTCTACAATCAGTTCGGGAATCTCGGGCTTGCGGCGGCAGCGTACAATGCGGGCGGCGGCAGGATCGAGAAGTGGCTTTCGCGGCGCAGCTCGCTGCCTGCGGAAACGCGCGCTTACGTCAAGATCATCACCGGTCACAAGGCCGAAGCCTGGACTGCCGAAGAGAGTACCGTCCACATGCCGACCGATCTGCCACAGAAGGCGCCGTGCGAGGGCGTCGGTGGCCTGTCGCGGCAAGACCAGATCGCCGCCGTAAACGTCGACCTGACGCCTGCCGCCAGCGCGATGTTGCGCAAGGCGGAGGCTGACGAAGCCGAGGACAGGAAGAACGCGGCCGCGAAGAAGCTGCGCGTTGCTGCAAGTTCGGCGGCTCGACATGCCGGCGCGACGTCCCGCAAGGCAAATGTTCGTACCATTGTGCTGGCAGCAAAGGGATCGACGCGCAAGGCAAGGAAACAAGCCGCCGTGCGTCTCGCGTCGGACTCTTCCAATGTTGGCCGCACGAAATCGTCGAGGTCGGCGCGGGAATTGTAGCTATTTCCATCGATCTATCGCCAAACGAAAGAAGCCCGCGTTGCTCGCGGGCTTCCTTGTCTCGTCAGCCTGTCCTGTTACCAGCCGCGATAGCCGCCGCTGCCGAAGCTGAAGGTTACGCCGGGGCCGCCGCCGTAATAGCGCGGACCGTAATAGCCGTACGGGCGCGGGGCGTAGTAGTTGTAGCTCCCGTAATGGGGCCGGTAATGACGGTGGTGCCAGTGACGATGGCCGTGGTGATGGCCATGCCAGTGCCGATGGCGGTGTTGCGCGCTGATATCGGTCGGCGATTGCGCGGCAATCGGGGATTGCGCGGCACTCCGGGATTGCGTGGCATCCGCCGAGGGCTTCGACTTCAGCGCATTGTCGGCGGCGTAGGCCGAGGAACCTCCCATCAGCGCGGCGGCACTCACGGCAAACACGATAGCTAGCTTCTTCATCATCGAACTCCAGTGAACGTGTGAAGGCTAACCGGCAGGCGCGCGTGACGTTCCGGCGTGCGACATAAAGACCGACATCGCTGCTTGAACGAATGTTCATGTAGATTAACGCGCACCTCTGCGACGAGAGTAGCGTTGTTCGAATCACGCGCGCGGATGTAAAGATCTGCGGTGATCGAAAAGCAGCGACAGTGCAGATGTGGCGCCATCTACCATCGCACCGAAGCGATGGCGCCTTCGCGCGAGATCGACAGCTTTGAATGCACGGCCTGCGGCGTCACTCTCGAGAATTGGGATACCGCGTGGGTGCCGACCTATCGACGGATCGCAGAACCTGCGAGAATCGCGGATGTGCGATCGAGCCCGACGAGCAGGCGCCGAAGGCCGGCGCTGACTGACGCCGTCTGCGACGCTATTCCACCGCGCCGATCGTAACGGCGATCGTATCCGGCGCCACACCGCTGACCTGCAGCACGACCGGGCTGGCATCGAGATCGAGCCGCACACTCTTGCGCACGCCCGCGCAATCGCTGCGGCCGGTGCTGCCGACGGAGTCCGGCGCGTAGACGAGCCGTTCTGGATACGTCGATCCAGGCGTCGATCGAAAATCTCTCTATTGCGGCAGGGCCGGCGCGGCAAAACCGTGCTTTGCGAGCGTGCGCTGGCCTTCCGCCGACAGGATGAAGAGGGCGAATTTGTAGGCCGATGGCGTTGCACCGTTCATGACGGTCAGGCCGTAGTCTGCGCCGACCGCGAGCGCGTCGGGCAGTGCGACGATCTGCTGTGCCGGGTTCTCACGCTGCGCGGCCAGCGCATTGGTGCAATAGGTCAGGAAGATATCGGCGGCGCCTTGCGCGACGAGTTCGCCATAGACCGAGCGACCCTGCGGCGCGGGCGGGCTGAAGGACCCGCCGGTGAGTTGCAGCGCTTTCTTCTCGAGCGCGGCTGAGGCGCCCGCCTTGAGCTTCTCGGCTTTACGAAAAACCTCCCAGGCGTAATCGCCTGAAGGATCGGCCTTCGGCGTCGAGGTGCCGAGCTTCACTTGCGGCTCGAGCATGCGGTCGAGAAGAGATGCCGTGGTTATTTCGAGGCCGGGCCGCGCCAGCGCGCACAGCCGGTTGCGCGCGAACAGCACCACAGGGCCGCTGCGCTGCTCCGCGGCCAGCGCTTGCGGGTGCTCCATGTTGGCGGAGGCGAACACCTCCGCCTTTGCGCCGGCGGCGATCTCGTCCTTCAACAGACCGGATGCGCCGAACTTCGCCTGCACCTTGCCGCCGCCTGCGGCTTCGAAATCCTTTGCCACCTCGGTCAGCGCCGCGCGCAGGCTGCCGGCGGCGTGGAGCAAGACCGTTTCCTCTGCCATCGCCGACGCCATCATGATCGCGAGAACCGCGAGAGCTGCGGAAAGCCGTACAAGCATCATGCGCCGGAATCGTTGGCGTTGGGATAGAACAACTGCTCGCCGTTGATCTTGTACTCGGCGATGGCCTTCTGGCCCTCCGACGACACCAGCCAGTCGATGAGCTGCTGGCCGAGATCCTTCTTGACGCTCGGATGTTTTTCCGGGTTCACCAGCATGACGCCGTACTGGTTGAACAGCCGCTTGTCGCCTTCGACGGCGATTCCGAGCTCGCCGCGGTTCTTGAACGACAGCCAGGTACCGCGATCGGCGAGCACATAAGCGTTGGAGGCCGACGCTGTGTTCAGCGCTGCGCCCATGCCCTGCCCGATCTCCTTGTACCAGGGGCCCTTGTCCTTGGCGATGTCGATACCGGCGACCTTCCAGAGGTTGAGCTCGGCCTGATGGGTGCCGGACTTGTCGCCGCGCGAAATGAAGTCGGCGCCCTTGGCCTTGATCGCACCAAGTGCTGCGACGATGTCCTTCGATCCCTTGATGCCGGCCGGATCGGCCTTCGGGCCGATCAGGACGAAGTCGTTGTACATCACGGGGTAGCGCTTGACGCCAAAGCCTTCGGCGAGAAACTTTTCTTCCGCGGGTTTGGCGTGGACGAACACCACGTCGGCATCGCCGCGGCGCGCGGTATCGAGCGCCTGTCCGGTGCCCTGCGCCACCACCTTCACATCGATGCCGGTCTTGGCCTTGAACATCGGAAGGATATGACCGAACAGGCCGGAATCCTGCGTCGAGGTGGTCGAGGCCACCACGATCGATTTGTCCTGCGCGGTGGCGTGGCCTGCGAATACGAAGCTGGCGGTCACCGCAATCAGCAAACGGCGCGTGAGCATGTTCATGTGTCTTCTCCCATCAATTTCTTGAGCATGATTTTTTCGGAAAACCGGTACCCATGCTCTAAACGAGTAGTTCACCCGCGAGGAATGTCCTGGCCTCGACGGTTTGCGGCATCTCGAAGAACGATGCCGCGGCGCCGGTTTCCACGATGCGGCCGCGGTGAAGCATGACGACGTCGCCGGCAAGCCTGCGCGCCTCGCCGAGATCATGGGTCGCCATCACGACCTTGATGTTGCGTTCGCTGACGGCGCGGATGATGTCCTCCACCGCCTTGGTGGCGGTGGGATCGAGGCTTGCGGTCGGCTCGTCGAGAAACAGCGCGGCGGGATCGCGCGCGAGCGCCCGCGCCAGCGCCAGCCGTTGCTGCTCGCCGCCGGAGAGCCGGCGCGCGGCGCGGTCGGCCAGCGATCCGAGGCCGACCAGTTCGAGCAACTCGCCGGTGCGACGCGCATGCTCCGCGCGCGGGATGCCGGCGGCGCGCAGCGCGAAACGGATATTGGCCGCGGCGCTGCGGCGGAGCATCGCCGGTCGCTGAAACACGATCGCGCGCTTCAGCGGCGGGACATTTTCCAGGCCGCCCCAGGTGATCCGTCCGCGCGAAGGCGCCAGCAGCCCCATCGCCACGCGGAGCAGCGTGGATTTTCCCGAGCCGTTCGGGCCGACCAGCACCGTGGGCGGGCCCGGCGCCAGCGTGAGCGCGATACGATCGAGGATCGTGACGGGACCTGCCGTCACCGTGACGCCATCGAATACAATGGGCAGTTCGCTCGAAGGCGCGCGCATGGTCATCCCGCCAGTCGTTCGCCGGCACGGCGGGCGGTCCAGGCCAGCGCGTTGACGGCGATCACGATCGCGATCAGCACGAGGCCGAGGCCGACCGCCAGCGGCAGGTCGCCCTTGGAAGTTTCCAGCGCAATCGCCGTCGTCATCGTGCGGGTAAAGCCTTCGATATTGCCGCCGACGATGATGATGGCGCCGACCTCCGCCGCCGCACGGCCGAAGCCGGCCAGCAGCGCGGTGACCAGGCTGAACCGCGCATCCCAGATCAGCGCCGTGACGCGCCCGAGCGGGCCGAGATTCATCGCGGTGAGTTCGTCGCGGTATTCGATCCAGAGATCCTCGATGGTCTGTCGCGCAAGTGCGGCGATGATCGGGGTGACCAGCACGGTCTGCGCGATGATCATGGCCCGCGGCGTGAACAGCAGGCCGAACGCGCCGAGCGGCCCGGAGCGCGACAGCGCCAGATAGACCGCGAGGCCGACGACGACCGGCGGCAGGCCCATAAGTGCGTTGAGCAGGACGATGACGCCCTGGCGGCCCGGGAATTTCGTCAGCGCGATCCAGGCCCCCAGCGGAATGCCGATCAGCGCGGCCAACGCCACCGCGGACAGGCTCACATAGAGCGACAGCCGCACGATGGCGAACAGCGAGGGGTCGCCGCTAAGCACGAGTTGAAGGGCTGATACGTCGGCTGGCATGGAGATTTCCGGTTGGGCGCATCTTGCGCAGACCGCACCAATATGGTCAATTTCTGTAGCATCTGCATCCATATGCATATAGGTGCCTATGCCAGAGCTCCTGACGACAGACGAAGCGGCCGAGTATCTGCGGCTCTCGGAGCGCAAGCTTTACGAGCTGGTGGCGGAGCGCGCCGTGCCCTGCAGCAAGGTGACGGGGCGCTGGCTGTTTCCCCGCGCCGCCCTCGACCGCTGGGTGTCCGCCGGCCTGATCGCGCCCGCCGCACTGGCGCAGGTGCCGGCGCCGCCGATCATGGGCGGAAGTCATGATCCGTTGCTGGAATGGGCGCTGCGCGAAAGCAATTCCGGCCTCGCCAGCCTGCCCGAAGGCAGCGAGGAAGGCCTGCGGCGGCTGATCCAGGGCGAAGTGATGGTCGCGGCCATCCACCTGCACCGGCTCGATGGCGATGACGAAACCGCCAATCTCGAAGCGGTCGCTGACGCGCCGGGGCTGCACGATGCGGTCGTGTTCGGCTTTGCCCGGCGCGAGCAGGGTATTCTCGTAGCACCCGGCAATCCGCTCGGCCTAAGCGACATGGCCTCGATCGCCACATCGCGCGCGCGCATGGCGCAACGTCCTGCAGGCGCCGGCGCGCAATTGCTGCTGCTCGCGCTATTGGCGCGCGCCGGCATCGCGCTCGACGATTTGAAACTGGCGAAGCCCGCCTTTCCGACCGGCCCCGATATCGCCCAGGCGATCCGCGCGGGCCGCATCGATTGCGGTATCGCTACGCGAAGCGTGGCGAAATCGGCCGGGCTCGATTTCCTGCCGCTCGCCTGGGAGCGTTTCGACCTCGTGATGCGGCAGCGCGACTATTTCATGAAGGGGCCGCAGGCGCTGTTCGATTTCATGCGCGCGACCATCCTGCGCGACCGGGCGGCCGAGCTCGGCGGGTACGATGTCAGCGATGCCGGCGTGGTGCGGCTCGTGAATTAGAGGATACCGATCGCCAGCGACGCCCGTTTGTCGCGCTGGTCCAGCCCGAAAACACGGATGTGCGGCGACGGGTCGAAGTTTACCGGGGTAAACCGGAAACTCGAGGCCTGGCCCCGGATCGCCACCAAATCGCCTAACGACTTAACGACGCCTATTGCAGCGGGCCGCGGGCACCAAGGGAGGAACTAATGGATACTCCAACGTCTGCCGCACTCGACGAGAAAACGCCTCCGTCGGAGGCAACTGTGGCGACACAAGCCAGCAAGGAGAAATCGAACCCCTCCGGCCCGCTGGAGATCAGCGCCGAACGATTTAACACGTCCGTCGCCCGGTTGACTACAAATTCGATAGACGAACTTCACAAGTTGGCTTTCGAACTCCAAAAAATGCAAGAATTCCTGAAGTCCGAGGTCGAAAGCGTACAGCGCCAAATCGACAGCGCGGTCGCCGGGATCAATATTATCGTCGAAACTATCGGTCCGTGGAAAAGCATGGCGGGCTCACAAACACCTCCTTCAGGCACCCGCAACGTCCGCGCGGGAGGACCGGCGGCCAACATCGAGCAACGCGTTCGCGGGTAGCAAGGGGCCGCAGGCGCCGTTCGACTTCATGCGCAGCCGGGCTTTTGCGATCGAGCTGCAGATCTTGGAGGGTATGAGGCGGGCGCAGTGCGGCTCGTGAACCAAGGCCGCGGGCGAGATGACGGCATTTGCGAGCGGCGCACGATGTCCGCCTTGAGGGCAGCCGACACATCGTTGACGATCTCAAATATCGTATTTTGACCGTGGCGATCTTGGGCTCTTTCGTTACTGGCCTGATCAATACACGCATATTCCATCTGGATTTCCACATGGGCGAGTACTACCGTGGCTTGCAACCAGTTTACCTCTCGGTAGCTATCGCAATTCAGAGGTGGGCGACCAGATGAGCATCCATCGAATTGGATTTGGATTCCTCCTGCTCTCGGCGACCGCACTCTCGTTGCTGACGCCTTCCAACCATGCTCTTGGACAAGGCAAGGCAGACCGAAGCCAAAAAACGGCGGTTGTCTGCACAAGGGATAGAGCCGATCGAGCAAAAGAAGCAGATGCGAAGATCGCACGGCAAATCCGAATTTCTGTACAAAAGCCAGATCGATTGAATCACCTTGGATCGTTTCAAGTTGAAATCGAATTCCCGCAGCTAACCAACGTCGCAACTCAGGGAATTGGAGTCATCGTCGGAATTAGTGAAAACGCAACCATCGAAAGTTCGGACGACGTCCTCGTCACACCTCGGGGTCAAAGTATCGGTTACGCGCTCACCACCGACACACTCAAGGAAATGCAGCGGGCAAGTGTGCAGTTTAGCTCGCAAACGCCAGACGGTCCAAAGACGACTTGGGACAAAAGCACGATTCGCTTTTCGGTTCGCGTTTGGGGGGGCAACTCCGTTCGGATTAGCTGGGTAACAACCGGAGGATTTACGACTCGAGGTTCGATGGCGGAATGTCCCGCACAGGACCTTACAGAAATAATGCACAGCTCAATCCCGGTGTTTCCTGAACCAATTGAGCAATCGATCTCTGCACTAACGTGCCCTGAGGAAGAGCGAGTACTCCGAGAACTGGCCGGACACGTCACCGTCACCCTTTCAGCTCCCAACGCACCGCGAGTAGGGCAGGCAATTTCGGTTCTCTGGAGTCAGGCTGAGACGCGATTCCCCAACAGCCGCCCGACCTATATTGTATTTTCACTGCCCGATGATGTGCGCTTTGAAGGCAAGAACCTGATCGCTCTGCCGAAGAAAACGCGCGCACCAGCATCAATAACCTTTGAGGGCGACCATCTTCGCGCCTTTGTGCCGCTTCATGCGATCGGTTCACCTGTTCAAGGTGAACTCAAAATCAAGCCAACGAAATCAGGTTATCTGCGGGGCGAATACGCGATTGTTACGAAGACCAAGTGCGGAGAGCTCGTACTACTACGTCAAGAGATGGAGCCCATTTTCATAAATGGCGGGCCTCCTGAGGTCGTAGTTCAGAACTTCTTCGAAGTCGAAAGCCCAAAGCGGGTGGTGCACTCCAATGACGGCCGGTACCGACTGGATGTGTTTCCGCAGAGCTTCCGCGTGTATGAACTAGCAACCGGAACGAAGATAGTCGACGGCGTCGGCCGAAATCCAAACTTCTCTCCCGGCTCCCGGTTTGTTGCTGCGCTGGTTGGCAGTGAAGATGAAGACACCGGCGGCAAGATGTCCCTGTATGACCTGAATGCTCAACGACTGGTTGACTTCAAACTGGCCGGGCCCATTCTCGGATGGGCTCATAACGATGGAATTTTGATCGAGGGCACCTACCCTCGCGGAGAACTAAAGATCCGCCAAAGCTTGATTGATCCCGTTCCACCCTCCGTGAGTCATGCAGTCAAAGATGCGGCCGATAATAGTGATCAAGAAAACGAAATCGGCCTGGTCATACCTTCAGAGTCAGCGGCAGGGAGAAACTCGAGTGCCTGGGAGGCCCTGCGGTTTAGAATAGAGATCGAACATGGGATAGCTGTACTGGTCGGCAATTCGAACATGCCAAGAACAAGAATATGGGAGCTTGCAACAGGGTACATCGTTGCAGTTGATCCCGACCAATCAGCTTTCGTTCTGTCGCATTTTGGCTTGAAGGACTTGCGTACTCCATCTTTTTGGGATCCCGGCGAGCAACTAAAGCTGAGCCATTATTCTCCAGAAGTGGATAGAATACTGTCGGGTCTTACCGAACAACGAAACTTCCCAAAGCAGAAATCTTTCCTCGTCTCTCACGCAGAGTCGGGAAGTACACAGCAAAGCAAGACTGCTGCCTTGCAACAGAACGCCGACTGGCGTGCAAAGCCGATCTTCATAGGCAATCTTGAGGCGACAACGAGCAAAGCGGGATTCATCAACCAGATTAGCTCGTTTAGCCTTGATTTGGAGCCCCCAACCGAACCAACATCATTCGTTGTGGGGACCAAATGGGCAAAGCAAGGCGCGTTCTCCATAAATCACCAGCCAATTTTTGAAAAAGGCGTTAGAGCTGATGAGCTAGAGAAGCGCCTGCTGAATAATGTACCTATCGCTGCCCGATACTTGAATACTCTGAAAGGCAATACTCCTTGCAGTGAGCTCGAAAGCGGCGCTCAGGCATGGCGTTTCAAGGACCACGTGCATGGCTTGTGGACCTGGTCAAAGGGTAGCAAGACATATTGGCTGGCCCAAATGCTCTGCTATTGGAAGGGCGCACTCTCGACCAGGACTTATTTGTTTGTTCGGAATGGGCGCGACCCAGCCACGGTTGTCGATCTCTTTAATCCGCTAACTCAGTCCCTGGGAGACGTCACTAACGAAACCCTCACACGCGTTCGACCATACCTTATGGGAGATTGGCTTCTGCTAGGCTCTGCCGGCGGATCGGCAATTGCGCTGGTTGATCTGGAGAGGCCTGACAATATTTCATATCTACCTGATTTACGCTCAAGTTCTGCAATGAAGCAGATATATCTTTCAAAAGATCGAAGGTTCGTTGTGCAGCTCAACGGCGACGGAAATTTCTACGTCTATGACGCCAAGTCAGCGAGCGCGTGGAATTCAAGCAAATTGAGGGAGCAGGGCGACGATCCTTCAAGCGATGTAAAATTTCCTCAAGCAAAACTCATGGTAAGCGGACGATGGATTGACGACGAGATCCTCCTTTATAGCGAGCAGGGCTACTACTGGGGCTCATACGAAGCAGCGCAGTTCGTCCACTTGCGACAGCCGGGAGAATCCGGACTGCACTCAATCGCTCAGTTTGCAAAACTTCTGTCTCGGCCGGATATCATCCGCGCCGCTATTGATGGTAAATCACCGCCGGAAGCGCCAACGCTAAACGCTCCGCCGCAGCTCACCTTCAAGGTGAATAGGGTTGCCGAGAAAACGATAGAGCTTTTCATCGAAGCCCGATCCAGCTCACAACTTAAATTCGTTCGCCTTTTTGCCGACGGCAGGCCGCTCACTGAAATCAGCTCGGACGGGGATAACATGTCTGCCAGCGTGAGCGTTGCGATCCCGGATCGGATTCATTGGCTTACCGGTGTTGCAGTTGACCAACGGGGCCTGGAGAGCACGCCTTTCCAGGTCAAAATCGATCGGGACGGAGCTCCGACAGGTCGCTTGGTCGGCATGGTGGTTGGCGTCGACAATTACATAGAGCCGCATCTAAAGCTCAACTATGCCAGCCTCGATGCTCGACGCATGAAGAAGTCGCTCGAAGAGAACTCAAGGCTTGAGTATTCCGACGTGAAGATCACCGAGCTGCTCAATGGCGACGCCAGCGGCGAGACAATCGTGAGTGAACTGACGCGAATTGCTCACGATGCTTCCAAGGATGATACGCTTTTATTTTTCTTCTCAGGACACGGCTTCAAAGATGAAGCAGGTCATTATCGGCTTACTCCCAAGGAATTCTTGTCAACCGAACTCTCCAAGACCGGTCTGGAGTGGTCTCGGATCGGAAGCGTTCTTCGGGCCTCGAAAGGCCGCGTCGTTGTTATCCTGGATGCATGTCACTCGGGCCAATCCGGCGCCGACGAAGCTGCAAATGATCAAGTAAGAGATGCTCTTTCGGAAGTGAAAGCACCCATGATCATTCTTTCCGCGGCGAAAGGTCGCCAGTTTGCGTACGAGGACATACCCAATCAGTCCACCAAGTTCGGTGGAGGAGCCTTTACTTTCGCGCTGACGAATTTGTTGGGACCAGGTCGAGCTGCAGCAGACAAGAACAATAACGGATCCCTTGAGGTGAGTGAGATCTACTCGGCGCTGAAAGACACCGTAGTGAAGGAGACCGCTAACCATTGGCGGGGTGTGCAAACGCCGTGGTTAGAGCAAAGGAATGTTGTGGGAGATTTCGTATTGTTCTAGCGAACTCTGAGGAGCGCCCATGAAAGGACTGCCCAGAAGGACATTCATCCTTGGAGCGTTTGCTTGCGCGGCTGCAGGCTGCGCTTCAACACCCGCACGAAGCGCGGGCGGCGTTAGCAAAGCTGAATGGATGGCAAAGATTCTCGTGTCGGCCAAGGCTTCGGATTCTCCGCTTTACCTCGGTCGATTTAGGGAGGAAATCTATTTTCTATTGAAACCAATCACCTGGAAGCCGAATCCTGATCAAGCGTCCAAATTCCAGCCGGTTGAAGTGCCGATGGGATTTGTCACTGATTTGGCAAGCATACCTCCCATCCTTTTCTCACTGCTCAGGCCGGACGGCGTCTATGCATACGCTGCAATAATCCACGACTATCTATATTGGACGCAAGAAATACCTCGAGAGCAGGCAGATGAAGTCTTGAAGCTGTCCATGGAGGATTTTGGCGTGGACAGCGCGACAATTGTGGCCATCTACCAAGCAGTGCGGCTGAAAGGAGGATCGGCTTGGGCCTCTAACGCAAAACTACGCACTGCTGGCGAAAAACGTGAAATTGCCAAGTTTCCACCGAATGCGCGAACCAGCTGGGCGGAGTGGAAGAAAAATCCTGATTTATTTGCACGCTGAGGTTTGGGACGACTGCGTTGCGCGAACGATGATACTATCATTCCACGACGACATTCGTGTCAGACACCGAAGTTGCGGAGCGCGCCGATCAGCATTTGGCGTGCATAGGGCGTGTTTCGCATTTGATTGAGAACATCCGGAATGCGCATCAAAGCGAACATCCGGAGGCCATCTTCTAACCATGGATTCACGCCCCAGCTTTCTTGATTGACGCGTGTTCGTCGCGCGAGCCGGTGACCAGCCTGATCAAATCCGGTGACATGCTTTCTTCGAAAAACGCTATGCTCACCTTCGCCCCGGCAGCCAGGCGACAAAGCCGGCCTCACCGAGCCGTTTCATCACATCTTCCAGATGCGCGCGGTCGCGCGTTTCGATGACGACTTCGAGCAGGGTGCCCTTGGCGGGCAGGTCGGAGAACGTGCGCTGGTGCGAGACCTCGATGATGTTGGCGCCGGCTTCGGCCAATAGCGCCGAGACCGCTGCCAGTTGCCCCGGCCTGTCGACGATGTCGATGGCGATCTGCGTCAATCGTCCCTCGCGCGCGAGTTCGCGGGTCAGCACCGAGGCGATCAGCCGCGTATCGATGTTGCCGCCGGTGAGCACGAGGCCGACATGGCGCCCGGCAAAACGCTCCGGCGCGGCCAGCACCGCAGCAAGGCCCGCCGCGCCGGCGCCCTCGACCACCGTCTTTTCGATCGCGATCAGCATCGCGACCGCACGTTCGATCTGATCCTCCGTGACGAGCATGATGTCGTCGACGAGATGACGGATGATGTCGGTGGTGATCCGGCCCGGCGCCTTGACGGCGATACCTTCCGCCAGCGTGTCGCCGCGCATCGGCAGATGCTCGCCCTTGATGGCGTTGTACATCGAAGGATAGAGCTGCGCCTGCACGCCAATGATCTGCAACTCCGGCTTCAGCGACTTGGCCGCGACCGCCATCCCGGAAATCAGCCCGCCGCCGCCGATCGGAACCACCAGCGTATCGAGCTGCGGCGCGGAGCCAAGCATTTCGAGCGCGATGGTGCCCTGCCCCGCGATGACATGCGGATCGTCGTAAGGGTGGACCATGGTGAGGTTCTGCGCCTTGCCATGCGCGCGCGCGAACTCGGCGGCCTCCTCCAGCGTCTTGCCGGAAATGACGATCTCCGCACCGTGACGCCTGGTGTTCTCGATCTTCACCATCGGCGTGCCGATGGGCATCACGATGGTAGCGGGAATGCCGAGCCTATGTGCGTGATAGGCCACGCCCTGCGCGTGATTGCCGGCCGACATCGCGATCACGCCGCGCCGCCGCTCGTCCGGCGACAGCGCCAGCAGCCGGTTGAGCGCGCCGCGTTCCTTGAAGGTCGAGGTGAACTGCAGGTTCTCGAATTTGAGCCAGAGATTGCAGCCGCAGATCTCGCTCAGCGTCCGGCTCAGGTCGCATTCGGTGACGATGACGGAACTGGAAATGGCAGCGGCGGCCGCTCTTACGTGATCGGGCGTGACGGGAAGGTCGGGTTCAGAAGCGTGCTGGTCCGTCGGGGCGTTCTTGGGGGCTTTCGGCATTTCGGGGGCCTCGTTGGGAGGCAATCGTATAAGCATATTTCAAGCGGCGCGCCTGCTCAAATCGCGCCGCGCCTTGCCCAGAGGACGAAACTTCTGCTGCTTAAAGCGCTAAGCCTTTGAAGCCGCGGTCCCGAAATAGTAGCCGATAATTGCCGCAAATGCCTGGGTGATGAAGCTTGGCAATCCTTGTTTGGAAAGCGGCGACAATCCGACACTACGGTCGCAAGACTAGCGGCAACCACCAGAAGGAAAGGTTGCCGTGGAGATAAAGAGTACAACCTCTACTACCAGGAAAGCGGAAAGAGCCGTTTCAAATGCGTTCATAGTACTCTCTCTAGAGAAATACATCTTCCTAACAGTTGAATACGCAATTACTCCGAGCGGCTGATATCCGGCAAGTTGATTTACGAAGCGGCAATCGAATGAATGGTCGAACGGTTTGAGGCTGGACATAACTGTTCAACCCTCTTTGCCGTTGATCCCCGGGATTATCCCTGATGCTCCGGCGCCAACGTCCACCATGAACATGGGTGTCGCAAAAAGCCGCCGCGGCGTTACACTTGGCCAGGGCTGCAGGGGCAGGCGGCCGGAGTTTTCAGATGAATTCATTGAACGATGAGCCGAAGGTGGAGGCCATCACGGTCGTGCTGGTCGAGGACGACGCGCCGACCCTTTGGCGGCTGCAGGACGCGCTGGCCAAGGCCGGATATCAGGTCAGGGCCGCCGGCACGCTCACGGAAGCCCGCGCCTGTCTCGCGCAAGGCGCGCCAAGAGTGCTGCTGACCGATCTTCAATTGCCTGATGGCCATGGCGTCGACCTGATCCGCGAAACGCGGCAGCGCTTTCCCGACACCGAGATCATGGTGATCTCGATCCTCGGCGACGAGGAGAGCGTGATCTCGGCGATCACCGTCGGCGCGACAGGCTATCTGCTCAAGGACGCCTTCCCGACCGATATCGCCGCCACCGTGCGCGACCTCGTCGCCGGGCACTCGCCGATCTCGGCCTCGATCGCCCGCTTCATCGTGCGGCGGACCCAGAACACGCCCGAGCCGCCGCCGGGCCCCGTGCTCAACACCGCCAAGCTGACGCCGCGCGAGATCGACATCCTCTGGGGCATCGCCAAGGGTTTCAGCTACGCCGAGATCGCCAGCCATCTCGGCCTGTCGCGCCAGACCGTGCCCGGGCATATCAAGAACATCTATCGCAAGCTCGAGGTTCACACCCGCGGCGAAGCGGTGTTCGAGGCGGTCCAGCAAGGCTTGATAAAGTTGTGAACGACCACGACGAGGACGCGACGGCGGAACAACTGCCCGGCCACGAACGGCGGCGGCTGCAGACGTCCCGCCTGATCCAATACCTGTTGCTGCAGGCGCTGATCGTGGCCGCATGCATCTTCGCGCTGCGGCAGTCGCTGCCGGAGCCTCCCGCCGAATATCAAGTCACGGCATTCAGGCTCACGGAAAGCGGCACCGAGCGCGCGGTGACGCTGCCGTATTTTTCACCCCTGCGCCACGCGATGAACGACCCGCCGCGCTTCGCCGGACAGTTCATCCGGCCGGCCGGTGAGGCCGCGCGCGCCTGGTCGGTGTTTCTGCCGCGGTTCACCAACGGCGTCGAGGTCACCGTCAACGGCGTCGTGATCCTCGACAGCCGGCGCGATCCCGCCGCCAACCGTCCCGACCGCAACACGGCGCAGATCGCGGTGATCCCCGCGTCGGCGCTGCACGACGGCGCCAACGACGTTGCGATCAGATTGTTCATCTGGGGCCCGATCTCCGGCTTCCTGGACCGCATCTGGGTCGGCCCGGACGAGCTGTTGCGTCCGAGCTATAATCTGAGAACGCTGATCTTCGTCACCTTGCCGGTGGTGTTCTCGTCCTGGCAGGCGATCCTCGCGGTCATCCTGGGAATCATGTGGGTGATGCGGCGCCATGAGCCGGCCTATGGCGTTCTGGCCGCGGCAATGGCGGTGGGTGTCGGGCAGGCGTTCCTGCAAACGCCGATGGGCGAGACGCCGTTTTCCCGGCTCAACGTGATCCTGATTTCTTCGGCTCCGATTGAAAGCGCCCTGGTGCTGACATTTGCACTGCTGTTCTCGGGCTGGAAATGGCAGCGCTACGGCTGGATCATTTTCATTCCCGGCATGCTGCTGGCGCTGGCCGGCCTGTTCGGAAACCAGGCGACGGTGCGCGCGCTGTTCCTGTATCTCGCCGTGCCGATGGTTGGCGTCTCCCTTCTCATCATGGCCGTCGTCACCGCCCGCTCGATGCTGAAGCGGTGGAATGTCGCCAGCCTCCTGCTCGGCTGCGCGGTCACGATCATGCTGACCTGCTGGGTTGTCGACCTGCTCTCGGTATTTCAGATGATGCCCAATCGCATCTTCACCGCGCGGCTGTCCTATTCGGTGATGCTGGTGGCGATCGGCGCAGGCCTGACCTGGCGGTTCGCCCGCGCGCTGAACCAGGTCGACGGCTTTGCCGGCCGCCTCGTCACCCAGGTGCGCGAGGCGGAAGAGAAGCTGAAGGCCAGTTTCGCCCGCGAGGAGGAACGCGCCCGCGCCGCGGCGCTGGCGCGCGAGCGCACGCGGCTGATGCGCGACCTGCATGACGGGCTCGGCGGCCAGCTCGTCAGCATCGTGGCGCTGAGCGAGCGCGGCAATGGCAGCGCGGGAATTGGCGACGCGGCGCGCGCGGCGCTGAAGGACCTGCGCCTCGTCATCGATTCGATGGACGACATCGGCGGCGATCTGATGCTGGCGCTGGGCTCATGGCGCGAACGCGCCATGGCGCAGCTGCGTCCGCATGACATCGCGCTCGACTGGCGCGCGGTCACGGCGCAGGGCCTGCCGGTGCATCCCGAACTGCGGCCGTGGCATGTGATCCAGATCGTGCGGCTGTTGGATGAGGCCGTGACCAATGCGGTCAAGCATGCCAATGCGCGGCGTATCACGGTGAGGATCGAGACGCTCGCGGGCGCCGACGGCCTCGACCGCGGCTGCATCACCGTCGAGGACGACGGCAAGGGTTTTGAGATCGCAGCCGACGGTGCGGCGGCAGGCGCGATAAAAGCGGCGCGCGGCTTGCGCAACATGCGAAGCCGCGCAGCGCGCTGTGGCGCGGAGCTGGAACTCAGCTCCTGCGCGCAAGGGACTGATCAAGGCACGCGCGTGAGGCTGACATTGCCCCACCGCTTTCCCGACAGCGACGGCGCTGCCGGTTAGAGCGGAATGGGTTGGAGTCCGATCGATTTGCAAATTGCGAAAACAACCCCATGCAAAGTAGAAAGAGCCCCGGCTCGCAGCACTCACGTCGCTTGCGTCCGGGGCACGGGATGGTCCGCCGTCACAGCCCAGCCTGATCCTGCTCTAGCCTACGTTTTGTGTCAGCGGCGGCCGACGCGATTGACCGGACCGCCGCGGTTCATCGGCGTGCCGGGACGAACACCGACGCCGCGAGCACCGACGCCGACACGGGCGACGCCGACGACCGGTGTAGCGACCACCGCCGCCGCAACCGGCGTCGGCCGCGCCACGCAGCCCTTCGGCACGCCGACCGTCTTGCAGTAAACCACCGCGGCCTGGGCCGAACCCACACCGCCCAGCGCGAACGAAGCCACGGCCGAGAACGCCGCAAGCGTCAGACCAGCGCTCAGCCAACCTGTCTTCTTCAACATCTGTCATCTCCCGAATTGGGCGTGCAGCTCTTTGCGATGTGCCGATCGGTCACCGCAGCCGACGCGAGATGTACATGGTCCATCGAGGGGCGCGGCAACATCCCATGAAAATGGTGTGGGCGCGCGCGCGAGGGTTGCAGGGCCGATTTCCGACGCCATGAACATGGCATGGACCACGGGCGCAACCTCGACGAGCTTCCGCGCGCTTTCAACCCTCCTATTCCCGTCGAAAGGTGATCCATGAAAAAATCAATCCACGTCCCGGCCGCCGCGGCCGCGCTGATCCTGTCGCTCGCCGCCGGCTCGCTGGCTCAGGCGCAATCCGGCCCCACCGCGCAGGAGCAGATGGCCTGCCGTTCGGATGCCGGAAAATTCTGCGCCGAACATGTCGGCAAGCCGCCGCAGATGAATGCCTGCCTGAAAGCGAACAAGACGAAGCTGTCGGACGGCTGCCGCAAGGTGGTGGAATCGCGCGGCGGGTAGCGCATCATCCGGGAAAAGCCGTTACCGGTTTTCTCGGAACAAACGCAAAGCGCGCGCCGGAGATCATGCGCAAATAGAAGCTGGAGCGCGATGACGTTTCAAGGTCATCACGCTCCAAGATGCAGTCGCGATCGCCGGAAAGAAATCAATCATCCTGATCGAACAGCCTGATCCGGGGCGTTTCGCTTCTGGCCGGCCCGGCGAAAATGTCCCTTCTCCTGGGCTCGGCGAACATGTCTCTTGGCTCGCCCTCTTCCCGGATTCTGATCCGCCGCGGCTCGGTCACTTCCCGGACTCTCTCTTCGACCGCCTCGAGTTCCTGCTCACGGGGCTGCTTCAAGCGGCGCTTGTCCGCCCATTGCTGTCGCCGTTCGGCGCGCCGCTTTTCGGCATCCGCGCGTTTGATATCGGCATCGCGGGCCCTGGCGAGGGCATCCCGAGGCGCGGCGGTCTTTTCGTCGGCCAGATCTGCAGGTTTTGCAGGTTGCGGTGGTGGCTGTACGGGTTGCGCCGCCGCTACGTTGTTGGCGGGCTTCTCTTCAGCAGGGGCAGTATTGGCGGACGGACGCTGCCGCCTCTGTTTGCGGCTGGGGCTGCGTGTTCGGTTGCTGCTGCGTTTGCGGCTGTTGGGTCTGCTCCTGTGCCGGCGCGGCAGCGGGCTTCGTCGTCGCAGCCACATGCGGCACCGGCTCCGCTGGCGCCGTCGAGACGGTTATCGGTTCCGCCGACATCCTGCGTTCCAGCTTGGAGACCGCCTGCGTAGGCGGGCTGGTAATGTTCGCAGCCAGATAGCCTCCGCCAAGACCGGCGCCGACCGCCACGATCACGGTTCCCACGCCTGCAAAATATGCCGTCGACATCCGCATGGTTCGGCTCCCTCATTCACGCGGGCAACGCGTGGCATGGGCCGATGTTCCGGCACAGCATCGTGAGGGAATTGGAACCGGCAGCGCTGCAATCGCAGCGCTCGCCGCTCAGATCATCGCGGCGACTTTTTCCAGACCGATGATGCGGGCGAGCGAACGGACTTCGCTCTTCTGGTCTTCGCGCAACTGGAACAGCAGCGGCATCGCCGCCGATTTCAACTGCTGGACTTCTGCGGACTCAGGATCGATCGGCACGCCCGAAGCCGTCGGGTTGGCCTGCCGGCCCGCGTGAATCTTGCGGGCGACGGCGCGCAGCGCGCTTTCCACGGGCGGCCAGTAGGATTCCTGAGAGGAAGACAGTTTCAGGCGGTCCTTGATTCCGGCGATCTGGACGTCACTCAGAAGTGCGTAATTCTTCTGTGGCTGCGGCTGCGGTTTCGCGACGGCCTTGGGCTTCGGCGGCGCCACAGGCGATGCTGCGGCAGGCGCCATCGGCGCGGCAGGCGCAACTTCCTTCGGCAACCCGATATCGGCAGGAGCGGTCGACGCATAGGCCTGGCGCAACGGCTCGCTCAGCGCCGCGGTGGTCTGCGGCGGCTCATAGGCGGCCAGCGCGTAGCTCACGACGGCAAGCCGGTCCTTCTTGTTTTCCTTGTTCGAAACCGGCGCCTGGACGGCGGCACTCGAAGCGGCAGCCAGCTGGGGCGACGCCGCAGGTACGCTGTCGCGGCCGAGAATGGCAGTGGCGGCCGCGCCGACCACGAGAAAACAGATCAGCGCAACGATGGTCATCGTTTTGGTCAAAAAGGTCTCCATTCCCGCCGACGTTTGGCCCTTTTGCCGAAAACTGGACGACAATTGAGGCGTTACGATGCCGCTTCGAGCCGTAACGCGATCAAAAAGCTGGGGAAATCGTCCCGAAACGGCCCGGAATCAGGCCGCTGCGGCCAATTCGTAGGCCTCCTGGATATCGGCAACGATATCGGACGCCTCCCAGAGGGCGTCGGGGGCGACCGCCTGCAGGGTGACGGTCCAGTTGGCCTTGCGGTTGCGGGGCATGCTGACGACCTCGAATTCGATACCGCGGCACAGCGGATGCCGATCGAGCGCAAACATCACCCGCCGGGTGATTTCGTGGAGGGTCGCGGAGGTTTTGCCAAAATACCGGTCCAGATCCATCTTTGCCCCCTCGATTTGCCGTCCGGCCGGCCGTGGCGGCCGACCATCCTCTGGGGCTATTGTTGGGGCCGATATGGTTAACGGCGCGTTAAGCCTCGCCATGGCACGGGCCGGGAACCTTTAGCGAACGGCGGAGCGGAACAGCCCGGCATGGCTGAAACGATACCTCAGACGACAACGGCCGCGGCCGGCCCGTCGGTCCGCGCCGCGCTGGTGGCGGCCACGCTGGTTTCGGCGGTCACGCTGTCGGTCGCGACCTTCGAACTGGCGATGGCGGACTGGCCTTCCGGCTTCGTCCTGCTCGCGGTCGTGCCGCTGATGGCGCTGATCTTCTGCGGCTGCGCGCTGTGGTCGGCGACGCTCCTGCTGCGCATCCGGCAAGGCGGGCTGAAGTTCGCCCTCCCCTTCCTGATCTGCGCGTTGACGCTTGCCGCGCTGGTCTACGCGCCGCTGCATCAGATCGCCCTGCAGCAGAATTTCGACTGGCACCGCAAGACCCGCGAACGGATCGTGGCGCGGATCGAGGCCGGCGAACTCAAGCCGAACGTCAGCCATAACGAAAACCTGATCGCGCTCGGCGACCGCGAGCCCAACGTTTCCGCAGGCGGCAACGACATCGTCGTCGATCAGACGGATCAGGGCACCTATGTGCTGTTTCTGACCTCGCGCGGCCTGAAACACTATTTCACCGGCTTCCTGCACGTGCCGCCGGGCGGCGATCCCAAAAAGTTCTTCGAGTTCGAGGACAAGCCGCCGAGCCAGCTCGTCCGCTATGACGAGCGCTGGTACTTCGTGGCGAATTAGGCCGTGAACCCATAAATCAGACGGGCCGCCCTGGCGGCCCGGCAGAGGTCCGCTGTGCACCGATAGCGACCGAACCTTGCTGCGCAGAAAAATGATGTGATGGGCCACAAACGACCGTCCAGGTTGATCTGCGACCGAGATGTTTCCCATCGTCGAGATCGAGAGGGCAGCGGACATCCTGTCTGCTGCAAGAGGTACTCCATCTCAACATCGTGTGGTCCAGTGTACCCGCTCTACACTCGCCGCACCGCGCCGCCATCGACTGGGATCGCAGCGCCATTGATGTAGCGGGCCAGCGGAGAGGCGAGAAACGCCACGAGATGCCCGATGTCACAAGGCTCCCCGAAGTAGCCCGCGGGGATGTTCTGCTTGATGAAGTCCGCCCTCGATTGCTCTGTGGGATGCAATTTTTGAATCTGTGCCGAGTTGATGCGACCTGGTGCGATCGTGTTCACGGTGACGCCATGGGGACCGAGTTCCGACGAAAGGGTTCTTGACCAGCTGACGAGAGCCGCCTTGGCCGGCGCTGCTCCGTTGAGTTTAGGAGCGACAAGCGCGCCCGAGATGTTGACGATCCGCCCCCAGTTTCGGGCCTTCATCTCCGGGGCGATGAGATCGGTCAGCCGACGCGCCGCGAGGAAGTTGAGCGTCATTGCCTCGTCCCAGAAGGCATCATCGACCCTACCGGTGGCCGGACGGGCGCCACCGGCGTTATTGACGAGGATATCGATCCGACCGCCTAGTGTCGCCGCAGCGTCAGCCGCGATTTGCGCTGGGCCGCCTTGCGCGCAAACGTCTCCCACCACGATCACCGGGCGACCGCCAGCACGCGCGGCGAGCGCTCCGGCCACCTGCTCCAGCGCAGCTCCGGTGCGTCCACTGATGGCGACACGCACACCAGCGTCTGCGAGTGCCTCCGCGATGCCGCGACCAATGCCGCCGCTGGCGGCCGTTATGAGCGCGGTCTTACCTTCAAGCCCAAGGTTCATCGGCTCAACTCTGCTGTTGTAGTCTCGGTCATTTGTTCGAGAGGACGCACCTGATGCCGCCACTCGGATCACCGACGTCACCGCTATATCTCGGTATCAGGTGCACATGGACGTGCATTCGGTTCTGCCCGGCGGCTCGGCCGATGTTCACGCCGATGTTGTAGCCATCCGGCGAAAGATCTGCCGCAATCTTGCTTTGCGCACGATCGAGAAGTGCCTGAATTTCGGTCTTTTCCGCGACGGTCATATCGAAGTAGCTCGCAACGTGCCGGCGCGGAACCACCAGGACATGGCCACGGCTCAGGCTGTTGTTGTCGAACCGAACGTAAGCGAGAGAGCCCTCCAGCAGAAGATTCTCGGGCCGGCACAATTCGCAATGCTCAGCGGCCATGGCTTCAACTCTCCTCAATTGTGGACGTTGTCAGGATCGCGTGGAGCCAGGCGCGTCGAGAAACCGTTGCACGAATAATAGATCGAGCCAGCGGCCAAATTTGTGTCCGACCTCGCGAAAAGCAGCAACACGCTCGAAACCAAGGCGCTCATGGAAACGGATGGAGGCGTTGTTCGTGGCGTCAATGCCTCCGATCATCACGTGCTTGCCCAACGCAAGCGCACGTGGAAACAAAGCCTCGACAAGAGCGCGGCCGGCTCCTCCGCCGCGAACATCATGCCGGACATGAACAGTATGCTCGACCGTGTACCGATATCCCGGCCACGTGCCTCTCCATTCTCCGAATGAGGAAAACCCGAGGACGTCACTATCAATCGAACCTGTCGCGACAAGCACGGGAAAGCCCATTGAAGACCGAGAGCGATACCAGGTCCGCCGTTCCTCCAGCGTAGACGGCTCCAGACTGTACACCGCCGTAGAGGTGGCGATCACCTCGTTGTAGATCGCCAGGATCGCCGGAAGATCTTTTTCGGTAGCTTCGCGGAGAGTTGGCGCCAGCTTCTTAACTGGGTCAGGCATGCAAGAATTGCCCCCGGACATGAGCGATACCGCTAGCTTTACCTAGCGGTCTTCCTCCATATCCGCAACGGGTCATTCGCGACCGGGGCCAACCTTGGCAGGTTCGGCCATTGCGCGTTAACGAGTCCACGACCTAGTTCTGCACCCAAATCAGTTGATGACCGGACTCTGCGCTGATGCACCGGCGACCGTTGCGGGGCCGATGAACCTGTTTCATGATGCCGCCCTGTTCCCTCGGTGACATGCGTCGAACAGGATAATGCAAATGAGCACGAAGCTGGAGTGCATCAATCCCATTCTGATCGTTCGGGATATCAAAGCGAGCCTCGACTACTATGTCCGGGTCCTCGGTTTCGAAAAGGCCGAATGGGTGACGGAGGAGTCCACGTTCGCGATGGTGTCGCGCGACGGTTTTGGAATTTATCTCTCCGAGAACCCGACGAAACATTCGAAGGCCCATGTCTGGATCGGCGCCGAGGACATCGGGCCGCTCCACGAGGAGTTCATGGCCGCAGGCGCACATATCGAAAAGCCGCCCACCAACTATTCCTGGGCCTACGAAATGGTCGTCGAGGATCCGGACGGCCACGCCTTACGCATCGGGTCGGATCCCAAGAAGGACGTTCCATTCAACGACTAGCGCGTGGCGTGGATTGCGCGCCGCGGCCATCCGCCCGCGACGGTGCCGAGCGCGATGCCGCCGATGATCAATGTCATCGCCAGAAACAGCGACGGCTCGAGCGGCTCGTTCAGCATCACGGTTGCGCTGATGATCCCGAGCAGCGGCGTCGCCAGCAGGCACAGCGACGTGGTGACGGCGGGCAGGCTCCGGTTCACCATCGTCATCGCCCAGTTGGCGAACGCCGTGCAGACGATCCCGCTATAGAGCATCAGGGCGGCCAGACGCGCGGTCCACACGATGTGCGGCGCGCCTTCCGTGATCCAGGCGATGGCCGAGAGCAGCACGGCCGCCAGCAATACCTGCCAGAACACCAGTTGGAAGGGCGTCGAAATCCATTTGTGCGCCCGGACATAAACGATGTTGCCGGCCCAGCAGAAGGCAGCAAGCAGGATCAGGCCGCTGCCGTACAGCGCGTCGCGGTCACCCCAGTTCAGCGTCCGCGGATTGAAGATGACCGCGAGGCCCGCCAAACCACAGCCGATGCCGATCGCGCGCCGGCGCGTGATGGGCTCCGACAGGATCATGGCGGCGCCGATCGCGACCCATAGCGGCGTGGTGTAGCCGAGCACGATCGCCCTGCCCGCCGGCACGAACTGCAGCCCGGCCGCGACCAGCGCGGAAAACGCCACCAGATGCAGGATCGAGGTGCAGAACACGACCGGCAGGTCGCCGCGCCTTGGAACGATGAATTGCCCCTGCGCCCACAAGCATCGGCGCCAGCATCGCGGCGGCGATCATGCAGCGCAGTGCCGTCGCCCACAACGGCGGCACGTCCTGCACGATCATCTTCGTCACCGGCCAGTTGGTCCCCCATGCGAGCACGACGCCGGCGAGCAGCACCGCCGCGCTGCGGGTTGAAAGTCCACTGGCCATCTCGAACGTGTCCCATCATGAGCCGATCCGGATTGCCTAGCCTCCCAACTGGTTCTAATGAAAGAACCAGTTTTTACGAATTGATAGGGCCAGTTGTGGACGACCTGCTGCCCGGAATGCTGCATCTGTCGCGCGACGGCGGCGCAACGCTGGCGCGCCAGCTCACCGACCAGTTGCGCGACCTCATCACCAAGGGACGCCTCGCGCCCGGCCAGCGCCTGCCGTCGAGCCGGCAGCTCGCGCAATCGCTCGACGTGTCGCGCAACACCGTCTCGTTTGCGATCGAGCAATTGGCCGCGGAGGGCTACCTCGCCCTTTCCGCCGGACGCCGGCCGGTGGTGGCCGCAGGCCTTTCGCTCGACCGCCGCAGGACTTCACCGCGAAGCAACCGCGCCGAAAGCGCGCGGATAAGCCTGTCGGCCTGGGCACGCGGCCTGCACCGGGCGAACTGGCCGCCTGTTCATGACGGACGGCCGCGGCCATTTCAGCCCGGGCTGGCGGATGAACGCGAGTTTCCGCACGATGTATGGAGCCGTTGCCTGCGGCGCGCGGCGCGAAATGCACCGCTGCGCCGCGACCGGCCCATCAACCATCCACCGCTGCAGGAAGCCTTGCTCGGGCATCTCGCGGTTCATCGCGGGATCAAAGCCAAAGCCAGCCAGATCCTGATCGTGCCGACGGCGCAATCCGGCCTGACGCTGGTCGCCAATGCGCTGCTCGAACGCGGCGATCACGCCTGGATCGAAAGCCCGGGCTATGGCGGCGCCAACGTCGCATTGCATGCCGCCGGCGCCATCGTTTCCGCCATGCCGCTCGACGCGCAAGGCATGGCCATCTCCTCGCCCAAGGATGCGCCGCGGCTGATCTTCGTCACGCCGTCGCACCAGTATCCGACCGGGCGGCTGATGCCGATCGGCCGCCGTCTTGAACTGCTTCGCTTCGCCGAAGCCACAGGCGCCTGCGTCATCGAGGACGATTATGACGGCGAATTTCACTACGAGGCGCGCCCGGTGGCCGCGCTGCAGGGGCTCGCAACGTCATCGCGCGTGTTCTATCTCGGCACTTTCTCGAAGGCGACCTATGCGGACATCCGCTTCGGCTACCTCGTCGTGCCCGAAGCGCTGATCGATGTGTTCGAGATCGCGCAGCGCCACACGGGAATGTTGACGTCGATCACGATGCAGGATGCGCTGGCCGATTTCATCAGTTCAGGCGCCTATCTCGGCCACATCAGAAGGATGACGCGGCTCTACAAGGGGCGGCGCGACCGCATGCTGCAGGCGCTGGCCACGGAAGCCGGCGACCGTCTCAGCGTCGAGGTCCCCGCCGGCGGCATGCAATTGCTGGCGCGATGCCGCGCCCCGGCGAACGACCAGCGATTGTCGGCGCGGCTGCTCGAAGCCGGCGTCGTCAGCCGTCCGCTATCGAGCATGCTGTATCACAAGACAGGTGAGCACGGCCTGTTTCTCGGCTTCGCGGCATGGAATGAAAAGGAGATCGATCAGGCCGCGCGAATCCTCGGCCGGATCGTTCGGTAGGACGTGTGGTATCGCGGCGAACTAGCCGGCCGCGCGCATCGGCGTTGCATTCGCGGCCAGCTCGGCGGGCGCCGGCACCTGCACGAGAATGGTTTGCGCTGTGGGCGCTATTTCCATGCCGCACTCCTGGAATCGCCGCTTCATGCGGCGGTTGAATTCGCGCTGCACCGGCCAGCGGCCGGCATCGGTGCAGCGAATCTGGCCGACGATCGAGGCCATCGAGCCGTCCACCTTGTCGACGCCCCACAGTTCGAGATCGCCGCGGATCAGGTGCTGGTACTCCACCTCGCGGCGCATCTCGGCGACGATGTCCTTGAGGATCTGGCCGGCGCGGTCGGTGTCTTCCTTGTAGGACACGTTGACGCTGACGGCCGCATTGCCGGCGCCGCGGCTTGAATTGGTGATCGTCGTCACCGCGCTGAACGGCACGATGTGCACCGAGCCGTCGCCGGAGCGCAGGCGGAGGGTGCGGATCGAGACGTTTTCCACCACGCCTGACAGGCCCGACAGCGTGACGTTGTCGCCGACCTGGACGGTGTTTTCGAGCAGGAGAAACAGCCCGGTGATGAGGTCCTGCACCAGCTTCTGCGAGCCGAAGCCGATGGCGATACCGACGATGCCGGCGCCGGCGAGCAATGGCGCGACGTTGACGCCGATTTCGCTCAGCGCGGTGAGGCCGACGACGATGACGATGACGCACAACAGCGCGGTTCGCAGCATCGGCTGAAAGGTGCGCAGCCGCGCCGCGCGCGCGTAATGGCCCTCGCGCGAGAGCGCATTGATCTTGCGATCCAGCAGCGCGTTGCTGACTTCCCAGATCGCCGCCGCCGCCAGCGCGGCGATGCCGACCGTCACCACCGCCGACAGCAACCGGCTGCCGATCTGGCCGCCATAGAACCAGACGATGGCGTCGACGCCCCAGACCTCCAGCAGCGCAACGAGGCCGATGAAGGCGATCACCGCCGAGACGATGTTGCGCAACAGCGGCAGATAGCGGTTGGCGCGGGTCTCCAGGCCCGGGAAGCGGCGCAACAGATCCGGGCTGATGCGAAAGCCGCGGTCGATCAGGCTCAACACCAGGATGGTGGCGAGACGCATGATCAGCACGACCGCGATGGTGCCGACGAAATACTGCAGCAGCAGCGAATAGCCGTTGCGGATGTTCAGCGCCCACACCGCCCACAATGCGAGATCGAGGGCGATCGCAAGATAATGCCAGAGGCCGGCGACGCGATTGCGCACCCGGGCAGCGAAGCCGTCGCGGCCGGCCGGCGCGCGAATGGCGTCGGCAACGGGCCTTCGGCACTGCAGGATGACGACGACGACAAAGAGATGCACGACCAGCATCACCATGCGCAGCAACGCGGCGTAGCCGACGCGGTGCAGGCCGAGCAGCAGCGCGACATTGGCGAAAGCTATCCCAGCGACGGCGACAGTTAAGATGCGCCGCGCCCATATCTCGATATAGGCGGCGGTCTCGGCGCGAACGCGAAACAGTCCGAACGGCCCGGCCAGCGCCCGCACGACGCAGATCAGCGCGCGCGACAGCGCATAGGCATTGACGACCGCGAGGATCACAAGCCGGGTGGTCGAGAGATCGCCGAGCCCGGTGCCCAGCAACATCGTGGCGACCCCGATGAAGACGAGCACCGGGAGCAATTCAAGCGCGAGACGTCCGAGCACGAAGGGCAGCCGGACCAGCGACTGCCAGGTGCGCGCCAGGCTGAGGCGCCGCCGCTGCAGCGCGGGCGCTGCGGCAACGTCTGCCGCAGATGATGGCGGATCGGATATCGGCAGCGTCTGCACCGGGGTACGCGCGGTTTGCGGAAGGCGCGCTTCCAGAAGCGCCACCGGCCGCTTGATGAGGCGGAACGCCAGCCACTCGGCGGCAAGAGCGCAGATGAACACCAGCGCCAGCTTCCAGGCGATATCGAGCAGCTGATAATAGGCGGACGGATCGTTGGCGGTTCGCACGAACCAGTAATAGAACGCCCGAAAATGCGTCAGCGTTCGCACGACGTCGGCAACCTCGCGCGAGATCTCGCCGACCTGCTCGGACACCGAAAGCAGGAGCTGCGCGCCAAGACTGTCCGCCGTGAGCGGGATCGCGGATTTCGGCTCGGCTGCCGCGCCTTGCGGTTGCGGCGAGGCGTTGGCGATCGCGCGGAGCGTCTCGATCACTTGCGCGCGCTTCTTGTCGTCGGAGAGCGTATCGAGCGCCCGCTTCGCCTGATCTGATGTCAGGGCCTCGGCGTTGCCAGCGGCAGGGGCCGCCGGCGCAGCACCGGGTTGGGCGAAAGCCGGGAAGGCATACAGGGCAACGGCGAGAAGGATCGAGGGGAGGAACTTGAGCGACACGCGAGCCTCGTTGAGTAAAGTGCGCCCGACGGCGAAACCGGGAGCGGTCTCGCCTTCGCGCATGCGTCATGTCGGATCGCCTGTTTTCGCCGTCTTCCTGTGTCGGAAGTTTGCCACTGCGGCGACTTTCTCTTGGCATTTGCCGCATCACGGCGATGCCGCAGCGTTCGATCGCCGGGAACTTCGTAAATCGCTGCAAGATGAAAGGCGTGAAGCGTCACGCCCTAGCCGGGTGTTATGCGCGTGGCGGCCGCCTGATATTCTGCGAGCGTGCGCGCTACAAGCTCATCGACCGAAAGCACCTCCGTCACGCCCGAGACGGAATGGCCTGCGCTCCAGATATCCTTCCAGCGCTTTGGGCTGTTCTCGCGTGCGCCGATGTCGATGTCCTTGCCGATATCGATCGCGCCGCGCAGCGGCAGATTATCCGGATCGAGTCCGGCGGCCTCGATCGATGGGCGCAGCATGTTGGTCTGCAACCCCGTAAACGCCGACGTCAGCAGCACATCGTCGGCGGTGCTCGCAACCAGCAGCTCCTTGTATCTGATATCGGCCATGCTCTCGCGCGTGGCGATGAACTTGGTGCCCATATAGGCGAGATCGCAGCCGAGCGCCTCGGCCGCACGCAGCGCGTGGCCGTCGGTGATGCCGCCCGCCAGCACGATCGGCCCATCGAAGAACGCGCGCACGGCGCGCACGAACACGAAGGGATTGAGCCAGCCGGTCTGGCCGCCTGCGCCGGCCGTCAGCAGCACCAGTCCGTCCGCACCCGCGGCAACGGCACGCTCGGCGTGGCGGATCGAGGCGACATCGGCAAACACCAGCGCGCCGGCATCATGCAGCGGCCCGATCACCGGCGCCGGCGATCCGACCGAGGTGATCACCATTTCGGGCCGGTGCCGCAGCAGCACCTGCAGATCCTGCTCCAGCCGCGCATTGGAGCGATGCACGATCAAATTGGCGCAGACCGGTGCTGACGGTTTGCCGCTTGCATCCGAATGCCGCTGCAGCCGGCTTTCGATCTCTTCGAGCCATTTGTCGAGTTGTTCGGGGCTGCGGCAATTCACCGTCGGGAACGAGCCGATCACCCCGTTGCGGCATGCGGCGACCACAAGCTCGACGCCCGACACGAGAAACATCGGTGCCGCGATCAGCGGCAGGCTGAGGCGATCGCGAAAGCGCGAGAGAGGGTCGGTCGTTTGCGTCATCCTGGCTTGAGCCGCTTCCTCTTTGTGCTAGCGTTACCGGAACATTGGCACGAGCGAAGGCCAATTACAAAACAGGCGGGAGAAAAGAATGAGCAATCCGCTCTATGCGTTTCCGGCAGCGTGCGAACAGACCTTGCGGGCACTGGCGCGCTACCCGGAGCGGACGGCGTTCAGCTGGCCGGGCGGATCGATCACCTACCGCGGCGCGACCGACATGATCGGGCGCATGCAGGCCGTGTTCATGCAACTCGGCTTCCAACCCGGCACCCGCGTCGCGTTTCTCACCGCCAACCGCGCCGACACCTGGTGCGCCGGTGTCGCCGCGCAATTGTCGCGACTTGCCATCACCTGGCTGCATCCGCTGGGTTCGCTCGACGACCAGTTGTTTCAGCTGGAAGATTCCGAAGCGCAGATGCTGGTGGTCGACGGCGTGACGTTCCGCGATCGCGGCGGCGAGCTCGCCGCCAGGGCATCAAGCCTGAAAACCATCTTCACGCTCGGCCCGGCCGACTACGGCGCCGATCTGCTGCAGGCGATAGAGACGGCCGGCAGCGCCACCGCACGCAACTTCGCCGGTCCCGACGATATCGCCACGCTGAACTACACCGGCGGCACGACCGGCAAATCCAAGGGCGCGCTGCGGCACCACCGCCAACTGGGCGGTTTTGCCAACGCGATCCTGGCGGATTTCGAAATTCCGGAAAACCCGAGCTATCTGGCGGTGGCGCCGATCAGCCATGTCGCGGGAACCAAAGTGCTGCCGACGCTGATGCGCGGCGGCACCGTGCACATGCTGAAAGGCTTTGATCCCGAAGCGGTGTTCAAGACCATCGAGCGCGAGAAGATCAATTTCACCCTGTTCGTGCCGACGATGATCTACGTCATGCTGGATCATCCCTCGCTCGACAAGACCGACCTCTCCTCGCTCGAACTGTTGCTGTATGGCGCTTCCGCGATGTCGCCGAGCCGGCTGGTCGAGGGCATCGAGCGGATCGGGCCGGTGTTCTCGCAGCTTTACGGCCAGACCGAATGCTATCCGGTGTCGGTGCTGCGCAAGGCCGACCACGATCCCAAAACGCCGGAGCTGTTTTTGTCCTGCGGCTTCCCGATCGCCGCGTGTCAGGTCAAAATTCTGGACAATGACGACCAGGAGGTCGCCACCGGCGAGGCCGGCGAGATCTGCGTTCGCGGCACCCATGTGATGGCCGAATACTGGAAGCGGCCGGACGCCACGGCGGAAACGCTGAAGAGCGGCTGGCTGCACACCGGCGATATCGCACGCGTCGACGAACGCGGCTACATGTTCATCCTCGACCGCAAGAAGGACATGATCGTCTCCGGCGGCTTCAACATCTTTCCGCGCGAGGTCGAAGATGTGTTGTCGCAGCATGCCGACGTCGCGATGGTCGCCGTGGTCGGCGTACCCGACGACAAATGGGGCGAGGCCGTCACCGCCGTGGTCGTGGCGCGTGAAGGCACAAAGCCGAATGCGGATGAGCTGATCAACCTCGTGAAGGCCAAGAAGGGCTCGGCGCATGCGCCAAAACACATCAAGTTCGTCACCGAGTTGCCGATGACCGGCGTCGGCAAGGTCGACAAGAAAGTGCTGAAGGCCGGCTTCTGGACCGGCCGCGACCGGATGGTGGGATAACGCCAGCGCCTCACGACAGCAATTGATCGAGCTGATCGCGCAACTGGTCCTGATGATAGGGCTTTGCCAGGCGCGGCAGGTCGAGCTGCGTGCCCTCGGGCAATTCGGCATAGCCGGTTGCCAGCAGGACCGGCAGCGACGGGCGCACCTCGCGCGACGCCGCGGCCAGTTCCAGTCCGGTCATCCCGGGCATCATGTGATCCGTCACCATCAGATCAAGCGGCTGTTCGCTCTTGAGGATGTCCAGGGCATGCTGGCCGGAATTGGCGCCGATCACCCGGTGGCCGAGATCTTCCAGCATTTCCATGGTCGACATCGCGATCAGCGGGTCATCGTCGACAAACAGGATGACCGCCGTGCGCTTGATCTTTTCGGCGGCAGGCGCCGGACTTTCCGTTTCCGGCGCGGCGGTCGCTACCGGCAGCACCAGCGTCGCACAGGTTCCTTTTCCAACGATACTCGTCAGTTGCAGTGTGCCGCCAAGTTGAACCGCGAGGCCATGTACCATGGACAGTCCAAGGCCAGTGCCTTTCCCGACCGGCTTTGACGAGAAGAACGGTTCGATCGCCCGCTTCAGTATTTCCGTTGACATGCCGGTCCCCGTATCCGCCACCGACAATTTGAGATAGTGACCAGGGGCCAGCACCGGATCACGCTTGGCCTGGTGCTCGGTCACCTTGATGTCGATCCTGCCGCCATCCGGCATCGCGTCGCGCGCATTGATCGCGAGATTGAGGATCGCAAGCTCGAGCTGGTTGGCGTCGATGCGCGCGGGCGGCAGGCCCTGGGGGATATCGAGCCGCAACTCCACACGGGGCCCGAGCGAACGTTCGAGCAGGTCGGTCATGCCCTCGATCAGGGCGCTCAGATCGACCGACACCGCGCGCAAGTCTTGCTGGCGCGCGAACGCAAGCAAGCGCTGGGTCAGCGACGCGCCGCGTTCCGCACCCTGAATCGCGCCATCGACCAGCCGCCGCAGGCGCGGATCATCCGGGAGGCGCTTGCGCAGCAAATCGAGGTTACCCATGACAGCCATCAAGAGATTGTTGAAGTCGTGCGCGACGCCACCGGTGAGTTGGCCGATGGTTTCCATCTTCTGGGCCTGGCGCAGTTGTTCCTGCGCCTTCTCGCGAGCGGCCACCGCCTTCATCAGATCGGCCGAACGCTCCTCGACGCGCTGCTCGAGGGTTTCGGTCAATTCCGCCAGCGCCATGCGCTCCGCTGCCAGTTGCGCAACCAATGTCTCTCGCTCGATCTCGGCCGTCTTTCGCGCGGTGATGTCGGTGCAAACGCCAACCAATGAGCGGATGCTGCCGTCCGGCCTGCACACCGGGCGCGAGCGGACATCCAGCCAGTGCTCCGAGCCGTCAGGCCAGTTCACGCGGTATTCGATGTTGTAGTCCCGGCCAGTCTCAATGGCCTCATTGAGTGCCTCACTACGACGCGCCCGGTCGTCGGGATGAATCGCCGCCAACAAGTCCTGGTAGGAGAACGGTTCGCCCGGCTTTCGTCCGAAGAAACCGATACAGGTGTCGGAAGCCTCGAGCTCAAAGTCCGGCAAATGCAGTTCGAGCGCGCCAAGATGTCCGGCGTTCAGCGCGGTCTGCAGCAGGTTTTCGCTTCCCGTCAAATCGGCGAGGATGGCTCTGGTCTCATACTGGCGGCGCCTGCCCCTGACAGCGGAGCCGACGATGCTCACCAGCGTGGTCGGATGAAACGGCCGCTCGAGGAAGGTGACGTTGCCGAGCGCCTGCCCGAGCCGCGCGGCATCCGGATTGCGCTCCGGACCGCCGCCCTGATGCGTCAGCAGCACGATCGGAAAATCCGACCATGGCGGTTGACAGTTGAGCCAGTTGACGAGGCCGCGCAGGTCCGCGGTCTTGATCGCCTCGTCCGCGATCACGGCGAGACCGGCGCCGCCCTCGATCTCTCGCGTAAGCGCGGCGAGATCACTACAGATTTGAGCGTGGTAACCCGCCTCCCCGATCAAGGCGGCGGCAACGGATGCGTCGCGGCCCCTCGGCGCGAGAATGACGGCCCGCTCGGACGAGGGACCGGCCCTCACGGGAGTGGTTCTTCGAGCAGGGGTTTGCCGACGTAAACCGGAACTCCCCGCAGCACGCCCTGGAATCCAACGAGCGGAGCACCGATGCTCAGGCCACGCTCGTCGATGCGATATTCGCGGATGGTCGATTCATGCCAACCCGTGCGTTTCTTCACGATAGATATCGCGCGCCGCACTTCGCCGCGCGCCTCGAAGTAGCGGAGCAGGATCACGGTATCCGCCAGATAGGTCACGTCCACCGGCGTTTTCATATCGCCGACCAAACCATGCTGGGCTACCGTCAGGAAGGTCGCCGTACCCTTGCGATTGAGATATTGCAGCAATTCGTGCATGTGCAGGATCAGCGAATTTTCCTCGGGCATCGCAGCCTGATAGCCGTTGAGGCTGTCGATCAGCACGGTCTTGACCTGATTCTCGTCAACCCGCTTGCGGACGCGGTGAGCAAATTCGCCGGGCGAAAGCTCAGCGGCGTCGACCTGATCGATGAAGAGGCTACCCTTGCGCTGCATTGCTTCGAGGTCGATGCCGAGGCCTCTCATGCGGTCAAACAACAGACCGAGTTCTTCGTCGAATGCAAAAAATGCCGCCTTTTCTCCCCGCGCGATCGCGGCGCCTATGAAGGTGATGGCGGCGAGCGACTTGCCGGTGCCTGCCGGCCCCAGGATGAGCGTACTCGATCCCGTCTCGATGCCGTTACCCAGGAGCAGATCCAACTCGGCGATGCCGCTCGACAACGTGTGTCTGCGGTAGCTCGAACGATGTTCCGACGCCACCAGCCGTGGAAACACATTGAGGCCGCCGGTCGTGATGGTGACGTCGTGATAGCCGCCGCGGAACTTCACGCCGCGATATTTGACGATGCGCGCGCGCCGCCGCTCCGCGCCGTAGTCGGGGGCCAGTTCCTCAAGCCGCAACACGCCGTGCGCGACGCTGTGAACAGTCTTGTCGAGAAGTTCGGCGGTCAGGTCGTCGAGCAACAGGACGGTGATGCTGAACCTTGCGAAATAGTGCTTCATGGCCAGGATCTGCCGCCGGTAGCGCAGCGAACTCTGTGCCAGCAGCCTGATTTCGGAAAGACTGTCCAGCACCACCCGGCTCGGCTTCACACGCTCGACCGCTTCGAATATCCGCCTCGTGGTCTCACCCAGTTCGAGATCGGACGAATAGAGCAGGCTCTGCTGCTGTTCGGAATCGAGCAGGCTCTCCGGTGGCAACAACTCGAACACTACAATCCGCTCGTCCAACGACCAGCCGTGAGAGGCGGCGCCCAGCCGCAACTCCCGTTCGGTTTCGGACAAGGTGATGTAGAGACACGTCTCACCCGCCCGGGCCCCATCCATCAGGAACTGAAGCGCGATCGTCGTCTTTCCGGTTCCGGGCGCCCCCTCGACCAAGAACACATGCTCCCGCGAAAATCCGCCGGAGAGGATTTCGTCGAGGCCCCAGATGCCGCTTTTTGCTTTTTCTTCAATGAACTCGACCAAAATTCAGCCCTCAAACCATGGACCAATTCCCCATGCGTACACGCGGTTCCCCGAACATGGAACTATTTTTCAGGAAAGAATTCCTGCCACATGCCGCGCCATTTGAGCGCGAGCCGACTTAAGCGGCTGCAGCGCATAGCGCATGGCATTCCGCGCCGCGAGCTTCGCGGCGTTCAATCGGCCGCGTCAGTCCAGCGGGCACGCCATCCAGGCAGCAGGCTTCCCCAACCGTTCGGCTGGGTCTCGAAACATTGCGCGCCGGGCGCTGGTTGCAGCCACGGCTGCGCGCTGCGCGTAAAGAAATGCGCGACCGGTACCAGCCACGACGTATCATCGAGCGTTCCGGCACGAAGGCTGACGGTTTCAGGGCGTCCGTTACGTTCGCCGTAGAGCCGCGTGCCGCAATTGCCACAGAACCGCGAGATGACCGCCGTGCCGTTGGGTGAGGCGTGATGCCAGCCATTCGGCTCACCCTGCAGGATGCGAAAATCCCCAGACCTCACCGGCATGTTCAGTGCGAACGCGCTGCCGGTCTGGCGCTGGCAATCGGTGCAATTGCAGGTGTAGAGCAGCAACGGAAACGACGTGATCTCGTAACGGATCGCGCCGCACTGGCAGCCACCGGTCATCGGGAGCGAAGGTCGCGGCGATTTCATGGTCGGGCCCGGACGAGATTGTCGTCGCATCCTACCCGCAGCAAATCGATTGTCTATCGATGCGCCGCGTCAGCCGGCCATGCGCCTCTCGCCGGAAGCCTTCTTGTCGAAATTATTGGGCACTTCGATATCGACCTCGAGCGTCGACACCGACTTGCCGCGCTCCAGCTTGACCATCACCTTGTCGGGATCGAGCTGTATGTGTTTCGACACCACCGCGAGGATTTCCTCCCGCAGCGTGACGAGCAGGTCGGACTGGCCGAGCAGCCCGCGCTCGTGCTGCAGCAAAATCTGCAGCCGCTCCCGGGCAACGGGGGCAGTCGCCTCGCGACCGCCGAACAGCCGCAGCAGCCTCATGCTCATGCAGCCCTCCGACCCAGCAGCCGATCCATGAAGCCCTTGCGTTCGGTGGGCACGACCATGGCGACTTCCTCGCCCATCAGGCGGCGCGAGGCGTCGATATAGGCGCGCGCCGGCGCGCTCTCGGCATTGTTGAGCGTCACCGGCGTGCCGACGTTTGACGCTTTTAGCACTTCCTGGCTCTCGGGGATGATGCCGAGCAGCGGGGTGGCGAGGATTTCGAGGATGTCGTCGATCGTGAGCATCTCGCCGCGCGCGGCGCGCGCCGGATCGTAACGGCTGATCAGCACGTGTTTTTCCACGCGCTCGCCGCGTTCCGCCCTCACCGTCTTCGAATCGAGCATGCCGATGATGCGATCGGAATCGCGCACCGAGGAAACCTCGGGATTGGTGACGATGACGGCCTCGTCGGCGTAGCGCATGGCGAGCGTCGCGCCGCGCTCGATGCCGGCCGGGCTGTCGCACAGGATCCAGTCGAACCGGCTCCTGAGCTCGCCGATGACGCGGCCGACGCCCTCGTCCGTCAGTGCATCCTTGTCCCGCGTTTGCGAAGCCGGCAGCAGCCAGAGATTTTCGAGACGCTTGTCGCGGATCAAGGCCTGCGGCAGCTTGGCGACGCCCTGCACCACGTTGATGAGGTCGAACACCACGCGGCGTTCGGCGCCCATCACGAGGTCGAGGTTGCGCAGGCCGACGTCGAAATCGACCACCACGACGCTCTGCCCGCTTTGCGCAAGCGCCGCGCCGAGCGCGGCCGTCGAGGTGGTCTTTCCAACGCCTCCCTTGCCCGAGGTAACGACCAGCACCTTGGCCATACGTGATCTCCTTAGCCGGTTAATTCAGCGGGGTAATTTTCATGGTATCCCCCTCCAGCCAGGCTTGCGCCGGGCGGCTGCGGAGCGAGACGTCGATTTCTTCTGCAGTCTGGTAGTAGCCGTCGATGGCGAGCAGTTCGGCCTCGATCCTCTGGCAGTAGATCCGCGCATTCGAATTGCCGTTGACGCCCGCCATCGCGCGGCCGCGCAGCGTCCCGTAGATGTGGATCGATCCGCCGGCGACGATCTCCGCACCGGAGCCGACCGAGCCGAGCACGGTGACATCGCCTTCCATGAAGACGATCGACTGCCCCGAACGCACCGGGCTATCGAGCAACAGCGACGTCGGCTTCGGCTTGGCTTCGGGCTCGGGCTTCTGCACCGGCTCGCTGCGCGTGATCACGCAGGCGCGGCCGCCGGTCAGCAAGGGCGGCATGTTCGCCACAAGGCGTTCCTCATCCACGCCCTCGATGCCGAGGACGCGAATGTTGCGCTCATTGAGGTTGCCGAGGAGATGGGCGATGGCGGCGCTGGAAAGGTCGACGGATGCGAGATCGAGCACGATCGGCTTGCCGACGAAATAGCCGGGCGAGCGCTCCAGCGTGGCGTCGATCTCGGCGAGCCATTCCACGATCGGCACGACGGGGCTGAATACGAACGCGACATAGGAACGGCCGCGCAGCCGGACCAATTGACGCGTGGGATCAGCTCGGACGTTCATGATGTTTCGACTCGTCTTTCTTATTGAATGGTTAACAATCGGCCAACTTGGTTAACGAGTAATTAATGCGACAACCCGCGTTGCGCGCGGAAAACGGCCCAACTGGTTGCGAATCCGGCGTATTTGTGGCCGATTCTTGCTGCTGACCGCGGGCCATGCGCGTCAAAGCCTTGGTAAACAAGGGTCTCATGAGTTGTAGTTAACAGGAGCTCAACTTACTTTTGTCACGTTTCCGACCTAAATTAGTCCTCGCGCGGTTCCAACAAACTTACGTGTGCTGGCGGACTACAGGGGTCTGGCAGCTCATTTCGTTGGGCAGACGGACATTTGCCGGCAAGGGACTAGGGCAGTGGAAGCCGTGGGGATGGTGTGGCCGCGAGACATGATCTCGCAGACAGGCGTCGTCGGACGAAGAGACGACGCCCTGCACATTGATTCAAATCTTCCAACCAAGCTTAGCTGCGCCTGGAGAACGGACGTGGATTGTTCCGCGCGCCTGTTCCATCGCCTTAACCCCTTGTCGGACAAGTCCGCAGCCGTTATCGCCGCCAACAAATCCGCCGGGTAATCCGCCAAGTGTTATGAGGAGAGTAAGCGTATGAGTAGTGTGAGCGAGCAGGATCATCTCAATCCCCGTGATCCCCTGTACTACGCGCCGCGCTCGCTACGTGAGCGGTCGGCTACGCGCGGAGCAAGCACCGAGACGTTTTCTCCGGTGTCGTTCGACTCCCAGCTCGAGAGCGCGGTATCCGATGCGCTGCGCCATCCGCTCGATCCCGAGCTCATGCACGAACCCGACCTGGAGTCGAAGAAGGCATTGTGGACCATCGCAGCGCGCTTCGCTGCCGCCATCGGCGTCGCGGCCCTCGTGGCGCTGTTCTTCGTCGTCGCCGTGCCCGGCTCGCGGCAGAGCGATGGTGAGACGTCGACGTCGACCTTCTCCAGCGTCGCGCAGTCGATCAAGACCACCCTGTTCCAGTCCGGAGAGGCCTCGCCAAAGCCTGCGATCAACGAATTCCAGGCCCTTCTCGCCTCCACGCCGCCGAGCGCTCCGGCGGCGTCCGAGCAGTCGGGACAATTGCTCCAGCAGTTCATGCAGTGGCGCGAGAAGCCGGATCCGGCCGCGCCACAACGAACCAACCCATAATCCAGACGGAGGGCTGACCATGCCCGAGAACCTTACAGCGACCTTGTTCTCAAGGAGTCTGCCATGACCTCGCATCGCATCATCTTGCTGGTCGGGGCCATGCTCTTCGGCATCGCAGGCAGCGCGCAAGCCGCCGGCGACATTACGATCGTGCGCGACCTTGCCGGCCGCGTCGGCCCCGTGATCGGCTCGGCACAGGCCTGCCGTGACATTGCGCGTCCCCGCATCCAGTCCATTGTCGACAAATTTTCACAGGTGATCCGGGAGGCGTCGTCGAACGAGGCGGAGCGTTCTGATCTCAGCCAGACGTTCGATCGCACCGTGGCCGAAGGACGCGCCGCCGTGACCGCGGGCAGGATGGATTGCATCCGGGCCGACCGTCAGCTTGCCGATCTCGAACGCTCGATCTCCGGACCGAGCCTCTCCAGCGTGATCGGTCCCTCGCCTGCCGCCGCGGCGACCGCCGCGAATGCAGCGACCGCGCCGACGGCCAATGTCCCGGCCGGACCGCTGCCGCGCGGCATCGGCGAAAAGGAAATCCGCTTCGGCATCGCAGCCCCCTTCTCCGGCTCGGCCCGCGAGCTGGGACGCCAGATGAAACTCGGAATCGAAACCGCCTTCAACCGGATCAACGATTCCGGCGGCGTGGACGGCCGGATGCTGAAATTGTTCGCCGCCGACGACGGCTACGAACCTTCGCGCACCCCCGAGGCCATGAAGCAGCTCTATGAAAAGGACCAGGTGTTCGGCATCGTCGGCAATGTCGGCACCCCGACGGCGGCGGTGGCGATCCCCTATGCGCTCGAACGCCGGATGCTGTTCTTCGGGGCCTTCACCGGCTCCAACATCCTGCGCAACGACCCGCCGGACCGCTACATCTTCAACTATCGCGCCAGCTATGTTCAGGAAACCGACGCGGTCGTTCGTTACCTCGTCAAGATACGCCGACTGCAGCCGCGCCAGATCGCGGTCTTTGCGCAGCAGGATTCGTACGGCGATTCCGGATTTGCAGGGGTCGCGAAGGCGTTCCGCTCCATGGGCGTGAACGACGGCGCGATCCTTCGGCTCAACTATGCGCGAAACACCGTCGACGTGGACGACGCGATCAATCAGTTGAAGCTCGCGAAGCCGCCGATCAAAGCGGTGGTCATGGTCGCGACCTACCGGGCCGCGGCAAGGTTCATCGAGAAGACGCGCGACCTCTATCCCGGCTTGATCTACTCCAACGTCTCGTTCGTCGGCTCCACCGCGCTTGCCGAAGAACTGAAGCTGTTGGGACCGCGCTACACCAACGGCGTGATCGTGACGCAGGTGGTGCCGGCGGTGTCGGGCTATTCATCCGCCGTGCTCGAATACAAGAACGCGCTCGCCAAATATTTCCCAGGCGAAGCGGCCGACTACGTTTCGTTCGAGGGCTATGTCGCCGCCAACGTCCTGATCGCGGGCATCAAGCGGACCGGCCCGCAGATCGATACGGAGAAGCTGATCGACACGTTGGAGACGATGCGCAATCTCGACCTCGGTCTCGGGACCCAGCTGAGCTTCGGCCGCTCCGAGCACCAGGCCTCGAACAAGGTGTGGGGCACGGCGCTCGATGAGAGCGGACGCTATCAGCCGCTCGAGCTCGAATGATTGGAAGCCGCGATCCCTGTGATCGCGGCCTCATCAAACCGTCTGTGCGCAGTCAGCGCTTCTCGATCACCAGACTCTGGATGGCGCGGCCGAAATAGCCGCGCTCATCGGCAAGCCGCGCCATGGCCAGTCCCGCGCCGTCCGGCCCGATCCAGGATTCGGCATCGAGCAGGATCCAGTCGCCGGCCGGCTCGCGCGAAAAATTCACGGTCAGGTCCGCGTTGAGAAAGGTCCAGGCGCGAAAGTCCAGCACCGCCGAGGTGCCGTTGCAGAAATCCGCCGCTGCCATCGCCCGCATCGCCTGCGAAACGGCTGCGCCTTCCACGATCGGCCGGTCGACGCGATACCAGATCGCGCCCGGCCCCGGCACGCCGAAATGGCCGCGGGCGGCACGCAGCGACATCCCGGTGACGAAAGGGCTCGAGGAGAAATCAACGCGCTCGATGCGCGATTGATCCGGCCCCGGCAGTTCGACCGGCTCGATCACGGCCTCCGGCGGCAGTTCGTTGGCCTGCACCTTGATCTTCAGCACGGTCGCGCCGACCACGACGACGCCTTTCGCAATAAGCCTGACGGCGCAGAGCTGGATCTTGCGCCCCTCGCGCAAGACCTCGCTCTCGATCGTCAGCGGCGCCACCGGCACGGGGCGCATCAGGTCGACAGTCACGCGCGCAATGCGCATCGCGACCGGCGTCGGAATCCGCTCCGCCGCCCACACCACCAGCGCCGCCGGCGGCGAGCCGTGCTGCATGCTCGGGTCCCATGGCCCCGCAGCAAAGGGGCTGGTGACGACGTCGTTGCCGTCAACGCGAAAGATGGCATCCATTAATGAGAGGTCCTGTCGATCAAGGGAACAGCTTCTTGCCTGCTTCGGCGGAACGAGTTGAGGCCGCGGCGGGCAGATCGCCATTCGCAAGAGGAGAGCAGGACGGCGCGCTTCAAATGAAGGCCATGCCGCCATTGAGGACGATGGTCTGTCCGGTCATGTAGCTGTTGCCGAGCACCATCGCGACGGCTTGCGCCACTTCGTCGGCCTGGCCCATGCGGCCGAGCGGGATGTTGCGCGCCAGATCGGTCCGGCCGCCCATCATGTCGGTTGCGATCAGCGACGGCGCCACCGCGTTGACGGTGATCCCTTCCTTGACCAGCCGCGCCGCATAGCCCCGCGTGAGACCTTCCATGCCGGCCTTGGAGGCGTTGTAGTGCACGCCGATGGCGCCGGCGCCGCGCGCGGCACCCGACGAGATGTTGACGATCCGGCCCCATTGGCGCGCCCGCATCGCGGGCAGCACGGCCTGCGTGCACAGGAACGCCGATTTCAGGTTGACCGCGATGGTGCGGTCGAAATCGTCCTCGGTGAGATCGTCGACGCCGCGCACGATCGCCATGCCCGCATTGTTGACGAGGATATCGATCGGACCGAGTGCGGCGGTGACCTGCCCGACCATCTTGGCAACGGCCGCCGCCTGCGAGACATCGGCCGCGACCGCGATGGCGCGGCCGCCATTGGCCTTGATCCCGGCGACGACGGCATCGGCATCATCCGCGCGCTCGCGGTAATTGACCGCGACCGCGGCGCCCAATTCCGCGAGCATCAGCGCAACCGCCGCGCCGATGCCGCGGGAGGCGCCCGTCACCAGCGCGACATGCGCACCCAGATCCTGCCCGTTTGCCATCGAAACCTCACCTGACGCCAAAAGCGGATGCAATCATATCACTGCGGAAGCGCCGGAGTTGAAACGCTGACGATGTGAACGGCGCCCGGCGGAACATCAGATGGCGTTCGATCCCACACTCTCCAGAAACTCCTTTACGGTATTGACCGTGCCGGTGCTGGTCGCGACGTAGCCGGGCAGGCTCGCGACCCCCTCCTGAAACTCGCGCCCCTTCATGATGTCGAGAACGCGCCGCATCGGCTCGGTTTCCAGAAACGCACGCTTGCAGACGAAGAAATAATCCTCGGTCAGCAATCGGATGAAATCGAGCCCGAACTGCCGGGCGGCGGCCTCGACGCCAAAACTCACATCGGCCATGCCGCTGGCGACATAGGCGGCGACGGCGGCGTGGGTGAACTCCATTTGCTGCGCGCCGTTGATCCTGGCCTCGTCGACTTTATGCAGCGCCAGCAACTGATCGAACAGCAGGCGCGTGCCGGAATCGTGGTCGCGGTTGACGAAGCGCGCCTTGCGATCGACGACATCCTTGAGCGTGTTGATCTTCAGCGGATTGCCACGCTTGACCATCAAGCCCATTTCCCGCGTCACGAAACTGATCACGCGGTCCTCGCGCGGATCGAGCCATTCCTTGCAGGCCCGAATGCCCTGCGCGCGCAATTCGCCGCGCGGCAGATGCACGCCGGAAAGATCGCACGCGCCCTGCGCCAGCGACACCAGCGAATTCTGATTGCTGACATAGCGCAGATCGACGCCGATGCCGGGTTCACGGTCCAGCAATTCGCGCAATTTCGACACCGCAAACCCGTGGCTGGCGTGAACGCGGATGACGGACGGGCGTTGATGCAGGAACGGCTTGATCTCGGTCACGAGTTCCTGCGCGAGATTTTCGAGTTGCGGACCGAGCCGCGCCTGCATGCGCTCTCCGGCCCAGACCAGTTTTTCGCCGAAGGCAGTGAGCGCCGTGCCCTTGCCGCGGCGGGTCTCGACCAGCGGCACGCCGAAGAAATCGGACCACTGCTCGACCAGATTCCAGACATGCCGATAGGAGAGCTGGGCGTGCTTCGCCGCGCTGGTGAGCTTGCCGGTCTTCCGGATTTCATTGAGAACGCCGAGCATCACCACCGCCGTCTCCGGGCTGCCTTCCTTGTGAAATCGCCAGACGGTTTCGATCTCGACGTGATGCATGACCGCTCACTTATGAAGTAGATTGCATATCTTTGGATATGCATAGGCACACCATATCATATTTACAAAAGGCTATCTCCTCCTAATTTCGGGCATAACAAACGGAGGAAATATGATGTCGATTGCATATGATTATGACCGCGCGTCGATCCCCGCCATCGCAACCGGCAAGCCCCGGCTGCTGCTGATCGACGGCCGCCACGTCCCGTCCGCGTCGGGCCGTACGTTCAAAACCCTCAATCCGGCAAACGAACAGATCATCGCGACGGTAGCTGAAGGCAACGAGGCCGACGTCGATCGCGCGGTGGCGGCGGCGCGGCGCGCCTTCGAAGGGCCCTGGCGCAGCATGCGCGCCTCCGAACGCGGCCAGATCCTGCTCCGTCTCGCCGAGCTGATGAAGCAGCATGCCGATGAGATCGCAGCCCTTGAAAGCCTCGATGCCGGCAAGCCGATCGCGGGCGTGCTGCGGCAGGATCTCCCCGCCGCCATCGATACACTGACTTACTATGCCGGCTGGGCCGACAAGATCAGCGGCGAGGTGGTCTCGACGCGGGATGACGCGCTGACCTACACCATGCGCGAGCCGGTTGGCGTGGTTGCCGCCATCGTGCCCTGGAATTTCCCGCTGATGATCGGGATGTGGAAACTGGCGCCGGCGCTGGCCTGCGGCTGCACGATCGTGATGAAGCCCGCCGAACTGACATCGCTTTCCGCATTGCGCATCGGCGAGCTTGCGCTCGAAGCAGGATTGCCGCCCGGCGTTCTGAACATCGTCACCGGCCCCGGCCGCGTGGTCGGCGACGCGCTGGTCAATCATCCCGATGTCGACAAGGTGACGTTTACGGGATCGCCGGGCGTCGGCCGTGGAATTCTGCGCGCCGCCGCCGGCAACTTCAAACGCGTATCGCTCGAACTCGGCGGCAAGTCCGCCAACGTCATCTTCGACGACGCCGATATCGAAGCGGCCAGCAAGGCGGCGGCGTCGGGAATCTTCTTCAATGCCGGGCAGGTGTGCTCGGCCGGCTCACGCGTGCTGGCCCATGAGAAGGTCTATGACGAGGTGGTCGAGCGGCTGACGCAGCGTGCCAAAGCCATCCGCATCGGCGATCCCGCCGATCGCGCCACGGCCATGGGGCCGGTCATCTCCGAGAAGCAGATGAAGAGCATCCTCGATTACGTCGATATCGGCCGCAACGAAGGCGCCCGGCTGACGACCGGCGGCGAGCGCGTCGGCGAGCGCGGCTATTTCATCAGCCCCGCCGTGTTTGCCGACGTCGAGCACCAGATGCGCATCTCGCAGGAAGAAATCTTCGGGCCCGTGGTCAGCGTCATCAAGTTCCGCGATGAAGCCGAAGCGCTCCGCATCGCCAACGGCACGGCCTACAGCCTCGCAGCCGGTGTCTGGAGCCGCGACATCGGACGGGTGCAGCGTTTCGCGAAGCAGGCGAAGGCCGGAACGGTCTGGATCAACACCTATGGCTACACCGACGTGCGGCTGCCATGGGGCGGCGTGCGCGATTCCGGATTCGGCCGCGAACACGGCACGGCCGCGCTGGAGAATTTCACCGAGCCGAAGGCCGTCTGGATGAATCTGAACGTGTGAGCGCCACACGCGACTGCCAAGGCCGGCAACTACCAGGCCTCACCTTGGCCGCCCTCTCCCCGTAAGGGAGAGGGCGCCAGCGCTTGTCACAACGCGGGGTCGACCGCCTCGTCATATTCCTTCTTGAACCGCGCGATCAGTTCGGCCGCCGGCAAGACCTTGGCGACGCTGCCGACGCCCTGGCCGGAGCCCCAGATTTCCTTCCAGGCTTTTGGCTTGGCGCGCTCGCCGGAAGCGTCGGTACCGAAGCTCATTTTCGAGGGATCGGAGGTCGGGAGATTGTCGGGATCCATGCCGGCCTCGACGATCGACGGCTTCAGATAATTGCCGTGCACGCCGGTGAACAAGTTCGAATAGACGATGTCTTCCGCCGACGAGGACGTGATCATCTGCTTGTAGCCCTCGACCGCATTGGCTTCCTTGGTGGCGATGAAGGCGGAGCCGATATAGGCGAAGTCGGCGCCCAATATGCGCGCCGCGCGGATGGCGCGGCCGTTTGCAATCGCGCCCGACAATGCGATCGGACCGTCGAACCAGGCCCGCGTCTCCGCCACGAAGGCCAGCGGCGAAATTTCGCCGGCATGGCCGCCGGCGCCGGCCGACGACCAGGATCAAGCCGTCGGCGCCCTTCTCGACCGCCTTGTGCGCGAACTTCTGGTTGATCACGTCGTGGAAGACGATGCAGCCCCAGCCATGCGCCGCCTGATTGAGTTCCTCGCGCGCGCCGAGCGAGGTGATCATCATCGGCACCTTGTGCTTCTCGCAAAGCGCCAGATCCTGATCGAGCCGGTTGTTCGACTTGTGCACGATCTGGTTGACCGCAAACGGCGCCGACGGCCGCTCGGGGTGCGCCTTGTCGTAAGCCGCGAGTTCTTCCTTGATCCGCGCCAGCCATTCGTCGAGCAGCGCCGGCGGGCGCGCATTCAGCGCCGGAAACGAGCCGACCACACCCGCCTTGCATTGCGCGATCACCAGATCCGGCACGGAGATGATGAAGAGCGGCGCACCGATCACGGGTAGCGACAGACGGCCCTTGAACAAGGCAGGCATGGACATTCGAAACGATCCTTCGGTTTTTCAGGCGAGCGACGCGGCATCTAGAGATGCCAGACGTCATACCAACCAACAAGGCAATCTTTCCAGTGTCAAGTATTGCGTTTTGACGCTGGCGGCGATGCGCTTGAGCATGACCTTCTCCGGCGTTGGAGATGCGCTACTGGCACAGCGCCCTCGTCACGTAATTTTCGGTCTTGCAGTCGCCCGGCTGGCGCTTGTAGCCCGGCAGGTACACTTTCGGCGAGCATTTCTCGGCCGCATCGGTGTCGAGGCTCTTGCCTTCCTTGTGGCCCTTGCTCTGGCACAGCCGGTCGGCGCCGGCCTTGCAGTCCGGCGCGCCGTTGGCCGCCACCAGACACGCCGCCCGCCCGCTCACCATGATCGAGGGTTTGGCCATGTTCGACAGGCTCTGGCCGGCGTCCTTGGTGCGCGCGTTGAAATCGTCGATGGTCTCGCTCGGGCTCTTCAGCGGCGGCAGCAGCGATTTGGATTTCTCGAACAGCTTGCCGATCTCGTTGATCAGGCCCGGATTCTCGTCGCGCGGCGGCTGGCGGCTCGATCCGCTGCGGCTCAGGCTGAGCCGGCACCGGTTGCTGGGCCGGCGACTGCAGGCCGAGCGTGGGTGGCGGCGCGGCCTGCGGCCAGGCGGCTTCGGGAGCGGTCGCCAGCATGGATGCAACGAGGCCCGCGGTCGCAAGTTGCGTCCCGGACAGTTTGAAATGGCCGACTCGATCGGGCATGCGGCAAGCGTAGCCTGAAGCGACCGGCAAAGCCGTCGCGCTAGATCAGCTTGAACGCGATGACGAAACCGAGCACCAGCACGACGGCCCCGATGGCGACCCACAGGCCGAGCCGCTTTTCCAGTTCGCTCCGGATCAGGTCGCCGTAGCGGTTGAGCAGGACGGCGACCACGAAGAAGCGCCCGCCGCGCGCCACGATGGAGCACAGGATAAACAGCCAGATATTGTAGCCGGCGAAGCCCGAGGTGATGGTCACGAGCTTGTAGGGGATCGGCGTCAGCCCCTTCAGCAGGATGATCACCGCGCCCCATTCGGCATAGGAGGCCCGGAAGGTCTCGACCTTGTCGCTGAGGCCGTAAAGGGTGATGAGCCAGTGCCCGAGCGAATCGTAGAGCAGCGCGCCGATCGCGTATCCGAGCACGCCGCCGGCGACGGAAGCGATCGTGCACACGGTCGCGAACCACCAAGCCTTCTTCGGCCGCGCCAGCGACATCGGCAGCAGCATGATATCGGGGGAATCGGGAAGAACGAGCTTTCCGCGAAGGATACCGCCGCCAGAATCCAGAGCGCGTAAGGCTTGTCAGCGGCGTCGATGCACCAGTCGTAGGTCCGTTTCAGCATGGCCGCATGAACCATCATGCGGCGGATTTGTCCATGCCGGAAAAGGACGGATTTCGAGAGGAATTAGTGCCGTTTACGCAACGAGCGGCCTTCCAGCGCGACAATTCGCCGCCGGACCGCGGGGGACGCCGTCGCCTTGTTGGGTAGCGCCTTGGGCAGGTCTCGCCGGATACCGCCTTGCTCGCAAGCACCTTGGCGCGATCTTCGGCAGCTTCTCGGCGATGCCGAGCATATCCTCGCGCCGCTCCATTTCGCGCCAGACGTCCTCCGGCTTCACGCCGGCCGAAGCCCACAGGACGGTCAGGTTATAGAGCAGATCGGCGCTCTCGCGGACCACCGCCTCGGTCTTGCCGTTGACGGCGTCGATGACGACTTCGATGGCTTCCTCGGCGAGCTTCTTGGCCATCTTGGAGGGCCCGCGCTGAAACAGCCGGGCCGTTCGCGACGTGGCCGGATCGAGATCCTTGGCCGCGATGACAGCCTGATAAAGCCGTTCGAGCGAATCACTCATCCTTCGAACCTAATGCAAAGCCGTGGCGAGCGTGTTAACGGCCGGGCCTGCAACCATAAAAAAATCCACCGGCCGGGGCGGCCGGTGGATTCATCTTTAACGGTCGCGATTTTAGCGGTCCCGTTTACCAGCCTGCGAGGGGATGCCCGCGATAGTGGGGCACGCTCGATCGATAACCGCCGCCATAGTAAACCGGGCCGCCGCCGTAATAGGTGGGTCCCCGTAATAGGCAGGCCCGCCATCGTAGTAGCCATAGCCGCCGTCATAATAGTGGCGGCGGTTCTGGGTGGCCGCGATCGCAATCCCCGTGCCGACGATGCCGGCAAAGGCCGCTGCTGCGGCGGCACCGCCACCACCGCGATAGTGCCTGCGCCGCGCGCTGATATCGGTCGCGTCGCTGGTCCCGGTCGAAGCGGTCACGCCCTTGGTCGACGTCGCGGAGCCGGCGAAGGCCATCGACGGCTGGACGGCCGTCAACGCCACCGCCACCACCGTCGCCACCGCGCCGGCGCGGCCGATCGATGAAAACAAACCCTTTCGCGCAAACATCTCGACATCCTCCGTGGGAGCTGGCCTGGACAGGCCTCAGATAGCTAACCACTGAGCGGATACTAGGTTCCCCAATCCGAACGGCAGCTGAACGATCCCTGGCAAAATCGTGGCAGTCATCGACCGTTCAGGTTAGATGCTGCAGAATGGCGCCCAGGCCCGAAGGGCGATTCATGCCGTTTGGCGATGTCACGAAACAGTCATCGCCGGCGCGGCAACTTGTCCCACCTCGTGCTGATGTAATCTCGATGCGTGCTGTCAGGACCAACGCCATCCGCTCTCGCCTGAGTGTTCTCTTGGCTTCCCTTGCCGGGCTGTGCGCGATTGCGGGCTTGATGGCGGGCAATGTCCTGGCCGCGGACGAGCCCCGGCCCCCGCTCGCGATCCAGTTTTCGCTCGACCGTCCGATCGATGCCGCGGCCGCCCCGTTCGTGATGGCCTCAGCCGGCGGCCTGTTCAGCGCGGAAGCGCTGGCGGTCACGACCAACATCGCCAGCGGATCGTCGGATGCGATTGCGCGCGTCGCGGCAGGCACCAGCGATTTTGCGCTGGTCGACATCAACGCGTTGATGCGGTTTCGCGACAAGGACAAGCAGGGCGGCCCCAAGATCAAGGCGGTGTTCGTGCTGTTCAACAAGGCGCCCTATTCCATCATCGCCCGCAAGAGCCGCGGCGTCCGCGCGCTGACCGACATCGAGGGCAAAAATCTCGGCGTCGCCGAAGGCGACCTGTCGATCCGGCTATGGCCGGCGGTGGCACACCAGAACGGCATCAAGATCAAGAACGTGAAACAGAGCAGCATCAGCGCCGCGGTGCGCGAGCCGATGCTGTCGGCAGGCCAGATCGATGCCGTGACCGGATTTTCCTATCTGTCGGCGATCAATTTGAGGGACCGCGGCGTGCCGGCCGACGATCTGGCGGTGCTGAAATTCGCCGACTATGGCTGCGAGGCCTATGGTTTCGCTGTTATCGTCAATCCGGCGGTGGCCGCCACCAAGCCCGAGGCGGTGAAGGGATTCGTGCGGGCCGTGATCGGCGGCCTTAATCTCGTACATCAAGGACCCTGCAGGCGCCGCGGCCGAAGTCGCCAATCGCATGGACGGCGGCTCAAAGGACCTCGAACTCGAACGCCTGCAGAGCATCCTGCGCGACAACATCCTGACCAGCGAAGTGAAGCGCAACGGCATCGGCGCGATCGATCCGGCGCGATTCGAGCGCTCGATCGACCAGGTCGCGGAAGATTTCAAGTTTCAGAAGCGGCCGCAGGCCTCCGATATTTTCGACGACCAGTTCCTGCCCCCGCTCAACGGCCGTTTGATCAATTGAGTAAAATGTAACGGCTCATGGTGAGGAGGCGCCAACGGGTCCGCGCAAGCGATCAAGCGACCGGAAGAAAATCCATCCCGCTCTGGTTCTCCGCCGCGATCCCTGATTAGAATGCGCCTCTGATCGCTTCCCTTGCTGCCGAGTCGCCAAACCAGATGTCCATGCTGCGCCTTTACACCCGCGTCCTCGAGCTGCTCGGCAAGGAGGCGCGGCTGGGCTGGATTCTCGCCGTCGCCAACCTGCTGCTGGCCGCCGCGCAATTCGCCGAGCCGGTGCTGTTCGGCAAGATCGTCGACGTGCTCTCCGGCAAGCCGCAGACCGGGCCGCTGGCCTCGAACTCGGCCTGGCCGCTGCTGGCGGCCTGGGTGGCGTTCGGCCTGTTCACCATCGCGTGCAGCGCGCTGGTCGCGCTCCATGCCGACAAGCTGGCGCACCGCCAGCGCCAGGCGGTGCTGACCGACTATTTCGAGCACATCATGCAACTGCCGCTGACCTTCCACACCGGCACCCATTCCGGCCGGCTGATGAAGGTGATGCTGAACGGCACCGACTCGCTGTGGCGGCTCTGGCTCGGATTCTTCCGCGAGCATTTTGCGGCGATCCTGTCGCTGGTGGTGCTGCTGCCGCTGGCGTTCTACATCAACTGGCGGCTGGCGATCCTCTTGTTCGCGCTGTGCGTGATATTCACGGTGCTGACCACGCTGGTGGTGCGCAAGACCTACGGCATGCAGAGCGAGGTCGAGGCGCATTACAGCGATCTCTCGGCGCGCGCCTCCGACGCGCTCGGCAATGTCGCGCTGGTGCAGAGCTTCGTGCGGATCGACGCCGAGGTTCAGGGCCTGCGCTTCGTCGCCGACAAGCTGCTCGCCGTGCAGATGCCGGTATTGGGCTGGTGGGCGCTGGTCACCGTCATCACCCGCGCCTCCACCACCATTACCGTGCTCGCGATCTTCTCCGTCGGCATCTACCTGCACGGCCAGGGAGCAGACCACGGTCGGCGAGATCGTGATGTTCGTGAGTTTTGCGACCATGCTGATCCAGAAGCTCGAACAGGTGGTGAGCTTCATCAACAGCGTGTTCATGGAGGCGCCGCGCCTGCAGGAATTCTTCGACGTGCTGGACGCGGTGCCCGCGGTGCGCGACCGGCCCAACGCCATGGATACCGGCCGGCTCTCCGGCCTCGTCGAATTCAACGACGTCTCGTTTTCCTATGACGGCAAGCGGCCCGCGGTCGAGGACGTTTCGTTTACCGCTTTGCCCGGCCAGACCATCGCGCTGGTCGGCCCGACCGGCGCCGGCAAATCGACCGCGATCGCGCTGCTGCACCGCGCCTTCGATCCGCAATCCGGCATCATCAAGATCGACGGCATGGATATCCGCGGCCTGAAGCTGACCGCGCTGCGGCGGAACATCGGCGTCGTGTTCCAGGAGGCGCTGCTGTTCAACCGCTCGCTCGCCGACAATCTGCGCGTCGGCAAGCCGGACGCGACCGAAGAGGAAATGCGCATCGCGGCAGGCCGCGCGCAGGCGCTGGAATTCATCGAGCGCAGCGACAAGAAGTTCGAGACCCATGCCGGCGAGCGCGGCCGCATGCTGTCCGGCGGCGAACGGCAGCGCCTGTCGATCGCACGCGCGCTGTTGAAGGACCCGCCGATCCTGATCCTCGACGAGGCGACCAGCGCGCTCGACGCCGTCACCGAGGCCAAGGTCAATGCCGCCCTCGACGAGGTGATGAAGGGCCGCACCACCTTCGTGATCGCGCACCGGCTTTCGACCATTCGCAACGCCACCCGCATCCTGGTGTTCGACAATGGGCGCGTGATCGAAAGTGGAACTTTCGATGAACTGGTGGCCAAGGGCGAACGCTTTGCGGAACTCGCGAAAGCCCAGTTCATGGTGCAGGAGAATGCGCGCGCCGAAATCGAGGCCAAATAGGCCTGCGTGAGCGCGATCACGGTTTAGACATCGCCGAATTTGCGACGATTTCGTCCACGATTTAATCGCCCGGCCTCTGTTCTGGCCCGCCAAGCCGGTATAGGTTTGCGCCTTGCCGCAAAGCGACGGCGCCGGACACGCTTGAAACCCGAACGTTAGATCGAGAGGACCTCCTTTTTTCAAGGCGGGTCTCAAAGGACCGGAACGGAAAAGTGCATTTTCTTCGCCCGCTGCTTCGCGCTTCCTCGTTGAACTGGATTTTCCTGGCGACGGCGCTTGCCGTCGTGACGCCGCGCGCCGCGCACGCCGAAGCGCTGCTGGTTGTCGAAGCCGATACCGGCAAGGTCCTGCAGGCCGACAACGCCACCATGCCCTGGTACCCCGCCTCGGTGACCAAGATCATGACCGCCTACGTCACGCTGAAGGCGGTCAAGGAAGGGCGTCTGTCGCTCGATACGGTGCTGACGGTGTCGCCGGTCGCAGCCTCGCAGTCGCCGTCCAAGATGGGTTTCCGTCCGGGCATTCAGGTCACCGTCGACAACGCGCTGAAGATGATGATGGTGAAGTCGGCCAACGACATGGCCGTCGTGCTCGCCGAGGGCGTCGGCGGATCGGTCGACGGTTTCTCCGGCATGATGAACCAGACCGCGCAAAAGCTCGGCATGACGCAGACGAGCTACGTCAATCCGAACGGCCTGCCGGCGGACGGACAGATCACCTCGGCGCGCGATCTCGCGATCCTGGCGCGCGCGGTGATTCGCGACCTGCCGGAATACGAATACTTCATGCACATTCCCTCGATCCGCTACGGCCGCAGGGTGACGCAGAATTTCAACAAGCTGATCGGACGCTATCCCGGCGCCGACGGCTTCAAGACCGGCTTCATCTGCGCTTCCGGCTACAATCTGGTCGCCTCCGCGACGCGTAACGGCAAGCGGCTGATCGCCGTCGTGCTCGGCGCATCCTCGGGACAGGCGCGCGCGGTTCGCGCGGCGCAATTGCTGGAGCGCGGCTTCGGCGGCAACGGCCTGGGCTGGCTGAAGCCCGCGCTCGGCACCGTCGACAATCTGGTTCCGATCGATGCGACGCCGCCGAACCTGCGCGAGGAGATGTGCAACGGCAAGCGCAAGCGGCCGGCCACCGACGAGGACGCCGACGTCGTCGCCAGCGGCGGCCCGTCGACCGGCGAGACCGCGGTCACGTTCTTCACCGCCGGGCTGCAGCCGCCGATGGGCAAGCCGTCGGAGATGATGGCTGCCGCGGCGGTGCCGTCCGAGCCCGTTCCGGTCTATACCGGCCCGACCAAGACCGGCCCCGCATTGATCGCGGCCGTTGCGGCGGAGGCCGAGAAGCAGACGCCGGCAAGGCGCGGCAAGAAATCGAAGATTGCAGCGAAGAAGCCCGCCGACGCGGCGCCCAAGGCTGAAGCCGGCGCGAAACCGGCAGCGAAGCCTGCTACGGTCAGGCATGCGAACGCCAGGCCGGAGGCTGCCGCCAAGCCGGCCGCTTCGGCCGACAGAAAGCCGGCCGCCAAGCCCGCCGCCGCAGACAAGCCCGCGCCGAAGCCGGCCAAGCCGAAGGCTGCCGCTAAACCCAAGGGCGAAAACAAGCCGGCTGGTTAACGGGCCGCCAAGCCACGTAATTAGGCAGCTTTCCTGCCGTTCAGCCGAATTATTCCAGATCGCCGGAATGCGTCGATAGCGCACAGCCGCTTGCCATCGGCGGCGGCATTCACAATACTGCCCAAAACAAGGCGTGCCCGGCCGAGAATAGCGTTCACGAAGTGGGAACGAACCAGAGGGGAAATACCATGGAGCGGATCTGGCTCAAGCAATATCCGGCCGGCGTGCCCGCCGATATCGACGTCACCCAATATTCGTCACTCGTCGAATTGCTGGAAGAAAGCTTTAAGAAGTTCGCCGACCGAAAAGCTTTCATCTGCATGGACAAGTCGATCAGCTACCGCGACCTCGACGAGATGTCGGCCGCACTCGGCGCCTATCTGCAGAGCAAGGGCCTGCAAAAGGGCGCGCGCGTCGCGCTGATGATGCCGAACGTGCTGCAATACCCGGTCTCGACCGCCGCCGTGCTGCGCGCCGGCTATGCGGTGGTGAACGTCAACCCGCTCTACACCCCGCGCGAGCTCGAGCATCAGCTCAAGGATTCCGGCGCGGAAGCGATCATCGTTCTGGAGAATTTTGCGACCACCGTGCAGCAGGTGATCGCGAGGACCGCAGTCAAGCATGTGATCGTCGGCAGCATGGGCGACCTGCTCGGCTTCAAGGGCGTGATCGTCAATCTGGTGGTCCGCAAGGTGAAGAAGATGGTGCCGGCCTGGTCGATCCCGGGCGCGGTCTCGTTCAACGATGCGCTCGCCGCCGGCCGCGGCAAGAAGCTCGACAAGCCGAAGCTCACGCTCGATGACGTCGCCTTCCTGCAATATACCGGCGGCACCACCGGCGTCTCCAAGGGCGCGACGCTGCTCCACCGCAACATCCTCGCCAACGTGCTGCAGAACGACGCCTGGCTGCAGCCGGCGCTGAAGAAGCCGCCGCAAGTCGAGCAGATCTTCATCGTCTGCGCGCTGCCGCTCTATCATATCTTCGCGCTGACGGCGTGTTTCCTGCTCGCGATGCGGGCCGGCGGCGTCAACCTGTTGATCCCGAACCCGCGCGACATGGCCGGGCTTCATCAAGGAGCTGATGAAATACCAGGTCAACAGCTTCCCGGCGGTCAACACGCTCTACAACGGACTGTTGAATTCGCCCGGTTTCGACAAGGTCGACTTCTCCAAGCTGAAGACCTCGTTCGGCGGCGGCATGGCGACGCAGAAGCCGGTCGCCGAGAAGTGGCTGAAGGTCACCGGCTGCGCGCTGTCGGAAGGCTACGGCCTGTCCGAGACCTCGCCGACGCTGACCTGCAACCCGGCCGACACCGACCAGTTCTCCGGCTCGATCGGCATTCCCGTGCCGTCGACCTACCTCTCGATCCGCGACGACGACGGCAAGGAAGTGCCGCTCGGCGAAGCCGGCGAGATCTGCGCCAAGGGCCCGCAGGTGATGGCCGGCTACTGGAACCGGCCGGAAGAGACCGCCAACGTGATGACCGCGGACGGCTTCTTCCGCACCGGCGACATCGGCGTGATGGACGAACGGGGCTACACCAAGATCGTCGACCGCAAGAAGGACATGATCCTGGTCTCGGGCTTCAACGTCTATCCCAACGAGATCGAGGAAGTGATCGCAAGCCATGCCGGCGTGCTGGAATGCGCTGTGATCGGCGTGGCCAGGACGCGAAATCGGGCGAGGCGGTGAAAGCGTTCATCGTCAAGAAGGACCCGAACCTCACCGCCGAGGAAGTCATCAAGTTCTGCGGCACGCAGCTCACCGGCTACAAGGTCCCCAAGCAGATCGAGTTCAGGAACGACCTGCCCAAGACCAATGTCGGCAAGATCCTGCGCCGCGAACTGCGCGACGAGAAGAAGGCCGCGGCGTAAAGCGCGTCGGCTTCCCGTCGATGGCTGAAGCTTCCGTCGCGCCGGCCGGCATTTTGGCCTTCTGGCGTGACGCCGGCGCCGACCGCTGGTACCGGCGCGACGACGCCTTCGACGCGGAGGTGCGCCGGCGCTTTCTCGGCCTGTGGCAGCGCGCGGCGGCCGGCGAATTATCGTCGTGGGAAGCGAGCGATGACGGCGCGCTGGCGCTCGTCATCGTGCTCGATCAGTTTCCCCGCAACATATTCCGTGGCGACATCAGGACCTATGCCAGCGACCGCCTCGCGCGCGAGGTGGCGCACCGCGCCATCGATCGCGGCGCGGACGCGCGGCTCGATCCCGCGTTACGGGAATTCCTCTATCTGCCTTTCATGCATTCGGAGCATCTGGCCGACCAGTTGCGCTGCATCGAGCTGTCGCGCGCCGCCGGCCATACGGAAAGCCTGAAATGGGCCGAGCACCACGCCGATATCATCCGGCGGTTCGGGCGCTTTCCCCACCGCAACCGCCTGCTGGGCCGTGCGTCCACGCCCGACGAGCAGGCCTTCCTGGACGAAGGGGCTTTTCCCCCTGATGACGGAAGCGTGAACGGGCTATCGTTGCCGTTTCAACCCCCGCATGTGCCGGTTACCCGCCCGATGAATATTGTAGCTCGTGCGCGTTCACCCGAACCGGTACCCACTCGCTCGAAAACGCTATAAGAAACATCCGCTCATGGAGGGAGAATTGACGATGACGATCCAAGTTGGCGACAAGCTGCCGGAAGCCAAGTTTCGCGTGATGACGGCGGAAGGTCCGCAGGTCAAAACCACCGACGATATTTTCAAGGGCAAGAAGGTGGCGCTGTTCGCGGTGCCCGGCGCCTATACCGGCACCTGCCACAAGATGCACCTGCCGAGCATCTTCCTCAACGCCTATGCCATCAAGGACAAGGGCGTGAGCACCATCGCCATCGTCTCCGTCAACGACGCCTTCGTCATGAACGCCTGGAAGCGCGACACCGACCAGCGCGACGAAGCGGTGTTCCTGGCCGACGGCAATGCCGACTTCACCAAGGCGATCGGCATGGAGCTCGACGCCTCCGGCAACGGCCTCGGCATCCGCTCCAAGCGCTATTCGATGCTGGTGGACGACGGCGTGGTGAAGAAGCTCAACCTCGAGCCGGCGCCCGGCAAGGTCGAGGTTTCCGGCGGCGATACGCTGCTGGGGCAGCTGTAAGCTGAATAGCCCGCGCGGCATGCTTTCTTCCTTCTCCCCTTGTGGGAGAAGGTGGCACGGACGAAGTCCGTGCCGGATGAGGAGTCTCTCTCCGCGGATAGAACCCCTCACCCGTCTTCGCTTCGCGAAGCCACCCTCTCCCACAAGGGGAGAGGGGAAGGGCTACTGCTTCAACCTTGCCATCGCGACGCCCTCGCGCGCCAACTGATCGGCGCGCTCGTTTTCGTCGTGGCCGGCGTGGCCCTTGATCCAGTGCCAGCGTACCTGGTGCGGCTTCAGCGCGGCGTCGAGGCGCTGCCAGAGGTCGACATTCTTGACCGGCTTCTTGTCGGATGTCCGCCAGCCGTTTTTCTTCCAGCCGTGGATCCAGCCGGTGATGCCCTGGCGGACATACTGGCTGTCGGTGGTGAGGTCGACCACGCACGGCTTCTTCAGCGCTTCCAGCGCCGAGATCGCCGCCATCAATTCCATGCGGTTGTTGGTGGTGTGGGCCTCGCCGCCCTTCAGTTCTTTCTCCTTGTCGCCGAATTTCAGTATGGCGCCCCAGCCGCCGGGCCCGGGATTGCCCGAGCAGGCGCCGTCGGTGAACACCGTCACGTGAGGCAGTTCACTCAAGCGACGCATCCTGGCTGGGTCAGGCCGTAATCGCGCACGCTGGAAACGCTCTGGTGGAAGCGCAGCTTGCGAACATATTCGAGCGGGTCCTTCGGCTTCACCAGCGCGCCCGGCGGCACGTT
>CAWBQP010000023.1:0-18575 GCA_963790735.1 uncultured Alphaproteobacteria bacterium | reverse complement strand
GTGCCGCTTATGCAATCGCGTGGGGAAAAATTATCGCCTCTACACCCGCTCGACGAAACTATCGACGACCTTCTTCTCGCCGGCCTTCTCGAACGCGATCGTCAGCTTGTTGCCGTCGATCTTCACCACGTTGCCGTAGCCGAACTTCTGGTGAAACACGCGGTCGTCGAGCGAGAAGTCCGAAACGGTGCCGGTGGATTTCGCGACCAGCTCGCCCTCGATCACCATTGGGCCGCGCTTGTTGCGTGAGTATCCACCACCCGAAAAGGTATCGCTGCGCGAATTTGAAAACGACGACTGGTTTTCCTCAAAACCGCCGCGGGCCCGTCCGCGACCACCCTGGTTCGGTTGCGGTTGGCCTGCGCGCGCTGCCAGCCCGGCGTACTGTAGCTGGAGCCGAAGGATTTGACATTGTCGAAACGCGACGGGCCGTAGCCGCCGCTGCCGCCCCAGCCGGAGCCGCCCTTGGATTCCGTGATCTCGACATTGGCCGATGGCAGCTCGTCGAGGAAGCGCGAGGGGATCGTGGTCGTCCACGTGCCGTGGATGCGGCGGTTGGTGGCGAAATAGAGTTTGGCGCGGCGGCGGGCGCGGGTCAGGCCGACATGGGCGAGGCGTCGCTCTTCCTCGAGGCCGGCGCGGCCCTGTTCGTCGAGCGTGCGCTGGCTCGGAAACAGGCCTTCCTCCCAGCCGGGCAGGAACACATTGTTGAATTCGAGCCCCTTGGCCGAATGCAGCGTCATCAGCGAGACGGCTTCATCCTCGGCGCCGCCGTCGCGGTCCATCACCAGCGAGATGTGTTCGAGAAAACCTTGCAGGTTCTCGAACTCTTCCATCGAGCGCACGAGCTCTTTCAAGTTATCCAGCCGGCCGGCCGCGTCGGCCGAGCGGTCCTTCTGCCACATCTCGGTATAGCCGCTCTCGTCGAGCACGATTTCGGCGAGCTCGGTATGTGACGTCACCTCGCGCTGCGCACGCCAGCGGTCGAAATGCAGGATGAGTTCGCGCAACGACCCGCGCGCCTTCGGCTTCAGCTCGTCGGTCTCGACCACGGCGCGGGCGGCCTCGAACAGGGGAATGCGGCGCTTGCGGGCGTGGTCGTGCAGCATTTGCACGGTGGCGTCGCCAAGCCCGCGCTTGGGCACGTTGACGATGCGCTCGAAGGCGAGGTCGTCGGCGGCTGAATTGATCACGCGCAAATAAGCCAGCGCGTCGCGGATTTCGGCGCGCTCATAGAACCGCGGACCGCCGATCACGCGATAGGGCAGGCCGAGCGTGACGAAGCGATCTTCGAACTCGCGCATCTGGAACGAGGCCCGCACCAGGATCGCGACCTCGTTGAGGTTCTCGCCGGCGCGCTGCAACGCCTCGATCTCTTCGCCGATGGCGCGGGCTTCCTCTTCCGAATCCCAGGAGCCGGTCACCGTGACCTTCTCGCCGTCGACGTCCTCGGTGCGCAACGTCTTGCCGAGACGGCCTTCGTTGTGCGCGATCAGGTGCGAGGCGGCGGCGAGGATGTGACCTGTCGAGCGGTAATTGCGTTCGAGGCGGATCACCTTGGCGCCGGGAAAATCGTGATCGAAGCGCAGGATGTTGTCGACCTCCGCGCCGCGCCAGCCATAGATCGACTGGTCGTCGTCGCCGACGCAGCAGATGTTTTTGAGGGGCGTCTGTGCGGCAGGTGCCGGGGCAGCAGGCTCGGTCATTCCGGGATGCGCTGAAAGCGCAGACCCGGAATTTGGAGATGGGTCCTCTTTATCTCCAGATTCCCGGATGTGCGATTGCACATCCGGGTTCGCGTCTTCGACGCGCCCCGGAATGCCGGGGGAGCCGATGGCGCCCGGAATGATCGCCGAAAGCGGAACCCCCGGCCGCGACGGCGCCTGCGACAGCAGCCGCAGCCAGAGATACTGCGCGACGTTGGTGTCCTGATATTCGTCGACCAGGATGAACTTGAACCGGTTCTGGTACTGCCGCAGCACGTCGGGGTGCTCGCGGAACAGCCGGATGTTCTCCAGCAAGAGATCGCCGAAATCGGCGGCGTTGAGAATCTTCAGCCGCTCCTGGTAGCTGGCGTAGAGTTTTCCGCCCTTGCCGTTGCCGAACATCGCGGCCTCGCCCGCAGGCACCTGCGAAGGCGTCAGCCCGCGGTTCTTCCAGCCGTCGATCAGCCCGGCCAGCATGCGCGCCGGCCAGCGCTTGTCGTCGATGTTCTCGGCCTGCAGAAGCTGCTTGAGCAGCCGCACCTGATCGTCGACATCGAGCACGGTGAAATTGGATTTGAGCTGCACCAGTTCGGCATGGAAACGCAGGATGCGGCCGCCGATCGAGTGGAAGGTGCCGAGCCACGGCATGCCTTCCACGGCCTGGCCGAGCATCTGGCCGAGGCGCAGCTTCATCTCGCGCGCGGCCTTGTTGGTGAAGGTCACCGACAGGATTTCGTGCGGGCGCGCGCGGCCCTGGCTCAGGATGTGGGCGATCCGCGTGGTCAGCACGCGCGTCTTGCCGGTGCCGGCGCCGGCCAGCACCAGAACCGGGCCGTCCAGCGTCTCGACCGCATCGCGCTGTTCGGGATTGAGCCCGTTGAGATATTGCGGGCCGGCCGCGGCCCGCGCACGCGCGGCAATGCCGCCAGCCGCTGGCTGGTGCTCGGGGACGCCGCGATGGGGCAGTTTGCTCGGCTCGGTCATGCTCGAATTGTCTTGGCCCCACGATGGCACCGTGAGGCGGTAAAGGGGAGCCTTCATAGCAGGGATTACGGGCCATATAGGGCCTGTACGTTCGTTTTGACAGGTTTATCCCGGAGCTTTTGCAGGGCCGATTTCGAGGCGGGCTAGCGATTTTGTTCCGCCGGAATCGTCAAATTTCGTGGTTTTGCCGCCCGGAACCAACGTTTCTGCGCTGGATTGTTCTGTCAGTCGGTGCGCGACGCGTCAGTCGCCGCCATCGCGAGAGCAACAGCCAATTGAGGTGGTGTCATGCTGAGCTGGGTCGTTACGTTTCTGGTCGTCGCGTTGATCGCGGGTATTCTGGGCTTCGGCGGCATCGCCGGCGCTTCCGTCGAAATCGCCAAGGCGATCTTCTTTATCGCCGTGATCCTGTTTCTGATCTCGGCGGTGGTCGGACTGGTGCGCGGACGCAGTAACGTCTAGCCAGCCGCTGCAAAAACTGAGTGTGTGGCGCCGCGCGAACTATTGCGCGGCCGCCAACGGCAGACTGGACCGCTCGATGTGACGGACGAACAAGTCCGCAAATTGCTTCGGGTGGGTCGCGATCATGAAATGAGACGCGCCGGCAATCGTGGCGTAGTCGGCGCGCGGGATATACCGGCTCAGGAGATCGTTCGCCCGACGTACAGCCGGATGACTGGTTTCACCCCACACAACGAGCGTGGGAATTTTCACGGTCGCCAGTGACTTGGGTGTGAGACGAAAACCATAAGCCGATTTCCAGTCCAGCAAATTGGCAGAGGTCGTTTCGATGGCGTAGTCGCGAACGCGCTGCGGCCAGGCGGCGAAGGTGCCGGCGCCGCCGTAGAAGTCGACCATTCGCGCGATCGCATCGGTTTCGCCGCGCATGAAAGAATCGGAATAGGCGCGGGACATGTTTCGGAAAGCGTCATAGTGCTGCTGCTCTCCGGTTTCTTTCAGGATTTCCATGGCCGGTGCTTCGGCGATGGTCAGGCTGAGCAGCGGAACACGTCCCCGCAGTGCGACCGCAAGCGCAGTTAGTCCGCCGAACGAGTGACCAACGAGATGCACCGGTCCGCCTGCACGGCGAATTACGGACTCGAGGATTTCGCGCTCATGGGCGATATCGGTATCATCTGCGGCGCGGCGTTCGGCGGTACCGCCATATCCCAACAGGCTGGTAGTCACGCAGCGGAACTGGCCCTGCCAATGAGCCATGACCGGCCGCCAGGCTGCGCCGGTGCTGCATGAGCCCGGCACGAGCACTACGGTCGGGCCCTTGCCGGCCTCTTGGTAATCGATGAGCCCGGGCGTTTGGTAAATCATCTCGGAAGTTCCTTGGTGGACACTACGACGGGCGGCGGCCTGCTCAATGGCCGCCGCCTCACGGCTTTTCGTCAGCGCTTGACGATGACGATTTCCAGATACTCACTCGCCAGCACCATGGTGCCGTCCTCGGCGCGGTTCATCGATGCGATCAGTTTCAGGATATCGTCGGCGAGGCGGCGCTGGTTGGTTTCATCAAGTGCGGCAAAGGCTTTCAGCGTCGGGCCATAGTAATTCCTGAACACGTCGAGAAAGTGCATCGGCGAGCGGTAGCGGAACGTGAAGTGACGCTTCTCGGCCTTGATCGAGGCTGCCGATGTTCCGAACATCTCCGTGATGCGCGCCTGCGTGCCCCACAGTGCGGGCGATTTCGCGCCGGCCGGCGGCGGCAGGTATTTGCCGAGCGTCTTGAACAGCTGCCCGATAAAACCTTCCGGCGTCCAGTTGGCGAGACCGATCTTGCCGCCGCTCTTGCACACCCGCAGCAATTCGGAAGCCGCACGGTCCTGGTCCGGCGTGAACATCACGCCGAAGGTCGAGAGCACGGTATCGAAAGTCGCATCGCTGAAGTCGAGCGCTTCCGCATCCGCTTCCTTGAACTGGACCGACAGGCCTTCCGCCGCGGCACGCGCGCGGCCGCGTTCGAGCAGGCTCGGCACATAATCGGTCGAGACCACCTCGCACCAGCGGCGCGCGGCGGCAAGCGTCGCGTTGCCGTTGCCGGCGGCGACGTCGAGCACCTTCTGACCGGCTCTGAGGTCGAGGGCCTCGCACAGCTCTTCGCCGACGATCTGCAGCGTGGTGCCGACAATTGCATAGTCGCCGGACGACCAGGCGCCGTGCTGCTTGGTCTTGAGGGCGGAAAGGTCGATCTGGCCGGGTTGTTCGGTCTTGACGGCAGTGGATGTAGCCATGTGTTCCTCCTCCGAGGCGCGGATTTGACGGTTTGGGCGTGGTCCGGGCTTAGTCCAAGGGAGCTTCAGGCGCCTATCCACTTCGCGACACGGCTATCCCGATTGTGAACCTTTCGACCGCTTCCGGGACTCACAACCAGGGACATTCGGAGTTGCGTGCGGATGATGACCAGTCAGGACGTTTCATCGGCGGCGTCACCGCTGCCGCGCGGTGTCAAGCGCGCGCTGGACGCGATGCGTTCCAATCTCGGCCACAATTGGCGCCTGACGGAACTCGCTGCCATCGCCGGCACTTCCGGCCGAACCCTGCAGCGCCAGTTCCTCACCTTTGTCGGCAAGACCCCGCGGGCCGTGCTTCGCGACATCGGGCTCGAATGCGCCCGCCGCGAACTGTTGCAGGGGACGCCCGGCGTCACAATCATGGATATCGCGCTGCGCTGTGGCTTTCCTCATTGCGGCCGGTTTTCGATCGCGTATCGCCGCCGCTATGGCGAGACGCCGTCGCAGACGCTGAAGCGGCAGGCGGCGTTCATGGCCACGCTCGGCGCCATGCCTTCGTTGTTTGTGTCGCCGCGCGGTCGGCCCGCGGTGGCGTTTGGACTGATCGAAACGGCCGCGGAACATCGGGAGATCGCGGCCGATATCGCCGACGATCTCGCCGCCGCACTGACGCGCGCCGGTATTTCGGTGGCAAGTCAGACGAGGGCGGCACGTTATCATTTGGCTGGTGCAATCAGGGGATCGGGTTCGCACGCCCGTCTGACCTTGCGGCTGATCGACACCGAAACGAGCCGCCAGCTCTGGGCGCATCGCTCCGACAATATCCTGCGCGACGAAACCGCAGACGGGGAACACCTCGCCATCAGGATCGCTGCGTCGCTTCAGCAATGCCTGCGGCTGGCCGAGATCGATCACGCGTTGCATAAGCCGGAGGCCGGCCTCGGCGCCCACGATCTCGCGCTGCGCGCGCTGCCGGGGGTTGCCGCTCTCGATGCCGACGGCAATTCCCGCTCGCTCGAATTGCTGGAGCGCGCGATGGAGCTGGATCCGACCGATCCGCTCGCCACCGCGCTGGCGGCCTGGGCGCATGTTCAGCGCGCCGTCTATCATTTCTCATCCGCGCCAATGGAAGAGAGGTCGCGAAGTCTCGAACTGACGCATCGGGCTCAGGCCCTTTGCGGCGACGCCACCGCGCTTGCCGTGCTCGGCAATGCGCTGACATTGCTTGGCGAGTTCGATACGGCCGATCTGGTCATTCGCAAGGCGCTCGCCCTCGACGGCGGATCGGCCTGGGCGTGGAGCCGCAGCGGATGGATCGACGTCTACAAGGGCGATCCCGCTTCCGCCATCGAGCGTTTGAAGATCGCGCTCGACCTGGCGCCGCACGATCCGCTGGCCTTCAACAGCATGGTCGGGATCGGCTGTGCTCATTTCAAGGCGGGCCAATATGCCGAAGCGGCTTACTGGCAGGAGCGGGCGCTGGCCGAGCATCCCTCCGCAAGCTGGGTGCATCGAACGCTGTGCCCGGCTCACGTGCTTGCCGGGCAAGGGCCGCAGGCCCGACGCAGTCTCGGAGCGCTGCGACACCACTATCCTGACCTCACGGTGTCGGAGGTGCAGCGGGGCATGCCGCCGCTGCCGCAGAGCTATTGCGATCTGGTGGTCGGAACCCTGCAAGAGGCCGGGCTGCCAGCCTGAACTGGCGGCTATTTCTGGGGCATCGCGACTTTGCGGCCGATCCCCTCGGGCCGCGACACGGCTGCGTGCGAATCCACCACCGCCTGAATGCGGGCGCGGATATCGGGCGGGAAGGGGGCGACCTTTCGCGCCTTCATATCCATATGGAGCGTCATGTTTTCCGACGTCGCGGAAAGCCAGCCCTCGCTCGCGTGCCGCAGTTCCTCGAACGTATGCAGCCGCTTCTCGTCATGATCTAACAGATAAACCGAAATCTGAACGGGATCGCCAAGGTGAATCTCGCGCAGATAGCGAACATGGCATTCGGCGGTGAAGGTCGAGCAATGGCGTTCCTTCATGTAGGCCGGCCCGATCCCGAGCTGCAGCCACATCTCGTCGATCGCGCGGTCCATCATCACGTTGTAATAGGCCATGTTGAGGTGGCCGTTATAGTCGATCCATTGCGGTTCGATCTGCATCACCGAGGACAGGAACGGGGCCGGCGGTAGCGGCATATCCTTCAGATTATCCTTCAAACTTTCCTTGGCGGCGGCAGCGGTCGTCATCATCCATCCCTTTGTTTTTGCGGGTCTCTTGACCCCCCTTATATCCTTTGCCACGGTCCGCTCAAATCCGGAGGAATTTGGCGTGGCGACGACGATATCGAATAATTCAGAGCGGCCCGAGCCGCAGGCGCTGGCAAGCACCATTGAGGCGCTGGCGGCGCGGTTCGGCAACCGGCTGATTACCTCGCAGGCGGTGCGCGAACAGCACGCCCATACCACCACGTGGCTGCCGACGCAGCCGCCCGACGCCGTGGTGATGGCGCAGGAAACTTCCGATATCCAGGACGTGGTGCGGATCTGCGCTCAGTTCGGCGTTCCCGTGATCGCCTTCGGCACCGGCACGTCGCTGGAGGGCCAGGTCAACGCGCCGGCCGGCGGCGTCTGCATCGACCTGCGCGACATGAACCAAATTCTCGAAGTTCATGCCGAGGACCTTGATTGCGTGATCCAGCCGGGCGTGACCCGCAAGGCGCTGAACGAGCATCTGCGCGACCAGGGATTGTTTTTCCCGATCGATCCCGGCGCCGACGCCTCGCTCGGCGGCATGGCCTCGACGCGGGCCTCCGGGACCAATGCGGTGCGTTACGGCACGATGCGCGACAACGTGCTGGCGCTCAAAGTGGTGCGCGGCGACGGCGCGATCATCACAACCGGCACGCGGGCGAAAAAATCAGCGGCCGGTTACGACCTGACGCATCTGTTCGTCGGCGCCGAAGGCACGCTCGGCATCATCTCCGAACTCACCATCAAGCTGCGCGGTATCCCCGAGACGATCGCAGCCGCCGCCTGTTCGTTCGAAACCGTGCGCGGCGCCTGCCAGGCCACGATCCTGGCCATCCAGACCGGCATTCCGCTCGCGCGGATCGAACTGCTCAACGCCGAGCAGGTTCGCGCCTGCAATTCCTATTCGAAGCTGAGCCTGCCGGAGACGCCGCTGCTGCTGCTGGAATTTCATGGCAGCGAGGTCGAGGTGGCCGAGCAGTCGCGGAATTTCAGCGAGATCGCCAGGGAATGCGGCGGCGGCGATTTCACCTGGACCACCAAGCCCGAGGACCGCACCAAGCTGTGGCAGGCGCGGCATGACGCCTATTGGTCGGTGAAGGCGCTGCGGCCGGGAGCGGGCGTGGTGGCGACCGACGTCTGCGTGCCGATCTCAAGGCTTGCCGATTGCGTCACCGAGACCGAGGACGATCTGAAGCGGCTCGGTCTGCTGTCGCCGATCGTCGGCCATGTCGGCGACGGCAATTTCCACTGTTCGCTGGTCTGCGACGTCGACAATGCCGAGGAAATGGCGCGCGGTGAGGACTTCATGCATCGCCTGGTCGAGCGGGCGCAGTCGATGGGCGGCACCTGCACCGGCGAGCACGGCATCGGGCAGGGCAAGCAGAAATACCTCAAGGCCGAGCTGGGTCCCGAGGCGATCGACGCCATGCGCGCGCTGAAGCAGGCGCTCGATCCGCAGAACATTTTCAATCCCGGGAAGATCGTGCCGGTGGGGTAGGGGCGCGCTCGCAAAGCCGGTTGAAAGGAAATTCAGTGGCCGCAATGACCAATGTCCGCTGTTCGAGGCAAAGCGGACTCCGAAGGTCGGGACCGGGCATGTCTGTTAATGACCCAAAGGGATGTGAAAGCTCTAATCAGCGTTAGGTAAAGATTGCTGACGCAGTTGTAAATCATGTAACCGTCAACTGCTAATATGTGCACAATAAAAGCTCTCACAGGCCCGGCTCCGCGGCCTTCAATGGGAGCATAGTCATGGAAGATAAGAAGGCGTTTTCCCTCGACCGTCGAAATATCTTGTTGGGCGGCACCGCACTCGTAGCGGCCTCTACAATCGGCGAATTAACCCCAAAGGCAAACGCGCAGCAGGTCGGGGTGGGCCGCAAGCCGAACATCCTCATGATCATGGCCGACGACATCGGCTGGTTCAATGTGAGCGCCTACAATCTGGGCGTGATGGGCTACCGCACGCCCAATATCGACCGCATCGCCAAGGAAGGCGCGCTGTTTACCGACTGGTATGGCGAGCAAAGTTGCACCGCAGGACGCGCGGCCTTCATCACCGGACAATCACCGATCAGGACCGGCCTGACCAAAGTCGGTCTGCCCGGCTGCGGACATCGGACTTCGCGCCGAAGACATGAGTGTCGCGGAAGCCTTGAAGCCGCTCGGCTACGCCACCGGGCAATTCGGCAAGAACCATCTCGGCGACCGCAACGAATATCTGCCGACCGTGCACGGCTTCGACGAATTCTTCGGCAATCTCTACCATCTCAACGCCGAGGAAGAGCCGCAGAATCCGGACTATCCCAAGGACCCGAAGTTCCGGGCCAAGTTCGGGCCGCGCGGCGTGCTCAAATGCAAGGCCACCGATACCGACGATGCGACCGTCGATCCCGCCTACGGACGTGTCGGCAAGCAGGTGATCGAAAACACCGGCCCGCTCGACACCAAGCGGATGGAGACGGTGGACGAGGAGTTCATCGGCGCGGCGATCGATTTCATCGACCGCAAGCACAAGGCAAACACGCCGTGGTTCTGCTACTTCAACCCGACGCGCATGCATGTGTGGACGCATCTGAAGCCTGCTTCCGAGGGACAGACCAAGCTCGGAGTCTACCCCGACGGCATGGTGGAGCTCGACGGGTTGGTCGGCCAGTTGCTGAAGAAGCTCGACGACCTCGGTATCGCCGACAACACCATCGTGCTGTTCACCAGCGACAACGGCGCCGAGGTGATGTCCTGGCCGGACGGCGGCACCACGCCGTTCCGCGGCGAGAAGGCGACCAACTGGGAAGGCGCCTTTCGCGTGCCGATGGTGATCCGCTGGCCCGGCACGATCAAGCCCGGCACCGTCTACAACGAGATGTGCTCGCATTACGACCTGATCCCGACCTTTGCCGCGGCCGGCGGCGACCCTGATATCGTCGACAAATGCATGCGGGGCGCGCAGATCGGCAACAAGACCTTCAAGGTCCATCTCGACGGCTTCAATCTCATTCCCTTCTTCAAGGGTGAAGCGAAGGAAGCGCCGCGCAAGGAGTTCGTCTACTGGAACGATGACGGCCAACTCGTCGCGATCCGTGTCAACGAATGGAAGTCCGTCTTCCTCGAGCAGAACAACAAGGGCATCGGCGTATGGTCCGGGCAATTCACCGACTTGCGCATACCAAAGCTGTTCAACCTGCGCTCCGATCCGTTCGAGCGCGGCGACGAGTCCATCCTCTATAACAAGTGGATGGCGGAGCGCGCCTTCGTCCAGGTGCCGATGCAGGCGCTGGCCACGCAATGGCTGCAGAGCTTCAAGGAATTTCCGGTGCGGCAGAAGCCCGCAAGCTTCAACCTCGACGCGGTGATGGCGAAGCTGGAGAAGGCAGGGGCGAGCGCCCCTTGACGACGGCAACGCCGGTTCGGACACTCGATCAATCGGGAGGAAACCAATGTACAGACTCTGCGCTTGCTGCTGTCGTATGCATGGTTTCCTCTGCTGCAACGGCGGAGGAAGAATTCAAAGCTCGCTCTTAAAAAATGGCGGGCCTGTGCCGACGCCACAGCGACACGGTTCGCAAAAAGTACTGAAGCCGCTCAAGTGGTCTCACGCTTAGCAATATTGTCTTGCCGTGCCGAGAAGCAAGCGGCTTGGCAGGCGATGTCCCAGGAAAGCGGGGCGCACTTTGCCGACGATTACGTTGAAACGTTGGAACGTCGCTACACCGATTTGCTTGCAATCGAGGTCATAGAAATGCGTTTACGAAAATGAGTTGAACGGGCGAATGGAAGCATGTGCGTTTGGCCCTTAGGGGACATGCTGGCTAATCCGACTGATGTCCGCTTTCGGGGTTAGAGGCCAACATAAGGCCGGATGCACCATTCCCGGATTCACGAGTGCCCGCCCTAACTGCGCCGCGGTCCGCACCTTCGCATTGAAACCGCAGGTAGCGGTTGAAGTCTCGGAACGATGTTGTTCGCCCTAAGGTTGTACATTGTGGCGACCATCGCAGTTTGGTTCCAAACATAGCCTCGTTTCACCACGCCGCCGCCCGACTTAAACATCATCGCGCCCGAAGTTCCCTCTTCAGCTTGTTCCCGCAACATGAGTTGCGTGAGTCGTGCGTGAAGAGGTGCGTTGATGCGTTTTCTTTCCTGGGGGATTGTTGCGGCTTGTGGTTTTTTACTGGCAGGACCGGCGGCGAAGGCTACCGATCTCCGTATTCCGGACCCGCCTTCGCCGCATTATAACTGGACCGGATTTTATGCGGGCGTCTACGGTGGCGGAGCGTATGCGGCGTGGGCTGCCGATTACTGCCGAAATGGTGCTTGCCGTCATGCGGAGGGGCAGGCGGGCGGCTTCGCCGTCGGCGTCTATGGCGGCTACAACTATCAGTTCGCCAACCGCTTTGTGATTGGCGGCGAATTCGATTGGGGCAAGTCCTCCTCGTCACGGGACGAACACCTCTTTGGCGACAGCGCGTTGCTGTCGGAGTTCGGCGCATTCGGCTCTGCCCGCCTGCGCGCAGGCTACGCGTTCGACCGCCTGCTGGCGTTTGGTGCGGTCGGTGTCGGCGTGGCCAGCATCAGCAACGGCTACCGCTATACGGTTCAGAAGGGGTGTGACACCCTGCAGCAGTTTATCTGGGACGAGCAGGTCAAGGCCGGGCTGATCGCGGGCGGCGGCGTCGAGTATGCTTTCACCAAGCATTTCGTCGGGCGCGGTGAATATCTCTACGCCAATTATGGCAGCGCCACGCTGTCCAGTAAGGACCGCACGCGGACTGAATTCCGCAACGAGATGCATCTCGTGCGCGTCGGCGCCAGCTACCGGTTCTGATGCTCCGCTTAAGGATGGTCCGGCGGCGATTGGCTGCCGGATCATCAAGTCCCGCTCTATTGTACGTGCGGCGCGGTGATCGCCTTGCGGATCGCGGCGAGCGGCGCAGCGTCGTCGAATTCGATATCTTCGCCGATCCGCTTCAATCCGAGGTCGCGCCATAGCGCGGCAAGGTCCGGCGTCACGGGCTTCGGCCCCATCTCGTTGTGGAGCCGGGTCAGCACGTCGACGCCGACGGCCTTGTCGGCGGTTGCGAGAATGCGCGCGATCGGCCAGTCCTGCTCATGATTGCCGCCGGCGGCAAGCACACCGCGCATCGCGTCCTGCAAACCGAGGCGATTATTGGTCGCTTTGCGGATTTCGATATCGGCGAGCAGGCAGAACATCGCACCGCCCCAGTATTTGCGTCCCCAGGTGGGCGTGTTGTCGAGGCCCTGATCGCCGGCCTGCGGCAAGCCTTTCGGCATGTCGCGCATCATCGCCTGCCAGATTTCCCGCGCGTTAAGGTCTCCGGCCTGCACCCGCGCGACCGGCTCGACATAGACGGCAAGCCCCTCCGACAGCCAGGCATAGCGATCGGGCATATCGGGCAGGGCGGGATGCACCATCTCGTGCACCATCACCCAGTCGCGCTGCAAAACATCCTCGCTGGAATCGCGGCCCAGCGGAATACGAATGGCCGCGCCGCGATAGCCCCATGTCGTGCCGCCGCGGATGCGCCCGCCATCGACCGGCACCAACAGCAGCCGCAGCGAGGCGACGGGAAACCGCCCGTAATAGGTCGTGACGGCCCGGGCCGACATCCTGATCCAGTCCGAGCAGTTTTTCTTGGGCAGCGCGATGTCGCCCGGCGCGAACGCGACATGGATGGTGCCGCCGGGCACGTCAAGATCGGTCGTGGGCAGCCGGTCGAACGCATCGTAGGGCATGCGGTCGCCGCGCATATATTCCGATTGCGCGTCGGCGCGGAACGACAGGGCGCTTGCCAGCATCGCGGCGAGGACGGCGGCGGCAACGGTCCAGCGAAAGGCGCCGGCGGCTTTCATCTCGAGCACGCTTTGGATCGCGGCCGGTCGGTGCGGCTCGGCGCCTTGCGCGATGAACGCGGCGGCCTGTTCGTGGAGATCGTCGAGCATGGCGGCGAGCAAGACTTCGCCCTTGGCCGCTGTCGCCCGTGTCGGATCGCCATAGCTGCCGGAGCGGCTGTAGTTCGGCGAATTCGGGTCCGACGGCGTCAATGCGACCCGGCGTCTCCTGTTTCAGCGCGGGGCTGGCTTCGGCGCGCGTCATGTCGACCAGATGCGGCGCCAGCGCCAGCATCAGCGACGTCTCGAGTTCGTCGGCATGGCTGCCATGGCTCTGCTCGGCCAATTGCCCGGCGACGCGGGGATAGCGCGGGCCTTCATGGATCCACAAATGCTTGACCTGCTCGCTCGCAAGGCGCGCCAGGGCGCGGTCGACCGGCGCCAATGTGCTGATCCCGGTATTGAGCACGAGCAGCGTTTGGCATCCGCTGCCGAGGATCTGCCCCGCAATCTCGCGCACGAACGCCTCGAAGGTCGAAACCGACAGGCTGCTGCTGCCGGCATATTCGACGAAGGCGGGATAATGGCCGTAGACCAGCGTCGGCCAGATCAGCGCGTCGATCTCTTCCGCCATCCTGCCGGCGAGCCATTCGGCCTGAATGCGGTCGGTATTGAGGGGAGGTGGAAGCCGTGCTGCTTGGCTGCGGCGCCGATCGGCAGAATTGCCGCCGCGCCGTCACCGATGCGCCGCGCGACTTCATCCCAGTGTCATGCGCTCGATGAAATGGCGATCGGTGTCTATTTCCATTCGCCGGGCGCCCCTCTTATCAGCCGACGGAAACGTCCGTCAAAAGTCCTGCCGTGATCCAGCCGTGCAGATAACCCGCGCCGCGGCCGCCGCGCTGTCGGGATCGTCATAGGTAGCCAGCATTTCGCAGAGCACGCCGAACGGAATGCCGTTCGCGGCCTCGTCCCACATCATCGCTTCTTCCGCGGGAAGTTCGCGGAACATCGGCGTGATGTCCTGGCGCCAGATCAGGAGATGCGCGGGCTGCTCCAGTCCGGCCGCGTCCGGCGGCGTCTCGTCGTTCTTGAGCGCCAGCCAGATCGCAGCCGCGTTGGTCGCAAGATCAAGCCTGGATGCGCTGGGATGCGGCCGGAATTGGAGGCCAGACCATGCTTCGGGCGCAAAGCCCGCCATGTCGGTCAGCTCGACGACCTTGCCTTCCGCGGCGTCGAAGGCGTCGTTGAGCGCCTTTTCGAGTGCTGCGAGATCGGACAGCTCGGGATGCTCGGCGTAAGGTGCGGCCGATTTCAGGAACTCCGGCAGGCCTTGCGAGAACCAGCGCAGGTTCGGATGCCCGGACGGGCGCGCCTTGACGTAAGCGTGGCCCATCTCGTCGAACATCTCGTCGCCGAGATAAAGATGCAGCAGCTCATGGTCGTTGCGCATGGCCTCGACCAGCCGCGAACCATAGGCATAGCGATAGACCCCGAACAGCGTCTCGCGCTTCTCCCGGGGGCTGTCGAGGATTTCAGCCAGCACCGTGTCGTCGCCATCGAGGATACCGCGCTGAAACTCGGCCTGCTGTCGCGCGAAGTCGCTCATTCCGCCTGCTTTGCCGGCAAAACTTTCTCGGCCATCTCGCGGGTCCTTGACCTCGACCAGGAGTTCGTCGAGCGGCGGAATGTTGTCGTCACGCTCGATCATGGTCGAGACCCGGCCGAAGCGTTTTAGCGCCGCGGCATAAAGGTCCCAGACGTCCTCGCACACCGGATGGTCGTGGGTGTCGATGATATGGGTGCCCATGTGGCTGTGGCCGGCCATGTGAAACTGCACCACCCGATCCGCCGGAATTCCATTGAGGAAGGTCAAGGGATCGTAGCCGTGGTTGAAGGCGCTGACATAGACGTTGTTGACGTCGAACAGCAGCCAGCATCCGGAGCGGCGCGACAGCTCGGACAGGAATTCCCATTCCGTCATTTCGGAGTTGTTGAACTGGACGTAGGTCGAGACATTCTCGAGCACGATGGCGCGGCCGAGAAAATCCTGCACCAATTGCACGCGGCTGACGACGTGATCGAGCGCTTCCCTCGTGTAGGGGATCGGCAGCAAATCATGCAGGTTCTTGCCGTGGACGCCGGTCCAGCACAGATGGTCCGACACCCATTTCGGCTCGACGCGCCTGGCGAGGTCCTTCAAGGCTTGCAGATACTCGAAATTCGGCGGCGCGGTGGAGGCGATCGACATCGACACGCCGTGCATCACCACGGGATAGCGCTCGCAGATGCGGTCGAGCGTGCGCAGCGGCTGGCCGCCGGGCAGCATGTAGTTTTCGCTGATGACCTCGAACCAGTCGATCGGCGGATTGCCGCTGAGGATTTCGTCGTAATGCTGGTGGCGCAGGCCGAGACCGAAGCCGAGGAAGGGCGGCTTGGCCGATTTCGATCGGACGGTCTGCAAGCGCGGCCGCCGAAGTCTCTGGCAATCTGCTCGCGACGTTCATCTCGTCTCCGCTCGAACGGGTCCAGCCAAACAAGGCGTGTCCCAAACTACGCCGTCAACCTAGCATGGATACGAGGCCCGGCCTACACCGGGCCCCGATCGGACCGTCGTCAGGACGGCATGTACTTGCCCTTGGCGGCGTCGCACTTTTCCTTGGTCATGGCCGAGAAGCCCTGGCCCTTGCAGGCGTTCTGGCCCTTGCAGGCATTTGCCCCGCCCTTGCAGGCGCTCTGGCCCTTGCAGGCGTTGGCGCCGACGCACTTACCTTCGCCGGCGGCATAGGTCACGGTCGACATGGTGGCGCCCGCCAGGAACAGGGTGGCTGCGGCGGCGGCAATGGCGGTGCCGGACTTGGAAGTCATCTTCATGGGTCATCTCCTCCAAAAGAAGTGTCAGGGTGCATCGCCCGCAAGCCGCGACAGTTCCGGCCGACAAACTGCACCCAGCGATAGTTACGCGGCGGGTTTGGATTTAGTTACGAGGCGGGCCGATTTTATTTCGGCCGCCGGGTCGAAACAATGAGGGCCCGGCAGCGCCGGGCCCTCTTGCATCTGATCCGATCGATCAGCCCTTGACGAACTTGCGCGCCCTTGGCGGCGCACTCCTTTTCGCCAGCCATCGAGAAGCCGGGCCCTTGCAGGCGTTCTGGCCCTTGCAGGCATTGGCCGCGCCCTTGCAGGCGCTCTGGCCCTTGCAGGCGTTGCCGGCCATGCACTTGCCCGCGGCGGCGTTCGCGGATGTCGACACGGTCGACACCACCGAGCCGGCGAGGAACAGGGTGGCGGCGGCAGCGGCGAGCGTCGCACCGGATTTGGAATTCAACTTCATGACGATCTCCTCGATGATTGTTTGACGACAAAATGTAACGCCGTGAGCATCCGATGATCGTTCGATCACAGACCCGCACAACGCAGGGAGGTACGGATGCCATCAGATCGCGGTGGCTTGCCGGAGGACGTCAGGTCTCCGTGATTTGAGTGCTCATCCGAAACCAGCTACGGGGCATCGGGCGATTTGGTTACAGAGTTTCAAAAGAAAATTTTCTTTTTTTGCGCTTGGACATCCCGTCCATGTCTAACCCCGGCGGCTGCAAGAGTATTTCGTTGCGCGCAGTCGTGCCCTTCGCGGCTGCGCCCGCCCGGAAAGCGCGATGCTTCAACAGATTAGCCGGGATGCCGACGATCAGTTGCATTGCACAACGAGATTCGTTCGTAGTTCAGTTCATCGACGCACCGGTTTCAGTCTCGCCATCTGCGCCACCGTGGCCTGCAACTCCTCGGCATTGAAGGAGGGAAACGAGCAGATGCGGTTGCTGCAGGCGAACGCCGCGGGTTCGCCGAGGTCGGGATATTCGACGTCGGGGTTGGGCAGCTTGCCCTCGCGCAGATCCAGCCACTCCAGGCGCTTGTATCGGGCCGGCAGCGCGCGGGCCGAGCACATGCAAGGCTTTCGCGCGCGGGTCGTCCTTGTGTCCGACGATTGTCATGTGGGTGGGCTCGACCGCGAGTTCTTCGTCGGCGAGCAATATGCCGGGCAGGGACGCATCATCTCGGCCGAGGCGCTGGCGAGATAGCGCATCGCGTGCGCGGCCTGCTCGCGATAGCCCTCGTTGCCGAAATAGCGGTTGAGCAGGTTCATGAACCGTGCGACCTGCACCTGGTCGTCGATCAGTTTGGCGGGCTTTGCGAGCACGCCGGTCTTGCCTTCCGCGGTCTTCGAGGTCACGAAGCCGCCGGCTTCATCGCGGAAGGTCGCGACGAAATCGCCGGCCTTGGCGGCCGACGGTGAGCCAGTCGCGATTTCCGGTGGCGGCATAGAGATCGAGGAAGGCCTGGCCCATCGCCAGCGTATCGCCGAGGAACGGGCCGCCGCGATCCTTCTCGCCATGACGGAAACCGCCATCCGGCAGCGCGCGGTTGTCGATCACCCATTTCGCCGCGCGTTCGGCGATCGCCAGCGCCTTGGGATCGTTGGTGACGTTGTAGTAGGCGGCAAGTCCGGAAATGGCCCAGCCATTTTCGCGCGCGTATAAATTCTTGTCGATGCGCGGCATGCCCAGCTTGCGGCGCTCGCCGTCCGACAGCGCGTAGTATTTGTGCCCGTCGATATCGTGCTCGAGATCGGCATCCTGGCTGACATAGAACGCGCCGTCGGGGCTGGTCAGAAACGCCGCGAGATAGCGTTCGATGTTGCGCGCGGCGGCAAGATATTTCGGATCCTTCCACAGCGCATAGGCCTGGCTGTATTGCCGGAGATATTGCGCCTGGAACGACATGATCTTTTCGAAATGCGCGTGGGTCCAGGAGCCGCCTTCGGAATATTGGAACACGCCGCCCCAGACCGGATCGATCAGCGCGATCGCGGCATCCAGCGTCTGCCGGGCGCGCTTGATCGCGGTGGCGTCGCCGGCCTCGGCGCGGGCGATCGCGAGATCCATGCTGTCGGCGTCGATAAACTTCTGGTTCTCGCCCCAGCCGCCGAATTTTTCCTCGTAGGATTTGTCGACATTCTTCGTCAGCTCCGTACGCTGCTCTTTGTCGAGAAAGGCGGAGGTCGACGGCTTTACCTCAAAGGCTTCGCCGACCGAAGGTCCGGGCGAGGGATCGTCGATGATGGCCTTGAGCAGCGCCTGCATCCGTTCGGGCTCGATATATCCCTGATCTTGGCGATCTCGGTGCCATCCGGGCCGAATACGATGGTCGCCGGCCAGCCCCAGTCGCCATAGCGGCTCGACAGGTCGGGGTTGGCGTCCTGATCGACGCGCACCGGGAGATATTTTGCGGCGAGCAATTCCTTGACCTCGGCATTGCCGTAGGTCGTCTTTTCCATGACGTGGCACCAGTGGCACCACACCGCCTTGAGATCGAGGATGACGAAGCGCTTTTCGGCTGCGCGCGGGTGAACAGACGTCGCCCCATGCACTCCATTTGGGTTCTTCTGCGGCGAATGAAGGCGACGCGACGAGCGTGGCGATGGCGAAGGTGACGATGCGGACGAGTTTCATGGCGGCTCCCGGAAGCGGTGGCGTTTTCACGAGCTACGC
>CAWBQP010000022.1:0-87184 GCA_963790735.1 uncultured Alphaproteobacteria bacterium | reverse complement strand
TTGCTCGGCATGGCCGGGAGTTAGATGCAAAGCCAGACTGGGCGGCTTCCTATGAAGCCGGCCTGGCCGCCTGGCGCGCGCGTGATTTCAAGGCGGCGATCGGTGCATTCGAGAAGGTTCTGGAAATCCGTAACGATGCCGCGTCGTCGATGATGATCGAACGCTGCCGTCAGCAGCTCGAAAATCCCGCCGGCGAAGAGTGGGACGGCACGACGGTCGCCCGGACGAAATAGGCGGCTTGCGTCATCAAGCTGCAAGTGCTCTTGCGCGCCGCTTCCGTTTGGTCATAGAATTTACCCAGAAGGTTAAATTGTGCATCCGCAACGACGCGGTGCAACAAGTCATGCCGAAACGAGGCTTGAGCAACAGGCTTCGAAAAACAAACCTTGGGGAGAAAGCGCCATGAAGACTGGGTCCATCAGCCGGCGCGTGCTTTTGAAATCGTCCACGGCGGTCGCCGCGGGGCTGGTGCTGTCACCGGCGATCATCGGGCGGGCAGAAGCCGCCACGATGAAGATGAAGTGCTCATCGTCGCTTCCCAACGATCCAAAATATGCCAACGGCCGCGTCTATTACGACAATCTCGTCAAGCACCTGAAGGGAAACGGGCTCGGCGAGGCGATCGAGGTCATGTTCTTTCCCGACAACCAGTTGGGTCAGGAAATCGACGTCATCAATTCGGTCAAGCTCGGCGTCATCGACCTGATGCTGTCGGGCTCGTCGATCTCGGCCAATCTCGTTCCCCTCGTCGGAACCTTCGACCTTGGCTATCTGTTCTCCAGCTTTCCGCAGCAGACCAAGGCGTTCGAGGCCGGCGCCGCCAAGCCGATCGAGGAGGCGCTGCTGAAGGGCGGAAACATCCGCATCATCTCCTGGGCGTATAATTTCGGCTCGCGCAGCGTGCTGGCGAAGAAGGCCGTGAAAGGTCCCGAGGATCTGGCCGGGCTCAAGATCAGGACGCTGCCGAATCCCGTCATTACCGAATGTCTTCGCCTGATGGGCGCCGCCGCGACGCCGCTTGCGTTCGGCGAAATCTACACGGCGCTGCAGGCCGGGGTGCTGGACGGGCTCGAGCATGACCCGCCGACCATCCTCGCCAGCAAATTCTACGAGACGTCGAAACACTACGCGCTGACCCAACACAATTTCTCGCCGCTTGCGACCTATTTCAGCGATGCGACGTTCAAGCGGATGGATCCCAAGCTACGCGAGGGTTTTCTCGACGCGGCCGGGAAGGCGGCCGCCGACACCCGCACCCACGGCCTCGAAATGGAGAAGGAGGCGCTCAAGAATCTGGCGGACAAGGGCGTCACCATCGTCGAATGCGACAAGGACGCGTTCCGCAAGCGCGTGCTTCCGCAAACCGATAATTTCATCAAGGCACGGCCCGAGGCGAAGCCGGTGGTCGACATGATCCGCGCGACGCAGGCTTGAGGTTATAGATCATGTCAGTCGCCGCGCCCTCGCTCGAAAGCGGCGGTCACCGGATCACGGCCTCGCTGCTGGCCGTGAGCGACGCCGTCGCCGCGATCCTGCTCGCCGCCGATCTCCTGGTGGTCTGCGTATCGGTGTTGCTGCGCTTCCTGTTCAATGCGCCGGTCGAGTGGGCCGACGACGTGGCGCGCGGCCTGATGGTGGGATCGAGCTTCTTCGGTGCCGCCAGCGCGCTGGCCCGCGCCGAGAATCTCGGCGTCGCATTCTTCATCGACAAGCTGCCATCCGACGCCCGCCGCGTCGTCGATTCCATGGGCGCGCTGCTGGTGACGATCATCGCGTTCTATGTCGCCTTCAACGCGATGAAGATGGGCTGGCTGACCACGGGGCAAACCTCCGGCTCCGGACTGCCGCTCGAATGGACGTTCTACCCGATGGGCGCCGGTGCGGTGTTCATGACGGTCTTCGCGCTGGAAATTTTTTGTGCGCGTCCGATCCGCGAGATCGTGGCCGGAATTCTCGCGGTAGGCCTGATCGCAGGCTTCTATCTGGCGTGGGATTTTCTGGCGCCTGATACGGTGCCATCGTCGGGCACGCTGATGCTGATCGGCTTCTTCATCACGCTGTTCGGCGGACTGCCGATCGGATTCGCGCTGGCGCTGGCGGCGCTGATCTTCATCTGGGTCGAAGGCACGCTGCCCGGCGTCATCTTCGCGCAACAGATGGCGCGCGGCATCGACAATTTCGTGCTGCTGGCGATCCCGTTCTTCATCCTTGTCGGCTACCTGATGGAAGCCAACGGCATGTCGGTTCGCCTCATCGAACTGCTGCAGCGCGCGGTGGGGCGGATGCGCGGCGGCCTCAACGTGGTGATGGTGATGTCGATGGTGCTGTTTTCGGGCATCTCCGGCTCCAAGATGGCCGACGTCGCGGCGGTGGGCTCGGTGCTGATCCCGGCCGCGCGCCGTTCCAAGCAGAATCCCGGCGGCGCGGTGGCGTTGCTGGCGGCGTCCGCGGTCATGGCGGAAGCCATTCCGCCCTGCATCAATCTGATCATCCTCGGCTTCGTCGCCAATCTGTCGATCGGTGGATTGTTCGTCGCAGGCCTGTTGCCGGCGGGGTTGATGGCGCTGGCGCTGATCGTGCTGTCGATCATCCTTGGAAAACGGCCTGAACCTGCCTCGGAAGCCGAGCCGCGCGCGGCCGTCTCGGGCCTGTGGAGCGGCGCCATCGCGTCATTCGGGCTGATCTTCATGATCTTCTTCGGATTCAAGAGCGGCTTTGCGACCGCCACCGAAATCTCGGCCTTCGCCGTGGTCTACGCCATCATTGTCGGCAGCATCGTGTTCCGCGAACTCAGCTTCAAGACGGCGGCCTACAGCTTCGTGCAATCGGCGACGCGCTCGGGGCTGGTGCTGTTCATCGTCGCCGCCGCGCAGTCGCTGGCGTTCGTTCTCACCCTGCAGCAGGTGCCGCATGCGGTGGGCGACCTCATGCTGTCGCTGTCGGGATCGCACGGTGTCTGGCTGTTCATGCTGTTGTCGATCGCCGTGCTGATCGTGATGGGCTCGGTGCTGGAAGGCGCGGCGGCGCTCATCATCTTCGGGCCGCTATTGATGCCGGTGGCGGTCAAGCTCGGCATCGATCCGCTTCATTTCGGCGTCGTGCTGGTCGTTGCGATGGGGATCGGCCTGTTTGCGCCGCCGCTTGGGCTCGGGCTTTACGGCGCCTGCCTGATCGGCAACGTGCCGATCGAACAGACCATCAAGCCGATCATGGGCTATCTCGGCCTGCTGCTGCTTTGCCTGCTGGTGATTGCGTTCGTGCCCGCGATCAGCACGGCGTTGCCGCGCGCCTTCGGCTACTGACATGAAAGTCCTGTTGACCCACACGCCGCAGTCTCGCGCCCAGTACTACGGCGAACGCAGCCTCAGCGGGCTGCAAGCTATCGCGCAGGTCAAGCTGCATGAAGCAAACGATGCGCTCGACGCCGCCGGCCTGATCGAGGCTGCTGATGACGTCGACATCATCGTGGCCGATCGCCTCACCGCCGGACCAGGCGAGATATTTCCAGCGCTGCCGAACTTGCGCGCCTTCGTTCGCTGCGCGGTCGATATCCGCAACATCGATGTCGACGCCGCGTCCGCCGCCGGCGTCCTGGTCACGCGGGCCGGGCCAGGGTTCGTCCAGTCGGTCGCCGAACTGGCGCTCGGCTTCATGGTCGATCTGTCGCGCGGCGTTTCGCGCGCCACCGCCGACTATCATTCGGAGCGCAAGCCCGAGATCGTCATGGGCCGGCAACTGGCCGGCAGCCGCCTCGGCATCATCGGCTATGGCAGCATCGGCCGTTACCTGGCCGAGATCGCCAAGGTGTTAGGCATGGAAGTCTTGATTGCCGATCCCTTTGCGACCGTCAGCGAGCAGGGTCTCCAGCATGTTCCGCTCGACGATCTGCTGGCGCGCGCCGACTACGTCGTCTGTCTCGCTGTCGCCAACGAGCAAACCGAAAACCTGATCGGGCAGGCGGCGCTGGCGCGCATGCAGAGGCATGCCTTCTTCATCAACCTGTCGCGCGGCAATCTCGTCGACGAGGCCGCGTTGTCAGCGGCCTTGCGCGAGAACCGCATCGCCGGCGCCGCGATGGATGTCGGCCGCGCGCTGGACCAGATGCCGTCGCCGGAACTGGCAAAGCTGCCGAACGTCATTGCGACGCCCCACATCGGCGGCCTGACGCCGCCGGCGATCGAGAGCCAGTCGCTGGAGACGGTTCGCCAAGTCAAAGCCATTATTGCCGGTAACGTTCCGGTTGGCGCGGTCAATGCCGATCATTGGAAGCGGCGGCCGTTGACCTGACCGTAAAGATAGTAATTATGTAGCCATACAACGTCAGCGATTTTTTCCACCCGATCGGATACATTCCGAAGGCTAGATTTCGAGCAATTCCAACCGTCGACACCCCATACGTCCCTTGTTTTGATCGTGTTAGGGTGTCGGCCGAAGCCGAGACGTTTTAGTTAAGGGTTCATTAATGCTGTGCCCGGCCTGTCAGATGGAGACGTTGGCGGACGACGGGGGTTGCCGCTCGTGCGGCGTCAGCTTTTCCGTCATCTGCCCGAATTGCCAGCACCCCAACCTTGGCGCCGCGCGATTTTGTGGCGCCTGCGGCGATCGCCTCGACCAGCCGCAAGCGATCGGCGAGCGCAAGGTCGTTTCGGTTCTGTTCGCTGACATCGTCGGCTCGACCGAACTGATCGGCGACAAGGATCCCGAGCATGCGCTTGATCGCCTTCCACCGGCGCTGGCCCGCATGGGGGATGCGGTCAATCGCTTTCAGGGCACCATCATGCGCAGCATGGGCGACGGGCTGATGGTGATATTCGGCGTCCCCCAGGCGCAGGAGGATCATGCCTTGCGCGCCTGTCAGTCCGCGCTGGCGATGGTGCAGTCGTCACGCGACAACGGCATCACGCTTCGGGTCGGGATTCATTCCGGCGAGATCGTCGCCGGCCTGGCGGACAAGTTCACGCGGGAGCAAAGCGTCTACGGCGCCGCCGTGCATCTCGCCAGCCGGCTGGAGCATATGGCGCAGCCCGGCGACATCTGCGTCACGGAATCGACGTTCAAGCTGGTGCACTCGCATTGCGATGGCCGTCCATTGGGCCATCAGGACGTCAAGGGATTTCCACGGTCGGTCGGTGTTTATCGGCTGGTCGGAATGAAGGCGTCCCGCACCCCCTTTCGCGACACGGTCATCGGGTCCTATCGCGGGCGCGATGCCGAGCTTGCGATTCTGCATGACGCCTTTGCCGGCGCCGAGCGCTGTACCGGCAAGGCGATTGGAATCTCGGCGCCGCCCGGCCTTGGAAAGAGCAGGCTGTGTTTCGAATTCGCCAGGGTGGCGAGGGACCGCCTGGTGCCGGTGCTGGATCTCAGGGCATCGCCTTACGACCATTCCGGGCCGTTGCAGCCGCTTGTGGAATTCTTCCGGACCTTTTTCAGGCTTGCTTCCACGGACGATCCGGAGACGGCGCGTTCGAAGATTGCTTCGCGGATCGAAGCGACCGTTCCCGAACTGATCGACGACGTTTCGATCCTGGCCGATTTTCTCGGCATTGGCGATGCGAAGTCGCCGGCGCTGATGCTCGATCCCAAGACAAGGCATGCGAGGCTCATCAATCTGGTTTCCAGCCTGGTGCGCGACGGAACGCGGACCCCCTCCGTGATCATCATCGAGGATATTCACTGGCTGGACGAGGCGAGCGTCGAGTTCGTTTCGGCGCTGGTCGACATCATTTCGGTCAGCCGTGTCTTGCTCATTCTCACCTATCGGCCGACCTTTCAGGCGCCGTGGAACGATGGCGCCGGATTTCATGAAATCCGGCTCGACGAGTTGCGCGACGAGGATGTGTCCGCGCTGACCATGGATTTGATTGGCGATCATCCGTCCACAAGTGCGATCTCCGAGCGGATCGTCGAACGCAGCGGCGGCAATCCGTTCTTTGCGGAGGAGCTGATCCGGTCGCTGCTCGATGCGGGTGAGCTTGATGGCCGTCCTGGACACTATGAAGCGATGGGCGAGCCGTTGGCGGAAACGCTGCCGGCAACCGTGCAAGCCGTGATCGGCGCGCGCATCGATCGTCTCCGTCCGGCGGACAAGGAGGTGCTGCAGATCGGCGCGACGATCGGACGGGAATTTCCCCTCTCGGTTCTGGCCGAGGTGACGAGGTCGACCGCCGACGATCTCGCCGATATTCTCGGCAGATTGTCGCGGCTGGAGCTGGTTCAGGGCGCGACGTCCGAGGACGAGCAGGATCGGTTCGCATTCAGGCATCCTCTGATCCAGGAAGTCGCCTATGCCATGCAGTTGCGCACCCGCCGGGTCGAGCTACATTCGGCGGTGGCGAAGGCGCTCGAACGGTTTCATCACAATCAACTGAGCGAATACGCCGACCTGATCGCGTACCATTTCGAGGCCGCGAAGAATTTTGCGTCGGCTGCCGTCTACACCGCGCGCGCGGCGACCTGGATCGGAACGACCAATTCCCGGCTGGCGATGAAGTCGTGGCAAAAGGTTCATCTGTTGCTGCAATCCCAGCCGCGTTCGCCCGAGACCGACCGGCTGCGCATCACGGCGTCCGGACAGATCATGAATTCAGCCTGGCGGGAAGGCCTCAGCGCCGAGGAGGTCGCGCCATTCGCCAAGGAAGCGCTCGATCTGGCGCGGGAAATGAAAGACTTCGTCTCCGAAGTCCTCATACTTGCGGGCTACGGCCGAATTTCTGCCTGCACCGGTTCGGCGGACGAATACGTGAAACAGGTTCTGCAGGCGATCGATCTGTCAAGCACTGCCGACCCCAGCGTCAGGACCATGCTGCAGGTTTTCCTGTGCCAGGCCTGCGGATATGCCGGAAAGCTGCGGGAAGCGCTTCAGGCCAGCGATACGGCGTTGGCGCAGATCGCTGATATCAAGAAGTCCCACGAAGCCTTGCTCGGCTTCAATGTCGAAAGGTGGGTTGAAAGCCTTCGTGCGCGGTTGCTGGTGCGGATGGGCAATTTCACCGCCGCGGCGCAAAGCATCGTCAAACTGACGTCGAGTGAAAAAGATCATCCGGATCCGGCCGTCCAGTTCATCCCGCATCTCGCCGGGGTCGAACTGGCCTGGCTCACGCGCGACCAGCAACTTGCCGACCTTCACAGCATTCGCCTCGATGAAATCGCCGCAAGCAGCCGCATTCCCTATGTCGCGGTCTACGCGGCCGTCTGCAAGGCGCTGGTCCTTTCATTGTCCGGCAATCACGTTGCCGCGATACAGAAACTCGAATCGGCCATCCGGCTTGCGACCGAAGCGTACGCGGGAATGGAATATCAAAGCGAAATGCTCGCCTTCCTGGCCGAAATCCATTTGAGGAGCAACAGCCCGACGGCGGCCTTCCGGGTCGCCGAAAGAGGAATGGCGGTCGCAAGGGACCGCCACGCCCGGCTCGCCGAATGCCGTTCCACGATCATTCTCGCGCTCGTGCTGGGCGAAGGACAGCTGAGCCACCCGGACTACCAGGCAAGCGATCTGCTCGCGCGCGCCCGCCGTCTCATCGAGGAGACCGGCGCGCTGCCTTACGAGAAACTGCTTGCCGCGGCGCAGCCGTCTGCGGTTTCCTGCGGATGAGCAGCGTGAACTCGCGCAGTCCGTAGCCCCTGAGCACGCGGACGCTGCAGTTCAGTTCCTTCCTGCAGAAGGCGACCCAGCGTCCCGGCGGGCTGCGATAGAGTTCATCCTCAGTCGGCATGTCGTCGTGCGGCAACATGAAATTGACGGCGAAGCCGATCCGGCTGCCGGCGTGCAGATTGGAGAGGATGGCCTCGATATCGGTTTCCCAAACGGTCACGGGATGACCGAGACGCACGTTGAATGTGCCGCTGGCGAGCGAATAGTCGGCGATGCGGCCGCACCTGGAGCCAACGACAAATTCTGCACGGCGATGGCCCGCCCAGCGCTCGCGCGCCGCTGCGATCATCGATGCCGAGATGTCGATGCCGCGATAGGTGATCTCGGCCTCGGAGTGCCGCATCGCCAGATACTCGAGCAATGCGCCATAGCCGCAGCCGAAGTCGTTGAGGCTGAAGGGCCGCGCGAAATCGCAGACCTTCAGAAGCTGGACGAAGCGCAGATATTGCGAGGCCGCATTCGGCCAATCGACCCCGAGCGGGGTCGAGCCGTGACGTTCGATCGTTCCCGAATAGTACTCGCGAACCCTGGCGCGCAGCCCGCGCATTCGCCCGCTTCGAGCTATTTCTTGCGCGCGCCCGCCTTGGGCCGGTCCGCCCGCACGGTCGGCACCGAGATATTGAGGTAGTTCTTGCCGGAGAAGCTGAACGGCTGCTCAATCGTCACGTGAACGATACCTTTGGGCATCTCCGCCGAATGCCAGTCGAAATAGACCGGCAAAGGCCGTGGGCCTTCGAGGTTTTCCCGAAGGGAATAGAGGATCTGGTCGTGGCCGTTCAGATTCGACGGCTTTCCATTGATGTCTGCCTTCGCTTTCGTCAGTGAATACAGGTATTTCAGGAAACCATCGCGGTCCTTCTCGCCAACCGGAGCGATGTTGAGCAGCGTGAATGCGCTTCTGAGCGTATGCGGCGATGAGAACAGCTTGAATTCCTTCTGAAACCCGATCATCTCGGTCAACGCATCGCCTATCGCGAATCTGGAATTCAACTGCTCCTGAACGTGAGGGACATACCCGTCGGCGACGAACGCACCCATTCCACACCTCCTGAAAAGCCACTTGTGAAAAACATATGTTAGCCTGCTTCCCCGCGTTCGGCCAGAAGCGAGCAGCGGGCGCGCGGATAGTGCGGCCAAATGGGTGGTCGAAAGCTATGAACCAGATCACATAATTGCTTCACCGGTCGGGCCGTGCATGATGGGGTGCCGCGCTCGTCGCCGCAGCGCCGGCCCCTCCAACCAGCGAAACCTGATGCGTCTTCCCTTCTTCTACGGCTGGCTGATCGTCGCGGTGACGTTCGTCACCATGGCGATCGGCGTCAATGCGCGGACGGCGTTCTCGCTGTTCTTTCCGCCGATCATTTCCGAGTTCGGATGGGAGCGCGGCGTCACCGCCGGCGCCTTCTCCTTCGGCTTCGTGGTTTCGGGTGCCGTCAGTCCGCTGATCGGGCGCATGATGGATCGCTTCGGGCCGCGTGGGGTGATGGAGCTCGGCGTCGCGCTGATGGGCGGCGGGCTGTTGCTCGCGCCGCTGACGACGCAGCCCTGGCATCTCTATCTCACGATCGGCGTGATGGTCGGCGCAGGCAGCGTGTGTCTCGGCTATTCCGGACAATCGCTGTTTCTGCCGAACTGGTTCATTCGCCGCCGCGGGCTCGCCATGGGGCTCGCCTTTGCCGGCGTCGGCATCGGCTCGGTGACCTTGCTGCCATGGGTGCAGCATTTGATCGAGCAGACCGGCTGGCGCACCGCCTGCACCGCGATGGGCATTCTGGTGCTCGCCGTGCTCGCGCCGATCAACCTGTTGCTGCGCAAGCGCCCCGAGGATATCGGGCTATTGCCGGATGGCGACGCGGCGCCGTCGGCGACATCGGCCGCACCTCGCTCGAACGTCGTCGACCCCGTGTGGGCCAATACCGACTGGACGCTGCGCCGCGCGCTGCGCACCGCGCGATTCTGGTGGATCTCGCTCGGCTACTTCTGTGGCCTTTATGTCTGGTACGCGGTGCAGGTGCACCAGACCAAATACCTGCTCGACATCGGCTTCAGTGCGAACGTCGCGGTGTGGGCGCTCGGCGTCGTCAGCCTGCTCGGCATCCCCGGCCAGATCTGGCTCGGGCATCTTTCCGACCGGATCGGGCGCGAATGGATCTGGGCCATCAGCTGCGCCGGCTTTGCGATCTGCTTCGCCGCGCTGATCGCCCTGAAATTCGCGCCGGTATTGCCGCTGGTCTATCTCATGATCTTCACCCAGGGCGCGCTCGGCTACGGCCTGACGTCGGTGATGGGTGCGGTGGTGCTGGAAATCTTTCAGGGCAGGCAATACGGCAGCATCTTCGGCACCATCATGCTGGCGGCGCTGGCCGGCGGCGCGGCAGGCCCGTGGGCGACCGGGCTGCTGTACGATCTTTCGGGCAGCTACACGTCAGCCTTTGCGATCGGCATCGCCGTCAGCATCCTGTCGGCGGTTGCGATCTGGCAGGCCTCGCCGCGCAAGGTGAGGGCGGTCGCGGGACAGATGCACAAGGCGCATATCAGAAGCGACGCGGGCTAGCCGCAATTACTCTCGATCGCGGCTCATCGAGCGCGCGCTTCAACGTCGAATGTCTTTCGCAGCACTTCCGCGCCGTCTCTGATCACACGGTACGTCGCGGCGTAGCGGCCGGCAGGCCATGCGGTCTCGGTGCGCTTCTTTCCGGCGATGACGAGGAATTGGGCCTTGTCCCGATCGAGCGCGGGGAGATTGTTGGCGGAGATTGAAGCGCCGCCCGGGCCTTGCACCGCGAGGATTTGCTGGTCGCCGGCCTGCAGGCCGATGGCCCTGATATAGGCGACGAGTGCATCCGAACCCGGCGTGACGGGATGCTTGGCGATTTCCCCGGACTCGATCAGCTCCATGGTCGGGGCGATGCCGGCAAAGCCGTAATCGATGATTTCACCGGGCCTGTACTGCATCTGCTCGGCAAGGGAAGCCGCCCAGATCGACCGGCCGCCGGCGCAGGAATTCTCCGCCGCACCATAGGCGAACGGGTCCACGATTTTTCCGCGGTGCCTCACCGTGAAGTGAAGATGAAAGAACTCGGTATCGCCTGATAGTCCGACCAGGCCGATCGGCTGCCCGGCCGTCATTTGATCGCCGACTTTGACCCGAACGCTGCCCTTGGCCATGTGGCAATATTGCGTGCGCCAGCCGCCCTCATGTTCGAGGGCCACGCCGTTGCCGCATTCCTTTCCGGCGACGGCGGCCTTGCCCACGGTTCTGACCGAGATGTCTTCCATGTCGTTTCGCCCCCCGACGACGCGTCCGGGCGCCGCCGCGAGCACCTCTATTCCCTGTCTCTGTACTTCCAGGTTTCGAATCCTGATGTCGGTGCCGTCGTGACCGTCATAGCTGCGTCCGCCACAGCGATAGTCGCGAGCCTTGTCCGAGGCGTCGTGATCGACATAGTTCTGAAAAAAGCAGGTCACGCCCGGCTGGCATTTGATCGGCAGCGCGAGCGAGATGGCTTCCTCGGCATCCGCGTCGATCGCACCGGCAAGACACAGCAAAATCAAAATCAGGTATTTCAGGCGCGACCATCCAAGTGCAGCGAAGCGATGCATAGGTGAGCGCGCAGAATGTGTCGAATATCCGGTGTCGGCGTTCGCAGGCATCCGCCCAGAGTAGCGATTTGCGACGCGTCGCGCGAGGCGGATATTTTCGTCTCAGGCCGGTGAAATTCCCATCGTCCGCTGCAGGTCGCCGATGGCGCGAAAAAAGCTGTCGGGCGGCGTGGTCTCGGGATCGATCAGGCGGTGCAGACGAAAGCCGTCCTCCAGCGCCAGCACCAGCGCGCCGGCCCATGTCGGATTGAGAATTGTCGTCCGGCCGCTGTTCCTGGCGGTGGTCTCGATGATGTCGGTGACCAGCTTTCGCCGGGCGCGCAGCCGCTTGGCGAGTTCGGGCCGGCGCTTTTCGGCGCGCGCCACGAACAGGATCATTTCCATATGCAGCAGGGGAGAGCGGCCGAGCGGATCCTGCTGGCTGCGGTTCATGGTCTTCAGCGCCTCGATGAAATCCGCAAGGTTCTTGTGCTTCTCGAGCAGATCGCGGATCCGCCCGATCGATTGCTCGACGTGATCCTCGAGCATGGCGATGATCAGTTCGTCCTTGCTCTTGAAGTTCGAATAGAACGCCCCGCGCGTGAAGCCGGCCGCCGCCGCAATCGCCTCGATGCTGGCGCCGCCTATACCCTGTTCCTCGAACACGCGCGCCGCCGCCTCGAACAGCTTTTCGCGGGTGTCGTCCCTTGTGGGTCTCGTTCGTACTCTTGACATCTGGCCAGTTTAGGCGAGAATGCAACTCAATACAACAATGTATCGAGTTTCGATCGATCGGCCAGGGGAAAACGCGCTGAACTGCGCACAGCCAGCAACCAGTTGAGGTCACCATGAACGAGCATGTTCAGACTGCCAGTAGCGCGCCGTTGTTCAACCCGCTGTCCCCCGATTTCATTCGCGATCCCTATCCGCATTACGAGCGGATGCGCGCCACCGATCCGGTGCATCTGACGCCGCTCGGCGTGTATGTCTGCAGCCGCCACGCCGAGGCCAGCCTCGTGGTCCGCGACAAGCGGTTCGGCAAGGACTATGTCGAGCGCACGATCCGCCGCTACGGCCCCAAGATCATGGACGAGCCGGTGTTCCGCAGCATGAGCCACTGGATGCTGCAGCAGGATCCGCCGGACCACACCCGCCTGCGCGGGCTGGTGGTGAAGGCCTTCACCGCCCGCCGGGTCGAGGACATGCGCCCGCGCATCCAGCAGATCGTCGACGAGACGCTCGATCGCATCATCCCGCAGGGCAAGATGGACCTGATCGAGGATTTCGCGTTCCGCCTCCCGGTCACCATCATCTGCGACATGCTCGGAATCCCCGAGGAGCATCGCGAGGTGTTTTATACGGGTTCGCGCGACGGCGGGCGCCTGCTCGATCCGGTGCCGCTGTCGCCGGAGGAGATCAAGCAGGGCAACACCAGCAATGCGATGGCCGCGATGTATTTCCAGCAGATGTTCGAGCTGCGGCGGAAGACCCCCGGCGACGACCTGATCACGCAGCTGGTGCAGGCCGAGGAGGACGGCAGCAAGCTCTCCAACGAGGAACTGACCGCCAATATCATTCTGTTGTTCGGCGCGGGCCACGAGACCACCGTCAACCTGATCGGCAACGGCCTGCTGGCGCTGCATCGCAATCCCGACCAGCTCGCGCTGCTCAAGGCCAGGCCCGAACTCATCACCAACGCCATCGAGGAATTCCTGCGCTACGATTCCTCGGTGCAACTGACCGGCCGGGTGGCGCTGGAAGACATCGAAGACCTCGGCGGCAAGCGAATTCCCAAGGGCGAGAGCGTGCTGTGCCTGCTCGGCTCGGCCAACCACGACCCCGCGGTCTATCCCGACCACCCGGAACGCCTCGATATCACCAGGCCCAATGTCAGGCCGCTGTCCTTTGGCGGCGGCATCCATTTCTGCCTCGGCGCCCAATTGGCGCGGATCGAGGCCGAGGTCGCGATTTCGACCCTGCTTCGGCGGATCCCGGACCTGCGGCTGGATGACGCTGTCAATCCGGAATGGCGGCCGACCTTCGTGCTGCGCGGCCTGAAGCGCCTGCCGGCGAGTTGGTAACGCCTTGGCGCGGCGGATTTAGCCCTCGGCTCCGGTGCTTGGAGCCGGGTGGGGCACCTGTCAGTATGACGCTGTGACTTCGCCACACTTCTCTCTATATTCCGGGCTTGCTCCGGGGCCGGGTTCGGCGTAGCGCGGCCTGCGCGCCGGGGCGGTTCAAGGGGAGATACCGTGCAGACGACGCTGCTCGGCCTGGCAATCGCCTTCATCATTGCGCTGATCGCCGCACTCGTCGGGCCGTATTTCATTGACTGGAACCAGTTCCGGCCGCAATTCGAGGCCGAGGCGACGCGGATCATCGGCGCGCCGGTCCGTGTCGGCGGCAAGCTCGACGCCCGGTTGTTGCCGGCGCCGTCGCTGCAACTGCACTCGGTCGTGGTCGGCGGCGCCAACGATCTCGGCAAGGTTCGCGCCAGCAAGCTCGATGTCGAGTTCAGCCTCGGCTCGCTGATGCGCGGCGAGGTGCGCGCAACCCAATTGACGATCAACGGCATGTCGGTCGATCTCGGGCTCGACGCGAAGGGGCGCATCGATTGGCCGGCGGCGACCGGGGCGGTCAATCTGGGCTCGCTGGCGATCGACCGGCTCAATCTCACCGGCCGCATCGCCCTGCACGACGCCGCCAGCCGCAGCACGCTCGAACTGAACGACATTGCCTTCAGTGGCGACGTGCGTTCGCTGGCCGGCTCGGTCCGCGGCGACGGCAACTTCATGCTGTCGGGCACGCGCTATCCGTTTCGCGTCTCCTCGGGGCAGGGCCCCGACGGCAACGGCACCCGCGTGCATCTCAATATCGACCCGGGCGAGCGCGCGCTCGCCATCGATCTCGACGGCGTCCTGAATTTCGATGCCCGCGCGCCGCGCTTCGAAGGCGCGATGACGCTCGTCGCTCCTCCCGGCCAGAAGGGTAAGGGCAACGATCCACCGTGGCGTATCGCCGCGAAGGTCAAGGCGGATTATTCGGCGGCGCGGCTCGACCAAATCGAGGTGAGCTTTGGCCCCGAGGAGCGCGCGCTGAAACTCGGCGGCAACGGCGACATCCGTTTCGGTGCGGCGCCGCTGTTGCGCGCGGCGCTGTCGGCGCGCCAACTCGATGCCGACAGGTTCTTCTCCAAGGACAATGCTGCTGAGCCGGTTCGCGCGCTGCCGGCGTTGCGGGCGCTCGGCACCATCGTTCCGCATCTGCCGGTCCCCGCGCAGATCGAACTCGCTTCCGAGCAGGTCATGCTGGGCGGACGACCGTTGCAGGACATCGCCGCCGAATTGCATGGCGACGACAAATCCTGGAGCCTGCGAAGACTGGAGTTCCGCGCGCCCGGCGCGACCAGGGTTTCGCTCAGCGAGGCTGATGCGAAGAGCATTGGGCCGGGCCAGTTCAAGGCCGCGCTCAGCGTCGAATCTTCCGACCCTGAGGCGCTGCTGACCTGGCTGCAAGGCCGCGGCGAGATCGCCTATCGCAGCCAGAAGCCGCTTCGCCTGCGTGGCGACATCACCGTGGCGCCCGAAGGCTTTGCCATCGACGCCATGAAGGCCGACATCGAAGGCGGCACGGTCGAGGGGCGGGTGGTGGTGTCGCACCGGCAAGCCATTCACGGCTCCCGGGTCGACGCCGAACTGAAGGCGGAGCGGCTCGATCTCGATGCCGCCACGGCCTTTGCACGGTCGCTGGCGGGGCCGCAAGGCGAGTGGCCGGATGAGGGAAAGCTTTCGCTCGATATCGGCCGCGCCATCTCCGCCGGGCAGGAGCTGAGCCCGCTGCTCGCCAGGATGGCCTACTCGCCGGCGAAGATCTCGCTGGAGCAGTTGAAGATCGGCCAGCTTGAAAGCGTGACGCTGGACGGCGCGGGCAATTTCGACCGCGTCAACGCGACCGGATGGTTCGCGCTCAATTCGAGCGCCGCTTCGCTCGGCCGGTTGACCAGCCTGATCGTTCCCTTTTCACCGGCGCTGGCCGCGCGGCTCAATGCGATGGGGGCCAGCCCGGGCCCGGCGCGCCTGAAACTGGCGCTCGATCTCACCAGGAATGCCGGGCAGTCCGATCGCGTCCAGGCGCGCGCCACAGCCGATCTCGACTCGGCGCTGCTCAAGGGCGTCACCACGATCACCGCAAGGCCGACTGTGGCGGCAATCCAGGGCATCGATCTCGCCGCGCTCCGGAGCAGCGAAGTCGGGATCGAGTCGAAATTGTCGTCCGAGCAAGGCCGCGCCCTGCTTGTCCTGCTCGGCCTCGATCGCACCGTCGCGGCGGGCGACGGCCCGGCGCAATTCGAGGGCAGCGCGACGGGCGCGTGGGGCGCGCCGTTGCGGCTCAAGGCAAAGATCTCGGGAACGGGACTTGATGCCGAAGCGGAAGGCTCCGCCGAACCATGGGCACAGGAGGCCAAGGCCAGTCTCTCCTTGAAAGTTCGCCGCGCCGATTTCGGGCCGCTGCTCGATCTCAAGCCGGCGGATACGCTGGCGCAGAACATCGGCCTGTCTTCGCGCGTGCAGCTCACCGGCAACAGGCTGACCTTCGACGACCTCGACAGCAGCCTCGGCGGTTCGCGCCTGCGCGGCAGCCTGGCGGTGACGCTCGGCGAGGAGAAGGAGATCGAGGGCGAAATCGGCGCCGAGCAGCTCGCGCTGGCGCCGGCCTTTGCCCTGGCGCTTGGCGCCGCCGGACACGATGCCGCCGAGCCGCTCGGCACCGGGCTCGCGAAGGGTTGGCGCGGCAGGATCGCGTTTCAGGCGCTGCGCGGCCTGCTGCCGGGCGGCAGCGAATTGCAGCCGGTGAGCGGGGTGATCAAGAGCGACGGCCAGTCGCTGAGCTTCGATGCCATCAAGGGCAAGATCGGCGGCGGCGATGTCACCGCCAGTGTGGATGCGAAGCCAGGCGCGAACGGCATTGCGTTGAACGCGAGCGTCCAGTTCTCCGATGTCGACGGCACGGCGCTGCGCTATCGCAACCTCACGATGCCCGCCGGCCGCGCGTCGATGCAGATGACGCTGACGAGCCAGGGCCGCAGCGCCTCGGCGCTGGCGGGCGCGCTGTCCGGCAGCGGAACGCTGACGCTGGAAGCGGCCAGGATTTCAGGCCTCGATCCGCGCGCCTTCGAAGTGGCGGTCCGCGCCAATGACAGCGGGCAGGCAAAGGACGACGTCCGATTGAAGCAGATCGTCGAATCCGCTCTTGCCGGCCGGCGCGCTTGCGGTTCCTTCCGCGCAGATCCCGTTCACCGTCAGGGACGGCCGGCTTCGCGTCGGCGCCACGACGCTCGACGGCAATGGCGTGCGGGCCACCGTCTCCGGCGGATACGATATTGCCGCCGATCAGACCGATATCCGCGCCGCGCTTTCCCTGACGATGACGACCGGGCGTCCGGAGATTCAACTGCTCGCGGTGGGCACGCCCGACGCGATGAGCCGCAGCGTCGACGTTGCCCCTTTGTCTTCGTGGCTGGCGGTGCGCGCGATCGATCACGAAACCCGAAGGCTCGATGCGATCGAACGTGGCGAGCCGCCGCCGCCGCGCGCCGCCGCCGATCGTGCTGCCCGCGGATGGACAAGCGCCGCTTCCGGAGGCGGCGCTGCCGCCCGCGCTGGTGACCCCAAAGGGGCGCGACCCACGGCGGCCTCCGGCGAAGAAGGCGGCGTCGCGCCGCGTCCGCCCGTCGTCAATGCGCCGCCGGCGCCCGTCGCCGGCCAGCCGCAGGTTGCGCCGTTGCCGCCGCCGATCGACGTGAGGCCCGCGCCGGGCGCCGCGGCCAAGCCGAAACCGCCGCTGCGTCCACCGCTGGCGCTGACGCCGCAACTCGCCAATCCGCCGCCGCGCTCGAACTAGGGCACGGGCTCATTCGCGCGCTGTTGAGGCAAAGCAGACATCAAATGACAGGCGGCGCACGCAGAACTCGTCGAGAATGACCCATGTCGGAGACATGGACGACATACTGTGCCTATGAGGGCGGTTCTCAATGGCCGACGTGAACGGCGCCCCCGAGCCTGATCGTCCGCAGCATCAGTGCGAGTGGCACCGCGGCAAGCGAGATCAGCATCAGCACCCAGAAAGCATCCATGTAGGAAAGGAATGACGCCTGGACCTGCACCTGTTGTCCGATCCACTGGATCGCCTGATCATGGGCCTGCGACAGTGAGCTGCCATGGCTGGCGAAGAAATTCGTGACCTGCTGCAATGTATCCTGATACGCCGTGCTCGACGGAACCACCTGCTCGACGAGCCGGCTCTGATGGAACTGCTCGCGGTGCGTCAGCACGTTGGAGACGATGCGATACGCCGATCGAGCCGCCGGTGTTGCGCGCCGCGTTGATCAGGGCCGAGGCCTGGTCGGTCATGGATGGCGGAATGCCGTCGTAGGATGCGGCCAGGATCGGCACGAAGATCAGCGGCAGTCCGACGCCGAGGAGCATGCGCGACCGCGCCATGAACCAGAAACCGAGATCGGCGTAGACGTTGGTCATGGTGTACATGGAAAGCGCGCAGATCACCGCGCCTGCGACGATCAGATATTTGGGCTGCACCTTGGCTGCCAGACGACCGACCACGAACATCATCATCATCGTGACAACGCCGCCCGGCGAGAGCACGAGGCCGGCCCAGGTGGCGGTGTAACCGAAGTTCTGCTGCACCAGTTGCGGCAGGAATTGCGTGGTCGCGAGCAGGATCGCGCCGGTCGCCAGCATTACCAGGAAGCAGGCGCCGAACTGGCGCGTCGCCACCATGTGCAGGTCGATGATCGGGTAGCGGCGGCTCAACTCCCACGGAATCATCAGGACAAACGCAAGGATGCAGATGGCCGTGAACGTCACGATGAAGCGTGAGCCGAACCAGTCGTCCTCGAGGCCGCGGTCCAGCACGACTTCCAGAGCACCCAGGAAGGTCGCGACCAGCACGAAGCCGACGACATCGAATCGTTTGCCTCGCTGCTGCTGTGCTTCCGCGCGCGCGGTTGGGGACTCGCGCAGGAGCAGCGCGATCAGCGTCATCGCGATCACGCCGACCGGCACGTTGATCAAGAAACACCAGTGCCAGGAGACATTGTCGGACAGCCAGCCGCCGAGCGTCGGCCCGACCACCGGGGCGACCACCACTGCGACGCCAAACACCGCAAAGGCCTGGCCGCGCTTCGCCGGCGGAAACGAATCGGCCAGGATCGACTGCGCGACCGGCACCATGCCGCCACCTCCGAAGCCCTGCAGGATGCGGCACAGCAGCAGCGCATTCAGGTTCGGGGCAAAGCCGCACAGCAGCGAGCTGAGGGTGAATATTCCGAGGCAGATCAGGAAGAACTTTTTGCGGCCCAGCATCCGGGCCAGGAAGCTGGAGGCGGTCAGGATGATGGCGTTGGAGACGAGATAGGTGGTGACGACCCAGGACGCCTCGTCCTGGCTCACCCCCATGCCGCCGGCAATGTAGGGCAGCGCAACGTTGGCGATCGTGGTGTCAAGCACCTCCATGAAGCTTGCGAGCGCGACCAGGATGGCGATCACCCACGGGTTAGCCACGCCGCTGCTCGCGGATGCGGGAGGGGCGCCGGCCTGGATCGCAGTGGCGCTCACAGGTAACTCCTCAGCCGCTCATAGAGAGACGGCCTCGGATCGATCCGCGCGGTGGGGACCACCGACATGCCGGGGCCGAGCGCGACATCGGTCGGCGGATTGTCCATGTCGATCTTGACCGGTACGCGTTGGACGATCTTGACGAAGTTGCCGGTGGCATTCTGGGCGGGCAGCAGCGAGAACGCGGTCCCGGACCCGGGCTGGACGCTCTCGATATGACCGTGGATCTTGCGCTCCGGATAGGCGTCGATCGCGAGCGTCACCGGATCGCCCGGCCGCATGTGGTCGAGTTCATTCTCCTTGAAGTTCGCCGTCACCCAGATCTCGATCCGGCACAAACATGGTCAGGCTGTTGCCGGGCTGGGCGAATTGACCAGTTGCGGCGCTCAGGTCGACGACACGCCCCGGCTGGGCCGCCGTCACCGTCGTGTAGGAGAGATTGAGTTGCGCCTGGTCGCGCTGGGCCTGGGCCTGCGCGAGGCTGGCAACAGCGCTCTTGCGCTGCGCCTTCAGCGACTCGACTTGCCGATTTGCCAGCTTGAGGGTCGCCTGCGCGCTCAGAAGTGCAGCCTGCTGCTGATGCAGTTGTGAGGTGAACTGCTGGGCGTTCTGAACCGTGCCATAGCCTGTGTGCTCCAGGTGTTGGAAGCGCTCCGCCTGCTGCTGTGCGAACACCAGTGCCGCCTGCGCCTGATCCACCTGCGCCTGGTTGGTGCTGATCTGTGCCTGCTGCACGTCGAGCTGCGCATCGATATTCTCGATGTTGGCTTGCGCCGCCGCGACCTGCGCCTGCGCCTGCTCGAGCGCCGTGCGAAAGTCACGGTCATCGATACGGGCGATCACGTCGCCGGCTTTGACATGCTGGTTGTCGGTGACGGGGACGGCCGTGATGTAGCCGGAGACTTTCGGTGCGATCGAAAACTGCCGCGCCGCGATGAAGGCATCATCGGTAGATTCGAAATGTCTTGCGTAGTCCAGGTAGAGGTAGCCGCCGGCGATCGCGGAGGCGAGGAGCATGGCGCCGATCGCGGAGACAACGGGGCGGCGACGCAGGAAACCGGCCCTGTGCTCTCTGTCGGTCGCCTGCGGCCGAACTGCTTCTGGCGGATCGGTTGAGGCAGGCGCTCTGGCAGCCGGCTCTTCGTGCGGGAACCGAGCCCGCGCGGTGACGTCCTGCTGGTCGAACTCGACGCCGGGCTCGCGCGGGTCCGAGACAGATCGCGGGCTTTCGACGCCATGGAACACCTCTCCGTTCCGTTCCAAGACATTGTGTTCGGACATGGCGCCGCTCCTCCTGTCAGGCGGCGCCTCAGCGACGCCGCACAAGAAACGAAACTGCCCCGTTTCGATTTAGGTAGTCCGGCGGAGAGGTCGATCAATAGGAACGAAACGGTTTCGTTCTCTTTAAACATCACAGTTGCGTGCCTAGCTCAGCGGAGTTCGAAGCACGGTCCAATCGCGATGAAAGCCAGCAGTCCATTGAAGAAGAAGCCGGCGCCGAAGCCAAGGCGCGCCACCGTGCGCTTTGGCCGCCCGCCGAAGGAGCTTGCCGGAGAGGTTGACTCCCGCATCCTCGATGCGGCGCGAAAGGTGTTTCTGGAGCGCGGATTTGAAGGCGCGAGCATCGACGAGATCGCCGAAGTTGCGCGCTCGGGAAAGCCCACGATCTATGCCCGTTTCCGCGGCAAGCGGGCGCTGTTCACTGCGGTAGTGACGCGGGACGTCCTTTCCCGCATCACAGAGTTCAAAGCCGAGGTGCCAACCGGCGCAACAGTCGAGGAGCGTCTCATAAGCGCTGCGAGCACGCTGATGCACTGGGGCTTGGAAAGCGATAAAATCGCGCTGATGCGGCTGGCTATAGCAGAAGCGCGCCGCTTCCCTGATCTGGCGAGCACAGTCGGCCGGACGGCGCGTGATCTCAGCACCGAGCTTGGGGTCCGTTTGCTGACCCAGGTGATGCAATCTGACGAGCTTCGCTCCCTGCCAGCCTTTGCCCCTGAGCAGCTGATAACAACAGCCCGGCTCTTCCTTGATCTCGTCGCCGTACCCATGTTGTTCCGGGCGCTGTTCGAGGTTGACCTCAAGACGCTGGATGCAGAGATCGACCAGCACGTGGCGCGCGGCGTTGCATTCTTTCTTGCCGCCTGCCGGCAAGGCGGCGTGAGCTGAATTTTACATAAAAGGGAACGCTGGCCCGGTCCTTAAGCCATACGCAGGCGAAGTCAGGCCAGACGGAGCGTGGCCTGACTTCAGCTTTTGGCCCTTCGCGTCGTTTCACTGCCGTGCGGTAACGTTCCTCTGTACGCCACGCCACCGGTTTCATGAGTAAACGGCCTAACCGAGCACGATCTCCCGCTCGATTCCGATCGCCCGCAGAAACGCCTCGTCGTGGCTGACCACGATCAGCGCGCCGTCGAATCCTTGCAACGCATTTTCCAGTTCCTCGATCGAAGCGAGATCGAGATGGTTGGTCGGCTCGTCCAGCAGCAGCAGGAACGGCGGCTGCGGACGTGCGAACACGCAGGCGAGGCCCGCGCGCAGCCGCTCGCCGCCTGAGAGCGTGGCCGCGATCTGCAGCGCCGCCCGGTTACGGAACGCAAACCGCGCCAGCGCCGCGTGGGCCTCGTTGGCCGAGAGCTCCGGATTCAGGCGGCGCAGATTGTCGAGAATGCTTGAGCCGGGATCGAGCAGGCCGATATGCTGATCGAGCACGGCAATGCGGTCGGTGCGGCGGCTGATGTCGCCGCTTGCGGGTTTCAGCTCGCCGGCGATCAGGCGGAACAAGGTGGTCTTGCCAGAGCCGTTGGCGCCGCGGATGGCGATCCGCTCGGGTCCGCGAACGTCGAATGACAGCGGTCCGAACAGATGGCGCTCCCCGAAAGCCATCGCGACGTCCTTGAAGGCGATGAGTTCGCGGCCGCCGGGCAGATGGGTGCGCGGCAGGTCGATCGAAAGCGGCGTCAGGATCTCGACTTGCGCCCTGGCCATTTCCAGCGCCTCGGCTGCGCTCGCCGAGCAGGCGGCCGGCGAGCTGGCTTTCGCGCGCGGCGCTGTTCTCGGCGCGCTCCTTCTCGCGGTCCATGAACATCTTGTCCTCGATGCCCTTGGCGCGCCAGGCGCGGCCGGCCTTGTCGCGGCGCGCCTTCTTTTCCCGCGCCTTCTGCAGCGCGCGTTCGGTATTGCGCAGGGCGTCCGAGGCGCGGTCGAGATCGTCGGCGGCGCGGGCGCGGGCAGCCTCGCGCGCCTCGGCAAAGGCCGGCCACGCGCCGCCGAATATGCTGATGCCGATCGGCGTCAGCTCGACGATGCGGTCGACGCGCTCCAGCAGCGCGCGGTCATGGCTGGCGACGAGGACGCCGCCCTGCCAGCGTTCGAGCAACTGCGCCACGGCCTGCCGGCCGTCGGTGTCGAGATTGTTGGTGGGCTCGTCCAGCAGCAGCAGATCCGGCGCCGCGATCAGGAGGCGCGCCAGCGCGAGGCGCGTTCGCTCGCCGCCGCTCAAGGAGACGATCGGGCGATGCAGCGGCAACGACGGCAGTCCGGCTTCGACCAGCGCCGCCTGTATCCTCGCTTCCAGCGTCCAGTCCGCCTCCGTCGCGTCATCAAGCGATCCTTCAATCGATCCTTGGCCGCGTTCGAGCCGGCGCAGGCGGGCAAGATCGCCGGCGACGCCGAGCGCCTCGTCGACCGTCAGGCGTTCATCGGTCAGTTGCGCGAGCATGCCGATCGAGCCGATGCGTTGCAGCGATCCGCTTGCAGGTTCGATCTCGCCCGCGATCAGGCGAAGCAATGTGGATTTGCCGCAGCCGTTGCGGCCGACAAGGCCGGTGCGCTCGCGCCCGATGGCGAGCGTCAATCCATCGAACAGCGGGCGTCCGTCAGGCGTGGCGAGGGAGATGGAATCCAGAACGAGAAAGGCAGGCATGGAGAGCTTCCGAAAATGGACTGAGGTCGCGGGGCGCGGTCAGCTTTGCGATGTCCATTTCTCTCTCCAGGGTTTCTCGGTGACGGGTCTTTCTGTCGGTCGTCGGGTTCCGCCCGCCGCTTCTGCGGGGAACTGCAACGACCATCAATTAAATACGCATTGTCCGTCATTCGTCCAGCCCGCCGCAACGCGCAACGCTTCCGCGCGATCGGCCGGGAATACTTGCCGCCCGGCGGGGTCTGTACCTGCGGCTGGACCATGGATTCGCTCACGCAGGAAAACCGGAGGTTCGCATGATGAAATCAGCAATCAAGCTCGCAACGCTGGCACTGTTTTCGATGGCTCTGATCGCATCGCCGCCATCGGTTCCGGCCTTTGCCGCAGGAGGGGGCGGCGGCGGCGATCCACCTTCGGCCAACCCGCCGCCGCCGGACACCAGGCCCGCTCCCAGGTCGAGCTCCAAATCCAGGAAGAAGCCCACCAAACAATCGAGCGCCGACGATGCCGACCTTCCGGCAGGGATACCGTGCCGCGCATGCGACGATCTACGAGCGCAACGATTATGCTGCCGCCATCGAGCAGCTCAAGGCGCTCGGCCACGACGACAACGCCGGCGTCGCCAACCTGATCGGCTATTCCTATCGCAAGCTCGGCGATTACAGGCTGTCGCAGACCTGGTACGAGCGCGCGCTGAAGGCGGACCCGAACCACGTGCTGACCTGGCAGTATTACGGCCTGTGGCAGATCGAGCAGGGCAATCGCGACCAGGCGTCGTATCATCTCGGCCGGATCGCGGCGATCTGCGGCACGGGCTGCGAGGAGTATCAGTCGTTGGCCGCGGCGCTCGAAAAACCGCCCGGCACCGGACTCGTTTATTGAGCGTTGCGATGTAGAGCAGGCGCGCGGCGCGCTTTGACGGCAGCGCGCTCGCGTCTGAGTCGGGATCAGAACGATGCTCTAGGCCTGCGGCCGCGGCGCGTCCGGCGCGGCGGCCGGCATGGCGCGGGTGCGGAAATAGTCCAGCACGAAGAGACGGATCGCCGAGGACAGATTGCCCTGCTGGCGGTTGCTGTCGATCTCGCCGACCAGCTCGGACAAGGTCATGTTCCGCAGCCCCGAGATTTCCTTCATGCCGTTCCAGAAAGCCTCTTCGAGGCTGACGCTGGTCTTGTGGCCGGCGACCACGATCGAGCGCTTGACGACGGGTGACTTCATGACGCGTCTCCGTCATCGAGCTTGTGCTGGTCCAAGAGATCGCCGGCGCGATCCTTGCGACGTTCATCGAGAGTGCGTTCGGCCTTGGTGCGGCCGAACCGCGCGCGGTTGGCATCGGCTTGCTTCGCCGATTGTTCCCGCTCGCTGCGCTTCTTGAATCGCTTCAGGTTGATCACGTCTGCCATGTTCGCCTCCATCATCCGGCGACTCGAAGGCATGATAATTCATTGGCTGGAAAAACGTCGTCGTGTCGTGCGCCGGCAAATTGGATGGTCATTCGGAATCCCCGTGTAGCGCTCTTTGTTAGCATCAAAAAAGTTAGCATCAAAAAATATGTTTCGCTCTGCGAAAACCGAATAATTCCTGCTCCTACCATGCGTCAACGCAATCGCGATAGATGATCAACCTCATTCTTCAGGCTATGATCCATAATTTATATTTCTCACCCGTAGTTTCCCGGGGGCGCGCCGCTGGGCGATCAGCCCGGGTGTGTCATTTTGTCCGGCTGCACCAGGCGTTCGAATTCGGCGGCGTTCACAAACCCCAGGCGCACAGCCTCTTCCTTCAATGTCGTTCCGCGCGCGTGCGCCGATTTGGCGACCTTCGCCGCGTTGTCGTATCCGATCTTCGGAGCCAGCGCGGTGACCAGCATCAGCGAGCGCTCCATCAAATCGCGAATTCGCTTTTCGTCGGCGCGTATGCCCACCACGCAATGTTCGGTGAACGAGCGCGCCGCGTCCGACAGCAGTTGAATGGAATGTATCATACAATATGCCAGCACCGGCTTGTAAACATTCAATTCGAAATGTCCCTGGCTCCCGGCAACGGTGACGGCTGTCTGGTTACCGAACACCTGACAGCAGACCATGGTCATCGCTTCGCACTGGGTCGGGTTGACCTTGCCGGGCATGATCGACGAGCCCGGTTCGTTTTCAGGCAGGATCAATTCGCCGAGACCGGAACGCGGGCCCGAGCCCAGCAGGCGAATGTCGTTGGCGATCTTGAACAGGCCGGTCGCCACCGAATTGATCGCGCCATGCACCATCACATAGGCGTCGTTGGAAGCCAGCGCCTCGAATTTGTTGGGCGCGCTGGTGAAGGGCAGCCGTGTGATTTTCGCGACGTGCCTGGCAAACAGTTTTGCAAATCTCGGTTTCGAGTTGAGGCCGGTGCCGACAGCAGTTCCGCCCTGCGCCAGCGGGAACAAATCCTTCACCGCGATGCGCAGCCGCGCGATGCCGCTCTCGACCTGCGCGGCGTAGCCCGAGAATTCCTGCCCCAGCGTCAGCGGCGTCGCGTCCTGGGTGTGGGTCCGCCCGATCTTGACGATCTTTGCGAACGCCTTTTCCTTCTTGCGCAATTCGCGATGCAGTTCGGTGAGCGCCGGAATCAGGTCGGCGATGATGCGTCCCGCGGCGGCGATATGCATCGCCGTCGGAAATGAATCGTTCGACGACTGACTCATGTTGACGTGATCGTTGGGATGAACCGGCTCCTTGGCGCCGAGTTTGCCGCCCAGCAACTCGTTGGCGCGGTTGGCGATCACCTCGTTGAGGTTCATGTTGGTCTGGGTGCCGGAGCCGGTCTGCCAGACGACCAGAGGAAAGTGATCGTCGAGCTTGCCTTCGATCACCTCGCGCGCGGCGCGGATGATGGCGCCGGCGCGGCGCGCGTCGAGCAATCCGAGTTCCCGGTTGGTTTGGGCAGAGGCGAGTTTGACGATGCCGAGCGCATGGACGATCGCCATCGGCATGCGATCCTGGCCGATCTTGAAATTCTGTCGCGAGCGCTCGGTCTGCGCGCCCCAATAGCGGTCGGCGGGAACGTCGATCGGACCGAAGCTGTCGGTCTCGCTGCGGGTGGATTTGTTTCCGGATGTTGCTGATCGAGCCATGCGTAGTGTCCGTTGCGCCGTGAAGTGGCGGAACGTTTACACTACAGCGTAGCCGATTTTCTCGCGCTTGGATTATTTCTTGCGGAAACGATCCAGCCGAACCACTTCCGCGCCTTCGCTCGTCTTCGCCGGCTCGTCCTTGCTTTCCGCGGCGGGCTCCGGCGCGGCGACGGGCAGGGCGGACGGAGCGGGAACGGCCGGCAGCTTCGCCGCCGGCGCCTCGGCCGCCGTCTCTGACGGCTCGAATTGCAGTCCGAACTGCACCGAAGGATCGAGGAAGCTCTTGATCGCCGCGAACGGCACCACCAGCCGCTCGGGGATGCCGCCGAACGACAGGCCGACCTCGAAACGATCCTCCGTCACCACCAGGTCCCAGAACTGATGCTGCAGGATGATCGTCATCTCTTCCGGATATTGCGCCAAAAGCCGCGGCGACAGCTTCACGCCGTCGGCGGTGGACAGGAAGGTGATGAAGAAATGATGCTCGCCCGGCAGGCCGTGTTCGGCGGCGTCGGTCAGCACGCGGCGCAGCACCCCGCGCAGCGCGTCGCGCGCCAGCACGTCATAACGGATGTGATCGGTCGCCATGGTGGTCCTGTTACGTTGGATGGCCGCCGGTCGCCCGACTCGCCCCTTTGCCCCATGCTACCCCGGCGGGAGCCGCAGGTCAGCAGGCGTGACGGAGCGAATTTGCGGCAGAACGGCGTCGTCGGCCGGAAATAGAAAGAATAAAGTGGAGGCTTCTGTTGCCAGGTGCCTCCGAACCCCGCCTAGCGGAGCTTAACCCACCAGGACTTTAGACTTGGTCTTTCAAACTGCGTTACGCAGCCTGAGCAACCGGAGCATAGTTGTCGTTTGCAACTATTGCATAGCCCGATAACGGCGGAACCATACCGAGAAAAAACTCGCCCTTTACGCCCTCGTCGATCCTGGTTCGCCCCCGCCGAAACCCGCACCAAAGGGGTGGGCTTGGGTGGAGGCGCCGGGTACTGCCCCCGGGTCCGAATGGTTTATTGCGACGGTCATTTATTTCCATAGCCGGCGAACCGGCACCCCCAATATAGGGTGCAAGTTTGGAGAAAAATAGGGCCGAAGGCGCTGAACGGGAGGGGAACACGGGCCCCGGACTTTCGGTTTGATGTCGCTCAGTTGCGGTTTCGCCACGAATTCGACCATTCCCGAAAATGCGACGGATGCGGGTTACGTCCCGGCGCTGCACGAATTTTCGCCAGCCGGCCGTGCGGATCGCGGCGCTGATCGCCAATCGCTCGGGGTGCTGCGGTGCTCCAATCAATCGCAAAGGTTGCGATCGGCGGCCCTTTGCTGGGCCTGATTGCAAGCTTTGAGACTTGCAAGCTTTGAGACTTCATTTGCCATTCGGCTCGGAAGCGTTTTGGGTTTTGCTGGCGTTGTCTGAGGAAACTCGCTAGCAAGTTTCCGGGACAAGCATCCAGGTTATCCAAGCAACGGGCTCGAAGCCCGCTTTGGGGGAGGAGTATCCATGAACGCCACGCCGGGCCAAGAGCCGGTCAAATCTATCTTGCCGAAATGGGTTCGCGGCCCGCAGGATTTCGTCGGCGGAGTAGCCCTGATGGCTATCGCCCTGTTCGCCCTTTGGGCGTCGAGCGACCTGCAGGGCATGCGCGGATTTTCGTTCGGCGCCGGCACGGCGCCGCGGATGTTCGGATTTCTGCTGCTGGGCCTGGGCGCAGCCATCGCCCTCGTCGGCGTTTTGACCGAAGGCGCTCACCTTGCGAAATACCACTGGCGGGGTCCTCTGTTTGTATCGCTGGCGATCCTGTCGTTTGCCTTCACGATCCGGCCGATGGGAATGATCTTCGCGGCCATGGCAAGCTTCGTCATCGCGGCATGCGGAACGGCGGAGACGCGGTGGACAGAAACGCTGATCGTCGGCGCCTGCCTGACGGCGTTTTGCGCCCTTTTGTTTCCTTACGCGCTCGGCCTGCCTTTGCAGCTCCTGCCGACTTTCATGATCCGTTGAGGGCACGATGGGAGATATCTTTTCAAATCTTGGGCTCGGCTTCGGTGTCGTTTTCCAGTTCGTGCAGTGGACGCCCGCCTTCCTTGGCGGGACCTCCATTCCGATCCCGGTCAACATTCTGCTGTGCCTGATCGGCGCGCTGGTCGGCACGCTCGTGGGCGTGCTGCCGGGCATCGGCACCATCGCCACGGTGGCCATGCTGCTTCCGATCACCTTCGGCCTGCCGCCGGTGGGCGCGCTGATCATGCTGGCCGGCATCTATTACGGTGCGCAGTATGGCGGCTCGACCACGTCGATCCTGGTCAACATCCCCGGTGAGGCCGGGTCCGTGGTCACCGCGCTCGATGGCTTCCAGATGGCCAAACAAGGCCGCGCCGGTCCGGCACTGGCGATCGCTGCGATCGGATCGTTTTTCGCCGGCTGCGTCGCGACCGTTCTGATCGCCGTGCTGGGCGCGCCGCTCACCAAGCTCGCGCTGGCGTTCGGACCTGCCGAATATTTCTCGCTGATGGTGCTCGGCCTGATCTTCGCGGTCGTGCTCGCGAAGGGTTCGGTGCTGAAGGCGATCGCGATGATCGTGTTCGGGCTGTTGCTGTCGATGGTGGGATCCGACATCGAAACCGGCGCATCGCGCATGGCCTTCAACATTCCCGAACTGGCCGACGGTCTCGGTTTCGCCACCGTCGCGATGGGCCTGTTCGGTTTTGCGGAGATCATCCGCAATCTCGATACCGGCGGCGAAAGCGATCGCGAACTGGTTCAGCAGAAGGTCACGGGCCTGATGCCGACGCAGAAGGACCTCGAGGATTCGGCGCCGGCGATCCTGCGCGGCACCGTGCTCGGATCGATCCTCGGCATTCTGCCGGGCGGCGGCGCCGTGATCGCATCGTTCGCGGCCTACACGCTCGAGAAGAAGATTTCGAAGAACGCCGCAGCAGTTCGGCCGCGGGGCGATCGAAGGCGTTGCGGCGCCGGAAAGCGCCAACAATGCCGCCGCCCAGACCTCGTTCATCCCGCTGCTGACGCTCGGTATCCCGCCCAACGCCGTTATGGCGCTGATGGTCGGCGCGATGACCATTCACGGCATCGTGCCGGGTCCTCAGGTGATGCAGAAGCAGCCGGAACTCGTCTGGGGCATGATCGCCTCAATGTGGGTCGGCAACCTGATGCTGCTCATCATCAACCTGCCGCTGGTCGGCATCTGGGTGCGGCTGCTGCGGGTGCCGTATCGCCTGATGTTCCCGTCCATCGTGATCTTCTGTTGCATCGGCATCTATTCGGTGAACAACGCCCCGGTCGGACGTCATGCTTGCCGGCGCGTTCGGGCTGGTCGGCTACTGGCTGATCAAGCACGATTTCGAGCCGGCGCCGTTGCTGCTCGGCATGGTGCTCGGGCCGCTGATGGAAGAGAACCTGCGCCGGGCGCTTCTGATCTCGCGCGGTGACTGGTCGGTGTTCCTGACCCGCCCGTTGTCGGCGGTGCTGATGGCGATTGCCGCGGGCCTGCTTGTGCTTGCGGTACTGCCTTCGCTGCGCAAGAAGCGCGACGAGGTGTTCGTCGAGTCGGAGAACTGAGCGTTTTCCAGCGAAGTGGATTCCGGTTCGCGGAGAAAACGCGTCAAAACAAAAATCTGGAGTCCCGTTCCGTTTCCTTCGGAACGGGTCTTACCCTGCGGCGGTGCGCCGCAGGCCGGGGTCTGTTCGCCGGGCGAACTGATAAGAGCAAATGCCGGCCTGGGAGAGCCGGCATTTGTTTAAGGGCTCAAGGATTTTCAACATGAACTGGTATGGACGCTCGCTTGCGAGTGGTTGCCTGGCTGCGCTTGCCGGGCTGGCATTACTTTCTGCGCCGGCGCAGGCTCAGACCTATCCGACGCGCAGCATCACCATGATCGTGCCGTTCGCGGCAGGCGGTCCGACCGATGTCATCGCGCGCATCGTCACCGGCCATATGGCGCAGACGCTCGGTCAAGCCATCATCATCGAGAACGTGGTCGGCGCCGGCGGCACTACCGCCACCACGCGCGCATCGAAGGCCGCCAATGACGGCTATACGCTGATCACCGGGCATATGGGGACGCATGCGGCCTCCGTGCCGCTTTATCCCAAGCTCGCCTATCATCCGGAGAAGGATTTCGAGCCGGTCGGGCTGCTCGCCGGCACGCCGATCCTGATCCTGGCGCGCAAGGATCTGGCGCCAAAGGACCTCAAGGAATTCATCGCCTACGTCAAAGCGAACGAAACCAAGGTCAACGCGGCGCATGCCGGCGTCGGCTCGGTCTCGAACGTCTCGTGCGAGTTGCTGAACTCGGTCCTCGGGGTCAAGCCGATCGGCGTTCCCTTCAACGGCACGGGACCGGCGATGAACGCGCTGGTGGCCGGGCAGGTCGATTACATGTGCGACCAGATCGTCAACGCCGTGCCGCAGATCAACGGCGGCACGATCAAGGCCTATGCCGTGGCGACGGCGGAGCGCAATCCGTCGCTACCCGATGTTCCGACCACCGCCGAGGCCGGCCTGCCGGCCTTCCAGGCCCAGGCCTGGAACGCGATCTTCGCGCCGAAGGGAACGCCCGCGGACGTCGTCGCCAAGCTGAACGCCGCGGTCGTCAAGGCGCTGGATGACGAGGGCGTGCGCAAGCGCCTGCTCGATCTCGGCAGCGTCATCCCGGCTGCCGCCGATCGCACCCCGGCTGCGCTGGGAACCCTGGTGAAGAGCGAAATCGCGAAGTGGACGCCGGTGCTCAAGCCGGTGAATTAACCCATCACTAATCAAGCGGATGGGCGAGGGGCGGGACGCGAGTTCCGCCCCTTGTTGTTTGCGCAGGGGATGATCATTTTTCCGGGTATAATCGGCGTGCGAAGCCGAATCGGCGTGTCGATCGGCTATCCCGGCCGCTAAATTCGCCGTTCCCGAAAAGGCCCGAAACACCAGCCATGAACCAGTACCACGACCTGCTCGAACGTATCCTCTCTGACGGCGCGGAAAAGCACGACCGCACCGGCACCGGCACGCTGTCGATCTTCGGTCACCAGATGCGGTTCAACCTGTCGGCCGGGTTTCCGATGCTGACCACCAAGCGGCTGCCGCTGAAGGCGATCGTGCACGAATTGCTGTGGTTTCTCGCCGGCGACACCAACATCAAATATCTCAAGGACAATGGCGTTTCGATCTGGGATGAATGGGCCGACGCCAACGGCGATCTCGGCCCGGTCTACGGGTCGCAGTGGCGCTCCTGGCCGGCGCCGGACGGGCGCAGCATCGACCAGATTTCCAACGTCATCGACATGATCAAGCGCAACCCGGATTCGCGGCGGCTGATCGTCAGCGCGTGGAATCCGGCCGACGTCGACAAGATGGCGCTGCCGCCCTGTCACTGCCTGTTTCAGTTCTATGTCGCCAACGGCAAGCTGTCCTGCCAGCTCTATCAGCGCTCGGCCGACGTGTTCCTCGGCGTGCCCTTCAACATCGCCTCCTATTCGCTGCTGACCATGATGGTCGCGCAGGTGACGGGCTTGAAGCCCGGCGACTTCGTGCACTCGTTTGGCGACACGCATCTCTACTCCAACCATCTGGAACAGGCGCGGCTGCAACTGACACGGCCGACGCGTCCGTTGCCGGTCATGAAGATCAATCCGGACGTCAAGGATATCTTCGCGTTCCGTTACGAGGATTTTGCGCTCGAAGGCTACGATCCGCACCCGCATATCAAGGCCGCAGTTGCCGTATGAGCAGCAGCGGTGTGAGCATCTGATGTCCCATCTGATCCGCCGCGCGCGGCCGGGCGAAGCGGGACTTGTCCTGTCCTTCGTTCGCGAACTCGCCGAATACGAAAAGCTGCTTCACGAAATGGAGGCGACGGAGGCCGACATCGATGCGGCGCTGTTCGGCGCCAATCCGCGATTGTTCTGCGAGATCGCCGAATGGGACGGGATGCCTGCCGGCTTCGCGGTCTGGTTTCGTCAATTTCTCGACCTTCAGCGGCCGTTCCGGGATCTATCTGGAAGATCTGTTCGTTCGCCCCGCACTGCGCGGCAAGGGTATCGGCAAGGCGCTGCTGGTGCATCTGGCAAAGGAATGCGTGGCGAACGGCTGGTCGCGTTTGCAATGGTCGGTGCTGGACTGGAACACGCCGTCGATCGAATTCTACAAATCGCTCGGCGCGGTCCTGATGGACGAGTGGACGGTTTGCCGGGTCGGCGGTCCGGCGCTGACGGCGCTGGCGCAAGGAGGGCGGTGATGGAAATCGTTCTCATCGTCGCCGTCGCCGAGAACGGCGTGATCGGGCGCGACAATGCAATTCCCTGGCGCCTGAAATCCGATCAGCAACGCTTCAAGGCGATCACCTTGAACAAGCCGGTGGTGATGGGACGCAAGACCTTCGAATCGCTGCGCCGGCCGCTTCCGGGCCGGACCAACATCGTCGTGACGCGTGATCCGAACTACCGAGCCCACGGCGCCGTCGTCACGACGTCGTTCGAAAATGCCCGTGCGGTCGCGCATGGTGACGCACTGCGGCGTTTCGCCACTGAGATCGCCGTGATTGGCGGCGCGGAGGTCTATGCGCAGTGGATGGCCTCGGCCAGCCGCCTGGAAATCACCGAAGTGCATGCCCGGCCCGATGGCGACACGCGTTTCCCGGCCGTCGATCTAACCGCGTTGGGAAGAGGTGGCGCGGGTGCGGAATCCGGCCGGTCCCGACGACAGTGTCGATTTCTCCTATGTGACATTTCGTCGGCGTCAATCCGCGTTAACCGCGCTAACCAATGTTTGCATTGACAATTATGGCGTCAGGCATAGCTGCTTCGAGCGGTAAGCTTGCGTTGTAAGGGCCCGAGCGGTCCCCTATAAAGCCGGGCGGATATGCGAGGCCGGGCATCCTGCCCAACAGGCGGACCCGGGCCCCCGCAGAGGAGAGTTTATATGCCGTGGAAGAATCAAGGCGGAGGCCCATGGGGCCAGGGTCCCAAGGGACCATGGGGCGGCGGTCCGCAATCGGTCGGGCCAAGGCCACCCGATCTGGAGGACCTTCTGCGGCGCGGCCAGGACAAGCTGCAGCAGCTTCTGCCGGGCGGCCATTTCAGCAGCATGGGCATCGCGCTGGTGCTGGTCGGCGCGCTGGCGATCTGGGGATTGTCCGGATTCTTCCGCGTGCAGTCGGAAGAGCTCGGCGTCGTGCTGCGCTTCGGCAAGCATGTGCGCACCGTGCAGCCCGGCCTGAACTATCATCTGCCGTATCCGATCGAGACCGTGCTGCTGCCGAAGGCGTTGCGCGTCTCCACCCTCTCGATCGGCATGTCGCTGATCGACGATCCGGCGCGGCGCGGCCGCACCATGCGGGACGTGCCGGAAGAAAGCCTGATGCTGACCGGCGACGAAAACATCGTCGACGTCGACTTCACCGTGTTGTGGCGGATCAAGCCCGACGGCGTCGGCAATTATCTCTTCAACATCCAGAACCCCGAAGGCACCGTGAAGGCGGTGGCCGAAAGCGCGATGCGCGAAGTGATCGGGCGTTCGCAGATCCAGCCGATCCTCACCGGCGCCCGCACCACGACCGAGCAGGGCGTGCAGGAACTGATGCAGAAGACGCTGGATCAACTACGGCTGCCGGCATTCAGATCACGCAGGTGCAGATGCAGAAGGTCGACCCGCCCGCGCAGGTGATCGACGCGTTCCGCGACGTGCAGGCCGCGCGCGCCGACTTCGAGCGGCTGCAGAACGAGGCGCAGACCTATGCCAACCGCGTCGTTCCCGACGCGCGCGGCCGCGCCGCGCAGATCCTGCAGGTCGCCGAAGGTTACAAGGAACAGGCGGTCGCCGAGGCCAAGGGCCAGAGCGCGCGCTTCCAGAAGGTCTATGACGAATACAAGAAGGCGCCCGACGTGACGCGGCAACGAATTTATCTGGAGACGATGGAGCGGATTCTCGGCGGTTCCGAGAAGCTGGTCTATGACGGCGGCAACTCCGCACAGAGCATCGTGCCGTATCTGCCGCTCAGCGAATTGACGCCGCGCCGTCCGCCGGCGCCGGCAGCTGGCCAGCAGCAGAGGGAGGCACGCGATGAGGTCCCCCGTTGCAGGTATTGTCACCCTGGTCCTGCTGTTCGTTCGTGGTGATCGTGGGCTACAGCTCGATCTTCACGGTGTCGCAGACCGAACAGGCGCTCGTGGTCCGGCTCGGCCGGCCGGTCGACGTCGTGACCGAGCCCGGCCTGAACTTCAAGGCGCCGTTCATCGACACCGTCATCAGCATCGACAAGCGCATTCTCGATCTGGAAAATCCGTCGCAGGAAGTCATCGCTTCCGACCAGAAGCGGCTCGTCGTCGACGCCTTCGCCCGCTACCGGATCAAGAACGCGCTGCGCTTCTATCAGAGCATCGGCTCGATCCAGGCCGCCAACATCCAGCTCACCACGCTGCTGAACGCGGCGCTGCGCCGCGTGCTGGGCGAGGTCACCTTCATCAATGTGGTGCGCGACGAACGCGAGGGCCTGATGACGCGCATCCGCGACCAGCTCGACAGGGAGGCCGATCAGTACGGCATCCAGGTGGTCGACGTGCGTATCCGCCGCGCCGATCTGCCGGAGCAGAACAGCCAGGCGGTCTATCAAGCGCATGCAGACCGAACGTGCAGCGCGAGGCCGCCGGAATTCCGCGCCCAGGGCGGCCAGAAGGCGCAGGAGATCCGCTCCAAGGCCGATCGCGAAGCGACCGTCATCGTCGCCGATGCCAATTCGACCGCCGAACAGACCCGCGGCGTCGGCGACGCCGAACGCAACCGCCTGTTCGCCGAGGCCTATGGCAGGGATCCGGATTTCTTCGCCTTCTACCGTTCGATGTCGGCCTACGAGACCGGGCTTCGCTCCAACGACACCCGCTTCCTGTTGCGGCCGGATTCCGAGTTCTTCCGCTTCTTTGCCAATCCGTCCGGCCATCCGCCGGCGGCCGCGGCGCCGAAGCCGTAACGTCCGGCCGGGATACACGCGTTACGGCGAAGCGGATCCGCTTCGCCGGCATAAAAGCAAAAGGCGCTTGAATAGCGGGGGGTTGGTATCCGATGAGGTCCATAGCGTTCACCGACTTCCTCATCGGTGTGGGCATCCTCTTTGTGCTCGAAGGCCTGATGTTCGCCGCCAGCCCGGCCTGGATGCGCCGGGCGATGAAGAGCGCGCTGGCGACGCCGGACAATATCCTGCGGATCGTCGGCATCGTCTCGGCGGTCGTGGGTCTGGTGCTGATCTGGTTCGTGCGGCGGTAGGCATTCACCGTCATTTTCGGGATGGTCCGAAGGGCCAGACCTCAGGTGTGTACGTGCATACCGGGGAATCTCGAAATTCTCCCGTGTGCAACGTGCATACGGTAGTTCGCTTCACGCCCCGGAATGATGGCAATAAACGGCCGCAACTAGCTGTGGCGTCAACGCAATCGTGAGCCGCCGGGGGCCGGTTTTTCGCCGGAATATCCGGCGCAGATGCTTGCGCCTCGGACCCGTTCGGGCGCACTGTGGACCCCGAATTCGACCCCTTTGGAGACAAGCCGACATGACCGGTGCCAAACCCGCCTTGAGCCGCCGCCTGCGCCTGATGGGGATTGCGATCTCGCTCAGTGCCGCCAGCTTGCTGGCGTCGGTGCCGGCCAGCGCGCGCGGGCCGGACGGCATCGCCGACATCGCCGAGAAGGTGATCGACTCCGTCGTCAACATCTCGACCTCGCAGAGCGTGGAGGCCAAGGGCGGCGGCGGCAGGGAGGCGATGCCGCAATTGCCGCCGGGTTCGCCGTTCGAGGAGTTCTTCGACGACTTCTTCAAGAACCGGCGTGGCGGCGGGCCGAAGGGCGGCGACAAGAGCGGCGAAATGCAGCCGCCGCGCAAAACCAATTCGCTCGGCTCCGGCTTCATCATCGATGCCGCGGGCGTCGTCGTCACCAACAATCACGTCATCGCGGATGCCGACGAGATCAACGTGATCATGAACGACGGCACCAAGATCAAGGCCGAGCTGGTCGGCGTCGACAAGAAGACCGACATCGCGGTGCTGAAGTTCAAGCCGGTGAAGCCGCTGGTCGCGGTGAAGTTCGGCGATTCCGACAAGCTGCGGCTCGGCGAATGGGTGATCGCGATCGGCAACCCGTTCAGCCTCGGCGGCTCGGTCACGGCCGGCATCGTGTCGGCGCGCAACCGCGACATCAGCCAGGGACCGTACGACAACTACATCCAGACCGACGCCTCCATCAACCGCGGCAATTCCGGCGGACCGCTGTTCAACCTCGAAGGCGAAGTGGTCGGCGTCAACACGCTGATCATTTCGCCGACCGGCGGTTCGATCGGCCTCGGCTTCGCGGTGCCGTCGAAGACGGTGGCGGGCGTGGTCGATCAGCTCCGGCAGTTCGGCGAACTGCGCCGCGGCTGGCTCGGCGTGCGGATCCAGCAGGTCACCGACGAGATCGCCGAAAGCCTCAACATCAAGCCCGCCCGCGGCGCGCTGGTTGCCGGCATCGACGACAAGGGGCCGGCCAAGCCCGCCGGCATCGAGCCCGGCGACGTCGTCGTCAAGTTCGACGGCAAGGACGTCAAGGACCCGAAGGATCTGTCGCGCGTCGTCGCCGACACCGCGGTCGGCAAGGAAGTCGACGTGGTCATCATCCGCAAGGGCAAGGAGGAAAGCCGCAAGGTCACGCTCGGCCGCCTCGAGGATACCGAAAAGGTGCAGCAGGCCGCCGCCAAGACCAAGGAAGACCCCGCCGAAAAGCCGGTGACGCAAAAGGCGCTCGGCCTCGATCTCGCCGCGCTGAGCAAGGACCTGCGCACGAAGTACAAGATCAAGGACAGCGTCAAGGGCGTGATCGTCACCGGTGTCGATGGCAACTCCGACGCCGCCGAAAAGCGGCTCTCCGCCGGCGACGTCATCGTCGAGGTGGCGCAGGAAGCCGTCGGCAGCGCGGCCGACATCAAGAAGCGCGTCGATCAGCTCAAGAAGGACGGCAAGAAGTCGGTGCTGCTGCTGGTCTCGAACGGCGAGGGCGAATTGCGCTTCGTCGCGCTGAGCGTGCAATAACGCCCGTCATACTCCGCGAAGGCGGAGTATCCAGCACGCCGTGGCCTTTCGGTTCTATAGCCGACGTCTCTGGAATACTGGATCACCCGCTTTCGCGGGTGATGACAGCTGGGGCTTATCCCTCCTTGAGCTCCTCGGCAGCGATGCGCGAATGGCTCACGTGAGCGAGACCACGGCCAGAAAGTGGATCGGTTCAAGGCGCAGCTTCGATCGCCTGACTTCAGGTATCTTGCTGTAGTGCTGCAGCCAGAGTTCGAGAAAGCGGTCGAGGTCGACCAGTTCGATGTGAACGGCGCCATTGCCGGCTTCGCGACGCGCCTCCCTTGAGAAGCCGCCGGAAGAAACAAACAGGCCAATTTCCCGATCGCCCCGGATGATGCCTCGAAGGGCTGCGACATCTTCACGCGAAGCCGTCTGGTCTCGATGCTTCACCTGAACCCGGATATGCGGCGTCCGCGCGCCCAGCGGATCGATATAGGCAAGGATGTCCGTCCCTCCATCCGAGCCTGGTTTTGAGACCGTGCTGGTGGCGTATCCCATCCCTTCAAGCAGCGCCGCCACGAGGTTCTGGAATTCGTAGCCCGAGAGGGTGTCGAGATAGGTGTCGATTTCCTCGCGGGCCTTCTCCTTGGCGTCTTCGAACAAAACCGAAGTGTCGAGTGGCGGCGTTTCGTCGACAGCGGCTGCAATTCCAGCGGTCTTTACCTTCTGATGGCTCCAACGCCATTCGCGGTAGCGGGACCGCATCAGCCGCTTGAGTTCGTAATCCGGCAGGGTCACAAACTTCTGACCCTCGTCGGTCACCCGCCATCGTCCGTCCGACTTGACGAGTAATCCAGCTTTCGTCGCTGCGACGGAATGGAAATGCAGGGTGGCTCGCCATCGGGGCAGCCCCGATCCCTTCATCGTCTCCTTGTCGAAATCATCCAAGGGCAGCTTTGATTCGATCTCCATGTAGATGTCGCGTGGGCGCTTGCCGTCCGGGTGAGCCCTTAAGAGTCCGAGCACGAATTTTATCAACGAAACGCCACGATCAACCGTCTTAGGTTGGCTCATTGCGACCCCTTAAGATGCTTCTTTTTTGTAAGCTACTTAAGGTTGCTCATCGTCGCAATAGGTTCACGTTGCTGGCGTGAGCAACAAACCAATTTCAATTAGTCCGCGAACTCGTCGCGCCGATAGCCCTGCGCATACAGCAACGCGGTGAGGTCGCCGTAGTCGATCCGCGCGGCGGCGGCAGCGGCGACCGCCGGCTTGGCGTGATAGGCAACGCCGAGCCCGGCCGCCTCGATCATGCCGAGGTCGTTGGCGCCGTCGCCGGTCACCAGCGTGTCGATCTCGTCGAGGTCGAAGGACTTCGCGCAAGCTCGATCAGCGTTGCCAGCTTGGCGGCGCGGCCGAGGATCGGCTCGGCCACTTCGCCGGTGAACTTGCCGTCGCGAACTCCGAGCTCGTTGGCGCGGTTCTCCTGGAAGCCGATCATGGCGGCGACCGCATTGGTGAACAGCGTGAAGCCGCCCGAGATCAGGCAGGTGTAGGCGCCGTTGGCGCGCATGGTCATGACCAGCTCGCGGCCGCCCGGCGTCGGCGTGATGCGCTTTGCCAGCACCTCGTCGACCACGCTGACCGGCAGATCCTTCAAGAGCGCAACGCGCGCGCGCAGCGCCGGCTCGAATTCGATTTCGCCGCGCATGGCCCGCTCGGTGATTCCAGCGACATGCGCCTTCAGCCCGGCGAAATCGGCCAGTTCGTCGATGCATTCCTGGCCGATCATGGTGGAATCCATGTCCGCCAGAAAAAGCTTCTTGCGCCTGAAGGCGACAGGCTGCACGACAATGTCGATCGGCAGGTCGCCGCGCGCCGCTTGCAGGCGGGTTTCGATCGCCTTGATGTCGTCCGGGCTCTTGACCTGATAGTCGAAGGGAATGTCGACTGCCACTTCGTCGAACAGCCATTGCGCCGTTCCAGGCGAGGGGAGGACGGCCAGCGCGCCGTCGACGATGGTGGTGTCGAGCGCGGGATTGGCCGGGTTGCAGATGAGCGTGGCGACGAGGGACATGCAGGCGAATTCGCTTAATTTGAGCAAGGCCGTGCTTATCGCAGGGCCGACCGCCAGCGGCAAGTCGGCCCTGGCGCTCGAATTGGCGCAAAAGACCGGCGGCGTCGTCATCAACACCGATTCCATGCAGGTCTATCGCGATCTCCGCATCATCACGGCGCGGCCGACGGTGGAGGAGGAGGCCCGCGCGCCGCACCGGCTCTATGGCCATGTCGACGCATCAGTCAATTTCTCGGCGGGCGCCTGGGTGGCGGACGCCGCCAAGGTGCTGGCGGAGGCGCGTGCGGAAAAGCGCCTGGCCGTCTTCATCGGCGGGTCCGGCCTGTACTTCAAGGCGCTGACGCGCGGCCTGTCCGCGGTGCCGCCGATCCCGGCCGAGATCCGCGATGCGGTGCGTGCGCGGCTGGAGCGCGACGGTGTCGAAGCGCTGCATGCCGAACTGACGCGGCGCGATCCCGCCTCCGCCGAACGGCTGAAGCCGCGCGACCGCACGCGGATTGCCCGCGCGCTGGAGGTCGTCGAAGCCACCGGCCGTACGCTGCCCGACTGGCACCAGGAAGGCCTGCCGCCGCTGCTGCCGCCGAGCGAATTCACCGCCCTGTTCCTCGCGCCTGAACGCGATCAGCTTTATGGGCGGATCGATGCGCGGTTCGGCACGATGCTGGCCGCCGGCGCGCTGGAGGAGGTCGAGGCGCTGGCCGCGCGAAAACTCGATCCGCTGCTGCCGGCGATGAAGGCCCATGGCGTGCCGGCGCTGATCCGCTACCTCGGCGGCGAGATCACGCGCGAACAGGCCGCCGAAATCGGCCGCGCCGACACCCGCCATTACGCCAAGCGGCAGTTCACCTGGTTCCGGCATCAGCTGCCGGAGTTCGAGTGGGTGGCGCCGGAAGCGGCGAGGGGGTGGCTGGACGTTCGGGAAGGGTAACCGATTCATTCCGCACTATATGAGGGCTCATTTTGCGGAGGTGCTCATGGACCGGGATCGTCTTGTCGCTCAAATCGTCCAGCAGGCCAGCCAAGCTGCGAAACGATCTGGAAAGGTTACGTTTGACCAACTCAACGCGCTGATGCCTGCCGATCAAGTTGCGCCTGAGCAAATTGAGCAGGTGCTCTGGGGGCTAGCCGAGAAGGGTATCCATGTTGTCGATGAATAGCCGCGCTGGATGTCGTTCCCGCCCAAAGGGCCCGCTGCGCATGGCTGGAACCGCAAAATCCCACTCGCCGAACCGCCGGAACACAGTTACACTGCCAAAATCGCGCTATCGGCCTCCTTCCCTTGACTTTCGGGGACCGGGCGGTATAACCGCGCAACCTTTGGGAAGTCCGAGACCTCGAATGCGCAATATTATTACCAAACTCCTTATCGTAGTCGTACCCAGGCGCACCGCCGGGGGTGGCTGAGGCCATCCAAATTCAGGCGGTGTGCATGGGGCCTCTGGGGCCCTTTTTTATTTCCTAAACTCGAAACCGAAGAAAGCCGCTGGCAACAGCGCATCCGGAGCAAGCCATGACCGACCAAAGCCACGATCCCAACCAGATGACCGGCGCCGCGATGATCGTGCGCGCGCTCATCGATCATGGCGTCCAGCACCTGTTCGGCTATCCCGGCGGCGCGGTGCTTCCGATCTATGACGAGATTTTCCAGCAGAGCGAGGTCGAGCACATCCTGGTCCGCCACGAGCAGGGCGCCGGCCACGCGGCCGAAGGCTATGCGCGCTCGACCGGCAAGCCCGGCGTGGTGCTGGTGACGTCAGGCCCCGGCGCCACCAACATGGTGACGCCGCTGACGGACGCGCTGATGGATTCGATTCCGCTGGTCTGCATCACCGGACAGGTGCCGACGCATTTGATCGGCAATGACGCGTTCCAGGAATGCGACACCGTCGGCATCACCCGTCCCTGCACCAAGCACAACTGGCTGGTGCGCGACGTCAACGATCTGGCGAAAGTGCTGCACGAGGCGTTCTACGTCGCGACCACGGGCCGTCCCGGCCCCGTGCTGGTCGACGTGCCCAAGGACGTGCAGTTTGCAACCGGCACCTATCATCCGCCGCGCAGGGACGACGTGCACGTTTCCTACACGCCGCGGGTGAAGGGCGATGCGACGCAGATTCGCAAGGCGGTGGCGCTGCTGGCCTCCGCCAGGCGGCCGGTGATCTATTCCGGCGGCGGCGTCATCAATTCCGGACTCGAGGCGTCAAAGCTGTTGCGCGAGCTGGTCGAGGTCACGGGATTCCCGATCACCTCGACCCTGATGGGCCTCGGCGCCTATCCCGCGACCGGCAAGAACTGGCTGGGCATGCTCGGCATGCACGGCACCTACGAGGCCAACATGGCGATGCATGATTGCGACGTCATGCTGTGCATCGGCGCACGCTTCGACGACCGCATCACCGGCCGCGTCGATGCGTTCTCGCCGGGCTCGAAGAAGATCCACATCGATATCGATCCCTCCTCGATCAACAAGAACATCCACGTCGACGTGCCTGTCATCGGCGATGCCGCCAACGTGCTCGGCGATTTGCTGCAGGTGTTCAAGGCGGAAGCGAAGAAGCCCGACATCAAGGCGTGGTGGCAGGAAATTGCCAAGTGGCGCGCGCGCAATTCGCTCGCCTACAAGAAGAACAACGATATCATCCTGCCGCAATACGCCATCGAACGCCTGTTCGCGGCGACGCGAGGCCACGACACCTACATCACGACCGAAGTCGGTCAGCACCAGATGTGGGCGGCGCAGTTCTTCGGCTTTGAAGAGCCGCACCGCTGGATGACGTCGGGCGGTCTCGGCACCATGGGCTACGGCCTGCCGGCCGCGCTCGGCGTCCAGGTCGCGCATCGCGACAGCCTCGTGATCGATATCGCGGGCGACGCCTCGGTGCAGATGACGATGCAGGAGATGTCGACGGCCGTTCAGTATGAACTGCCGATCAAGATCTTCATCCTGAACAACCAGTACATGGGCATGGTGCGGCAGTGGCAGCAGCTGCTGCACGGCAACCGGCTGTCGCATTCCTACTCCGAAGCGCTGCCGGATTTCGTCAAGCTTGCGGACGCGTTCGGCTGCGTCGGCCTGCAGGCGATCAAGCCGGGCGATCTCGACGGCGCGCTCAAGGAAATGATCAGCGTCAAACGCCCGGTGCTGTTCGATTGCCGCGTCGCCGCGCTGGAAAACTGCTTCCCGATGATTCCGTCCGGCAAGGCGCACAATGAAATGCTGCTGCCGGCGGAAGCCACCGACGAAGCCACCGCCGCGGCGTTTGCCGGCGGCAAGGCGCTGGTGTGAGGTCGCTGGACGCAAATTCCGTTGTCATCGCCCGGCTTGACCGGGCGATCCAGTACGCCGCGGCTTCTCGGTTGTGCTCGGGCGTCTCTGGAATACTGGATCCCGCCTTCGCGGGGATGACGAGCATACGAGAGGATTGAGAAGTCAAAATGTTTGATCTCGCAGACCTCGAACGCGCGCACGAAATCGTGGGGCAGGCGGTGCCGCCGACGCCGGCGCATGGCTGGCCGCTGCTCAGCGAGCGGCTCGGCGCGAGCGTTGTGGTCAAGCATGAGAACCACACGCCGATCGGCGCCTTCAAGGTGCGCGGCGGGCTGGTCTATCTCGACCGGCTGAAGCGGGAGCGGCCGAACACGCCCGGGATCATTTCCGCCACGCGCGGCAATCACGGGCAGAGCCTTGCCTTCGCGGCCGGCCGCCACGGCGTTCCGGCCGTGATTTATGTGCCGCGCGGCAATTCGGTGGAGAAGAACCGCGCCATGCGGGCGTTTGGCGCCGAGCTGGTCGAGCATGGCGAGGACTTTCAGGCGGCAGCCGAAGAGGCCCAGCGCCACGCCCAGTTCGCTGGCCTCCACATGGTGCCGTCGTTCCATCCCGATCTCGTGCTCGGCGTTGCGACCTATGCGCTCGAATTGCTGCGCGCCGCGCCTGATCTAGACGTGCTCTATGTGCCGATCGGGCAGGGCTCCGGCATCTGCGGCTGCATCATGGCGCGCGATCTGCTTGGGCGCAGAACCGAAATCGTCGGCGTGCAGTCGACCGAAGCGCCGTCCTACGCGCTGTCGTTTGCGGCCGGCACGGTCGTGACGACAGAGACCAGCAACACGCTGGCCGACGGCATGGCCACCCGCGTTCCCGTTCCCGAGGCGCTCGCGATCATTCGCAAGGGCGCCTCGCGCATCGTGCAGGTCACGGACGATGAGGTCGCCGCGGCCGTACGCGCCTACTGGACCGACACGCACAACCTCGCCGAAGGCGCGGGCGCAGCCGCGCTGGCCGCGGCGCTGCAGGAAAAGCAAAAGCTTGCCGGCAAGCGCGTCGGCCTGATTCTGAGTGGCGGCAATATCGATTTCGATCTGTTCCACAAATGGGTCGGGACAGACGCTGCCGCCGCCGGTGAAAGGGCATTGGCATGATGCCACGAATGCCAGCCAAGTATTTTGCTGTCATCGTCCGGCTTGACCGGACGATCCAGTACGCCGCGGCCGGCGTACCTGCCTCCGGCGCCGGTGATTATTGGGTGCCCGCGTTCGCGGGCATGACAACTGAGAATGTTGAGGGGACTTGAGATGAACCAGCCCGCATCCGCCTACTTCCTTGAAGAGCGCCATGACCCGACCGAGACGCACACGCTCTCGGTCCTGGTGCAGAACGAGCCGGGCGTGCTCGCGCGCGTGATCGGGCTGTTCTCCGGCCGCGGCTACAACATCGAGAGTCTCACCGTCTCCGAAACCGAGAGCCAGAAACATCTCTCGCGCATCACCATCGTCACCACGGGGACGCCGATGGTGATCGAGCAGATCAAGCACCAGCTCGATCGCATGGTGCCGGTCTATCGCGTCGTCGACATGACGATCACCGGCCGCTCCATCGAGCGGGAACTCGCCATGGTGAAGGTGCGCGGCGGCGGCGACCACCGCGTCGAGGCGCTGCGGCTGGCGGATGCGTTCCGCGCCCGCGTGATCGACGCTACCACCGAGAGTTTTGTGTTCGAGATCACAGGCAATTCTTCCAAGATCAATCAATTTATCGACCTGATGCGCCCGCTCGGCCTTGTCGAAGTGTCGCGTACCGGCGTTGCCGCGATCGGGCGCGGGCCTGAGGGGATGTGAACCATGCTGGCGCGGGACTGGTATTACAATCAAAGGCGGCAGCTCGGGCTCGATTCCGCGGTCGCCTCGATCTACGACCGGCATGACGACAGCGACCTGCGCGCCCGCGCGGCGCTGAGCATGCTCGGCGTGCAGAAGGGCTGGCGGCTGGCCGATATCGGCTGCGGCAACGGCGTGCTGGCCTGCGAAGCCGCGCTGATGGGCGCCGAAGTCGATGCGATCGACATTTCGCCGGCGATGCTGGCGCTCGCCAACATCCAGGCCCGCGACCGCAAGGTGGCGATCCGCACCCAGCCGGCCGGCATGCTGAGCTTTGCCTACCAGCCGAATTCCTATGACCTGATCGTCAGCGAGTTCACGCTGCATCATTTGCCGGATTTCTGGAAGGCGGTGGCGCTGGCACGAATCTATGCGGCGCTGAAGCCCGGCGCCAATTTCTACCTGCGCGACATCGTGTTCGTCAGCACGCCCGACGGCACCGAGCGCGATGTCGAGCAGTGGGCCGACTTCACCATCAAGAACCACGATTTCCAGCGCGAGGGCGTGGTCACCCATATGCGCGACGAATACTCGACCTTCGGCTGGGTGATCGAGCGCATGCTGACCGATGTCGGCTTCACGCTGGAATCGGTCGACTATCACGCGCCCCTCCACGGCACCTATCTCCTGCGCAAACCGAAGCCGGACCAACAGAGCTAAGAAAACCAACAGAGCCAAAGAAAAATGAAACCGGCCGATGTCTGCATCGCCGTCCTGGTGGCGGTGATCTGGGGGCTTGCCTTCGTGGCAAGCCGGATCGCGCTCGACGAATTTTCGCCGGAGCTGATGACGACGCTGCGCTTCGCCATCGCGGCACTGCCATGCCTGCTGGTGCCGCGGCCGAAGGTTTCATGGGGCGTACTGATCTCGATCAGCTTCACGCTGTTTCTCGGCCAGTTTCTCGCCCAGGCCTTTGCCATCGCCCACGGCGTACCCGTCGGCCTTTCCAGCGTGATCGTGCAGAGCCAGGCGCTGTTCACCATCGGTTTTGCCGCGCTGCTGTTCCGCGAGCGGCCGGGCGCGTGGCAGACGGTGGGAATCGGCGTTGCCACGGTCGGCCTGCTGATGATCTGCGGCACCGTCGGTTACGATTTCAGCGTCAGTGCGTTCGCGATTCTGATGATCTCGCCGCTGAGCTTCGCGGCCGGCAACCTGCTGCTCCGGCGCGCGCCTGATGTGCCGATGTTCGACCTGTTCGCGTGGCTGTGTCTGGTCGCGGCGGTGCCGTTATTTGCGCTGACGCTGGTCAGCAACGGCCCGCAGTCGACCTGGCATGCGCTGACCCATATGTCGCTGACCGGCCTGATGTGCATGATCGGTCTCGGCGGGGTCTCCACCAGCATCGCCTACTGGCTGTGGGGGAGGCTGCTGCGGGACTATCCTGCGGCGCAGGTGGTGCCGTTCGCGCTCCTGGTGCCGTTCGTCGGTTCCGCCGCGTCGAGTGTCGTGTTCGGCGAGAAGTTCGGGCCGCTGCGGCTTGCGGGCATGATCACGGTCGTCGGTGGCATTGCCGTCATGCTGCTGTCGAAGCGTCCCAAGCCTTTAGACGATAAGGCCTTAGAAAAACAAGTTCTGCCAAAGATCGCGTGAGGCCCCATGTCGCATTCGCTTTTGATCGCCTTCGTGATGTTCGCCACCGTGATGTTTTTCACGCCGGGGCCGAACAACATCATGCTGCTGTCGTCGGGGCTGACCTACGGCTTCCGCCCCACCATCCCGCACATCATGGGCATCACGGTTGGTTTCGCCTTCATGGTCGGCGCGGTTGGCCTCGGGCTCGGGACCATCTTCATCGCCTATCCGGTGCTGCAGACCATCCTGAAATATGCCGGGGTCGCCTACCTGGTCTATCTGGCCATCCATATCGCGATGTCCGAGCCGCCGTCGGCGGAGCAGGACAACCGTCGAGGCCCGATGACGTTCTGGGGCGCGGCCATGTTCCAATGGGTCAACGCCAAGGGCTGGGTCATGGTGATCGGCACCATCACCGCCTATGCGGCCATCGCCGCCTACCCCTGGAACATCGCGATCCAGGTCAGCCTGAGCCTGCTCCTGGGCATCCTGTCCTGCACCACCTGGGCCCTGTTCGGCACCGCGCTGCGGCCGGTCCTGACCTCGCGGCGGGCGGTGCGGGCCTTCAACATCGTCATGGCGGTGCTGCTGCTGGCCTCGCTCTACCCGGTCTTCATGGACGCATGATGCCGCACCGGGCCATGCAGAAACGGGTTTCCCAGAAGGCGGAAAATGATCTAGACAACGCCGGAAATTCGCGGGCGACCGGCGGTCCCATCCACCCAAATGCCTGATTAACCGGCCGTTTTGGCCATCGATGAGGAAACGAATATGCGAGTTTATTACGATCGTGATGCCGACCTGAACCTGATCAAGGGCAAGAAGGTCGTCATCGTCGGCTATGGCAGCCAGGGCCACGCCCATGCGCTGAACCTGAAGGATTCCGGCGTCAAGGAAGTCGCCATTGCGCTCCGCAAAGGTTCTGCCTCGGCCAAGAAGGCGGAAACCGCCGGCTTCAAGGTGATGGAAGTCGCCGAGGCCGCCAAATGGGCCGACCTCGTCATGATGCTGACCCCGGACGAACTGCAGGGCGACATCTACCGCGAGCACCTGCACGACAACATGAAGAAGGGCGCCGCGCTCGTCTTCGCACATGGCCTCAACGTCCATTTCAACCTGCTCGACCCGCGCGCCGACCTCGACGTGCTGATGATCGCGCCGAAGGGCCCCGGCCACACCGTCCGCTCCGAATACCAGCGCGGCGGCGGCGTGCCCTGCCTGATCGCGATCGCCAAGGACGTCTCCGGCAACGCCCATGACCTCGGCCTCAGCTACGCCTCGGCAATCGGCGGCGGCCGCGCCGGCATCATCGAGACCTCGTTCAAGGAAGAGTGCGAGACCGACCTGTTCGGCGAGCAGGTGGTGCTCTGCGGCGGCCTGGTCGAGCTGATCAAGGGCGGCTTCGAGACGCTGGTGGAAGCCGGCTACGCCCCCGAGATGGCCTATTTCGAGTGCCTGCACGAGGTGAAGCTGATCGTCGACCTGATCTATGAAGGCGGCATCGCCAACATGAACTACTCGATCTCCAACACCGCCGAGTACGGCGAATACGTCACCGGCCCGCGCATCGTCACCGACGAGACCAAGAAGGAGATGAAGCGGGTGCTCAACGACATCCAGTCCGGCAAGTTCGCCCGCGACTGGATGCTGGAGAACAAGGTCAACCAGACCTCGTTCAAGGCGACCCGCGCCAAGCTCGCCGCCCATCCGATCGAGGAAGTCGGCGAGAAGCTCCGCGACATGATGCCGTGGATCAAGAAGGGCGCGCTGGTCGACAAGACCAAGAACTGAGGCTGGCTCCGGTCAGGTAGGGTGGGCACGGCGCAAGAGCGCCTTTGCCCACCCTGCGAAGCCGGCTCCTCAAGATGAGTTGCGGTGGCCGAATACCAAATCTTAAACCTTGATCGGCATTGTCCGGCGAGATCGCGAATGCGGTCTCGCCGTTTCTTCGAAGAATTGATGGCTCATCCATATTCTTCAACGCGCCGCGCCGAGTGCGCCGCCCGAGCCGAAACGAAGAACTGACGCTTCACGCACATTCTTGGTGCGAAGCAATTCAACAATTACATTAGCGACAGAAAAGTCAGCGTTTACCGAGTCGAAGCGCGGTTGCTTAATCTGCATTCTCGTTCGCGAAATGCGATCGACAATCGTTGAGCGGCGGGACCGGCTATTGGCTTCCTCGCTCCGAACATCTCACGTGCTGGATCAGCAGCGAACCCGGCCTCGACCTCGCATCTCCTGGCGGCGATGCGCGTTCCGTTGTCGGACCGTGCTGCACTCTCCAGCATTGCATGGCTTTTATTTGACCGGGAAGTCGACGCCGCGAAGCGTCACCATTGCGACCGCGCATGGCGTCTCCACCCCGTCGGCCAGCGATGCCACGTCGACATGCGCCACGCCAATCGTGCTTCCGACCTGAAGCGCGCGGGCGCGCGCGATCAGCGACCCGCCTTTCGCCGGGGCGAGGAAGCTGACCTGCAGGTTGACGGTCACCGCGAACCGGCCGGGCGGCATGGCCGTGGTTACGGCCCCGCCGCCGGCATGGTCGGCCAGCCCGGCGATGACGCCGCCATGAAAGAACCCGTTCGCCTGCAAGAGATGGTCGGTCTTCGCGAGCGACATCACGACATAGCCGGGTTCCGCGCTCTCGACCCTGGTGCCGACGGCATTGGTGTAGCCGGGGGCGTAGGTGACCCGTTCGACCAGTTCGCGGATCGCATCGTGCGTGGTCATCAATGGACTCCCAACGCTTCGTCGATGGCTTTCGGATGATCCATGGCTCCCTCCCGGCTGTTTGACCGGTGTCATGCTCGGGCCGGGGAAAGGCTTAGGCAATCGCGATTGCTCCGATACCGAGCCATAGATATTCTCTATGGATGGACTTCAAGCAGATCAGGTATTTCGTTTCTGTCGCCGAAGCGGGCAGCTTCAGCGCCGGCGCGCGCCGGGCGTTCGTCACGCAGCCGACGCTGTCGGCCGCGATAGCCGCCCTCGAAGCCGAACTGGGGTTCGCATTGCTGGAGCGTCATGCGCGCGGCGTGCGGCTCACGCCGAGGGGCGAGGAGGTGCTGGAGACCTCGCGGTCGATTCTGCGCCAGGCCGAACGGCTCAAGGCGGTGTCCGGCGGCAAGCCGCCCGCCAGACCGCTGCGGCTTGGAATTCTGCCGACGATTTCTCCGGCCTTCGTGGCCCGATGCATTGCGCGGTTGCGGGCGATCGAGCCGGGACGGTCGTGGCGGACCGAGGACGCATCCCCTTCCCAAGCTCCAGCAGCGGCTTGCCAACGGCCGCTACGATGTCGTCCTGACGGCTTTGGGATCGGCGGCGCGCGGCCATCGGCAATCGGAGCTGGCGGCAGACCGGCAGGCGCTGGCCGTTTCCGCCCGCACGTTTCCCCGCGGGCCGGTCTCCCCGGAGATATTGGCGGGCCAGCCGCTGATCGTGCGCGTGCACTGCGAGCAGTTGCAGTCGGCATCGCGGATTCTCGATGCGTGGAAGGTGCGGCCGCAAGTCGTCGCACAGACCGACAGCGATGCGCGGGCGCTCGCGATGGTGGCGGCTGGCCTCGGGTTCTGCCTGATGCCGGATAGTTTCGAACACCCCGAGGTGCGGATGCTTCGCCCGGAGGGCGTCGACTTGCCCCGGCGGCTGGGTTTTGAATGGGTCAAAGGCGGCGGGGACGGCTGGCTGGATCGCGCGCTGGATCGATTGTGATCGGTCCGGACCTCGTGCGCTGAGACAGATACGGCGCGCGACGCTCGCGAAGTAGCCGCAAGGCCGCCTCGCCGCCGAACGTGGTGCCGGCGTCGGTCGGCACCTGTCAAAGACAGCGGCCGACCGGCACGGGCCGGGCTCACGCGGTTGCGTCGCCTACTTCTCGATCTTGTTGTGGAGCTGCCAGAAGCGCACGGTGCGCTGGGCCGTCTCCAGCGACAGCTTGCGGTAGTCCCGCTGCGCGATCTCCAGCGTCCGCTCGTTGATCGCAGGCATGATAGGCCGGTTGCGCAGGATCAACTCGACCGTCGGCCAGTTCAGGCGCGCCGACCGGCAGGGAATGAGGAGGAGGTCGGAGCGGGGCCCTTCCATCAGCCTGGCCGTCATTTCGACCGGCATGTCGTTGAGGACGGCAAGCGCCACGGTGACCTCGTCGAACTTGTTCGATTCGGCGAATTTGTAGACCGCCGCGTCGTCGAGCTCGTTCAGCCCCTTCATCAGCTTCACGTATTCCTCGGCGACGCCGAAGTTGCGGCTCGGGGACGGCGCCTCGCGGGCGATCAAGTTCAGGACCTTCTTGATCTCTTCCTGAAGCGCGGGCGGCGCGATGGCCAGCAGGCGGGTGCGGACCGCCTCCTTGGCGCGGCGCAGCAGGTCGCGCATGCAATTTTCCGGCAAATCGCCGCGAAGGCCGAGAAATCTCGACCAGTTCGTCGTCGGCGGAGGCGCGGGCGACGATGTTGGAATAGCCTCCCTCGGAAAACTGCGCGCCGGCGTTGTTGGCCAGTTTGCGGATCACCTGGTCTTCTCCGCGATCGACGATGACGTCGGTCACCGCCGCAGGCAGGTTGGGCCGGCCGGAAATGGCGAGCAGGTGATCCTGCCCCTTGCTGCTGGCGATCTCGACCAGCACCTCGGTCCCGAGCCGGCTGGAATGTGCAAGCACATTGCCGGCGACCTCGATCTCGTCGTCCCAGGCCAGATGCTGGATCACCTCGAACGGCGCGTAGTCGAGCGGCGCCAGCCGCTTGGAGAGTTCGGCTTTGGCCCGCGTTTCGACGCGCGCAATCAGGAGGCAGAGCACCTCGTCGAAGACCTTGACCTGGTCGTCGCTGAGGCGTTCCCCGTCATTGAGGAAAAGATCCGTGACCTGCCGCAGGGTTTCCACCCGCTTGGCAGACGAGCCGCCTCTGACGGCGTCTTCAAGTTCGGCGATGATCGAATGAGCCGGCTGTTGCACCATTCTGGGCAGCCTGTTGGTTGTTGAAGGGTTGGCGCACAATGACGAGCCGACCCTTACACTCGCGTTAAAGGCGAGACGCGGTGGCAATATAGATCGACTGCACCTGAAACAGGCAATCCATTGGCGGTGGCGAAGCAGGCGCTTCGGCGTCGAAGCAGGCCGCGCATTGCAAACGCCGCGTTCCGAATTATTTACCAACGCGATCGGGGGCGAACGCTGCGATTTCACGCGATAAATCGCCGATGTTGCACCGGATCTGACATGCGGCACCGCTTCCGGTGGTCCGGTCCGGCTGCTATCCTCTCCAAACGGTTCCCGGGGAATATCGAATAGCAACTTGCCGAACAAGACGCCGTCAAGGCTGGCCGCACCCGCCGAGCAAGCTCGCAAAGCCGGCGCTTAAGTATTCCTTCACGACGAACTTCATTAAACCTCTGAGGGCTTTGGTACCATGAGATCTGTTGTCATCACCGGTGCGTCCACCGGTATCGGCTGGGCCAGCGCGAAACTGCTGCTCGACCGCGGTTTCCGCGTGTTCGGCAGCGTGCGCAAGCAGGCCGATGCCGACCGCCTCAGGAGCGAGTTCGGGGCGAATTTCACGCCATTGATCTTCGACGTCACCGATGAGGCCGCCGTGCTGGCCGCCGCGCGCGAGGTCCGGGGCGCCCTCAATGGCGAAACGCTCGCCGGTCTCGTCAACAATGCCGGCATTGCGGTTTCGGGCCCGGTGCTCGAACTCGCCGCCGACGAATTCCGCCGCCAGATGGAGGTCAATTTCATCGGGCCTGTTATCGCGACCCAGGCTTTCGGCCCGCTGCTCGGCTCGGATCCGAGCCCTGAAGGGGCCGAAGGGACGGATCGTGATGATCTCCTCGGTCGCCGGCAAGAACGGCAATCCGATGACGTCGGCCTATTCTGCCTCCAAGCATGCGATCGAGGGACTGTCGGAGAGCCTGCGCCGCGAACTGATGCTGTTCGGGATCGATGTCATCATCATTGCGCCGGGCGCGGTGAAGACGCCGATCTGGAGCAAGGCCGAGGAGGTCGATATTTCCGTCTACAAGAACTCGCCGTATTTCCCGGCGCTGGAAAAGCTCCGCGCCTTCATGCTGGGCCTTGGCGCGACTGGATTGCCGGCCGAGAAGATTGCCGAGAAGGTGTTCGGGGCATTGACGCTGCCGAACCCCAAGGTGCGCTACACGATCGTGCCGGATCCGATGCGGCTGTTGATGGCAGCCGTGTTGCCCAAGCGCACCCTCGACAGGATCATCGCCAAGCGCCTCGGGCTGACGCCGCAGGGATGAGCATGATGCTGCGATTTGCGATCTGCGCCGCCGCGATGCTTGCGCTGAGCTCAATTGCTCATGCCGGCGATCAGGGCGAGCCCGAACAATCCTGCGACGGCAACACCTTCCAGATGGTGGAATGTCTCAAGGCGAAGACCGCGCAATGGGACAAGCGGTTGAACATCGCTTACCAGAAGGCGGTGCAGGATGCGGGCAGTGCGCAGCGCGATCAGTTGCGCGCGGCGCAGCGGCTGTGGGTCCAGTACCGCGACGCCAATTGCCTGTATTACGGGATGGGCGAGGGCACCATCGCGCGGCTCGATGCCGGCGAATGCATGCGCAGCATGACGGAAGCGCGCGCCAAAGAACTCGAAGGCCTCGGCCACCAGTGACGACGGGAAAGAGCAGGGCGGAGCTGACGCAAATCGCCGCCGACGCGCTGCGCAGCCAGCCGGGATGCGAAACGGCGTCCGTGCCCACCGTGCGCGCGCTTCCCAACATCCGCGAGGGCCGGAACTGGGAAATCCCCAACGTCGTTCTCGGCGACAGCCTGATCAGCGACGTCGACCGGGCCGTCATGTCAGTGCATCGCCGGCTTGGGCGGAAATACCATTTGCTGGGGGACGATTAGGATCATCCCGTCCGCACGGACCGTTGTGCGCGCGGCGCCATCGCGATCATGCGCAGCGCGAACACCGCCACCAGCGGAATCAGGAACAGCGCGTAAAGCGGCATGTCGGGAATCCGCTTGCCGAACGACACCATGAACTGGAACAGCAGGTAATAGCCGCCGGCGAGATGCAGCCGGCGCCAGGCGCGTGCGCCGATCGCGGCCGCGGTGCGGTCGAACGAGGTCGCGGCCATGGCTGTTATGAAGGCGTAGCCGATGCCGCCGAAGATGTAGGACGCGACCGAGGTCGCCGCGGCGTAGCCTGCGGGATCCATCACGGCGAAGGCTGCGATGGCGACCGCGTGGATGGCGTGCGAGGCTGCAAAGCTGACGCCGAGATAGCGGCGGTTGCGGCGCAGCCATCGGGTCCACGCGTTCGGCCACATCAGCGCCAGCGCGGCGGCCGAGAAGGCGAGGCAGAACAGCACCAGCGAGGTCCGCGCGGTGAAGCGGATCACCATCCGCACGCCGTCGACCTCAAAACCCCGCATGCCGGCGATCCAGATGCTCAAGCCCAGCAGGGTCAGCGAGAGCAGGGCGAACAGCCGCCAGCCATCGAACCAGTTTTGACGTGTCGGCATGATTCGCTCCCCTTTGATTGCACCGTCATTGCGAGCGAAGCGACGCAATCCATTCTTTCTTGACGTGGCAGGATGGATTGCTTCGCTTCGCTCGCAATGACGCGGATACGTAATGTAATCACCAGTTACATATGATGTGCGGATCCGGTCAATCCGTGTAATCGCTGCTTACATTCACAAGGCGGTGATGGTAGGAGAGGGCATGCGTCCTGCCGGCAAATCTTCCGCTGCCAAAGCCCCCGCCGCCAAACCGCGCCGCCGCGCGCCGCGCGTGCCCGCGCCAAAGCCGTATCACCATGGCGATCTCCGGCGGGTCCTGATCGACGCCGCGCTGCAACTGGTCGGCGAAAGCGGGGCGGAGGCGGTCAGCGTCCGCGAGGCCGCCCGCCGCGCCGGCGTCTCGCCGGGGGCGCCGTTCCGGCATTTTCCGAGCCGCGACGCCCTGATGCAGGCGGTGGCGGAGGAGGCGCAGCGGCGGTTCCGCGCCGAGATCGAGGCCGCGCTTGCCGCCGCAGCCCCGAACGATCCGCTCGGCCGCTTTCGCTGCCTCGGGCTCGCCTACCTGCGCTGGGCGATGCGCAACCCGACCCATTTCGAGATCATCTCCAGCCGCCGCTTCTTCGATCACGATAAGGCCGCTGCCATCAGCAGCGACAACGCCGAACTGATCGGGCTGACCGAGCGCACGCTGGCGGAAGCCTTTGCGGCGGGTCAGCTCCGCACCGCGGACCTCAAACAGGTCCAGATCGCCGGCCGGGCGCTGGTTTATGGCTTTGCCCGGATGAATATCGACGGCCATTTTCCGCGCTGGGGGGTGGCCGGTTCCGAAGCCGAGCGTACCGCAGAGGCGATTCTCGATCTCTTCATCGAGGGCATTGCCAAGCGGGCGTGATACACGCCGTCATTCCGGGGCGCGAAGCGAGCGACTGTATCAAATTGCACATGGGAGGATCTCGAGATTCTCAGGTGCGCAATTGCGCGCCATAGTTCGATGCTTCGCATCGCCCCGGATTGAGCGCCAAATTTACCCTGCCACGCCTTCCCGGGGGCAAATTCATTGCGCGTTCATGACGATTCCACTACGTTTTTATGACACGATACAGGTTCCGGCTGGTCGTGCGTCTCCTGGTCGTCGCCAGCCAAGGCTTTGTATTGCGCCGGGTCATGTTGCGTTTCCTCCCATGGCGCCCGCGCCAAATCCAGGGCCCTCCGCTACCACCCTTGTCGCCGGTCTTGCCGCCATCGGCTTCTGGCGGCTTTCGGCTGTCGCTGCACCGCACATGGCCGCGCTGGCGATCATGCTGCAGACCGAAGCCGATTTCGGCGGCCGCATGGGCTTCGCGCTGGCGTGGGGCATTCTGAACTTCTCCTTTATCGCGTTGCTGCGGCGCCCGGCGCTGTCGGGCGCGCTGTCGCTGACGCTGGTCGTGCTGCTGGTGTTGCTGTCGCGGCTGAAGCACGACGTCGTGCAGATGACCGCGAACTTCGTCGACCTGATGGTGATCGACCGCGACACCGCGGCCTACCTGTTCACGATCTTTCCGAACTTGCGCTGGAACGTGGTCGGCGCCGCGATCGTCATCCTGCCGCTGATGTACGCGCTGTGGTGGCTCGATCCGTTCCGCATCCGCCGCCTGCCGGCGGCTGCCGGCCTGCTGGCCTGTCTCGCCGCGCTGACCGGTTATTCCATCGACCTGGCCGGATGAAGCCTGGCGCGGCTATTACGACGACGGCTATTTCTCCAAATTCGCCCGCTCGGGCGTGACGGCGGTTTCCGACTTCGCCAATTACGGCTTCATGGAATCGGAGGCCGTGACCGCCGAGCGGCTGAAGATGCCGCTGGTCGATTCCTGTCATGTCGCCGGCCGCCGGCCGCACATCATCATGATCCATGACGAGTCGAGCTTCGACATTCGTCAGGCCGCCGACGTCAAGGTGCCGCCGGGCTATGGCGGCCACTTCAAGTCCTTTGACGGCCGCGAGCGCAAGTTCCTCGCCGAAAGCAGCGGCGGCGCAAGCTGGATGGCCGAGTACAACGTGCTGGCCGGCCTGTCGTCGCGCTCGTTCGGCCGCTTCTCCTATTTCGTCACCCGCATCGCGTCGGGGCGGGTCGAGCGCGGACTGCCGCTGGCGCTGCGCCGCTGCGGCTACACCACCCTCTCGCTCTATCCGGCCTACGGCGCCTTCATGGGCGCGCGCGGCTTCCAGACCTCCACGGGCGTCCAGCACTTCTACGATGCGCGCGATCTCGGCGCGAAGGGCATCGAGCCGGACAGCTTCTTCTACGACAAGGCCGTCAAGCTGATCGCCGAGCAGCCGGCCAATACGCCGCTGTTCACCTTCGTCTATCTCGCCGCCAATCATTTCCCCTGGGAAACCAAATTCCGCCCCGACCTGCTGCCGTCCTGGCGCAAACCCGGCAACGCGCCTGTTGTCGACGAGTACCTGCGCCGCCAGACCATGAGCGTCGGCGACTATACGGGCTTCATCGCCAGCCTGAAGAAGAAGTTCCCGGCGCAGCCGTTCCTGATCGTTCGTTACGGCGACCACCAGCCGGAGTTCTCGTCGAACCTGCTGGATCCCGGCCTGGACGAAGCCAGGCTCGCCCGCAAGTTCAACACCTACGACCCGCGTTACTTCACCACCTATTATGCGATCGACGCCATCAATTTCGAGCCGGTGAAGAGTTCCGCCGTTATGGACACGATCGATGCGCCCTATCTGCCGCTGGTGATCCAGGAAGCCGCGGGCATTCCGCTCGACCCGTCCTTCGAGGAGCAAAAGAACATCATGCTCCGCTGCAAGGGTGTATTCTACGCCTGCAAGGACGGCGCCGAGGCGCGCAGGTTCAACCGGTTATTGATCGAGGCAGGTTTCATCAAGGGGCTCTGAGGACGACGATATGTCAGCCGTGACAGGATCCGGAGTGAGCGAAAGCATCCGCGCGGAATCGCGCGGCGCCGGATTCCTTGCGCTGGCCGGCCTGATCGTTGCCGTGCATCTGGCGGGGCTCGCGGTTCTCCTGACCACCGAATACGGGCCGTTTGCGATCACGCTGTCCGTGCTGGCGTGGATCTTTGTGAACTGCTTCCTGCTGGTCGTGCTGCAGCGGCCCGGAATCTGCGCCGCGCTTTCGCTGGCCGTCATCGTGCTCCTGATCGTGCTGTCGCACTTCAAGTTCGGAATTCTGCAGCTGACGCTGACGTTCCTCGACTTCCTGATCATCGACCGCGATACGTTCTCGTTCCTGCTTTCGGTGTTCCCGCGCCTGCAGATGCAGTTGATGATCGCGGGGCTGGTTGCGGCTCCGCTATTGTGGGCGCTCTGGCGTTTCGATCCGTTCCGCGTGCGCCGCCGCTTTGCGCTGACCGGCGTGGCCGCGACGGCCGCATTGATCGCGGCGATGGCGGTGGCCTCGCCCGAGCAGGCATGGGAGCCGTTCCAGGGCGTCAATCATATTTCCAACCTGGCGCGCTCGGGCGTGGTGGCGGTATCGCGGCTGGCTTCGACCGGATGGATCGAAGCCGATCCGCCGGCGGAAGGGCCGCTGCGGCTGGCGACGGACGCGCACGCCGCGCGCCCGTCGATGCTGGCGGATGCCACGGCGTGCGATGCGGCGGCCAAGCGGCCGCACATCATCATGCTGCTCGATGAGTCGAGCTTCGACGTCACCACGGCGCCGGGCATCAAGGTGCCGGCAGGATACACCGACTACTTCAAGTCGATCGACGGCAAGCAGCGGACCATGATCGCGGAGTCGACCGGCGGCCCGACCTGGTACACCGAGTTCAACGTGCTGACCGGCCTGTCGGCGCGCTCGTTCGGCGATCTGAAATTTTACGTCACGCGGATCGCCGCCGGCCGCGTGACGCGCGGACTGCCGCAGGCGCTGCAGCGCTGCGGCTACAAGACCGTCTCGCTCTATCCGACCTATGGCGATTTCCTCAGCGCGCGCGCCTTCCAGAAGGGCACCGGCGTCGGAGAGTTCATCGACATGGCCGCCATGGGCGTGAACGAGGACATGCAGCCCGACCAGTTCTATTACGATCAGGCGCTGAAAGTGTTCGCGCGCGAGCAGCCGCAGCAGTCGCCGGTCTTCATGTTCGTCTACCTCACCGCCAATCATTTTCCCTGGACCGACGTCTATCGGCCCGATCTGACGCCCGCGGGCTGGACGCCGCCGGGCAACACCGCCGAGGTCGATGAGTACATCCGCCGCCAGGCCATGACGGCAAACGAGTATCGCGAATTCACCGAGCGGCTGAAGCGCGACTATCCGGACGAGTCGTTCCTGGTGCTGCGTTTCGGCGATCACCAGCCGGCGATCTCGCAAAAGCTGCTGGAGCCCGGGATCGACCGGGCGAGGCTGGCGAAGCGCCTGATGGCCGCCGACCCGCGCTATTACGCGACTTACTATGCGATCGACGGCATCAACTACTCACCCTCCAACCTGTCGTCCGCGCTTGAAACCCTCGACGCGGCCTATATCCCGCTCGTGCTGCAGGAAGCCGCCGGCCTGCCGCTCGATCCGTCGTTCGCGGAGCAGAAGAGCATCATGCTCCGCTGCAATGGCACCTTCTACGCCTGCAAGAAAGGCACGGAAGCGCGCCGGTTCAACCGCCTGCTGATCGACGCCGGGATGATCAAGGGGCTGTGACGCTCCCGCGTCGTTGCGAGATCCCGTCGGGTAGGCAACGCTTCGCGTTGCCGGGCATCCACGTCTCCATCCCGTCATTGCGAGGAGCGAAGCGACGAAGCAATCCATCTATCCCCGCGTGGAGAGGTGGATTGCTTCGCTTCGCTCGCAATGACGGGATGAGAGGCCGCGGCAAACGAGCCTCCTACTTCTTCCCCACCTTCTCCCACAGCCACTGCGCCACCGCGTCCGGCGAGCTCGTGGCGTCATTGCCGGCCGCGCGCAGGTTGGCCTCGCGCATCGTGGCGATGTCGATCTTTCCGAGCAGCGGCTGCCAGCGCCTTGCGCAAGCCCTCGTCATTGGCGCGCTTCGGCGCGAGCAGCACGATCGCGTCGTAGGGCGGGATCGCGCGCCTGGTGTCGCCCAGCGCCACCAGATCGTATTTCGCGATCAGCCCGTCGCTGGTGTAGCCGGCGATGACGTCGACTTCGCCGGAGGCGACCGCCGCATACATGAAGTCCGGCTGCATCTGCCGCTGCCCGCGGAACGACAGGCCGTAGGCCTTGCGCAGCGCGGCCCATTCGGGGCGCGAGAAGAATTCATAGTCGCCGGCGATCGACATGTTCGGCGCGCGCGAGGCGAGGTCGGCGATGGTGCGGATGCCCAATTGCTCGGCGCGCTTGCGCGGCATCACCAGCGCATAGGCGTTCTCGAAGCCGAGTTCGCCGAGCAGCGTGATGTTCTGCTTCGCCAGCATCGTCTTCAGTTCGGCCAGCACCTCCTCGCGCGGCCTGATGTCGGTGCGCTGGAACTGGTTGGCCCACAGCGTGCCGGAATAGTCGACATAGACGTCGATATCGTTTGCCGCCAGCGCCTCGAAGATCACGTTGGAGCCGAGGCCTTCGCGCGTCGTCGCAGGAAGGGAGGCGGCTTTCAGCCGCTGCGCCATCAATGCCGACAGCACATATTGTTCGGCGAAGGTCTTTGCGCCGACGACGTAGTTCGTCTGCGAGCGCATCATGGTGGGCACCAGCGTGGCCGCAACCAGCGCCGCGATGCCGGCGCCGCCCAGCGCCTGCGCGCAGGCGGCTGCGGTGGCGCAGGCCGCTTTCGATCAGCGCCAGCAATTGATCGACCAGCAGCGCCAGCACCGCGGCGGCAAGGCAGCCGAACAGCACGAACACCCAGTTCTGGGTCTGCAGCCCCGCAAAAATGTAATTGCCGAGGCTGGTCTGGCCGATCGGCGTCGACAGCGTCGCGGTGCCGATCACCCAGACCGCTGCGGTGCGGATGCCCGCCATCATCACCGGCAGCGCCAGCGGCAATTCCACCGTGAACAGCGATTGCCGCGGCGTCATGCCGACGCCCTGCGCCGCTTCCAGGATCGCCGGCTCGACGCCCTGCAGGCCGGTGATGGTGTTGCGCAGCACCGGCAGCATCGAATAGAGCGCCAGCGCCAGCACCGCCGGCAAAAATCCGAAGGCGGAGAAGCCAAAGCCGAACCACGACAGCGACAGCGCCGCGAGCGCCAAGCAGCAGCGGATAGAACAACGCCAGCAGCGCCAGCCCCGGCACGGTCTGCACGATGCTGGCGAGCCCGAGCAGCGCGCCGCGCAGCACCGGCCGATGGCGCGAGAGGATCGCGAGCGGCAGGCTGACCAGCAAGTCCGAGCGCCAGCGCGGTGACGCTGACGCGCACATGGTTGCCGAGATAGTCGGGCAGGTGCGCCAGCGCCTCGCCCCAGCGCGGATCGGTGAAGAGGCTCATGCCGCACCGTCCCGCGGCAGCAAGGCGCCGAGCCGCTCGGCCTGCCGGCGCGGCGTGCGCAGCAGTTCGCCGACGTAGGCATCGCTGCTTTCGGAAAGCTCTGCCGGCGTGCCTTGCGCCAGCAGTTTTCCGCCTCGCATCACCGCGATGCGGTCGGCGAGCAGGATGGCTTCCGTCATGTCATGGGTGATCATGACCGTGGTCAGCCCGAGCTTCGCGATGCAGCTCGCGATAATCGTCGCCGAGCGCATCGCGGGTGAGGGGATCGAGCGCGCCGAACGGCTCGTCCATCAGCACGATGCGCGGCTTTGCGGCAAGCGCCCGCGCCACGCCGACGCGCTGGCGCTGGCCGCCGGAGAGTTCGTGCGGCAGCCGGTCGCGATATTGCGCGCGGTCGAGCCGCACCAGGTCGAGCAGTTCGTCCACGCGCGCGGAAATCTCGGCGGGCGGCGCGCCCAGCAGCTTCGGCGTGATGCCGATATTGTCGGCGACGGTCATGATGCGGAAACAGCCCGCCGCTCTGGAAGACATAGCCGATCCGCCGCCGCAGCAGGATCGGATCGACGTTGCGCACGTCCTCGCCTTCGACCGTGATCGATGCCGCGAGTCCGCCTCGATCAGCCGGTTGGCGAGCCGCAGCAGCGTGGTCTTGCCCGAGCCGGAGCCGCCGACGATGGCCAGGAACTCGCCCTCGGCGACCTCGAGCGAGACGTCGTCGACGGCGCATGCACGCGGCCGCCGTCGAAGGTCTTGCCGACATTCGCATAGGCGATCAGGGGAGCTGGCATGCGATCTCGAATTCTCGTCACCCTCCCCTCCAGGGGAGGGTAAGAGATCAACTACCACGTCGCGATGCCGCGTTGAACTTATCCTTGGCAACCGCTAAGGCATCACTCCAAATCTTGGGGAGAAAGCATGGCGGATACCGCAGAGCCCGATGGCGGTCGCGCTCGACGACGCGACGGTGGCGTTTCGCGTGGCCGGCGATCGCGTCTACACCGCCGTGGAGCAGGCCAGCCTGTCCGTCGCCCATGGCGAGTTCGTCGCCATTGTCGGCCCGACCGGCTGCGGGAAATCGACGCTGCTCAATGTCGCCGCCGGGCTGTTGAAGCCCGCCGCGGGGTCGGTGAAGATTTTCGGTCAGCCGCTGACCGGCCTGAACCGGGATGCCGGCTATCTGTTTCAGGCCGATGCGCTGTTTCCCTGGAAGACCGCGATCGACAATGTCGCCATCGGCCTCGAGATCAAGGGCGCGCCGCGCGAGCAGGCGCTGCAGCGCGCGCAGGGCTGGCTCACATCCGTGGGCCTCGGCGCGTTCGCCAACCGCTATCCGCACATGCTCTCCGGCGGCCAGCGCAAGCGCGTCGGGCTGGCGCAGGTCCTGATCCGCGATCCAAAGATCTTGCTGATGGACGAGCCGTTCGGCCCGCTCGACGCGCAGACCCGGCAGATCATGGGCAACCTGCTGCTGGAACTGTGGAACGCCGACCGCAAGGCGGTGCTGTTCGTCACCCACGATCTCGAAGAGGCGATCGCGCTCGCCGACCGCGTCGTGATCATGTCGGCGGGGCCGATCCGCGCGCATCATCGGCGACTGGCGGGTGCCGCTGCCGCGCCCGCGCGACATCTCGGAAGTGCGGATGGAAAAGCAGTTCCACGAACTGCACCGCGAAATCTGGAGCGTGCTGAAGGACGAAGTGATGAAGGGCTATGCGCAGTCGACGCTAAGTGCGGAGGCCGGCTGATGTCGCGCCTGACACTGCTGTTCTGGCAATTGATGGTGGCCGTGGTCGCACTCTCGCTGTGGCAGTTCCTCGCCACCGTGCCGGTGTTCGGCCGCGTCCTGCTGCCGCCGTTCTTCTTCTCCAACCCGGTCGATGTCGCCAGCCAGATCGTCAAATGGTTTTCGACCGGGGTGATCTGGAAGCATCTGGTGATTACGCTGTGGGAGTCGGTGCTGGCTTTCGTGATCGGCTCGGTCGGCGGCGTGCTGGTCGGCTTCTGGTTCGCGCGCCAGCCGCGCGTCGCCGCGGTGTTCGATCCCTACGTCAAGATGGTCAACGCGCTGCCGCGCGTGGTGCTGGCGCCGATCTTCACGCTGTGGCTCGGCCTCGGCATCTGGTCCAAGGTCGCGCTCGGCGTGACGCTGGTGTTCTTCATCGTGTTCTTCAACGTCTATCAGGGCGTCAAGGAGGTCAGCCAGACCGTGCTGGACAACGGCCGCATGCTCGGCATGAGCGAGCGGCAATTGACGCGGCATGTGTACTGGCCGTCGGCGCTGTCGTGGATGTTTTCCTCGCTGCACACTGCGGTCGGCTTCGCCGTGGTCGGCGCGGTCGTCGGCGAATATCTGGGATCGGCGGCCGGCCTCGGCTACCTGATCCAGCAGGCCGAAGGCGTGTTCGACGTCGCCGCCGTGTTCGCCGGCATGTTCGTGCTGTCGGCTTTCGTCATCCTGATCGACATGGGGGTGACGCTGGTCGAGCGGCGGCTGCTGGTCTGGCGGCCGGCTGGCGGCGGAGGGCAGGGGGTAGGTCTCGCCGTCATTGCAAGAATCGTAGGGTGGGCAAAGCGCAGCGTGCCCACCATTCGACGACCGCGATGCGGATGGATGGTGGGCACGGCGCGATGCGCCTTTGCCCACCCTACGGCTCTGCCGAAGGCCACACTAAGTGACGACATCGGATGCCAGCTGAAATTGCGGATCCAATTTCACGTCAGCGGTAATCGAGTTGGAAATGAAGCAGTTTGCCTTCACCTCGGCCATGATCGTTCGGGCGGCCTCGATATCGGCCTCGCTGCTCAAGATCACGATTGGCCGGACGCTGACTTCGACAATCCGATATTTGCCGTCGACGTTTGCCAGCAGGCCTTCTGCCGCGCTTTCATAGGCCACAAACTCCAGCCTCTTGCCTTGTGCGAACGATACAAACGTCAGCATCATGCAAGCATTCAGCGCGGCGACCAGCATTTCTTCGGGAGCCCAGACGCCCGCCTCTCCCTTGAATTCGGGAGGGCTGCCGATCTCGATGTCGGGCTTGCCGGGTGCGGATGTTCGGCCGCGGCGAGCGGCGTCCCAGACCAGGTTGGTTCTGTACTGAAAGGACTTGTATGTTTTCCCTGTTGGCATGTGATCCTCCAAAGAACGTAGGGTGGGCAAAGCGAAGCGTGCCCACCATCTGCAGATCATGAGGACGCTGGATGGTGGGCACGGCACTGCGTGCCTTTGCCCACCCTACGGTTGCCGCAATGACGGCGGAGAGCGCGCAGCCCTCAATTCAGCATCTTCGTATCATCCGGCGCCTGCGGCGGCGTCTTGATCGCGATCGCCTTGAGGGTGCGGCCGTCGGGCTTGGTGCCGCCATGCGGGGTGCCCTTCGGGATCACGATGAGGTCGCCCGGCTTCACCCTGACTTCCTTGTCGCCCAGCCAGACCGTGCCGGTGCCGTCGAGGATGTACTGGATCTCGTTGGTGTTGGGATGCATGTGCTTGCCGACATTGCCGTCCTGGATCGAGATGGTCATGCCGTCGGCGGCAACGAACAGTTTGGAGCGCATGCCGGTGCCGGAGGGCATGCCGAGCTTGTCACCTTCAAGCTCGCCGGTGCTGATGACCTGCGCGGTGATGTTCTCGGCGGCGATTGCCGGACGGAGCAGGTGGGTGACGCTGCAACCGGCGGCGAAGGCGGCGGCGAGCGATAGCGTGATGGCTAAGCGATTCATGGGTAGTCCTCCCCTGTGCTGATTATTGTAGGGGCGATGCTATGCCGCCGCTCCACGGTTGGCCAGCGGGCGGAAAGTCGCCTTCTCAACGTCCGCGCGCTGCTCTATCTTGCCGGCCAACGAATGGAGGAACCCATGAAGAAACTGTTCGGCCGGCTGGCCGCTTCGCTGCTGGCGCTGGTGCTGACGACAGGTCTTGCCGCAGCGCAAAGCAAGGTCACCGTCGCGATCGGCGGCGGCTCCTGCCTGTGCTACCTGCCCACCGTGCTGGCCAAGCAGCTCGGCGAATACGAAAAGGCGGGACTGGCCGTCGAACTGGTCGACCTCAAGGGCGGTTCGGACGCGCTCAAAGCCGTGCTCGGCGGCAGCGCCGACGTGGTGTCGGGCTATTTCGACCACTGCGTCAATCTGGCCGCCAAGAAGCAGGAGCTGCAGTCCTTCGTGATCTATGACCGCTATCCCGGCCTGGTGCTGGTGGTCTCGCCCGCCCATACCAATGAGATCAAGTCGATCAAGGATCTGGCCGGCAAGAAGGTCGGCGTCAGCGCGCCGGGCTCCTCGACCGATTTCTTCCTGAAGTATCTTCTCAAGAAGAACGGCCTCGACCCGACCAGCGCCGCGGTGATCGGCGTCGGCTTGGGGGCCACCGCCGTGGCGGCGATGCAGCAGGGACAGATCGACGCAGCCGTGATGCTCGATCCCTCCGTCACCGTTTTGCAGGGCAGCTATCCCGATTTGAAGATCCTGGCCGATACCCGCAGCGAGAAGGACACGCTCGCCGTGTTCGGCGGGGAATATCCCGGCGGCGCGCTCTATACGACCACGGCGTGGATCAAGTCGCACGAGAAGGAAGTGCAGGCGCTGACCACGGCGATCGTCAACACGCTCGCCTGGATTCATTCGCATTCGCCGGAAGAGATCATGGCGAAGATGCCCGACGAAATCGTCGGCAAGAACAAGGAGCTTTATCTGGCGGCGCTGAAGAACACGATCCCGATGTATTCGCTGACCGGCATGATGGACCCCAAGGGCGCCGATGCGGTGCTCGCGGTGTTCAGCGAAAGCTCGCCCGAGGTCGCCAAGGCCAATATCGACGTGACCAAGACCTACACCAACAAATATGTCGAGCAGGTCAAGAAGACCACGGGTGCGAATCCGAAGTAAGCTCTGGATTGGACCGGCGTGAAATCAAGCGAAGTCAGGCGATGACTGACACGAATCCTCTGGTCATTCATCGCGTCAGCGCGCTCGACCTCGTTGTCGAGGCGTGGACGTGGCCGTTTGCCGAAACGCGGCGCGCGGAGATCGCGGCGCATTTCGCCGACAAGCAGCGCGAAAAGCCCGCGATGTGGAACGGCCGCGTCCTGCTCGGGCGCAACCCGGTGTTTGCCGGCGACCGCTTCAGCGCCAGCTATTTCGAAACCGATTTCGCAAGCTTTCTGGCCTGGCGCGACTGGGGCTTTCCCGATCGTTCCGTGTTCAACGGTTTCGGCATGGGCGCGCTGCGTTGCGCCGACGGCGCCTTCGTGCTCGGCGAGATGGGCCAGCACACGTCGAACGCCGGGCGCATCTATTTTCCTTCCGGTACGCCCGACCTCGACGACATCAGGGACGGCACGGTCGACATATCGGGCAGCGTCATGCGCGAGCTCGAGGAAGAGACCGGCCTTGCGCCCGGCGAATACGAGAGCGAGCCGCATTGGCACTGCATCTACACCGGGCCTGCGGTTGCGATGATCCGCATGCTGCGGATCGACATGCCGGGCGACGTCGTGCGCGACCGGATCGTGGCCAATCTCGCCTCGCAGCGAGAGCCGGAACTATCCGCCATCCACCTCGTGCGCGGGACGCGCGATCTCACCGCCGCAATGCCGCGTTTTGTCACGGCGTTCATCGAGGCGCAGCTCGCTTCGGAGCCCTGACGCAAGCAATACGCTTGACATCTGGTCGCGCTACCAATGTGATAGGCGGCAACAAGAACAAGAAAAAACGCAGTGCACAAAAAATAATCCAGGGAGGATTTCATGCCGGGGCGCAAAGCTGCACGCCTTCTCGTTGGGCTGTCTGCCGCAATCGCGGTGCTGGGGATGGCGGTTACCGCCGAGGCTCAGGAAAAGAAAATCAAGATCGGCGTGATCTACGACCTCACCGGCCCGCTCGCGGGCGGCGGCTCCGAGCTGCAATATATCGGCGCCAAGATCATGCTCGACCAGTACGCCAAGACCGGCGTCGAGGGTTACAAGGTCGAGGCGGTCTACGCCGACGCCCAGAGCAAGCCCGATGTCGCGATCAACGAGGCCGTCCGGCTGATCGAGCAGGAAAAGGTCAACATGCTGCTCGGCTTCTTCTCCTCGGCGCAATGCGTGCCGGTGGCCGCGCGTGTCGAGCAGCTGAAGAATTTCATGTGGATCACAACGTGCATTTCTTCGGCGGTGCTCGCGGACAAGAACTTCAAATACGTGTTCCGCCCACAGGCCTCGGGCGACCAGTTCGGCCTGATGACGATGGATTTCATCGCACAGAACGCCAAGGAGAAGTTCGGCAAGGAGCCGAAGGACCTGCGCGTCGCCATCATCCACGAGGACGGCGCCTACGGCGTCGACGTCTCCAAGGGCAACGAGGCCGGCGCCAAGAAGGCCGGCTTCAACGTCGTGATGAAGGAGGGCTATTCCGCCACCGCGCCCGATCTTTCCGCGCTGGTGACAAAACTGAAGCGCGCGCGGCCCGACGTGATCTTCCACACCGGCTATAACCCGGACATCACCTTGTTCGGACGTCAGGCGCGCGAGCAGGGCCTGAAATTCGCAGCGCTCGTTGGTCACGGCGCCGGCTACGGCGTCTACGAGAAGCTGAAGGAAGGCCTCGGCGCCGACGTCAACTACGTCTTCAACACCGATCCGATCTCGATCTGGCTCGCCAACCAGAAATCGATGGATGCGAAACTGCCGCCCGTCATCAAGATGGTCGGCGAGGAGTTCGACAAGGCGAAGCCCGGGGTTGCGATCCGCTCCGCGCATGTCGGCATGGCGGCGTCGAACACCTACCTCTTCCTCACCGACGTGCTGCCGCGCGCCATCAAGAAATATGGCGGCGTCGATCCCGATGCGCTGCGCAAGGCCGCGCTCGAAGTCGACATTCCCGAGGGCGGCACCATGCTGGGCTTCGGCGTCAAGTTCCACGGCGAGGGCACGCAGATGGCCGGCCAGAACGAGCGCTCGTTCCCGGTGGTGATCCAGTACATCGACGACAAGTCCTATGTGGTGTGGCCGAAGAGCCAGGCGCAGCGCGAGGCCGTGCTGCCGCTGCCGAAGGGAACCACGTTCAGCAACCAGTAGGCCAGCACAGACGGGCAAGAGCATGATCCGGTTTTCCGAAACGGATCATGCTCCAGCGAAAAAGCCAGCGGAGGTTCTGGGGTGCTGACGGTAGAAGGCTTGGTGAAGCGTTTTGGCGGCTTCACCGCGGTTAACAACGTATCGTTCCGAGTCGAGCAGGGCGAGATTCTCGGCCTGATCGGCCCGAACGGCTCCGGCAAGAGCACGATCTTCAACATGCTGTCGGGCACGCTGGTGCCGACGGCAGGATCGATCCTGTTCGACGGTGCGGAGATCTCAGGCGTCGCCCCGCACCGCATCATCAACAGCGGCATCGGCCGCACTTTCCAGATCCCGCGGCCGTTTCACCGGCTCAGCATCTTTGAGAACGTGGCGCTCGCCGGCTATTACGGCCAGGGCAGCCATAGCCGGGCCAAGGCCGATGAAGCCGCCGAGCGGGCGCTTCACATGGTCGGCCTGCCGACCGACCGCCACGCCAGCGTCGATGGTCTCGGCGCCGCCGGCCTGAAAAAACTCGAACTCGCCAAGGCGCTCGCGACGGGACCAAAGCTTCTGCTCGCCGATGAAAGCCTCGGCGGGCTCGACGAGCACGAGATGGATCAGGCCGCCGACATGCTGCGCAAGATCCGCGACGAGCTCGGCATTACCATCATCTGGGTCGAGCACATCATGGGCGTCCTGATGCGGGTGGTCGACCGCGTGATGGTGCTCGATCACGGCGAGAAGATTTCGGAAGGCTTGCCGAGCGCGGTGGCCGGCGATCCCAGGGTGATCGAGGTCTATCTCGGCACGGACGCGGATTCGAGCCAGGTTGCGGCGGCGGAAGCGCGCCGCAAGGCGGGGGTCTGACGCATGCTCGAATTGAAAGCGGTCGACGCGGGCTACGGCACCTTCCAGGCATTGTTCGGCGTCAATCTCGAGGTCAAGGCGGGCGAGGCGGTCGGCGTGATCGGCCCCAACGGCGCCGGCAAGACCACGCTGATGCGCGTGATCTCCGGCCTGATCCGCCCCACCAGGGGCGCGATCTCGATGGAAGGCCACGACGTGCTGGCGACGCCGGCGCATCGCATCGTCGATCTCGGCATCGCGCACGTGCCGGAAAACCGCCGGCTGTTTCCGCGGCTCACCGTCGACGACAATCTGAAGATGGGCGCCTACATGCCGGGCGCGCGCGCCAGATATGCGCAGCGTCTGGAATTCGTGTTCGATCTGTTTCCGCGCATGAAGGAACGGCGCAGCCAGATGGCCGGCACCCTGTCGGGCGGCGAACAGCAGATGTGCGCGATCGGCCGCGCGCTGATGTCGGACCCGAAACTGCTGTTGCTCGACGAGCCGTCGGCGGGTCTCGCCCCGGTCGTGGTGCAGCAGGTGTTCGAACTGGTCAAACGTATCCGCGCCAGCGGGCTCACGGTTCTCATCGTCGAGCAGAACGTGCAGCAGGTGCTCAAGGTGGTCGACCGCGCCTATCTGCTCGAGGCCGGCACCATCCGCGCGTCGGGCACGTCGGAAGAGATGATGTCGACCGACACCATCAAGCAAGCTTATCTCGGGGTCTAGTAATGCAGGCGTTTCTGGACATCTTCGACATCTATCTGCTGGAAGCCGTGGTCAACGGCATCCTGCTCGGCGGCGTGCTGGCGCTGCTCGCGCTCGGGCTCAATCTGATTTTCGGCGTCATCGACGTCACCTGGATCTGCTACGCCGAACTGGTGATGATCGGCATGTACGGCATGTACTACATGGTCCAGGTATTCGGCATGCCGTACTGGGCCGCGGCGCCGTTCGCGATCCTGCTGGTCGCGGCCCTTGGCGCCGCGCTGCATTACATCGTCATCGCGCCGCTGCTGACCGCGCCGCCGATCAACCAGTTGCTCGCGACCGGCGGCGTGCTGTTCATCCTGCAGAGCTTTGCCACCGTCGCCTTCGGCATCGACTTCCGCAATCTCGGCATCCGCCTGCCGGTGCTGGCGTTCGGCGAGATGCATTTCAGCTACTCACGGCTGTTGTCCTTTGCCGCCGCCCTGATCGGCATGGTGACGGTCTATCTGTTCATGACGCGCACCTACACCGGCACGGCGATCCGCGCCATCTCGCAGGACCGCCAGATCATGCCGCTGATGGGCGTCGACACCAAGCGCATCTATCTCATCACCTCGGCGCTCGGCGGCGCGCTCGCCGGCCTCGCGGCCTGCCTGCTGGTGCTGCAATATGACGTGCATCCGTTCGTCGGGCTGTCGTTCGGGCCGATCACCTTCCTGATCTGCGTGCTCGGGGGCCTCGGCAATTTCGTCGGCGGCTTCATCGCGGCCTTCGTATTCGCCGAGATCATTTCGCTGGGCGGCCTGTTCTCCGACCTCGAATGGGGTTACGTGCTGGCGTTCGCCTTCTTCATCGTCATGATGTTCATCCGGCCCGCGGGCCTTTTTGCGAGGCGCTCGTGAATCCCCGCCACATCGCCTGGGCCGTTGGACTCGCCGCACTGGTCGCGCTGCCGTTCGTCTATCGCGAGCCCTATCACCTGCACATCCTGGTGCTGATCCTGATCTGGTCGTTCGCCTACACCGCGTGGTCGATCATGGGCCGCTTCGGCCTGGTGTCGCTCGGCCATGGCGGCTTCATGGGCGTCGGCGCCTATGTCACCGCGCTGTTGTGGAACCATCTCGGCGTGTCGCCGTGGATCGGCATTCCCATCAGCATGGTGGCGGCCGGGGTGCTGGCGCTCGTCGTCGCCTATCCCTGTTTTCGCTTCCGCATCACCGGGCATTATTTCGTGCTGGTGACGCTGGCGCTGTCAGGCATCGTGCTGCAGGTCATCACCGCCACCCGCGACTACACCGGCGGCTCGCTCGGCTACACGCCGAACCGCGCCCGCAGCGGCTCCGGATGGATGGCGCTGCAGTTCGACGACAAGATCACGTGGTATCTGATCGCGCTGTTCGTCTGGGTCATGGGCCTGCTGATCTGGCGCTGGGTCGACCGCAGCATGAGCCGCTACGCCATGGAGGCGATCTCGGAGGACGAGGACGCCGCCGCCGCCGCCGGCGTCAACGTCACCGCCGAAAAGCTCAAGATCACGCTGATCTCGGCGCTGATGACCGCGCTCGCCGGCGCGCTCTACTGCCAGTACCAGATGTTCATCTCGCCCGACACGGTGAGCGGCATCGCGGTATCGCTGCAGATGGTGTTTGCCGTCATCGTCGGCGGCCTCTACGTCTCGCTCGGGCCGACCGTCGGCGCCATCATCACCATCATGCTCGCCGAAGTGCTGCGCATCGGCTTCGGCACCAAGGCGGTGGGCTGGGACAATTTGGTCTACGGCGTGCTGCTGGTCGTCTTCATCATATTCCTTCCCAAGGGCATTCTTGGTAGCGTCCTCGATCGACTGAAGACGCAACCCAAGCCCTCCGGGACGAAATGAGCAAGAAACCCTCCAAACCGCTTGCGGATGAGCTGAAGCCCTATGTCGCCCCGTTCCGCTTCGACGGTGCAGGCGAATTTCACCTCAAGTCGCACAAGACCAACGAGAAGGGTGGCCTCGACAAGGAAAAGGCGACCAAGATCATCGAGGCCAACCGCGAGCGCCTCAACGATTTCCAGGAAAAGCTCTACGCGCAGGACCGCTGGTCGCTGCTGCTGATCTTCCAGGGCATGGATGCCGCCGGCAAGGATTCTGCGATCAAGAGCGTGTTCGAGGGCGTCAACCCGCAGGGCTGCGAGGTCACCTCGTTCAAGCAGCCGTCGACGAAGGAGCTCGACCACGATTTCCTCTGGCGCAGCATGATCGCGCTGCCGGAGCGCGGCCGGATCGGCATCTTCAACCGCTCCCATTACGAGGAATGCCTGGTGGTGCGGGTGCACCCGGAGATTCTCGCCAAGCAGAAGATACCGCCGAAGCTTGTGACCAAGGACATCTGGCGCGACCGCTTCGAGGACATCTCCGCGATGGAGCGCTACATCGCGCGCAACGGCACCGTGATCCTGAAATTCTTCCTCAACGTCTCCAGGGAGGAGCAGCGCGAGCGCTTCCTCGAGCGGCTGGAGGATCCCGCCAAGAACTGGAAATTCTCGCTGGCCGATATCGGCGAGCGCAAGCTGTGGGACAAATATCAGGCCGCCTACCAGGACCTGATCCGCCACACCTCGACGAAGCATGCGCCCTGGCACATCGTGCCGGCCGACCACAAATGGTTTGCCCGCGTCGTGATCGGCTCCGCGATCGTCAGCGCACTCGACAGACTCGACCTGCATTTCCCGAAAGTCGACAAGGCCGACCGCAGCGAATTCAAGCAGGTCCGCGAGGCGCTACTGGCGGAAGAGAAGGCGACGAAGAAGTCGGATGGGTAGAGCGCAGCGAAACCCATCATTCCATTCCCGGCGGTGGAGATGATGGGTATCGCTTCGCTCCACCCATCCTACGGCCTGCTAACGCGTCACTCCGCTGCTTCCCCGAAAACCATCTGCCAGCCTTTTCGCGTGTCCATGTATTCGCGAACCTGCTTGATGCGGCCGTCTGCGACGACAAAGATGAAGCAGTAGTCGTTGTCATACGGCCGTCCTTCCGGAAGCGTGGCGCGCATCCGCTCTTCAATGATCACCGTGTCACCGTCGGCATGGATGGCGCGGAACGAGATATCGATTTCGGAGAACAGGCGGTGCATCTCGGAGGCGATGAAGCGTGCGATCTGGTCGGGCCCGATCATGTGATCGGTATGAGCAAGCGCGACCGCCGTCGCGTTGCGGGCCGGCGCGATCCACTCGGCGTCCGGCGTGAAGAGGGATGCGATCTGGCCGGCGTCGCGCGTCGAGAATGTTTTCCAGGCGTTGAGGACGACGTCTTTGGCTGTCGGATGATCCATGGGTTGGCTTTCGGTCAGGGGTGAAACAATCGTCCCTCATCTAGGCCGGTCCTGCCGTTGCCGCTGGCCGGAATTGGACCTCATCAACCGCGCCGCTTTCCTCCGCCGCGCGATGCGCTAGAATTCGTGAATGCTGAGTTTCGATGTCTGCAATGCCGCACGGCTGCGGCGTGACGCGCGCTACGACGGCCGTTTCTTCACGGCGGTGCGGACCACGCGGATCTATTGCCGCCCGGTCTGCCCGGTGAAGCACCCGTTGACGCGCAACGTCACCTATTACCCGACGGCCGCTGCCGCCGAGGCGGCAGGATACCGCCCGTGCCTGCGCTGCCGCCCGGAGACCGCTCCGTTCTGCCCGGCCTGGAACGGCACGCGCTCGACCGTTGCTCGCGCGCTGAAACTGATCGACGGCGGCGCGCTGGAGCACGGCTCGGTCGACGCATTGGCGGAGAAACTCGGGATCACCTCGCGCCATCTCGGCCGCCTGTTCGAACGCCATGTCGGGGCAAGCCCGCAGCAGGTCGCGACCACCCGCCGCGTCCAGCGCGCCAAGCGGCTGCTCGACACCACCGACGACACGATGACGGAGATCGCCTTCCGCGCAGGCTTCGGCAGCGTCCGCCGCTTCAACGCCGCGTTCTCCGATCTCTACGGCCGCTCACCATCGAGCTTGCGTGCGACATCGCGCGGGCGGAAGACGTAAGGGAGGCCAGGATCCGGCAACCAGTGCGTAGCCCGCATGAGCGGAGCGATATGCGGAGCCTCACGTCCGTCTTGCGGCGGCCCCGGATATCGCTCCGCTCATCCGGGCTACTTGTCGTCCCGGAGAGGTCGCCATTGTCGACTGCGCCCGCTATGCGACAAATTTTTTGTACAACCAGCGACGGCCGTCGTGGCGCCGCCAAACCTGTCCGCGCACCAGCCGGCCGGTAATGCTGCGTCTCGGCATGATGACCCGCCGCAGGTGCCAGGTAGTTGGTTTGGCCGGGCGTTGCTTCAATCCAAACGTGCGGATGTTGATGGTTGTCAATCTGATCGATGCCATGCTGCCCCACTTCGCTCGAGCTGCCCGCTGCAGGCCCCACCCACAGCGGGCGTCTCGGCGCCCCTCATCGGCTTTCACTACCGTCGCCCCTGCCGCGACCGCGAGAAATAATGCTGACGCGAGGAATTTCGTTCTCGATCCCGGCGACACGAGAATCATAGCGAATCGGGCGGCCACAGTGGTCAACGAAGTCTGGGTTTTGACGTGAGAGATAATGATTTGGTCGTCACTGCGATATTTTTGCCCGCCATCCTTCACCGTGACTCCTGAACGCCCGCTGGTGTGCGTTTGGATCTCGCCATCCACAACGCGCTGGGAAAACGCTTCATAGTCTGCCGATGTCGCAGCCGAGGGCATTGGCGGTGATTGAAGGCGAGAGGTGATCCGTTCGTAGCCCGCATGAGCGAAGCGAGATGCGGGACCGCTGGGTCCGTCTGGCTCAGCCCCCGGATATCGCGTCGCTCATCCGGGCTACTGCTCTTCGAAACACTTTCCACCTGTCATTCCCCGCAAAGGCGGGGAATCCTGTGCGCCGCGGCTCTCGGCTCCAGCACCGGTCTCCGGAATACTGGGTCACCTGTCGGGCCTGTCATCACGGTGCGAGCCAATTGCGCTCGTCGCGGGGCGGCCATTCGGCCGACCCGGTGGCGGGCGAGGACGGGATCGAGTAGGTCACCCCTCCTGACCATCTTTTGGCATTGCGGCCAGCCGCAAAATTCGTCTAGAACAGGCCCGGAACGCCGTCCCGGCAACGAACCGTCAATGGTTTTGGCCGAGGATTTGGTCGTCCAAAGGGTCTGGCAATGCTGATTCGCAGCAAAAAGTACGGAGTTCGGGGTGGAGCGGCCAAGGCTGCCCCCGCTCGTCCGGCTGCGTCCGCGCCCACCCTCCTTCTTGGCGGGCTTCTGCTTCTTATCGGCCCCTGAGGGCCGTCTGGGCGGTTTGCGCCTGGGCACTCAGGGGTTCGTACGAGATCACCAGACCCTTCAGCGCTCGGAAAACAGCGCTACCACCCAAAAGGAACTTCGAAAAATGACCACCGCCAACAAGTCCGAAAAGGACCGCGTCATCGTATTCGACACCACCCTGCGCGACGGCGAGCAGTGCCCGGGCGCGACCATGACGTTCGAGGAAAAGCTCGAGATCGCCGAAATGCTCGACGACATGGGTGTCGACGTCATCGAGGCCGGTTTTCCGATCACCTCGGAAGGCGACTTCCAGGCGGTCAGCGAGATCGCCCGCCGCTCCAAGAACGCCGTCATCGCGGGCCTGTCGCGCGCCAACCCCAAGGACATCGACCGCTGCGCCGAAGCGGTGAAATTTGCCAAACGCGGCCGCGTCCACACCGTGATCGCGACTTCGCCGCTGCACATGCGCGTCAAGCTGAACATGACGCCGGAGCAGGTGATGGAGCTCTCGATCGCCAACGTCACCCGCGCTCGCAACCAGATCGACGACGTCGAATGGTCGGCCGAAGACGGCACCCGCAGCGAGATGGATTATCTCTGCCGCATCGTCGAAGCCGTCATCAAGGCCGGCGCCACCACGGTCAACATTCCTGACACCGTCGGCTACACCGTGCCGGAGGAATACACCCACTTCATGCGCACGCTGATCGAGCGGGTGCCGAATTCCGACAAGGCGGTCTTCTCCGTGCATTGCCATAACGACCTCGGCATGGCGGTGGCGAATTCGCTGGCCGGTATCGCCGGCGGCGCGCGGCAGATCGAATGCACCGTCAACGGCATCGGCGAGCGGGCCGGCAATGCCGCGCTGGAAGAAGTCGTGATGGCGATCAACGTCCGCAACGACGTGTTTCCATGGTGGAACAAGATCGACACCACCATGCTGACGCGGGCCTCGAAACTGGTATCGGCGGCGACCTCGTTCCCGGTGCAGTACAACAAGGCGATCGTCGGCCGCAACGCGTTCGCGCATGAAAGCGGCATCCATCAGGACGGCGTGCTGAAGGACGCATCGACCTACGAGATCATGCGGCCCGAGATGATCGGCCTGAAGAAGTCGTCGCTGGTGCTCGGCAAGCATTCCGGCCGCCATGCCTTCGTGCACAAGCTGGAGGAGATGGGCTACAAGCTCGGCGCCAACCAACTGGAAGACGCCTTCGTGCGGATGAAGGCGCTGGCCGATCGCAAGAAGGACATCTATGACGAGGACATCGAGGCGCTGGTCGATCAGGAGATCGCAGCCTCGCATGACCGGATCAAGCTGGTCTCGCTGACGGTGATCGCCGGCACCCATGGCCCGCAGCGCGCCACCATGAAGCTCGACGTCGAAGGCCAGATGAAAATCGAGGAAGCCGAAGGCAACGGTCCGGTCGATGCGGTCTTCAACTGCATCAAGGCGCTGGTGCCGCACGAGGCCAAGCTGGAGCTGTATCAGGTCCACGCCGTGACCGAAGGCACCGACGCGCAAGCCGAAGTCTCGGTGCGGCTCGCCCATGAAGGCCGCTCGATGACGTCGAAGGGGTCCGATCCGGATACGCTGGTGGCTTCCGCAAAAGCCTATCTCGGCGCGCTCAACAAGATCGTCATGAAGCGCCAGCGCGACATGCCGGCGCAGGCGGCGAGCTAACGCTTCCCGTCCTATGAGTGGCTAAACGAAACGCGGCGCCTTGGCGTCGCGTTTTTGTTTTGGCCGTTCGATCGACTTGCGGAGAAGTCATTCCGCCTTGACCGTCTCTTGCGATCTGGCATCTGTCGCAACCGCGGGACCTCCACCCAGCAAGCTGGAGATGTTACGTGTACGCCCGGTGTCGATACTGACATAGGCGGTCATACCGGCGCGCAGAGGCGGCTCGCCGGGCTGCTCGATCAGCCGCAACCGCACCGGCAGGCGTTGCACGACCTTCACCCAGTTGCCCGACGCGTTTTGCGCCGGCAGGATCGCGAACTCGGCGCCCGTCGCCGGACTGATGCTTTCTACTTCGGCGTCCCAGGTGACGTCGGGGTGCATATCGAGCACGACCTTGGCTTTCTGTCCCACCGTCACGTGGGTGAGGTCGGTCTCCTTGAAGTTGGCCTCGAGCCAGGGTCTGCGGTCGGTGACAAGCGCGAATAGCGGTGTCTGCGCCTTGACCTGTTCGCCGAGCTGAAGCTTGAAATTGACGATGACACCGGCCTTCGGTGCCTTGATCTCGGTATAGGCAAGGTCAAGGGCCGCACGATCGCGCAGCGCCAGTTTCTCGCGGACGGCCGCATATTGGTCGGTTGGCCTGTCAGGCTTGCCGCCGAGGGCCGCTTCCACGCGCGCGATCCGCTGGTGCAACACCGAGACGCGATCTTCGCCTTCCTGCTCTTCGCTGTTGGATTGCTCGAGCCTTGCAGCCGACGTCACGCCGCGTCCGGACAGCTCACGCTGGCGCCTGGCTTGCGTCTGAAGGTACGACAGCTTGTTCTCCGCCTCTCTGGCCTCGGCCCGGATCTCGTGCAGGCTGGCCTTGAGTTGCTCGACTGCAGCACGCGCAGAATCGATTTCGGCTTCGGCTTTCGCGAGCGCCAACTGATAGGGCGTGGGATCAAGGCGGACCAGGATGTCGCCGGCGGAAACGGCCGAATGGTCCCGGATGCGCAGCTCGGTGATGCGGCCGGGAACTTCACTGGCGATCTGGGCGATGTCCGCCTTGACGAATGCATTCTCGGTCGAGATGTGGCGGCCGCCCTGCAGCCAGATGATCAGCGCTCCCGCAAGGACCAGCAGGGGCACACCGATCAGTGCCAGTTGCTTCATCCGCTTCGTCATGATGCGACCCTGCCGGCGGACCGGGCGGCCGACCCGGGGCTTCGCTTTCGGGCGGCCGTCGCCAGAGCGCTCCGTGCCTCCTCGCTGCCATCCGCCGAGACGAGGGTTTTCTTGATGCGCTGCAGCAATGCCATGAGCTGCTTGCTTTCCCGCCCCGAGAGGTCGGAGAGCGCGGCATTCACCGTGTCTTCGGCCACGCGCCAGATGCGTTTATGTACCCGCTCTGCTTCCGGCGTCAGATAGACGCGCTTGACGCGGCGGTCGTCACGCTGGGTGCGGCGTTCAACCCAGCCATTCGCCACCAGCCGGTCAATCATGCGGCCCGCCGTTGCCTTCTCCACCTCCATCATCTCGGCCAGTTCGGAATGCGATGCACCGGGACGCCGATGCAGGCGGGTCAAGACCAGCCATTGCGCGCGTGTGATGCCCAGGCGTCGGACACGACGATCGAACTCCGTCCGCAAAAGCCGGGCAACGTCCGAAATCACAACGCCAATATATTCGTCAGTATTGGGCATGCTGCTGTTGTAGCCGCCGGGAAATTAGTAAGCTAGGTTAGTATTTCACGTTTGACGCCGCAAGGGACATAGCCCTGAGCACTGCAAGCATGGCGCCCGAGGAAACAGCCGGGACAATGTCCGCGGCGCAGCGATACCTGACCCTGGCGACCGTCGTTCTCGGCTCTTCGCTGTATGGCACGGCGCTGCTTACGACATCGACCATTCTGCCGCAGATGCAGGGCGCGCTGTCGGCGACCCAGGATGAGATCGCCTGGGCCATGACGTTCAACATTCTCGCGACCGCGGTGGTGACGCCGATGACCGGCTGGCTGGTGTCCCGGTTTGGCACCAAGCGTGTCGTGGTCTGGTCGATCGGCTGTTTCACGGTCGCAACCCTGCTTTGCGGGATGGCGCAATCGCTTGAGGTGCTGGTGTTGTGGCGCATCCTGCAGGGTGGCGCGGGTGCGCCTGTCGTGCCGCTGTCCCAATCCATCCTGTTCGATACGTTCCCTCGACGTCAGCATACGATGGTGATGTCGATATTCGGTATGGCGGTCGCGGTTGCGCCGGCATTCGGTCCGGTGTTCGGCGGCTATCTGGCGGAGATGCATAGCTGGCGCTGGTCCTTCTATATGCTGGTGCCCATCGGCATCTGCGCCACGTTGGGCATGGCGTGGACGTTGCAGTCCGACAACCGGATGACGAAGGTTCGCTTTGACTGGACCGGCTTTATCGCATTGGCGACCGCACTCGCCGCCGTGCAGCTCGTGCTCGCTCGTGGCGTCCGGCTGGACTGGTTCGAACTCAACCGAGATCGTGATCGAGTGCCTGATCGCAGCCGTTGCGTTCTACATATTCCTCGTGCACAGCCTCGGTGCGCGCGCGCCGTTTGTGAACCTGAAGCTGCTGTCTGACCGCAATTATGCGATTGGACTGGCGCTGGTGACCATTTACGGCATGCTCAACTTCACCCCGATGGTTTTGCTGCCGCCTCTGCTGCAACAACAAGCCGGCTTTCCGGATGCCATGGTCGGGCAGGTGATCGGCTGCCGCGGCATCGGCATGCTCGTGGGCTTCATGACGGCGGGGTTCATGAGCCGGATCGATCCGCGCCTCAGCATGGCCTTCGGCTTTGGCCTGCAGACGGCAGCAGGGATGTGGATGTTGACGTTCGATCTCAACGTGACGATGGAGATTCTGGTCTTCAACAGCGCCATCCAGGGATTTGCCGTTGGTGTCGTGTGGGTGCCGATCACCGCGGTCGCCTTCGGAACACTGGAGGCAAGACATTACGCCGAAGCTTCTGCGATATTCCATTTGCTGCGCAACATCGGATCGAGCTTTTTCATTTCGCTGTCGATCGCCGAAATCGTTCGCACGTCCAGCGCCAATTACAGCCGGATGACCGAGATGATTACTCCCTACAACCGGGCGCTGACCACGCCTGGTACGACGGGCGCGTGGAATTTCGATACCGTGCCGGGCCTTGCCAGGGTTGCGAAGGAGATTGCACGCCAGTCGATGATGATTGGCTACCTGAACGCTTTCATGATGTACACGGTAGCGTCAGGGCTCGCAGTGGTGGTCGTTCTGATGGTTCGGGGTCGCAAGGCGGCCTGATGCGACGCCGAGCCGCGGACTTGCTGCATGGGCAGTCGCTCGCAACGGCAGCGCCGGTAGAGAGCGACCTCTCGTGTAGCTCAACGAGCCTGGGCGGAAGCGATTTCCATCAACCAATTCCAATCGCAGCAGCTAAGCCTTACTTGCGGCTTGCGCCGGGCAGTTGGACGGGGAGGTGCGGCGAAGTGCTGATGACCCTCGGGCCGCCATCGGGATAGGCCGGGCCCCGCTCGGCCAGGCTCCGGATCGTTTCCAAAAGCAGCATGTATTTTTCGGCGAGCATGGCATTTCCAGTTCTGCGGTGGTCCCGCCGCTGGTTTGGCGAGACGCAGGGAGATTCATAAGTCTGCCATGTTGCCGGACTTCGATTTCAGGACGTTTTCGTGGAATCAGCAAAATGGCTTCGTCCGTCGGGCGAAATGTTTCCTCGCGGCTGCCTGCACGAAGCCGAGATTACCGAATCGTTAATCGCCGCCGCGCGGCGAGCCTCCGCCCATGCGCCGTGACAAGGTCCGGGCGGTCACGCCCAGCGTCTCCTCCACCGTCGCGATCGGCTTGCGGTCGATCCTGTCGATCCTCTCCGCATAAGGCACCGTCAGGGCCGCGATCGCCAGTCCCCGGGAATCCAGGATCGGAAAGCTGACGGCGTAAAGGCCGCGCACCTGAACGCTGGGAATAAATTCAAAGCCGCGCGCCCGGACCGTATCCAGGGTCGGGCCGATTCGCGGATCGGCCTGCTCCGGCCGCCGGTCGAGCAATTCCGCGATACGAATTTGCCGTGTTTCATCGTCCTGAAAGGCCAACAGAACCCGTCCCGATGCCGAAACCAACACGTCCAGTTCGGCGCCGACGCGAACGCTGAATCCCATCCCGCCGGGAGCATCGACTTTCGACACGACGATCTGCCGTCCCTGACTGTAGACGGTGAGATGGCAGGCCTGATCGAGATCGCCCGAGAGCTTCTGCATCAGCGGCATCGCTTCGGTCAGCAGGCGATGGGTCGGCGGGTTGATATGCGCCAGCTCGAACAGCTTGGTCGTGATGTGAAACCTGTCGTCGACGCTCACGACATAGCCGCGTTCGACCAGCGAGGTGACCATCCGGTACAGCTCGCCGACGCTGCGCCCGAGCTTCAGCGCGATCTCTTTCTGGGAGAGGGGGCCTTCGCTGCGGCAGAGCAGTTCCAGGATGTCGAGCCCTTTTTCGAGGGCCGGCGCCGAATAGGCAGGCCCTTCCGGCTCTCCGGACTTCGTTGCGAGTTTCGAGCGGTCGTTCATTTCCCAGCCTGACGAGTCCGAAGACACGAGGAGCGGTCTATCATCATTACGTGCGAGTCGCCCATTGCGGCGGGTACGTTGTCCCGGAGCAACACGTTGTCCCCCCGGGGCAACACGTTGTCCCCCCGGGGGCAAATCCTATTTGCCGGTCTGGTGCACCTCGATGATGTTGCCCTCGGGATCATGGAAGAAGATCTGGTACCAGCCCTTCATCGCCCACGTTCCGTAGTCGGAGTAGGGGATCTTCTTCTCCTCGAGGCGGCGCTTGAACGCTTCGATGTCGTCGGTCCGGAAGCAGAAATGGCCGCGATCGAGCGGGTTGATGAAGTGCTTCATGCGAAACCCGAGGTCGACGTCCCTTCGCGCGAGATGGAATTCAACCGCCCCATCGGTGACGAAGTCGACGTTGCCGCCATAGCCGTCGGCGGTATTGACGCGGGTGTACTCGACCGAGCCGAGATCGAGAACGGAGCGATAGAACTCGGACAGCCGCGACACATTCTCCGAGCACAGATTCATGTGGTGAAATTGCAGTTTCATGTCGTTCATCCTTTCGGTTAGGGCCGTGCTTTGGGTCAAGCGGGCAATCCGCCGTCGATCATGAAGGTCGCTGAGGTCACGTAGCTCGCTTCGTCCGAGGCAAGCCAAAGCAAGGGATAGGCAAGCTCGACCGGCTCGGCCCATCGCTTCAGCGCGCAGGGCGGAATGAGTTCGTCGACGGCTTCCTGCCCCATGCGCTTGACGTGGAATGGCGTCCGCGTGAAGCCGGGACAGATGGCGTTGACACGAATGCCGTGCGCGGCCTCCTCGAAGGCGAGCGTGCGCGTCAACGCCAGCACCGCCGCCTTGGTCGCATCATAGATGCCCATGCCTTTGCGGCCGTAGAGGGCATAGCTCGATGAGACGTTGATGATACTGCCGGATGCCTTCGCGCGCATGGTCGGAAGCACGGCGCGCGACATCGCGGCAAAGCTCAGCAGGTTGATCCTGACGAGCGAATCCCAGGCGCTCCACGGGGCATCCGCGACCGGCTGGTAGTTTCGGATACCGGCGTTGTTGATCAGGATATCGACGGTGCCGAGGCTCGAGGCGATCTCGCCGGCCACGCGGCCAGCCTCGTCCTCGATACCGAGGTCAGCCGCAAACGCCTGGATACCGGCGCCGGGGACCTCATTGCGGATGCGCGCCGCGGCATCCTTGGCGGCGCCTGCGTCCAGATCCACCAGAGCGACGGCCGCTCCGGCCCCGCAGAATAGTTTCCCCGCAGCCGCGCCAATGCCGCCACCTCCGCCGGTGATGACGACGACCTTGCTGCGGAAATCCCTCTTCATTGCACGCCCTCCGCCGCCCGTTTCAGTCGACAGGCCTTATCCGCGCCGAACGCCGAAAAGCGCAGGTGAAACAGGGGTTTATATGAAAATCCATAAATCCACCTATGAAATTAATGTTTCACGTATGGACAATGGGGTCAATATAATTCATATATAAAAATAAAAATGTATATATGAATTGCAGAGTGCCATTCAGGGAGGAGCATTCCATGCTGTTGCACGATCGGGTCTGCGTGATTGTCGGCGCCTCTTCCCTGAGGGGCATCGGATACGCGGCCGCCGAGCTGTTCGCGCAAAACGGCGCGAAGCTCGCACTCCTTGATCTCAACATGGACGAGGGGATCGTCCGGGACATCGCGTCGTCGATTGCCAAAAGCACCGGGCGTCAGCCGGCGATTGCCGGACTCAGATGCGACATCCAGAGCCCTGCCGATTGCGAGCGCGCGGTCGCAGAAATCCTCACCCGGTTCGGGACCGTCGATTGCCTGGTGAATTGCGCCGGCATCGTTCAGGCGCGCGGCATGCTGTCGATCGAGGAGGCCGATTACGACCGGGTGCTCGGCGTCAACCTCAAGGGCACCTTCAATATCTGCAAGAGCGTGTTGAGCATCTTCGCTGCGAAGAAAGGCGGGGTCATCGTCAATCTCGCGTCGGTGGCGGCGCAGCGTGGCGGCGGCCTGGTCGGTGGCGCCCACTACGCCGCGTCAAAAGGCGGTGTCGTCAGCCTGACCCGCACCATCGCGCGCGAGTTCGGCCCCGCAGGCATCCGGGCGAATGTCGTTTGCCCGTCGATGGTGGAGACCGGGATGCTCGACGGTCTCGCCCGCGAGAAATTCGACGAGATCGTCTCCAGCGTTCCGCTGCAGCGGCCGGGGAAACCATCCGACGTCGCGGGCGCGTGCTTGTTTCTGGCCTCGGATCTTTCGGCCTACGTCACCGGCGCGACGATCGACGTGAATGGCGGCAGCCATATTCATTGAACCGCACTGCATCGCGCGGCGAGACTGATGCCTACGAAGGTATCATCGACATCCTTGACGGCGGAGACCGGGTTTGCGGCCTGCCGTCTCGGTCACGCAGTGGAACCATGATCCAGATCAAGATGGGCGCTCGACAGCCGCCCAAGGAATTCGCGCAGTAAGTTGCTCAACCCGTTTTCTGGGCTGGACGCTTCGCGGCTGGGTCGCCGCGCTGGTGTGTGCGGTCGGTCACCGCGATCCCAACGCCGCCGCTTGCTGTTCGGTGATCTGGAGCATGTCACCAATGAAACGCTGTCTCGCTGCTTTCGCAATCGCCGCCAGCCTGTTCGCACCAGTTGCGCACGCCAACGATGCCTTGGAAGCCAAGGTGCGGGCCTACGTTCCGGTCGTCTCCCTCGCCAAAGTATGTGACATCAGGATCAATGACGCCACCTCGGGTGACCACCGCGCCATGCTGGAAGCGGTGAAATCCGACCCGAACGCCAACAAACTCGCCTTCCGCCTCCATTACGAAACGCAGACGGCCTACATCAAGGCCCGCGACGGAGGTCAACGGGTCGCCTTCTGCAAGGACTTTATCGCAGCCAACAGCCAATATGCCAAGGCGCGCGTCACCGCCATGGTCGAGAGCCACATGAGCGACGTCAGCACTAGTGTGCAGAAAGCGATTGCCCACAACGTCTGCGGTGCGCCCCCCGCCAAGCTGTCCAAGGCCGACTGGAAACCGTACGCGCTCATCAAAAAGATGCTTCAGCTCGAGCATAAGTTGGCCAAGGAAAACGCCGAGACGAACGGCTGGAACGCCACCGAGGAAACGACGGCGGTCACGGAACAGTTCTGCGCGGCGGTAAAAACCCGATGAGCATCACCGCCGCCAAAGTCCGAGCCCCGCTGATGCGTCTTTGCGCGGCGCCGGTAGTCCCGGGGCCGTGCAATCCAATGCGTAGGATGGGCAAAGGCGCGATAGCGACGTGCCCACCATCAGCATTCCGCTCATGAGGGTGGGCACGCTTGCGCTTTGCCCACCCTACGGACTGCGAACTGATTTGCTTAGCGCGCAAGCGCAATCATGATGCACAACTGCGACAAATCAACACGACGGACAAATCACCCAGAACCTGTCCAGTCCTTTGTGGACCTGCCGCCACGCTCAAAACGGAAGAAAAACTGGAACGAGCAGCACGCTCACGATTGCAGCAATAACTGTGAACGGCACACCCACCTTCACGAAATCGCTGAAACTATATTGTCCGGGTCCGACGACCAGCGTGTTTACCGGCGAGGAGATAGGCGTCATGAAAGCCGCGGATGCAGCCAGCGCGACGATCATCGCGAACGGATAGGGCGAGGCTCCGAGGTCCTTGGCGATGGCCAGCGCCACCGGCGCCATCAGTACGGCCGTGGCCGTATTGGAGATGAACAAGCCTAGCGCCGCGGTGATGACGAACAAGGTCGCCAATACGAAACGCGGCGCGGCGGCTCCGACCAGGCTGACGACCGCGTCGGCAGCGAGATCGACCCCTCCTGTCCGCTGCAGGGCCAGCGAGAACGGCAGCATGCCGACGATCAGGATGAGCGTCTTCCAGTTGATGGAGCGATAGGCGCTGTTGAAATCGACGCAGCCCAGAAGTCCCATCAGCAGGCAGCCTATCAGCGCGGCCTGGACGTTCGGTATCAACCCGCTGACCATCAGCGCGACCACCAGCCCGAGCACGGCCAGTGCGTGCGGCGCCCGCTGTGATGCGGGGAGGACTTCCTCCAGTTCAACCGGCATGTTCAGTACGACCACGTCCTCCATGTGGGACTGAAGATCCTGAATGTCGGACCAGAAGCCGATCAGCAGGAGGGTATCTCCGATCTTCAATCTTTCGCCCAGCAGGTCGTGCATGACCACGTTGTTGCCGTGCCGCAACCCGATGACGGTGAGGCCGTATTCGGAGCGAATACGGGCCTCGAGCACGGTCTGGCCGATCAGCGTGGATTCGGCCGGCAGGATGACCTCCGCCGCGCCGATCTCCTGAGAACGGTCGACAAAGTAGTTTCCGATCTCGCTGAACGGCAGCGGCTCGAGATTCAGCGACTGCCAATGCTCTTTGGCGCCACCGTTCGCGATGTCCACATCGGCGAGCAGTACATCGCCGGCCTGCAGTTCCGTCTGCGCCGATGGAGGAAGCACCCTGGCCCTAAACCCTGTCCCACGCTCGATGGCGAGAAGGTTCACGCCCGCGGCGCGGAGCGACAGTTCGTCGAGGCGCTTTCCAATGAGTGACGAGCCGGCGTTTATGCGGCCGCGCTTTTCGCGATCAGCGAGGCCGTATTGCTCGATCCAGCGCGCAAGCCTGGGGCGGCGGTCCGCGGCGGCGGGCGGGCTCGTATTGGAGAGCAGGGCGCGTGCGAAAAGCATATAGATGATACCAAGTGCGAGCAGTGGCAGCCCGAACGGGGTAAAGCTGAAAAAATTGAATCCTTGCGCACCCTGCCGGATCAGTTCTGCGTTCACGACCAGATTGGGCGCCGTCGCCACCAGTGTCAGCATCCCGCTGATCAGCGCGGCGAAACTCAGAGGCATCATGAGCCGGCTTGGCGCCATGCCGCGATTTTGCGAGATGCGAAGCACCACCGGGATGAAAATGGCGACAACAGCCGTTGAGCTCATCAAGGAGCCGAGGCCGCCTACGGCCGCCATCAGCAGGATGAGCAAGCGGTTCTCGCTGCTGCCGGCCTTCGCGTCGAGCCAGTCGCCGAGCCGTCGTGCGACGCCGGTCCTCACCAGGCCTTCGCCGATGACGAATAGCGCGGCGATCAGTATGATCGATGGATCGGAAAACCCCGCCAACGCTTCGTTCACGGTAATGATGCCGGTGAAGGGCATCGAAACCATCACGAGGAGCGCGACTGCGTCCATGCGGGGCCGGTTGATGACGAACATCACGATTGCGGCCGCGAGCATGAGCAGGATGAGGGCGAGATCGAGGTTCATCAGTTACCTCTTTCCATCGGTGGCGGCACCTAGCCACTGATCTGTAAGATGGCTACCTTTGTCCATCGTAACGGGTGTCCGGCGCTCGGTACATCGAGCCCGCTCGGTCTAATGGAGTCAATCCAATCGGAGGAGGCTCGTATGGCGAAGATCGGTATCGTGCACACGACCGAATACACCTACCGCAACCCGGTAGGCCTGCTACGGCATAAGTTGATGGTCCGGCCGGACGAGAGCCACGATCTTCGCCTGCATAGCGCGATGCTGAAGGTCGAACCGGAGCCGAATGCGATTTACTGGAAACATGACGTCTTCAACAATTCCATCTGCTTCCTGGAATGGCCGGACGCAGTCAGGACCAAGCGGCTCAGCATAGTTTCGACGCTTGACATGACGCATCACCCGGATGGTCAGCCGCTTCCGGTCTACAGCCTCGACGCAACCGCCGAACAGTTTCCGTGTTCCTACGCCACTCATGAGATTCCCGATCTGGCGCGTCTCGCCGAACGCCAAATGCCGGACCCCGAGCGAAAGGTCGACGCCTGGGCCCGCCGCGTCGTGTCCGACGCAAACAGCAAACAGACCCTGAAGGTGCTGGAAGCGATGACGCACGCCATCAAGCAGGAGTTCAATTATCGCGCCCGCTACGAGGAGGGCACGCAGACGGCCGTCCAGACACTGGCGTTAGGCTCCGGCACCTGCCGCGACTTTGCGGTGTTGATGATGGAAGCGCTGCGCAGCTTTGGCCTCGCCACGCGTTTTGTCACCGGCTATTTGTACGACGATTCCTCGGGCACGACCGTGGGCGGCGGCAGCACGCACGCCTGGTGCAGCGTCTATCTGCCCGGTGCAGGCTGGGTCGAATACGATCCGACCAATGGTTTGATTGCCGGCGCTAACCTGATCCGTGTGGGCGTGACCAGGGAGGCGGAACAGGCAATCCCGATATCGGGCGGCTTCGTCGGCAATGCGGACGATCCGACCGGACTGCATGTGGATGTATCGGTCCACGCCGCACCGATACTCTAAGCGCGTAGGGTAGGCAAAGGCGCGCTTCGCGCCGTGCCCACCATCTGTCACCGAGTGTGTTTCTCTATGGTGGGCACGCTGTCGCTTTGCCCACCCTACGAAGCGCACCGCGGACTGATTTGCTTTGCGCGCAAGCGCAATCTCGATGCACAACTGCGCATCGCGGTGCGGCTATTGAGAGCTGCGGCATCTGAGCTTCGATCGATCGCGTTGGAGCAATCCGAGGCCGGCGCGATCAGCGCCGGGTTTCTCCGCCTGAGCGTGTGAAGTCGGACCGCGGTCCGATGGACGGCCGGCATCGCAAACACCTTGCAAACCTGGTCCTTTCGGACTAATTTGCCTTTGAGGGGACAAGCAAACTCCCCGTTAGACGGGCTCCGTCCAAGCTCTGCGCAACGCTCGATTTGTCGAGAGGATTGCGCATGGACCGACCGAACCTCCGTATTTCGCTAAGTGCTACTTCTGGACAAACCGACGCTGACGCAGTGCCGGGCGATTCTGTCCGCGAAGGCTCGTCAATCATTTATTTCGGCAGTGCGCAGCAGATCAGCGAAGGCTTCACCATTGCGTTACGTGCGATGGGATTCGAAGCCGTGCTGTCAGATATTGCGCAGTCTCACGCCACCCCAAACCCGGAGGACAGCTAGATGGGTATCAAACTTTGGCTTGTGGCCTCGATCCTTGCGGCCTCGTTCACGACGGTCGCGACCGCTCAGGACATCGACTGGAAGAAGGTCGATGACACGTTTGGAAGGAAGCCAGCGATCTCGGGCGACGTCCACCGCTACGGTTTCCCCCGTACCGATCTGACCGTGACCCTCGATGGCGTCACCATCAAGCCGGCTCTGGCGCTAGGAGGCTGGGTCGCGTTCAAGCCAATGCATGGGGAGGCCATGGTGATGGGCGACCTCGTGCTGCTTGAAACCGAAATCAATCCGGTCATGCTCAAGATGATTGAAGGCGGGCTTGAGATCACCGCCGTCCACAATCACCTGCTGCGCGCCAGCCCGGCCACGTTCTACATGCATGTCGGAGGTCATGGCGATCCCGCAAAGATGGCCACCGTTATTCGGGATGCTCTGGCGGTGAGCAAA
>CAWBQP010000021.1:0-36618 GCA_963790735.1 uncultured Alphaproteobacteria bacterium | reverse complement strand
ATCGTCTGCCAGGCTTCCTCGTCGAGATCGGTATCGAGCCCCGGCAGCACCACCGCGCCCAGCTTCAGGCCGGCCACGGCGTTGAGGAATTTCGCGGTCGCCGGCATCGAGCCGGTCGAGCCTGCTGCAACCACCGGCCCCTCATGATGCGCGGTCAGGCGCGCGGCTTCCGCCTCGATCAGGCGGTCGCGCCGTTCGGCGGGTTCGATCCGGCCGATTTCCTTCAGATGCTCCGGCCATGCCTTGCGCGCGATGCGCAGGAATTCCAGCGAGTGCTGCCAGTATTTGTCGAACTGGTCGGGCACCAGCCTGTCGAGCGCCTCCCAGGCGACGCCGCGCGTCACCATGTCGTCCATCAGCCGCGCCAGATCGCCGGCCAGCGCCAGTGTCGAGGCCGGGCCGCCGACCACGAGCGGCGCCGACACCGGGCTTTTCGCCCATGCCGCAACCAGATGCGCCAGCGTCAGGCGGCGCTCCAGTTCGCCGAGCCTCGGCGGAACGTCGAGCGGCGCCACGCCGCTGAATTGCTCGGAGCCTTCCGCAAACGCCAGCTCGTCCTCGTCGATGTCGCCAAGCGCCACGATGCGCGGCAGGATCGCGGCGTCCGTCTTCAATTCGTCGAGAAAGATCTCCCGCGCCAGCCTTCCGGCGCGCCGGGTCGGCAGATAGAGCGTCGCAGCTGCGAGATTGAGCGGGTTGCTGCGCGCCTCGAATCCCTCGACCAGCCGGCCGTCGACCAGCGCCGCGATGACGGTGCGCAGGAACGGCACGGATACGGGAACGCTGAAAACGCGCATGGGCTTCCTGATTCGAGGTCAGGCGCAATATAGGGAGGTAATCAGGGAAGGTCATGCGGGTGGGGCCGGTAACCCCCACTACTCACTGTCGTCACCCGCGAAGACCGAGGCGCTGCCGTAGGGTGGGCAAAGCGAAGCGTGCCCACCATTCTCACCGAGCTTTGGGAGGCATGGTGGGCACGGCGCAAACGCGCCTTTGCCCACCCTACGATGCGACCTACGCCACGCTTTCCAGAAACGCTTCTTCCGCGGCCTGCACCGCGTCGGGGGTTCCGACGTGCATCCAGACGCCGTCGAGCCGCAGGCCGAACAGCCGCTCCTGCTCGTTGGCGCGGTCGAACATTTTCGTCAGCGAAAACTCGCCGGCGGGCGCGTCGGCAAACAGCGAGGGCGACATGATCGCCGCGCCCGCATAGACGAACGGCACCACCTGGTGTTCACGCCGCTTGCGCAACGCGCCATCCGGCAGCATGGCGTAGTCGCCGCGGCCGGCATAGCCGATGCTGCTCGTGGTCGGCGCCATCAGCAGCAGGATGTCCATCCGGTCAGGATCGAAGGTCTCGGCGAGCCGCGCCAGATTGGGCCGCACGCCGTCGATCCACATCGTGTCGGCGTTGACGTGGAAGAACGGCTCTGTGCCGAGCAGGGGCAGCGCCTTCACCACGGCGCCGCCGGTGCCGAGCACCTCGTCGCGTTCGTCGGAAATGATGATGCGGGGCCGGGCCCGGCTCGCGGTGTGCTGGATGATCTGGTCGGGCAGGTAATGCACGTTGACCACGGCCTCGCTGACGCCGGCACCGGCGAGCTTGTCCAGCACGTGATCGAGCAATGGCTGGCCGGCCACGCGCACCAGCGGCTTCGGCATATGGTCGGTCAATGGGCGCATGCGCAAACCGAGACCGGCGGCAAGGACCATGGCTTTGGTGGGCGTAACGGACATTCTGGGGATTGCTCTTGGAATTTCTCGAACCATCAAATCGCGCCGCGGATCATACCACGGCGAGTAGCTTGAACCAGCAACCATGAGGCCTTTAGTGGCCGCACATGACGGCCGTACGACGGCCGACGCCGCCGCGCCCAAACCTCAGACCTCGGCGTCCTCGGCCCCCCGCTTGGCCGTCTTCCTTTTCTTGTCGCCCTGCTTCAGGAAGTTGACGCCGATCTGATCGCCATTGACCCAGGCCAGCTCGCAGCGCCGATAGGCCAGCCCTGTGGAGGACAGCAGCAGGAAGAATTCCTTTAAATGCAGGCCCTCGACCGAGCCTTCGACCGTCAGCTTGGCGCCGGTCTCGGAAACGTCTTCCATCACGCAGTCACGCCGCCAGGTGCCGTCGATGCCCATCATGTGCGCCGAAAAGCCCCGCTCGAATATGACCCGATCTCCCTTGCGCCGCTCTGCCCCCGCCATGGCCGTCTTCCCGTGTCAAACCGACTGCGCCATGCCTCTCGGGCATGGCTGGTTTCCAGAGTAGATGCGGGGTGGCTAACAGGAGGTAAATCAGGGAACCGGCGGCGGCACGTTTGCGGCATACCATTCGCGAAATGCCGATAGCGCCGGATGCGCCAGCGAGCGGCTCAGATAGGTCCAGATCCGGGGCTGGTGGCGCAGATATTGCGGCTTGCCGTCGCGCCGGTTGAGCCGGGCGAAGGTGCCGAGCAGGCGGGTATTCCGCTGCGCCGACATGATGGCGTAAAGCTCGGCGAAGCTGGCCGGATCGAACTGACCGTCCGCCGCGCGGCGCGCCTTGATGTAGCGGGTCAGAAGCGTCAACTCGAGTTGTTCGGCAACGTCGATCCGCGCGTCCTGCAGCAGCGACACCAGATCGTAGGCGGCAGGGCCAAGCACGGCATCCTGAAAGTCGATGATCCCGACGCGCAAGATCCCCGTGCGCTCGCCGAGCCAGATGATGTTGGGCGAATGAAAATCCCGCATCACCCAGGTTCGCGGCGCAGCCGCCGGCTTTTCCAGCAGCGTTCGCCACATCGTGACGAATTCGTCGCGCTGCTGCTGGCTGACCTCAGCGCCGCGGTCCGGCAGATACCATTCGAGCATCAGGCCGATCTCCACCAGCCATGCATCGATATCGAAGACGGGAATTGGGTATGGACCCTGCGGCTCCAGCGGCGCCGTTTCGGGCAGGGCTCTTGCGATGCAGCTCCGCCAGCATGTCGGTCGCCGCCTCGTAGCACCCGACGATCGGCCGCGGCGGGTCGCCTTCGATGACGCCGGCGCTGCCGAAATCCTCGGTGATCAGGAAACCGGAGTCGAGGTCGGCGTGGCGGATCGCGGGCGCCGAGAAGCCGTGCGCGCGCAAGCCGTTGTCGATGGCGACGAACGGCTTGACGTCCTCGGCGAGATGAACGGCCGCGCTGTAGGATTTTCCGTCATAGATCGCCGGGCCATCCGGACGGCGCGGCGAATTCATCAGGATCGACGTGCCGTCGTCGCGGATCAGCCGCGCATAGGAGCGCGTCGAGGCGTCGCCCGGCATGCGCTCGCGCGCCGCATCGAGGAAGCCGGCATCGCCGAGAAATTTGCGCAAGCGCTCAGCCGCGTCACCTGCGCCGCCGCCTTGCCATGACCGGTGATTTCGGCGGCGCGCGCGGTGGACCCGAGCGCCGGGCGATGGCTGAAGGCGATGTCGATGCGATCTTCGGGCAGCGCATCGGGCGCGCGCTCCGGCCATTCGATCAGCGCCAGCGTGCCCTCCGGCAGCGGCGACAATCCGATTTCCTCCAGCTCGCTCGAATCATTGATGCGATAGAGATCGGCGTGCACGATCGGAAACGGCAGATCGTAGCTCTGCGCCAGCGTGAATGTCGGGCTTGGCACTTCGAGCACGGGATCGTTGGCGAGATAGCGGATCATGGCGCGCGCCGCCGCGGTCTTGCCGGCGCCGAGATCGCCCGAGAGCGTGATGACGTCGCCCGGGCCGACCAGCAGCGCGAGGTCGGCCATCAGATGCGCCGTTGCCGCCTCGTTCGCCAGCGCTACCGTAAATGTCGCGGGGGCAGTCATTCGGCGGCGTTGCGATGCGCGTTCTGGTCGATCGGAAAGTCGCAGGTGACCGTGGTGCCCTTGCCGACCACCGAATCGACGCGCACCTTGCCGCCATGCAGTTCGACGAAGGAGCGCACCAGCGACAGGCCGAGCCCGGCGCCGCGGTGACGCGAGCCGTGGGAGTGGCTCTCGAACCAGTCGAACACCTTGTCCTTTACGTCAGCCGGAATGCCGGGGCCGGAATCGCTGACGGTGAAGATCACGCGATGCTCGGTCCGCCGCGCGCTGATCGTGACCGCGGCATCGTGCGGCGAGAATCCGACGGCGTTGGCGAGCAAATTATAGAGCACCTGCACCACGCGCCGCTCGTCGCCGGTGAAGTTGCCGATATCGGGATCGATATCGACCTTGAGTTCGATGCGGTCGGTCGCCAGCCGGTCCTGAATGCCTTCGGCGGCGGCCTGGATGGCTTTTTCGATATTGACCGGGCCGAGTTCGAGCTTCATGGCGCCGGCATCGATGGTGGCGAGATCGAGGATGTTGTTGGTGAGCGCGAGCAGCGCGTTGGTCGATTTGGTGACGTAGTCGAGATATTCGGCCTGCTTCGGCGTCAGCGGGCCGGTCGAGGGATCGCTGAGGAAATGCGCAAAGCCGATGATGGTGGTGAGGGGCGCGCGCAGTTCGTAGGACACGTGGTGGACGAAATCGACCTTCATCTGGTCGGCGGCTTCCAGCGCCTCGTTGCGTTCGCGCAGCGCCCGCTCGACATTCTCGGTGTCGGTGATGTCCTGGAAGGTCAGCATGGTCGCGCCGTCCGGCAGCGGCATGGTCATGCAGTCCAGCACGCTGCCGTCCTTGCGCTCGAGTTTCAACGCCACCTGCGCCCGGTTCTCGATTCCCGTGATCGCTTCGCGCAGCGCCCGCCAGGTCAGTTCGTCGTCGAACAGCGGCTTGCACCACGCTTCGACGGTCTCGATGTGGGGTTGCTCCTTCAGCGATTCCGCCGACAGCTTCCACATTTTCTCGAAAGCGGGATTGAACAGTTCAACGCGGCCATTGCTGCCGAACACCGCGACCGCTTCAGCCAGATTGTCGAGCGTCTCATGCTGGACCCGGGTCAGCCGGTCGTAGCGGCGTGCGAGATCGAGGCTCTCGGTGACATTGTCGAACAGATAGGTGACGCCGCCTTCGAGGTTCGGCGTGGTGACGACGCTGACGGCGCGGCCGTCGGGCAGGAACCAGGAGTAGTTCTCCGGCTCGACGGCGCGGTAGGCTTCGTGCAGCTTGGCCTTCCAGACCCGGAAATCCGGTTGCTCGGGCAGTTTGCGCGCCGCGCGCAGCCGGTCGAGTACGCTTGAATCATCGGGATTGGAATCGAGGAAGGCCTGATCGAGGCCCCACAGCCGCCGGTAGGATTCGTTGTAGAAGGCAAGCCGCCGCTGGCCGTCGAACACGGCCACCCCCGACGACAACTGGTCGAGGGTGCGGCGATGGGCTTCCGCCATCCGCTCCATCGCGTCGCGCAGCGCGGTCGCCTCGCTGGCGTCGATGGCGATGCCGGCGCTGCCGGCGCCGAGCTTGAGCGCCTGAACGTCATAGATGCGCCGCTCGCCGCCGACCACGATCGGCAGCCGCGCGCTGAAGGTGGAATTGTCGTTCAGCACCCGGCCCATCTCGGCGCGCTGGTCGTTCTCCAGGAGTTCGAGGCTGCGGTGGATCGTATCCGCGACGCTGGCGCCCTCGGTGGCCCGCACATAGGCCGTATTGGCGTAACGCAGATTGCCCTCGACGCTCTTGGCCCAGATCGGCCAGGGCGCCGCGGCGGCGAAGTCGCGCAGCAGCTCGGTCTCTTCCGCAAGCGTCCTGTAACGGAGATTGGATTCGGCGAGTTCCCGGCGTAAGCCCCCGAGTTCGCGAATCCGCACAATGGCTTGCCCCCCGATGGCGCGGCCCATCGCTTCGATGGCGCGGCCGTTCGAGGTGGAGAGATTGAGCAGAAAACCTTCGCCGGCCTCGCGCAGCGCGTCGACCGCATGGTCCATCTGCAGCGCCGGTTCCGGTGGCAGCCAGGTTCCAAAGGCGAGGATACGTTGCGGTGAATTGGGCAGCGCGTCCTGCGACATCAGAAGCGAGGTGTCGCCGCTGATTTGGGGCCGGTTGTCGCCCGCGGCCCAGGCGATCAGGATCTGGGGCTCGGCGAACAAGAGCGCGCGCAGCCGGTCGGCCTGCACCTGCAGGTCGGCGATGTCGGAGCGCAGGTCGAGTTCCATCCGGGTGGCCCGAATGCGCGTGCGCATCAGCAGGATCGCAGCCACCACGGTAAAGCCGAGCAGCGAGAGCGCCGTCGTCAGTACCGCGAATTCCTGGTGATTGAGGTCGAACAGGGCGGAAATCGTCTGCGTGATGGTCAATTCAGCGGCCAGCGCGGGTTCCGGCGAGGCGGAGAGGGCGGTGGCGAGCGCAATCACGCCGCAGCGCGCCAGTGAGGTGCACGACAGCAGGGTTCGACGCATCGCCGCGACTACGCCCGACATTATTTGCCCCAAAAACGCACGACTGCAGGCCCGGCGCTACCCCCGCCGTGCACACGAATCGGGTCGAGAGTATCCCCTTCGGGAGTCGACCGGTAAGAGTCCAGACCGTGAACGCAAATCTGGCTGTGAAAAATTCAACAGGTTGCCGTTGAAGTCGTCTTTACTAAACGATTCAGCGCCCAGTCGAGCCGAAACCGCCACTGCCGCGATCGGTTGTTGAAAGCGACACCACTGGAACCAGTTGCGCCTGCACGACCGGCGCGATCACCATCTGCGCGATGCGCTCGCCGCGCCGGATCGGGAACGGCGTGTCGCCATGATTGATCAGCAGCACGTTGATCTCGCCGCGATAATCCGCATCCACCGTGCCGGGCGAATTCAGCACGGTGACGCCATGCTTGGCGGCAAGCCCGGAACGCGGCCGCACCTGCGCCTCATATCCTGAAGGCAGCGCGATCGTGAGCCCGGTCGGCACCATCGCGTATTTTCCCGGAGGCAGGATCAAGGGCGTGTCCGCCGGCACTGCCGCAAGCAGGTCGAGCCCGGCGGCGTCCGCGCTCTGATAGGCCGGCAGCGCGAGACCTTCGCCGTGCGGCAATTGGCGGATGTCGACCTTCACTGTCGCGCTCACGAATTCTTCTCCACGCTTCTTTGCGATCTTCGCCACCAGTTCGGTTGCGACCTGTTCCTTGGTCATCACAGGCCAGGAATCAACCTCGATCTCGTTGGCGCCGTCGCGCGTCAACAGATGAACGGTGTTGCGGTCGCCGCCCATCACGCCGGTTGCGGGCGAGACGTCGTTGGCGACGATCCAGTCGCAGCCCTTGCGCGCGATCTTGGCCTTGGCGTTGTCGATCAGATGCTCGGTCTCGGCGGCAAACCCGATCACCAGCGGCGGGCGCTTGTCTTTCAGTTTCGAGATCGTCGCGAGGATGTCGGGGTTTTCCACCAGTTGCAGCGGCGGCATGCCGGCAGAGGTCTTCTTCAGCTTCTGCTCGCCCTCATTGGCGACGCGCCAGTCGGCAACGGCGGCGGCGAAGATCGCGATATCGGCCGGCAAGGCGGCCTCCACCCGATGCAGCATGTCGCGCGCCGATTCCACACGGATCACCGTGACGCCCGCGGGATCGCGCAATTCGACCGGCCCGGAGACCAGCGTGACGTCGGCGCCCGCGGCCTGCGCTGCGGCGGCGATGGCAAAACCCTGCTTGCCGGAGGAGCGGTTGGCGATATAGCGCACGGGGTCGATCGCCTCATGCGTCGGTCCCGCCGTGATCAGCACGCGCTTGCCCGCCAGCGGACGCGGTCGCGGCGGGCGGAGAATGTCGACGGCGGCGGCGGCGATTTCGATCGCCTCCGACATCCGCCCGACGCCGGCCTCGTTGGACTCGGCCATTTCGCCGGCGTTGGGGCCGATCATGTGGATGCCGTCGCGCCGAAGCTGCAGCACGTTGCGCCGCGTGGCGGCGTTGTTCCACATCAGGGGGTTCATCGCGGGCGCCAGCAGGATCGGCCGGTCTGCCGCCAGCAGGATCGCGCTGGCGAGATCGTCGGCGTGGCCCTGCGCCATCTTCGCCATCAGGTCGGCGGTCGCCGGCGCCACCACGATCAGATCGCATTCGCGGGCGAGGCGGATATGACCGGCGTCGAATTCGCTGCCGGGATCGAACAGATCGGTATAGACGCGCTCATGCGACAGCGCGCTGGCGGAAAGCGGCGTGACGAATTGCTGCGCGGCCTTGGTCAGCACGCAGCGGACGTCGATGTGCCGCTCCTTCAGCCGCCGGATCAGTTCCAGCGACTTGAAGGCGGCGATGCCGCCGCCGATGATCAGGGTGACATTCCGTTGGCTGTAAGGGCTGACGGAACGCGAGGCCTGCGGCAGCCTCTGTGGACGGCGGCAAGGAGGCGCCGCCCGGCAATTCGGGGCGCCCCTGTATCAGCTCCCCGAGGATGACCCGCACTTCCTCTTCGACCGAGCGGCCGTTCCCGGCCGAGCGGAGACGCAGATAGGCTTTGACGGCTTCGTCGAGTTTTCGGATGGTCAGGCTGGCCATGGCGGCCTCCGGCAAACGATGCAATCAATGCTATCACGCTGTGATAGCATTGCAATCATAACTGCCGGATAGCGACCAAAATTCCGATAAAGGTCGCTGCGATGACCCAGAGCGCCACCGTGCGCCAGCGGCTCTTGCGGCCCTCGGCCCGGCCCATGGCCGCAATCGTCTCCGGCGACAGCGTCAGGCCCTCCCGGGTCATCTTCTCCATGTTCTCGAGCACGGCAACCGCCCGTGAGGCGATTGCAGGCAGGCTCGACATCACGCGGCCGAGTTCGCCCGCGCCGGACATCGCGCCCTGAATCCGCCCGAGCGGACCGAGATTGCGCTCGATCCATTCGCGCACCACGGGATCGGCGACCTTCCAGATATCGAGCTTGGGATCGAACCCGCGCGCCACGCCTTCGACCACCACCATGGTCTTCTGCAGCAGGATCAGTTCGGGCCGGGTCTGCATGTCGAACAGGCCGGTGACTTCGAGGAGAAGCGTCAGCAGCTTCGCCATCGAGATTTCTTCGGCGGTGCGGTTGTGGATCGGCTCGCCGATGGCGCGGATGGCTTGCGCGAAATTCTCCACCGAGTGATGGCCCGGCACGTAGCCGGCCTCGAAATGCACCTCGGCGACGCGGCGATAGTCGCGCGTGATGAAGCCCAGCAGAATTTCGGCGAGGAACCGCCGCTCCTTCATGCCGAGCCGGCCCATGATGCCGAAATCGACCGCCACCAGCCGGCCGGCATCGTCGAGAAACAGATTGCCGGGATGCATGTCGGCATGGAAGAAGCCGTCGCGCAGCGCATGGCGCAGAAAACTCTGGATCACCTTGCGGCCGAGATCGGGCAGATCGACATGCGACTGCTTCGAGGCGGGCATGGTCGTTCAGCGCGATGCCGTCGATCCACTCCATCGTCAGCACGTTATGGGTGGTGCGGTCCCAATCGACGGTCGGCACGCGGAAATCCGGATCGTCGCGGGTGTTCTCCGCCATCTCGGACAGCGCGGCCGCCTCCAGCCGCAGGTCCATCTCCATCGCGACCGAGCGCGACATCGTGTTGATGACCTCGATCAGCCGCAGCCGCCGCGCTTCGGCCGAATGCGCTTCCGCATTGTGCGCGACGAAGAAGAAATCGCCGAGGTCGCGGCGGAAGCGCGAGGCGACATTGGGCCGGAGCACCTTGACGGCGACCGGCTGGCGCACGCCATCGCGCTCGATCTCGGCGCGATGCACCTGGGCGATCGATGCGGCGGCGACCGGCGGCCCGAGGCTGGCAAAGGCCTTTGCCAGCGGACGTTCCAGCGAAAGCGCGATGACGGCCTCGGCTTCGGCCTGCGAAAACGGCGGCAGCCGGTCCTGCAGGGCTTCCAGATCGCGCGCCATCGCGACGCCGACCACGTCGGGCCGGGTCGCCAGAAACTGGCCGAGCTTGAGGTAAGCGGGGCCAAGCCGCGTCAGCGCGCGCGACAAACGCGGGCCGGATTTGGCGCCGGGCCGTTCGATCAGCCGCGCCAGCCGCAGCGCCAGCTGCCCGGGCGGCGGCACGAGACTCGGATCGACGACGCCGAACACGCCTTCGCGCGCGAACACGTAAGCGGCGCGGACGAGCCGCGCGATGTGGGTCGCCGCAGAAATCACAAACGCCAGCCCGAATGCAACGCCACGATGCCGCCGGAGAGGCTTTCCCACTTCACCCGCGAAAAGCCGGCGTCGCGGATCATCTCGGCAAATGCATTGGGCCGGGGGAATTTCCGGATCGATTCGACGAGGTATTGATAGGATTCCGCATCGCCCGTCACGGCGCGGCCGAGCGGCGGGATCACCTTGAACGAAAAGAAGTCGTAAAGCCGATCGAGCCCGGGGACGTCGACGGTGGAGAATTCCAGGCACAAAAACCGGCTGCCGGGCCGCAGCACGCGATAGGCCTCGCGCAGCGCGGCGTCGATCCGCGGCACGTTGCGAATGCCGAACGCGATGGTGTAGGCGTCGAAGGTGCGGTCGCCGAACGCCAGTGCCTCGGCATTGCCCTCGACGAAGGAAACCTGCTGGTCGAGATGGCGCGCCACGGCCCGGTTGCGGCCGACGTCGAGCATATCGGAGTTGATGTCGCAGACGGTGGCGCGGAAGCCTGTGCCCGCCGCCTCCGCCGCGCGGAAGGCGATGTCGCCGGTGCCGCCGGCGACGTCGAGCAGCGCAAACGGCGCGTCGCCCTTTGGCGGGTTGAGCGCGTTGATCATGATGTCTTTCCAGACCCGGTGCAGGCCTCGCCGACATCAGATCGTTCATCAGGTCGTACCGGGACGCCACGCTGTGAAATACGTCGTTCACGAGCGTCTGCTTGTCTCCCAGGGGCACGTCCCTGAAGCCAAAATGGGTGGTTTGGTCCGGCCGATCCATCAAATTTACTCCAATACCGGACCATAGCGCGCCCGCCGCAATGGCGCTATCACGTCACCTCCATAAGGTGAATGCCTGCATGCCTGAATTGCCTGAAGTTGAGACCGTCCGCCGCGGCCTGCAACCCGCCATGGAAGGGTCGAAAATCCTCAAAGCCGAAGCCCGGCGCAAGGATTTGCGGTTTCCCTTTCAAAAAGACTTTATCGCGCGGCTGGAGGGCCAGACCGTGACCGGTCTCGGCCGCCGCGCCAAATACCTGATGGCGGATCTCGGCTCCGGCGACGTGCTCTTGATGCATCTGGGCATGTCCGGCTCGTTCCGGGTGCTGGAAGGCGGCGGCAACAACATGCCGGGCCAATTCCACCATCCGCGCAGCGAGGACCGCGCGCACGATCACGTGGTGTTCCACATGTCATCGGGTGCCGCGATCGTGTTCAACGATCCGCGCCGCTTCGGTTACATGAAGATCATCGCCCGCAACGCGCTGGAGGACGAACCGCTGTTGAAAGGCCTCGGCCCGGAGCCGCTCGGCAACGAATTCGACGCCGCGATGCTGGCGCGGGCGTGCTTCAACAAGAAGACCAGCCTGAAGGCCGCTCTGCTCGACCAGCGCGTGGTCGCCGGGCTCGGCAATATCTATGTCTGCGAAGCGCTGTATCGCTCGCAGCTGTCGCCGCGCCGATTGGCGGCGACGCTGGCGACGAAAGCCGGACCACGCAAGGGCGTTGCCGGGGGCGAGCCGACCGATCACGCCGAGCGGCTGGTCGGCGCGATTCATTCGGTGCTGAACCAGGCGATCAAGGCCGGCGGTTCCTCGATCAGCGATCATCGGCTGACCTCGGGCGAACTCGGCTATTTCCAGCATTCCTTTCAGGTCTATGACCGGGAAGGCGAGAAGTGCCAGACCACACGCTGCGGCGGCATCGTGCGGCGCTTCGTTCAGAACGGCCGCTCGACCTTCTGGTGCCCGAAATGTCAGAAATAACCAAAACGCCGACGCTCCAAACGGCGCGACTGATCTTGCGGCCGCTCGCGCTGTCCGATGCGCCGGCGATTCAGCGCCATTTCAACAACTGGAACATCATCCAGCATCTCGCATCGGTTGTTCCCTGGCCCTATCCGGAGGACGGCGCCGAGACCTTCATCGCGAGGGAGTTGGAGAAAGTCGCCGCGGGGGAAGAGATCTATAATTGGATGCTGGTGCTGCGCGGCGGTGATGGCGAGGCGATCGGGAATATTCGCTTTCGCCCCGGGTCGGACGATGCGAACGGCAACCGCGGCTTCTGGCTCGCCGAGCACTATTGGAATCAGGGCCTGATGAGCGAAGCCGTCTCGGCGGTGAACGATTTTGCCTTCCGCACGCTCGGGATCGAGAGCTTCTACGCCTGCAATGCGGCGACCAACGTGGCGTCACGCCGGGTCAAGCAAAAGACCGGCGCCGAACTTGTCGGCTACATCGAGCTTGCCCATCACAGTGGTCAGACGCTCGCGGAAAAATGGCGTGTGACGCGGGAGAACTGGCTGCGCCGCAGGTCGTAGCGAAGCGAAGCAATCCGGCGGGGCTGGCGGTCCGGATTGCTTCCGCCTTCGCTCGTTGAGCTTCGGCGGACAAGTCGTCGCATGGCTCCTGGCGGATGACGCTGCGGGGAGCGGGGTATCAGCTTCGGGCAGGTGCTCTCAGGAAGTGAGCGCTGTCAGTGTCGAAAGACGGGAGCGCTGCCCATTTAGGAATAATCGCGGGTATTTCCACGAACTCCTCGATGATCGGTTCGTCAGTAGCCGCAACCGCATTGCCCAGCCGCGATTCGGTCCACTGCCAGAGGGCGCGCATTTCCTCCGCGGACTTGCCGCCCGGTGCATGTTCGCAGACGGCAAGGCCGGCGCTCAGCGCGTCCTGGTGATCATTGCGCATCACGATAAGGGGTCTGGCAACGATATCGTCGATGTCGAGCGCGGCCTCGTTGCTCAACGCATTTTCCGCACCGGCGAGGCGTGCCGCGGCCCGGATCGGGGTCTGGTTCAGGACGTAGGCAAACGGCTTGTGCCAGGCCCTGATGACGCGGAGCGTCGCGGCGGTCGCCTCGATGTCGGCGATGCTCGGTCGCGTCGGAATCAGGCAGAAGTCGGAATAGCGGATGGCCGAATTGGTCGCGGCGCTTTCGCCGCCGGCGGTATCCACGATCGTCACCGTGACGCCACCGTGTGCGAGCGATTGCAAACGCTGTTCGACTTCCCGCGCGGCGTAGATCGGCTCGACGATCGGCGAGGCATAAGGACGGCGGCGCTTCCAGTTCGAAACGGTGCCTTGGGGGTCGGTCTCGATCAGGCGGACATTGTGGCCGGCCCGGATGGCGGCAAGCGCAAGGCTGATGGAAAGCGTGCTTTTTCCCGACCCGCCCTTCTGGGTGGTCAATACGATCGTCTGCATTTCACGTCCTCTGGATGGCTTTCAGCGGTCTTGGGGGTACGCTTTACAAGACAGCCCGCATTCTGCGGTGGCGAGCCGTAGCTCGCCCAGACGTACCCAGCCCGATCCAAAGGAAGAGATCGCGGATGTCCGAATCACTCACCTTGCAATGATGCAGGATTGTGGAATTCTGGCTATCCCGGGCGAACACGGCCGCGCTCGAATCTTGTCGGCTGATGCCTGAAAACGACAACAAGAAACGGGGTAGCGCATGACGGGCAATTGGCGGGATCGTGCAACCACTGATTTTAGGTGCCAGAAGCAGCCGGCGACCGGGAGCCGCGGCATGGTGGTCAGCAATCATCCGCTGGCATCGAGCGCGGGGGCGGAAATGCTGGCGGCCGGCGGCAACGCCATCGATGCGGCGATTGCGACACTGTTTGCGCTGACGGTCGTAGAGCCGATGATGGTCGGCATCATCGGCGGCGGCATGGCCCATATCCGGCTGGCCGACGGCAGCCATCGCTTCGTCGACGGCCAGAGCACCGTGCCATTGGCGGTCAGGCCCGATACCTACACATCGAAACCCGGCTCGGCGCATGACGTGTTCGATACGACAGGCGATGAAAACCTGAACGGCCCGAAAGCGGTCGCGGTGCCGGGCTCGCTGAAAGCCTGGTGCGAGACGCTGCAACGCTTCGGCACCATGTCGCTCGCCGACGTCATGCAGCCCGCGATCAGGCATGCCTCACGCGGCTATGCCGTGACGCCCTATCTGCATGAATGCATTTCCGACAGCGCCCAGGAGATGCTCAAGGACAAGGCCATCTCGGCGATCTATCTGCCCAGGGGGATGCCGCTGAAAGCCGGTGAGCGCGTGCTGCAGTCGGAATATGCGGAAACGCTGCGCTACATTTCGCAGCATGGCGAAGCGGCATTATATCACGGGCGGCTCGGCGACATTCTCGTCGATTACATGGAAAAGAACGGCGGCTTCATCGCTCGTGAGGATCTGGCAACCTACAAGACCGTCGAGCGCCAGCCGATCCGCGCCGATTATCGCGGCTGGGAGATTCTGGGGCCGCCGCCGCCCGCGGCCTCCGGCGTGCACATCGCGCAGATGCTCAACATTCTCGAAGGCTATGATATCGCAAAGCTCGGCTTCGGCTCCGCCGCGACGATCCATTACCTCGCAGAAGTGCTCAAGATCGCCTTCGCCGACCGCGCCGCCGCAAGCGGCGATCCTGACTTCATCAACGTGCCGGTCGAGCGCCTGACCTCGAAAGCCTATGCCGACGAGCGCCGCCGCGCGATCGATCCAAACCGTGCGCAGGCATGGGGCGCCGGCGTGGCGCAGCTCGAAAGCGCGCATACCACCCACATGACGGCGGCGGATGCGTTCGGCAATGTGGTTGCGACCACGCAGACCATCAACAATCTGTTCGGCGCGAAAATTCTGATTCCCGGCCTCGGCGCCGTGCCGAACAATTACATGAATCTCTACGATCCCCGTCCCGGCCACGCGCTGTCGCTGGCGCCGGGCAAGCGCGTCACCACCTCGATGTCGCCGATGATGGCGCTGCGCGACGGCAAGCTCGTCTACGCGCTCGGCCTGCCCGGCGGAAAGCGGATCTTTCCAAGCGCGATGCAGGCGCTGATCAATTTGATCGACCACGGCATGAGCCTGCAGGAGGCGGTCGAAGCGCCGCGGGTCTGGACCGAAGGCAATGCGCTGGAGGTCGAACGGGCGGTGCCTGAAAGCGTCCGCGCCCAGCTGACCGCGATGGGTCACAAGGTGCAGGCGATGCCGACGGTCGCGGGCGGCATGAACGCCATCCAGTTTCACGAGGACGGAACGATGTCGGGCGCGGCGTGCTGGCGCGCGGACGGCACGCCGATCGGTATCGCCGGCGGGCTTGCGCGCGCCGGCGTTAGGTTCGACCTCGCATGAGGAAGATGCAAGCGCACCAATGCACGCTATCGAACATTGCAGCCGCGAACCGCGACTCCAACTCCGTATTGTCGCGGGGAAGCCCGTAATTTTCGCGCCGTGGAGCCGTACTAGTACGGCTGGCTACGTTGGCTCATTCTTCATGGTTAACATCCAGCGTGAAGCGGTGCGGGCGATATACCGCCTGCACCGGAGGGATTTCCCCATGGCGTCGCTGCATCTCAATATTCGAGGTCGTTTGATCCTGGGCTTCAGCGTGCTCTGTGCGCTGCTGGCCATCGTGATCGGTATCACCATCGTCAAGGTTCAGCGCGGTGAACGAAGCGACCAGTCGCACGGTGAACCTTCGTGTGCCGACCGCCATGACCGCAAGCGACGTGGTGGCGGGGGTCTACGCCTCGTTGGCCTCGCTGCGCGGCTGGCTGATAACAGGCAATGATACGTTCAAGGTCGAACGCGCGACGCTCTGGAAGGAAATCCAGAGCCACAGCGCCAAGATGGATGGCATCTCTGGCCACTGGACCGTCTGAGCAGAACAAGTCGGACTGGAAACAGGCCAAGCCGTTGCTGGATGAATTGCGCAGTGCGCAGGACAAGGCGGAAGCGATCGCCCACACAATCGACGAACAGCCGGCAGCGAAGCTGCTCGCCACCGAAGCCGCGCCGCTGGCCAAGCTCATGCTGCAAAAGGCCACCTCGATCATCGACGAGGAAGGCAGCATCGCCTCGACCGACGCACGCAAAAGCCTGTTGATCGGCTTTGCCGATCTGCGCGGCAGCATGGCGATGGCGATCGGTGCCATCCGAGCCTATCTTTTGACTGCGGACACGGCTTTCAAGAAGGAGTTCGAAGAACTCTGGTCGCTTAATGACAAGAAGTTCGAGGCCCTTTCAAAGCGGCGCGCGGAGATGACGAAGGATCAGCAGAGCGCCTTCGATACACTCGTTGACGCTCGCGCCAAATTCTCGCCGCTGCCGCAGAAAATGTTCGAAATCCGCGCCTCGGACCGCTGGAACATGGCGCAGTGGTTCCTGACCAACGAAGCCGCGCCGCGCGCCAACAAGCTTCTCGACATCTTCGCGGGCGCGAAAGACTCCGCCGGCTCGCGCGCGGGCGGAATGGTTTCGCGGCAGCAGAGCAATCTCAAGCGGGACGGCGACGCTACGCTCGCTGAGACCAGCTTCCTGATGACGCTGCTCTGGGTGCTGCTCGGTGTCGGCATCGGCATCGCGGTGACCGTCGTGTATCTTACCAATCGCTCGATCGTGCCGCCGATCCTCAAGATGGTCGGCGCCATGGGACAGCTCGCCGGCGGCGATCATTCCGTCGTCATCCCCGCCACCGACAAGAAGGACGAGATCGGCCTGATGGCGCGGGCGGTCCTGATCTTCAAGGAGAACATGATCAAGGCCAAGGAGCTTGCCGAGAAGGAAGCCGAGGCGATCACGGCGCGCGTTGCGCGGGCGGCGCGGGTCAACGAGCTGACCAATGCGTTCGACGCCAGCATATCGACGGTGCTGCGGTCGGTGGCGTCAGCCTCGACCGAGCTGCAGGCGACGGCTTCGTCGATGACGGCAACCGCGGAAGAAACCTCCAGCCAGGCGACCGCCGTGGCGGCCGCGACCGAAGAGGCGTCCACCAACGTGCAGACCGTTGCGGCCGCATCCGAAGAACTGGCGAGCTCGGTCACCGAGATCAGCCGCCAGGTCGCGCAATCGGCTGCAATCGCGCAGAAAGCCGTCGAGGAGGCCGACCGCACCAACACCACGGTGCAGGGCCTGTATGACGGCGCGGCCAGCATCGGCGACGTCGTCAAGCTCATCAACGACATTGCTTCGCAGACCAATCTGCTCGCGCTCAATGCCACGATCGAGGCCGCGCGTGCCGGTGAGGCAGGCCGCGGGTTTGCCGTGGTGGCGTCCGAGGTCAAGAGCCTCGCCGAGCAGACCGCCAAGGCGACGGAACAGATCGGCGCGCAGATTACCGCGATCCAGAATTCGTCCAGCGAGGCTGTGACCGCGATCCGGGGAATCACGTCGACGATCAGTGAAATGAACGAGATCGCTTCTGCGATCGCCAGCGCCGTCGAGGAACAGGGCTCGGCCACGCAGGAAATCGCCCGCAACGTGCAGCAGGCGGCGCTCGGCACCGGTGAAATCTCGGCGAATGTGGTCGGCGTCCAGCAGGCCGCCGGCGATACCGGCGCCGCCGCACATCAGGTGCTGCAGGCGTCCAGCGAACTGTCGAAACAGTCCGAGACGATGCGGAGCGAGGTCGAAACCTTCCTCAGCAACATCAAGGCCGCCTGATCCTCTCGTGCCCCGGCCTGCGGTGCATCGCTGAAGAAGCGCTGCATCGCGTCCGGGACACGATCAGGCCTATTTCCTTACGCAGATCACGCGAACGACTGACGCCTTCGCATCGGTCGATCCACCGGCCGCGCTGACGCCATTGGCCTTCAGGAAATCGCGCAACGTTTCGGCGGTCACCAGCACCGCCTGCGCCGCGGGTACACCGTTCGCCGGCCCGGCTATTTGAACCGGCTTAAGCAGCGCGATGCCGGCAAACCTGCCGTCGCCATCCTGCGCGGGCGCGCCGGAAAAGCCGAGCGCCGGCGCGGGCGTCAGCGCGATATCGCTGCCGCCGCCAAGCTGGGCCACCGAAGCCTTGACGCTGGTCACCGCGGCGCCGCCGCCCTGGTTCTGCGGATCGGCAATGCCTGTGAGGTCGAGCGCGGTCTTCGTCGCGGCGTTGGCGAGATCGAGCGCTTTCAGCCCGCGCGCGCCATAGATGCGCAGCAGCGCGAGATCGTGCTCCTTGTCGTCGGCGACGCGATCGGCATTGCCAAAGCCCGCAATCGCGACCGTCAGGCAGCCGTCGGTGATCTGGCGGTCGGCAATGATCGCGCCGTCGTCACTGACGACGACGCCGGTGCCGTATTCCACGGTCTTGCGCGGCGGAGGCCCCGCCGTTTGCGCTGGCGCCGGAAACGCATTGAACGCGCTCGACATCGCGATCACGACCGGTTCCACGGTATTCTCGGTCGCCTGATCGTAGAGGATGGTGAGGATGCGGACCTCGTCGCCCTTGAAGGTGCCGCGGAGATAAAATTTCTTCAGGCCCTGCAGGCCGGACAGTACGAAAAAGTCCGGCTTGACCACGGTGTAGTCGATGTTGCGCCCCGGCTCCTTCTTCTCGCGCTCGGCGAGCTTTGCCGTAACGGGGCCGGCCTCCTTGCGCCGGGCCAGTTGAATTTGGATCGTGCCGGTAGGCGACGTCCATTTGGTGCCGTTGGCGTCGCTGGCTTGCTGCGGCACCAGTTTGGTGGGGATACCCAGCCGCACGCCGGTGCCGGGATCGGTGACGATCTTCCAGCCGACGCTTTCCTGCTTTTTCCTGGCGGTGTCCGCGAGGATGCCGCGCTCCTGCGAATTGAGCACGCCGGTCTGCTTGGCCCCGCGGGATTTCTGGAATTCCTTGATCGCATTGACCATGCGCTCGCTGACGTCGCCCGTGATGGCGCCGTTATATTGCCCGACCCAGGCAAGGTCCGACTGCAGCGCCAGCCGCTCGGCCTGCCCCAATGCCTTGGCCGTGTCCTCCGGCTTCTGCAGCGCGGGACGGATCGGTATCGTGGTGACCGGTTTCGCCTTGGCGCCGGCCGTGGAGGGCGGCGTCAGTTGCGCCCGCGCGTCCGAGGCCGCCAAACCCAAGGCCGCGATCATCAATGTTGCCGAAAGCACCGATCTCATGACAAATCCAGGAGAATGCCGGAGTGGAATAGGGGAGCGCTCATTGACGTCCCGCCAATTAAGCACATCTGCTTAGTCGGCACCAACCGCGCCTTGGTTCAGCGGGCCCGCCTTCTTGCTGAGGAGCCGCAAGCGCGTTCGAAGATGAGGCCACCTCACCATGAGGGGCTGACAGGTGCGCAGAGGATTTGACACGACCATGCTGACGGCCGACGAACTCGAACGCTACGCCCGCCATATCGTGCTGCGCGAAGTCGGCGGCCCCGGGCAAACCGCGCTGAAAGAGGCCTCCGTGCTGGTGATCGGCGCCGGCGGCCTTGGTGCGCCGGTCCTGATGTATCTGGCGGCCGCCGGTGTCGGCACGCTCGGCGCGGTCGATGACGACATCGTCTCGCTGTCCAACCTGCAGCGCCAGATCATCCACACCACGCCCGACATCGGACGGCGCAAGGTCGACAGCGCCGCCGAGGTGATTCACGCGCTCAATCCGCATGTTCATTTCGAGGCCCATGCGGTGCGTCTCGATGCTGGGAATGTGATGTCGCTGATCGGCGGCTACGATCTCGTGCTCGACGGCTCCGACAATTTCGAAACCCGCTATCTGCTATCCGATGCCTGCTTCTTCGCCGGCAAACCGCTGATCACGGCAGCGCTGGGGAAGTTCGACGGATCGCTGACCACGATCCGCGCGCATGAACGCGGCGCCGACGGGGAGTTCAATCCGACCTATCGCTGCCTGTTTCCCGAGCCGCCGCCGCCCGGCACCGTGCCGGCCTGCGCCGAAGCCGGCGTCATGGGCGCGCTGGCGGGCATGCTGGGCTCGATGATGGCGCTGGAGGCGATCCGCGAGATCGTCGGATTCGGCGAGAGCCTGGTCGGCCGGCTGGTGATGGTGGACGCGCGCGCGATGCGGTTCGAGACGCTTGCGCTACGCGCGCGACCCGGCCAACCCGCTCAATGGCGATACGCCTGTCATCACCGATCTGAGCGGGCACGCGGCGTAGTATTCAACGCGCTTTAGCTCACCGCTTCTCGCTGTCGATATGCGCCATCTGCTCCGCGGGATAGCGCGTGCCGGCGGCGGCGTCCGGCGGAAATGCGTTGGCGAGCGCCGGCAGATGCGCCGGCGTCAATTTCACGGCGAGTGCGCCAAGCGCCTCAGCCAGCCGGTCGCGTCGCCGCGCGCCGACCAGCGGGACGATGTCGTTGCCTTGCGCGGCGACCCAGGCGATCGCGACCTGTGCCGGCGTTGCACCGACTTCGCCGGCGATCGCGCGCAGAGATTCCACCAACGCCAGATTCGCGTCGAGATTGCTGCCCTGGAAGCGCGGGCCCACGAGGCGGAAATCCTGCGCCGCCGAACGGTCCTTTGACCAATGTCCGCTGATCAGGCCGCGCGACAGCACGCCATAGGCGGTGATGCCGATGCCGAGCTCGCGGCAGGTCTTCAGAATATCGCTCTCGATGCCGCGCGCGATCAGCGAATACTCGATCTGCAGGTCGGCGATCGGATGCACCGCGTGCGCGCGGCGGATGGTGTCCGATCCGACCTCCGACAGTCCGATATGCTTGATCCTATCCGGCCTTCACCATGTCGGCGATGGCGCCGATCGTCTCCTCGATCGGCACCGTCGGGATCGAGCCGCGCGGGACGATAGATGTCGATGGCTTCGACGCCGAGCCGTTGCAGCGAGTAGGCGAGAAAATTCTTCACCGCGGCGGGACGGCAGTCCATAGCCGAGAAAGCCCATTATCGGGATCGCGCAGCGCGCCGAACTTGACGCTGATCTGGAGATTGTCGCGATTGCGGCCGGCCAGCGCTTCGCGGATCAGCATCTCATTGTGGCCCATGCCGTAGAAATCGCCGGTGTCGAGCAGGGTGATGCCGGCATCGAGCGCGGCATGGATGGTGGCGATGCTCTCGCTGCGGTCGGCGGGGCCGTAGAAGTCCGACATGCCCATGCAGCCGAGGCCGATGGCGGAGACGGATGGACCTGTCGTGCCGAGTTTGCGCTTTTCCATGATGGTTCTCCTCGTAATCGGCGGCGGATATTCGCGCCGTGGTGACGAGGCTGATATGAACCCTCCCGGCTGAAGCGATAAGCTGGACAATCATAAATAGCTTGTTCAGTATATCGAACAATGAAGGATTTCGACCTCCGCGACCTCGATGCGTTCGTCGCCGTGGCGCGCACCCGGAATTTCCGCCGCGCCGCGGTCGAGCAGGGCGTCTCCGTTTCGAGCCTCAGCCAGCGGCTGCGCGACATGGAGGAGCGGCTCGGCGTCCGCCTGATGAACCGCACCACGCGCAGCGTCGCGCTCACCGAAGCCGGTGAATTGCTGCTGGCCCGTGTCGGCCCTGCGATGTCGGATGTCGGCGCGGCGCTGGATCAGGTGCGCGGCCTGCGGGCCGTGCCGTCGGGACGTCTGCGCATCAATGCGCCGCCGCCGGCGATCGATCTGGTGCTGGCGCCGATGGTCGCGCCGTTTCTTGCAGCCTATCCCAAGATCGATCTGGAGATCGTCGGCGAGAGCTCGTTCGTCGATATCGTGGCCGGAGGCTTTGACGCCGGCGTGCGCTATGGCGAGCATCTGGCGCAGGACATGATCGCGGTCCCGCTCGGCGCGCCGCAGCGCTACGCGGTGGTGGCCTCGCGCGAATATGTTGCGCAGCATGGCCGGCCGAAACATCCGAAAGATCTGCTCGATCATGCCTGCATCCGCACCCGCTTCGGCAGCGGCGCGATGCTGGATTGGGAGTTCGAGAAGGCCGGACGTGTCGTGAAGGTTTCGCCGCCGGCAAAGCTGATCGCGACCTATCTCGGCCTGGCACTGCGCGCGGCCCATGACGGCGTCGGCTTCTGGCTGACATTCGAGGGCTATGTTCGCTATGGCATCAAATCCGGCGCGCTGGTCAGCGTGCTCGACGATTGGTGCGCGCCGTTTCCGGGACCGTTTCTGTATTACCCGAGCCGCCGCCAGCCGCCGCCGGCGCTCGCCGCGTTCGTGGCCTTCGTCGCGGAATGGCGGAAGCGGGAGCGGCGGAAGAGCAAGATGATAGTATTCCCCGTAGCCGCGGACTGAGCGCAGCGAACATCCGCATGGGCAGTCGTTTTCCGCGGCACAGTCCCTCGCCGGATTCATGCGCTGCGCTCATCCGGGCTACGATCGCCACTTCAATACTTTCGGCGTTCGCAGATCATTGTAGTCGATCACGATATCGGCCTGCCGCTCGGGGGCACATTCGGCGAGGTATCGCTTCTGACCGCCGACGTAGCGCTGATGTCGCGGCGAGTTGGGATCGATCGCATCGAAGCTCTCGCCGCGCGCCGCGCCACGCGGCAGCGAGACGTCGAAATCGACTTTCAGAAATATCGAAAGGTCCCAGCAGGATCGCAGTTCGGGACGATGCAGAAAGATTCCGTCCACGATCAGCGCCGCCGCCGGCGGCGCCTGTTGCGGATCGAGGTCGAATGGCCGGTCGTTCGCGAGATCAAATCGTTTCGCGGCGTATTGGCCGGAGCCGCCGGGCCCAGGGTCGAGTTCAGCAGCAACCGTCGAAACGAATCGTAATCGTAGGAATCGAGATAAAAACCGTCGGGCGAATATCGGCCGCGCGCATAGCGAATGGCTCCGCGGATTGTGAAAATCATCCACCGAGGCGCGGATCACCGGCCGGCCTTGCGCGGCTACCAGCGGCGCCAGCGCATCCGCCAGCGTCGTCTTGCCCGCGCCATCGACGCCGTCGATGGCGACGCGAATTCATCGATCCGGATGCAAAGCCGGCAACGCGGCAGCGGCGAGGCGGGTCGAGCAGGCGATGCGTGCGTCTTCGCTCACGCCGCTCTATCGCGCCTCACAGCATGCTGGGCAGCACGCGGTCCGGCGGCTTGTGGTTGTCGAGGAAGGTCCGGATATTGATGATCACCTTCTCGCCCATCTCGACGCGGCCTTCGATGGTCGCCGAGCCCATATGCGGCAGCAGCGTCACCTTGCCGGCCTTGGCCAGCCGCACCAGCTTCGGATTGACCGCGGGCTCGTGCTCGTAGACGTCGAGGCCGGCGCCGCCGACGTCGCCGGCTTCGAGCAGCTTGACCAGCGTGTCCTCGTCGATCACCCCGCCGCGCGCGGTGTTGACGATATAGGCGTCTTTCCGGATCAGCTTCAGCCGCCGCGCCGACAGCAGATGATAGGTCGCCGGCGTATGCGGACAGTTCACCGAGATGATGTCCATCCGCGCCAGCATCTGGTCGAGGCTTTCCCAATAGGTCGCGCCGAGTTCTTCGGCGATCTCGGCGCCACGGGGCGGCGGTTGTGATAGTGGATCTGCAGGCCGAAGGCGCGCGCGCGGCGGGCCACCGCCTGGCCGATGCGGCCCATGCCGATGATGCCGAGGCGCTTGCCGCCGATGCGATGGCCGAGCATCCAGGTCGGCGACCAGCCGGGCCAGCTCTTGCCCTCGGTGAGGATCGATGCGCCCTCGATCAGCCGCCGCGGCACCGCGAGAATCAGCGCCATGGTCATGTCGGCGGTGTCTTCGGTCAGTACTTTCGGCGTGTTGGTCACCGTGATGCCGCGCGCATGCGCCGCCGTGACGTCGATATTGTCGACGCCGTTGCCGAAATTGGCGATCATGCGCAGCTTGCAGTCGGGATGCTTGAGCATCTCCTCGCTGATCATGTCGGTGACGGTCGGCACCAGCACGTCGGCGGTGCGGACCGCGTCCGCGATCTGTTCCGGCGTCATCGGCGTGTCGTCGAGATTCAACCTCGCGTCGAACAGCTCGCGCATCCGGGTCTCGATCGAGTCCGGCAGCTTGCGGGTGACGACGACGAGAGGTTTTTTCTTGACCGACATGTCCTGCTCTCATGAGGGGCGGCAGAAGCGCGCCGTTCAGACCTCATTAACCCGGTTGTTCGACACTGCTGACGCCACGCGGTCCCGGTATCCGGCTGTTTGCTTAGGTAAGTCCCTTGGGTTCCCCAATACTTGCCTTGGATTTTCAGCAGAAAATCCGGGCGTTCTGGTTCTTGGCGTTCCGTCCTCTCTATCAGAAGGCCGGGCCAAGACAAGAACCCCCGGATGTTCGCAAGCCGGGGTGCGGCCAAAGCGGGGCACAGGGGTCTGGGGTTTTTCGGGCGTTAGCGGGCGGTTTCAACTCGAAGAATTCGAGTTGCGGGTAGCTCGGCAGGAGACGGGTTGATGGCGTTGGGGCGTTTCTGTTCGGTGGCGGTGCTGGCGGGGTGCTGGCTTGTGGCATCGGTCAGCACTGGGTTTTCGGCCAAGGATTCGGCCATCACGACCAGCGGCCTGCCGGTGCCGCGCTATGTCAGCCTCAAATCCGACCATGTGAATGTCCGGGCCGGTCCGACCAAGGATAACGATGTCGCCTGGGTCTATACCCGCTCGGGCCTGCCGGTCGAAATCACCGCCGAGTTCGAGAACTGGCGCCGCGTGCGCGATTCCGAGGGCTCCGAGGGCTGGGTCTATCATTCGCTGCTGTCCGGCCGCCGCACTGCGGTCGTCACCATGAAGAGCAAGGACGAGCTGGCGTCGCTGTACGATCGTCCCGATCCGACCAGCGCGATTGCGGCCCGCCTGCAGGTTGGCGTCGTCGCCCAGGTCAAGAAATGCGTCAATGGCTGGTGCCGCGTGATCGGCAACGGCTTTGACGGCTGGATCGAGCAGCAGCGCCTGTGGGGCGTTTATGCGGATGAGAAGGTGGAGTGAGCTTCACCGTCGTCCCGGCAAGCGAAGCGCGAGCCGGACCCATACGCCGAGGCCCATCATTGATAGCCGTAGGGTGGGCAAAGCGAAGCGTGCCCACCATTTCTTTCGACGGTTTTGGATAGATGGTGGGCACGGCGCAAGTGCGCCTTTGCCCACCCTACGAGGCTATCAGCGCTTCTTGCGCAGGCGCACGACCATGTCGACGCGGGCGATTTCGTAGCCTTCCGGCACGTCCGGCATCTTCGACAGCACCAGATGCGGATCGGGAATGTCGACCAGCTCGTGGTTGTTCTCGAGATAGAAGTGGTGGTGCGCGGTGACGTTGGTGTCGAAATAGGTCTTGGTGCCGTCGACCGAAACCTGGCGCAGCAGGCCGGCATCGGTCAGCTGATTGAGCGTGTTGTAGACGGTCGCCAGCGACACCGGAACCTTGGCCAGCGTCGCTTCCTCGTAAAGCATTTCCGCGGTCAGATGGCGGGCGCCCTTGCCGAACAGCAGCCAGCCCAGCGCCATGCGCTGGCGGGTCGGCCTGAGCCCTGCGGCCTGCAGCATTTCATTGACGTCATGCCAGGGACAGCCGGTCAACGCCGGCTGATGTCCGGCGGCGCGGGCGGCCGGATCGATACCGTCGTCGTTCGGGGTCGGGGCTTGGTCGTTCATGTCCACTTCGGGCACCACGCTCTAACTCTGGCAATAATCTTGTCTAATATAAAAGGAAATCAGGTAGATGCAAGTTTTTCGCAACTAGAACCCGCCCAGGTTAGAGGGGAACCAACGTGTAAACGCGGTATTTTCGCCCGTTCCAGTGCTTTGCCGGGCCGCAGTGCCTATGTTACAGAGCGCGCGGACCACATATGCGATTTCGGCAGGGACTAATGCCGATAGCACCCTAAGTAGCGCCAATTTGCGGGAAACAAGTGTTCACCCGTAGGGAAACGGGTCCGGTTCGCTCTGAAGCGCTCCATCGGGACATCTAAGGTAGAGGCTGAAAACGATGCTGGATCGGCGCAGCGGTTATGAATACGAGGACTTGCTCGCCTGCGGCCGCGGCGAGATGTTCGGCCCGGGCAATGCGCAACTGCCGCTGCCGCCGATGCTGATGTTCGACCGCATCACCGAAATCACCGAAAAGGGCGGAGAATTCGGCAAGGGCCTGATTCGGGCCGAACTCGATGTGAAGCCGGACCTGTGGTTTTTCGGCTGCCATTTCAAGAACGATCCGGTCATGCCGGGCTGCCTTGGCCTCGACGCGATGTGGCAGATGGTCGGATTCTATCTGGGCTGGAGCGGCGGCGAGGGGCGCGGCCGGGCGCTGGGGCTGGGGGAATTGAAGTTCTCCGGCCAGGTGCTGCCGAATGCCCGCAAGGTTGTGTACAACATCGACATGAAACGCGTGATGCGTTCAAAGCTGGTGCTTGGCGTTGCCGACGGCTGGCTTTCCATGGATGGCGAGATTATCTATCGCGCCAAGGATCTGAAGGTCGGACTGTTCAAGCAGGGCACCGCGCCTGTCTGAGCGGCGCGATCACGCAATCAAAATATCTTCACGGACAAACGGAAACGGCAGGGTGAGGCGATCATGAAGCGGGTTGTCATAACGGGGATGGGTATCGTCTCGTCCATCGGAAATAACACCCAGGAAGTGCTTGCGAGCCTTCATGAGGCGAAATCCGGGATTACGCGCGCGGATAAATACGCCGAGATGGGTTTCCGTTCGCAGGTGCAGGGCGCGCCGACGCTCAATCCGTCCGACGTCATCGACCGCCGCGCGATGCGCTTCCTCGGCGAGGGCGCGGCGTGGAATCACGTCGCCATGGAGCAGGCGATCCAGGATTCCGGGCTTTCTCCGGAAGAAGTTTCCGACGTCCGCACCGGCATCATCATGGGCTCCGGCGGGCCGTCCGCGCGCACCATCGTGGAAGCGGCCGACATCACGCGAAGCAAGGGCCCCAAGCGGGTCGGGCCGTTCGCGGTGCCGAAGGCGATGTCGTCGACGGCGTCGGCCACGCTCGCGACCTGGTTCAAGATCAAGGGCGTGAACTACTCGATCTCGTCGGCCTGCGCGACCTCGAACCATTGCATCGGCAACGCCTATGAGACGATCCAGATCGGCAAGCAGGACGTGATCTTCGCCGGCGGCTGCGAGGAGCTCGACTGGTCGCTGTCGGTGCTGTTCGACGCCATGGGCGCGATGTCCTCGAAATACAACGACACCCCCGCCACCGCCTCGCGCCCCTACGACATCAGCCGCGACGGCTTTGTCATTGCCGGCGGCGCCGGCGTGGTGGTGCTGGAAGAACTCGAGCACGCCAAGGCGCGCGGCGCGCGCATCTATGCCGAAGTGGTCGGCTATGGCGCGACGTCGGATGGTTACGACATGGTCGCCCCCTCGGGCGAAGGCGCCGAGCGCTGCATGCGCATGGCGATGTCGACCGTGAAGACCCCGATCGATTACATCAACCCGCACGCCACCTCGACGCCCGCCGGCGATCCCCCGGAAATCGAGGCGATCCGAAAAGTGTTCGGCACCGGCGACAAGTGCCCGCCGATCTCGGCGACCAAGGCGCTGACCGGCCACTCGCTCGGCGCCACCGGCGTGCAGGAGGCGATCTATTCGCTTCTGATGATGAACAACGGCTTCGTCTGCGAGAGCGCCAACATCACCGAGCTCGATCCGGTGTTCGCCGACATGCCGATCGTGCGCAAGCGCATCGACAACGCCAAGCTCGGCACCGTGCTGTCGAACTCCTTCGGCTTCGGCGGCACCAACGCCACGCTGGTGTTCAAGCGGATGGATGCGTGATTTCGCTTTTGCCGCTTCTCGCTTGCGGCGAGAGATAGGCAGGCAGCGCATGGGGACTTTCCAACGATCTGAAACGGGGTGGGCATGATTATCGAACCGCGCGTGCGAGGCTTCATCTGCACGACCGCACATCCCGTCGGCTGCGCCACAAATGTCCGCGAGCAGATCGCTTATGTTCTCCGCCAGGGTTCCATTCCGGAGTGCCCCAAGCGCGTCGCCGTGCTGGGCTGTTCGACCGGTTACGGCCTCGCGAGCCGCATCGTTGCGACCTTCGCCGGCGGCGCGGAGACCATCGGCGTGTCGATGGAGCGCGAGCCTTCGGCAAGCAAGACGGGCAGCGCCGGCTGGTACAACAACCGCGCATTTGAGCTCGAGGCCGAGAGGATCGGACGGTGCTCCCCTCACGCTCGAGGGCGACGCCTTCTCCAACGACTTGAAGAAAACCTTCATCGAGCGTGTGCGCGAAAAGTTCGGACAGCTGGACATGCTGGTCTACAGCATGGCCGCGCCGGTCCGGACAGATCCGGACACCGGCAAGACCTATCGCTCGGCGATCAAGCCGCTCGGCGCCCCCGTCGACATCAAGACCCTCAACACTGAAACCGGCGAGGTCTTCGAGACGACCATTGCGCCGGCGAGTGAGGATGAAGCGGCTGCCACGGTCGCGGTGATGGGCGGCGAAGACTGGAAGCGCTGGATCGACCAGCTCGCGGACGCCGGTGTCCTGGCGCCGGGCTTCCGGACGCTCAACTACACCTATATCGGCAGCGAACTGACCTGGCCGATCTACTGGCAAGGCACTCTGGGTCGCGCCAAGGTCGATCTCGACCACAAGGCGGAAGCGATCCGGGGCCGGCTCGGCCAGGACGCGGCCCGCGTGGTGGCGCTGAAGGCCGTGGTCACCCAGGCGAGTTCGGCCATTCCGGTGGTGCCGCTCTATGGCACGGTGCTGTTCAAGGTCATGAAGCAGCTCGGGCTACACGAAGGCTGCATCGAACAGATCGATCGCCTGTTCCGCACGCGCCTTGGCAAGGGTGTCGAAGTTGACGAGGCCCAGCGCATTCGAGTCGACGACTGGGAGCTTTCGCCCGAAGTTCAGGCGGAGGTGTTGCGACGATGGCCCCTCCTCTCCACGGAAACGCTCGGCGAATTGGCAGACCTTCCGGAATACAGGAGCCAATTCCTTCGCCTGTTCGGATTTGGCATCGACGGCGTCGACTACTCACAGGACGTGGACCCCCGCGTCGTGACGTGAACCGTTCGGGAAGCGGCTCTACTTTGCATGGGGTTGTTTTCGCGATTTTGTATCTGGGATAGCTTCGTAGCCCGGATGGAGCGCAGCGCAATCCGGCGGAGCTCTTTCCATATCGACGCCTGCCCCGGATTGCGCTGCGCTCCATCCGGGCTACAGTCTCACCCCGCCGCGATCTTTTCCGCGCGCTGGAACGCCGGGCGCGCGACGCAGCGGTCGATATAGGCGTCGAACGACGGCCGCGGCGGCACCATCTTGAACATCCGCACCGCAAAATTCAGTCCGGAGCCGAGCATGATGTCGGCGGCCGAGAATTTTTCGCCGAGAATCCACGGCCCCTTTTGCAGGGCGGCGTCGAGCACGTCGAAGGTCTGCGCAGCACTTCCCCACGCCGCCGTGCTCGCCGGCACTTCGAGCTTGGTGAAGAGCTGGATCAGCGCCGGCTCGATGCAGCTTGGCGAAAAGAACAGCCACTGCAGATATTTCGCCCGCAGCGGATCGGTGGCGGCCGGCGCCAGGTTCGTTTCCGGATAGCGGTCGGCGATATAGGCGCAGATCGCGGCTGCCTCGCCGAGCGCGGCGTCGCCGTCCTTCAGCCCCGGCACCTTGCCCATCGGGTTGATCGCGAGATACTCCGGCGCCTTCTGCGCGCCGGTCGAGATATCCGTCAGCACGCGTTCGTAAGGCAGGCCGGTTTCTTCCATGAGCCAGATCGCGGAGAAGGAACGGGAGCGCGGCGACCAATAGAGCTTGATCATGGGGCGGAACCTTTCATCGTCGTGAGATGACAGGTGCCTTGTTTTGCGCGTTGGCCGCGAATTGGCAACGCACTACGTCTGGGCCGGACAGGCCGCTATCGGGCGACATGTTGGTCAATCTTATTTCGCACGGCCGATCGGTACGCGATCTCCGGCCGGTCGTGGAAGTCAACTACCGTGCCGCTTCACGGGACTGAGGTCGAAGCATTCCGGGCAGGGTCCTGTCGAGGCTTACCGTCAGCATCTGCCGTACGCCGTCGCGCAGCACCGGGCTCTTGGCGGCATCGGCAGCCTTCTCCGGAAACATCGCGAGATCGATCGGACGGGAGGGGCCTCCGAGATGGTATTTGAAACGGTTTGCGTACGTGTCCTCTTCCATCAATGCCGGCGCCTCATTGATCAATTGAAAGGTTCGTCCGTCATAGACGCGGATGTACATCATGGCGAAGAGGTTCGCATTGCTGCCGAGGTAGTGCTTCGAAATACCAATGCCGAATTCCCGCTGGCTGCCACCATGCCTGTGCACGACGAACGTAACGCTCGCAATTCCTTCCCCGGCGACATACTTGGCGAATTTCTCGATGGTCTTCGTCGCGGCGGAAGCGGAAAGCGGGTCTTGTGGTAGGTTTGCGACGTTCCTCTTTCGTGAAGGGAATTCTGCCGCACCGACATGCCGGGTGCCGCGGCCCGAACGCGCGAGACCACGAACTCGTCAAGCGCCCACCCATCGACGGCGACACCCGTTCATCGGTGTCTGTGAACGTGAGGGGCCCGAACTTCTCGACGAGCGAACAGGTTGCCGAGCGATCGGAATGACGCCGATCTGGCACGATCCACTTTCGCGCTGGCTGCTTGCGGCAGCTTCGCCTTCTTTGCGACTGAGCTGGCGGGCGTCGATGTCGCCGGGGCACTCGGTCGCTGATGGAGATTGGGCCCATCCGGCTACCGTGAAGCATGACACGAAGATGGCGGCAGCAGCGAAACTACGAAGCATGGCCTGAACATTGACGGTTGACGGGACTAGAACACGCAAACTAGAGCGTGCGAGCGCCGTCCGCAAGCCGAGCGTTGGCTTTCCAGGCCGATTTCCTCCAACGATAATACTTCATCATGCGGCCCGTCGCCGGCTCGACCTGCTCCTTCTCGAACGCAAAGCCTTCGCGCTCGTACCAGCGCCATGCCTTTTCGTTCTCGCGCACGCAGCGCAGCCAGATTTCATCCGGCAGGTGTTGGCGCGTAAAGGCGAGCAACTGCCGCCCCAGGCCGTTGCCCTGATATTCCGGCGCGACGAACAACTGGTCGAGGTAGCAGTCGGGCAAATGCATCGCCAGCATCGCCGCCAATCTTCCATCGTCATCGGCGACGTAAAGGCTCCAGCCCTTTTCCACTTCCATCGGAATGCGCGCGCACAATTTTTCCAGTAGAGAATCACTGGCGCCTTCCAGCCCGGTCGAGACCCAACTGTCCATCCAGACGCGGGCGATCCGGTCATACTCGTCTGATCGGGCGGGGCGGATGATGGTTTGTGGCAAGGTCAGTATCTCCCGAGGCGCTTGCCTCGTCAGGCCCATCATTTCATTTCCGCGATGGCGATTTCGCCTGGCGCTGTTCGCGCAGCGCGTCGCCGGCGAGGCAAACCACTTCGGAGATCTGCTGAAGCTGCCCGGCGAGCGGACTTGTCTTGCGCCAGACCATGCCGATGGTCCGCGACGGCTGCGGATTCCCGAAGCGCGCGACGGATACCGCCGCCGAGCGGGTTTCCACCGTGACCGCCATTTCCGGGATCAGGGTGACGCCGATGCCGGCGCCGACCATTTGCACGAGTGTCGACAGCGAGCTTGCGTCCAGCACTTCCCGTGGCGGCGACTGCATGTTGCAGAACGACAGCGCCTGGTCGCGGAAGCAGTGTCCCTCTTCGAGCAGCAAAAGGCGCATCTCGCGCAGCGTCTCGTGGCTCGGGACCGGCGTTCCCTCGTCCTCGCCCGGCCGCACCAGCAGGAAATTTTCCGAAAAACACACGACCTCGGTCAGCGAAGGTTCGGATACCGGTAGGGCCACGATCGCCGTATCCAGCCGGCCTTCGACGACCTCCTTGATCAGCTTCGGCGTCAGCGTCTCGCGGACGTGAATGTCGAGTTCGGGATGCATGCGCGCGAGGTTCTCGATCACCTTCGGCAGCAGATAGGGCGCAATGGTCGGGATCATGCCGATGCGTAAGCGGCCCGCGAGCCGGTCCCGCGAGGCGCGCGCGAAGTCGCCGAGTTCGTCGACCGAACGCAGGATGTCGCGGACGCGCTGGACGATCTCTTCGCCGAACTTCGTCAGCGTCACCTGTCGTGCGCTTCGCTCCAGCAGCACGCCGCCGAGGATTTCCTCCATTTCCTTGATCTGCATCGACAGCGCCGGCTGCGAGATCGAACATGCCTCCGCCGCGCGCCCGAAATGGCCGTGACGTGCCAGCGCATCGAAGTAACGGAGCTGCCTGAGCGTCGTCTGGATCATCAGGTTATCTTATCAGTTCGATCACTAAAATCAACTTTACCTGATGGAGGCCGATGCTTAGATTGCTTCCAATCCGACCAGGAACCATCAGGAGACGACCATGGATGATAAAACCAAATGCCCGTTCACGGGTGCACGCGGACACACGAACCGCGACTGGTGGCCGGACGCGCTGGACGTTTCGGTTCTCCACCGCAACTCCACGCTTGTCCGATCCGATGGGCGAGGCGTTCGACTACGCCAAGGAATTCAAGACGCTCGACCTCAACGCCGTGATCAAGGACCTGCATGCGTTGATGACGGAATCGCAAGCGTGGTGGCCGGCCGACTTCGGTCACTATGGCGGCCTGATGATCCGCCTGGCGTGGCACAGCGCGGGCACCTACCGCATCACGGATGGCCGCGGCGGCGCCGGTGCGGGTCAGCAGCGTTTCGCGCCGCTGAACAGCTGGCCTGACAACGCCAACCTCGACAAGGCGCGCCGGCTGTTGTGGCCGATCAAGCAGAAATACGGCCGCAAACTCTCCTGGGCCGACCTGATGGTTCTCGCAGGCAATGTCGCGCTGGAATCGATGGGCTTCAAGACCTTCGGCTTCGCCGGCGGCCGCGTCGACGTCTGGGAGCCCGAAGAGCTGTTCTGGGGTCCTGAAGGCACGTGGCTCGGCGACGAACGCTACAGCGGCGAACGCCAGCTCGCCGAACCGCTCGGCGCCGTGCAGATGGGCCTCATCTACGTCAATCCGGAAGGGCCGAACGGCAATCCGGACCCGCTCGCGGCGGCCAAGGACATCCGCGAAACGTTCTTCCGCATGGCGATGAACGACGAAGAAACCGTCGCCCTGATTGCCGGCGGCCACTCCTTCGGCAAGACCCACGGCGCCGGCGATCCGTCGCTGGTGGGAGCGGACCCGGAAAGCGGTGCGCTTGAGGATCAGGGCCTCGGCTGGAAGAGCAAGCATGGCACCGGCATCGGCGCCGACGCCATCACCGGCGGCCCGGAAGTCACCTGGACGCAGACGCCGACCAAGTGGAGCAACCTGTTCTTCAAGAACCTGTTCGAAAACGAATGGGAGCTGACCAAGAGCCCGGCCGGCGCCAAGCAGTGGAAGGCCAAGGCGCGGAAGCCACGATCCCGGACGCCTACGACACGTCGAAGAAGCATGTGCCGACCATGCTGACCACCGACCTGTCGCTGCGCTTCGACCCGGCCTACGAGAAGATCTCGCGGCGCTTCCTGGAGCATCCGGACCAGTTCGCCGACGCGTTCGCGCGGGCCTGGTTCAAGCTCACGCATCGCGACATGGGCCCGATCGCGCGCTACCTCGGCCCGCTCGTGCCGAAGGAAACGCTGATCTGGCAGGACCCGATCCCGGCGGTGGATCATCCAGTGATCGGCGAGCAGGACATCGCCGCGCTGAAGGCGAAGATTCTCGGCTCAGGCCTGTCGGTGTCCCAGCTCGTCTCGACCGCATGGGCGTCGGCGTCGACGTTCCGCGGCTCCGACAAGCGCGGCGGCGCGAATGGCGCGCGCATTCGTCTCAGCCCGCAGAAGGACTGGGAGGTCAACCAGCCGGCCGAACTCAAGACGGTCCTGCAGAAGCTCGAAGCGATCCAGAAGGAGTTCGGCAAGAAGGTTTCGCTTGCCGACCTGATCGTTCTCGGCGGCAGTGCGGCGGTCGAAAAAGCCGCCAAGGACGCCGGTGTCGACGTGAAGGTGCCCTTCACGCCGGGACGCATGGATGCGTCGCAGGATCAAACCGACGTCGAGTCCTTCGCCCCGCTCGAGCCGCGGGCCGACGGCTTCCGCAACTATGTCAACAGCAAGAAGCATCAGTTCATGGCGCCTGAAGAGGCGTTGGTGGACCGGGCGCAATTGCTGCGGCTGACGGGGCCCGAGATGACGGCTCTCATCGGTGGCCTGCGCGTCCTCGGCGCGAATGCCGGCAACTCCAAGCACGGCGTGTTCACCAGCAAGCCGGGGACGCTGACGAACGACTTCTTCGTCAACCTGCTCGACATGAGCACGCAATGGCAGCCCGCCGGCTCCGACGGCACGTATGAGGGCCGCGACCGCAAGACCAATGCGGTCAAGTGGACCGGCACCCGCGTCGACCTGATCTTCGGTTCGCACGCGCAGCTCCGCGCCTTCGCGGAGGTCTATGGATGCGCGGACTCGAAGGAGAAGTTCGCCAGGGATTTCGTGGCGGCATGGACCAAGGTGATGAACCTCGATCGTTTCGAGGTCGCCTGATCGCATCACGGGCGATCATCAATCGCGATGAAAATAAAAAAGGGCGGCCGCGAGGCCGCCCTTTTCGTTCGATCCGTCAAATCGCGCTTACGCGCCGAGCGTGCCGGCCTTCGCCGCCGCATAGCGCTCGGCGATCTTGGCCCAGTTCACCGTGTTCCACCACGCCTTGAGATAATCGGCGCGGCGGTTCTGGTAGTTGAGATAATAAGCGTGCTCCCAGACGTCGTTGCCCATCAGGGCGCGCTTGCCGTCCATCATCGGGTTGTCCTGGTTCGGGCGGGTCTCGATCGCGAGCTTGCCGTCCTTGGCGACGGTGACGAACACCCAGCCCGAGCCGAACTGGCGGCCGCCGGCGGCGTTGAAGTCGTTCTGGAATTTTTCCATGCCGCCGAGGTCGCGGTCGATCGCCGCCAGCACCTCGCCCTCCGGCTTGCCGCCGTTCGGGCCCATGATCTCCCAGAACATGGTGTGGTTGGCATGGCCGCCGAGATTGTTGCGGACGGTGAATTTGATGCCGTCGTCGAGCGCATTCAGATTGCCGAGGACGTCCTCGATCTTCGCCGTTCCCAACTGCGGATTGGTCTTGGCGACATTGTTGAGATTGGCGACATAGGCCGCGTGGTGGCGGTCGTGATGGATTTCCATCGTCTTGGCGTCGATATGCGGTTCGAACGCATTGGTCGGATAGGTGAGCGGCGGCAGCGTGAAGGGGCCGGTTGGGGCCGCGGCCGGGGCAGGAGCGGCGGCCTGCGCAAAGACAAGACGTGGGGCTGCAGCGACGGCCGCGATACCGGTTGCCGCAAACATCAACTGGCGCCGGGACATGGATGACATCGACTTCTCCTTACCTGTAGGTGAACTGGGTAAATATGCGTGAACGAATGCCGTATGCCGCTGCGCGGCAAGCTACGGACGGCCGGCGGGATCGGGTTTCGTTTTCTGTCCTCGTAAGCCTGCGACGTAATCGCACAGGGGCTGTGGTGCCGGCAATGTAACTCAGGCGGGCAACAAAAAAGGGTGGCCGTTCGGCCACCCTTTTGTTCACATTTTTGCGATGCCTTACTCGCCGGCGGCTTCGCGCTGCGGCGCTTCCGCCTTCTGCTTGGCCTCGAGGTCCTCGCCGGTAGCCTGGTCGACCACCTTCATCGACAGCCGGGTCTTGCCGCGGTCGTCGAAGCCGAGCAGCTTGACCTTGACCTTGTCGCCTTCCTTGACGACGTCGGAGGTCTTCTGCACGCGCGCCGAAGCGAGCTGGCTGATGTGGACGAGGCCGTCCTTGGCGCCGAAGAAGTTCACGAACGCGCCGAACTCCATCACCTTGACCACGGTGCCCTCGTAGATCTGGCCGATCTCCGGATCGGAGGCGATCGACTTGATCCACTTGATCGCGGCCTTCATCGCCTCGCCGTCGTTGGAGGCGACCTTCACGGTGCCGTCGTCCTCGATGTTGACCTTGGCGCCGGTCTTCTCGACGATCTCGCGGATCACCTTGCCGCCGGTGCCGATCACTTCACGGATCTTGTCGGTGGCGATCTTGAAGGTCTCGATGCGCGGCGCGTATTCGCCGAGCTCGGCGCGGGCGTTGGTCAACGCCTTGGCCATTTCGCCGAGGATGTGGATACGCCCATCCTTGGCCTGGCCGAGCGCGACCTTCATGATCTCCTCGGTGATGCCCTCGATCTTGATGTCCATCTGCAGCGAGGTGATGCCCTGCTCGGTGCCGGCCACCTTGAAGTCCATGTCGCCGAGATGATCCTCGTCGCCGAGAATGTCGGACAGAACCGCAAAGCGCGAACCTTCCAGGATCAGGCCCATCGCGATACCCGCGGTCGGCCGCTTCAAGGGAACGCCCGCATCCATCAGCGCCAGCGAGGCGCCGCACACCGAGGCCATCGACGACGAGCCGTTGGATTCGGTGATCTCGGAGACCACGCGCACCGTGTAGGGGAATTCGTGGTGCGGCGGCAGGACCGGGTGGATCGCGCGCCAGGCCAGCTTGCCGTGGCCGATCTCGCGGCGCTTGGTGCCGCCGAGGCGTCCGGTTTCACCGACCGAGTAGGGAGGGAAGTTGTAGTGCAGCAGGAACGTCTCTTTGTACGTTCCCGACAGCGCGTCGATGTACTGCTCGTCCTCGCCGGTGCCGAGCGTGGTCACGACCATCGCCTGGGTTTCGCCGCGGGTGAACAGCGCCGAGCCGTGGGCGCGGGGCAGCACGCCGACTTCGGCGATGATGTTGCGCACGGTCTTGGAATCGCGGCCGTCGATGCGCTTGCCGGTGTCGAGGATGTTCCAGCGAACGATCTTGGATTCGAGTTCCTTGAACACGCCGGCGATGCGCAGCTTGTCGTATTTCGGCTCCTGCCCTTCCGGGAAGTAGTGCGCCATCACCTTTTCCTTGGCCTTGCCGACCGCCGCATAGCGATCCTGCTTGA
>CAWBQP010000020.1:0-85979 GCA_963790735.1 uncultured Alphaproteobacteria bacterium | reverse complement strand
GCAGGCGACGGAATAAGCGTTGGCGATGGCGCCGAAGCCGCCCTGCCCCGCCTCGCTACGCGCCCCGACATGGAGCGGGGCGCCATCGCGCAGGGCAGCCGGGCGAGGTAGGCCCGCTCGCCATGGGGCCGCCGACGCGCACCGGATTTCGATCGTGCCGAGCGGATAGGCGGCGGCGGCGGCGACCAGCGACTTCATTTCCTGCTCTGTTGTTTGCGGGTTCATCTGGCGGAACATCTCTTCGGGCGATTGGCGGTGGGCGCCTAGCTCCGGTTGGGGCGGTTGTGGTGGGCAGCGGTGGGGGCGGAAACAGCGAGGCAGGGCAAGGCGATGGGGGCGATACGCATGGGAATCTCCCGGGGGGGGGCGGCTGCTTACGGAGCGCCGGGGGGCGCGGCGCAGCCGGTCGATCAGTGGAAGTCGCGCGATTCGGACCTGATACCGCCTTCGCCAGGCCGAACCGGCAGCGCCGGGCGGTGCGCCGGCTCGCGCGGATCGTGGCCGCCGTTGCGGGCGCCGTCGGCCGGGCCGGGGCGGTGCGGGAAGTGCATCTCGCCGACCTGGGCGAGCAACGGCGTCAGATCCTCGAGCCGGTCGGTGATGATGTGGATCACCTTGCCCTCGCGCTGCAGCGTGCCGTGGACGGCGATCATCGCCGACGACATGATGATCCGGCGCTGCGCTCGAAGATGCGCTGCCAGACGATCGCGTTGGCGATGCCGGTCTCGTCCTCCAGCGTGATGAAGGTGACATTGCCCTTGCCCGGCCGCTGGCGGACCAGGACGATGCCGGCGACCTGGACCTTGTCGCCGTCCTTCAGGTCGCTGAGGCCGCGCGGCGGGGACGATCCCGCGCCGGTCGAGCTCGGGCCGCAGGAAGGCGAGCGGGTGGCCGCGCAGCGACAGCTGGACGGCGCGATAATCCTCGACCACCTCGCGCCCGTCGGTCATCGGCGTCAGCGCCACCGCCGGCTCGATCGCCGCGCGCCTCGGCGGCGGCGAACAGCGGCAGCGGCGCGTCGCCGAGGCCCCGCACCCGCCACAGCGCCTGGCGCCGGTCGAGGCCGAGCGAATGGAAGGCGTCGGCATCGGCCAGCTTCTCGAGCGCCGCCGCCGGCACGCCGGAGCGGCGCCAGACATCCTCGACCGAGGCGAAGGGCGCATCCATCGCCGCCGCCGCGATCAGCGCGCCATGGTCGTTGGAGAGGCCCTTCACCATGCGGAGGCCGAGGCGGAGCGGGAGATAGCTGCCCGTCCGGCCGCTGCCTTCCAAGCGTGCAATCCCACCGGCTGGCGTTGACGCAGACCGGCCGCACCTCGACGCCATGCTCCCGCGCGTCGCGGACGATCTGCGCGGGCGCGTAGAAGCCCATCGGCTGGGCGTTGAGCAGCGCCGCGCAGAAGATTTCGGGATGATGATGCTTCATCCAGCACGAGGCGTAGGCGATCTTGGCGAAGCTGGCGGCGTGGCTTTCGGGAAAGCCGTAGCTGCCGAACCCCTCGATCTGCTTGAAGGTGCGCTCGGCGAAATCGCGCTCATAGCCGTTGGCGAGCATCCCGCTCGACCATCTTGTCGCGGAAATGGCTGACGCCGCCGGTCGACTTGAACGTCGCCATCGAGCGGCGCAGCGCGTCGGCCTCGGCCGGCGTGAAGCCGGCGCCGACGATCGCGACCTTCATCGCCTGCTCCTGGAACAGCGGCACGCCCAGGGTCTTTTCGAGCACCTCGCGAAGCTCTCGGCTGGGATATTCCGGCTTCTCCTTGCCCTTCGCGCCGGCGCAGATAGGGATGGACCATGTCGCCCTGGATCGGGCCGGGCCGGACGATCGCGACCTGGATGACGATGTCGTAGAATTCGCGCGGCTTGAGCCGCGGCAGCATCGACATCTGCGCGCGGCTTTCGATCTGGAAGACGCCGAGCGTGTCGGCCTTGCAGATCATGTCGTAGACGGCCGGATCGTCCGTCCTGCATCTCGGGCGAGGCGAGCGTCAGCCGCTGCCCCTTATGCTCGGCGAGCAGATCGAAGGCGCGGCGCATGCAGCCGAGCATGCCGAGGCCGAGCACGTCGACCTTCATGATCTTCAGTTCCTCGAGATCGTCCTTCTCCCATTCGATCGACCCGGCGATCCTCCATCGCCGCCGGCTCGATCGGCACGAGATCGTCGAGCCGGTCGCGGGTGAGGACGAAGCCGCCGGGATGCTGGGTGAGATGGCGCGGCGTGCCGATCAGTTGGCGGGTGAGCTCCAGGGTGAGCGCCAGCCGGGGATCGTTGTGGTCGAGGCCGAGCTCCTCGACATGCCGTTCGGCGACGCCCTCGTTCGACCAGCCCCAGACCTGGCCGGACAAGGTGCCGGTCACATCCTCGGAAAGCCCCAGCGCCTTGCCGACCTCGCGCACCGCGCCGCGGGTGCGGTAGCGGCTGACCACGGCGGTCAGCGCGGCATGGCTCGTGGCCGTAGGTTTCATAGATCCACTGGATCACCTCCTCGCGCCGCTCATGCTCGAAATCGACGTCGATGTCGGGCGGCTCGTCGCGGTCGTCGGAGAGGAAGCGCTCGAACAGCAATTTGTGCTCGATCGGATCGATCGAGGTGATGCCGAGCACGTAGCAGATCATCGAATTGGCGGCCGAGCCGCGGCCCTGGCAGAGGATCTCCTGGCTGCGGGCGAACTGGACGATCGAATTGACGGTCAGGAAATAGGGCGCATAGCCGCCAGCTCGCGACCAGCTGGAGCTCATGCTCGAGCAGGTCCGCATAGTTCTTGGGCGACGCCGTCCGGGAATTTGGCGCTTGAGCGCCTCGCGGGTCAGCCGCTCCAGCGCCTCCTGCGGCGTGCGGCCCGACATCACGATCTCGTCGGGATATTGGTAGCTGAGCTCGCGCAGAGAGAAGGTGCAGCGTTCGGCGATGTCGGCGGTGGCCCGGATCGCGTCGGGGAAGGCGCGCGAAGCGCCGCTCCATCTCCGCCGGGCTTTGAGATGGCGGTCGGCGAAGCGCTCGCGGCGGAAGCCGAGCTCGTCGATCGTGCACATGCTCGCGGATCGCGGTGACGACGTCCTGGAGCATGCGCTTGTCGGGGCTGTCATAGAGCACGTCGCCGGTGGCGAGGCTGCGCACGCCGTGGCGGCGGGCGAGCGCGTCGAGCGCGTGGAGCCGCTCCGCCTCGCCCGGCCGGCGGCGGTGGGTGAGCGCGAGATGGCCGCGGTCGCCGAAGATGTCGGCCATCTGGGCGAGCGCGATATCGGCCACGCCGTCGGCCTCGTCCGGGACCAGCGCCGCGACCAGGCCCTCGCGCCATGCGGCGACATCCTCCCAGTGGAGGAAGCATTGCCCCTTCTCGCCCTTCTTGCGGTCGACGCGGCTCTTGCCGATGGTGAGCAGACGGGTGAGCCGCGACCAGGCGGCGCGATCCTCCGGCCAGACCAGCAGCGAGGAGCCGTCCATCAGGTCGAGCCGGCAGCCGGCGACGAGCCGCACGCCGGTCGTCCGCTGGCCCGCAGCGCCTTGACCAGGCCGCCGACCGTGTTGCGGTCGGCGACGCCGAGCGCCGGATAGCCGAGCAGCGCGGCGGCCGCGAACAGCTCCTCCGCGCTGGAGACGCCGCGCAGGAAGCTGAAATGGGTCGCGACCTGCAGCTCGACATAGGTCATGCGAACACCCCGTGCATGTGCCAGCTGAGGTCGCCGGTGTCGGCGATCCTCGCCGTCGCCCTGGCGGAACAGCCAGAAGCGCGCGCCGTCCTCGTCCTCGACCTGGAAATAATCGCGCACCGCGTCGCGCTCCTCCGCGTGCGCCACCATTCGCCATAGACGCGCTCGGGCCCGTCGGCGGCGGCGACCCGATAAGCGCCGGCCGCGCCAGCGGAAGCGGCGCGGCGGCCCGTCCGGAAGCGCCGACATGACCTGCTCGACCGGCTCGGGCGGCGAGAGCAGCCGGACCGGGCGCGGCCAGTGCGGGCCAGCTCGGCGGCGCGGCGAGCGGATCGGCGCGGCGACGCTGCGCTCGGGCAGATCGCTTTCCAGCGCGCCGAGACGATAGAGACGGCGCGCGCCCAGCCGCGCGGCAAGCCGATCGATCAACAGGCTGAAGTCAGGCGTTGGATCGTCCCCTCCCAATGCGCTCTCGATGCTCTGCGGCGGAAGCGGCGCGACCCGGGCGGCGACGAGGCGCTGAAGCTGGGCGCGGTGGTGCTGCCGGGGCTCGACACCGATCTCGACGAGGAAGCCTGGCAGACGATCGGCGGCGTCAGGGACGCGCAGGGCAAATTCACCATGCAGCCCTCCTCGAACCATCCGCAATTTGCGATGCACGGTCTGCTGGATCGCTTCGGCATCAAGCGGAGCGACGTCGAAATTCTGGGCACGCCGGCACAGCAGGGCCGCGACGTGCTGGTCTCCGAGACGATGCGGCCGTCGAGCGCGACCGAACAATGGCACGACCGTCTGGCCCAGCCGGATGTCTCGCTAAGGATCGCGGGCGGCATGATGAAGCTTGCCGTTGTCGAAGCGCCCAATTCGGAGATGGAGGCGCTGGCGATTGCGGTGGCGATGCGGGAGGCGCGGCACCTGGACAAATCGGCGGCGCTGGTGACGCCGGATCGTGCGCTGGCGCGGCGGGTGATGGCGGCGCTGAGGCGCTGGAATCTCGAATTCGACGATTCCGGCGGCGACGCGTTGATGGATACGCCAAGCGGCATTTTTGCCCGCCTCGCCGCGGAAGCTGCCAGCCAAGGGGCTGGAGCCGCCGACCTTGCTCGCGCTGCTGAAACATCCGCTGTTTCGGCTAGGCCACGCATCGGGCGCGTTCAAGCACGCCATCGAGATCCTCGAACTGGCGCTGCTGCGCGGCACCCGGCCGCAGGCAGGAACCGCCGGCCTGGCGCGCGACTTCGATCGTTTCCGCGTCGAGCTCAGGAAAGCTCCGGAGCCATGAGACCTCCTCGCTTCACGCCTCCGAGCCGCGCGCGAAATTGAGGGACAACGAACTCGACCAGGCGCAGGCGCTGATCGCGGCGCTGCAGAAGGCGCTGGCGCCGCTGGAAGTCATGGGTTCGTCAAAACCGTTCGATTTCGCCGAACTGGCGCAGCGCCATCGCGAAACGCTGATCGCGCTGTCTTCGGATCAAAACGGCGTTGCCGTCGTCTTCGAGGAGGCTCAGGGCTCGGTGCTATCAGCGGCGTTCGACGAACTGCTCGCCGAGCAAAAGCCGAGCGGCCTGATGGTCCAGCTCGGCGACTACCCTGATGTGTTCCAGACCGCCTATGCCGATCGCATGGTGCGGCGGCCGGAATCGGCGAGCGCGCATCTGCACATCTACGGCCAGCTCGAAGCGCGGCTGACCGAATCCGACCGCGTCATTCTTGGCGGACTGGTCGAAGGCGTATGGCCGCCGGCGCCGCGGGTCGATCCCTGGCTGAGCCGGCCGATGCGCCATGAACTCGGCCTCGATCTGCCGGAGCGGCGCATCGGCCTCTCCGCGCACGATTTTGCGCAATTGCTGGGAACGGACGATGTGATCCTGACCCATTCGGCCAAAGTCGGCGGCGCGCCGGCTGTCGCCTCGCGCTTTCTGCACCGGCTGGAGGCCGTCGCCGGCGAAGCGCGCTGGGACGCGGCCAAAAGCTGCCGGCGAAAATTACGTCCGCTTCGCCGCCGAACTGGACCAGCCCGACGCGGTCGAACCGATCGAGCAGCCCGCGCCGAAGCCGCCGGTCGCGACGCGGCCGCTAAAACTGTCGGTCACGGCGATCGAGGACTGGCTGCGCGATCCCTATACGATCTACGCGAAATATATTCTGCGGCTCGATCCGCTCGACCCCGTCGACATGCCGCTGTCGGCGGCCGACCGCGGCTCGGCGATCCATGACGCGCTCGGCGAGTTCACGCAAAAATTCGCCGACGCGCTTCCGCCACAACCCGCATTGGTGCTGCGCGGCATCGGTGAAAAATATTTCGCGCCGCTGATGGAGCGTCCCGAGGCGCGGGCGCTGTGGTGGCCGCGGTTTCAGCGCATCGCCGCATGGTTTGCCGATTGGGAGCTGGCGCGGCGCGGCGAGATCGAAAAAATTGCCGCCGAGATCCGGGGCGAGATCAAGATTCCGCTCGACAATGAACGCATCTTCACGCTGTCGGCGCGCGCCGACCGGATCGAGCAGCGCGGTGACGGCAGCTTTGCGATCCTCGATTACAAGACCGGCCAGCCGCCGACCGGCAAACAGGTTCGCATGGGCCTGTCGCCGCAACTGACGCTGGAGGCCGCGATCCTGCGCGAGGGCGGCTTTGAGAATATCCACGCCGGCTCATCCGTCGGCGAACTCGTCTATGTCAGGCTCAGCGGCAACAATCCGCCCGGCGAACAGCGGTCGCTGGAGCTGAAAATCAGGAACAACGATACGCCGCAGCGGCCGGACGAAGCGGCCGACTACGCCCTCGAGCAGCTTGAAGCGCTGATCCGCAAATTCGAGAACGAGGAGACCGCCTACACCTCGCTGAACCTGTCGATGTGGTCGAACCGCTACGGCGCCTATGACGATCTCGCCCGGATCAAGGAATGGTCGGCGGCCGGCGGACTGGGGATCGAGGAATGGTGAAGGCTCCACGCATCATTCCTCCCAATGTGCGCGACACGCAAGCGCGCGCGTCCGATCCGGCGGCGTCTTCGTTCGTTTCGGCGAATGCGGGCTCGGGCAAGACCCATGTGCTGGTGCAGCGGGTGATCCGGCTGCTGCTCAATGACGTGGCGCCGGAAAAGATCCTCTGCATCACGTTTACAAAAGCCGCCGCCGCCAACATGGCGGAGCGCGTGTTCACCACCCTCGGCCATTGGGTGACGCTCGACGACGATGCACTGGATGCGGCGATCCGTGAGGCCGGCATTCCGCATCCCGACGCACGCTTGCGCAAGTCGGCGCGCAAACTGTTCGCCTGCGCGCTGGAGACACCGGGCGGGCTGAAGGTGCAGACCATCCACGCGCTGTGCACGCGGCTGCTGCAGCAATTCCCGTTCGAGGCCAATGTGCCGGCGCGCTTTGCCGTACTCGACGACCGCGACCAGAACGAGATGATGGAGCGCGCCAATCTCGGGGTTTTCCTCGAGGCATCGCGCCATCCCGACAGCGCGACGGGCCGCGCGCTGATGACGGCGATGGCGAGTGCGGCCGACGTCACCTTCAAGGACGTGGTGCGCGAGGCCTGTCTCAGCCGCGATCACTTTATGGCATGGACGGACGCCGCCGGCAGCGCGCAGGCCGCCGCCGCACAGATTTCGGCTGCGCTCGGCGTCGAGCCCGATGATCGGATTGAAGATGTCGAGCGCGAGATATTGGACGGACCGAACCTGCCGCGGTCGCGCTGGCAGCGAAATCGCACAGGTCCTGGATACCGGGAGCAAGACCGATCAAGGGCAGGGAGCGCAGCTTCGCGCCGCGTTGGCATTTTCCGGTGCAGCCCAGGTGGACGAGTATCTCTGCGTGTTCCTCACCGACGCCGATCGCACGCCGCGCAAATCCATCGTTACAAAGAACTTTGCGCGGACAATCCTGCGGTTGGACGTCTGTTCGAATCCGAGATCGATCGCCTCGCGCCCCTGATCGCGAAAGCCGCCGCGCCGTGGTGGCGCGCGACCGCACCGAGGCGCTGCTTCATATCGCAACCGCTGCGGCGGCCAACTACCGCCGCGAGAAGCAGGAGCGCGGCCTGCTCGACTATGACGATCTGATCGACAAGACGCTGGAAATGCTCGACCGCGTCTCCTCGGGCTGGGTGCATTACAAGCTCGACCGCGGCGTCGACCATGTACTGATCGACGAGGCGCAGGACACCAGCCCGCGGCAATGGGACATCGTCGCGCACATCATCTCCGAATTCACCTCGGGCGCCGGCGCGCGCGACGGCGTGGTGCGAACGGTGTTCGCGGTCGGCGACGAGAAGCAGTCGATCTTTTCGTTTCAGGGCGCAGCGCCACGCGAATTCGACCTGCGCCGCCGCGCCTTGCAGCGGAAGTTCGAGGGCGCCGGACTGAAGTTCGATCCGGTGTCCTTTACCTATTCGTTCCGGTCGGGGCCGGCGATCCTGCATGCGGTCGATCAGGTGTTTCGCGAGCAGGATATCTTTCGCAGCATTCATGCGGTCGATATCGGAAATCCGATCCATCACGCGCTGGCCGACGCAGGGCCCAGCCAGATCGACCTTTGGGAGCTGGCCGAGGCCGACGACCGGCAGGACATCGAAGGCTGGCGCGCGCCGTTCGACGGCGTCGCCGCGACCAGCCCCGAAGTGAAGCTTTCCCGGCGCATTCAGGCCGAGATCAAGACGCTGGTCGGCAGCGGTGTGATGACCGGCAGCAACAATGACCGCCGGCCGCTGCGCTATGGCGACATGCTGGTGCTGGTACGGCGGCGCGGCAATGCGTTCGACGCCGTGATCCAGGCGCTGAAGCACGCCGGCATCCCGGTCGCCGGCGCCGACCGCCTCAAGCTGACCGAGCACATCGCGATCATCGACCTGATGAACCTGGCTGACGCGCTGCTGCTGCCGCAGGACGATCTGGCGCTGGCGGTGGCGCTGAAGAGCCCGCTGTTCGGGCTTGGCGATGACGACCTGTTCCAGATCGCCTGGCAGCGCAAGGGATCGTTGCGCGCGGCATTGGCTGAGCGCGCCGCGGCCGAACGGCCGGCTGCGGGATGCGCTGTGGCGGCTCGAACAATGCGAACGCCGCTTTACCAGCGAGACGCCGTTTTCATTCTACGCCTGGCTGCTCGGCGGCGACGGCGGCCGCGCGCGAATCCTGCGCCGGCTCGGACACGAGGCGAACGACGCGCTGGATGAGTTTCTGGAGCTGGCGCTGAACTACGAACGCAAGGCGCCGGCCTCGTTGCAGGGTTTTATGGCGTGGCTGCGCACGGCTGACCTCGAAGTGAAGCGCGACATGGAAATTACGCGCGACGAGGTCCGTGTCATGACCGTGCATGGCGCCAAGGGCCTGGAGGCTTCCGTCGTGTTCCTGGTGGACACCACGACCTCGCCCTCGGACACGCAGCGGCTGAAACTCATCAATCTGCCGCAGGGCAATGCCGGTCCGCATGCGCCCGGCGTCGTGGTGTGGGCCGGCCGCAAGGCCGAGGATCCGCCAGCCGTCGTCGCGGCCCGCGCGGCGATGATCGGCGATACCGAGGATGAATACCGCCGGCTGCTGTATGTGGCGATGACGCGCGCCGCGGACCGCCTGATCGTCGGCGGCTGCCTGCCCGGCAACATGAGGAGCGTCCGGCCGCTGTCCTGGTACGATCTGATCACCAAGGGGCTCGCCGGTTCCAGCTTGCAGCTTCAGGAGATCGAGACCGCCATCGGCCGGGTGAAGCGCTATACGCGCTCCGAGGAGACCGCGCCGTCGGCCGCTCCCGCTGCTGCGCCGCCCCCGCCGGCCCCGATGGTGCTGCCCAACTGGCTGCTGACCCCGGCCCAGCCCGAGATCTCCGCCGGAAAGCCTGTTGCGGCCCTCGGACCCCGCAGACAGCGAGCGCCACCCGGTACGGACGGCCGAATCGATGACGCAGCGCGCCCGCGCCCTCCAGCGCGGCACGCTGGTGCACCGGCTCCTGCAATCGCTGCCCGATATCGCCGCCGAGCGCCGCCGCGAGGCCGCGCTGGCCTATCTGGCCCGCAATGCCGATGGCTGGACCGAGGAGGAACGGCAGGCGCTGGCCGAAAGCACGCTGGCCTTGATCGCAGATGCCCGTTTCGCGCCGGTGTTCGCCCCTGGCAGCCGGGCCGAAGTCTCGATCGTCGGACGGCTGGACCGGCCGGGCGGCCGGCCGGCGCTGGTATCCGGGCAGATCGATCGCCTCGTGGTCACCGACAGCGAGGTCCTGATCGTCGATTTCAAGACCAACCATGCCCCACCGAGCCGGCCTGACGAGGCGCCGCGGGGCTATGTCCGCCAGCTCGCGCTGTACCGGGCCGTGCTGGCCAGGCTTTATCCCCAGCGGCTGGTTCGGGCGGCGCTGCTTTGGACCGAAAACGCTGAATTAATGGAGATTTCAGCCCCCGCTTTGGAGGCCGAGCTGGCATCCATCATCTCGGCGTGACCCGCGCTTGACCCGGCAGGATCGCGTTCATAGGTTTGCCACTATGATCCCCGGGCGCGATTCTCATCCGCGCCCCTTAATTCCTAACCGAACGAGGTAATTCCCATGGCCGTTGGCAAGGTTTCTGACGCCGATTTCGAAGCCGAAGTGCTCAACGCAACCGGGCCGGTGGTCGTCGATTTCTGGGCCGAATGGTGCGGCCCCTGCCGCATGATCGCCCCCGCCCTCGACGAGATTTCCGGCGTAATGGGCGACAAGGTCAAGATCGTGAAGCTGAACGTCGACGAGAGCCCGAAGACGGCCTCGAAATACGGCGTGATGTCGATCCCGACCCTGATGATCTTCAAGGGCGGCGAGATGGCCTCCCGCCAGGTCGGCGCCGCGCCGAAGGCGAAGCTGCAGCAGTGGATCACCGCCGCGGTGTGACCGGGTTTCAATTTGCTGATTGTGAAACGGCCGGCGAATAGCCGGCCGTTTTGTTTTTGTGCCGATGATTTTGTAGCCCGGGTGAAGCGCAGCGTAACCCGGGACGCTCTGCTCGCGGCGCGATCTTCCCGGATTGCGCTTCGCTCCATCCGGGCTACGAATTCAGCGAATCCATCCCGTCGAAAGCGCGGATGCAAATTCTGCGTCGCCGTTCCGCCGCGCCAGTGCCGCCATCGCATTGTTATCGTATGGCACATGCCGGAAGGTCACACGCCAGCTTCCCAGTGCCAGTTCGAGAACCGCGTAGCGTGCATCAGGTGTGCCCGCCTCGATCAGGTGCGGGAACGGAACGTTGTAGGAAAAGCCGGGAACGCCGACGCTGCCGGGATTGACCACCAGGCGCCCGTCGCCGAGCCGCACCGCGCGCGCGATGTGGGTATGGGCGCACAGAATCAGCGACTGCGAGATTCCCTCCGCTTCTTTCTCGATGGCCTCCAAGCGAAGACATCCTGACCGAGCCGTCAGGCGTCACGGTCTCAAGCCAGTAAACATTATCGTCGGCAGGCGTGGCGTGACAGAGAAACACCTGATCGCGAAACACCTGCGTCGCCGGCACTGTGCGCAACCAGTCGAAATGCGCAATGCCGAGTTGCGCGTGGGCGGGCCGCTCCCACGAACCCATCTTTTCGACCGGCCGATCGATCAGCCAGCGATCATGATTGCCGAGCACATGTACGGCGTCGAGCGCCATCAGCGCGTCCATGGCTCGCCGCGCGTCGAGCGGGCCGCTCGCCATGTCGCCGAGATTGACGATCTCGCTGATTCCCTGCGCGCGGATGTCGGCCAGCACGGCTTCCAGCGCGAGATAGTTTCCGTGCACATCGGCAATCGCGGCAAAGCGCATGTTAATTCCAGCTTTCGACAGTTATGGTTGCACGACGTTGCAAGAACGATGTTAGGTCATCTAACTCATTTGGGTGAAACCAGCCTGCAACATTCTTCTTTGGTTCTAGGGCGGAACCCGAGTTCCGACTCGCAGTGTGGCCGCATCTTGGCTAGAGTTTGCAAAGACCGGGGCTGGCTAGTTCATAAATAATCGATATTTCTACCCGGGCGGCCGCTGGAAGCAATTTCAGCGGCCATTTAATTTTCTTCGGACTAATTTTTCTTCGGACTATCCCGGCGGCGTACCGTTGATCTCAAGCACATGGCCGGCGAGATAGAGCGAACCGGTGATCAGGATGCGCGGCGGCACTTCGTAAGCCAGCCGCGACAGCGCTTGTAGCGCGGCTTCGACGCTTGCAGCATTTTCCACGCGCATGCCGAGCGCGCGCGCCGCATCCGCCAATCGATCCGGCGGCATCGCGTTGTCGCGTCCGGGAATCGATATCGCCATGATGTGCCGCGTCAGGCCGGCGAAATTGGCGAGAAACGCGCCCGCGTCCTTGTTCGCCATCATGCCCACGATCACCACCAGCGGGCGCGATACCCGCTCTTCGAGATCGCCGAGCGCCGCAGCAGCGACGCGGCCACCTTCCGCATTGTGCCCGCCATCGAGCCAGATCTCGCACCCCTTGGGTCCTTGATCGACCAGCGCGCCCGCGACCAGCCGCTGCATCCGCGCCGGCCATTCGGCGCCAACGATGCCGGCCTCGAACGCCGGCATTCCGATTTTGAACGCCTCGATCGCGCGCAACGTTGCGATGGCGAGGCCGGCATTATCGAACTGATGCCGCCCGAACAGCTTTGGCGCCGCAAGATCCATCAGGCCGCGCTCGTCCTGATAGACCAGGCGCCCGCGCTCGACGCCGACATGCCATTGCTGTCCCGCCGCATGCATCGGCGCGCGCATGCGCTTCGCCTCCGCCTCGATCACCGACATTGCCTCCGGCGCCTGCTCGGCGCAAATCACCGGCGCGCCGCGCTTGATGATGGCGGCCTTCTCGCCGGCGATCGCGGTCAGCGTGCTGCCGAGGAATTCCGTGTGATCCATGCTGACGGGCGTGATGACAACAGCGATCGGCCTGTCGATGACGTTGGTGGCGTCGAGCCGCCCGCCAAGGCCGGTTTCCAGCAGCACGACATCGGCGTCATGCTCCGCGAACAGGCAAAACGCCGCCGCGGTCTCGATCTCGAAAATCGTGATCGGCTCGCCCGCATTGACCTGTTCGCAGTGCTCCAGCACCCGGCGCAGCTCGGCATCGCTTACCAGCCGGCCGCCGCCACTCTCGCCGAGGCGATAGCATTCGTTGATCCGCACGAGATAGGGCGAGGTGTAGACGTGCACGCGCAGGCCTGCGGCCTCGAGGATCGCGCGCAAGTAAGCGATGGTCGAACCCTTGCCATTGGTGCCCGCGATATGGATCACCGGCGGCAACAGGGCTTCCGGATGATCGAGCCCCGCCAGCAGGCGGTGCATGCGATCGAGGCTGAGATCGATGTGCTTCGGATGCAAGGCAGACAGCCGCGCGATCAATTCACCGAGCGGCTGGGATCTGGCGGCAGGTAGATTCACGCGTGGGGCGCAGCCGGCACGGCTTCCGGCGCCGAGACGATCTGGGCCGGGTCCGTCACCTGCGGCGAAGGCTTTGAAGCGACGTCAAGCGCCGGGGATTTGGTCAAGAGCCGGCACAGCCGCGCCAGCGTCGGGCGCATCTCGTGGCGATGCACGACCATGTCGATCATGCCGTGGTCGAGCAGATATTCGGCGCGCTGGAACCCTTCCGGCAGTTTCTCGCGGATGGTCTGCTCGATCACGCGCGCACCGGCGAAGCCGATCAGCGCGCCGGGCTCGGCGATCTGCACGTCGCCCAGCATGGCATAGGACGCGGTGACGCCGCCTGTAGTCGGATTGGTCAGCACGACGATGTAGGGCAGCTTCGCTTCCCGCAGCATCTGCACGCCGACGGTGGTGCGCGGCATCTGCATCAGCGACAGGATGCCTTCCTGCATCCGCGCGCCGCCCGAGGCCGCGAACATGATGAACGGCGACTTCTTCTCCACCGCAAGCTCGAGCCCGCGCACGATCGCCTCGCCCGCGGCCATGCCGAGCGAACCGCCCATGAAATCGAAATCCTGCACCGCGACGACGACGCCGGCGCCCTCCAGCTTGCCGTAGCCGACCTTGATGGCGTCGTTCAGCCCGGTCTTGGCGCGGGCGTCCTTGATGCGGTCGACATATTTGCGCTCGTCGCGAAACTTGAGCGGATCGGCCGTCACTTCCGGCAGCGCGATGTCGTACCAGGTCTCGTTGTCGAAGATCGACTTCAGCCGCGCCACCGCGCCCATGCGCATGTGGTAGTTCGAGCCGGGGATGACGAACTGGTTGGCCTCGACGTCCTTGTAGAACACGAGCTGCCCGGAATCCGGGCACTTGATCCACAGATTCTCCGGCGTCTCGCGGCGCAGGATGTTACGGATTTTTGGCCGGACGACATTGGTGAGCCAATTCATGTTTCGCTCCGAATGCGGTTGGACGCATTAACTGGACTATATGGCGATCCGGACCTAGCCCGGCAAGCCGCCGCAAATGTGGCCTATTCAGCAGCCTGTTTCGCTCCCCGCACGCCCTGCGCCAGTGCGGCCACCAGATCGGCGACGGCGCCGACCGTCTTGGGGGTCGCGCGCCCCTCGGGGTCGAGGCTGGCGCGGAGCGCATCGACCAGCGCGGTGCCGACCACGGCGCCATTGGCATTCTCCGCAATCGCGCGTGCCGCTTCCGGCGTGCGGATGCCGAAGCCGACGCAAACCGGCAATTTGGTATGCCGCTTGATGCGGGCGACGGCTTCGCCGACCACATTGGAGTCCGCGCTGGCGCTGCCGGTGATGCCGGTGATGGAGACGTAATAGACAAAGCCCGACGTGTTCGCGAGCACCGCGGGCAGGCGCTTGTCGTCGGTCGTCGGCGTCGCCAGGCGGATGAAATTGAGCCCCGCCTTCATCGCCGGAATGCAAAGCTCGGTGTCTTCCTCGGGCGGCAGGTCGACGATGATCAGGCCGTCGACGCCGGCGGTCTTCGCATCGTCGAGGAATTTGTCGACGCCGTAGATGTAGATCGGATTGTAGTAGCCCATCAGCACCAGCGGCGTGGTGTTGTCGTCCTTGCGGAAGCCGCGGACCATCTCCAGCGTCTTCTTCAGGGTCATGCCGGCCTTCAGCGCGCGCAAGCCCGCCGCCTGGATCGACGGCCCGTCCGCCATCGGATCGGTAAAGGGCATGCCGATCTCGATGATGTCGGCGCCGGCCTTCGGCAGCGCCTTGATGATGTCGAGCGACGTTTTGGGATCGGGATCGCCGGCCATCAGGAAGGTGACGAAAGCCGAGCGGCCCTCTTTCTTGAGTTCGGCAAAGCGTGCGTCGATGCGGGTGGTCACTGCTTCTTGCCTTTCAAGATCTCCGTGATCTGCGGAATGTCCTTGTCGCCACGGCCGGACAGATTGACCACCATCAGATGATCTTTCGGCCGCTTGGGCGCGAGCTCCGTGACCTTGGCGATCGCATGCGCGGATTCCAGCGCCGGCGGGATGCCCTCCAGCCGCGACAGCAGCATGAAGGCGGCGAGCGCTTCGTCGTCGGTCGCCGACAGATAGGTGACGCGGCCGGTCTCGTGCAGCCAGGAATGCTCCGGCCCGATGCCGGGATAGTCGAGCCCCGCCGAGATCGAATGCGCGTCCTGGATCTGGCCGTCGTCGTCCATCAAGAGATAGGTGCGGTTGCCGTGCAGCACGCCCGGCCGGCCGCCGGCGATCGACGCAGCATGCAGCTGCGTCAGGCCGTGGCCGGCGGCTTCGACGCCGAAAATTTCGACGGAGGGATCATCGAGGAAGGGATGAAACAAGCCCATCGCATTGGAGCCACCGCCGATGCAGGCGACCAGCGAATCCGGCAGGCGTCCCTCGGCGTCCATCATCTGCTTGCGGGTCTCGTCGCCGATCACCGACTGGAAGTCGCGCACCATCATCGGATAGGGATGCGGGCCCGCCACCGTGCCGATGCAGTAGAACGTGTTATGCACGTTGGTGACCCAGTCGCGCAGCGCCTCGTTCATCGCGTCCTTCAGCGTGCGCGTACCCGACTGCACCGGAACGACCTTCGCGCCCAGCATCTCCATGCGGAACACGTTCGGCGACTGACGGGCGACGTCGACCGCGCCCATATAGACCACGCATTCGAGCCCAAAGCGCGCGCACAGCGTCGCGGTGGCAACGCCATGCTGGCCAGCGCCGGTCTCGGCGATGATGCGCTTCTTGCCCATGCGCCGCGCGACCATGATCTGGCCGAGCACGTTGTTGACCTTGTGCGAGCCGGTGTGGTTGAGCTCCTCGCGCTTCAAATAGATCTTTGCGCCGCCGAGATGCTCGGTCAGGCGTTCGGCGAAATACAGCGGCGACGGCCGGCCGACATAATCCTTGAGATAGCCGTTCATCTCGGCCTGGAACGCCGGATCGGCCTTGGCTGCCGCATAGGCCTTTTCCAGATCGAGGATCAGCGGCATCAGCGTTTCGGCGACGAAGCGTCCGCCGAAATTGCCGAAATGCCCGCGCTCGTCGGGGCCGGTGCGGAATGAATTGGGCAGGTTTGGATTCATCGGATCATCAGTTCTTCGGTGGCGCGCGCGGCGCGAATGAAATGGCGGATCATCTCGGGATCCTTGACACCGGGCGCGCTTTCCACGCCGGAGGACACATCGACGCCGCCGGCGCGGGTGACGCGGACCGCCTCCGCGACGTTGTCGGCGGAAAGCCCGCCCGAGACCATGAAGGGCAGTTTGAGATCGAGGTTTTCCAACACGTGCCAGTCGAACACGGCCCCTAACCCGCCGGGGCGGGTGGCGCCCTTGGGCGCGCGGGCGTCGAACAGGATGCGATCGGCGACGCTGGCATAGCCCGGCAGCACGGCGAGATCGGCCGACGTTTCGACCGCAATCACCTTCATGACCGGCAGTCGCGAACTTCGCCTTGATGTCGCGCACGCGCGCGATGGTTTCCTTGCCGTGCAATTGCAGGAGATCCGGCCGCAGCGTCTCGACGATGTTTTCAAGCGTCGCGTCGTCGGCATCGACCGTCAGCGCCACCTTTGTGGCGCGGCCCTTGGCCTGCCTGCCGAGTTCGCGCGCCGCCTCGAGGCTGAGATGGCGCGGCGACGGCGGGAAGAACACGAAGCCCACCATGTCGGCGCCCGCCTCAAGCGCTGTGTCGAGCGTCTCGCGCGTGGACAGGCCGCAAATTTTGACGAGCAGGGACATGGTCTCTCAGGGGGCGGGTCTAAAGCCGCCGTGGCAAATTGGAACAGGCTGACGGGGCGGGTTCTACAACGTCGCGCCCTGCTTGTCTCGCCCTGCGGCCCCGTAGATCCCGTACTGGGACGGCGCCGGAAGCCGCTGCTGATCGACCCGGGAAACCGCCGCCGCAGCCCGCAAATCGGCCGTTTCCGCCCTCGCCCGGCGGGCATCCGCCTCATGCTGGCGCGCCGCGCGGCGCCAGTGGCGCTGGCGGAACCAGGTCGCCATGCCGCCCGCCGCCACCCCCAGAATGGCCACCGCGATGATCACGGCAAACAGCGGCATCGACACCGCGATCGCCGGATCGGTCGAATTGAAGGGATCGAACGACACCGTCACGAAATGGCGGTTGGCGACCGCAAAGACGATGAAGATGAGGCCCAAGGGAATGACGACCAGCGCCGTGAAGAACTTTCGCATGACCATCTCTCGTAGTGATGGAGAACGGCAGGCACGAAACCCTGCAACACGGCTACATCTAGTTAAACCCGAGAGTCTTTAGTTGACGCGTTTTCTTTACGCGAACCGGGCCACTTCGCTTGAAAACGCTATGGTTACGCGCCGGCCTCGGGCGAGCTGTCCTCGCGGTTCAGCCGCTCGCGCATTTCCTTGCCGGTCTTGAAGAACGGCACGCTCTTCTGGTCGACCGGCACATGCGCGCCGGTGCGCGGATTGCGCCCGGCGCGCGCCGGGCGATGCTTGACCGAGAAAGCGCCGAAGCCGCGCAGCTCGACACGGTCGCCGCGCGCCAAGGCCGCGACGATCTCATCGAGGATCGCGTTCACAATGTTCTCCACATCCCGCTGATAGAGGTGCGGGTTGTGCTCGGCGATGCGCTGAACAAGTTCGGATTTGATCATCGAAGTTGGGATCCGGGGTCGTGCGGATATCCATTTCCGTGAAAATGCCTTGAACTGTCAAGACGCTAAATCAATTTTGGGCAACGCGAAATCGACGTGACAAGCGGCCCGGAGGGGTTTGTGACGACACCCGCAGTGCGGGAGAATGTGGCGAAGAGCAGCCGGTGCGGCTCAGTTGGCGGCTGCGGGGCGCCACAGCGCCAGCATGCCGTCGAGCGAGAGCTGATCGACCGCCTGTGCGACGCCGCCCTGCTCGATCTGGCGCGCGATGGAACTCAAACCGAGCGCATCGAACGTGATCGAAGCCGCCGTTCGCAGGAACGTCAGGTCGCCGAATCGCGGAGTCAGCTTGTAATCGCGCACCGGCAGGTCGCTCTTGATCTTCTTTTCGGCAACCAGCCATGCGACGGCGGCTTTTTCGTCGCCGAGCTGATCGACCAGCTTCAGTTCGACCGCCTGGCGGCCGGTGAAGACCCGCCCGTCCGCGACCTTTTCCAGCAGCGCGTCGTCCATGCCGCGCCGCTCCTTCACCAGGCCGCGGAACCAGGCGTAGGAATCCTTCACCAGCGCGTCGAGCGCGGCGCGCGCTTCCGGACTGGTCGGCTCGAAACCGTTGGGCGCAGCCTTCAGCGGCGAGGATTTCACCTCCTCGACCTTGACGCCCACGGTCTTCAACAGCTCGGTGAAATTCGGAAACTGGAACAGCACGCCGATCGAGCCGACCAGCGAGCTCTGGCGGGCGACGATGTGATCGGCGGCGATCGCCGTGATGTAACCGCCCGAGGCGGCCAGCCCCTCGACCACCACCACCAGCGGCTTCTTGGCCTTCAGCCGCACCAGCGCGTCATAGAGCTGCTCGGAGCCGGCCGTGGTGCCGCCCGGCGAATTGATGTGGACGATGACGGCGGCGTGGTTCGATTTCTCCAGCCGCTCCAGCGCCTCGACCCGTTGCTGGTCGCTGCGGATCAGCCCTTCGATGTTGACCCGCGCGATCGAGCCCGATGCCGTCAGCGCAGCCGGCCCGCTCGTCGTCGCGATCACGCCGACGGTGACGATCGCCGCGATGGCAACCAGGCCAGCCACGACGCGCCAGAAGGTCAGCTTGCGGCGGATCCTGCGGCGATCGACGATCACGTCCGAATCGAGCGACATCGAAATTCTCCTGAAATAATCAGCGCGTTTTGCAGCTCGCAGCGTGAGCGAAGCGTTATCTGATTACATCAATTGCGATGCAATTTGAAGAAAACAAGGCCCCTTCGTAGCCCGGATGGAGCGCAGCGTAATCCGGGGCCGCTGGGTGTGGAATCCCGGATTGCGCTTCGCTCCATCCGGGCTACGGATCTGGCCGGGACGACGTCCAAACAAAAAGGCCCCGGTCGAAACCGGGGCCTGATGTCGCAGACAGATAAGCGAACGCTTACTTGTCGCGGTTCTTCAGCGCGGTGCCGAGAATGTCGCCCAGCGTCGCTCCCGAATCGGAGGAGCCGTACTGCGCGATGGCTTCCTTCTCTTCGGCAACTTCCAGCGCCTTGATCGAGACCTGCACCTTGCGGGCCTTCTTGTCGAACTGGATCACGCGCGCATCGACCTTCTCGCCGACGGCGAAGCGTTCGGCGCGCTGATCGTTGCGGTCACGGGCGAGTTCCGAGCGCTTGATGAAGGTGGTGAAGTCGGTGCCCGAGATCTTCACCTCGATGCCGGCTTCCTTCACTTCGAGCACTTCGCAGGTCACGACCGCGCCCTTCTTGACGTCGCCCGGCTCTGCGAAGGGGTCGCCTTCGAGCTGCTTGACGCCGAGCGAGATGCGCTCCTTTTCGACATCGACGTCGAGCACCACGGCCTTGACCATGTCGCCCTTCTTGAAGTTGTCGATGACCTGCTCGCCCGGAAGCTTCCAGTCGAGGTCGGACAGATGGACCATGCCGTCGACGTCGCCGTCGAGACCGAGGAACAGACCGAACTCGGTCTTGTTCTTGACCTCGCCTTCGACGGTCGAACCGACCGGGAACTTCTCGACGAAGACTTCCCAGGGGTTGCGCATGGTCTGCTTGAGACCGAGCGAGATGCGGCGCTTGACCGAATCGACTTCCAGAACCTGCACTTCGACTTCCTGCGAGGTCGAAACGATCTTGCCGGGGTGCATGTTCTTCTTGGTCCACGACATTTCCGAGACGTGGATCAGGCCTTCGATGCCCGGCTCCAGTTCGACGAACGCGCCGTAGTCGGTGATGTTGGTGACGCGGCCGGTGAAGCGCGCGTTCAGCGGGTACTTGGCCTCGATGCCCTGCCACGGATCGTCCAGCAACTGCTTCATGCCGAGCGAAATGCGGTGGGTCTCGTGGTTGATCTTGATGATCTTGACCTTCACGGTCTGGCCGATGGTGAGCACCTCGGTCGGGTGATTGACCCGGCGCCAGGCGATATCGGTGACGTGAAGCAGGCCGTCGATGCCGCCGAGATCGACGAACGCACCGTAATCGGTGATGTTCTTGACCACGCCGTCGATCACCTGACCCTCTTCGAGGTTCTGCACCAGCTCCTGGCGCTGCTCGGCGCGGGTCTCTTCGAGAACCGTGCGGCGCGACACCACGATGTTGCCGCGGCGGCGATCCATCTTGAGGATCTGGAACGGCTGCGAGTTGTTCATCAGCGGCGCGACGTCGCGGATCGGACGGATGTCGACCTGCGAGCGCGGCAGGAAGGCGACAGCGCCGTCGAGGTCGACGGTGAAGCCGCCCTTGACCTGGTTGAAGATGACGCCGTGAACCTTCTCGTTGTTGTTGAAGGCCTTCTCGAGCTTGCCCCAGCTTTCCTCGCGGCGCGCCTTGTCGCGCGACAGCACGGCTTCGCCGAGCGCATTCTCGATCCGGTCGAGGAACACCTCGACTTCGTCGCCAACCTTGAGATCGCTTTCGCGGCCGGGGCCGGCGAATTCGCGCAGCGCCACGCGGCCTTCGGTCTTCAGGCCGACGTCGATGACGGCCATGTCCTTTTCAATTGCAACTACCTTGCCCTTGATGACGGAGCTTTCCTGCAGATTGCCGCCGGCGAAGGACTCGTCCAGCATCGCAGCGAAATCGTCGCGGGTAGGATTATAAGAAGCAGCAGTCGAAGCCATTTGTTCTCCAGATGCGGGATATTGCCGGCCGTTCGGGTTAATGGGCGCATCGCGCGTGAAGTGTCAGGGGTCCGCAAACCCTGACGACCGCTGTTTGCGGGAGGCGCAAAAGCGGGCCGGCAGCATGCCTGCACGTTCGATACGTTGATTTATCCGGAGCCTGAAACGAGCGTATCGACTTCAAGAGCCTGGAGCGGGCTTTCCTCCAATGACGGCAGGGGTTCAAACCTCCCGCCGGCCCGCTCGGACAGCCCTGATCTCATCGATGGCGGCCCGGATGGCGCTGGATATAGCCCCAAGGGCCATTTTCGGCAAGCCGGAAATGCCCGATTTACGGGCCCTTAAGGCTGACGGACGCTAACCATGGGCCCGCGCTTTCAACGCCTTGTTGACCGCATGACGCGAAAGGTCCGCAGCCCTCGGCGGGATGGAACCCGGCCTTAAGCGTTGCCCCACACGATGGCACCGTTACAAAAACAGGGGGAGTGCCACCATGAAGAGCCTGATCGTTCTGACCGCCATCGCCGTCTTTACCGTCGCCACGGCCGTTGCCGGCAAGCCGCCCGCTTTTGCGACCGACAAGGCGATTGCCGCTGCCAAGTCGAAGCCCGTCATGATGGCCGAACAGCAATTGCCGTTCGACCGCCAGCGCTCGAAGAACTGATAAAATCTGAGCCCAATCGCGAGGGCTTAAAGCTACGGATGCCGTGCGCCTCCTGCAGCGCACGCGCCCATCTGAATACCGAAACGTCACCGCCCGGCGCGGACCGCCTCGACGATCGCGATGGCGGCGCGAACGCCGGCTTCGATGTCGAGATTTGAATTATCCAGGATATGCGCGTCCGCGGCCGCCTTCAGGGGGGCGGCGGCGCGGTTCCGGTCCCGCTCATCGCGCTTGAGGATATCGGCCAGCACCTCGCCTCGTCGGCCGGCTTCGCCGCGCGCCAGCGCTTCCAGCGTCCGCCGCCGCGCCCGCACCTGCGGGTCGGCGACCACGAAAATCTTCACATCGGCATTCGGGCAGATCACGGTTCCGATGTCGCGCCCGTCGAGCACCGCGCCCGGCGGATCGGCCGCGAACTGGCGCTGAAAACTGACCAGCGCCTCGCGCACGCTGGGGATCGCCGACACCACCGAAGCGGCATCGCCGATGCGTTGCGTCTTCAGTTCGGGATGGCCGAACTTTTCGGGATCGAGCTCCATCGCAACCGCCACCGCGCGCGCCTCGTCGGTGAGGTCAACGCCGGCATCCAGCAGCGCTTTCGCCACCGCGCGATAGATCACGCCGGTGTCGAGGTGGCGATAGCCGTAATGGTGGGCGAGCCGCTTGCCGAGCGTGCCCTTGCCGGATGCCGCCGGTCCGTCGATGGCGATGATCATGGGAGCCATGTGCGACAGAGCGGCCATGATGGTCAAGGCCGCTGGAGTTATTTCGCTCCCGGAATGCGTCGGCAAATGAATTCCTCGCCCAGGCGATGCGTCCGACCGTCCTCTCTTGGGCTGTTAACACCTCGATCCCGGGAATGCCATCCAAGGATCGGTGCAGAAATAGCACCGGCCGGAGGGACACGATGAGCGCCATTTCACGACGTCATTTTATCGGCAGCGCCGCGGCCGCCTCGGCGATCCCGCTGATCGGGTCTTCGGCCCATGCGCAGCAGACCGACTGGCCGAACCAGGCCGATCAAGATCATCGCCGGCTATCCGGCCGGCGGGCAGACCGATTTGTTTGCGCGCACCTATGGCGAATATATCCGCGCCGAGACCGGCCAGAACGTGACGGTGGAAAACAAGGCCGGCGCCTCGGGATCGGTCGCGGCGGTTGAAGCCAAGCGCGCCGCGCCCGACGGCTACACGCTGATGTTCACGATCTCGACGACCATGATCATGAACCGCGTCCTGATCAAGGACATCCCTTACGACGCCGACAAGGATTTCGTCCTCGTCTCGATCATGCCGGCGGGCAGCCTGCCGTTCGTGGCCGGCGAGAAGACCGGCGCCAAGACGCTCGCCGAATTTGTCGCCTACGCGAAGAAGGCCGAGAAGGTCAACATCGGCACCTACGGCGCCGGCTCATACGCGCACATGGCGGTCGCCGAAATGAACAAGCTGTATGGTCTCAAGATGGAAGCGGTCCATTATCGCGGCGAAGCGCCGATGTGGACCGATCTTGCCGGCGGATTTATCGACGGCGCCCACGGCAGCTACTCGCGCGGCGTTGTCCGTCCTGCAGAGCGGCCGCGGCCATGCGGTCGCCGTCTCGCGCAAGCGCATGTCGACATTGCCGGATGTCCCTCTTTCACGGAGCAGGGCGCAACATCGCGCATGTTCCAGTTGACCGGCTTCCAGTGCTGCGCCGTGCCGACGGGCACGCCGCCGGACATCATTCAGAAGCTGTCAAAACTCCTCGTCGCCGGCGGCAAGACCGAAAAGTTACAGCAGCTCATGAAATCATTCGGCGTCGACGATACCGCGATGACCTTCGAGGAGACGCAGAAACTCTACAAGGAAGAATCGCCGGTCTGGCTCGAGGCGGTGACGAGCCTCGGGCTTGCGCCGTCCTGAACCGCGCGAGGGCGCTTCTCACGAAAACTCCGCCCCCAGCGAGCGCATCATCGGGATGAAATCCGGAAAGCTGGTGGCGATGAAGGCGGTGTCGTCGACCTTGACCGGCTTGTCGGCGGCGAAGCCCATCACCAGCGCCGACATCGCGATGCGGTGATCCATGTGGGTGGCGACGAGGCCGCCGCCCGGCACATGGCCGCGGCCCTCGACGATCAGATCGTCGCCGGAAACCTCGACCTTGACGCCGTTGACGCGCAGCATGTCGGCGGTCGCCTCCAGCCGGTCGGATTCCTTGACGCGCAATTCCTGCAGGCCGCGCATGATGGTGGTGCCTTCGGCAAAGGAGGCCGCGACCGCCAGCACCAGATATTCGTCGATCATCGAGGGCGCGCGCTCCGGCGGCACCTCGACGCCGCGCAGTTTCGAGCGCGCGCACGCGCAAGCTGCGCCATCGGCTCGCCGGCATCGCCGCGGACTTCGCTTTCCTCGATCGAAGCGCCCATCTCGCGCAGCGTCGTGAACAGCCCGGTGCGCAGCGGATTGGTCATGACGTCGGACAAAGTCACGTCCGAGCCCTCGACGACCAGCGCCGCCACGATCGGGAATGCGGCCGAGGACGGATCGGCGGGCACCACGACGTCAGCGCCGTGCAGTTCGGGCTGGCCGGTCAGCGAGATCTTGCGGCCGTGGCTGCCTTCGCTGCACCGAGACGATCTCGGCGCCAAAATGTTTCAGCATCAGTTCGGTGTGGTCGCGGCTCGCTTCCTGCTCGATCACGGTGGTGACGCCGGGCGCGGCAAGCCCCGCCAGCAGCACCGCCGACTTGATCTGGGCCGAGGCCACCGGCGTCCGGTAGAGGATCGGCACGGGATCGCGCGCGCCGTGCAGCGTCAGCGGCAGGCGGCCGCCTTCCTTGCTCTCACCGGCCTTGGCGCCCATCAATTCCAGGGGATCGAGGATCCGCCGCATCGGCCGGGAGCGCAGCGAGGCGTCGCCGTCGAACACCGCCGTGATCGGGCAGCCCGCGACCGCCCCCATCACCAGCCGGCAGCCGGTGCCGGAATTGCCGAAATCGAGCGGGGCGGCCGGCTGGGCGAAGCCCGCCGACGCCCACGCCGGCGACCTGTCCAGGCAAACGGCCCGGTCCGCTCGACCTTGGCGCCCAGCGCCTGCATGGATTTGGCGGTATTGAGGACGTCCTCGCCCTCCAGCAGGCCGGAAATCCGGGTTTCGCCGACCGAAAGCGCCCCCAGGATCAGGGCGCGGTGCGAAATCGACTTGTCGCCGGGAACGCGGACTTTGCCGCTCAGAGGGCCGCTGGCGCGGGATTCCAGCGGGGTTGGCGTGGTTGAATGGGTCAAGATTGTGTCCTTTGCGCGCGGCGGCAGTACCACATGGGCCCCACGGCGTCACGCCGGCCGGCAAATGCGACAAACCGCTATTGACAGCAGCCCCTCAACTAGCCAAGTGAAGCACCGTTTTTCAGAAATTCCCAGGATCCACACGTGGCCAAATCCGATCTCGGAACCAAACGCATTTGCCCGACGACGGGTAAGAAATTCTATGACCTGAACAAGAACCCGGTGATCTCGCCCTACACTGGCGAGGTCGTGCCGATTGCGCCCGTTGCGCCGCCGCGGGCCGCCCGTGGCGATGCCGCACGCGCCGCCGCTGCCGCTTCGGCCACCGCCGCTGCCGATATGCCGGAGGCCGCCGAGGCCGAAGAGTTGGTCTCGCTCGAGGAGGCCGACGCCGAAGAGAACACCGGCAAGGTCAAGGCCGTGGTTCCCGAATCGGAAGACGACATCGAGATCGACGAGACCATCGAAGACGATGACGACGACGATTCCACCTTCATTGCCGACGAGGAAGAAGGCGATGAGGACGTCACCGACATCATCGGCGATGTCGGAGGCGACGAAGAGACTTGAGATCGGCCCTGAACTGTGGTTCAGGGTCATGCCCGCATCGCCAGACTTGAGGCGCTGCGATTCTAACGGGGCCATAGCTCAGCTGGGAGAGCGCTTGCATGGCATGCAAGAGGTCGGCGGTTCGATCCCGCCTGGCTCCACCAGCCTTCGCTGCTTCGCGAGCTACGGCTGGCGAGCCACGAGCATCGTAGCGAAGCAGGAGGCTGCCGCGGCGTAGCCCGCAGGGCGAAGCCGGGCTGGCAAGCTGCATAGGGCTCGATTGCGGCGCGGATCGCCATGAAGTACGTCTACATCCTCGAAGCTCGATTCCCAACACTTCTACGTCGGCATCACCGACGATCTGCGCGCCGGCTCGCAGCACAACGCCGGAAGTCCGCACACGTCGAAGACGGACCTTGGCGGATAAGACCTACGTGCCTTCCGACGAGCGCAAGCGCTCGCCTTCGAGAAATATCTGAAGTCCGCTCCGGCCGCGCCTTCGCCAAAAAACGCCTCAGCCGCCCGCCTACTCCCCCAACGCCGCATTCAACCGGTCGCGCAGCGCGACGATCTCGTTCTTCATCGCCACGAGTTCGCCGACCGAGCAGGCTGACGCCGCGAGAATCGACTGCGGCACCGCGCGCGCTTTTTCCCTCAGCGCCTGGCCCTGCGGCGTCAGCGCGATCAGCACCTGCCGCTCGTCCTCGGTGCAGCGCGTGCGCTTGACCAGTTCGGCCGCCTCCAGCCGCTTGAGCAGCGGCGTCAGCGTGCCGGAATCCAGCAACAGCCGTTCGCCGATGTCCTTGACCGGCACGCCGTCGCGCTCCCACAGCACCAGCATGACCAGATATTGCGGATAGGTCAGGCCGAGCCGGTCGAGCAGCGGCTTGTAGACGCGGTTGAAGGCATGCGCGGTGGAATACACCGCGAAGCAGATTTGATTATCGAGCCGGAGCGGCAGGTCCGCTGCAGATTTCCTGGCCATCACGTCCTCGTCAACGAGCAGCGCCCAGACACTGATATGGTGGCTAAGCGCCTGATTTCAATTGCATACAATTAAATCGCGAGCCTGCAATAATTTATATTGCGCACAATCTAATTGTGTGCAATATATCGTTCATCGAAACGGCAAACCCAAGGGAGACCGACTATGTCCGTGAACGTGCTCTACAAGACCAGCGCCAAGGCCACCGGCGGCCGTGACGGCACCGCCGCCACCCTCGACGGCGCGCTCGACGTCAAGCTCGCGACCCCGAAGGAACTCGGCGGCGGCGGTGGCGCCGGCAACAATCCCGAGCAGCTGTTTGCGGCCGGCTATGCCGCCTGCTTCATCGGCGCGATGAAGTTCGTCGCCTCGCAGGGCGGCCCGAAGGTGCCCGCGGACGCCTCCGTGACCTCCACCGTCGGCATCGGCCCGCGTGCGGCCGGCGGCTTTGGCCTCGACATCGAACTCGCCGTCTCGCTGCCCGGCGTTCCCAAGGCGGACGCGGAAGCGCTGGTGGCGAAGGCGCACCAGGTGTGCCCGTATTCCAACGCCACCCGCGGCAATGTCGATGTCCGCCTGACCGTCGTCTGACGACGGGATTCGAACGGCCCGCGCGATCGCCGGCGGGCCGTTCGCGGTCCGCGGAATTTTCCGTGGCTTTGCGGCGCGCGTCATGCGCCTGTGCGCGAGACGCCATTGCCGCCGCGCCTGAAGACCGCTAGCTCAGGATTTCCATTTTCATCCTGAGCGAAGGTTCTTGTCCATGAGTTCTGTAGCCGCTCCCGGCGCAATGACCGGCCTGCGCGTCATCGATCTCACGCGCGTGCTCGGCGGCCCCTATTGCACGCAAATCCTCGCCGACCACGGCGCCGACGTCATCAAGGTCGAGCCGCCGGCCGGCGACGAGGTGCGCGACTGGGGCCCTCCGTTCCACGAGGAGGACGCGGCCTATTTCGTCGGCATCAACCGCAACAAGCGCTCGATCGGCCTCGACCTCGCCTCCGAAGGCGGGCGCGCGGTGCTGATGAAGATGCTGGAGACCGCCGACGTCCTGATCGAGAATTTCAAGCCGGGCACGCTCGACAAATGGGGCATCGGCAACGACGTGCTGCGCGCGAAATTTCCGAAGCTGGTGCATTGCCGGATTTCCGGCTTCGGCGCCGACGGCCCGCGCGGCGGCAATCCCGGCTATGACGCCATCATCCAGGCCATGACCGGCATGATCGCGGCGACCGGCTCGCCGGAGAGCGGCCCGATGCGGATCGGCGTTCCCCTGGTCGACATCACCACCGGGCTTTACGCGGCGATCGGCATCCTGATGGCGCTGTCGGAGCGGCAGCGCTCGGGTCTCGGCCAGTTTCTCGAAACCACGCTGTACGAAACCGGCCTTGCGATCATGCATCCGCACACCGCGAATTATTTCATGCATGGCAAGCCGCCGGGGCTGACCGGCAACGAGCATCCCAACCTCGTGCCCTATGCGATCTTCCCGACCAAGACCGACGACATCTTCATCGGCGTCGGCAATGACGGCACCTTCCGCAAGCTGGCCAAGGAAATCGGCAAGCCGGAGCTCGGCACCGATCCGCGCTTTGCCCGCAACAAGGACCGCATCGCCAACCGCGACGCGCTGCGCGCCGAACTCGCCGCCGTATTCAGCCAGCACGAGGCCGAACCGCTCTGCAATCGCCTGCTGGCGGCCGGACTGCCGGCAGGGCCGGTGCAGAAGATCGATCAGGCGCTGACCAATCCGCATACGCTGCATCGCGGCGATATCATCGAGAAGGATTGGTACAAGGGTGTCGCCTCCCCGATCCGGCTCGATCGGACCAAGCCGAGCCTGCGCCGGACACCGCCGAAATTCAGCCAGCACACATCCGAGGTGCTGGGCGAGTTCGGCTATTCGAAGAGCGAGATCGAGGCGTTGGTCGCCAAGGGCGCGGTCTGCGGGTCGGAACGCAAGCGCTAGACTGCTGGTCGGCCCTGCGAACGTTCGCAGGGGCCCATAACCACCGGCGGGCATTGTTTAAGGAAGACGTCCAGCCGAGCGCCGGAACGAAAAGCCGCGGCGTATGGGTCCCGGCGCGCGCTGCGCCTGGCCGGGACGACGCAGCTACCTTTCCGCCTTCGCCTATTTTCCGGCTTCCCTCCACGCACGCTTCCCCAATACCCTGCTTTCGCTTATACGGTCATTTGCACGTCATCCGGCGCTGTTATCGCGCGAAACGAAGGTGACGACCCCAACCCGGAGGAATTCCATGGCACTTCGACAATTCGGCGCAGCGGCGGCAGTGACTGTTGCGCTGGCGCTCGCAACGCCTGCCCACGCTGTGACCGAGATCCAGTGGTGGCACGCCATGACCGGCGGCAACAACGACATCGTCAACAAGCTCGCCGCGGACTTCAACGCCAGCCAGTCCGACTACAAGGTCGTCCCGACCTACAAGGGCGTCTATCCCGACACCATGAACGCCGGCATCGCCGCGTTCCGCGCCGGCAACGCGCCGCACATCATGCAGGTGTTCGAGGTCGGCACCGCGACCATGATGAGCGCCACCGGCGCCATCAAGCCGGTCTACCAGCTGATGAAGGATGCCGGCGAGCCGTTCGATCCCAAGGCCTATCTGCCCGCCATCACCGGCTACTACTCGACCTCCAAGGGCGACATGCTGTCGTTCCCCTTCAACTCCTCGTCGATGGTGATGTGGATCAACAAGGACGAACTGAAGAAGGCCGGCGTCGCCGAGATTCCGAAGACCTGGCCGGAAGTGTTCGACGCCGCCAAGAAGCTGAAGGCGGCCGGCCACACTACCTGCGGCTTCTCCAATGCGTGGGCGTCGTGGGCGCATATCGAGCAGTTCTCCGCCTGGCACAACGTGCCGATCGGCAGCAAGGCCAACGGCCTCGACGGTTTCGACACCGTGCTGCAATTCAACTCGCCGCTGCACGTCAAGCATCTGCAGAACCTGATCGACCTGCAGAAGGACAAGACCTACGACTATTCCGGCCGCGACAACAAAAGCGAGGGCCGCTTCGGCTCCGGCGAATGCGCGATCTTCCTGACCTCGTCGGGCTATTACGCCACCGCCAAGGGCACCGCCAAGTTCGACTTCACCTCGGCGCCGATGCCCTATTATCCCGATGTCGCGGGCGCACCGCAGAACTCGATCATCGGCGGCGCGTCGCTGTGGGTGATGGGCGGCAAGAAGCCCGAGGAATACAAGGGCGTCGCGAAGTTCTTCACCTTCCTGTCCGACACCGACCGCCAGGCCAAGCTGCATCAGGAATCCGGCTATCTGCCGATCACCAAGGCGGCCTACGAAAAGACCAAGGCTCCGGCTTCTACGAGAAGAACCCGATCGCTGAGACGCCGCTCAAGGAGCTCACCAACAAGGAGCCGACCGAGAATTCACGCGGCCTGCGCTTCGGCAACATGGTGCAGATGCGCGACCTCTGGGCCGAGGAAATCGAGGCGGCGCTGGCCGGGCAAGAAGACCGCCAAGGAAGCGCTTGACGCCGCGGTCGCGCGCGGCAATGCGATGTTGCGGACCTTCGAAAAGACTGCAAAGTAAGCGCAGGCTCAAGGCTCCCTCTCCGTCCGGAGAGGGAGCGTCTCTCTCGCATCATGCAAGCGTAGTTGAATGGAAAAGTCCGTCGTCTTCAACAACAAGCTGCTTGCCATACCTGCTGCTGATTCCGCAGCTCATCATCACATTCGTATTCTTCTACTGGCCGGCGAGCCAGGCGGTCTGGCAATCCTTCCTGCGCGAGGACGCGTTCGGACTAACCTCCGAATTCGTCGGCCTGGAGAATTACCAGTCGCTGTTCGCCCAGCCTGAATATTACAAGTCGATGCTGACGACGGTGATGTTCTCCTCGCTGGTCGCGGCACTGTCGCTTTCCATCGCGCTGCTGTTTGCGACCCAGGCCGACAAGAACCTGAAAGCCGCCGGCGCCTACAAGACCCTGATGATCTGGCCCTATGCGGTGGCGCCCGCGGTCGCCGGCGTGCTGTGGATCTTCATGTTCCATCCCTCGCTCGGCACGCTGGCGCGGCCGCTGCGCTGGATGAATTTCGACTGGAATCCGCTGCTGAACGGCAACCACGCCATGGCCCTGGTGGTGATGGCCGCGGTGTGGAAGCAGATCTCCTACAATTTCCTGTTCTTCCTGGCCGGCCTGCAGTCGATCCCCAAGAGCGTGCTGGAAGCCAGCGCGATCGACGGCGCGGGTCCGCTGCGCCGGTTCTGGACCATCACCTTTCCGCTGCTGTCGCCGACGACGTTCTTCCTGCTTGGTCGTCAATGTCGTCTACGTCTTCTTCGATACGTTCGGCATCATCGACGCGGTCACCGGCGGCGGCCCGGCCGGCGCGACCACCACCATGGTCTACAAGGTGTTTGCCGACGGACGGCTTGGCGGCGATCTCGGCGGCTCGGCCGCGCAATCGGTGATGCTGATGGTGATCGTGATCGCGCTGACCGCGATCCAGTTCCGCTATGTCGAGCGCAAGGTGCAGTACTGATGGTCGAGCACCGCCCGCTCAGCGACATCATCGCCTATGCGATCCTGACGCTCGGCGTCTTCATCGTCGCCTTTCCGGTCTATCTCGCGCTGATCGCCTCGACCCATGACGCCGCCACCGTGGTCGGCGGCAACATGCCGCTGTCGCCGGGCAGCCAGACGCTGGAAAATTACTACCGCGCGGTGTTCGTCGGCGGATCGCGCACCAGCCGCGAGCCGGTCGGCACACATGCTGATGAACTCGTTCATCTCGGCGATCGGCATTGCGCTCGGCAAGATCTTCATCTCGATCCTGTCGGCCTATGCGGTGGTGTATTTCCGCTTTCCGTTCCGCAAGACCGCGTTCTGGATCATCTTCGTCACGCTGATGCTGCCGGTCGAGGTCCGCATCTATCCGACCTACAAGGTGGTCGCCGACCTGAAGATGCTCGACACCTATGCCGGGCTGATCCTGCCGCTGATCGCATCCGCCACCGGCACGCTGCTGTTCCGGCAGTTCTTCATGACCATCCCCGAGGAATTGCTGGAGGCGTCGCGGATCGACGGCGCCGGCCCGTTCCGCTTCTTCTGGGATACGCTGCTGCCGCTGTCGGTGACGACGATCGCCGCGCTGTTCGTGATCCAGTTCATCTATGGCTGGAATCAGTATCTGTGGCCGCTTCTGATCACCACGCAGGATTCGATGCAGACCATCGTCACCGGCATCAAGAAGATGCTGACGACGACCGACGAACTCGCCGAATGGCAGCTCGCGATGGCGACCGCCATCCTCGCGATGCTGCCGCCGGTCGCGGTCGTCGTGTTCATGCAGCGGCTGTTCGTGCGCGGCCTGGTCGAGACGGAGAAGTAGAGGTAGCCATGGCCAACGTCACGCTGCGCAACGTCCGCAAGACCTATGCCGGTGGCTTCGAGGCCATCAAGGGCATCGATTTCGACGTCGGCGACGGCCAGTTCTGCGTGCTGGTCGGCCCGTCCGGCTGCGGCAAGTCCACGCTGCTGCGCATGGTCGCGGGGCTGGAGACCATCACCGGCGGCGAGATCGATATCGGCGGGCGCGTCGTCAACCAGATCGAGCCGGCCGACCGCGACATCGCGATGGTGTTCCAGAACTACGCGCTCTACCCGCATATGAGCGTCTACAACAACATGGCCTACGGCCTGCGCAACCGCGGCATGGCCGAGCCCGAGATCAAGACGCGCGTGGAGGAAGCCGCGCGCATTCTCGAACTCGGCGCCATGCTCGAGCGCAAGCCGCGGCAATTGTCCGGCGGCCAGCGCCAGCGCGTGGCGATGGGCCGCGCCATCGTGCGGCAGCCGAAGGTGTTTCTGTTCGACGAGCCGCTGTCGAACCTCGACGCCAAGCTGCGCATCGCGATGCGGGTCGAAATCCGCAAATTGCAGCGCCGGCTCTCCACGACCTCGATCTACGTCACCCACGACCAGCTCGAGGCGATGACGCTGGCCGATATTCTCGTGGTGATGAACGGCGGCCAGGTCGAGCAGATCGGCAATCCGCTCGACATCTACCAGAAGCCCGCGACCACCTTCGTCGCCTCCTTCATCGGCGCGCCGCCGATGAATCTGATGCCGCTGCGCTCCGACGAGATCAAATCGCAACTGGCCGGCGATATCAGAATCAACGAGGCCGGCATCCTCGGCATTCGCCCTGAGGATTTCGTCATCACCAACGAAACGGTTTCCGGCGGCGTGGCGCTTGGCCTCACGGTCGAAGCGATCGAGCGCGTCGGCGCCGAAACTTTCATCTACGGCACCAGGCAGCAGGAAATTCAGGGCGTCGCCGCCACCCCCGGCGAACTGCCGCCGGGCGAGATCATCGTGCGGATTCCCGGCGCCATCGGCCCTGCCATCGGCGAGCGAATCAGGGCCGTTGCCGCCAGCGACAAGCTGCATCTGTTTACCGCCGACGGCCGCAAGCGGGTGGGCGGGTGATACCCGTCATTCCGGGCCGGCGCGAAGCGTCGAACTACGGTGTGCAATCGCACACCGGAGCTCCTGCGACAAGCTTCAGATTCCGGGTTCAGTCGCTGACGCGCCTACACCCGGAATGACGGTGAAAACCCCGCCGCGGCCGATTTACGCAGCTTTCAGAGGCGCTTGAACCCTCCCCAAATCACCCCCATATTCCCTGGTGACCGGACGGCAAGTCGGCCGGCCGGTTGAATGGGGCGCCGCAAGGGCCCCTCAAAGTCGCTTCGAGAGGACTTTGTAATGTCTCGTGTTCCTTCGTTATCCAGTCCGTTCCTGCTTGGGTTCGACGAAATCGAGCGTGCGCTCGATCGCGTCGTCAAAGGCGCCGACGGTTATCCTCCCTACAACATCGAGCGGTGCGACCGTGCCAACGGCCAGCCCGAACGGTTGCGCATCACGCTCGCGGTGGCGGGTTTTACCCGCGACCAACTCGATGTGACCATTGAGGAAAACCAGCTCGTGATCCGGGGCCGCCAGCAGGACGACAAGGCCCGGCAATACATCCATCGCGGCATCGCCGCGCGCCACTTCCAGCGCACCTTCGTGCTGGCGGAGGGGATGCAGGTGCTGGGCGCGGATCTGAAAAACGGGCTGTTGTCGATCGACCTCGCCAGGCCGGAGCCTGAAAGGGTCGTTAAGACAATTGCTATCAATGAGCACGAATAATGGAACAAGTAGCGGACTCGACCGCTTAGACCCAGAAGGAGTTGAGACCATGAGTGACGTGAGTGTTACCTTCGAGCCCGAAAAGGTTTCCGTCGAGGCGCTGGCCCATCTTGGTGAAGGCCACATCGCCTACGTGAAACAAGTCCGTTCCGAGGACGTGCCGGGACTGTTTCCGCAGGCGCCGAAAATCGCGCCGGGGCTGAAGCTGTTCGCGCTGCATGCCGCCGACGGCACCCCGATCATGCTGACCGACAGCCGGGAAGCTGCGATCGCCAACGCATGGAGCAACGAGCTTCAGGCCGTCAGCGTGCACTGACGCAGCCTTCTGCTGTCACTGACGCGGCGCTTGCTGCTGTCACTAACGCAGGCTTTGTAGCGGCCGATTGATGCCGCGACGAGAGTTGACAATACGCGGGCACGTCCCTTGACGGGGATCGGCCCGCGTATTTTTTTGCCTCTTCGACATCTCGGCTATGGCGGCGTGCGCCGGAGAATTCGCATGGACGATCAGGAAATACGATTCAGTCACCGCGACCGACATATCCGGCACGGAAACCGCTGGGAGGAAGCCTTCTCGCGCTCAACAACGACCATGCGCGGGAGCTGTCCTGGCTCGAGCCGCAACGGCTGGAATATCTTGTAAGCGAAGCGTTCCTGGCGCGAAGAATTGGAAACGTCGACGCCTTCCTGCTGGCGTTCGATCAGGATGCTCGCTACGACAGCCCGAACTTCCTCTGGTTTCGCGCCCGCTATCCGCGCTTCGTGTATGTGGACCGAATCGTGGTCGCCGCATCAGCACGTGGGCGCGGTTGTGCGCGACGGCTCTATGGCGACCTGTTCGAGCACGCTGTCCGCGTCGGGCATGACCGCGTTGTCTGCGAGGTCAACACGATTCCGCCAAACGCCGCTTCAGATGCCTTCCATGCGGCGCTAGGCTTTGTCGAGGTCGGCACCGCCAGCGTCCATGACGGAAGCCGGACGGTTCGCTACCTGTCGCATACGCTGCCGGCGCGATAATTTGCCAGCCGCGGCCGACCTCACGCCGCGCGCACGGTCGAGAGGAATTTCTCCACCTCGCCCTTGAGATGATTGCTCTCTCCCAGCAGCGACCGGGCCAGCCCGTGCACATGCGTCGATGCCGTGCCGGTATCGGTCGCGCCGCGGTTGACGTCGGTGATGCTGCCCGCGACCTGGGTGGCGCCCTGCGCCGCCTGCTGCACGTTGCGCGAGATTTCCTGCGTCGTGGCGCCCTGCTCTTCCACCGCTGCCGCGATCGCCTGCGAGATTTCCGCGATGCGGCCGATCGTGCCGCCGATTTCCTGAATGGCAGATACCGACTGATTGGTCGCCGATTGCATCTGGCCGATCTGCTCGCTGATTTCCTCGGTCGCCTTCGCGGTCTGCGCGGCAAGCGCCTTGACCTCGGATGCGACGACGGCAAATCCCCGTCCCGCCTCGCCGGCGCGCGCCGCCTCGATCGTGGCGTTCAGCGCCAACAGGTTGGTCTGCTCGGCGACCGCGCTGATCATCTTGACCACTTCGCCGATCCGGCTGGCGGACTGGGCGAGATCGGCAATCCGCGCATTGGTCTGCTCGACCTGGCTGACCGCCTCGCGCGAGATCTTGTGCGAATCCTGGACCTGGCGGCTGATCTCCGACACCGACGAGGCCATTTCTTCCGCGGCCGCCGCGGCGGACTGCGCGTTGGCCGAGGATTGCTCCGATGCGGAGGCGACGGTTGCCGAAAGCATCTGGGTCACTTCGGCGGTCTTGGTCAGTTGTCCGGCCGATGATTCGAGTTCGGACGAGGCGGTCGATACGGTCTGGATGATTTTTCCGATCGCGGAATCGAAGCCGTCGGCCATCTGCTGCATCGCGGCCTTGCGGTCGCCTTCCGCCTTCAGCTTCAGGCTGGCCTGCTCCGCCTCCATCGACTGAACGCGCTGCGCGTTGTCCTTGAAGACCTGGACCGCGCGCGCCATGGCGCCCACTTCATCGCCGCGGCTGAGCGCGGGGACCGAAACGTTGAGGTCGCCGCCCGCGAGCCCCTTCATCACGTCGGTCATTGCCGCGATCGGGCGAATGACGCCGAATGCCACGCCGAAGATGCCCGCACCGATGATGAGAAACACCACCGCGGAAACGCCCCACAGCAATAGCGTGAAGGTGCTGACGCGTTCGGTCGCCGCGACTTCCGTCGCCGCGTTCTGATCGTTGGTTTGCTTGACGATGTCGTCGATGATGGCGCGGTGCGCGGCATAACGTGCGGTGATTTCAGCATAGGATTTCGTCGCCGCGGCACTGTCGGCCTTGGACAATGCGGGCAGCAAACCTTCCTGGATCGCGGTCCAGAAGCGCCGCACTTCGTTGTGGGATTTTTCCACGAGCTTGGTCTTCAGTGTGGGGTCGAGATCGGACTTCACCCAGAATTCGTGCCGCTCGTCATATTCCTTCTTGAGCTGCGCAATCCTGTCGCGATGCGCCGAAAGCTGCGCCGGATCGTGCAGCACGAGGGTGGCCTCGAGATAGGCTTCGATGACGTATTCCGGCGGCGGCAGAATGTCGGCGATGAGGTCGTTGCCGAGCTTGATCTGGTTGTAGAGCGGACCGCCGACCTTGAGCTGCGACAGCCCGTAAACGCTGGTGGCAATCACGGCACCGAGGCCCAATGCGGTGACCAATCCAAAAATCAATATCGCGCGCGAAATCGTCAGCCGCAGCGTCATGGCAATGTTCTCCGGGTATGAAAAAAAATCCCAGCGAACGAAATAGCTGCCATTTAGCTTAAAATTGCGTTTACCCCATGTACCACCGGGCAAGGAACCGCGGTTCCGCCCGAAGAAACTAGGCCGCGCTCGCCGGCGGCAGGGCCAGCACCGAATAGATCGCCTGGGCATCGCGCGAGGCGCGCAGCTTCTTGGCGACGTCCTGGTCGCGCAACAGCCGCGCGATCCGCGCCAGCGCCTTCAGATGATCGGCGCCTGCGCCTTCCGGCGCCAGCAGCAGGAAGATCAGGTCGACCGGCTGGCCGTCCATCGCCTCGAAATCGATCGGGCGTTCCAGCCGGGCAAAGAACCCGAACAGCTTTTCCAGCTTCGGCAGCTTGCCGTGCGGAATGGCGACGCCGTAGCCGACGGCGGTGGTGCCGAGCTTCTCCCGCTGCAACAGCACCTCGAACACCGAGCGTTCGTTCTGGCCGGTCAAGGCGGAGGCGCGCGCCGCCAGTTCCTGCAGCGCCTGCTTCTTGCTGATGACCTTCAAAGCGGGGAGAATCGCCTCGGGTGCGACCAGATCGGTAATCGTCATGGGGCGTTCCGAGGTGAATTGAACCGTCAGGTTGCGAGATAGGTTCTAGAACCGGGGCGTCAAGAAGATGAGACGGGAGGCGGGCTTAGACCCGGGTCCCGATTTGGGGGCTTCTACTCCAACGCATGCGCGGTGCCAACTCCCGAACGGCCGGTTCCTGCGCCCTATGCTTAAGGGCGGCGGACCATAGGGAGGGTGGCTGGGGGCGTCAATGCTATCGGACATATATCTCAGGGGGTAACCGAGGGAGGATCGACCCAGCCGACATTGCCGTCGGTCCGGCGGTAAATGATGTTAACCCGGCCGCTGGACCCGTGCTGGAACACGATGCAGGCGGCCCCGGTCAGGTCGAGTTCCATGACGGCTTCGCTGACCGAAAACCGCTTCAGCGACGTGGTCGCCTCGGCAATGATGACGGGGCTGTAGGTGGTGACCTCGTCATCGCCTTCCGCCGGCGCCTCGATCACGTAGCTCGGCGCGTCGATATCCGCCAGCGCCGCGTTGGCGGCATAGGTCTTGCGGGCCGAGCGATCCTTCAGCCGGCTCTTGTAGCGGCGCAGCCGCTTCTCGATCATCACCAGCGCCTGGTCGGCGCTGGCATAGGCATCGGTGGCGTTGGAATCCGCCTCCAGCGTAATCCCGGAATCCAGGTGCAGCGAGCAATCGGTGCGGAAGCCGAAGCCGTCCTTGCTCAGCGTGATGTGCCCGGAATAATTGCCGTCGAAATATTTTCTCAAGACCTCATCGGTGCGCTCGCTGACGCGCGAACGAAGGGCGTCGCCGACACTGATGCTTTTCCCGGAGATTCGAAGGGTCATTTGATGCCTCGCTGATGCCTCGACTACTCTGGTGTTTGCCGGAGCATGATCCGGATCACGCTCTGTCGGGGAACCGACACTATCGCGATTTGACGCGAACGCAATCAGGCCGGAGCCGTATCGCGGGACCGGTCGGAGGAAGTGGCGGGAGCGGAAAGTGCGTTACCGAGCATGCTCTGTTTATCGCGGCGGCGTTGCACCGAGGAAGGAATACGCATCGCTTCGCGGTATTTCGCGACCGTGCGGCGGGCAATATCAATGCCGGATTCGCGCAATCGTTCCACGATGGTATCGTCGGAAAGGATCGCAGCCGGGGCTTCCGCATCGATCAAGTGCTTGATGTGGTGACGGACCGCCTCCGCCGAATGGGCCTCGCCGCCGTCGGCCGACGCGATCGAGGCGGTGAAGAAATATTTCAGCTCGAAGCTGCCGCGATTGGTCGCCATATATTTGTTGGCAGTGACCCGCGACACCGTCGATTCGTGCATCTGGATCGCATCCGCCACCGCCTTGAGATTCAGCGGCCGCAGATGCGCGACGCCGTGGGTGAAGAAGCCGTCCTGCTGGCGGACGATTTCGGTGGCGACCTTCAGAATGGTGCGGGCGCGCTGATCGAGCGCGCGGACCAGCCAGGTCGCGTTCTGCAGACAGTCGCTGAAATAGGATTTGTCGCCGTCCTTGCGGATCGTCTTCGACAGCTCGGTGTAATAGACCTGATTGACCAGCACGCGCGGCAACGTGTCGCTGTTGAGTTCGACATGCCAGCCGCCGTCCGGGCCGGGCCGCACATAGACGTCCGGCACCATGGTTTGCGTCCGCGCCGAACCGAACTTCAGGCCGGGCTTGGGATCGAGACGGCGGATTTCACCGATCATGTCGGTGATATCTTCGTCGTCGACGCCGCACAATTTGCGCAAGCTGGCGATGTCGCGCTTGGCCAGCAGATCGAGATTTTCCACCAGCGCTTGCATCGCGGGGTCGTAGCGGTTGAGTTCGCGGAGCTGGATTGCGAGGCACTCGCTCAAATTCCGCGCACAGACGCCGGGCGGATCGAACTTCTGCAGCACCGAGACCACGGCATCGACGTCCGCCTGCGAGGCGCCCAGCCGTTCGGCGGCCTGCCCCAGATCCGGCGGCAGATAGCCGGCATCGTCGACGAGATCGATCAGATATTGTCCGATCATGCGCTGCACCGGCCCGCTGAACGCCACCGCGAGCTGCTCGGCGAGGTGGCCGCCGAGCGTCACCTCGGCGGCGACGAAAGCTTCCAGATTGTAGTCGTCGTCGTTGGAGGCGCCGCCGCCCCATTCGGTGTAGGCGGTCGGTGCCGCGTCCTGCGCCACGCGGGCGGCGGCTTCGGCGGGTTCTTCGGAAAAGACGTTGTCGAGCGGGGTGTCCAGCGTCTGCTCGATCTCGGTGCGGGTGCCGAGGTCGCGGTTCAGCCATTCCTCCTGGCCGGGCTCGAAGGCGTCGCTTCCCGGGCTGGCGCCCATATCGGAGGCGTCGCCGCCGCCTTCCTCGCCATAACTGCCGGAATCGTGGAACTCGGCGCGTTCGGCGGCCGGCTCGCCCGCCACCGGGGCTTCGGGGCCGTCGCTGCCGCGATCCAGCAGCGGATTGCGCTCCAGCTCCTCCTCGACGAAGGCCGAGAGGTCGAGATTCGACAATTGCAGCAGCTTGATCGCCTGCATCAATTGCGGCGTCATCACCAGCGACTGCGACTGGCGGAACTCTAATCTCTGCGTCAGCGCCATGAGGCCAAGAACCGATCCACTAAAAGTTGGTCCGATTCTTGCTTATATTAGTCCATTGCCCTTGTACACGCCTTGACGAACGCGAAAATTGCGTTATGGCGCGCCCGGCACGAATGGGAACCGGCCTTTTATCCGGACACACCGTAGATCTCTGAATGAACGCAAGACCTTATCGCTAAACCGCCGATCCTTTGGCGGGTCGTGACGCTAAAGTCGGAATTCCTCGCCAAGGTAAAGACGGCGTACATCCGGATCGTTGACGATCTCTTCCGGACTGCCCTCGGTCAGGATCTGCCCGGCATAGACGATATAGGCGCGGTCGGTCAGGCCCAGCGTTTCGCGCACATTGTGGTCGGTGATCAGGACGCCGATGCCGCGGTTGGTGAGGTGGCGGACCAGGTCCTGAATGTCGCCGACCGCGATCGGATCGATGCCGGCAAAGGGTTCGTCGAGCAGCATGTAGTTCGGGCGCGTCGCCAGCGCGCGCGCGATTTCGACGCGGCGGCGCTCGCCGCCGGACAGCGCGATCGAGGGCGATTTGCGCAAGCGCGTGATGTTGAATTCATCGAGCAGCGAATTGAGTTCGGCCTCGCGCTTCTTGCGGCTGGGCTCGACGACCTCGAGCACGGCGCGAATATTCTGTTCGACGGTGAGGCCGCGAAAGATCGAGGCTTCCTGCGGCAGGTAGCCGATGCCGAGCCGCGCGCGCTGATACATCGGCAGCTTGGTCACGTCGTGGCCGTCGAGTTCGATGGCGCCGCGATCCGCCTTGATCAGCCCGGTGATCATGTAGAACACCGTGGTCTTGCCGGCGCCGTTCGGACCGAGCAGGCCGACTGCCTCGCCGCGGCGGACATAGATGCTGACGCCGCGCACCACCTGGCGGGTGCCGAAACTCTTTTCCACGCTGTGCACCGCCAGATAGCCCGGCCGCTTGGCGGGGCGCGGGGCGGTAGCCACCGTTGGTCTTGGTACCGGGGGCCTGGGTGCGGGCGCGCGGTCTTTCCTCGCGCGGCGGTTCGACATCAGGCAATGCCAGCCCGGGCAGCGACGCTGCGCGCGCCTTCGGCGGCGCATCGCGCACCGGACTCGTCAGCATGTCGCCGAAGGAATTGCCGAGCGCGGTGATGTCGTCGCGCGAACGCGCAAACCCGAGGCCGCCGCGTTTCGCGGGGCGTCGACGGAACATGCCGAGTAAATCCACCATCCCGCTTCGCTTACGCCTTTCACGGTGATTCCGCGACGCGCCCGCCGGCGAATCGCTTCGCCAGCGAACCATGAATGAATGGATGTCCCCTGCCCAGCGAAACACCCCGCCGTGCGCCCTGCCCAGTAGATACAGGCTCGCGCTATCAGCTTCAACCGTACGAGCCATAAATATTCTTTAAGGCTTTGATCTGTATTATTTTTTCCCGGGGATCAGCGACGGTATCTGTACCGGAGCCGGAGCCGGCTTCGACCCGCCCGACCCGGACCCGCAATTCTCTCCCTGGATGAACATGCCCTGCACCTTACCGCTGTCGGATTCGACCCGCGACACGCCGGTGGTCATGTCGACCTTGAGGCGGTCGCCCTTGAGCACGTTCTTGCACTGGGTCAGCACGACCCCACCCACCATGGTGATGAGGTTGGCCCGCGTGTCGAAGATCGCGGTCTCGCCCGTCACGACCTGATCCTTTTGCGTGACCACGACGGACCCCTTGGCTTCCAGCCGGCGGATCGACGAACTGCCGCCGGGCCCCGGCGTCGCGGACTGCATCGGCCCGGATTTCGATCCCTTCGGCGCGGCGGGCGCAGGCGTCGTCGGCGCCGGCGCCGGGCCGGAATCGTAGAACACCACCAGCGACTTCGAGGTCATGGTGGTGTCGCCCTGCACGACCTTCACATTGCCGGCGAAGGTCGCTTCCTTTTTCTTGTCGCGCATTTCGAGCGACGCCGCCTCGATCTGAATCGGCTGGTCGCGGTTCTGCGAAAAGCCCTGCATCGCGTTCGGCACGCCCGACATGGCGCCTTGCGCCAGGGCGTCACCGGAGGCGACCAACGCGAGCGCAAGCGCTGCGGCCGCAAAACTGCGCGAGAAGAACTGCATCATAAATTTCATTTCGTGTTGGCGGACTTGCCGGTGACGGACCGCGTCCTCGGTGGTGGCGCTGGTTCAGGCTCGGGCTCAGGCGCCGGAGGGCTTTCCATGACCAGGTTCATCACGACATTGCCTTCGAAACGAACGATCTCGCCGCTGTTGATGATCCTGAGCCGGTCGGCGGTGAGCGTCCCGTTCAGCAATTTGACGTCGACATGCTCGTCCGACGTCACCGTTCCCTTGTTGATGTCGACATAGGCCTGCGAGAGCTTGGCCTCGTAGCCGGTGGAGGATTGCAGGAAGATGTCCTTGCGCAGGTCCAGCATCTGCTGCTTGCTGTCGAAAAATCCGGTGCGCGCATCCATCGTCACCGTGCTCTTGTCCTCCATCATGACCTTGGCCCGCAGCGTTCTGAGTTCGACGTGATCGGGGTCGGTCAGATCCTGGATCGCAGCCTTGGCCCACACTTCGTAGGGACGCTGATCGGTCGAGAAGCCGGCGAGGTGCGGCGTTTCCATCGTGATCTTGGTGCCTGACACCACGAGATTGCTGATGTCGACGGGCAGCTTCGACAGGCTGGGATACGTACGGGTTGAAGACCTGGATCAGGACGATACTGGCCATGGCCAGCAGCACGGCCGCCGGGACCGCAACCCGCAGCGCCCGCACCATCCGGCTATGGCGGGCCGCCGCGGCAAAGCGGGCCTCCATTCCGGCGACATAGGCTGGGTTCTGTACCGAGTTCACCGCGGCTCCAAGGGGCGCGAGGACGCCAGGAAAGCGTCATTCTACCCGCAATCGCAGGATTATGCAGCCCGGACACGCGCGATGAGTGTGACCGAAACGGGGCGGAAGCGGGCAGCCGGACCGCTTCAAATGGTCCCGGTCACGAATGCGCGAAGATGTCCTCGGCCTCCCAGCCGCCGAGATCGAGCTTGGCCCGGGTCGGCAGGAAGTCGAAACAGGCCTGCGCCAGTTCGTTGCGGCCTTCGCGCGCGAGCATGGCGTCGAGCCGCTCGCGCAAGCCGTGCAGATGCAGCACGTCGGACGCGGCATAAGCGAGCTGCGCTTCGCTGAGGCTCGCTGATCCCCAGTCGCTCGACTGCTGCTGCTTCGACAGATCGATGTTGAGCACCTCGCGCACCAGATCCTTCAGCCCGTGCCGGTCGGTATAGGTGCGCGTCAGCCGCGAGGCGATCTTGGTGCAATAGACCGGCTGCGGCATCACGCCGAAGGTGTTGTAAAGCGCGGCCAGATCGAACCGCGCGAAGTGAAAGATTTTCGTGATGGCAGGATTGGCCAGCAGCGCCTTCAGGTTCGGCGCGTCGGTGTGGCCCTTGGGAATCTGGATGACGTCGGCGCTGCCGTCGCCGTTCGACATCTGCACCACGCAGAGCCGGTCGCGATGCGGGTTGAGCCCCATGGTCTCGGTATCGATCGCCACCGAATCCTTGTAGCGGGACAGATCGGGCAGATCGCCGCGATGCAGGCGGATGGTCATGAAGGAAAGCCTCGTGTCTCAGGTCGATTCGACGGAAACACTAGCGCCCAAAACCGCGCGAGGCGAGCGGCTGGGCTGGCTTATAGGACGGGAAATGGCGGCTTCGTGGCGATTTATTCGCTGACCCAGCGTCCGGCATGCCTTGCGCGCCGTCGGGCGGCAGCCCTGATGCCGCCGCTTGCAGCCGGCTTCGAGACGTTCAGGCCCTCTTCTCTTCGGACGATTTCGGCGGCTGAAGCCCCGGGCTGTTGGCCCAACGGTCGAGATTCTCGATGACGTCCGCATGGCTCGGGCGGCGGGGCGGTGGCGACTTCCGCTCTTCGGACAGCTTGCGCGGTAGCTTGATGTTCTCGGTCATGGGCTTCTCCAACCCCAAAATATGCGCCCGCGAAAACCATAAATCAACCATTAACATATTGTTTTTACTGAAGTATTTAGCTAATTTGGCACCTGAATCTCGTTTGATGGAACCAGCGCCAAGGACAAGCGTTGAGTAAACTACTCAATGAACTCATTTGGGGTGTTTTCGATGTCCGACATGCGCGGTGAGCGACTACAGGTGATGCTCTCGCCGGAAGAGCTGACGGCGATCGACGATTTCCGCTTCAAGCACCGGATGCCGACGCGGGCGGCGGCGGTGCGCGAGCTGTTGAAGCTGGGCCTGACGGTCGTCGCCGCCGACGGCGGCGGGATGAAATCCAGCAATTATGGCGTGTTCAGCCGCGGCCCGGACGGACACACGCAGGCGGCTCCGATCAGGAGCCGGCGGGATAGCGCGCGACAGGGCGGAAATTTGCGCGACGCGCGGCGCGTTCGCCGCATCGCGCCAAGCAGCATCTCTACTATGGTTTGGGCAAGGGCAAGATGGTGCCCAGGAAAGGACTCGAACCTTCACGGCCGTTAAGCCACTGGCACCTGAAGCCAGCGCGTCTACCAATTCCGCCACCTGGGCCCGGGCGGGTTAGTAAGGATCGGTCACGCGCTTGTCAAATTGCTTCAATGCCGTCCAAATACGCTGTACAGCGAGACCTGTTGGCGTATCGCGAATCCGCTAAATATCACCGATATCTCTCGAATTTGACCGGCAGGAAACTGGCATCCATGGCATCGAACCTGGAAACGCTCGTCACGGTTTTTGGCGGATCGGGTTTTCTGGGGCGAAACGTGGTCCGGGCGCTGGCCAAGCGCGATTACCGGATCAGGGTGGCGGTGCGGCGGCCGGAACTGGCCGGGCACCTGCAGCCGCTCGGCCGGGTCGGCCAGATCCACGCCGTGCAGGCCAATCTGCGCTATCCGGCTTCCGTCGAGGCGGCGATGCGCGATTCCCACGTCGCCATCAATCTGGTCGGCATCCTGACCGAGAGCGGCGCGCAGACCTTCGACGCGGTTCAGGCCAAGGGCGCCGAGACGATCGCCAAGGCCGCCGCCGCCGCCGGCGCGCGGATGGTGCATGTTTCCGCGATCGGCGCCGACGAGAACTCGCCCTCGGCGCTACGCCCGCGCCAAGGCGGCCGGCGAAAAGGCCGTGCTGGCGGCCGTGCCCTCGGCCACCATCCTGCGGCCGTCGCTGCTGTTCGGCCCCGAGGATCAATTCACCAACCGCTTTGCGGCGCTGGCGCGGATGTCGCCGTTCGCTGCCGCTGATCGGCGGCGGCGTAACCCGGATGCAGCCGGCCTATGTCGGCGACGTCGCGACCGCGGTGGCCGATGCCGTCGACGGCAAGACCAAGGCGGGCGCGACCTACGAGCTCGGCGGACCGGAAGTGCTGACCATGCGCGAGATCATGGAAATCATTCTCGCGATCACCGAGCGCAAGCGCATGCTGGTTTCGCTGCCGTTCGGGCTGGCGCGGCTGCAGGCGATGTTCCTGCAATTCGCGCCGGGGCCGCTGAAGCTGACGCCGGACCAGGTGGCGATGCTGCAATCGGACAATGTGGTGTCGGACGCCGCCAAGGCCGCCGGGCTGACGCTGGAAGGGCTCGGCATCACGCCGGATTCGATGGAAGCGATCGCCCCGCAATATCTCTGGCGCTTCCGCGCCGCCGGGCAGTTTCAGCGCAAGAGCGCGTAAGCATTCGCATGGCTCTCGTCAGTGCGAGGAGCGTAGCGACGCGCCCATCCAGTCTAGTACTCGGTTTCGAAGATGCGTGGGCACGGCTTCGCTTCGCTCACCATGACGAAGAGCTCCTACCTCCCCAGCGCCAGCGCGATCAGGCCGAGCGTGCCGACGATGACGCGCCACCACGCAAAGAACGTGAAGCCGTGGCGGGTGACGTAGTTCAGGAACGTCTTCACCACGATCATCGCCGTGATGAACGACACCACGAATCCGATCGCGATGATGCCGATGTGGTCGATCGTCATCTCGCCGCGGTTCTTGTAGAAATCATAGGCGAACGCGCCGACCATGGTCGGGATCGCGAGGAAGAACGAGAACTCCGCCGCCGCGCGCTTGTCGGCGCCGAGCAGCATCGCCGCCACGATGCTGGCGCCGGAGCGCGACACGCCGGGAATCATCGCGACGCATTGCGCGATGCCGATCCACAGATACATCATCAGCGGAAAGCGCGTGGCGTCGTCCTCGTGCGGCTTGAGATCGAGCTGATCGACCCACAGCAGGATCGCGCCGCCGACGATCAGCGTGAAACACACCACCCACGGATTGAACAGCAATTCCTTGATGTATTTGCCGGCAACCAGGCCGACGACCACCGCCGGCAGGAACGCCACCAGCACGCCGATCACGAATCGCCGGTCGTCGGGATTGGTGAACATGCCGAGCGCGACGCGCCACAGTTTGGCGAAATACAGCACGACGATCGCAAGGATCGCGCCGAGCTGAATCAGGATCGACAAAACTCTGCCAGAAATCGCCCTCGCCGAGGCCGAAGAAGCGTTGCGCCAGCAGCATATGGCCGGTGGAGGAAACCGGCAGAAATTCCGTGATACCCTCGATGATGCCGAGAATCACCGCCTTCACTGCATCAGACATCATGATGTGGTCCATTTTGACTGGAAAAGCCGGGTTCTTCTCGCCTATTCGTCCCCATGCCGCAATCGCAAAAAAACGCCAAAACACAGGTTGCCTCGTGCGCCTGCTTGGCTAGTGTGCGCCGATTCGCATGACGCGGCTTGAGGGTTTCTTAAGCGCCGCGCATTTCACCTCAAGGACTTCATGTACACGCTGTTTCATCATCCGTTCTGTCCGCATTCGCGCTTCATTCGCCTGGTCGCTCGGCGAACACGGCCTCGACCTGCGCCTGGTGGAAGAGCGGGCCTGGGAGCGGCGCGAAGGGTTTCTCGCGCTCAATCCCGCGGCCACCACGCCGGTGTTGATGGCCGACGGCTTTCCGCCGATTCCGGGCGCCGGCGATCATCGCCGAATATCTCGACGAGACGCACGGCGCCGGAGGCGGGCGAGCGGCGGCTGTTGCCGGCCTCGATGGCCGAGCGCGTCGAGGTGCGCCGGCTGATGGCCTGGTTCAACGAAAAATTCTTCGAGGAGGCCTCGAACCCGCTGGTGACCGAGCGCATCTACAAGCGCTTCATGAGCGAGGAGAATGGCGGCGGCGCGCCGGCGACCGACGTGATCCGCGCAGCCAAGGTCAATGTGCGCTATCATCTGGCCTATATCGGCTGGCTGGCGCAGACGCGGAATTTCCTCGCCGGCGACCGGCTGACCTACGCGGATCTCGCCGCCGCGGCGCATCTTTCGGCGATCGATTATCTGGGCGACGTGCCATGGAGCGAGGACGACGCGGCAAAGGCGTGGTACGCGCGGGTGAAATCCCGCCCGTCGTTCCGCCCGCTGCTGAGCGAATGGCTGGCGGGCGTGCCGGCGTCGCGCACCTACGTGGACCTCGACTTCTGAACAAGGCCGTCAAACTCTCCGCCGCCGATCTGAAGGCCGCGCTCGCGCGCGAAGCGGAGACGCTCGGCTTCGACTGCATCGGCGTGACCGGTCCCGGACGCGATCGGCAATGCCGGCAAATATTTTCGCGAATTCCTCGATGCCGGCGCGCATGGCGACATGGACTGGCTCGCGGCGCAGCCCGAACGGCGGATGGACCCGCGCGTGCTGTGGCCCGGCGTGCGCTCGATCATCATGCTCGGCGTCAATTACGGCCCCGATGAAAATCCGCTCGCGCTTCTCGAACAACGTACGCGCGGCGCGATCTCCGCCTATGCGCAGGGCGACGACTATCACGACGTCATCAAGAAGCGGCTGAAGATGCTGGCGCGATGGCTGGTGGCCGCATCCGGCGAAGAGGTGAAAGTTTTCATCGATACCGCAGCCGTGATGGAAAAGCCGCTGGCGCAGGCGGCGGGACTCGGCTGGCAGGGCAAGCACACCAACCTCGTCTCGCGCGAATTCGGCTCATGGCTGTTTCTCGGCGCGATCTTTTCCGCATCCGACCTGCCGCGCGACGACGCCGACGGCGATCATTGCGGCTCCTGCAACGCCTGCCAGGAGATCTGCCCGACCGCGGCATTCCCCGCGCCCTACAAGCTCGATGCGCGGCGCTGCATTTCGTATCTGACGATCGAGAACAAGGGCCCGATCCCGCACGAATTCCGCAAGAGCATCGGCAACCGCATCTATGGCTGCGACGATTGCCTCGCCGTGTGCCCGTGGAACAAGTTTGCGCAAGCAGGGCCGCGAAGCCAAACTCGCCGCGCGCGCGGAATTGCGCGCGCCGTCGCTGGCGGAGCTGGCGCGGCTCGACGACGCCGCGTTCCGCGCGCTGTTTTCGAAATCGCCGGTCAAGCGCATCGGCCGCGACCGTTTTGTCCGCAACGTGCTGATCGCGATCGGCAACGCCGATGATGCGTCGCTGGCGGCGGAGGCCGAGCGTCTGCTGGATGATGCAAGCCCGCTGGTGCGCGGCGCGGCGGTATGGGCGCTGTCGCAGTTGGTGGAGCGGGAGAGGTTTGAGGCGCTGGCGGCGAAGGCGATGGGCGCGAGACGGATGAGAGCGTGCGCGACGAGTGGCGGCAAGCCTGCACCCTCTGGCTGTCATGCCCCGCGAAGCGCGGGGCATCCAGTACTCCGAGGCACTCGGATCAACTGATATGTCACGGCGTACTGGATCGTCCGCCCCATGCGCAATTGCGCACAGGCGGACGATGACAGCGCATGAAATCCGCCATGGTCGCCGCGCCATGACAAAAAACCAGCCCTTCTTCACCCACGATCGCGTCAACGACACCTTCATGCCCACGCCCGTCTCAACGGCCCGTGGGACCCCAACTCCCTGCACGGCCGTGTCGTTGTCGGCCTGCTCGCCCATGTGATCGAGCAGCGCCACGGCTCCGACGATTTCGTGCCGGCGCGGCTCACCGTCGACATGTTCCGCCTGCCCAACACCACGACGCCGATCGAGGTCACGACCAAACTCGTCCGCGACGGCAAGCGCATCAAGGTGGTGGAAGCCGAGTTCTTCAGTGGCGGCACCAGCATGGCGCGCGCCTCCTGCCAGTTATTGCGCAAGACGGAAAACGCGCCGGGCAATGTCTGGTCGCCGCCGAACTGGGACGCGCCGAAGCCGTCGGACATTCCAAAGCCCACCGATCCCAGGCTCGGCATGAACGGCAAATGGACCACGCGGCCGATCGTGGGCCACATGGGTGCGCTCGGGCCGCGGCGGCTGTGGATGAGCGAGGTGCGCGAACTGGTCGAGGGCATGCCGATGTCGCCCTTCGTCCATGTCGCCACGGGCGCGGATTTCGCCAGCCCCTTCGCCAATGCCGGCGACCAGGGGCTCGGCTACATCAACAGCGACGTCACGCTCTATCTGCACCGGCTTCCGGTGACGCCATGGGTCGGCTTCGACGTGGTCAACCACCACGCCACCGACGGCATCGCGATCGGCGAATGCTGGCTCTATGACGAGCAGGGACCGATCGGAACGTCGACGGTGGCGGCGCTCGCGCAGCGCAAGCCGATGACCAACGTGCCGCCGCCGTAGTCGCCGCAGCCGTCATTGCCTGCGACAAACGCGAAGCGTTTGCGCAAGGGAGCGACAGCGACGAAGCAATCCATCGTTCCGCATGCGCCGAAGCATGGATTGCTCCGCTGCGCTCGCAATGACGGTGGAGAGACTATCACTCCACCAAATGCCGCTTCATCTCCGGCCGCGCCTTCAGCGCCGCGCCCTGTTTGGCGACGATCTTGGCGATGCGCTCCGGCGCGAACTTGATGTCGACGAAGGCCGGCGCGGTGTTGGCGACCTCGTGATATTCCGCGATCTTGCCGTCGCGCAGCCGCATGATCGCAACGCCCTCGAACATCGCGCGCGCCCCTTCGGCTTCCGGCAATGTCGAGCGGTAGCTGAAGGTGTAGCGCGCATAAAGCGTCTGGCCGTCGCTGACGGGATCGTGCATGTCCCAGCGAAAATCGGTCGCCGTGCGATAGAACCAGTCGTCGATCAAGCCCGCGATTTTCGCGCGGCCTTCGAACGCGCCGTAGAACACGTCATGATAGACGCCGTCTTCGGTGAACAGTTCCGAGAAAGCCTTGCCGTTGCGCTGCTCGACGGCGTCGCAGAAGGCGCGAAGCATGGTTGTGGCGTTCATGAACTTTCTCCCGCGTCGTTGTCTCTTCCCTTCTCCCCTGTGGGAGAGGGTGGATCGAATGAGCGGAAGCTCATTCGAGACGGGTGAGGGGTCTGTCTCCGCGATAGAGACCCCTCATCCGCCCTCGCTCTCGCGAGGGCACCTTCTCCCACAAGGGGAGAAGGGAAGAAGACTCACCCCATCTCCGCTACCGCCGCCATGATCCGCGCAATGTCCTGCGGGCGCGACAGGCGGTGGTCGCCGTCCTGGATCATGGTCAGCACCACGTCCTCGGCCGGCAGCCGGTGCGCCAGTGCGAAGGCGTGCTGCCAGGGCACGTCGGGATCCTGCGCGCCCTGCAGGATGCGCACCGGGCATCCGACCTCGATGGCGCTGCCGAGCAGCAGATGGTTGCGGCCCTCCTCGATCAGCGCGCGCGTGATCGGATAGGGCGCGCCGTCGCCATACTCCGACGGCCGCATCCAGACGCCCTTGGTCCTGATCTCCTCGCGGACCTCGTCGGAGAAAGCGTTCCACATCAATTGCTCGGTGAAGTCGGGCGCCGGCGCGATCAGCACCAGCCCGGCGAGGGTCGCCTCCTTCGCATCACGGTTGGCGATGGCGCGCGCCAGCAACAGCGCCATCCAGCCGCCCATCGACGAGCCGATCACGACCTGCGGCCCCCGGCAGAACTGCTCGAACACGGCCAGGCCCTCTTCCAGCCAGCGTCCGATGGTGCCGTCGATGAAAGCGCCGCCCGATTCGCCGTGGCCGGAATAATCGAACCTGATGCAGGCGCGGCCGTGTTCCGCGGCCCAGGCGTCCAGCGCCAGCGCCTTGGTCCCCCGCATGTCGGAATTGAAGCCGCCGAGCCAGAACAGCCCGGGCCCGCTGCCGGCCCGGGCCCGCACGGCGATCCGGCGGCGGCCACTGCCCTCCCCCACCTCGATAAAGGTCGGTTCCTGGTCGATTGTTGCTGAATTGGTCATGGATCTGTCACCCTCGCCGGCTGCTTTGTCCGCGAGCACGCTTCATCGGTCAAGCGCGGCCGGACTTTGCTTGCGCATCAGGCCGCCGAGCTATATTTGCCTGAAGTGACCGAAATGCCTCGCATTTGACGGTTTTCGGGCGCAGACCGTGAGTTCGCTTGCTGTTATCAGCGTATTGCTTCAAACTATGGCCTTCCTTTCACAACTTTGGAGAGTTACCCATTCGCCGTCCCAACAGAGCCCCGCCCGCTGCAACCAAAGACGGGCCGCGCACCAATGATGAAATCCGCAACGCACAGATCCAGCTGATCGATCAGACCGGCCTCAACCACGGAACGGTCGAGACCGTGGTCGCCGTCAAGATGGCCCTCGAAGCGGGCATGGATCTCGTCGAGATTTCGCCGAACAACAATCCTCCCGTTTGCAAGATCATGGACTACGGGAAGTTCAAGTATTCCGCGCAGAAGAAGGCCGCCGAGGCCCGCAAGAAACAGAAGGTCGTCGAGATCAAGGAGATCAAGCTGCGGCCGATGATCGACGATCACGATTACGACGTGAAGATGCGCGCGATGCAGCGGTTCTTCGAGGAAGGCGACAAGGTCAAGATCACCTTGCGCTACCGTGGCCGCGAAATGGCGCACCAGGAAATCGGCACCAAGCTACTGGACAAGGTCAAGGCCGACGTCGCCGAGTTCGCCAAGGTCGAGCAGGACGCGCGTTTCGAAGGCCGCCAGGTCGTGATGGTACTGGCGCCGCGCTGATTTGAGTTACTGGAATTGAGAGCGGCCCGTCGAACATCCGGCGGGCCGTCTTCGTTTCTCGTAGCCCGGATGGAGCGAAGCGCAATCCGGGACAGGTCGATCCGCGTATGCACCGCCCCGGATTTCGCTTCGCTCCATCCGGGCTACAGGCTGCGCGCTCAGCTCCGCGTGGCCTGCCAGGTGCCGCTGCAGCGGTCGCCGGTGATGATGCCATGCCATGCGCCCGTACCACTAGGTGCCGGCGAGGCGGCCGCCGCCACTCGCCTTGGATGCGCCGACGGAAACATTGACCGCAACCGCGCCGGCGCGATTGACCGAACCCGAAACCCTGCCACCGCCGGCCGATGAAACGCGGCTGCCCATGACGGTGAAGGGGACGCTGTAGCCGGAACTGCAATTGCCCCGCGTGGTGGCGAAGACCACGTTCCAGGTGCCGTCATAGGCTCGCAGCGCCTTTCCACCCCTCGGCGCGGCCTCGACGACATCAGGCGCGGCCATGGCGGCCAGCGCGGCGAACACGGGAAGCCAGCGCAGGGCGCGCAGGCGGGGAAAGGCAGCAAAACGGGTAATCGATCGATGAAAATGGGCCATTTGTTCCTGCTCCGGACCGGAATGTTAATGACATCACCGCGTAGGTAGCAGCACAGCCTTCCGCGGTTCATCATTGCCAATTGGCGCTTCCTCTGCCATAAGCCCGACCTTCATCGCCCGGCTGATCAAGGGCTGCCGTGTCGGTGTCCGTGCGGGTTATCTCGGTTTTGAGAAAATCTGAGCACTTTCAACGCTCTAACGAGCATTTTGAGCCGCAAAAGCGCCCCTCGGGCGCGTTTTTCTGTGGCCGATAGGAGAGCCAAATGCCCAAGCTGAAGACCAAGTCAGGCGCTAAAAAGCGCTTCAAGGTGACTGCCACCGGCAAAGTGATGCACGCCCAGCGCGGCAAGCGCCACGGCATGATCAAGCGGACCAAGAAGCAGATTCGTCAGCTCCGCGGCACCCGCGTGCTGTTCAAGACCGACGGCGACAACGTCAAGAAGTACTTCTTGCCGAACGCCTGATCGCGCTCGCATTCCGCTCAAGCCGGCCGCGTCCGCGCGGCAATCCATCATTGATTTAAAATTCAAGGATAGCAGTCATGTCTCGCGTCAAACGCGGTGTGACCTCTCACGCCAAGCACAAGAAAGTCTACAAGGCCGCCAAGGGTTTCCGCGGCCGCCGCAAGAACACCATCCGCGCGGCGAAAGCCGCGGTCGAGAAGGCCGGGCAATATGCCTTCCGCGACCGCAAGCGCAAGAAGCGCACGTTCCGCGCGCTCTGGATCCAGCGCATCAATGCCGCGGTTCGTCCGTTTGGCATGACCTACAGCGTCTTTATCAATGGCCTGTCGAAGTCGGGCATCACGGTCGACCGCAAGGTGCTGTCGGATCTCGCCATCACCGAACCGACGGCGTTCCAGGCGATCGCCGAGAAGGCCAAGGCCGCACTGGCGGCGTAAGCCGTCGCTCGCTCGGTTCTTCTGCGATGTTTTGAAGTCGTCATGGCCGGGTTTAGTCGCGAAGCGCGTCTTCGCGCTAAACGTGCCGGCCATCCACGCCCTGCCTTCTCGCAAACGCTGTAAGACGTGGATGCCCGGGACAAGCCCGGGCATGACGGGCTAGGAGCATCGGCTTTAGCATCCTAGTCAAAAGGGATCGCCATGACCGACCTCGCTCAACTCGAATCCCAAATTCTCGCTGAAATCGCAGCCGCCGGCGATGAAGCAGCCCTCGAAGCCGTGCGCGTCGCAGCGCTCGGCAAGAAGGGCTCGATCTCGGCATTGCTCGCCACGCTCGGCAAGATGTCGCCGGACGAACGCAAGACGCAAGGCGCGGCGATCAATCTCGCCAAGGACAAGGTCACCCAGGCGCTCACCGCCCGCCGCGACATTCTCAAGTCGGCGGCGCTCGACGCCCGTCTCGCCTCCGAGACCATCGATGTCACGCTGCCGCTGCGCGAGGCGCCAGCGGAAGCCGGCCGCATCCACCCGCTGAGCCAGGTGTTCGAGGAGGTCAACACGATCTTCGCCGACATGGGATTTGCGATCGCCGAAGGTCCCGATATCGAGACCGACGATTACAACTTCACAAAACTGAATTTCCCCGAGGGCCATCCGGCGCGGGAGATGCACGACACCTTCTTCTTCAACCCGAAGGAAGACGGTTCGCGCATGCTGTTGCGCACGCATACGTCGCCGGTGCAGGTGCGGACGATGTTGTCGCAGAAGCCGCCGATCCGCGTGGTCTGCCCGGGGCGCACCTATCGCATCGATTCCGACGCGACGCATACGCCGCAGTTCCATCAGGTCGAGGGCCTCGTCATCGACAAGGGCTCGCATCTCGGCCATCTCAAATGGATTTTGCACGAGTTCTGCAAGGCGTTCTTCGAGGTCGACCACATCAACATGCGGTTCCGCCCGTCGTTCTTCCCGTTCACCGAGCCCTCGCTCGAGGTCGACATCCAGTGCCGGCGCGACAAGGGCGAGATCCGTTTCGGCGAAGGCGAGGACTGGCTCGAAATTCTCGGCTGCGGCATGGTGCATCCGAACGTGCTGCGCGCCTGCGGCATCGATCCTGATGTCTATCAGGGCTTTGCCTGGGGCATGGGCATCGACCGCATCGCGATGCTGAAATACGGCATCGCCGATCTGCGCCAGTTGTTCGACAGCGACGTGCGCTGGCTTTCGCATTACGGCTTCAAGCCGCTCGACGTCCCGACGCTCGCGGGGGGATTGAGCACGTGAGTGCCGTCCCTGCGAAATATCAGGGCTTGCGCTCGTTCGCCTTCGGCGACGGGCCGGAATTGGCCGACGAATTGCTCGACCTCGTGATCAACGGCGTGAAGACCGCGACCTGTTCAACCGAGGACGATCCCAACACGTCGACGCCGGGCGAACGCTGGATCGTGCTCGACGGACGTGGTGAGCCGGCTTGCGTGATTGAAACCACCGAAGTGACCTATCGCCGCTATAACGAAGTCGACGCCGCCTTTGCCTATGAAGAAGGCGAAGGCGACCGCAGCCTCGCCTACTGGCAGAATGCGCACCGCATTTATTTCGGACGGCTGGGCCGATTCAGCGAAGACATGATGCTGATGTGCGAACGGTTCCGGCTGGTTGAGATTTTCGCCGATCAAAGAGTAGCCCAATGAAATTCACGCTCTCCTGGCTGAAGGAACATCTCGACACCGACGAGCCGCTGGAAAAGCTTGCCGACAAGCTCACCATGATCGGGCTCGAGGTCGAGAATATCGAGGACAAGGCGAAGGCGCTTGCGCCGTTCTCCATCGCGCGGGTGATCTCGGCCGAGCAGCATCCGAATGCGGATCGCCTGCGCGTCTGCATGGTCGATACCGGCGACGGCGGCGCACCGGTGCAGGTGGTCTGCGGCGCGCCGAATGCGCGCGCCGGCCTCGTCAGCGTGTTCTCAGCCCCCGGCACCTTCATCCCCGGCAAGAACATCACGCTCGGCGTCGGCACCATCAGGGGCGTCGAAAGCCGCGGCATGCTGTGCTCGGCGGCCGAGCTGCAGATTTCCGAGGACCATGACGGCATCATGGAGCTGCCGGCCGATGCGCCCGATCGGCAAGGGCTATGCCGAATGGGCAGGCCTCGGCGATCCCGTGCTCGAAATCAATTTGACGCCGAACCGCCAGGACTGCACCGGCGTGCACGGCATCGCGCGCGATCTCTCCGCCGCCGACATGGGCAAGTTCAGGGATCCCGCCATCAAGCCGATCAAGGGTGAATTCCCCTGCCCGGTGAAGGTGACGGTGGAAGACGCAACCCTGTGTCCGGGCTTCGCGCTGCGGCTGGTGCGCGGCGTCAAGAACGGCCCGTCCCCTGAGTGGCTGCAGAAGCGGCTGACGTCGATCGGATTGCGGCCGATCAACGCGCTGGTCGACATCACCAATTTCATGACCTACGACCGCGCCCGGCCGCTGCATGTGTTCGACGCCAGGAAGGTGAACGGCAATCTCACTGTGCGCCGCGCCAAGGAAGGCGAGAGCCTGCTGGCGCTCGACGGCCGCACCTACACGCTCGATCCCGCGATCTGCGTGATCGCGGACGAGCACGGCGTCGAATCGCTGGCCGGCATCATGGGCGGCGAGACTTCCGGCTGCGACGAGAACACCACCGACGTGCTGATCGAATCGGCGCTGTGGAACGAGATCAACATCGCGCAGACCGGCCGCAAGCTCGGCATCAATTCGGATGCGCGTTATCGGTTCGAGCGCGGCGTCGATCCGGCCTTCATGGTGCCGGGGCTGGAGCTCGCGACCAAGCTGGTGATGGAATTGTGCGGCGGCACGCCGTCGGAAAATGTCGTCGTCGGGAATGCCTTCGGCGAAGACCGCGTCATCGATTTTCCGCTCACGGAAGTCAAGCGCCTCGCCGGAATCGACGTTCCGCTGGTCGAGATGAAGCATATCCTCAGCCGTCTCGGCTTCATGGTCGCAGGCAGCGGCCCGGTGGTGAAGGTCGCTATCCCCTCGTGGCGCACTGACGTTCACGGCAAGGCCGATATCGTCGAGGAGATCGTGCGCATCGTCGGCGTCGACAAGGTGCCGATGACACCGTTCGAGCGTGGCGACGACGCGCGCAAGCCGGTCCTGACCACGATCCAGCTCCGCAACCGCCGCGCCAAGCGCGCGCTGGCCGCGCGCGGCATGGTGGAAGCCGTGACCTGGTCGTTCATTTCCAAACCGCATGCCGAATTGTTCGGCGGCGGCCAGCCGGAGCTTGCGCTCGCCAACCCGATCGCCTCCGACCTCTCCGACATGCGGCCGAGCCTGTTGCCGGGCCTCGTCGCCGCGGCGCAGGCCAACGCCAATCGCGGTTATCAGGACGTCGCGCTGTTCGAAGTCGGCCAGATCTTCAAGGGCGACAGACCTGAGAACCAGTTCGTTGCGGCCGCAGGCGTGCGCCACGGCTTTGCGTCCTCGAAAGGCATGGGCCGGCACTGGTCGGGCTCTGCCATGACCGATGCGCTCGACGCCAAGGCCGATGCGTTCGCCGTGCTCGCGGCCGCCGGCGCGCCGATGCAGGCGCTGCAGGTCGTGCCGGGCGGCACGAGCTGGCTGCATCCCGGGCGCTCCGGCACCATCCAGATCGGACCGCAGAACGTGCTGGGCTATTTCGGCGAGCTGCATCCGCGCACGCTGGAAGCGCTCGGCGCCGACGGCCCGATGATCGCGTTCGAAGTGATCCTCGACCGCATTCCCGACGCCAAGAAGAAGCCGACCCGGGCCAAGCCGCTGCTCGAACTCTCCGCGTTCCAGCCGGTGTCGCGCGACTTCGCCTTCATCGTCGATCGCGGCGTGAAGGCCGGCGACATCGTGCGATCGGCGCAGGGCGTCGACAAGAAGCTGATCACGGATGTGACCGTCTTCGACGTCTACGAAGGCAAGGGCATCGATCCGGACAAGAAGTCGGTCGCGATTGCCGTGACGATCCAGCCGCGCGAGAAGACCCTGACCGACCAGGAGATCGACGCGGTGGCGGCGAAGATCGTGGCCGAGGTGACGAAGAAGACCGGCGGCACCTTGCGAGCATGATGCCGCATGAACCCCGCGGCGCTCATTCCGGCTGACGTCGGCCTCAACGCGGCGATCGCGATCTGCGCGGTCGCTTTCGTCTCGGGAACGGCGCGGGGTTTTTCCGGGTTCGGCTCCGCGCTGATCTTCATGCCGCTGGCAAGCTCGATCGCCGACCCGCGGCTGGTCGCCGCGCTGCTCCTGATCATCGATTTCGTCGCCGCCGCGCCGCTGCTGCCGGGCGCGTGGGAAAAGGCCGACCGCAAGGCGACCGCGATCATGGTGCTCGGCGCGCTGATCGGCGTCCCCATCGGCACCTATTTCCTGAGCCGGCTCGAACCGGTGACGACGCGCTGGATCATTTCCGTCTTCGTGTTCGCGCTGCTGTTGCTGCTGCTCTCGGGCTGGCGCTACCGCGGCAAGGACCACGCGGCGGTCTCGGTCGGCATCGGCGGGCTATCCGGCTTTTGCAGCGGGCTCGCCCAGACCGGCGGCCCGCCGATCGTCGGCTACTGGCTCGGCCGCCCGCTTCCTTCCGTCATCGCGCGCGCCAATATCTTGCTGTTCTTCGGCGCGTCGGATTTCTTTTCCGCCGTCAGCTACGCCACGGCCGGACTGATCACGATGGATGCGATCCGGTTCGCGTTGGTGGTCGGCCCGGTCTATGCCATCGGCGTCTGGTTCGGCGCCTCGCTGTTCGGCAAGGCCAGCGAAACCGTGTTCCGCGCGATCTGCTACGCGCTGATCGCGGCCGCGGTGATCTTTGGCCTGCCGGCGCTGGATGGCGTGCTGCGCTGATACGCTAGATCCGTAGCTGCGTAGGGTGGGCAAAGGCGAATGCGCCGTGCCCACCACAACGCGCACCGCCCGTGGATGGTGGGCACGCTTGCGCTTTGCCCACCCTACGATTCCTGCGCTAGCCCATCACCAGATCGCAATACGCATAGCCGTCGCGCTCGACGCGCTCGCCGGTCGTCACCGCAAGCCGCCGTGAAAACATCGGGCCCGCCACCACGCAGGTGTGAAACTCGCCGTTCTCGCCGCAAGCGTCGACGCCTTCGGGCAGATCGGCCAACAGCGCCGCATCGAATGTGCGGCCGGCAAACTCCGCCGGCAGCTTCTTCAGATCGACAGTGGCGATATGCGCTTCCAGCCCGCTTGCGATCATCGCTTGCGCCAGTTCTGCCGTCGGCCGCTCCCACAGTGGAAACACCGGCGTGATGCCGGTGCCTGCCAGCTTCTGTTCGCGATAGGCGCGGATGTCAGCGAGAAAAAGATCGCCGAAGATCATGTGCGTGATGCCGCAGGCCACGGCCTGCGCGACCGCTTCCCCCATCCGCGCTTCGTAAATCTCGTTCGGGCAGGGATAGGGGATCGGCACGATCCGCTGCGGCAGGCCCGCGGCCTCGCATTGCGCCTGCAATATCTCCTGCCGCACGCCGTGGATCGATACCCGGCCGAACGTCTCGGTCACCGTGGTCAGCGCGCCGACGACATCGAATTCACCCGCGCGCAGCACTTCATGCAGCGCGAACGCCGAGTCCTTGCCGCTCGACCAGGAGATCAGTGCTTTCGGGCGTGCCATCAGTTGATCGAGGACCCTCGCCGCCGCTGTTTCGCCGGCCGCGCCTCCGGCTCCGGATCCTTCAACGCACCGATCCGCCGCAACGCCGCTTCGGCGGCGCGCTCGCCGCTTTCCCAGGCGCCGTCGATGGTTCCCCACAGCGTTTCATGGGTGGCCTCGCCGGCGAGGTACATGCAGCCGATCGGATCGGTCAGAACCTTTCGCGACGATTGCCCGCCGGGACCGGCCGCCGACATCGCGCCGAGCGCGAACGGCGCGGCGTTCCAGCGCGTCGCGCTCGATTTCTTCACCGCGGCTGCCGCCTCGCTGCCGAACAGTTTGGTCAGCCATTCCACCGCGAACGCCACCATGGCCTTCTCGCCCTGCGCGGAAAGCTCGCGGCCGAACGAGCCGGCGACGTCGATCGTGCAGAGCGACGAGCCGCCCATATTGGCGAGTATCAGCGCCGTCTTCGTCGAATTGCTCTGCTCGATGACGACGTCGTCGCGCGCCAGCCCGAGCGGATTGCCCGGCATCTGCAGCGCGATCCGGTCGTAGCTGCCGAGGCTCAGCCTGGAAGCCGCGTCGAGCGTGCGCTTCGGGATGTCAGGCGCGAACTTGATGTTGCCGGCGGCCAGCACGTTGCTCGACACGGTGATCACGGCGGCGCGCGCGGCGATCCTGCCCGCCGGCGTTTCCACGCTGACATCGCGGTTGCTCCAGACGATGCGATTGGCCGGCGTCGACAGCGCCAGCGGCACCTGCTCGCCGAGCTTTGCGATCAGCGTGCCCAATCCCTGACGACAGCCGATCGCGGTATTGCGATCCTGCGCGCGGGACTTGTCGCCGACGGAGACGTCTTTCAAATCCTTGCCCGAGAAACTGGCCCCTAGCACGAACTCCGCCGTGCCGGCCCAGTCGCCGAGGTCCTTTGGCAGCACGGAGGCGCAGGAGACGTCGAACCGCCGCGCGGCTTCGTCGATGGCGCGGTTGGCGCGCACGAGAGCGGCGAGAAATTCCTCGGTCTCGCCGGCGCGGGCGTTGCGGCGGCCGATGCGGATCTTCTGGCCTGAGGGCGCTGTCGTGATCTCGAGGCCCGCGGCGCGCGCCAGCTTGATCATCGGATTGGTCTCGGGATTGTGCATCCAGCGCGCGCCGCGATCGAACGGCACGTCGAAGGTCGAGCTGTCGGTCTGGCAGCGGCCGCCGATCTGGCTCGCCGCCTCCACCACGATCACCTTGCGGTTCGCCGCCATGATCCGCCGCGCCGCAGCAATGCCGGCCGCACCCGCGCCGATCACGACGATGTCAGCTTCCCGCGGCAACGGTGCTGCTCCCGCGCGCCCCCCGGAAAAACCCGGGATCACCGCCAATGCGGCGGACGCCGACAGGAAGTGGCGGCGGGTCATTGTCATGTCATGGTTTCCGGGGCCTGAAAGAAGTGAGAACAGCTAGCGAACTGTGCCGCATCTCACGTGACGCAGCAACACTCATGGTAAATCAATCATGATTGATCCGTTTGGCGCATGAACTAAATTGAAACGGCTTGCGACCATGCTAAGGGAACAAAAAATGCGGACGAAAATCCGCTCCAGGGGAGTTTCATGGGCGTAATGCTCGATACGATCGGCCAGTTGATTGCGGGCTACCTGCAGAAGGAAGTCCCGGGTTACGAGCCGTTCACCCCCAGCGATCCCGAGCATCTGCGCGGTGTCATCGAGCCCGGCGACGTGCTGCTGGTCGAAGGCAACAACCGCATCTCCGGCATCATCAAATACCTCACGCAATCCACCTGGTCGCACGGCGCGCTCTATGTCGGCCCGGTTGACGGCGCATACGAACCCGACGGCGAGCCGCATGTGCTGATCGAGGCCAATATCGGCGAGGGCGTGACCTCGGCGCCGCTGTCGAAATATTATCCGTACCACACCCGCGTCTGCCGCCCGATCGGCCTGTCCTACGAGGACCGCACCACGGTGTGCCGCTACGCCATCAACCGGATCGGCTTCGGCTACGACACCAAGAATATCGTCGACCTGATGCGCTTTCTGATCCCGCTGCCGGTGCCGCAGCGCTGGCGGCGCCGCATGATCGCGTTCGGCTCCGGCGATCCCACCAAGATCATCTGCTCGGCGCTGATCGCGCAGGCGTTCGACGCCGTGCGCTATCCGATCCTGCCGAAGATCACCCGCGCCGCCTCCCGCAAGGCCCGGCGCGAGATCCTGCATATCCGCGATTCCTCGCTCTACATGCCGCGCGATTTCGACATCTCGCCCTATTTCGAAATCGTCAAACCCACCATCGTGCACGGCTTCGACTACACCGCCCTGCACTGGGCCGACAAGCAGAAGCCGCTCCCGGAGGTAGCGGGCGAATTCGGTGTGTTTCCAGAAGTCCAATCGCCGTCACTTGCTCCTGAAGAGACTGACCAGGAAACGCCGCTTCCGGCTGCGGCTGAAGAAGTGACGGTTGAAGAAGTGACCGTTGAAACGACGATCATCGAACGCGTCACCGTGTCGGAACATTATCTCGCCGTCGAATACGTCCCGGTCCGCCCGCCGGAACGCCGCGCCCGCCCACGCGACAAGGCGCCGGAGATGGTGGCGTAGAAACAAAGCCGTTTGCGTAGCCCGGATGGAGCGAAGCGCAATCCGGGGCAGATCGATCAACCGGACAGACTGTCCCGGATTACGCTCCGCTCCATCCGGGCTACCAACACATTTCTAAAACCTCCCCGCCAGCGTCAATCTCACCGCCAGCGGCTCGGCGGGATGCACATGCCGGTCCGCGACGCCGCCGATCGGTTCGCCCGGCAGCCGTGAGAGATAATAATACTCGATCTGGTTGGTCCGTGCGTTGAAGAGATTGAGCACGTCGAGCTGCAGCCGCAGGCCATTGTCGAATTTGTAGCCCGCCCGCGCATTGAAGATCAGCGACGCCTGCGAACGAACACTGTCATCCTCGATCAGCGGACGCGGCCCGAAATAGCGCCCACGCAATGCGCCGAACCAGCCGCTCTCTCCGCCGAACGTCACGCCACCGCCCGCCACCCACGCCGGCGCGCCCGGGATGAAATTGCCGGCGGCATCGAAATCGGTGAAGCGGGCACGGGTATACGCGACGTCGAGATCGAACCGCATCCACGGCAGCACCTGATACTGGTTGGTCCACTCGACGCCGACGCGCCGGCTGGGGCGGCTCGCCTCGGTCGTGCCGGCGTCGCCGACGAACAACAATTCCGAATCGAAATCCAGCACGAACACCGCGAGCGAACTGGTGAGGCCTTCGACTGCCTTGGTGCGGATGCCAAGCTCGGCGCCCTTCGATCGCACCAGCAGCGGCACGCGATCCTGCGGCGTCACCTTGTCGATCGGATCGACCGTGATCGTCGCGCCTCTGATGTCGTTGGAGTGCAGGCCGTAGCCGGCATTGCCGTAGAATTCCGTCCTGTACCACGGCCCCAGCACGATTCCGGCCTTGGGACTCGTCATCGACGCCTGTGCATTGCCGGAATTTTGCCGGCGTGTCGCTCAGCACCCTTCCCGCGAAATAATCCTCGCGGATGCCGACCGTGGTGCGCAGCCAGTCGGTCCAGCGCGCCGTCGTATCGGCCCACAGGCCGACATTGCCTTCCCGCACGCTGTCTTCGCGCACGGTCGAGAGCATCTCGCGCTGCAACGTCTTGAACAGGCCGACCCGGATGTCATCGCCGCGCGTCTGCAGCCCGACGCGGGTCTGGGTTTCGATGCCGGCCACGCGTACATCGAAAGCGTGGCTGGCATTGAGGCCAACAACCGTGCGCCGGTCCATCTGGCTGAACTGATCGCCATTGACGGGATCGTCGAGAAAATAGGTGAAATTGTTATAGAGCCGCAGCGACGAATTGATCACATAGGCGTTGATCTTGCTCTGCCCGTATTCGCTCGATTGCGCCCAATTGCCCGACAGCGAGAACCGGCTCGAGACGCCGCCATCGGTCGGATCGAGCGAGCCGAACCGGCCGATCAGTCCCTGGTCGATCGCACGCCGCGCCACCTGATCGGTCGAATTCCAGCCGTTGGAATAGGCCATCGCCGACAGCGTGAACCCGTCGGTGGCGGTGCCCTGGCTGTAGCGCAGCACGCCGTTCAGCTTGCGCACATTGTCAGGTACGTCCCACGGACCGTCATACCCGACGCCCTCGAAGGCGGCGAGCAGCGTGCCCGCGCCGACCGCCGTCGATCCCGCCGCCAGCGCACGGCGATAACCAAAACTGCCGAACGTCAGTTCGGCGATGTTCTTCGGCAGCCTGTTGACGTAGTCGATCGCGACCGATCCAGCGGAACCGAAGTCGCCGACGTCGGCGAAGTACGGCCCCTTTCGAACATTGACCGACTGGATGAGCTCCGGGATCATGAAATTGATATCGGCATAGCCCTGCCCATGACCATGGGTCGGCATGTTGACCGGCATACCGTCGACGCTGATAGCCAGATCAGTGCCGTGATCGAGATTGAACCCGCGCAAGAAATACTGGTTGGCTTTGCCTTCACCGGAATGCTGGGTGACGATCAGTCCCGGCACCACCTCCAGCGCTTCGCCGGCGCGCAAGAAAGGCCGCGCATTCACCTCCGCGCCGCTGATGGTCATGGCGCTGGCGGCGGTGGGCTGCATGTATGCCGGCCCCGCAGTCGCGGACCCCGACGTGACGCCGCGGCTGATCGGCGGCGGTGGAACGGGGACGCTTGGTTGAACCGCGGATGGATTTCGCGCACTTCTCTCGCGGCGGGGCGGCTTGGTCCGGTTGCGTGGCCTGGTTTCAGGGGGATTTACGGTCACGGCGGGAAGCTGGCTGGCCTCTGCCGCAGTCGCGCTCCTGCGCGTCCGCCGATGTTGCCATGACCAACAGCGATGCAGCGGCGGAAAATGCTCCCCAAACAGTCTTACGCAACGCTCATGCCCCCGGATGATAACTGCTACTGTCGGCGCACGATCGTATCAGTTCGACTTAACCCGGCGCCTCACGCTAGCAAGCGCAGTATGACGATACAATAGAAATATCATACCGCGTCAGGACGGAAATTTAGGATGCAACGGATCACCATCACCATCGAAGACGACCTGCTCGCCGAGATCGATGCGGCGGCAGAAGCGCGCGGCTATCAGAACCGCTCCGAGATCATCCGCGATCTCGCCCGCGCCGGGCTGCAGCAGGGCGCGGAGGACGCAGCCCCTTCAGGCCAATGCGTCGCAGCCCTGGTCTACGTCTACGACCACGCCGCGCGGGACCTGTCGAAACGGCTGGTGCAGAATTTCCACGGCCACCACGACCTCTCGCTGGCGACGCTGCATGTCCATCTCGACGACGACTCTTGCATGGAGGTGACGGCGCTGAAGGGCGCCAGCGGCGAAGTCCGGCACTTTGCCGACCACATCATCGCCGAGCGCGGCGTGCGCTACGGCCGCGTGGTAATGATCCCGACGGGATCCGACAAGAAGCCGAAGGCCCGCAAGCACGGCCATCACCACGACTAGGATTACGCGGCGACCCGCGCCGCGAGACGCCGGAAAGGATGGCGTAGAGGCAAGAACGCGTAGCCCGGATGGAGCGAAGCGCAATCCGGGAAACTCGGTCCGTCGGATAAACTGCCCCGGATTTCGCGGAGCCCGTCATCGGGCGCGCGTTCGCGCGACCCGTTCGCTTCATCCGGGCTACGAATTCGCGCTACCTGTCTGAGCGGCCGATCACGGCCATCAGCTCCGCGATCTTTTCGCGCTGATCGGCCTTGTTGCCGCTGGTGATCGCGTGCTCGACGCAATGCGAGACGTGATCCCGCAGCACCTCTTCCTCGACGCGCCGCAGCGCGGCCCGCACGGCCGAGATCTGGGTGACGATGTCGATGCAGTAGCGGTCCTCGTCGACCATCTTGGAGAGGCCGCGGACCTGGCCCTCGATCCGGCTGAGACGCTTTTGACAGGATACCTTGATGTCTTTTCGCATGGGCCTTATATACCCCTACAGGGTATGGGTTACAAGCGGCGGAGCGAATGATGAACAAGAATGAAAACGCCGACCGAAACGGCGCGCCAAAGGCTGCCTGCTGCGGCGGCGACAGCCACGCCGGCCACGACCACGCCAGTCACAGCCATCACGATCATCACGCCCACACCGCGGCAACCGTTCGCGATCCCGTCTGCGGCATGACCGTCGACCCCGCGACCAGCAAGCACCGCTTCGACTATCGCGGCGAGACCTTCCATTTCTGCTCGGCCGGCTGCCGCACCAAATTCGCCGCCGATCCCGATCTCCTATCTCGAGAAAGACAGCAGACCGAAAGCTGCCGCACCCGAAGGCACGATCTACACCTGCCCGATGCATCCGGAGATCCGCCAGGTCGGCCCAGGAAGCTGCCCGATCTGCGGCATGGCGCTGGAGCCGGAGGTCGCGAGCCTCGATGCGCCGCCCAATCCGGAGCTCGCCGACATGACGCGCCGCTTCTGGGTCGGCCTCGTGCTCGCGCTGCCCGCGGTCGTCCTCGAAATGGGCGGCCATCTCGTCGGCGGCCATGGCTGGGTCGATCCGACGCTGTCGAACTGGATCCAGTTCGCCTTCGCCACGCCCGTCGTGCTCTGGGCCGGCTGGCCGTTCTTCGTGCGCGGCTGGCAATCGCTCGTCACGCGCAATCTCAACATGTTCACGCTGATCGCGATGGGCACCGGCGTGGCCTATGTCTACAGCGTCATCGGCACGGTCGCGCCCGGAATCTTCCCGGCCACCTTCCGCGGCCATGGCGGCGCGGTTGCGGTCTATTTCGAAGCGGCCGCCGTCATCACCGTGCTGGTGCTGCTCGGCCAGGTGCTCGAACTTCGCGCGCGCGAGGCGACATCCGGCGCGATCAAGGCGCTGCTTCAGCTCGCGCCAAAAACCGCCCGCCGGATCGGCGACGATGGCGCCGACCATGAGGTGGAAATCGACGCGCTTGTCGTCGGCGACAAATTGCGGGTGCGTCCGGGCGAGAAGGTGCCGGTCGACGGCGTCATCCTCGAAGGCCGTTCCTCGCTCGACGAATCGCTGGTGACCGGCGAATCCATGCCGGTGACCAAGGAAGCCGGCAGCAAGGTCATCGCCGGCACGCTCAACCAGTCCGGCGGGTTCGTGATGCGCGCCGAGAAGGTCGGGCGCGACACGCTGCTCTCCCAGATCGTGCAAGATGGTGGCGGACGCGCAGCGCTCGCGCGCGCCGATCCAGCGGCTGGCCGATCAGGTTTCCGGCTGGTTCGTGCCGATCGTTATCGTCGTGGCGCTGATCGCGTTCGGCGCCTGGGCCTGGTTCGGGCCGGAGCCGCGCATGGCGTTCGGGTTGGTGGCGGCCGTCAGCGTGCTCATCATCGCCTGCCCCTGCGCGCTCGGCCTTGCCACGCCGATGTCGATCATGGTCGGCGTCGGGCGCGGCGCGCAGGCCGGCGTGCTGATCAAGAACGCCGAAGCGCTGGAGCGCATGGAGAAGGTCGACACGCTGGTGGTCGACAAGACGGGCACGCTCACCGAGGGCAAGCCGAAGGTGGTCGCGATCGTGCCGAGCGCGGGATTTAACGAGACCGATATTCTGCGGCTGGCTGCGACCGTCGAGCGGGCGAGCGAACACCCGCTGGCCGACGCCATCGTGCGATCCGCCAAGGAGCGCAATCTCGATCTCGGCAAGGTCGAGGAATTCGACTCGCCGACCGGCAAGGGCGCCACCGGCAAGGTCGACGGCAAGACCATCGTGCTCGGCAATGCGAACTTCCTGCAGTCGCTCGGCATCGAAACCGCCGCGCTCGAACGAACAGGGCGAACGTCTGCGCGGCGACGGCGCGACCGTCATCAACATCGCCATCGACGGCAAGCTGGCCGGGCTGTTCGCCATCGCCGACCCCGTGAAGGCGTCGACGCCGGATGCGCTGAAGGCGCTGGCGGCGGAAGGCATCAAGGTCATCATGCTGACCGGCGACAACAGGACCACGGCGAACGCCGTCGCGCGCAGCCTTGGCATCACCGACGTCGAGGCGGAAGTGCTGCCCGACCAGAAGAGCGCGGTGGTGGCAAAACTGCAGAAGGCCGGACGGATCGTCGCGATGGCCGGCGACGGCGTCAACGACGCGCCGGCGCTCGCGGCGGCTGAAGTCGGCATTGCCATGGGAACCGGTACCGATGTCGCGATGGAAAGCGCCGGGATCACGCTGCTGAAGGGCGATCTGGTCGGCATCGTCCGCGCCCGGCGGCTCTCTCAGGCGACCATGAGCAATATCCGCCAGAACCTGTTCTTCGCCTTCATCTACAACGCCGCCGGCATCCCGATCGCCGCAGGCATTCTCTATCCCGCGTTCGGTCTGCTGCTGTCGCCGATCATCGCAGCCGCGGCGATGGCGCTGTCCTCGGTGAGCGTCGTCGGCAACGCGCTGCGGCTGCGGATGACGCGGCTGTAGCAAGGAGGAGCGGGGCGATCAGGCGGCTTTGGCCGCCGTCCCGCCCGGCAATCCGGCGCGCGCCAGCCCGCCATAGAGCGCCTCGCCCGGCATCTCCGATTTCAAGATCGCGCGCACCGCGATCAGTTTCTCGATATCGATGCCGGTCTTGAATCCCTTGCTCTCGCACAGGAACACCAGGTCCTCGAACACGACGTTGCCGGTCGCGCCCGGCGCGAACGGGCAGCCGCCGAGGCCGCCCAGCGATCCATCGAGCACGCGCGCGCCGGCATCGAGCGCGGCGGAGGCGTTGGCGATCCCCATGCCTCTTGTGTCGTGCAGGTGAATGCAGATCGGCTTGGAGCCGGCGATCTTCACCGCGGCCGCGGTCAATTCGCCGACCTGCTTCGGCCCGGCATAGCCGACCGTGTCGGCAATCGCGACCATGTCGACGCCGGCCTCGAACAGCTTTTCCGTCAGCCGCAACACTTCCTTCGGATCGACCGCGCCCACGATCGAGCAGCCCAGCGCCATCGAGATCGCGGAATTCACCACCGGCTTGTGCGCGCTGGCGTCGCGCAGTTCGCAGAGCCGCCTGACGTTGGCAATGGCCGACTCGCGCGAGCGGTTGGCGTTGGCCTGGCTGTGCTCTTCGGTGGCCGAGACCACCGTCGCCACTTCGGCGACGCCGGAGGCCAGCGCCTCGTTGACGCCGCGCTCGTTCAGCGTCAGCGCGATGCCGTAGGCGCCGGGCAGCGAGGCCACGGTCCCGATGATGTCGCGCACGTCGGCGAATTGCGGAAAGGTCTTTGCCGGCAGGAACGAGCCGACCTCGAAGTGCCGCACGCCCGCGGCATATTCGTCGCGCATCCAGCGCTGCTTGGCGCGATGTCGACGGAAATGTCTTCACGAGCTGCAGGCCGTCGCGCAAGCCGACCTCGCGCAGGATGATCTTGCTGTCGGGATAGAGTTCCTGGACGCGGGTCATGGCAACCTCATGCGGCGTTGTTTTTGGAAGACGGGTTTTGCTTGTCGAGTTCAGCGCGAACGGCCTCGGTATCGGCGCCCAGCACCGGCACCTTCAGCCCTTCGCCGATATTGCTGCCGTTCCACTCCACCGGCAATGCTGGAACGCGGAACGGTACGCCGTCGGCGTTGAAATTCTGCACCAGGCCGCCGGGGCGCAGGACGTGCGGGTCTTGCAATAGGTCCTCGGGGCGGTTGATCGGCGAATAGGCGATGTTCAGCGCATCGAGTTTTGCCGACAGATCGGCGATCTTCCAGCCCTTGATCACTTCGGCCACGCGCGGAATGATCCTCCCACGCGCCAGAATCCGGTCGGTGGTGTTGCGCAGGCTCGGATCGTCGGCAAATTCCTGCAGGGCGAATTCCCGGCAAAAGCTCCACCAATGGCCCTCGGTGACGACGCCAATGAAGATGCGCTCGCCGCCGGCGGTGTCGAAGATGTCGTAGATCGGCCAGGCATGCTCGCGCTCCGGCATCGAGCGCGGCTTCCGACCGGTCATCTCATATTCGACCATGTGCTGGGCGACGAGAAACAGGCAGTTCTCGAACAGCCCGATGCGGATATTGGCGCCGTCCTTCTTGCCGCCGCGCTTCTCGTAAAGCGCGGCGAGAATCGCAATCGCGCCGAACATGCCGCCCATGATGTCGTTGGCGGAAGAGCCGACGCGCTGCGGCTTCTCGCGCGTGCCGGTCATGGCGGCGAGCCCCGACATCATCTGCACGACCTCGTCGAGCGCCGGCCGATGCTCGTAGGGACCGGAGAGAAAACCCTTGTGGCCGGCGACGATCAGATGCGGGTGTTTTCGGCGCAACTCCTCGGCGCCAAGCCCCTGCTTTTCGAGCTGGCCGTCGCGAAAATTTTCCAGGAACACGTCGGCGCTTTCGAGCAGCCGATGCATGGTCTCGCGGTCTTCGGCCTTGGCGAAATCGAGCACGACGCTGCGTTTGCCCCGGTTGAACAGCGGGAAGAACGAAGTTCCCATGCCGCCGAGCGAACGGGTCTTGTCGCCCACGGATGGTTCGACCTTGATGACCTCGGCGCCCAGTTGCGCGAGAATCATGCCGCAGGTCGGGCCCATCACCATATGGGTCATCTCGACGACCCTCACGCCGTCAAGCGGCAGTCCCGTCCCGGCCATCGCGACCCCTCCGTTTGACTGGGCTCTTGCCGCCGTTGCTAGGCTTCGCGCACCATCCGAACATTATAATCCTTCAAATACTGCATTCACCGCTTTGGAACGCAACCGTCATGGGCGAGTGCCTGTAATGCGGTCCGCGACAAGCCGCTCGACGCCCCGGGGCCTCCGCCCCGCCCTCTTGCCGAAGGGCTCATGTATATCTACCTCTCGCGAGGGTTTTCACGAGAGGTTGAACCGCCATGTTGGACGCCGCCGTCAAGGCGATTTCGCAGATCCTGTCGCCGCCGATGCGCACCATCCTGTGGCGCTCGATCGGGCTGGCGCTGGTGCTGATCGCGGTGCTGGCGATCGGCCTGCAGCGGCTGTTGAGCTGGTTTGCCGAATCCGGCGAAGTCTGGGCCGAGGCGATGCTGGGGCCGGGCTTCCACACGCCGCTCAATATCCTCTCCTGGATCATCTCGATCGCGGCCGGCCTCGGCGTCGTGCTCGGCGGCATTTTCCTGATGCCGGCGGTCACCTCGCTGATCGCGAGCGTGTTCGTCGACGACGTCGCCGAGCATGTCGAGCGCGAACATTATCCGGCGGAGCGCCCCGGCGACGCGCTGCCGCTCGGCGTCGCGATCCCCGAGGGCATCAAGACGGCGCTGCTGACGATCCTGGTCTATCTGATCGCGCTGCCCTTCGTGCTGTTCGCCGGCGCGGGCTTCCTGATCTTCTTCATCGCCACCGCCTGGCTGCTCGGCCGCGAATATTTCGAACTCGCGGCGATGCGGTTCCGCTCGCCGGCGGAAGCCAAGGCGATGCGCAAGGACAATGCGGCGACGGTGTTCACCGCGGGCCTGTTCATCGCGGCCTTCGTGTCGATCCCGATCGTCAACCTGGCGACGCCGTTGTTCGGCATGGCCTTCATGGTCCACATGCACAAGCGGCTGTCGCGGCCCAAGGCCCGAGCTGATCGAGCCGGCGCGGAAAACAGGCGTGCCGGTGCGCTGATCGGCGCCGCCCATTACGACACGGTCACCCCGCACTTCCGCAGCACATTCTTCGCGAAGCCGAACGGCGCCGGCGTGAACGGGCCCGGCGGCGCGCGGGTGATCAGGGCGACGCAGAACGAGCGCCGCCATCGCCAGCCAGAAGCACAGCCAGAAGCCGTCGATATAGGCGAGCACGTTGGCCTCGCGCTGGACCCGCGCCGCCAGCGTCCCCAGCGCCCGCGCCGGCGCAGCGCCCGCGCCATGGCTGGCAAAATAGTCCGCCGAGTTGCTTGAGCATGCGCGTCACGTCGAAGCTGCCGCTTTCGATGATGCTGGCCGAGATAATTGGAATGGATCTGCTCGCGCACGCGCAGCCAGGTGCCCATCAGCGCCACGCCGATCTCGGCGCCGCCGAGCCGCATGATCTGGATATAGGCGGCGAACGCCGTCGCGCGGGTCGGATCGGAATTGGACAGCGCGAGGATGATGATCGGCAGCAGCGTGAACGCCTGCCCGATCGACTGCAGCAGCACGATGCCGATGAAATCGCCGCGCGCCCAGTCATGGGTCAATTGCGTGCCCCAGAGATTGGCGGCGGCGAACGCCGACAAGCCGAGGACCACCACGGCGCGCGCATCGAAATGCCGAAGCAGAAAGATCGAGAACGGCACCAGCACGAACATCGGCAAGCGCGCCAAGGTCAGCAGCAGCGACGCCGCTTTGTTCGGGCCGCAGCAGGCCGACGACGCCGAGGAAATTCGGCACCAGCGACGAATTGGAGAGGCTGGTCAGCGTGTAGAGCAGGATGAGCGACCAGCGAGAGCCCGATATTGCGCGAGAACAGCACATTGACGTGCGCCCAGGGCTGGCGAACCAGCGTCTCGTTGATCAGGAAGGCGACGAACAGCGCGCCGCCGCCGAGCAACAGCGCCATCACCGTGCCCGATTCCAGCCAGTCCAGCCGATTGCCCTGATCGAGACCGGCATAGATCATCGAGACCGCAGGTGCCGAGCAGCAGCATGCCGCCCCAGTCGGCGTGCTGCAGCAGATCGCGGTTGACCGGCTCATTGCGGCGTGCCGAGATAGACCATCAGGCCCATCAGCGGCGCGATCACGACGCCCTGCCAGTACAGCCACTGCCATCCCAGATGGTCGACATAGAAGCCGACCAGCGAGCTGGAGGTGTCGAGCGCGAACCCGACCCGGATCGAATAGATCGCGATCGCCGGCAGCCACCATCTGATCGGCAGATTGCGGAAGATGATCATCAGCGTCGCCGGCACGAAGGTGCCGAGCAGCATGCCATGCACGATGCTGAGCGCGATCAGCGTGGTGTAATCATGCACGAACGGGATCATCAGCGAGATCAGGGCATAGACCAGGCTCGGAATGCCGAGCACGCGGCGCAGGCCGAACACGGTCGCAAGCCACGCCACCGCCGGCGCGATGAAGATCTGCGAGCCGATGCCCGCGGTAGAGAGCCAGGCGCCCTCGTCGAAGCCGAGCGAAAACGCGCCGCGCAGATCGGGCAGGCCGACCGACGTCAGCCGGCTGTCGAAATTCGCCAGAAACGAGCCGAGCAGCACCGCGCCGACCGCAAACAGCGGCTGCGGCGCGATGCCGCCGCGCGAGACCGGTCCGCGATCGACGCGTCATTTTCCGCCATCCGTGCCCGCCTCGCCGGTATGGATGTGGGTGACGACGGACATGCCCGGCAACAGGCGCTCCAGCAGCGGCTGGTTCTTGTCGAGCTGGATCCGGACCGGGACGCGCTGCACCACTTTGGTGAAATTGCCGGTGGCGTTGTCCGGCGGCAGCAGCGCGAATTGCGAGCCGCTCGCCGGCGCAATCCGCTCGACGCGGCCGTGCAGTTTCTCGTTCGGGAAACTGTCGACGGTGATCTCGACGGGCTGACCGGGTTTGACCCGCGTCAGCTGCGTCTCCTTGTAGTTGGCGATCACATAGACGTTCGGCAGCGGCACGACATTGATGAGGTTGCTGCCGATATTGACGTAGTCGCCGGGCTGCACCTGCCGCTCGCCGACAACGCCATCGAACGGCGCCACGATCTTGGTGTAGCCGAGCTTGAGCTTGGCCGCGGCCAGCGTCGCCTTGGCGCCCTCGAGGTCCGCCGCGCGCTGCTTCTTGGTGCCCGACAGCACTTCGAGCTGGTGCCGTTGCGCGGCGATGACGGCGCGGCTCGCGCGCACGTCGGCCTGCGCCTTGGCATAGGCCGCGGTCGCCTGTTCGAGCTTTTGCCGCGTGCCGGCTTCGGTCTGCGACAGCGACTGCTGGCGCTCCTGCTCCTGCCGCGCCTCGACCTCCTGGGCCGCCGCGGATACCAGCTGCGGCTTCGGCCTGCGCGATCGTCGCGTATTGCAGTTCGACCTGGTTGCTCAGATTGTCGAGCGCGGCCTGCGCGGCGGCGACGCCGGCCTCGGCCTGCGCCACCTGGGCCTGAGTAGTCGGCGGGATCGATCTGGATCAGCAGATCGCCGGCCTTGACGCGCTGGAAATCCTGCACGGCGACCGTGAGCACCTCGCCGGCGACCCGGCTGCTCAGCCGCGTCAGCTCGGCGCGAACATAGGCGTCGTTGGTGGTCTGGATCGCGGCGTTGCCGACCCAGGCATCCCAGCGCAGCGTCGCCAGCGCGATGAAGGCAAACGCGCCAGCACGGCGAACAGCGGAATCGCGAAGCGGCCCCAGAAGCCGCCTGCCGCCGGCGGCGACGTCGGAGCTGGCGCGAGCGGCGGAGACGGGGTCTGACTTGCGGGTGGCGGACTCGTCTGATCCTGCTGACTCACGGCGACGCCCTCAATCACGTTCCCGAAGGCCGGATAACACCCTCAGGATTGACAGCGATCATGCCTCAGACCGTCTTTTCCGGCCACCGGCAGAGATCGTTGATCAGGCATACCTCGCAGCGCGGCTTGCGGGCGAGGCAGGTGTAGCGGCCGTGCAGGATCAGCCAGTGATGGGCGTGCAGCATGAACTCGGACGGGATCACCTTCTCCAGCCCCAGTTCGACCTCGAGCGGCGTGTTGCCGGGCGCCAGTCCGGTGCGGTTGCCGACGCGGAACACATGGGTATCCACCGCCATGGTGTGCTCGCCGAAGGCCATGTTGAGCACGACATTGGCGGTCTTGCGCCCGGCGCCGGGCAGCGTCTCGATCTCGGCGCGGGTGCGCGGCACCTCGCCGCCGAATTCGGCGATCAGTTTTTCCGACAGCGCGATGACGTTCTTCGCCTTGTTGCGATAGAGCCCGATGGTCTTGATGTACTCGCGCACTTTCTCTTCGCCGAGCTCAAGCATCTTTTGCGGCGTGTCGGCCACCGCAAACAGCGCGCGCGTCGCCTTGTTGACGCCGGCGTCGGTCGCCTGCGCCGACAGCACCACGGCGACCAGCAGCGTATAGGGATTGAGATGTTCGAGTTCGCCCTTCGGCTCCGGATTGGCTTTGCGAAACCGGCTGAAGGCCTCGTGGACCTCGGCCGGCGTCCAGGGTTTCGGCTTTAGAGATTTTGGCTTTAAGGACGTCTTCGCCGCCGGCTTGGGCGACGACTTGGCGGCTTTCTTTGCCGATTTCTTCGGCACCGGATGGGACGCTGGATTTTTTGGCGCTGTTTGAGCGGATGATTTTGGCCATGATCCGGATATACTGATACGCGATGACCGCAGGCAACGACTTTGATCCGGCGCTTGACCAGCCGACGCTGTTTTCGGCGCGGGTGACGCCGCATCGCTCGCTGAACCGCACCGGCTTTCTGGTGCTGATGGCATTCATCAGCGCGGTCAGCTTTGTCGCCGGCATCGCATTTCTGCTGATGGGCGCCTGGCCGGTGTTCGGCTTTTTCGGCCTCGACGTGCTGGTGATCTACTGGGCGTTCCGGATCAATTTCCGCAGCGCTGATGCCACCGAGGATATCGTGGTGACGCCGTCGGAATTGCGCGTGCGGCGGGTCAGCCATCGCGGCCATGTGATCGAATGGGCGCTCAATCCGCTCTGGGTCCAGCTCGAACAGACCGGCGACCCCGAATTCGGCATCGAGCGGCTTTATCTGGTCTCCCGCGGCCGCCGGGTCTCGATCGGCCATTTTCTCGGACCGGACGAAAAAGCAAGCTTTGCCAAAGCCTTATTGGCGGCGTTGCAAACCGCCAAGCGCGGCATCACCTACAATCCGATCACTTGATGGCTTTCTTTTTTGACGCGTTTTCTTCACGCGAACCGGTTCCCACTTCGCTCGAAAACGCTACGTTGGCTTGTCAGGAATCGGGTGGTTTGGACCGCGCATGAGCCCTAAATCAGACCCCATGATGACACTCGCCATACATGACCAGCGCCTGGCCAAGCCGGGCTCCCAGAACGCCGCGCTGCGCGACTACGATTCGGTGCGCCGCGCCATCGCCTTCATCTCGGAGCACTGGCGCACGCAGCCGACCATCGAGGCGATGGCGGATGCCGCCTCCGTGACGCCGGATGAACTGCACCATCTGTTCCGCCGCTGGGCCTCGCTGACGCCAAAGGCCTTCATGCAGGCGCTGACGCTCGATCACGCCAAGGGCCTGCTGCGCGATTCCGCCAGCGTGCTCGATGCCGCGCTCGACTCCGGCCTGTCGGGCCCGGGCCGGCTGCACGATCTGTTCGTCACCCATGAAGCGATGTCGCCGGGCGAATGGAAGAACGGCGGCGCCGGCATGACGCTGCGCTACGGTTTCCACCCTTGCCCGTTCGGCACCGCGATCGTGATCGCCAGCGATCGCGGGCTGGCGGGGCTCGCCTTCGCCGATCCCGGCGAGGAGCCGACGGCGTTTGCCGACATGAAGCGGCGCTGGCCGAACGCGACCTATGTCGAGGACCACGACGGCACCGCCGGCCTCGCGCAGCGCATCTTCGATACGCGGCTGTGGCGGCCGGACCAGCCGCTGCGCGTGGTCCTGATCGGCACCGATTTCGAGGTGCGGGTGTGGGAGACGCTGTTGAAGATCCCGATGGGCCGCGCGGTCTGCTATTCCGACATCGCCAACAAGATCAAAAGCCCGAAGGCGTCGCGCGCCGTCGGCGCCGCGGTCGGACGAAACCCGGTGTCGTTCGTGGTGCCCTGCCATCGCGCGCTCGGCAAGAGCGGCGCGCTGACCGGCTATCACTGGGGCATCACGCGCAAGCAGGCGATGCTGGGCTGGGAAGCCGGCCAGGTCGGATTGCACTAGACAGGATGGGTAGAGCCAACGGGCCGGGAAACCGGGCATGTCCAAAATGTAATATGACACGCCGCGACCCGAATCCGACCATCGTCTGATCAACACGGTATCCGACAGGGTTTTCATAACAATGCGATTCCTGCGGCTGTTCTGTCTTGCACTTTCTGTTCTTGCGGCTGCGCTGATCGCCGGTTTCTTCTACGCCTATCATTGCTCGGTGATGCCGGGTCTCGCGAGCGACCGATGCCGTATCGGCGATCAAGGCGATGCAGGGCATCAATGCGGTCGTTCGTAACGCAGTTTTCGCATTCAGCTTTTTCGGCACGTTGGCGTTCGGAGGTATCGCGACCCTGCTGCTGATCGGTGCCGGCAACTGGCCGCTGGCGCTTGCCCTTCTCGGCACCGCCATCTATGGCCTCGGCGCATTCATGGTGACGCTGCTTTACAGCGTGCCATTGAACGAAGGTCTCGCACCCATCGTACCGACCACGGAGAACGCCGCCGCAATCTGGCGAGCCTATCTCGAACCCTGGATGTTCTGGAATACGCTGCGCATGGTCATGTCCGTGTTGACGCTGGCGGCATTCACGGCAAGCCTCGTCATGCTGATCGCACGAGCGCCGAGCGCTCGCGTCTCAGCGTTATCGCTCACCCCGCCAGATCGACCTTCGACGCCACGGTCGAATCCGCATTCAGCCGGTAGATCACCGGCACGCCGGTTGCGAGCTCGCGCTTCAGAATCTGCTCGGGCGTCAGCTTCTCCAGCACCATGATCAGCGCGCGCAGCGAATTGCCGTGGGCGGCGACCAGCGTGCGCTGTCCGCGCAGCACGCCGGGCAAAATCTCCTGCACGTAATAGGGCAGCGTGCGCGCCAGCGTGTCCTTCAGGCTTTCGCCGCCGGGCGGCGGCACGTCGTAGGAGCGGCGCCAGATCAGCACCTGATCCTCGCCCCATTTCTTGCGGGCGTCATCCTTGTTGAGCCCGGAGAGATCGCCGTAATCGCGTTCGTTGAGCGCGAGGTCCTTCGTCGTCGGCAGTCCGGTCTGGCCGATCTCGGCGAGCATCAGATCGAGCGTATGCTGGGCGCGCGTCAGCACCGAGGTGAAGGCGACGTCGAACGTCAGCCCTTGTGCCTTTAGTTTGCGGCCGGCCTCCTTGGCCTCGGCAATGCCCTGTTCGGTGAGATCAGGGTCCTTCCAGCCGGTGAACAGGTTCTTCAAATTCCATTCGCTCTGGCCGTGCCGCACGAGCACGAGAAGACGGTCGCTCATTGAAAGGATTTCCGTTTTTCGTTTCGGATTGGATTAGAAGTCGGTAAGCCCGAGCACATCGGTCATCGTATAGAAGCCGGGCTTCCTGCCGTGCGCCCATAGCGCGGCCTTGACCGCGCCCTGCGCGAACATGGTCCGGTCCTCGGCGCGGTGGGTCAGTTCGATGCGCTCCATGGCGCCGGCGAAGATCACGCTGTGATCGCCGGTGACGGTGCCGCCGCGCAAGCTCGCAAAGCCGATGTCGCCCGGCGGCCGCGCGCCGGTATGCCCGTCGCGGCCGCGCGCCGAATGGGTGTGCAGGTCGACGCCGCGGCCGGCGGCGGCGGCTTCGCCGAGCAGCAAGGCCGTGCCCGACGGCGCGTCGATCTTGGCCCTGTGATGCATTTCGACGATTTCGATGTCGAAGCTTTCGTCCAGCGACTGCGCGACGCGCTTGACCAGCGCGGCGAGCAGATTGACGCCGAGGCTCATATTGCCGGACTGCACCACGACGGCGCGGGAGGTAACGCTCTTGATCACGGCCATGTCGGAGACCGACAGCCCGGTGGTTCCGACAATGTGCACGAGGCCGCGTTCGGCGGCGATCGCGACATTGGCGATGGTGGCGGCCGGCACGGTGAAATCCAGAATGCCGTCGGCATTGGCCGACAGCGCCCACAGGTCGGCCGAGAGTTTGACGCCATTCTCCGGCAGGCCGGCGAGCACGCCGGCATCCTTGCCCAGCAGTTCCGATCCCGGCGCTTCCAGCGCGCCGGCCAGCACCGCGCCCGGCGTTTCCGAAATGACGCGCACCAGCGCGCGGCCCATCCGGCCGCCGGCCCCCGCAACGATCAATCGCATATCGGCCATGGCTTTACCTCTCAACGGGGTATAGCCGGGGCAGGCTGTTCCGGCAACCAATCAGGGCCAGTCACGCCGTCATGCGCCGGGCTCATGTCCCGGCAAGCGCATGACGGAGAGGATGCTGGCCGCCAGCCCTCAGGGCTGCGGGCCGTCATAGCCTTCGATGATGATGAGATCGGCGTCCGAATGCGGCTGCCGCACCTTGATGTTGGCCTGGTATTCCGGCGAGTGGTAGCAGGCCAGCGCGGTCTCATAGTCGGGAAATTCGATCACCACGTTGCGCGAGCGGCTTTGGCCTTCGATGGCCGTGAATTTGCCGGCACGCACGACGAAGCGCCCGCCGAATTTCTTGAAGATGGCCGGGTTGGCCGCCGCATAGGCCTTGTAGCCATCGTCATTGTGCACGTCGACGCGCGCGATCCAGTATCCCTTGGCCATCTCACTCTCCGTTACTTGTTTCACAGTTAACTACGCCTGCTTGATTTCCGCCTGAATGGCATCCGCCGCCGCCTTGGGATCGGCGGCTTCCGTAATGGGCCGTCCGACCACCAGATAGTCGGCGCCGGCGGCGATGGCGCGCGCCGGCGTCATGATGCGTTTCTGGTCGCCGGTCGCCGCTCCCGCCGGGCGGATGCCGGGCGTCACCAGATTCATCTGGTGACCGACGATCTTGCGCAAGCTGGCCGCCTCTTCCGGCGAACTGACGAGGCCGTCGACGCCGAGCACCTGCGCCTGCTGCGCGCGCGCTTCGACCAGATCGGAGACGTTGAGGCGATAGCCCGCGGCATGCAGATCGCCGTCGTCATACGACGTCAGCACGGTGACGGCGAGAATCTTCAGGCCCGATCCGGCGCGCGCCTCGACCGCGGCCTTCATGGTCTGCGGATAGGCGTGCACGGTGAGGAAGGTCGCGCCGAGTTTGGCGACGCTCTCGACGCCGCGCGCCACCGTGTTGCCGATGTCGTGCAGCTTGAGATCGAGGAAGACCTTCTTGCCGGATTTCGCCAGTTGCTGCGCCAGCGGCAAGCCGCCGGCATAGCCGAGCTGATAGCCGATCTTGTAGAAGCTCACGCTGTCGCCGAGCCGCGCAATCATCGCTTCCGCCTCGGCCACGCCGGGCAGATCGAGCGCGACGATCAGGCGGTCCTTCGGCGCGATATCGGCTGGCTGCATGTCACCTCACATCATGCGTTGGGAAATGTCGATCAACTGCCGCACCAGCGCTTTCAGCGCCTCGCTGTCGGCGGAATTCTTCAGCCGCTCCATCTCGTCATAGGCATCGTCGGCAAACGACAGCGCGAACTGGTTCGGGATCACCTGGGCATGGCAGGCCGACAGGATCAGCCGCAGCGCGGCCAGCGCGCGGGCGCCGCCGAGCCGCCCGCCGGAGGCCGAGGCAATCGCAAACACCCGCTCGCGAAACACCTGCCCGCGGGTCTCGTGCACATCCTGCACCCGGCTCACCCAGTCGATGGTGTTTTTCACCAGCGCCGGCACCGAGGAATTGTACTCCGGCGTCACGATCAGCACGCCATGATGGGCCGCCATCATGCGCTTCAGATTGACCGCGTGCTTCGGCACGCCGGATTTGGCCTGCAGGTCGCCGTCATAGATCGGCAGCGGAAAATCCGACGAGCGAGATCCGGGTGATTTCGGCGCCTTCCTGCGCCAGCGCATGCGCGGCAACCGCCGCCAGCTTCGCATTGAGCGAGCCTGATCGGAGCGATCCCGGGATCACGAGGATTTTCACTGCGGACATATTTAGAAATCGTGTTCGGGACAAACCCGCGCGACAGCGCAGGCGGAGCTCAGCCCTTGCGATACACCCAGACCCGCGCGGGCGGAAGGTTCATCCAGATCCGCTCGGAGGCTTCTGTGGACACGCCCGGCAGCGATTTCGGGATCGGCGGCGCGACCGAATAGGTGAACTGCACGAAGGGAGCGCCGGGCGCGAGCGCCACGAAGGCGTCGCGGATCAGTTTCAGGCGCGTCAGCATCGGTTTGGTCACGAGCGGCAGGCCGGAGACCACGGCGGAGGCCGGCGCATCCAGCACCTCGCCAAGCGAGTCGCGCAGCGCATAGGCGTCGCCCTGCACCACCTTGGCCTGCGGATAGCGGTCGCGCAGCAGCGCGCAGAAGCCGGGATTGTATTCGACCAGCACCAGCCGCTTCTGGTCGACGCCATGTTCGATCAGCGCATTGGTGATCGCGCCGGTGCCGGGTCCGAGTTCGATCACCGGTCCTTTGGAATCGACGTCGACATATTGCGCCATGGTCCGGGCGAGCAACTTGCTCGACGGCATCACCGCGCCCATGTGCAGCGGCTTTTCGATCCATGAACGAAGGAAGCGAACCTCATCGTCAAGACGGAGAGGCTTCTTCAACGCACGCACGGACGATTGCAAAGGCATGTCGCTACCAGGCGGGACCGCTAACGAGCGGGGAATGTCAGAAAACAGTCATAAACACGTATAGGTCGACGGCGATATGGTCAAGCCAAACGGTAACGTGCCGGTCGCGCCAAAGTGCCCGCGATCCAGCGATAAGACGCTGTGCAAGCTGAATGAATCATGACTGCGCGGGCGAGAACCGCGCTTCGCGCAGCTCGCGTTCGCGCAGGCTCAGGAGCCCGCGCGGTTGCCGAAGAAGTCCTTGACCTTGGTGAAGAAGCCCGCCGCTTCCGGCTGGGTGGCGCCGGACGACAATTTTTCGAACTCGGCGAGCAATTCCTGCTGCTTCTTGGTCAGATTCTGCGGCGTTTCGACCATGACCTGGACATACATGTCGCCGGTCTGGCGCGAGCGGAGCACCGGCATGCCTTTTGATGCAATGCGGAAACGGCGGCCGGACTGCGTTCCCGGCCGGCACCTTCACCTTGGTCTTGCCCTTCTCGATGGTCGGGACCTCGAATTCGCCGCCGAGCGCGGCCGCCACCATCGAGATCGGAACCCGGCAATGCAGATCGGCGCCGTCGCGCTGGAAGAACTCGTGGGTCGCCAGCGACAGGAAAATATAGAGATCGCCGGGCGGCCCGCCGCGGACGCCGGCCTCGCCTTCGCCGGCCAGACGAATGCGGGTGCCGTCCTCGACGCCTTGCGGAATGTTGACCGACAAGCGTCCGGTCGCGCGTCACCCGTCCCGAGCCCGCGCAGTTCGGGCAGGCATCCTCGATCATCTGGCCGCGGCCCTGACAGCCGGGGCAGGTCCGCTCCAGCGTGAAGAAGCCCTGGGCCTGCCGCACGCGGCCGGCGCCGCCGCAGGTCGAGCAGGTCTTCGGCTTGGTGCCGGCCTTGGCGCCGGTGCCCGAACAGGGTTCGCAGGTGACCGAGACCGGAATCTCGATCTGCGCGGTCTTGCCGAGGTAGGCTTCCTCCAGCGTGATTTCCATATTGTAGCGCAGGTCGGCGCCGCGCTCGCGTCCGCCGCTGCGCCGCTGCCCGGCCATGCCGAACAGGTCTTCGAAAATATCGGAGAATGACGAGGCGAAGCCGGCGCCGAAGCCGGGACCGCCGCCGCCCATGCCCTGCTCGAACGCGGCATGGCCGTAGCGGTCATAGGCGGCGCGCTTCTCGCCGTCTTTCAGGACCTCGTAGGCTTCGTTGATTTCCTTGAAGCGGACTTCGCTGGAGGCATCGCCCGGATTCTTGTCCGGATGCCATTTCATCGCGAGCTTGCGGAACGCCGCCTTGAGCTTGGACTCGTCCGCGTTCCGTTCGACTTCCAGGGTTTCGTAATAGCAGCGCTTGGTGGACATCAGTCAAACCCGCCCGAAATTCGTCTTCATGCCGGAAGCACGCTCAATAGAAAGATGCAGCCTTCGGCTTAAAGAAAAATGACCCCCACCCATCGAACGCATGCCTGCGCGCTCTTTTGGATGAGGGTCATGATCGAAAGCCCGCTTACGCCGACTTCTTGTTGTTCTTGTCGTCGTCGACCTCGGTGAACTCCGCGTCGACCACGTCATCCTTGGCCGCATCCTTCTTGGCGTCGGCCTCGGCCTGCTGCTTGTACATGGCCTCGCCGAGCTTCATCGAAGCCTGCGCCACGGTGTTGGTCTTGGCCTTGATGGCCTCGGCATCGTCGCCCTTCAGCGCTTCCTTCAGATCGCTGACGGCGTCCTCGATGGCGCGGCGCTCGGATTCCTCGACCTTCGAACCGTGTTCGGCCAGCGCCTTCTCGGTGGAATGCACCAGCGCGTCGGCATGGTTCTTGGCGTCGACCGCCTCGCGGCGCTTCTTGTCCTCGGCCGCATTGGCCTCGGCGTCCTTGACCATCTTCTGGATGTCGGCTTCCGACAGCCCGCCGGAGGCCTGAATCCGGATCTGCTGCTCCTTGCCGGTCGCCTTGTCCTTGGCGGAGACGTTGACGATGCCGTTGGCGTCGATGTCGAACGTCACCTCGATCTGCGGCATGCCGCGCGGCGACGGCGGAATGCCCATCAGGTCGAACTGGCCGAGCACCTTGTTGTCGGCCGCCATTTCGCGCTCGCCCTGGAAGACGCGGATGGTGACCGCGTTCTGGTTATCCTCGGCGGTCGAGAACACCTGGCTCTTCTTGGTCGGGATCGTGGTGTTGCGGTCGATGATGCGGGTGAACACGCCGCCCAGCGTCTCGATGCCCAGCGACAGCGGGGTCACGTCGAGCAGCAGCACGTCCTTGACGTCGCCCTGCAGCACGCCGGCCTGGATCGCCGCACCGATGGCGACGACTTCGTCCGGGTTGACGCCCTTGTGCGGCTCCTTGCCGAACAGCTGCTTCACGACTTCCTGGACCTTCGGCATGCGCGACATGCCGCCGACCAGCACCACTTCGCCGATCTCGGCGGCGGTGAGGCCTGCGTCCTTCAGCGCCTTGCGGCACGGCTCGACGGTCTTCTGCACGAGATCGTCGACCAGCGCTTCGAACTTGGCGCGGGTCAGCTTCATCGTCAGATGCTTCGGACCGGTCTGGTCGGCCGTGATGAAGGGCAGGTTGATTTCGGTCTGCGTGGTCGAGGACAGCTCGATCTTGGCCTTTTCGGCGGCCTCTTTCAGGCGCTGCAAGGCCAGCTTGTCGTTGCGCAGGTTGATGCCCTGCTCCTTCTGGAACTCATCGGCCAGATAGCTGACGAGCCGCATGTCGAAGTCTTCACCGCCGAGGAACGTGTCGCCGTTGGTGGACTTCACCTCGAACACGCCGTCGCCGATTTCAAGAATGGAGACGTCGAAGGTGCCGCCGCCGAGGTCGTACACCGCGATGGTGCCGGCTTTCGTCTTGTCGAGACCGTAGGCGAGCGCTGCCGCCGTCGGCTCGTTGATGATGCGCAGCACTTCGAGGCCGGCGATCTTGCCGGCGTCCTTGGTGGCCTGGCGCTGCGCGTCGTTGAAGTAGGCGGGAACGGTGATGACGGCCTGGTCGACCTTCTGGCCGAGATGGGCTTCCGCGGTCTCTTTCATCTTCTGCAGGATGAAGGCGGAGACCTGCGAGGGCGAATAGGTCTTGCCGTCGGCTTCGACCCAGGCGTCGCCGTTCGATGCCTTGACGATCTTGTAGGGGACGAGCTTCTTGTCCTTCTCGACCATCGGGTCGTCGTAGCGGCGGCCGATCAGGCGCTTCACCGCAAAGAACGTTCGCTCGGGATTGGTCACCGCCTGACGCTTGGCGGGCTGGCCGACGAGGCGCTCGCCGTCATCGGTGACGGCAACGATCGAAGGCGTCGTGCGCATGCCTTCCGCGTTCTCGATGACTTTCGCAGTCTTGCCATCCATTACGGCGACGCACGAATTCGTGGTGCCGAGATCGATCCCAATGACCTTTCCCATGGTCCTCATATCCTTCTTGTTGCGGCAGGTTGGCTGGGCCCTGGACGGCGCACCTAACCGAACCCCCAACGATCAAATACTCGCGATATTGCGACGGTGAGCCTCATATAGGAGGGGGGGTCGCGCCCTGCAAGGACCGAACGCAAGCTTAGGGCCTGAAATGGCTGACGTTTGAAAGATTGTGTCAGCCCGGGGCGGGCCAGCGCATCAGTGCCTGGAGCGGCGTTAAGAAATCGGCAAGGCCGCTCGCTCGAGGCCGCCGCGCTCACCGCCGAGCGCTGCGCAGCCATGCGGCATCCTCCCGATCGAGCGGCCCGGCCGCCGTGGAAGGGACGCGGTATTTGGCCGCTGGAAGCGCCTCAAAAAGAGCCCGGATACCGGGCAAAATCCCGCAAAATGGCCGACATGTCGGAACGTAACGGTGGAACGGACCCCTACCCTGCCCTGTTGCAGGGACATCAAAACCGCTAAAAGCGGGCCGACTGGAACGACCCCTGTCGTGCCCGCAAGGCTCCAAGGCCCAAGATTGCCACCAGAGATTCCTAGCTGCATCGTCGGACCACTGAACGGCCCCCATGCAAACCCGGTAGATCCTCCATGAAGCTACTTCGATACTTCGCTGCGATTGCCCTGATCGTTGCCGCCAATTCTACCGCATTCTCTTCCGCGTTCGCCGCCGACCCGGTCTTCCCGCCGGGCGCCAGGGTGGGCATGACGCCGCTGGTCGGCCTCAACAAGGCCAGAACGTTCATCGGCTTCGAGACCGAGGATCAAGGGCGTCAAGGTGCTGGTCACCGACCTCCCCGCCGAGGCCTATGGCGAGGTCGCCAATGCCTTCAAGGCCAACCCGGGCGGCACCGGCGGCATCAAGCCGGAGAGCATCGAGACCGCGGCGGGGCTCGCCTACTACACCGTCGAAAACGGCAAGGAAAACGCCAAGGACGGCGCCGCCAATGTGCGCCGCTATTCGATGATCCTGCCCGGCCCCACCTTCTCCGGCTATGTCGCCGTGCAGGTGCCCGAGAACGCCTCCAGGATCTACACCGACGACGCCGTGCGCCAGATGTTCGCTTCCGCCGTGATCCGCAACGAGGTGCCGGTCGAGGAGCAGCTCGGGCTGATGCCGTTCAAGATCAGCGAGCTCTCGAACTTCAAGAACGTCCGCACGCTGGCGCCGGGCGCCGCCCTCATTCTCTCCGACGGCGACGAAAAGACCGGCTTCGAAGTCGCGCCCTTCATGATCATCGGCCTGATCGGCTCGACGGCGGCGTCGCCCGATGATCGCGGCCGCTTTGCCCAGCAGATTGCGACCACCATTCCCGGCGTGCGCGACGGCAGGATCACGATGTCGGAGCCGGTCCGCATCGATGGCCAGCCCGGCTACGAGACGCGGATCGACGCCACCAGCGGCAAGGACAATACGCCGGTCACCATCGTGCAATGGCTGCGGTTCGGCTCCCAGACCTCGATGCGCATCATCGGCTCTTCGCCGCGCGACGACTGGACCAAGGCCTTTCCGCGCTTCCGCGCGGTGCGCGACGGAATCCATCCGCGCGGCTGAAGCTCGAAATTCGCAAAGCCCGCTGAAATTTCGGGCTTTCGTTCGTACACAAATGGAACTAGCCTTCTTCCCGTCGGGTTTCACTACCGGGGAGACGCACCATGTTTACTCGCAGGCTGGTTCTGACAGGTCTCGGCGCGACGTCGGTCGCCGCCCTCGCGCCATCGGCGCTTTGGGCCGCGCCGATCAAGCCCGATGACGCTTCCGCGCTGCTCGTCATCGACGTGCAAAACTGTTTCCTGCCCGGCGGCAGCCTCGCGGTCAAGGACGGCGAGCAGGTCGTTCCCATCATCAACCGCATCGCCAAGGGCTTTGCCAATGTGGTGATGACGCAGGACTGGCACACCGCGGGCCATGTCTCGTTCGCGACATCGCATTCCGGCAAGAAGCCGTTCGAAACCGTCGATCTCTCCTACGGCAAGCAGGTGCTGTGGCCGGATCATTGCGTGCAGGGCACCGAGGGCGCGTCGCTGTCGAAGGACCTCGCGATCCCGCATGCCGGGCTCGTCATCCGCAAGGGTTTCAACAAGAACGTCGACAGCTATTCGGCCTTCACCGAGGCCGACGGCAAGACCACGACGGGGCTCGCCGCCTACCTGAAGGCGCGCAAGGTGAAGCGGGTGTTCCTCGCCGGCCTCGCCACCGACTTCTGCGTGGCATGGAGCGCGCTCGATGCGCGCAAGGCGGGCTTTGAAACCTATGTGATCGAAGACGCCTGCCGCGGCATCGACACCCAGGGCTCGCTCGCAAAAGCCTGGGCCGACATGACCAAGGCCGGCGTCAAGCGGATCAAGTCGGGCGATATCGCGGCTTGACGCCGTATCCTCTCGCAGAGGCCAGGGATGTCCGACCTGACGGCTCCGTCCGCGTTCGAGTTGGCCCGTCGTGCGCCGTCACAACGCACGGCGGGGCTTATTTCGGGAATGACCGGTTACCGTGAAACGGCGCGTGGCCGGTTTTCCCAGCGCGAAACCGCTTCGCTGGTGGTACCCCTGATCATCAGCTTCGGCACGCCGTTCCTGATCGCGCTCGGGCGCGAGCCCGATGCCGCCGACCGGCAGCCGAGCTTCGCCGCCGGGCTTTACGCCGGCCCGGTCCTGATCGAGTCCGACGGCGGCGCCGAATGCGTGCAGGTGGATTTCACGCCGCTTGGCGCCTACCGCTTCTTTGGCAGCGCCGTCGTCGATCTCGCCGCGCGCATGGTCGACATGTCAGACGTGCTGGGCCGCGAAGGCCGGCAACTGCGCGAGCGGCTTGGCGCGACACCCGGTTGGCAAAACCGCTTCGATCTGGTCGAGGATTTTGTTGCTGATCGCGCCAACCACCTGCCGTCGCCCGAGATCGAATTCGCCTATCGACGATTGGCGCGCACGGCGGGCGGCGCGCGGATCACCGCGCTCGCGAAAGAGATCGGCTGGAGCCGCAAGC
>CAWBQP010000019.1:0-58182 GCA_963790735.1 uncultured Alphaproteobacteria bacterium | reverse complement strand
CGGTTGAAGCGCCCCGACGCGCCGCCGTGACCCGCGCCCATGTTGGTGCGCAGCAGCACCGGGCCGCCGCCAGTCATGGTCGCGCGCAGGCGCGCGATCCATTTCGCCGGCTCCCAATAGGTGACGCGCGGATCGGTCAGCCCGCCCATCGCCAGGATCGCGGGATACTCCTTTGCCGCAAGATTGTCGTAGGGCGAATAGGACAGGATGGTGCGGAAGTCCTTTTCGCTTTCGATCGGGTTACCCCATTCCGGCCATTCCGGCGGCGTCAGCGGCAGCGTGTCATCGAGCATCGTGTTGAGCACGTCGACGAACGGCACTTCGGCGACGATGCCGGCGAACAATTCGCCTGACCGGTTTGCGACCGCGCCCATCAGCATGCCGCCGGCGCTGCCGCCATGGCCCACGATGCGTTTTACGTTCGTGTACTTCGCCTCGATCAGCGCGCGCCCCGCCGCTGCAAAATCATCGAACGAATTCGTCTTCTTCTCGCGCTTGCCGTCGAGATACCAGCCCCAGCCTTTGTCCGCGCCGCCGCGGATATGTGCGATCGCATACACAAAGCCGCGGTCGACCAGCGACAGCCGGTTGGCGGCAAACGACGCCGGCATCGCCATGCCGTAGGAGCCGTAGCCGTAGAGCAGCAGCGGCGCTTGGCCGTCGCGCACCAGATCCTTGCGGTGCAGGATCGAGACCGGCACCAACGCGCCGTCATGCGAGGTCGCCATGATGCGCGTGGTGACGTAGTCGGCGGGGTTGTGGCCGGAAGGGATCTCCTGCCGCTTGCGCAGCAGGCGCGCGCGCGTCGCCATGTCGTAGTCGTAGACTTCCGCCGGCGTCGTCATCGACGAATAGGAGAACCGCAAATTCGTGGTCTCGAATTCGTAACCGCCCATGGTGTCGAGCGAATAGGCGGCTTCGTCGAACGCGATGGCGTGCTCTTCGCCCGTCTTGAGGTCACGGATGATGATCGCCGGCAGCGCGTTGGCGCGCTCCAGCCGCACCATGTGGTCGGCATAGAGTTCGACGTCCAGCACATAGACGCCCTCCCGATATGGAATCAGATCGCGCCAGTTGGCGCGTTCGGGCGCGGCGAGGGGGGCGGTAACGACCTTGAAGTCGATCGCATCGTCGGCGTTGGTGAGAATGAACAATTGATCGCCGCGGTCGGCGAGCGAATACTGCACGCCTTCCTCGCGCGCCGCGACCAGAAGCGGCGGCGCTTCGGGATGTTCGAGGTCGATCAACCGTTGCTCCGAGGTCTCGTGATCGCCGCCGGCGATGACGCAGAAGCGGCCGGAAGAACTCTCGTGCAGATGGGTGAACCAGCCGGAATCCTTTTCCTCGTACACCAGCGTATCGTCGGCCTGTTGGCTGCCGAGCTTGTGGCGCCAGACCTGCATCGGGCGGTGGTTGTCGTCGAGCTTGACGTAGAAGAAGCTGTTGCAGTCCTTGCTCCAGACAATGCCGCCGTCGGTCTCCTCGACGAGGTCGTCGCGATCTTTGCCATCAGCCCAATCGCGCACGCGGATCGAGAAATATTCCGAGCCCTTGGTGTCGGCGCTCCACGCCTGCAGTTTGTGGTCCGGCGAATGCCGCGCGCCGCCGAACTTGAAGTATTCGTGGCTCGCGGCCAGCGCGTCGCCATCGAGCACGATGCTTACCTCGCCGCCATCGCGCGGCGTGCGGCCGTACATTTCATGCTGCCCGCCCTCGCGGAATTTTCGCAAATACGCAAACGGGCCATCCGGCGCGGGCACGCTGGAATCGTCTTCCTTGATCCGCCCGCGCATCTCTGCGACCAGCTTCTTCTGCAAGGGCGCGGTGTGGCCCAGCAGGCTCTCGGTGTAGTCGTTCTCAGCTTCCAGATACTTTCTGATATCCGGATCCAGGATCGAGGGATCGCGCAGCACTTCCTGCCATCTGGCGTCTTTCAGCCACGCGTAATCGTCCGTCACCGTGATGCCGTGCGTGGTGAAGGAATGCGGACGGCGCGGGGCCGATGGGGCGGGCAGCGAAGGCGTTTTGGCTAAAGGCTGTGTCACTCAATCCTCGTTCCGTCTGCGGCGGAGTTGCCGCGCAGGCGTTATATAGGGTTGAATGCGCAGAGGTCGAGGTCGATCCGTAGGGTGGGCAAAGCGAAGCGTGCCCACCACCTTATCCGTGATCTCGCCTGAAATGGTGGGCACGCTGCGCTTTGCCCACCCTACGGTCCTCTAACTATTCCTTAACCTCGCCGCGGCGCCGCCGCCGAACACCGGAATCCTATTCACCGCCAGCACCACCGCAAACGTGATCATCAGCATCGCGATACCCAGCACCGAAATCGCGGCCAGGTCGCCGCTTTCGTTGAGGTCGTAGATCAGGACCGACAGCACCTTGGTCTGCGAGGTGAACAGCACGATCGCCGCGGATAGTTCGCGCATCACGCCGATGAAGATGAAGCACCAGGTCGCGATCACGCCGGTGCGGAGCAAGGGCGCTGTAATCTGGCGCAGCGTCTGCAGCCGCGTCGCGCCGAGGATGCGGCTGGCGTCTTCCAGCTCGGGATGAATGGTCGCAAACGCCGCCTGCAATTGCTGATAGGCCGACGGCAAATTGATGGTGAGGAATGCCAGCAGCAGGATCCACAGCGTGCCGTAGAGCACGAAAGGCGGCCGCGTGTAGCTCAGGAACAGCCCGACGCCGAGCACGATGCCGGGCACCGCCACCGGCGCGGTCGCGAGAAAGCCGAGCACGCGGTGGCTCGCGATCACGCGGCGCGTCGTGACATAGGCGACGACCAGCGCCAGGATCGTGCCGATCGTCGCGGTCGATGCGCCAAGAATCACCGTGTTCTTCAGTGCCAGCTGGGTTGACGACAATTCGGTGAAGACGAACACGATGTTGTGCAGGGTCGCCGTCGACGGCGTCACCAGCGTGGTCGCGTTCGGCGAAAACGCCGCATTGAACAGCGCGAAATAGGGCAGGAATACCGGATTGAGCAACACGATGAGGCAGAATGCCAGCGCCACCCAGCGCCATCCCTTCATCTCGACCTGGCGCGGCGCGCCGTATTTGCCGCCGACCACCGAAAAGCCGCGGCGGCCGAGCAGGAACTTTTGGCCCTGCAGCAGCAGGATCGTCAGCAGCAACAGCGGCACGGCGGCGGCGGCTGCGAGTTCAAGTTTTGGCGGATACTGGAACAGGCTCCAGATTTTCGTCGTCATGGTGTGGAAGCCCGCCGGCAGCGCCAGGATCGCGGGCGATCCGAACAGCGTCATCGCCTGCAGGAACGCGATCAGCGCGCCGGCGACCAGCGCGGGCAGCGCGAGCGGGATCGTGACGCGCCGCGCGGTGGTCCAGGCCTTGCCGCCGAGGATGGCGGAGGCGTCTTCCAGTTCGCCCGGCATGTTGTCGAGCGCGTTGGCGACCAGCACGAAGACGAACGGGAAGGTGTAGCAGGAGATCACGAAGATCAGCCCGGGCAGCGAATAGATGTCGAACAGCGGATTTTCGGCGCCGGTGAGATAACGATAGAGCTGGTTCAACAGGCCGCTGTTGGGCGCCGCCAGCAGTTCCCAGGCGACCGCGCCGAGGAACGGCGGGGTGACGAAGGAAGCCGTCACCAGCGCGCGGATGGTCTGCCGCCCCGGCATGTCGGTGCGCGACACCAGCCAGCCGATCGGTGCGGCAACGATGCAGCAGATCACCGCCGAGGTGGTGGCGATGATCGCGGTGGTCAGCAGCGGATCGAGGAAGGCGGGGTCGGTAAAAAGCGTGACGAAATTCTGCAGCGTCGGGTGCCGCGCCTTGTCCGTGAAGGCATAGAGCATCAGCCACGACATCGGCAGCACGATCAGCACGATCATGAAGGCCGCGAACAGCCACAGCACCGGCTTGGTCCAGTCGATGCGGGATTTTGGGATGTCGGCGGCGGTGATGGTGGTCATGCGAAAATTTTCTCCGTCATTCCGGGGCGCGAGTAGCGCGAGCTTTGATGTGCCATTGTCACATCAGAGTCTCTCGCTTCGCGATGCCCCGGAATGACGGCGAGAGTTGAGCTCGCGCATCATCAAACCCTGAACAATCGCGCATAGCGCGTCTTGATCTCCTCCGCCATTTTCTCGACCCCGGCGGCATCCTCCTTCATCAGTTTGATGTCGGAAATCTTGCGGCGTCCCGGCTTCGATTGCACCTGCGCATGGACAGAATATTGTGCCGTGAAGTCGGTGAAGAATTGTTGGGTCTCGCGGGTGTGCAGCCAGGCCTGGAACAGCCGTGCAGCATTTGGATGCGGCGCTGACCCAAAGATAGCTGTCGGCCCCGAGATCGTCGGCGCGCCTTCGGTCGGATAGATCGGCTCAACCGGTTGGCCGGCTTCCTTCAGCAGCACGACGCCGTATTCATTGCCGTCGGCCATCACGGCGCGCTCGCCAAGCGAAAGTTTTTTCGGCGGATCGGTCGAGGACTGCACCTGCATTACTCGCTGCTTCGACAGCTTCTCCAGGTAATCCCAGCCGAGTTCGCGCACCATCTGGAAGGTCGCAGTCATGATGGTGCCGCTATAGGCCGGGTGGCCCTTGACCATCTTGCCTGCCCATTTGGGATCAAGCAGGTCGGCAAAGCTCTTCGGTGCGTCTTCGGGCTTTACCAGATTGGTATTATAGGCAATCGACGACAGATAGATCCGCGACGTGGCGGACATGCCGTCGGGGTCGCGATATTCAGGAAGAAAATGCCGGGCCATATCTTCCGATACAAATGGCGCCAACCATTTGTTCCGCTTCCAGGTGATGACGTGCGATGCATCCGAGGTGTTGATCACATCGGCTGCGCGGATGCCTGAACCGAATTCCTGGTCGATCCGCTGAAACAATCGCTCCGAGCCGGAGCGTTCGATCTGCACGGTGACGCCGGGATAGGCGGCCTCGAACGCCTTGCCGAGCTTTTCGCCGACCGGCAGGTCCATCGACGAATAGAAGATCAGTTTGCCTTCCTTCTTCGCCGCTTCTACCAGCCCGGGCGTGATCGCGACCGGCTCCGGCGCCTGGGCACGAACGGGAGAGGCGAACATGGTTCCGGCGGCGAGCGTGGCCGCGCCTTGCAGGATGTCGCGTCTCGAAAGTTTTCGCCGCTCCATCGCGTCCTCCCGTGTTTTTCTTCTTTAACGGCTCAGCGCCCGGCAGCGCTCGGGTGGCAGCGTCAGCCACACCTCGCTGCCTTTTTGCACGTTGGTTTCGGTCGGCGTGGTGGCGCGCAAACTGGTGCCGTCGGCCGCCTCGACCATGTAGTCGCGCGCGGCGCCGAGATAGACCTGCCGCGTGACGACCGCCCTGATCGCATTCTCCGGCGAAGCCGGCGCCTGCGTCGACAGCTCGATATCGTGCTGGCGGATCGCGACCACGGCGTCCTGGCCTGCCGCGAGCGGCGCGCCGACCACCTTCAACGTCGCGCCCGCAAAGGCGATATGGTTGGCATCGCGCGCGGTGCCCTTGATGACGTTGCTGGCGCCGATGAAGCGCGCGACGAATTCGGACTCGGGCCGCGCGTAGATGTCTTCGGGCGTGCCGAGCTGGTCGATCCTGCCGCCGTTCATCACGGCGATCAGGTCGGCGGTGGTCATGGCCTCGGACTGGTCGTGGGTGACATAGACGGTGGTGTAGCGATATTCGTCATGCAGCCTGCGGATTTCGAACCGCATCTCTTCGCGCAAATTCGCATCGAGGTTGGACAGCGGCTCGTCGAGCAGCAGCGTTTCCGGTTCGACGATCAGCGCGCGGGCCAGCGCCACGCGCTGCTGCTGCCCGCCGGAGAGTTCGCCGGGATAACGCTGCGCCAGCGCTTCGAGCTTGGTGGTGGCCAAACTCGCCGCGAGTTTTTTTGCGATGGTGTCGCGGTCCATTTTGCGCAGGCGCAGGCCGTAGACGATGTTTTCGGTCACCGTCATGTGCGGCCACAGCGCGTAGCTCTGGAAGATCATCGACATGCTGCGCTGCTCGGGCGGCAGCGTCCGCGCCTTCGACGACACCAGGCGCTCGCCGACATGGATCTCGCCGTCGGAAGGCTCCAGAAATCCCGCGATCAGCCGCAGCGTCGTGGTCTTGCCGCAGCCGGAGGGCCCGAGCAGGCAGACCAGTTGTCCATGGTCGATTTTCAATGAGACGTTATCGACCACCGCAAGCGAGCCAAATCGCTTGGTCAGGCCGCGCAATTCAACCGACGCCAATCGCCTCGCTCCCACTCTTGTTCGTGCACGGATCAGCGCCCGGCTTGGTATGCCAGTATACGTACAAAAACGGGATGGGAAAGGGAGTTCAGTTGGAAACGATGTCGTCCGCGCCTGATGCGCAATCGCGCACGGGCGCGGGATTTCACATTGTGAGAGACGCAGGCCGTAGGATGGGTGGAGCGAAGCGATACCCATCATGGCAGCAGTGAAGTGATGGGTATCGCTTCGCTCCACCCATCCTACAAGATGCAGGTCGGGGCTTACGCCCCGACGTTCTCGCCGAGATATTCGATCGCGGCTTCGGTTCCACCCTTGCCGTGGGGAATATTCAGCGCGTTGAGCCCGACTTCGATGACGCCGAGCGTGCCTAAAACCATCGGCGCATTCACATGGCCCATATGGGCGATGCGGAACGCCTGGCCGGAGAGGTCACCGATCCCGGTGCCCAGCACCACGCCGCATTTTTCCTTGCAGTAACGCTGCAGCGCGGCCGGATCGAATCCGTTCATCGTCACCGTCGTCACCGTGTTGGAGCGCTCGTTGGCTTCCGCAATGTTGAAGCCGAGCACCTGGCCCTCGGACCACGCCGCGACCGCGCGGCGTACCGCTTCGGCGAGCAGGCGATGGCGTAGAAAGGCGTTCTCCAGTCCTTCGGTGTGGAGCATATCGATCGCCTTGCGCAGCGCGAACAGCAAATGCACCGGCGCGGTGCCGGCATATTTGCGGTAGTGCTCAGCTCCTTCGCGCTCGGTCCAGTCCCAATAGGGCGTGCGCAGATTAGCCTTCTTGTGCACTTCGCGGGCGCGGTCGTTGGCGGCGACGAAGCCGAGGCCCGGCGGCGTCATCAGGCCCTTCTGCGAGCCCGACATCGCGACGTCGATGCCCCATTTGTCCATCTCGAACGGCATACAGCCGAGCGAGGCCACGGTGTCGACCATGAACAGCGCCGGATGGCCGGTCGACTTGATCGCCTTGCCGATCGCTTCGATGTCGTTATAGGCGCCTGACGCCGTATCGACCTGCACCGCGACGATCGCCTTGATGCTGTGATCCTTGTCCTGTTTCAGCCGCGCCTCGACCTCGGCGGGACGGATCGCGCGGCGCCAGTCGCCTTTCAGCACCTCGACCTCGACGCCCATCGCGGCGGCCGCATTGCCCCAGCCGATCGCAAAGCGTCCGCTTTCCAGCACCAGCAGCTTGTCGCCGCGCGACAGCACGTTGGAAAGCGTCGCTTCCCATGCGCCATGGCCGTTGGCGATGTAGATGTAGGAGTGGCCCTTGGTGGCGAACAGTTTTGACAGATCGGCGAGCAGGCTTTCGGTCAATTGCACCATCTGGTCGGAATAGATGTCGAGCGCCGGGCGGTGCATCGCCTGCAGCACTTCGTCGGGCATGGTGGTAGGTCCCGGGATGGCCAGAAATTCCCGGCCCGCGCGAACGGTCATTTGTTGGTTTTCCTTGTCGGCAGGAGATTCAAAGCTCGGTGTCACAATAAGCGATTGACGCGGCCATTGCGAGCGCACTGCAGCAATGCAGAGCCGCAAAAAGATCAAATTGCACTGATTGCTCCGCTCCTTGCACTTGCTGCACGTTGTTATTTCCCCACAGCGTTGGCGATGGCGCGCCAGATCTGATCCTTCAATTCGGTCGCCGGCGGGCTCGGGATCGTCACCGCAGGCCCCTCGCGCTTCTTGCAGGCCTCGACCAGCCGCAGCACCCAGATTTCGCCGTCGGTGTAATAGAGGTCGCCGCCGCCATTATGGCCCGCAATCGTCGGCCCGATGCCGGTGACCTGATATTTCGCCTCCACCATACCGGCGTTTTCCAGGTCAGCCGCAAGCAGCGCGCGCTCGGCATCGAGATCGGGGCTGATATGGTGCGTGACGGCGGCGGTGTATTTGCTGACGCCGACGCCGCGATCCTCGGTTGCCGCTCCGAGCCAGACCGGTCGCTTCTCCGCGCCGCTTTCCAGCACCTTCCAGTAGCGCACATGGTTGCGGCGGTCGGCGCTGGCCCCGATCGGCTTTTCATAGGCGAGATCCTCGCGGCGGCCGAGATAATAGAGATTGCTCACCGGCGCGTCCTTGTAGGGACGGTCGAGCAGCACGCTGCCGACGATCTCGATCGAGGATTTCAGCGTGATCGGTCGGCCGGATACCAGCCGGCCGCGTGCATCGCGCAGACCACGTCGCCGATGTCGCCGATCAGCCCGACATTCATGGGATCGCCGGGAATGCCCTGCGCGGTCCGCGTCACCATCGGCATGTCGGCGAGCCCGCGCTGATGCTCGTAATGCGTCCAGAACCCCGGCAGCACCAGATAAGCGAGCAGGCCGTAGCCGCCGAGGATGACAAGCGTGAGCAGTCATCGCGCGCCGCAGCCCGCCGCGTCTTCCGCGGCGATCGCGATTTCGGCTTGAAGTCGGGCACGTGCGTTCGCTCTATTGGTGATCAGGAATGGCAGCCGCATCTCCCTCGCCGCGCTCTTCGGGGAGAGGGTCGGGGTGAGGGGCTCTCTCCGAGCAAGGGTCGATCCGACGTCTCCGCGAGCGGGGCGAGGTAGAAAACTACCGCCTCGTCTCGCGGCAGCCGGCGAGTTCGGCCTCCTCGACCGAGCAGAACCAGCGCGTGCCCTTTGAGATCTTCATCTCGATCTTCGCATACCAGCGGCTCGTCGGCTGGTGAAAGATGCATTCGCCGGAGCGATTGACATTGCCCTTGATGGTGCAGTCGGGCGAGGGCGCCACCGAACCGGATGCCGACGCCAGCAGGATCGCCCTGGCATTCTCCGGCGGGGTGACGGCGCCGAGAATGGCGGTCTTCTTGTTGCGGATGCGCCAGTCCCACGGCGCGATGAACGCGCCCTGCCACATCCCGGCCTTGGCCTCGCGCGCGGCCTTCTCGTCGCCCTCGTAGTCGCGCGAGACGCGCGTCAGCGCCAGCGCCCAGCCGTTCGACACCAGCCATTTCTGGATGTCCTCGCCGTCGGCCTCGCAGCGCGCCACGGTGCGGCCGCGGCGGTCGGTCACGGCCCTGGTATGACAGGTCCAGCTTTTTCCCCCGAAGCGCTTGATCAGTTCGTCGCGCGCGGCGGCGCCGCAGGTCCAGCGTTCGCTTTTGGTGTTGAGGCAGAGCTGATCGACGGCCGGCGCGTCGATGCCGCCCAGGCGGATGCGGCTGTTGCCGATCTGAAGATGATCGCCTTCGCGGATTTTCGGGACGCCGGTGATGTCAGCCGCTTGCGCGATGGCGGGGAGTGACAGCAGCAAAAGCGCGGACAGCAATTTCCATAAATTCATCGGCAGTCCCGGCGAAATGATGCGCAACAATCCGGCGGATTGTGCGGACAAAGGGTCCGCCTTGCCAGAGCCGTAGCGTCGCATCGCGCTCAACTTACTGTCATTGCGCGACAGGTCGTAGCCCGGATGGAGCGAAGCGCAATCCGGGAAACTGCGTCCGCTGGCGACGGCCCCGGATTTCGCTTCGCTCCATCCGGGCTACGCTACTACGCTTCTTCGCCATCGCCTTCTTGCCAGCGCCAATCCCATCAGCACGAACGCCGACGTCACCTCGGGTCCGCCGACGAGAATCCGTGTCGGCGTCTTCATCTTGTTCCATTCATAGGCCTTGTACGGCCCATGCCTGCCGCCTTCGCCGAGCTGGGCTGTGATGCAGTTGAGCGCCGGCGCGAAGGTCGAAACGTCGGCGCCGAGATGCGCCAGCGCCATCAGCGCCAGCGCGGCGTCGAACGGGTTCATCTCGCGCGCGATCAATTCGCCTTCGACATAGGCCAGCACCTTGCCGCGGATGAACGCGAACGTGCCGTCGGGGTCGATCGCCTGCCGCGCCGCGTCAGGCAATGCCATGAACGCGGCATGGCAGCGGCCGAAATAGGCGGAGTAGAGTTCCGGCAGATAATAGATGTGCGAGCGCGGATTTCTGAACGCGCCGCTTTCGACCAGCCGCCGCTGGAAGCCCATGATGCGATGCACCGTCTCCAGCCGCGGAGGCGTCTCCAGGATCTTCCAGCGCGAAAGGTTGCGGAAAGAGACTTCGAGAATGTCGAGATTGAGCGTCGGATCGAGATCGTTGCCGTAGGGCCGCTCGCCCTTGAGGTTGTCGATCCAGGTGACGACGCCGCCCTCGTAATCGACATTGTCGTTCAGGGGCACGGTGACGCGCGGCTCGTTGGCGCCCTCGCGCACCTGATAGCCGCGGTAGAAATCCAGCAGCGGCTGGTCGAGGATCGGATCGGTCGAGCCGGCCTGGGTCGCCGCCGAGAACGAGCACGCGGTGGTGTCGCAGTCCGGCACGTAGATGCCAAAACCCAGATCCTGCTTGATCTGGGCGAAGAAGCGCGAGAACCGCGGATGCGGCAGCGGCGCCAGCGCCGTGACCACGCGCACCGTGGAGCCGTCATGCGAGGGCACTTCCTCGGCTGAGGTCTTCAGGCAGAAATCCACCATCTCCGAAATCGCGCGCCGCGACGCCGCGGCCTCGTCCGCAGACGCCAGCCCGGTCTCGACATAGCTCAGCAGCGCCTCGGTGAAGAAGGCGTCGTAATAGGCCGAGCGGTGGCGGATCTGCATCGGCTCCCACATCGGCTCGGCGATCCCCGTCCAGGGCGGGTTGATCAGCGCGCGGGCCGGCGAATGCGCGATGAAGATCCGCGCCAGGCTGAACAAGCAGCGTCGAGTTCTTGTAGCCGCGCGAGTTCAGCCCGGTCAGCGCCATCAGCATTTCGCGCCCGCCCATGTCGGCGTCGCCGATCAGGTTGAAGGCGGCATAGGTCGGGATGAAGTCGTTTTTGGCGAACGAGCCCAAGAGATGGGCGCCGCAGCGGCGGATCACCCGGTCGATCTCGCTTGCCTCGGGCGCCCGGCCAGGTGCTGCCACCGGCGGCGGGGCGGGGTGCCTCACCCCGATATCGGCCATCAGCTCGGCGATCGGGGCGCCGACCGCGGCCCAGTCCGGCTCGGCCTCGTCGCGCGCCCGCCGGAGCGCCTCCTGCAAGGCGCCGAGCCGCTTCTCGTCCCGCAGCGCAGGCAGCCCGGTCCGCCGCAGCAGCGGCCGCAGCGCCGGATTGCCGAGCGCGGTCCGATAGAACTTGCCGAGATGGGGGTCGCCGCCGCGGTATTTCAGCAGCACGGGATCGCAGACGTCGTACAGCGAGGGGCCGTCTTTCCGCGCGGTCAGCGCCCGAAATGCGGCGCCGGCGATGGTGTGGAAGCCCATGCAGTTTCTTTCCGCCGGAACGGTGAAGGGAGGGCCGCGTTAAGCATGGCATATTGCTTAAGGCGGCCACCGCCGGCCGGATCGGGCCTGCAAGCCTTTGAAAACTATACAAATCCGCGAAAAATACAAATGTGATGCTAGGTCACTTAACTGAAATTAACCTTCCGCCAGTATTGGCCGGCAATTGGCTCCATGCGCCAAATGAGGTTGTTCGGGAGGGCCCGGCAGGCTAAAAGCCCGGTTGTTGCAGTGCCGCAAATTGAGCGCAATTGGACGGCACACACCCTGCAACCCCTTCAAACCTGAACGGTCCTCACGCGACTAACTGGCGCGGTCTTGTTTGGTGCCCTTTGGATAAACTTGGGAATGGTAACGCAATGAACCTCGGTCAGCTCCGCATCTCCCGCCGCACCGTCACCATTGCCGTTGCTTTCGTCGGCCTGGTGTCGCTGGCGATCGGCGCCCATGCGGCGTTGAACAAGCGCTCGCTCGACGCCGCCAAGGCGATCGGAACCGAACAGACCGGCTCGATCGGCGCCACCGCCAGCCGGGTTGCCCTCGTCATCGGCAACGGCCATTACCCGGATGCGTCAGCCCCGCTCGCCCAGCCCATCAACGATGCCCGCGGCCTCACCGCCGCGCTGCGGGCCAACGGTTTTGACGTCGACGTGGTCGAGGACGCCACCAAGGACGACATGGCCCGCGCCATCGTCCGCCTGAAGGCCAAGATCAAGCCGGATACCGTGGCGATGCTGTTCTTCGGCGGCTATGGCGTCCAGGTCGGCCGCGAGAGCTTTATGATCCCGGTCGATGCCGCGATCTGGAAGGAAGCCGACGTCCGCCGCGACGGCGTTTCGATCGAACAGGTGCTGGACGCGATGACCGAGAAGGGCGCCAAGGCCAAGCTCGTCGTCGTCGACGCCTCCCGCCGCAACCCCTATGAGCGCCGCTTCCGCTCCTATTCCCACGGCCTCGCCCCGATCTCCGCGCCGGAAAACGCGCTGATCCTGACCTCGGCGACCCCCGGCAAGGTGGCTGATGACGGCAAGGGCCAGTACAGCGTGCTGGTGACCGAGCTCCTGAACAATCTGAATTCCCAGTCCGGCGCCGCCACCGCCTTCAACAAGACCCGCATCTCCGTCTCCCGCGCCTCCGACGGCGAGCAGGTGCCGCAGGTGTCGTCGTCCCTGCTGGAAGACGTCCGCATCGGCGGGTAAGGACGGCCATCAGACCCGGCATTCAAACAAAAAGCCCCGGCTGAAGCCGGGGCTTTTTTTATCGCGTTTGCTTAGTGCTGCAGGCGGCTGTTTGCCTACTTCGGGTCCGCGCTCGCCGTCACCGCCCGCACCGGATCGCCTTCGCGCAGCAGCGCGCCGGCGCGCGCCACCACGATGTCGCCCTCAGTCAGCCCCGAGGTGATCTCGACCTGGCCGGCCGACATCAGCCCCGTCTCCACCCGCCGCGTTTCGACGCGCGCGCGCCGCACCACCTGCACCACGGTGCCGGCGGAGCCATAGAGGATGGCGGTGAGCGGCACCGAGACGCCGCAGCTCTGCCCGGTCTTGATCTGCGCGCGGCCGGAGGAATTGACCAGCAGGCGGCGGTTGGTGGTGACGCCGAGGAACACCTGCGCGAGCTGGCTGTTCGGCTCGACCGTGGTCGACAGCCGCCGCACCTTGCCGTCGACCTCGCCGGCGCCGATCACCTTGATCCGCGCGGTCTGGTTGACCTGGAGCTTCTGGATGTCGCGCGTCGGCACCATGCCGACCAGGTCGAACTCGCCGCGCGCGATGATCGAGAACAGCGCTTCGCCCTTGCCGGACGCCATCGCGCCGACGCCAGCCGTCGAGGCCGAGATCACCCCCGCCACCGGCGCCTGCACCGTGATCTGCCCGCCCTCGGGGAGGTTCAGCTTCGCCAGCACCTGGCCTGCGGTGACGCTGTCGCCCGCATCCACCATCACCTCGGCCACCTTCAGCCCCATCCGCTCGGGCCGTACTTGGTTCTCCTCGCGCGCAATGATGGTGCCGGAGACTTCGACGATGTTGGCGAAACAGGATTTCGCGGCCTTGAGCACGGTGACGGCGGCGCCCTTGGCGGGGGCTTCGTCGTCGGCGGCAAGGAGGGGGGAGGTGGAAAGGCAGATCATGCCCGCGGCGATCAGGGCAGTGAGCTTCGGCGTAAGGTCGCGCGCGGCGAAGACGGGCATCGGCAATTCCTTCTCAAATTCAGGGTCTTGGATACCAGAAAGCGCGCCTCGCAGCCAAGCGCCAAGAACGTCACCCCTCCGGCAGAGCGTTTTCCAGCGAAGTGGAGGCCGGTTCGCGTGAAGAAAACGCGTCAAATCAGGAATTTGGAGCTCCGTTCCGATTCAATCGGAACGGAGCTGCAGGCTGACGGCCTCCGCCGGCGCCGCTTCGAGCGCCAGCGAAACGCCTGCGAGTTCGTCCGCGCGGGCGATATGCCGCGCGATCGCGGGATTGAGGGATGACGCATGGGTGAGCGGGAGCATATGGCCGGCGGCCGGCAAATGCTGGATTTCGGCGCCGTCCATGATTGCGCCGAGCCGCTGCACGATGCGTTGGGTGAGATAGGGCGACAGCCCGCCCGAAAACAGCAGCGTCGGAACGCGAAGCGAGGCTGCGGCGATCGTGACATTCTCCTCGGCGAACGCCGCCGTGAAATCGAAGGCAAGCTTGTGGGCGCGCTCGATCATGCGCAGGCGCGCGGTGGCCGGCAGCGGATCCTGCGGACCGGACCCGTTCCAGAACGCCATGAACTTGTCGATCGCCTCGAGCACCGATCCATTCCAGATGTCCTCGGAAACCTCATTCGCGACCTGCGCGAAGCGCGCGTGAAGCCTTCGGTCCGCGTCGCTCTCGCACAAGCAGCGTCGGCAGCACCGGCTCGATCAGCGTCAGGCTGCGCAGGCGATGCGCGAACGCCGAACAGGTTGCGATCTTGAACGCAATCGCGCCGCCGTAGGAATGGCCGACGAGATGGATCGGGCCATCCGCGTCGTTGAGCGTGCCGCTTAAGGCTCGGACCTCTTCCGCAAGCGTCAGCGGCAGGTCCAGCGCGCATCCATTGGCGCCATAGCCCGAGATATCGGGGGCGAAAAATCGATGGCTGCGCCCGAGTTCATCGGCGAGCGTCTTCCACTGGCGGCCCGAGCCGAGCGAGCAATGCAGGGCCACGACGCAAGCCTTGTCGCGCTCCGCGCGCGAAATCTAAATCACATTCGTCATCGAACCATTCCTGATTTGTGCATGGGACGCTCACCAGCGGGGCCACGCGAATGGCCCCGCTGAGATCTTGCTGGCGCGACGTTTCATCGCTTGGTGATGACGACCTCGAGATATTCGCTGGGCACGACCATGGTGCCGTCGCCGGACCGGTTCATGCGGACGATCAGGGCATGCAGATCGTTATGCAGCTCTTCCTGTTTCGCCGGCTCGAGCGCTGCGAACGCTTTCAGCACCGGGCCGTAATAGGTCTTGAACACGTCGAGGAAGTGCGCCGGCGAGCGATAGCGGAACTTGAAGATGCGCGATTCCGCTCTGATCGAGCGCGCGCCCGCGTCGAACATTTCGGTCAGCCGCGCGCTTGTTCCCCACAGCGCCGGCGATCTGGCGCCGGCGGGGGGCGGCAGATATTTGCCGAGCGTCTTGAAGACCTGTCCGATAAAACCTTCCGGCGTCCAGTTCGCCAGGCCGATCTGGCCCTTGGGCTTGCAGACCCGCATCAGCTCGGCGGCCGCGCGGTCCTGGTTCGGCGTGAACATGACGCCGAAGGTGGAGAGCACCGTGTCGAAGCTGTTATCGTCGAACGGCAGGTTTTCCGCGTCGGCTTCCCTGAATTCGATTTGCCAGCCTTCCGCCGCGGCGCGCGCCTGGCCGCGCTCCAGCAGCGCCGGCACGTAGTCGGTCGAGGTGACGTCGCACCACCGCCGTGCCGCGGCGAGGCTCGCCATGCCATTGCCGGCGGCGACATCAAGCACCTTTGAGCCGGCCTTGAGATCGAGCGCCTCGCAGAGTTCTTCGCCGACGATCTGCAGCGTCGCGCCGACGATGGCGTAATTGCCTGACGACCATGCGGCCTGCTGACGCGTCTTGAGGGCGGCAAGGTCGGGGGCAGGTGGGGTAGAATCGGCTTGCGTCTGGGTCGCTGCGGTCGCGGTCTGGGCGGCCATCGGTGTCTCCTCCGGTGTCATGCGGCCACGGAATGGGGCCGCGATGAACCGAACATGGCCCTGTCAGGACCTAAAGACTGTGATGCCGGGCTGATTTTGCCTTGAGAGGATCCTGATTTTTCAGTGAGATTTCTTTTTCTGTGAGATTTCTCACACCTTCCTGACGGTAAATTCGCTCTACCTCTGCTCGTGTGCGGGACGAAGTGATCTCATGATGATTTAACCGGGATGAAGCCGTGCAATTTCACTTTTCCGACCATGTGCTTGATGTCGACCTTCGCGAGCTGACCCGCGGCGGCGAAAGCGTGGCGGTCGAGCCGCAGGTGTTCGATCTGCTGGTTCATTTGATCGAAAACCGCGACCACGTCGTCACCAAGGACGATCTGATCGAGACGGTGTGGGATGGCCGCATCGTTTCCGAATCCACGTTGACGAGCCGGATCAACGCCGCACGCAGGGCGGTCGGCGACAGCGGCAAGGATCAAATCATGATCCGCACCCTTGCGCGAAAAGGCTTTCGCTTCGTCGGCGACGTGCAGCCGAAAGCCGCGAACGGTGGCGAAGTGCACGCGGGCGCGCCCCGGCTCGACCTCGCCGGCGAACCGCTGCACCGGCCGAGCCGACTGCACCCGGCCATGCTCCCGGCGCTTGATCGCGCCGCGATTGCGGTGCTGCCGTTTGCCAATCTCTCTGGCGAGCCGGAGCAGGAATATTTTTCCGAAGGCATCAGCGAGGACATCATCACCGCGCTGTCGAAGCTGCGCTGGTTCTATGTGATCGCGCGGAATTCCTCGTTCATCTACAAGCAGAAATCCGTCCACCACCAGCAGATCGGCGAAGAGCTCGGCGTCGGCTACGTCGTCGAAGGCAGCGTGCGCAAGGACGGCGACCATGTGCGCATCACCGCCCAGCTCGTCGACGTGGCCACCGGCAGTCACCTCTGGGCGGAGCGCTACGACCGCAATCTCGCCGACGTTTTCGCCGTGCAGGACGAAATCACCCAGGCCGTCGTCGCGGCGATCGAGCCGCAGCTCTACGCCGCCGAGGATTTTCGGGCCCGGCGCAAGACGCCTGACAACATGGATGCGTGGGACCTGGTGATGCGGGCGCTGTCGCATTACTGGCGCGTGACGCGGCAGGACAATCTGGTCGCGCAGGCGCTTTTGGAAAAGGCGATCGCTGTCGACCCCGCTTACGGCCAGGCGCTCAGCCTGCTGGCTTCCTGCCATACGTTCAGCGCCCATATGGGCTGGCAGGAAATGTCCAGGGCCGTCCCGGTGGCGGAACGTGCGGCGCTGGCGGCGATCCGGGCCGACAGCGAGGACGCGTGGGCGCACTATGCGCTCGCCAGCGTCTATCTGTTCCACCGCCGCTTCGACGATTGCATCGCCGAATTCGAACTGGCGCTGCGGCTCAATCCCGAGTTTCTCGCCCGCGCGCGGTCTCTATGGCGTTGCGCTGGCTTATTGCGGACGTTGGGAGGAAGGCGATCGCGCCGCGCGCGAGGCGCTGAAATTCTCGCCCCGCGATCCCTTTGCCGCGATCTATTGCGGCGTCGCCGCCTATTGCCAGTATGTCGGCAAAAATTACGCGGAGGCGATCCGGCTGTCGCGCGAAGCGCTGCGGCAGCGCGCCGACTTTGTCGGCGGTCACCGCGTGCTGACGGCCTCCCTCGGCATGGCCGGCGGCGCTGACGCCGCCCAATCAGCGCTCGAAGGCCTCCGCCGCGCCCAGCCCAACATCTCGCTCGCCTGGCTGGCCAGCGGACTGCCGTTCGAGCACGAGGCGGACAAGGCGCATTACCTGGAAGGGTTTCGGCGCGCGGGCTTGCGATAACCAGGATCTGCAACGGCTCGCGCGGCGATATCTCAAGCGAGTCTGGACGGTAAATCACAGCTGTCTGAAAGTCTTCGCCGGCCGCAACGGGCATGTTGATGCTGCCTCGCTTCCGCGAGGCAAGCATCAAGGAGAACAGCATGCCGTTGATAGAGGTTCACGTCATCGAGAACGTGTTCAATGCCGAACAGAAGCGCCAGATGATCAGCAAGCTCACCGACGCCATGGTGTCGATCGAAGGCGAAAACATGCGCGGCGTCACCTGGGTCAAGATTTCCGAAGTCGCGAGCGGCGATTGGGGCATCGGCGGTCAGTCGTTGACCACCGAAGCCGTCAAGGATCTCGCGGCCGGCCGCAAGGTGGCCTGACGCACTGCGCCTTGCATCGCCAGCGGGCTGGCCCTGCCGGCGGTGCTGCGCGGCGCATCGCTTCCTTATTTTGATCGTTCACGCAGCCGTGTCCGGTGCGCGTCGCCCTTCATAGCGTTTTCGAGCGAAGTGGATGTTACTCGTGAGAGCGTTCCGACAACGGACGAAGGCTCGAAGCGCCGGCTGCTGACACCATGCTGGCAGCAGGCCTTCGATAGAAAGGGTGCCGGCAAGCTCACCGGCTTCCGGCTACGCTTTGAAAGAAAATAGCCATGACGATACTGACCACTATTCCGACCTCCGCCACCAGGCCATTTGCCTGGCGAACTGCAGTTTTGCTGGCGCGCCTGCGCCGTCTCATCAACCGCTTCTTCGCGGCGGTGATCGCGCGCCACGAGCGTCACGCCGCGCGCGTCGCCCTGCACAGGCTCGACGACCGCCAGCTCCAGGATCTCGCGATGACCCGCGCCGAGATCGAGAGCAGGCTCGAAGAACTGGCGCAGATGCGCGCGCGAATGCAGCAGCCCGGCTGGCACTGACGGGCTGGTGGGGCCTATTGTCAGTAGGTCGGCCGCAGTTGGGCCGTCGTCCTTCGAGACGCGCTTCGCGCTCCTCAGGATGACGGATTGAAGAGGCTGTTTGAAATCAGGGGCGGAGCCGTAGGGTGGGCAAAGCGTAGCGTGCCCACCATCTCTCCAGCGCGACGCCGCATGGTGGGCACGCTGCGCTTTGCCCACCCTACGAACTCATTGTTGCCTGCGAGCGGACCCTAGCCACCGGGTGTGACAGATGTCAGCTACCGCGTCTCACCGAAGATCACGCGGTATCGGCTGCGCAGACTACTGGATTTTTTCTTCATCCGCGCCGCGGCCGAGGCGGCATCGACGACATTGTCGACTTCCTCGCGCCAGCTCAAAATCTCCGCCGCCAAAATCGGATGATTGAATCCCTTCAGGTTCAAATCGTCGATCGGCTTGCCCTCCACCCATGGCTCGACCATGCCGTAGACGCGCCTGGACACCACGATCTGGTTGGCCTTGGCTTCGTCGCACAGCCGCGACGCCAGGTTGGTGACGCTGCCGATCGCGGCGTATTCCAGCCGCTGCTCGAAACCGATCTGGCCGAGCGTGGCGTAGCCCAGCGCGATGCCGATGCCGAAGCCGAGATTGTGGCCGCGGTTGCGCCACTTCTCGGTCAATTGGCCGATGGTGTCGCGCATCTCGACCGCCATGCGAACGGCGCGCGCGGTGTGGTCGTCGAACTGGATCGGCGCGTTGAACAGGATCATCACGCCGTCGCCGGCATAGCGGTCGAGCGTGCCTTCGTACTTGAAAATCAGTTCGCCGAGGGCTGCGTGATATTCACGCAGCACGTTCATCGCCTCTTCCGGCTCGGTGGTCTCGGTGAAACTCGTAAAACCGCGCAGATCGCAGAACACCACCGTCACCTCGCGGCGGTGGCTGTCGAGCAGGCCCTCATGGCCGTCGGAGGAAGCGATCAGCTGCGCCACCTGCGGCGCCAGGAAGCGCTCCAGCCTTCGGATGCGCTCGATCTCGCCGAGCTGGGTCTCGACGCGCTCCTCCAGCGACTTGTTCCAGTCCTTGAGCTGGTCGGTCTGTTCCTGCAGCTTGTCGGCCTGTTCGCGCACGATGTCGTTGGCGGCCAGCAACTCGCGGCTCTTGTGGTCCACCTCGGTGAACAGCCGCGCATTGCGCATCGCCAGCACCGCCTGGTGCGCAAAGGTCTTCATCAGCCCGATGAGATTTTCGGAGAATTCGCCGGCGTTCTGTCGCAGCACCACCAGCGAGCCCAGAATGCCGGTCTGGTCGACCAGCGGCACCACCAGCACGGAGTTGAAGCCGGCTTCGACCGCGACATCGCGCAAGGGATGCTCGGGCGTCTCGCCGAGATGGGGGATCGCGATCGGCTCGCCCGTGGTGGCGGCCTCGCCGAGCGGGGAGTTGTCGGCGTCGATGGCGCGGTGGCTGCCTTCGGCCGCCTGGTCGATGCCGATGGATTCGGTGAGGTTGAACTGGTGGTTGCCGGCGTCATAGCCGTAGATCAGTACGGCGTCGGCATGGGTGATTTCCAGCGCACGCGCGGCGACCGTCGGCAGCACGGCGTTGAGGTCGAGCGAGGAGGCGACGGCGCGGCCGACTTCCTCGAGCACCTTGAGCTCGTTGATCGATTGCGCCAGATCCCGCGTCCGTTCCTTCACCTTCTCCTCGAGGTCGGAATAGGTCGCGGCGAGCTGCCCGGCCATGCCGTTGAACTGGTTCGCCAGCTCCTCCAGTTCGTCCGATGTCTTCACCTCGATGCGGTGGCCGAAATCGCCGGCGCCGAGACGCCTGGCGCCGGCCTGCAGCGCCGTGATCGGCACCAGCATGCGCCGCGCCATGATGGTGCCGGCGATGATCGCGACCACGAGGCCAAGCGCGATCAAAAGCGCGATCCGCACCAGTTGATCGCGGATCGGCGTCAGCGCCTGCGCGGTCTCCTGTTCGAAGAACACGTGCCAGCCGAGCTTCGGCACCAGGCTCGATGTGGTCAGCACGGCGTTGCCCTTGGCATCGGTGCCCGACGCCGGCGCCACGCCGCCGGGCCTGCTGACGGCGGCGACCTGCGGCAGCTTCGACAGATTCTTGCCGACCTCGGGCCCGGTCGAGGAGGCGGCCAGCACGTCGCCCCTGGAATCGGTGACATAGGCAAACGCCACCTTGCCGACCTGGGCATCGATCAGGAACTCAGACAGGAAATCAAGGTCGATCTCGGCGACGGTGACGCTGCCATCGGCATGCGACAGCGCGATCGACATGAACGGCTGCTCACTGCGGAAGAAGGCCGGCGCGAAGCTGGTGCCGCGCGAGACGGTTTCGGTGAACCTGACGTCGCGCGAGAAGTCGGTGTTGCTTCCGGGCGTGAAGATGCGGCGGGTCAGCCTGAGTTGTTCGCGACCCTGAGCGGTTGATGAAGGAGAGTTGGCTGACCGAAGGCACCTGGTTCAAAAGCTGCGCATAGTCGGCGCGGCGCTGCTCCAGCGTTGCGGCTTCGCTGTCCTTGGTGGCGCTGGCGCGCGTCACCGGGGAGATCTGGCGTTCGAGGTCGGACAGGGATTGCTGGATCCGCTTGGCGGTCGCTTCCGCCTTCTCGCTCATGCCGTCGTTGAGCGAGCTCTTGATGCCGCGATAGGTGATCCAGACTTCCATCGCGCCGTTGATGGCCAGCACGAACACGACGAGGCCGACCAGGGCTACGACGTATTTGGCGAACAGGCCTTCGCGCAGGAACCCGGTTCTGTCCTTGACCTCGTTCATCCAGACCCTCGTGCGCCGCGCGGGGCGCGCGCATCGGTTTGTCACGGGCGCCGGTCTGTCTCGGCAGCCCCGGCATGAGGGCCCTGTTTAGCACGAATTGGGGGGAGGGACTTGTGGGCCCACCCACATGGTTAGCCCTGAATTTAGGCAGGAATCCTCGGGGATTCCTCGCCATATTCGAGCTTGCTGGACCTCGCCCCGCGTTCGCGGGGGTGAGCGAGTGGCTTGGCCCGTTGTGGCAGCCTCACCGGTTGAAAAGCTGCCGCAAGACCTCGTTCATCGGCTGACTGTCCTGCTCGGCGGTCGTATCGCTCGGCGGTGCGGGAGGGACCGGCTCGGCCGGAGCGGCCTCGGCCGGCCGCCTCGGCGGGCGAGGTGCGGCTTGGGATGCTGCGCTGGCCGCTCGGCCGGCCGCCGCCCTGGCCTTGGCTCTGGCCGAGGCCACCCAGGCCCTGCTGCAGGAGATTGCCGATGGTCTCGCCGAGCTGGCCGCCGAGCGGACCAGCCGGCTGCTGGCTGCCGGCCGCGCCCTGTCCACCGGCACCGCCTTGTTGTCCGCCGGCCGCGCCCGGCTGTCCGCCGAGCAGGCTGCCGATCGCGGCCCCAAGTGCCCGCGCCCTTCTCGCCGAACAGGCCCTTGCCCATCTCCTTCAGCTTGGCATAGGCGCCGTCGGGATTGTCGAGGATGCCCTGCATCTCCGGATAGATCCTTGGGCTTCCCCACGGGCCGGAGATCATCACGGGGATGCCGAGCCCGACCGGATCGCTGGCGCGGCCCTGGCCTTCGGTGGTCATCACGAGTTTTGGCTCGACGCGGAACCCGATCTGCTTGGTGCCGAGATCGATGGTGCCCGCGCCGGTCATCTTGACCAGCGGGCCGACCAGATTGAGATCGGTGGTCTGCGCCTGGCCCTTGTCGATCTTGAACGACGCCGACAATTGCGAAAGGTCGGTCGCCTTCTCCTCGCTCTCCTGCCAGCCGGACAAGGTGCTCGCCGTCAGCGAACGGATCATCTGCGCGACGTTGAGCCCCTTGATCGCGCCGTCCTGGAACACGACGAAGGCGGTGCCGGCCATGTTCGACATGATCGCGCGCTGGCTGGTGCCGGAGGAGCGCACGCTGACCTTCGCCTGCATCTTGCCGTCGATCTTGTCGAAATCGGCGAGGCCCTGCATCAGCGGAAGCGCGCGCACGCCGGTGAGGTCGGCCCGCATCGCGTAGGTGGGATTGGCGGCGGAAACGTCGACGGTCAGATCGCCATTGGCGTTACCCTCATAGGCGCCGAGGTTGGAAATCTGCGCCTTCAGGACGCCGCTTGCGAGCGTGGCGTCGATCGCGGCGGGGGTGAAATGCGCGTCGCCGATCTTGAGGTCGGCCGCGGAAATGCGCGCCTGCAGGTCGATATAATTGAGGCCGTTGACGTCGATCGTCGCACTGCTCCAGGGCTGGCCTGCGGAACTGCCGGTGCTGCGCGTCATCGCGACCGCAAGCTTCTGGAAATCGAGGTCGAGCTTCACCAGCGGCTTGCTCGACAGATCGACCGAGGCCCAGCCGTTGAACGCAGCATCGCCGAGCGCGCCGGTGACGCCGTTGATCATCACGACGGAGCCGTTGAGCCGGGCTTCGGCCTTGGCCGTGAGCGGGGCGTGCAACAGCTCGGGGGCGTCGATCTTGATCTCGGCCGGGATGTTCTGCCGCTCGATCGGTCCCGCGGGCGGCGTCGCCTTGAGCTCGAATTTCAGCGGATGGCCGTCCCTGCGGGCGCTGCCTGTTAGCACGACCTTGCGGTCGGAATCGATGGTGATGTCGGCATTGATGGTCTCGATCCTGCGCTCGACGCGGTCGCGCAGGTTGGAGAACACGATGGTGCCGCCGGTGACGCTGATGTGCTCGATCGAAAAGGCATCAGCCGTCTTGCCGGCCGCGGGCTTCGAGGAGGGATTGGCCTCCCTCACGCGCTCGCGTCGCAGCGGCAAGTTCGCTACCGGACGGATGATGACGAGCTCGGTGATATGCGGCCGGCCTGCCCACAGGCTCGCGAGCGTCACGTCCGCCTCGATGCTCGCGGCCGCGAAGCTCCGGTTGATGTCGCGGTCCTTCGGATCCTGCAGCGTGACATCGTTCAGCGTGACGTTGAGCGATGGCCACAGGCCGAGCTTGGCGCCGCCATTGATGGCGAGCTTGTAGCCGGTCTCGCGCTCGACCCGCTCCTGGATCTGCGCCGTCAGGAAGCCCGACGGGATGCCGATCACCAGCAGCAGCGCGATGACGACGATCACGGCCGCGATGACGGCGCCGGCAATTTTCAGTGCTTTCATATCGACATTCCAGACCCGCGCGAACGGCACTTATTTCGGTGGCGCGAGACGTGGGCGCAACCGGTCAGGCGAGCTTATCCCGGAAAGAGGATGGGGCCCAAAGAAGCCAAAAATATTCCGGGGGTACTGCAAAGTTATGTGACTTATGACACACTCGTTGGTGCTGGAATCTTGCTAACGCCGTTGCTGGGCGGGGTCTGGGCTGATTTTGGAAGGTAGTACAATGAGCAAACAGGCCGAATTTGCGGTCATTTTGAAAATGAACCCGATGTTTGCGGATCTGGGCGCCGATGAATTGCAGCGCATCTCCGGTCTTTGCCACACCGAGCAGCTTGGCGTCGGCGAAATGCTGTTCCAGAAGGGCGATGCCGGCGACGCGCTGTATGGCGTGCGACGCGGCCAGGTCCGGATCGAGACCGGCGCCTCCGACGGCAGCCGCCTGACGCTGAATTTCATGGGCCCCGGCGATCTGTTCGGCGAGGTCGCCGTCCTCGACGGCCAGAGCCGCACCGCGGACGCCACCGCCGGCGAGCCGTCGGAACTGTTCGTGCTGCGGCGCGAGGATTTCCTCGCCTTCCTGGAACGCGAGCCCAAGGTCGCGATCAAGATCATGATGCTGTTGTGCCAGCGCATCCGCTGGCAGAGCGAGCGGATGGAAGAATCCGTGCTGCAGCCGCTGCCGGTTCGCCTCGCGCGACGGCTCTGCGCACTCGCCTCCGATTTCGGTTCCGAAGTGCACATCTCGCAGGAGCAACTCGGCGTCTTCGTCGGCGCCGCCCGCGAAAGCGTCAACCGTCAACTCCAGCTCTGGCGCAAGGACGGCATCCTCGATCTGCAGCGCGGACGGATATCTGCTGCAGAACATGACCAAGCTGACGGCGGTGGCGCGGAACGAATAAGGTTCCCCGCATCGTCAGGCACTGGCTGCTGTGATATGATGTTCGAATGAACAGACTACTCAAAGAAGTGTTCGAGCATGCCGAGACCTGGCCCCAGGAGGATCAGGAAGAACTTGCCGAATACGCCCGGGAAATCGAGGCGCGGCGGACGGGCATCTATACGATGTCCGACGACGAGCGCACCGCGGTCGGGAAGGGGTTGGCTGAAGCCGACCGAGGGGAGTTTGTGTCGGATGAGCTGATTTCAGAAGCCGATAAGCGCCACGACGGATGAAAGTCCGCTACACGCCTGCGGCGTTCTCTGACCGAGAACGAATCTTCGAGTACTTGAGAGAGCGATCCGCGAGTGGCGCGAGGAATGTCTCCGCCAGCATTCGTGACGCGGTAGAACAGCTAAAAGAGCATCCACACAGCGGTTATCGGACTGACGATCCAGATGTGCGGGTGATCTTTGTTACTCGCTATCCCTACAAGATATTCTATCGCGTGCGAGATGCGGTCGAAATTCTACACATACGACACACATCTCGAAGAGCTTGGAAAAACGATAGGTAGCCCCCAGAAGTGAGCCGAGCCCCCTCACTTCGCCGCAGGCGACATCGCCGGGGGCACCGCGGGCGGGCCCTTGGCTGATGGATCGTTGTGATGATCCGACCCGTGACCTGCTTCCTCCGCCTCGCCACTTGACGCCAGCAGCTTCTTGCCGAAGCGCCAGCACAGGGCGCCGAGATCGTCCATCACCATGAACATCGCCGGCACGAACACCAGCGACAGGATGGTGGAGAAGATCAGACCGCCGATCACCGCGAGCGCCATCGGCGAGCGGAATTCGCCGCCGGCGCCAATCGCCAGCGCTGACGGGATCATGCCCGCGGCCATCGCGATCGTCGTCATCACGATCGGGCGCGCGCGCTTCATGCCGGCGTCGATCATGGCGTCTTCGCGTTTCTTGCCCTCGCGGATCGCTTCGACCGCGAATTCGACCAGCATGATCGCGTTCTTGGTGACGATGCCCATCAGCATCAAAATGCCGATCCACACCGGCGTCGTGAGCTGCTTGCCGGTCAGCAGCAATGCCGCGATCGCGCCGCCGATCGAGAGCGGCAGCGAGAACAGGATGGTGATCGGCTGCAGGAAGGTGCCGAACAACAGCACCAGCACCGCATAGACCATCATCAGGCCGGCGGTGATGGCGGTGGCAAAGCCTTCCGACAATTCGTTGAGGCTTTCGGCGTCGCCCGATGGACTTACCTTCACGCCCTTGGGCAGGCTCTTCATGACCGGAAGGTCGTAGATCATCTTGGTGGCGTCGCCGAGCGCTGCGTTGCCGACAAGATCGGCAGCGACGGTCGCCTGCCGTTCGCGATCGTAACGATTGATGCTGGTGGGACCCTGATCGAGCTGGATGTCGGCGACGACGGATAGCGGCACGCCGCCGCGTTCGCCGCGCTGGCCGAGCGGCACCCGCAATTGCTGCAGCATCTGCAGGTCGCTGCGCGCACTGTCCTCGAGCTGGACCCGGATCGGCACCTGACGGTCGCCGGCGTCGAATTTTGCCAATGCCGGACCGACGTCGCCGATGGTGGCGACGCGAATCGTCTGCGACAGGCTCTCGGTCGAAACGCCAAGCCGCGCCGCCAGTTCGGCGCGTGGCCGGATGCGAAGCTCGGGCCGGTCGAGCGAGGTTTCCGAGATCACGTTGGCGATGATCGGAATCCGCTTCATCTGCGTCGCCAGCTCGCTGGCAACGTTGTTGACGATATTGCTGTCGACGCCGGTCACGACGAGTGAAATCGCGCGAAGGCCGTTTTCGTCGAGGAACCAGAAGCGAATGTCAGGAACGTTTTCGAGTTCCTGGCCGATCTCGAGCTCGAGCTGCCGCTGGGTGATCTTGCGATCGCCCTTCGGCGTGTAGTTGATGATCAGCGCGGCGCGGCGCACTTCCAGCGTGCCCGGCGGCACCCTTCCGCCGTCGACGAAGATGCTCTTCACTTCGGGACGCTTGCGCAGGCGGGCGACGATTTCTTCCGTTACCTTCTCCGTGTAGGCGAGCTGCGTACCCGGCGGCAGCTCCATCGCCAGCAGCGAGCGTGCGGTGTCCTGCGCCGGCAGGAAGCCCTGCGGCAGCAGCGTGATGCTCCAGATCGAGGCCGCGAACACGCCGAAGCCGATCAACACGGTGATGAAATAGTGCTTCACCGACCAGGTCACCAACTTGGTGTAGGTCTGCAGGATGCGCCCGGGCGGCGGGTCCTCGTGCGGATGATCCTTCAGGAAGTAAGCCGCCAGCACCGGCGTGACGAAGCGTGCGGCGAGCAGCGAGAAGAACACCTGCACCGACACCGTGATGCCGAACTGCTTGAAGAACTGCCCGGCGATCCCTGACATGAAGCTGGCGGGCGCAAAGATCGCGATGATGGTCAGCGAAATCGCGATCACGGCGAGGCCGATTTCGTCGGCGGCTTCGAGCGCCGCGCGGTAGGGCGACTTGCCCATGCGCATGTGGCGCACGATGTTCTCGATCTCGACGATGGCATCGTCGACCAGAATACCCGTCGACAGCGTGATGGCGAGGAAGGAGACCAGGTTCAGCGAGAAGCCGAGCAGGTCCATCGCCCAGAACGCCGGGAAGATCGACAGCGGCAGCGAGATCGCGGCGATGATGGTGGCGCGAATGTCGCGCAAAAACAGCAAGACGACGATGACCGCGAGGATCGCGCCTTCGAACAGTGTCGAGATCGCGGCGTGGTAATTGCCTTTGGTGAATTCGACCGAGGTGTCGATCAGCTTCAAGTCGACATCGGGATAGGCCGCTTTCAGCGCGTCGATGCGCTTCTGCACGGCGTCGGCGACGATCACGTCGCTGGCGCCCTTGGAGCGCTTGATGCCGAGCGCCACCACGGGTTCACCGTTGAAACGGGCAAAGGTCCGGCGGTCGGCGATGGTGTCGGTGACGGTGCCGAGATCGTCGAGCCGCACCTCGCCGCCGCCGAACAACGGGATCATGGTGCCGGCAAGTTCGTTCAGCGTCTTGGCGCCGGCCAGCGTGCGGATCGCCTGGTCGTTCTTGCCGATTTCAGCGCGGCCGCCGGCGAGGTCGACATTGGTGCCGCGCAGGATCTGGCTGACATTGACGGCGGTAAGCCCCGCGGCCTGCAGCCGGTCGGGATCGAGCGAGACCAGAATCTCGCGCTCGACACCGCCGATGCGCTCGACCTGCGCCACGCCGCGCACGCCCTGCAATGCGCGTTTGACGACGTCGTCGACGAAATACGACAATTGCTCCGGCGTCTTGCCGGGCGAGATCGCAGCATAGGTGACGATCGGCAGGCCGATCACGTCGACGCGCTGGATCAGCGGCTCATTGACGTTCTGCGGCAGGTTGGAGCGAACGCGCGTGACGGCGTCCTTCACGTCATTGAGCGCGCGATCGGTGTTGGTCTCCAGCGCGAACTGGATCGTGGTCACCGACAGGCCGTCGGTGATCGACGACGAAATATGCCGCACGCCCTCGACGCCCGATACGCCGTCCTCGATGGTCTTGGTGACTTGCGATTCCAGCTCGGCGGGAGCTGCGCCGAATTGCGCGACAGCGACCGAAATCACGGGGATGTCGGCGCTCGGCAGCCGTGTCACCGCGAGCTTGGTAAAACTCACCCAGCCCAATACCAGCAGGATGATCGAAAAGACGATCGAAGGCAGCGGGTTCCGGATCGACCATGCCGAGATATTCAAAGCCATTAGCGTGCCCGCGTGCGCTCGAGTTCGTCGGCGAACATGATCTTGATCTGGTCGCCGTCATGCAGCGAGGTGCCAGCATCGGCCACGACGGTTTCGCCGACGTCGAGGCCTTCAAGAATTTCGGTGGAGGTTTCGGAGGTCAGGCCGACGCGCACCCTTCGCGTCTCGATGGTGTTGCCTTTCACGACCTGCAGGGTCAGGCGGTCGATGGCGGTACGCGGGACGGCGACGCCGCAGGAGCGCTTGGCGTCGATATTGGCGCGGGCAAACATGCCGACCTTGAGCGACGGATTGTTGTTCAGCGAAATCCGGACCTTGCCGAGCTGGGTAGCGCGGTCGATCTGCGGCGAGATCTGCCGGACCTTGCCGACAACGTCGGGCGCGTCGTCGCGGCTGATGCGCACGGTCGCACCCGGATTGAGCTTGAGCAGATGAACGCTCGGCACTTCGGCCTCGAGCTCGATCTCATTGTTCACTGAAATGCGGAACATCGGGCCGGCCTGCGGCGAGGCGGGAGCGCCGACCGCGGTCCTGACCTCGGTGACGAGACCGCCAGCGGGGGCGCGCAGCGATATCGGCCCGGAGCGGCCGCCCGGGGCGCCGGGCTGCTGCGGCGGCGCGGTAAGGCGCGCCAGTTCCTGATTTTCGGTGACCGTGTCGCCTTCCTTGACGAACAGGTCGGTGACGCGGGAGCCCTCCTGATCGACGCCGACCTGCGCCTCGCGGCGCGGCACGATAAAGCCGGTGACCCGCACCATGTCGGAGAAGCAGGCATTGGTGGATTTGGTCACGATCACCAGCGCCTGGCCCGGCGTGTCTTTCACTTCGGGGCGCGGACGGTGCTCGAACCAGTAATAGCCGACGGCCAGAACGGCAACGAAAGCCACTCCGAGCGCAGGTTTGAGATATTCGGAGAATTTCATCGCCGGATCAATCCAGACTGGAAGTCAAATCAAACAGGGCGCATCAGGCCGGCCGACGACCTGCAATGGAGCCCAAAACGAATACGTCCCGCACGGGTGCTGCGGGACGTATTGTAGCCGGAAACTATTGGTCGGCGCCACGCCCTTACTTGCAAGGCCTTATTTGGCTGCGTTCGACGCCGTGGCCTTGTTTTCCATGTTGACGACCTGGACGCGGCGGTTCACTTCCGCCATCGGCTGGCCCGGATCCTTTAGCTTGCTCTTGCCATATCCGACGGTGACGAGATCGGTGCCGTTGATGCCATATTTGTCGACGAGATAGCGCTTGATCGCGTCGGCGCGGCGCTCGGAGAGGTCCTGGTTATAGGTTTCGCCGCCGGCCGCATCGGTGTGGCCCGCGACCACGAAGGTCGAGCCTTTGAGATCATTGTTGGTGAGCGCGCGGCCGAGCGCCTGAACCGACGGCAGCGACTTCGCGCTGATATCGGCCGAGTTGTAGTCGAAGTTGATCTCCAGATCGATCTTCGGCTTGTCCTTGACGATGGCGGCGATCTCTTCGCGTTCGGCGCTCGAAAGCGATCGCGTCGAGCGGCCGCGGATCTTCTGGACGAACTTGCCCTCGGCGGCGACGACCGCCGGGTCGACGACGGTCTGCGGACCGGTAGAAAGGCCGCGGGTCAGCGGCTTCTTTTCCGGCGCCAGCGCGCGGACGATCTGATCCTCGGTGACGTTCTTGTCCTGGGCCAGGGCGGTTCCCGCACCGAAGGAAATTGCGGCGCCGAGCGCCGCAACCGAGACGATTGCGGTAAAGGTTTTCGCTGTTGAGCTGTTCGCCATTGCCAGTCCCCTCCTGCGGGCTTCCCGCACGGTTCCAATGTCTTCCAAATGGGGCTGCCGGACCCTTGAATCGCGGCCGGCTGCTTTACTTTAGTCTGGACGTCCCGCCACAGGGTTCGAGGGACCGCCAGCCTTCATCCAAAAAAATCGTCACTGCACCCCGTAATCGGCGAATTCCTTGACGATATTGGGGTCCATCGCCTTCGCATTGTTAATATCCAGGTCGCCTTCCGAAATCGAGCCGTTGCGTTTCTTGGCAAGGCCCCGGCCATACAGCGACGACGTCAATCGCGGGTTGATCTTGAGAGCGGCATCGAAATCAGCAATTGCATTCTTGTTCTGGCCGCTCTTCAGGTTGACGAGGCCACGGCTGTCGAGCGCGTCGACGAAATTCGGTCGCAGCCGCAGCGCCTCGTTGCAATCCTTCAGGGCCGCCTGCAGGTCGCCGATCACCGTGCGCGCCCAGCAGCGGTTGTTGAAGGCTTCCACATCCTTCGGATTCAGCCGCAGCGAATTGTTGAAGTCCTTGATGGCGAGTTCGTAGGCGCCCTTGCTCGCATAGACCTGCCCGCGCCGGTACAGCGCGGCGGCATCGTCCGGATTGTCGTTGAGCTTGAGGTTCAGGCTCTTGATGGTCGGGTCGTCGGCCAGCGTGCCCGCGGTCGGGCTGGGGCTCTCGGGCGGCTTGGCCGGTGGCGGGGGCGGCGGAATCGTGCCCTCAGCCGGTTTTTGCGCCGCGGGCGGCGGAGGCGGAGGTGCCGGTGCGGCCACCGGCGGCGGGGCCGGCGCAGGCGCGGGAGCAGGAACAGGTTGCGTTGCAGGCGCCGTGGCCACCGGAGTCGACGGCTGGCTCGTTGGCCGCGGGCCTGAGCCGCTGGGGATGAAGGAGAAATCCTCGGCGAGCGACGACGAAATCCACGGCACCTGTTCCTGGCGCGAGGCGCGGGTCACGCCGACGCGGGTCCGGTTCAGCGTTTCCTCCGCCATCAGATCGGGGGTGCGGATTTCCTTCAGCAGCTCCTTGACGAACAGGCTGCGGTCGCTGCCATTGTCGGAAACGACGGACGAGAGCGCGGCCGAATACATCACCAGCGTGCCGTTCGGCGCGATCACCGGCGCAAGGCCGGCGGAAAAGCTGCGGAACCGGCGCTCGAACGGATTGCGCCTGGAAGCATCGATCAGCGCGATCTTGACGCCGGCGCCGCGGCTGTTGATCTCGCCCAGCACGGTCTCGAGGCTGAAACCGTCACGGCGGACGTCCGGCTCGGTCCAGATCTGGGCATCGACGGGGATCATGTAGCTCTGGCGGCTCGATTGCACGCCAAAGCCGGAGAAGAATATCAGCGCGACGGAGCCCGGCTTGATCTTGCCATACAGGCGCTCGAAGGCGCGGCGCATCTGCTCGCCGGTCAGGTTCTCGCCGATATCGACATTGAAACCGTCGCGCTTGAGCTCTTCGGCGATGTCGCGGGCGTCGTTGATCGGCTCCTTCAGCGGCGCCTCGGCGTCGGGATATTTCGCGTTGCCGATCACCAGCGCATAGCGCTCACCGGCTGCGAACGACGGGGCTACCGACGCGACTGAAAAAAGCAATGTGAGGAGCAATGCGAGACGGATTTTCATAATGACGGCAGTCCAGATCACGGCAGTCCAGCCAAAATAGCGCCGATGCCAGCTCGCGCCGCGGCGACCTTACTCTACGCTTTCGGCATTATCAAACCGCGCCCGCAGTCCGTCAACCGCTTGCGATGTCGTCATTAATTGCGACAATTAACCGCGACAGGGCGGGGCGGATGAAGGGAATAAAAGCGTCCCGTTGCGACAGAACCACAGCGCGCGGATTGGCCGGTGCAAACGTCGCCGGGCCGATAATGCTTTCCGCGCAGATACCCGGCTTCGTGTCCCGACCTGATCGTCATACCCCGCGAAAGCGGGGTATCCAGTACGCCGCGGCCTCTCGGCTCTATCGATGCCGCCCGCAAATGCTGAGTCACCACCTTCGCGGGCGGCAATGTGATCCGTCTCACATAGCGTGCCGCGCTGTCGCGCGGCTGTCATTCGCGCACCGCGTTTGACCTTTGCGGATGACAATGGCTTGTTGCCGGGATCGGCCAATCCAAACATCCAATAAAAAAGTGACACCGATGGGAAATGCCTACGAAATCTACGCGCTGCGCTATGCGACGATGTCGCCGCGCACCCCCCATTTGAATTTTCTGGTCCCCGATCCGCACGAGACCACGGCGCAGGATCTGGATTATTTCGTCTGGCTGATCCGAGGGGGCGGCCGCGACATCCTGGTCGACACCGGCTTCAATGCCGAAGAGGCGAAGGCGCGCGCGCGCAAGCTTACCCTCAATCCGGTCGACGCGCTGGCGAATTTCGGCGTCGGCCGCCGACACGATCCGGGACGTGATCGTCACCCATTTGCATTACGACCACGCCGGCAATCTCGATCGCTTCCCGAACGCGCGGTTTCATCTGCAGGACCGCGAGATGAGCTACGCGACCGGGCGCTGCATGTGCAACGGCATGCTGCGGCATCCGTTTTCGGTCGAGCACGTCACCACGATGGTGCGCCATGTCTATGGCGAGCGCGTCACCTTCCATTCCGGCGACGGCGAGATCGCGCCCGGCGTGACGGTGCATCGCGTCGGCGGCCATTCCGACGGGTTGCAGGTGGTGCGGGTCGAGACCGCGCGCGGGCCGGTGGTGCTGGCGTCGGACGCGGCGCATTACTACGCCAATCTGCAGAAGCGCAGCCCGTTTCCGATCGTCTACAATGTCGGCGACATGGCGCAGGGCTGGGAAATCGTCGAGCGGCTGGCCGGCCATCCCGACCGTTTCATCCCCGGCCACGATCCGATCGTGAGCGAAATCTATCCGCGCGCCAGCGACAAGGTCGATGCGTTCGCGCTGCATCTGGCGCCGTCGCGATCGTTTGTGAAATAGGTTCAAGAAAAGCGATGTCAGAATACAAGACCATCGGCTTCATCGGCCTTGGCGTGATGGGCGAGCCGATCTGCCGCAATCTCGTGAAGAAGAGCGGCAGGCGCGTGCTTGCCTTCGATCTGTCGCCGGAGCCGTTGGCGCGGCTGCGTGCCGAGGGCGCCGAGATTGCGGGCTCCGTTGCCGACGTGATCAAGCAAAGCGATCTGCTGTTCCTGTGCCTGCCCAGCGCCAAGCATGTGCGCGCGGTGTTCGAAGGCGACGGCATTCTCAAGAACATCCGGAGCGGCCAGGTCGTCGTCGATCTCGGCACGTCGTCGGTCAGCCAGACCCGCGACTTTGCCGGGCAGTTGCAGGCCAAGGGCGCGTCCTGGGCCGATGCGCCGATCGCGCGCACGCGACAGGCGGCGCAGGACGGCACGCTCAGCGTGATGGTCGGCGCGACGCCGGCGCTCTACGCCGATATCGAGCCGCTGATCCGCTGCTTTGCCACCGACGTCACCCATTGCGGCGAGGTCGGCGCGGGGCAGGTGACAAAAATCCTCAACAACATGGTGCTGTTCGAAACCGTCAACGCGCTGGCCGAGGCGGTTGCGGTCGCGAAGCATAATGGCGTCGATCCGAAGCTGCTGCTCGATACGCTTTCAAAGGGCTCGGCCGACAGTTTTGCGCTGCGCAATCACGGCATGAAGGCGATCGTGCCGGGCAATTTTCCGGAGCGCGCGTTCTCGACCGAATATGCGCTGAAGGATCTGTCCTATGCGCTGGAGCTGGCCGCGGATGCCGGATCGAAAATCCGCGGCGCGGAGTTGATCGGCACCGTGTTGCAGGAAGCGATCGATGCCGGATCGGGAGACAATTATTTCCCTGTGATCGCGAAGCATATCGATAGCCGCTAACCGGAGATTCCTGATGATCACTCGTTTTGCCGGGCTCACACCCACCCGCAGCCGCGCCGTCGCTCACGACGATCTGGTTTTCACGGTGGCCGTCGCACCCGATCCGGTCAGCTCCTCGATGTACGAGCAGAGCGCCAAGGCGCTCGCCCGGATCGACGAAAGCCTCGCGCTGTGCGGCACGGACAAGAGCAAGATCCTCTCGGCCATCGTCTATATCACCGACATCAAGCGCAAGGGCGAGATGAACCGCGCCTGGGACGAGTGGGTCGATACCAAAAATCCGCCGATGCGCGCCTGCATCGGCGTCGATCTCGAACCGCCGCATATCGTGGAGATCGTGGTGACGGCGGAAGTGAGCCGGTGACGATACGCGACGCCGTCGTCATTGCGAGCGAGCGAGCTCAACTCGGAAGCGCTTCGTCGCTTCCTTCGGCGAGTCCAGCGCTCTCTTCGCTGGTCTGCACCAGATCGAGGCTCTGCTCGATCTTGCCGAGCAGCCGCGCGAAATCGCGCCGTTCCTGCGCGGAGAGGCATGACAGGATTTCCTGCTCCCTGCGCAACAGGCGCGGGATCAGTTCCTCGTAGAGCGCTGCGCCCTTGCGCGTCAGGCGCAGGCGGAATTCGCGGCGGTCGTCCTCGTTCTCGACGCGTTCGATGATCTGCCGCTTCATCAGCGACGTGACCGCGCGGCTGATGGTGGATTTGTGGGTGCGGGTGCAGTGGGCGATGTATTGCGCGCTGCAGGCATCGTGGCGGAAGCCGAGCGTCGCCAGCACGCGCCATTCCGGAATATCGAGCCCGTAGCGGGTCGCATACTCGGCCGACAGCGCCGAGCTGACCTCGGCCGCGAGCCGGTTCAGCCGGAACGGGACGAACTCGAAGAGATCCAGCCTGGCGTCTTTCTTCGACGCGCTTTCGTCACGCGGACCGGCGGCCACTTCGCTTGAAGATGCTTTCGGCAAAGATAGCCTCGATTTGAGTTGACGCCGGACCCGGCTCGGGGTTTAAAGATAGTTGCAAGTGCGACTAATTTAGCAGGGTCGCGCGCCCTTGGCTAGTCACGGGGTTGAGCCCGCATGGCGCAGACTAAAACCCAGTTCGGCTATCGCCGCCACCCCGATCAGGATCGGGCGGGCGCGAACATTGCCGAATACGCGGTCGTCGTGGTCGGCGCCGGTCCCGTGGGGCTGTCGCTGGCGATCGATCTGGCGCAGCGCGGCCAATCCGTGGTGCTGCTCGACGACGCCGACCGCATCGGCGAGGGCTCGCGGGCGATCTGTTTCTCAAAACGCTCGCTCGAATTCTGGGACCGGCTCGGCATCGGCCAGCGCATGGTCGACAAGGGCGTGGTGTGGAGCGTCGGCAAGATCTTTCACGGCGAGCAGCAGCTCTACCAGTTCAACCTGCTGCCGGAGCAGGGCCACAAGCGGCCGGCCTTCATCAACCTGCAGCAATTCTATGCCGAGGCCTATCTGGTCGACCGCGTCGAGCGAGCTTCCCGCCATCGACCTGCGCTGGCGCAACAAGGTGACGGCGCTCGAGCCGCACAACGACCATGTGGCTCTGACGATCCAGACGCCTGATGGTCCGTATCGGCTGAATGCGCAGTACGTCATCGCCTGCGACGGCGCCCGATCCTCGCTTGCGCCAGATGGTGGGTGCGGAATTCGCAGGGCAGGTGTTCGAGGATCAGTTCCTGATCGCCGACGTCAAGATGACGGCGGCGTTCCCGACCGAGCGCTGGTTCTGGTTCGATCCGCCGTTCCATGCCGGACGCTCCGCGCTGTTGCACAAGCAGCCCGACGACATCTGGCGGATCGATCTGCAGCTCAATCGGTTTGCCGATCCGGCGATCGAAAAGCTGCCGGAGAACGTGCGGCCGCGGATCGCGCGCATGCTCGGCCACGACAAGTTCGATTTCGAATGGATCTCGCTGTACAAATTCCAGTGCCGGCGGATGAACAAGTTCATCCATGGCCGGGTGATCTTTGCCGGCGATGCCGCGCATCAGGTCTCGCCGTTCGGCGCCCGCGGCGCCAATTCCGGGCTCGAGGACGCCGAGAATCTGGCGTGGAAGCTCGATCGCGTGCTGCGCGGAACGTCGCCCGAGGCGCTGCTTGAGAGCTACCATAGCGAACGCAGTGCGGCGGCCGACGAGAACATCCGCGAATCCACCCGCTCGACCGACTTCATGGCGCCCAATTCGCACCAGGAGGCGCGGCTGCGCAAGGCGGTGCTCTCGCTCGCCAAGGAAACCGAGTTCGGCAAGCGCATGGTGAATGCGGGGCGGCTCTCGACGCCGTCGGTCTACGAGACGCCGCTCTCGACCGCCGATGGCGATTCCTGGCGCGGCGGCCCGCGGCCCGGCGCGTCGATGGCGGATGCGCCCGTTGCCGGCCCGGGCGGCGAGCCGATGTTCCTGACCGAAGCCTTCATACGCGCCGGAACGCGGTTCACGGTGCTGGCGTTTGGCAATGGTGCGGCCGCGGAAATGCCCGAAGGGGTGGGAGCGATCCGCATCGGCGACGGCGGCTTTGCCGATGCCGCAGGGTTTGCCGCCACGCGCTACGATGCCGAACCCGGCACGTCCTATTTGTTGCGGCCCGACGGCTATGTCGCGGCGCGGTTCCGGCATCCGACCCGCGAGGGGCTCGACGCCGCGCTGGCGCGCGCCGCAGGTCACAACTGAGGTTTCGAACTGAGGTTTCTCATGGCGCTATCGACCGATTCGAATTTTGCCAGGCCCGACGACGCGTTCCGCGCCATCGTCGAGGCGCATCGTGGCTTGAGCGACGAGCAGAGCGCCGATCTCGACGCGGCGCTGGTTCTCGTGCTCGCCAACCACATCGGCGATATCGCCGTGTTGCACGAGGCCATCGCGCTTGCCAAGCGGCGGATGCTCGATGCGAGCCAGCAACAGCAACAACAAGCAGCAATAATTCACGTCTCGAACGAAGTCAGGAATCGAATTGATGGCCAAAGGTTTCGCGTCCACGACCGACATGGCGGAGAAGAAAATCACCTTCTCCGAGATCGGCACCGATCTCTACGCGTTCACCGCCGAGGGCGATCCGAACTCCGCGATCATCGTCGGTGACGACGGCTGCCTGGTGTTCGACGCGCAGTCGACACCGGCGATGGCGAATAAAGTGATCGAGCGCGTGCGTACCGTCACCGACAAGCCGATCAAATATGTCGTGCTGTCGCATTATCACGCCGTGCGCGTGCTGGGCGCTTCCGCCTACAAGGCGCAGGGCATCGTGGCGTCGGCCGAAACCCATCGGCTGATCGAGGAGCGCGGCCAGCAGGATTGGGATTCCGAATATGGCCGCTTCCCGCGCCTGTTCCAGGATGCGCAGAGCATTCCCGGCCTGACCTGGCCGACGCTGACCTTCGAAGGCGAGATGTCGATCTATCTCGGCAAGCGCGAGGTGCGGCTGATGCAGCTCGGCGCGGGGCACACGTCCGGCGATATCGTCGCCTGGGTGCCGGATGCCGAGGTGATGTTCTCCGGCGACCTCATCGAATATCACTCGGCCTGCTATTGCGGCGACGCGCATTTGCGCGAATGGCCCGCCACGCTGAATGAAATCCGCGCCTTCAATCCCGAAGGCGATCGCGCCGGGCCGCGGCGATGCGCTGAAGGGACTTTCGACCGGGCGCGACGCGATCGCGATGACGCGCGATTTCGTCACCTCGCTCTATGGCGCGGCCGAGACCTCGGTCGCCAGGGGCCGCACGCTGAAGGAAACCATGGCCGCGACGCGCGAGGTGATGGACCCGAAATTCTCCAGCTTCGCCATCTACGAACACTGCCTGCCGTTCAACGTCTCGCGCGCGTTCGACGAGGCGTCGGGGATCGACGATCCCGTGATCTGGACCGACAAGCGCGACCAGGAAATGTGGGCCGCCCTGCAAGGAGGAGGATGACCATGAATATCAACACCTCGCCTGATCAGATCGTTCGCAGCAGCCGCGCAACTGACGCCGGGCTACATGTCCGGCTTCGGCAACAGCTTTGAGACCGAGGCCTTGCCCGGCGCGCTGCCGATGGGGCGCAACTCGCCGCAGCGCTGCGCCTACGGGCTCTATGCCGAGCAATTGTCAGGCTCGCCCTTCACCGCGCCGCGCGGCAGCAACGAGCGCTCATGGCTCTATCGCATCCGCCCGTCGGTGAAGCATTCGGGGCGCTTTGCCAAGGCCGATGCCGGGCTGTGGCGCACCGCGCCGTGCCATGAATATGAACTGCCGATCGCGCAGCTGCGCTGGGATCCGGCGCCGATCCCGAAGGAGGACATGACCTTCCTGCAGGGCGTGCAGACCATGACCACGGCGGGCGACGCCAACACCCAGGCCGGCATGGCGGCGCATGTCTATCTCATCACCAAGTCGATGGTCGATCAGCACTTCTACAATGCCGACGGCGAGATGATGTTCGTGGCCCAGCAGGGCAATCTGCGCCTCGTCACCGAGTTCGGCCGTATCGATATCGAGCCGGGCGAGATCGCCGTGATCCCGCGCGGCGTGAAATTCCGGGTCGAGATTCCGTCAGGCCCCGCGCGCGGCTATCTCTGCGAGAATTACGGCGGCGCCTTTACGCTGCCGGAGCGCGGGCCGATCGGCGCCAATTGCCTCGCCAATTCGCGCGACTTCCTCACGCCAGTAGCCAGCTACGAGGACAAGGACACGCCGACCGAACTCTACGTGAAGTGGGGCGGTTCGCTGTTCAAGACCACCCTGCCGCATTCGCCGATCGACGTGGTGGCGTGGCACGGCAATTACGCGCCGTACAAATATGACCTGCGCACCTTCTCGCCGGTCGGCGCCATCGGCTTCGACCATCCCGATCCCTCGATCTTCACGGTGCTGACCTCGCCGTCGGAAACCGCCGGCACCGCGAATATCGACTTCGTGATCTTCCCGGAACGCTGGGCGGTCGCCGAAAACACCTTCCGTCCGCCCTGGTATCACATGAACATCATGTCGGAGTTCATGGGGCTGATCTACGGCGTCTACGACGCCAAGCCGGAAGGTTTTGTCCCCGGCGGCATCAGCCTGCACAACATGATGCTGCCGCATGGCCCGGATCGTCGAGGCGTTCGATCACGCCAGCAATGGCGAGCTGAAGCCGGTGAAGCTGACCGGCACCATGGCCTTCATGTTCGAGACGCGATACCCGCAGCGCGTCACCGCAGCATGCGGCGACGTCGGCGACGCTGCAGGATGATTACGCCGATTGCTGGAAGGGCCTGGAAAAGCGGTTCGATCCGAACAAGCCGTAGACTCTTACCCTCCCCTGGAGGGGGAGGGTCGTTACGCATGCAGCGAAGCGGAATGCGTAGCGGGGTGGGGTGACGGTCTCTCCACATCGAACAGTGCCCGAGTTGAGAGATCACCCCACCCCGCCTCATATTTCGCTGCGCTCAATATGAGCCGACCCTCCCCCTCCAGGGGAGGGTGACAAGGGCGCCGCTGCGTCTCACGAGGAAACCATGCCCCATCCCAACGATCCCAGACTCCGCTCCTTCATCGACGTCGACGCCCACTTCCCACTTCCCGATCCAAAATCTCCCTTACGGCGTGTTCTCCGCCAAGGACGGGCTCGCCCCGCGCATAGGCGTCGCGATCGGCGATTACGTGCTCGATCTCTGGCAGCTCGCGCAGGATTGCCGGTTCGATGTCGTCGAGCCCGCGGTATTCGCCGCGTCGCAGCTCAATCCGTTCATGGCACTGGGGCCAAAGGTCTGGTCGAACACGCGCGCGCGGATCAGCGAGCTTTTGCGGCAGGATCATCCGGAACTGCGCGACAACGAAAAACTGCGCAAGCGCGCGCTGGTGCCGATGGCGGATGTCAAGCTGCATCTGCCATTCGCCGTCTCCGGCTATACCGATTTCTATTCGTCAAAGGAGCACGCCACCAATGTCGGCGTGATGTTCCGCGGCAAGGACAACGCCTTGCAGCCGAACTGGCTGCACATGCCGATCGGCTACAACGGCCGCGCTTCGACCGTCGTCGTCAGCGGCACGCCGGTGCGCCGGCCGCGCGGGCAGTTGAAGCCGCCGACCGCCGATGTGCCGAGCTTTGGTCCCTGCAAGCGGCTCGATTTCGAGCTGGAAATGGGCGTGGTCGTCGGCCAGCCCTCGGTGATGGGCGAAATGCTGACCGAGAAGCAGGCCGAGGAAATGATCTTCGGCTTCGTGATCCTCAACGACTGGAGCGCGCGCGACATCCAGCAATGGGAGTATGTGCCGCTCGGGCCGTTCCAGGCCAAGGTGTTCGCGACCTCGATCAGCCCGTGGGTGGTGACGCGCGAGGCGCTGGAGCCGTTTCGGTTGCACGGGCCCGCGCAGGATCCGAAGCCGCTGCCCTATCTGCAGCAGGTGCAGCCGAACAATTACGACATGGCGCTCGAGGTCGGCTTGCGCGCGGCGCAGATGAACGAGGCCCAAAACATCAGCCGCACCAATTTCAAGTACATGTACTGGTCGTCGGTGCAGCAGCTCGTGCACCACGCTTCAAGCGGCTGCGCCATGAATGTCGGCGATCTCTTGGGGAGCGGCACCATCTCGGGTCCGGAGAAGGACCAGCGCGGCAGCCTTCTGGAGATCAGCTGGAACGGCACCGAGCCGGTGGAGCTGGCTTCCGGCGTCAAGCGCACGTTCCTGGAAGACGGCGATTCGCTCGTCATGCGCGGCTGGTGCCAGGGCGAAGGCTACCGCGTCGGCTTCGGCGAAGTCGAGGGGACGATTCTGGCGGCGGAGTGACGCTCTCTCCTCGTCATTGCGACGATCCGTAGGGTGGGCAAAGGAGCGAAGCGACGTGCCCACCATCCATCAGCTCCCGAGCTGCGAGATGGTGGGCACGCTTCGCTTTGCCCACCCAATGACGCAGTGGTCATCGCTCCTGCGGCGGAATATCCTGCAAGCCGCGCCGAATGCGCGGCGACATCCTCGACGCTGTATTTCAGATGCACGCGCTTGTCCGACGGCAACTGCTTCGTCACGCACACCCCCGGCCGCCGCTCGGTCGCGGGCCGGATCGGCCGCGGCGCAAAACCGCCGCCGCAGTTCGGGCAGACATTGTGCAGCTTGTTGTCGACGCAATCCGCGCAGAACGTGCATTCGTAGGAGCAGATCCGCGCGTCCGCAGCATTCGGCGGCAGGTCCTTGTCGCAATATTCGCAGTTCGGCCGGAGTTGCAGCGCCATGGTGGTCTCGTGATGTGATTCCTAAGGGATCATCGCAAATCGGCCGGAAAACGCGAATGACAAATTTCCCTCGATTCGGGCCATACCACGCCTAACGCTGCACCCCTTTCAGCGGCAACCTCGCGCTCTCCTTCAGCCGGTCCAGCACGATCGACGAGCGCACATGCGCCACGCTCTGGTGCGGCATCAGCACGTTGTTGACGAGGTCGGAGAGGTCCTTCAGGTCGCGCAGCACGACCTTCAGCACGTAATCGGCGTCGCCGGTCAGCGAATACGCTTCCTGGATGTCGTCGACGCGGTTGACCAGCGCGCGGAATTTCTTGGCGTTGTCGGGCGAATGCGTCGCCAGGGTGATGTGGACGAAGGCGATCAGGTTGAAGCCGAGGGCTTCGCCGGCGAGGTCGGCGTGGTAGCCCGCGATCACCTTTTCTTCCTCCAGCCGCATCCGCCGCCGCGAGCATTGCGAGGCCGACAGGCCGACGCAGGTCGGCGAGTTGCTGGTTGGTCAGCCGGCCGTCGTCCTGCAGCGCGGCCAGCATTTTGAGGTCGAAGGCGTCTACGGAGATCATGCGTAAAGTGCCGCTTTCATGCACGGAACGTGCGTCATACTAGCTGAACACGGGCCTGTTTGCACGCACTTTGCACCCGTTTCGACCGATATTGATCCAGATCAATTTTCGGGAGATTCCGCCATGGGTCCGTTTCCGCACGACGCACCGGCCGCCACCATCAGCGCCGACAACCCGATGGGCACCGACGGCTTCGAGTTCGTCGAATACGCGCACCCGAAGCCTGAGGAGCTGCACGCGCTGTTCAAGCTGATGGGCTATGCGCCGGTTGCGCGCCACAAGACCAAGAAGATCACGGTCTATCGCCAGGGCGACATCAACTATCTCGTCAACGAGGAGCCCGGTACCCATGGCCATGGCTTCGTCGCCGCGCACGGGCCCTGTGCGCCGTCGATGGCGTTTCGCGTGGTCGATGCGAAGCAGGCCTATGAGCGGGCGCTCTCGCTCGGCGCGGAGCCTGCCGGCATTTCATCCGAACAGAAGACGCTCGATGTTCCCGCCATCAAGGGCATCGGCGGCAGCGTGCTCTATTTCGTCGACCGCTACGGCGCCAAGGGCTCGGCCTATGACCTCGAGTTCGAATGGCTGGGCGCGAAGGATCCGCGGCCCGCGGGTGCGGGGTTGTTCTATATCGATCATCTCACCCATAACGTCCATCGCGGCCGCATGGATGTCTGGACCGGCTTCTACGAAAAGCTGTTCAACTTCCATCAGATCCGCTTTTTCGACATCGAGGGCCGCGCTTCGGGCCTGTTCTCCCGCGCGCTGACCAGCCCGGACGGCAAGATCCGGATCCCGATCAACGAGGACGCCGGCGATTCCGGGCAGATCGAGGAATATCTCAACATCTATCGCGGCGAGGGCATCCAGCACATCGCCTGCGGCGCGCAGGACATCTTCGCTACCGTCGAGACGCTGCGCGCAGATGGTTTGCCGTTCATGCCGTCGCCGCCCGATACCTATTTCGAGAAGATCGACGCGCGGCTGCCGCAGCATGGCGAGGACGTCGCCCGCCTGCAGCGCGACGGCATTCTCATTGACGGCGAGGGCGTCGTCGATGGCGGCCACACCAAGGTGCTGCTGCAGATTTTCTCGGCGAACGCGATCGGGCCGATCTTCTTCGAATTCATCCAGCGCAAGGGCGACGATGGTTTTGGCGAGGGCAATTTCAAGGCGCTGTTCGAATCGATCGAGGAGGATCAGATTCGCCGCGGCGTGCTGAAGGTGGGCAACGCGGCGTAGGTTCGTAGGGTGGGCAAAGCGCAGCGTGCCCACCATTCACTGTGCCGAGTGGTTGACGGCTGGGCACGGCGCGAATGCGCGCCTTTGCCCACCCTACGGCATCGAAATCTACCTTGCCGCCTTCCACGCGCTGGTCAATTCCCCGATATCCGCCTTCTCCGCATCCCTGATCGCCGACGGCGTGCGCGAGAAGCGCGGCGCCGGCGCGGGCTGCGTCACGCCGTGGCGCTCGACGAACATCTTGCGCGCGGCGTTGTGCGGATGCTTCGGCGCTTCCGCCATGGTCAGGATCGGCGCGAAGCAGATGTCGGTGCCTTCCATGATCTTGCACCAGTCTTCGCGGGTCTTGCTCTTGAACACCTTCGTCAGCTTTTCCTTCAGCGCCGGCCAGGCCTTGCGGTCCATCTGCGCGTCGAAATCGGCGTCGGTGAGGCCGGCATGCTGGCGCAGCAGCGCATAGAACTGCGGTTCGATCGAGCCGATCGAAATGAAGTTGCCGCAGGAACATTCATAGATGCCGTAGAAATGCGCGCCGCCATCGAGGAAGTTCTGCTCGCGCCCCTCGACCCAGCGGCCGATCGCGGTCATGTCGAAGAACATCGACATCAGCGATGCCGCGCCGTCGCACATCGCGGCGTCCACCACCTGGCCCTTGCCGGACTTCGACGCTTCCAGCAGGGCGGCGAGCACGCCGACCACGAGATAGAGCGCGCCGCCGCCGAAATCGCCGACGAGATTGAGCGGCGGTACCGGCTTCTCTTTGGTGCCGATCGCCGCGAGCGCGCCGGTGACCGAGATGTAGTTGATGTCGTGGCCGGCGGCGTTGCGCCAGCGGGCCTTCCTGGCCCCAGCCGGTCATGCGGCCGATAGACCAGCGCGGATTGCGCGCCAGCACGACGTCCGGGCCTAGTCCGAGCCGCTCCATCACGCCAGGGCGAAAGCCTTCGACCAGTGCGTCCGCACCTGCAAGCAGGTCGAGGACCTGCGCGATCGCGGCCTTGTCCTTCAGGTCGAGCTCGACGACTTTCCGGCCGCGCACCGCCACCGCCTTCAGGTTCTTGCTCGGCGCCGACGCGATCGAGCGTCACGACTTCGGCGCCCATGTCGGCCAGCAGCATGCAGGCGAACGGGCCCGGGCCGATGCCGGCGAATTCGACGATGCGAAAACCGGCGAGCGGGCCGGAGGTGCGGGTAGCGGATTGGGTGGCTGGTTTGTCGAGCACTTGTTTTCTCTCCCAAGGGAAGCGTCTTAATTAGTTGATTAGCTAAATTGTCCTGCCGAAGCGAGAGCGTGGCAAGCTTCTTTTGCCGAGAATCGGACCAAAAAATCGAAAGCGGCGCGCATCGCTGCGCGCCGCTCGCATGGAAGTTGTGTTGAGGCGCTATTCAGCCCGCCGCGGTCACCGCGCGCTGCGCCATCACCTTGATCAGATTGGCGCGATAGTCCGATGTGCCATGGATATCGCTCATCAGGCCATCGGCGGAAATCTTGACGCTGTCGATCGCCCCTGCTGACCAGTTCGCCTTCAGCGCCGCCTCGATCGCGGACACCCGCATCACGCCGTTTTGCGATGCGCCCGTCGCTGCGACGCGAACGTCACCGCCCGGGGTCCTGGCGACGAACACGCCGGTCAGGGCGAAGCGCGACGCCGGATGGTTGAACTTGGCGTAGCCCGCTTTGGCCTGAACCGGGAACGACACCGCGGTGATGATTTCGCCGTCCTCGAGCGCCGTGGTGAACAGGCCCTTGAAGAAATCATCCGCCGGTATCGAACGCTTGTTGGTCTTCACGGTGGCGCCGAGCGCCAGCACCGCCGCCGGATAGTCGGCCGCGGGATCGTTGTTGGCGATCGAGCCGCCGATGGTGCCGCGATGCCGCACGGCCGGATCGCCGATCAGCGAGGCGAGGAAAGCCAGCGCCGGGAATCGCCTTTTGCACCGTTCCGCTCGAGGCCACGTCGTAATGGGTCGTCGCCGCCTTGATCATGATTCCATCGCCGGTCGGCTCGATGCCGATCAGTTCCTTGATCTTGCCGAGATCGATGACGTCGGATGGCGAGGCCAGCCGCTGTTTCATCACGGGGATCAGCGTGTGGCCGCCGGCCAGGTATTTCGAGTCCGAACCCTTGGCGAACGCGGCCGCTGCTTCGTCGACCGAGGAGGGGCGATGATAAGTGGTCTGGTACATGATGTGTCCTCCCTCTCAGCCGTGAATCGCATGCCAGACGCGATCAGGCGTCGCCGGCATTTCGAGTTTGTTGTTGCCGATCGCATCCGTGATGGCGTTGATGACCGCGGCCGATGCGCCGATCGCGCCGGCTTCGCCGCAGCCCTTGACGCCGAGCGGATTGCCCGGACACAGCGTGGTGGTGTGCGACAGCTTGAACGACGGCAGGTCGTCGGCGCGCGGCATGGTGTAATCCATGAACGAGGCCGTCAGGAGCTGGCCCGTACTGTCGTACACCGCCCCTTCGAGCAGCGCCTGGCCGATGCCCTGGGCAAGGCCGCCATGGACCTGGCCTTCGACGATCATCGGATTGATCAGCCGCCCGAAATCGTCCGCCGCCACGAAGTTGACGAAGGTGCTCTTGCCGGTGGCGGCTATCGACTTCCATTTCGCAGATATAGGCGCCGGCCGGGAAGGTGAAGTTGGTCGGGTCGTAGAACGCGCCTTCCTTGAGGCCCGGCTCCATGCCGTCAGGCAGGTTGTGCGCGGTGTAGGCGGCGAGTGCGACCATCGGCAGCGCGATCGACTTGTCGGTGCCGGTGACCTTGAACTCGCCGTTCTCGATGACGATGTCGTTTTCGGACGCCTCGAGCTGATGGGCCGCGATCTTCTTGGCCTTGGCTTCGACCTTTCTCCATCGCCTTCAGGATCGCGGTGAGACCGACGGCCGCCGAGCGCGAGCCGTAGGTGCCCATGCCGAACTGCACCTTGTCGGTGTCGCCATGGACGATCTGGATCTGGCTGATCGGAATGCCGAGGCGTTCGGCAATGAGCTGGCAGAAGGTCGTCTCATGACCCTGGCCGTGGCTGTGCGATCCCGTCAGGACTTCGATGGTGCCGACCGGGTTGACGCGCACTTCCGCCGATTCCCATAAGCCCACGCCGGCGCCGAGGCTGCCGACGGCTTTCGAGGGCGCGATGCCGCATGCCTCGATGTAGCAGGAGACGCCGATGCCGCGCAGCTTGCCTTCGGATTTGGCTTTCGCCTTGCGCGCCGGGAAGCCCGCATAATCGATCGCCTTCATCGCGGAGTTCGAGCGAAGCGCCGAAATCGCCGATGTCATAGGCCATGATGACGGGCGTCTGGTGCGGGAACTGCGTGATGAAGTTCTTGCGGCGCAACTCTGCCGGATCGACCTTCAACTGCCGCGCCGCGGTTTCCATCAGCCGCTCCACCACGAAGCTGGCTTCGGGCCGGCCCGCGCCGCGATAGGCATCGACCGGCACGGTGTTGGTGTAGACGCTGATCACTTCGGCGAAGATGTTCGGAATGTTGTACTGGCCCGACAACAGCGTCGCATAGAGATAGGTCGGCACCGAGGAGGAGAACAGCGACATATAGGCGCCGAGATTGGCGTAGGTTTTTACGCGCAAGCCCGTGACCTTGTTGTCCTTGTCGAACGCCATCTCCGCCTTGGTGAGGTGATCGCGGCCATGCGCATCGGTCAGGAAGGCTTCGGAGCGGTCGCCGGTCCACTTCACCGGACGGCCGACCTTCTTGGAGGCCCACAGCGCCACCATTTCCTCAGGGTAAATGAAGATTTTTGAGCCGAAGCCGCCGCCGACATCGGGCGCCACCACGCGCAGCTTGTGCTCCTGCGCGATGTTGTAGAACGCCGACAGCACGAGGCGTGCGACATGCGGATTCTGCGAGGTCGTGTAGAGCGTGAAATGCTCTTCCGGCTCGTTATATTCGGCAATCGCCGCGCGCGGCTCCATCGCGTTCGGGACGAGGCGGTTGTTGGTGATGTCGAGGGAGATGACATTGGCCGCCGACTTGAAGGCGGCATCGGTGGCGCCTTCGTCGCCGATGGTCCAGTCGTAGATCACATTGCCCGGCGCCTCGGGATGCAGTTGCGGCGCGCCCGCCTTGATCGCGGCGCTGATGTCGGCGGCGGCCGGCAATTCCTCGTAGTCGACGACCACGGCCTCGGCCGCGTCCTTGGCCTGGTTCTTGGTCTCAGCGATCACGACCGCGACCGCCTGGCCGACAAAGCGCACGGTTTCCGGCGCCATCGCCGGCCATGCGCCCATCTTCATCCCCGTGCCGTCCTTGGAGGTGATGGCCCAGCCGCAGATCAAATTGCCGATCTTGTCGTCGACGATCTGCTGGCCGGTCAGCACGCCGACCACGCCCGGCATCTTCATCGCCTCGGAGGTATCGACACTCTTGATCCTGGCATGCGCGTGCGGGCTGCGGACGAAATGCGCGTGGGTCATGCCCAGCACTTTGATGTCGTCGACGTAACGCCCCTTGCCGGTAATGAAACGGCGGTCTTCCTTGCGCACAACGCTTGCGCCAATGCCTTCAACGCCCATGTCCTGTCCTCCCGACCGGAGTTATTGTTTTCCGCCATTTCGTTTCGAAACGCGGTCTTGAATTCGAAGAATGCTGGCCGGCGGCTTCTATTCTGCCGCCTGGGCAACCTTCATGCGGCCGGCCGCATCGAGCACCGATTTGACGATGTTGTGGTACCCGGTGCAGCGGCAGATGTTGCCTTCCAGCTCGTGCCGGACGGTCGCCTCGTCGAGATTGCCGCTGTGGCGGTGCACAATATCGATCGCCGACATGATCATGCCCGGGGTGCAATAACCGCACTGCAGGCCGTGATTATCGCGGAACGCCGCCTGCATGGGGTGCAGTTCGTCGCCTTTTGCGATGCCTTCGATGGTGGTGACGTTCGAGCCCGCGGCCTGGCCGACCATGACGGTGCAGGATTTTACGGCCCGGCCGTCGATATGGACGACGCAGGCGCCGCATTGGCTGGTGTCGCAGCCGACATGGGTTCCGGTCAGGTTCAGATTCTCGCGCAGGAGATGGACCAGAAGCGTCCGGTCCTCGACTTCGGCCGACACGGCTTTGCCGTTCACGGTCAATTTGACTGTAGACACGCGTGGTACCTCCCCGATGTTTTATAATTATTCCAATTAGAAACACGGGAGAGGGAACTTGCAACTAGGATTTTGGGTGGGGCTGTCATTGTGATGACATTCGTCGGAGCGCGCAGAGATTCTCGATTCGAATTCTTCCTACCCTCCCCTGGAGGGGGAGGGTCGACGCGCGTGGAGCGCGCGGCGGGGTGGGGTGACGGTCTCTCCACATCCAACAGTGCCCGAGTGGAGAGATCACCCCACCCCGTCTCGCATTCCGCTTCGCTCCATGCGAGCCGACCCTCCCCCTCCAGGGGAGGGTGCACGCACCTTTGCCAATCTTTCCCGGATTTACGCGCCCTTATCCATTCTGCCTTAACTTTGCGCACCGGATTGGGGGGCTGGCCTCCCGATGCCTGTTTTTCAGAACGAAAACGGGGTGTGACGTGCGATTCCTGAAACGTAGCGGCTCGTCCTTCAAGCTCCCAACCCTGCGGTTCCGCGCCAAGATCATGCTCGGCTTTGCCGTCGTGCTGGCGATTTCGGCCGCCAGCATGGGCTTTGCCTATCTCGGATTCGAGCGTGTTTCGGCCGGCGTGGACTCCTACCGGCGCAGCGTGCAGGAGGCGGACCTGTCGCGCGACATCGATCGCGAACTGATCTCCTATCGCTCGCTCGCCCGCTATTTCGTGGTGACCGGAAAGGAAGAGGACGGCAAGGCGGCGCTGGCAGCGGAAACCGGCCTGAAGGACGCGATCATTGCCTCGATGAAGGCAACCACCAACTCGACGCGGCTCGAGCAGGTCGCGAAACTGGAACGGGAGTTCCGCGCCTTCACCAAGATTTTCGCCGACATCCTCAAGGTCAAGGACGAGAGCGCGCGCATCGCGCAAAACCAGCTCACGCGCACCGGCAACTCGCTGCGCTACAAGCTCGACGATCTCCCGAGCAATGCCGAAGACGACGAGATGCCCGTGATCACGCTCGGGACGAAGAAGGTGATCGAGCAGTTTCAGGCGGTGACGGGGCTCGCCAACACGTTCGTGGTCAATTCGGACAAGGCGGTCGCAACCAGTGCGCTGGCGCGCCTGAAATTCGTCGAGAACTCGCTGAAGGCGATTTCGTCGACCAACGAAAAGATCCTCGAGGGGATCAAGGAAGTCGCGGGAATGCTGGAGGAATACCGGCAGTCGCTCGCCAAGCTGGTCGATAATGCCAAGGAGATCGATGAGCTGACGCTGGAAATGACGGAATCGGCCGCCGCCATCAACAAGGGCTCGGGCGCGATGAAGTCGGACCTGCTGGCCGATCAGAAGCGGCTCGAAGCCGAATCCGATGAAACCATCGGCGAGACCGAGCGGCTGATCCTGATCCTCGCCGCCGGCGGCTTCCTGCTCGGCTGCGCCTGGGCGTTCCTGCTGGGCAAGGGCATTTCCAGGCCGATGACGGCGATGTGCAACGCGATGCGCAAACTCGCCGCCGGCAATTTCGAAGTCGTGCTGCCCGGCCTCGGCCGCAGCGACGAACTCGGCGAGATGGCGAGCGCGGTCGAGGAGTTCAAGGTGCAGGCCATCGCCCGCGCCGAACGCGACGCCGCCACCCAGGAAGCGCAGAACAAGGCGGCGAGCGCTGCGCGCCGCGCCGAACTCATTCGCTTCGCCGACGAATTCGAGACCGCGGTCGGCGCGATCGTTGCCAACGTATCCTCGTCAGCCGTGCAGCTCGAGACGGCGGCGGGCACCCTCACACGGACCGCGGAGACCACCCAAAGCCTGTCCAGCCAGGTCGCCGGCGCCTCGGAAGAAGCCTCCACCAACATGCAGTCGGTGGCGTCCGCGACCGAGGAGCTGTCGGCGTCCGTCGACGAGATCGGGCGGCGCGTCAAGGAAAGCAGCCAGATTGCGGAAGCCGCCGTCCGCCAGGCCGAACAGACCGACGGGCGGATCGGCAAGCTGTCGCGCGCCGCGCAGGAGATCGGCGACGTCGTCAAGCTGATCACGGCGATTGCCGAGCAGACCAATCTCCTGGCGCTGAACGCCACCATCGAGGCCGCCCGCGCGGGCGATGCCGGCCGCGGCTTTGCCGTGGTGGCGTCGGAAGTCAAATCGCTCGCCAGCCAGACCGCAAAAGCGACCGACGAGATTTCCAATCACATCTCGGGCATGCAGGGCGCGACGCAGGAATCGGTCGCCGCGATCAAGGAGATCGGCGGCACCATCGGCAAAATCTCCGACATCGCCGCGACGATCGCGAGCGCCGTCGAGCAGCAAAGCTCGGCGACGCAGGAAATCGCGCGCAGCGTCCAGAACGTCGCGCAAGGCACGCAGGAGGCGGCTACCAACGTCATGCACGTCAACCGCGGCGCGACCGAAACCGGCGCGGCTTCCGAGGAAGTGCTGAATTCCGCGCGCACGCTGTCGAGCGAAAGCACGCGGCTCCGCGAAGAGCTCGACCGCTTCATGGCGAATATCCGGGCGGCGTGATTCTCCGTTGTCGCTCCTGCGAAAGCAGAGCGACGTGCTTAGAGAGTGGCGTGAGCTCGTAGCCCGGATGGAGCGAAGCGAAATCCGGGAGCGGTTTCGCGGATGTACTGACCCCGGATTGCGCTTCGCTCCATCCGGGCTGCGAACGGAGGGGATATCCGCGTGCCCTCTGCAATGGCCGCGGCGTATGGGTCACCGCCCTGGCCGGGACGACATCGAAACTACTCCCTTCCGAACTGGTGCTTCAATTCCACCTTCGCGCGCTCCAGCCGCGCACGCTGCGTCTTGGGCAAGGTCTTGCCGGCGCGGTTGATATAGAAGGTCAGCATCGACAGCGCCGAGCGATAGGCGCCAGCCTTGCGGCGCGAACTATGTTCCGCGGATCGCTTCAGCGACGCCGCGATCTTCTTCGCACTCGTCAGCTTGAAGACGCCGCGTTTCAGATCGAGCGCGTCGCTTTCCCGTGTCACGCGTTGTGACCATCGCTTCGGCGATGATTTCTTCGCAGGCGTCGTGCGGCTGCTTTTTCGGGCCACGTTCTTCCGTGGGCGTGTGGTTTTCCGGCGTTCGGCCATTTTCGGCTCCATTGCTGTTTTGCCAAAAACGGCCGCCCGATCGTTCAGTTCCCATGTCGTTTTTCGCAATGTCGCTATCGCCACGTCGTTGCGACGAGCGTCGTGACAAAGCAGTCCATGGCTCCGCAAGCGGCGCGATGGATTGCTTCGCTTTGCTCGCAATGACGTGGATGGGCTTCTGCGTACCTCTACTCACGCATGCATGCGGTGTGACAACAGCTATGCAATTTCGCCACCCCAAAGTCGCCGGAACCCCAGTCCCGCGAGGGCGTTATCCTGGTGTCGGGCATCATGTTTGCCGCAATTTGACGTGAAAACCCTGGGGCTGGGGCGTTCCGGGGGTATTTTTCATTGGTCCAATCGGATGGTTGTGCAAGCGATACGGCATGGTGCGGCAGTGGATAAGAGTGCCTCCATTTCCGCAACGGCCAAGCAGGATAACGACAGCGTCATCGAAACCAGCATTCCTGCTCGGCTCGATTCCCTGCGCTGGGGCGGCTTTCATACCCGCGTGGTGGCCGCGCTCGGCATCACCTGGATTCTGGACGGTCTTGAAGTCACGCTTGCGGGCGCGCTGTCGGGCGCGCTGAAGGAAAGCCCGACGCTGCAATTTTCGAATTTCGATGTAGGCCTCGCCAACAGCGCCTATCTCGCGGGCGCCGTGCTCGGCGCGCTCGGTTTCGGCTGGCTGACGGACCGGATCGGGCGCAAGAAACTGTTCTTCATCACGCTCGCGCTCTATCTCACCGCGACCGCAGCCACCGCGCTGTCATGGAGCGTGGCGAGTTACGCGCTGTTTCGCTTCCTGACCGGGGCGGGGATCGGCGGCGAATATACCGCGATCAATTCGACGATCCAGGAACTGGTGCCGGCGCGCTATCGCGGCTGGACCGATCTGGTGGTCAACGGCAGCTTCTGGATCGGGGCGGCGGTCGGCGCGGTCGCCGCCATCGTGCTGCTCGATCCCAAGCTGCTGGCTCCGGATCTCGGCTGGCGGCTGGCCTATTTCATCGGCGCCGCGCTCGGCCTGATCGTCTTCGTGATGCGGATGTGGATTCCGGAAAGCCCGCGCTGGCTGATGATCCATGGCCGCCCCGAGGAGGCGCACGCGATTGTCGACGACATCGAGAGGGCGTCGACGCGACATCAGGATCATCCGGCCGATGAGGTCTTCCCGAAGATCAGGCTGAAGATGCGCAGCCACACGCCGCTGGGAGAAGTGGCGCATACATTGTTGACGACCTACCGGCAGCGTTCGATGGTAGGATTGGTGCTGATGGTCGCGCAGGCGTTCTTCTACAACGCCATCTTCTTTACCTTCGCGCTGGTGCTGACCGATTTCTTCGGCATCCCGTCCAACCATGTCGGCTGGTACATCCTGCCCTTTGCGTTGGGCAATTTCCTCGGGCCGCTGCTGCTCGGGCGGCTGTTCGATACCCTTGGCCGTCGCACGATGATCGCGACCACCTATGGCGTGTCGGGTGTCCTGCTCGCGCTGTCGGGCTATCTGTTCTCGATCGACGTTCTGACCGCGCAGACCCAGACCATCGCCTGGATGGTGATCTTCTTCTTTGCCTCGCCGGCGGCGAGTGCTGCCTATCTCACCGTCAGCGAGACGTTTCCGCTGGAGGTGCGCGCGCTTGCAATTGCGCTGTTCTATGCGATCGGAACGGGCATTGGCGGCGTGGCGGGACCGGTGCTGTTCGGCGCCCTGATCGATACCGGATCGCGCAATAGTGTATTCGCCGGCTACCTGTTCGGGTCGACATTGATGATCGTGGCTGCCGCCGTCGCGTGGCGGTATGCCATCGCGGCCGAGCGTAAATCGCTCGAATCTGTCGCACGGCCGCTAGCATATATGGAGTAGTATGAGATGAATGAGGATCTGCTGGAAATGCCATTGGAAGAAGATATCGTCCGTGAAGACGACGACGCGCCGGAAACCGTGCCGGTGCCGCGCTCGCTGGTGCCGCATCTGAGCGAGACCGCGATCCTGCTCGACATCGACGGCACGCTGCTCGATCTGATGCCGACGCCGCGCGAAGTCTGGGTGCCGCCGGGCCTGGTGAAGACCCTGAATCGTCTGCTGGTGCGAACCAACGGCGCGCTGGCGCTGGTCAGCGGCCGCTCGCTCAACGACATCGACCTGATTTTCGCGCCGGATCAATTCCCGGCCGTCGGCGGCCATGGCGCCGAGATGCGGATCGAGCCGGACAGCGAGTCGGTGGACTCCCATGCGCCGCCACTGGACAAGGAATTGAAGCGCCGGCTGGCCGCGATCGCAAAGCTGAGCCCGGGAATATTGCTGGAAGACAAGGGCTATTCGCTGGCGCTGCATTATCGCCTCGCGCCGCACGCCGAGAAGGCGATCTATGCCGCGGTGTCGCTGATCAGGGCCGATCTTCCCAACGCGCCGATCGAGGTGCTGCCCGGCAAATGCGTCTGCGAGATCAAGCATTCCGGATTCACCAAGGCGACCGGCGTGCACGAATTGATGAAACGCGAACCGTTCAAGGGCCGCCGTCCGTTCTTCATCGGCGACGACGTCACCGACGAGACCGTGTTTGCGATCATGCCCGATCTCGATGGCCTTGCTTTCTCCGTCGGACGCCGCGCCAAAGGCGTGGCCGGGCACTTCGATGCGCCGAGCGACGTGCGTGAGTTCCTCGCACACCTGCTTGATGACGAAAGGGACGCACCTCTGCCATAATGTTTTTCGTCTCGGCGGCTTTCCACCACAGATTCTCACGCTTGATGCCGAGGTTCACGACAAAATTTATTTTTCGTGAGTTCCGGTGAGTTCCGGCACGCCGCAGCCCGAATTTGGTTTCAATTCGTTGAAAGGGTGATCAGGAACCATATTGATGAACGGTTGTTAACGCGAGCGTACCAACGGGAGGGGACACCTTTGAACCTCGTCGTCGTTTCAAACCGCGTTTCGCGCGGAAAACCCAACGAACCCATGACGGGGGACTCGCCGCGGCGTTATTGCCGATTGTCGAGAAGTCGGGCGCTATCTGGGTCGGTTCCTCGGGGCGGGTCCGCGACGGGAACCTGAAGGAACCATTTGCCGAAATAGAAGCACTGGGTACCGGTGCGCTGGCGATGCTGGATCTGCCGGCCGCGCATTACGGCGGCTATTACGAAGGCTTTGCGAATTCCGCATTGTGGCCGGCGTTGCATTCGCGCGCCGATCTGATCCGCGCCACGCAGGAGGACTATCTCAGCTATCGCGAAGTGAACGCCTTCATGGCGCGCGCGCTGTTGCGATTCCGAAAAACGGATTCGGCGTTCTGGATTCAGGACTACCATTTCCTGGCGCTCGGCGCCGAACTGCGCGATCTCGGCGTCACCGAGCCGATCGGCTTCTTCCTGCATACGCCGTGGCCTGCGCGTTCGGTGATATCGGGCGTGCCGCATCATCGCGAGCTGATCGAGGCGATGCTGGCCTATGACCTGATCGGTTTCCAGACCGAGGAAGATTGCGAGAACTTCCTGTCTTACGCGCAGTCCGACCTCGGCCTCGTCGTGCATGACGGCGTCGTCATTTCACGCCACGGCCGGACGCGCGCCGCGGTATTTCCGATCGGCATCGATCCGCAGCAATTCGCGCAGTTGGCGGCGAAGGCGTCGACCCATCCGGATGTCTCGCGGCTGCGGCGCAGCCTGAACGGCGAGAAGCTCGCGATCGGCGTCGACCGGCTGGATTATTCCAAGGGCCTGATCAACCGCATCAAGGCGTTCGACCGGATGTGGACCCTGCACCCGTCGCTGGCGCGCACGGCGTCGCTGCTGCAGATCGCAACGCCCTCGCGCGGCGCGATCGAGGCCTATGGCAATCTGCAGAACGAGGTCGCCAAGCTCGTCAGCGACGTCAACGGCCTGCACGGCGAGGTCGACTGGACGCCGATCCGCTATCTCAACAAGGGCTACGGCCAGGCCGTGCTTGCGGGGCTCTATCGCACCGCGCAGGTCGGCGTGGTGACGCCGTTGCAGGACGGCATGAATCTCGTCGCCAAGGAATATGTCGCCGCGCAAAACCCGGTCGACCCCGGTGTGCTGGTGCTGTCGAAATTCGCCGGCGCCGCCAACGAGCTCGATACCGCGCTGATGGTCAATCCGCACGATATCGACGGCATGGCGCGCACCATCGCGACCGCGCTGTCGATGCCGCTGACCGAACGGCGGATGCGCTGGGAAGCGATGATGGCGAAGCTGCGCGGCGGTACGATCCAGCAATGGTTCGCCGACTTCACCGACGCGCTGCGCGAATGCCAGCTCGACAGGGAAGCATTGGCGCCTGCGATCGCCGAGCCCGCACTATGGCCGCTTCGCTCCGTCACCAATGGCGGCGCGCGGTATCATTAGCGTCTCAAGCAGCTCATCCGAGCTAACTTCCTCATCTCAGGAATAAGCGCAATTGCGCTTATTCCGAAGGAGCCGCCAACGGGTCGCGCGAATGCGCGCCCGATGACAGGCGCCGCGCCGTCTCGAAGGATGAAGGCCCGTCTGTGGCCTCACGGTTCGCCTGGCGATGCGTAGCATCGTCCGGAGACGCTCCTCACCATGAGGGTTCGAGATATTGGTGCCGCCTGACCTTAAGCGATGGCGGCTAGTGACAATACGACACGCCATCCAGCACCGGGCAGCGCGCCTTGCTCGGCGCGCTCGGATTTTCCATCGGCACGTAACCGCCCTTGCCGTTACCGGCGAACACGCCGGGGCCGATCACGACCGACGACTTGTTGCCGATGATGACGCTCGGATGCGGCGAGGCCAGCCTCGATTTCGTGCCGTCAGCCCACACGATGGCGTCGCCCGCAAAGATGCCGCGCCGGCCGTCGTCACAGCTCACGTCCACGCCCTGCTTGGTACAGGCCTGCGCCATCGCCGGGCTGGCCGCAGCCCCTGCAAATGTCGCGATCAAAGCTGAGAGCAGAAGCGTCCGTGTGATTATCATGCCAGTCTCCAACGATTGCGGTGCCAATATCGTCGTCGATCGTGGCCGGATTCCGGTTCAAGGCCCTGCAAGGCGCCAATCATCCGGCGCGGGGGAAGCCGAAATTCCAGAATAAATTCAATGGGTTGTGGAAATTTTGGCAACTGCGCCCGGCGTCCCTTGCAAAATCAGTCCTGCCCCTTCAAGAGAGGGCCTCCGGAGAGATGGCCGAGTGGCTTAAGGCGCACGCTTGGAAAGCGTGTGTGCGGGAAACCGTACCGTGGGTTCGAATCCCACTCTCTCCGCCACTACACTGTTCTCCTCTGTATCCGATTGTTCGAATCGACAGCAAAAACAACGAGTAGCGCGATAAAGGCTGTTGCGGTTAGTGCCGCGATGTTACCGCTAGATACCGCGCAAACCGTAGCTTTTGACCGTGGGTTCGGAGGACGGATTTCCGCGAGGGGGAACACATGGCCGGCAAGCTCAAACCGCTCGACGTCGCACGCGAAACGCGGCCCGGTAAATACCCTGACGGCGACGGTCTCTACCTCATCGTCGCGAGCGCCACGTCGAAGAACTGGAGCTACCGGTACTGGAAGGACGGCAAGCAGCGCTGGCTCGGCCTGGGCTCATTCAAAGACGTGTCGCTCAAGGATGCACGCCTAGCTCGCGATGCTGCGCGTCTTCGCGTCAAGGGTGATCGCGGCACGCCGGGCGTCGACATCGTGCAGGAGAGGCGTGAGGCGCGCGAGGAGCAGAAGGCCGTCGAGATCAAGGCTGTGCTGCCAACCTTCGAGGAATGCGCCGAAGCATACATCCGCCAGCACTGGACGACCTGGAGTGAAAAGCACCGCGATCAATGGCCGTCGTCGCTCAAGCGCTACGCCTACCCGACAATCGGGAAACTCACGATCCCGGAGATCAAGCCCAGCCATGTCTATGAATTGTTGCGACCAATCTGGGTCGAGAAGCGAGAAACGGCGAACCGGGTGCGCGGCCGAATCGAAACGATCATCGCGAAGAACGTGGACGTCGACGATAAAGACTTCCGCAATCCCGCCGAGCTCACGAAACAACTACGCGAGAAACTTCCGAAGCGGCCCAAGCGTGTCGTCCAGCACCATCCTGCCCTACCATATACCGAGGCGTCGCAGTTCATACTTGTGCTTTCCAGCGCCGCTGGCATCGCCGCGGCGATGTTGCGCTTTCTGATCTTCACCGCATGCCGGACAAACGAAGTTGTAGGAGCACGCTGGTCGGAGATCGATCGGCCCTCATCGACCTGGAGAATTCCCGGCGAACGCATGAAGATGCACCAGGATCACGTTGTGCCGCTGTCGGATCCTGCTCTGGCTATACTCGATAAGATGCGCGGCGGCCAACGCGAATTGATCTTTCCGAATCCGGAGGGTGGAGCATTTTCTGAGAATGCCATGCTCGCCGTACTGGACCGCTTAGGCTACGGTCACGTTACCGTGCATGGATTCCGCTCGACCTTCGCAACCTGGGCCGAAGAATGCACAGACTATCCTGATGGCGTCCGCGAGGCAGCGCTCGCCCACAAGTACAAATCGGAGACCACGGCAGCCTATCAGCGCGGGCAAAAGCTCGAGAAGCGACGCTTCCTCATGAAAGATTGGGCGCAATTCCTCGCAGGATCAAATCTCATCCGCTTCGACAAAACCGGTTAGTTTGTCTTGGACAACTCAGCCTCCGTTCAGTCCACGACCCATCCACCGGGCTTCTTGTTCTGTCCGATGGTTTGTCGCCGGTCTCGCGTTCGAGGCGATTTTCGAGATAGTCGATCATCTACCTAAGCAGGCCTTGTACTCTACCCAAAGGAAATCGAGGCTGTGGACCGAAAAGAGCACGAAGTCGTACGACCGGGCATCCGAAAAATGCGCACGGTCCCGTGAGTGCTTTGGGCCGAAAGTCCGGTCTGGCATGCTCAGAAATATCCGGGGACAACAGGATGCTACATATGTCTGGCGCCGTGTCTATCACGTTTGACGTCCCGCTCGTAGCTTCGCCGAAGCAAGCGATGAGAGCGATCCAGGTCTCGCGCAAAAAGCTGTACGAACTTATCAACACGGGCGAGCTGGAAAGTTATACCGAGGGCAAATCGCGACGCATCACAGTCAAATCGATCAACGATTACATCGAGCGCCGACTGGCAGCAGAAGCGGTTCGGCGCGGCCGAACCGCTTCCCCTCGAAATGATCAATCATGTCCTTAAGCGCGACGCCCGGTTTTGCGGCTGCGAGCGCATCGCCGATCGCTGGCCGTTCGCGATGGGCGCAGCTGCTGACTAGCGACTGCGGCCCGATTAGACTACGAATCTGG
>CAWBQP010000018.1:0-14117 GCA_963790735.1 uncultured Alphaproteobacteria bacterium | reverse complement strand
GGTGCTGGGTTAACGCTGGCGGTTTGGCCTCGTGGTTACATTGGCCCTGCGAGGCTGCTTCGCGCGTCAGGAGCCATATATCCCCGGGGCCTTATCGATCCTTCAGGGAACTGTCCCTGACCGGGTTCGTGGATCCGGTCACATGGTGCCCACCTACTTTCGTAGGTGCTCCGGGATCGAGTGCTTCAACGGCCATTGCGGCTTCGCACTTTTATTTTTTGTCGATGAGTTTGTTGCCGTCAGTCATTTCAACGGCCGTCATACCCCGCGAAGGCGGGGTATCCAGTACGCCGCAGCCTCGCGGTTAATCACGAGCGCTCAGGAATACTGGATCGTCCGCTTTCGCGGATGATGACGCCAAATCTGACGTCTCCCCATGTCCGCCACCTCGAAAGCAGAGCTTCGCGCCACAGCCCTCGCCAAACGGGATGCGTTGAGCGACGAGGAGCGCGCCGCGGCGGCGCAGGCGGTCGCCAATCGCGGGCTGCCGCTCGACGATCAAGCCGGGCATGGTGGTGTCGGGCTATGCGCCGATCCGCAGTGAAATCGACCCCACGCCGCTGATGCGCAAGATCGTCGAGCAGGGCGGGCAGCTGGCGCTGCCGGCGGTGATGGCGCGCGGCCAGTCGCTGACCTTCCGCGCCTGGTCGCCAAACGATAGGATGGTCATGGGTCCGCTCGGCATTTTCGAGCCGTCGCCGGCCGCGGCTGAGCTGATGCCCGACATCATGCTGGTGCCGCTGGCGGCGTTCGACCGCGCTCGGCCACCGCATCGGTTACGGCGCCGGCCATTACGACTTCACGCTTCGCGCATTTGCGCAAGACCAAGGCCGTCAGGGCCATCGGGCTGGCTTTTGCCGCCCAGCAAATCAAAGCGGTCCCGGCGCTGGCGCACGACGTGGCGCTGGATTATGTGCTAACGGAAACCAGGACGTTCGATTTCCGGAGCTCGTGATTTGCGATTCTGTTCGTTGGCGACGTGGTCGGAAGGTCCGGCCGTACCGCCATCTCGGAACATCTGCCCGGCATGATCCGCGACTGGGCGCTCGATCTCGTCGTCGTCAACGGCGAGAATGCCGCCGGCGGTTTTGGCATCACCGAGGCGATCTACCAGGAATTCCTCGATGCCGGCGCCGACGCCGTCACGCTCGGCAATCACTCCTGGGACCAGCGCGAGGCGCTGGTGTTCATCGAGCGCGCGCCGAAACTGATCCGCCCCGCGAACTTCCCGAAGGGCACGCCGGGCCGCGGCGCTGCGCTGGTCGATACCAAGAACGGCAAGCGCGCGCTGGTCGTCAACGCCATCGGCCGCGTCTTCATGACGCCGTTCGACGATCCCTTCGCGGCGCTCAACCGCGAACTCGATGCCTGTCCGTTGCGCGAGGCGGCGGATGCGATCGTGGTCGATTTCCACGGCGAGGCGTCGAGCGAAAAACAGGGCATCGGCTTTTTCTGCGACGGCCGCGCCAGCCTCGTCGTCGGCACCCACACCCACGTGCCGACCGCCGATCACCAGATCCTGGCCGGCGGCACCGCCTACATGACCGACGCCGGCATGACCGGCGATTATGATTCCATCATCGGCATGCAGAAGGAAGAGCCGCTGCGGCGCTTCACGACGGGCATTCCCTCGGGCCGCTTCGAACCGGCGGCCGGCGTGGCGACACTCAGCGGCGTTGCGGTCGAGACCGATGATGCCACCGGCCTCGCGCTGCGCGTCGCGCCGGTGCGGGCCGGCGGCAGGCTCGAGCCGGCGGTGCCGGGCTTCTGGGTCTGACAAATGCGGACGCGGAGAATGCCGATGCGCAGGTTGTTGATTGTTGCGCTGGCTCTTTTTCCTCTCCACCGCGGCGAATGCCCAAACGCTCACCCAGCGGCCCGTCTCGCAAGGCGCGGTGACGCCTGCCGACATGGCGGAGCGGCTCGAGAAGGCCGCCGTGCGAACCCGGGAGCAGGCGCCGAAAGGCGCGGCGCGCGGATCGTCGATCGATTTCTGCTGGCCGTCGAGCGTCGAGGAATATCGGGCCATCGGCAAGTACGTGCTGGTGCTGGTCAGCGTCGTCACCCAGGACGCGGCCGAACTGCCGTTGCGCCGCGTCTACGTGACCGTCAACGGCGAGCAGACCGAACTGGTCCGGCTCTCAAGCCAGCGCAGCGACGTCAGGAAGGGATCGATCACGTATTCGATCCTCGGCCCGTTTCGCGAGGATGGATTCTACGTCGCGCCCGCCGGTCTCATGATGAGCGACGGCTATCTGCAGGCCGACTTCGCCATCAGGCGAACCAATTTCAATCTCTACAAGTTGCCGGGCACGCCGCCCGACTTCGTCAAGGCGGACAACAACCCGATGCCGGCCAGGGATGCGACGCCGAACATGCCGGCGCTGAAGGTGTTGCTGACGCGCGAATACCAGGGGTTCGAACTGCCGGCGAGCCTGCGTTAGCGCAAGCCCCTGCTTCATTCGAACTGAATTACCTTGTCCAGCGTGATAGGCAGGTCGCGCACGCGCTTTCCCGTCGCATGGTAGACCGCGTTGGCGATGGCCGCCGCCACGCCGACGATGCCGATCTCGCCGAGACCCTTGACGCCGAGCGGATTGATGGTCTCGTCGGGCTCGTCGACGAAGATGACCTTGATGTCGTGCACGTCGGCATTCACGGGCACGTGGTACTCGGCGATATTGGCGTTCATGATGCGGCCGAACTGATGATCGAACAGCGCTTCCTCGTGCAGCGCCATGCCGATGCCCCACACCACGCCGCCCATCACCTGACTATGAGCAGTCTTTGGGTTGAGGATGCGCCCAGCCGCGACCGCGTCGACGACGCGGGTGACGCGGATGACACCAAGCTCTTCGTCCACCTTGACCTCGGCAAAGACGGCCGAGTGCGTGTTGCGCGCATGCGACTTGTCTTCCTCGAAATTGTTGGTCTCCTCCCTGGCGATACGATCGGCATTGCCGTGTCTGCATCGCGCTTGCGATCGGAACGACGCGGCTCGCGTCCCGCTTGCTGACGAGCTTGCCGTCCACCAGCGCAACCTCGTCCACATCGGCGCCGGCCAGTGGCGACTCTTTCATGCGGCTTGCCAGCTCCAGCAACTCCTTGCGAACCGCGCGGGCCGTCGTCGCAATCGCATGGCACACCGAGGCTGCGATCCACGATCCGCCCTCGACCGGGCATTGCGGCAGCGTCGAGTCGCCAAGCTTGACGCTGATGTTGTCGATCGGCAGGCCAAGCATGTCGGCCGCGACTTGCGCCATAATCGTGTAGGTGCCGGTGCCGATATCGGAGGCCGCCGTCGCCACCTCCGCATGCCCGTTGGCGGTCAGCACGATGCGGACGGCGGCCGGCATCTGCAGCGCTTCCCATACGCCGGTTGCCATGCCCCAGCCGACCAGGTCGCTGCCGTCGCGCATCGAGCGCGGTTCCGGATTGCGCTTGTCCCAGCCGAACGCCGCAGCGCCTTGCCGGTAGCATTCGCGCAACTGCTTGCTGGAATAGGGAAGGCCGGTGTTCTGGTCGCGGTCGGAGTAGCATTGCAGGCGCAACTGCACCGGATCGATCTTGAGAGCGACCGCGAGTTCGTCCATCGCGCATTCGAGCGCATATACGCCCGTCGCAGCGCCCGGCGCGCGCATGTCGGAGGACGTTGGAACGTCCAGCCGCGCCAATCTGTGCACGAATTTCGTGTTGGGGCTTTTATAGAGCAGGTCTGCCCACCCGGTATCGTTGCGGGAGAATTCCTCGAACTGCGAGGTCACGGCGATCGCCTCATGCATGACGGCATCGAGCGTGCCGCCGGCCTTGGCGCCGAGTGCGAGACGTTCGATCGTCGCCGGGCGATAACAGAGTCCGTACATCTGCGCGCGGTCCAGCACGACTCGGACCGGCCGCTTCAGCGCGCGGGCTCCGAGCACCGCCAGCACGACCTGGTACTGCGGGCGCAGGCCTGCACCGAAACCGCCGCCCATATAGGGTGACATGACCTTGACCTCGTCCGGCTGCATCTCGAACACGCCGCAGAGATATCGCTGCACGTTCTGCACGCCTTGCGTCTTGTCGTAGACCGTGAGCTTGCCGTTGTCCCAGATCGCCGTCGAGGCGAACAATTCCATCGGATTGTGGTATTCGGTCGGGATGAAATACTCGGCCTCGTGGCGCGTATCGGCCGCCGCAAACGCCTTCTCGGCATTGCCGCGCGGTTTCTCCGGCTTCTCGACGGCGAAAGCCTTGTCGCGCTCTGCATGCAGATCCGTGACGTGCGGTTTGCCCTGCTGCTCGACCCGGACCAGCGAAGCCGCAAAGCGCGCGGTGTCCCAATCCTCGGCCAGTACCAGCGCGACCGGCTGCCCGTTGAACAGGATCCTGTCATCATAGAGCGGGCGATAGGGCGATCCCTTCTCCGGTGCGACGTCGTCCTTGTAGGCGTCGTCGCGGTCGGGCATCGGCGGCCGGTGCTGATGGGTAAGCACGTCGATGACGCCCGGAACGCGCAACGCCTCTGCGGTATCGATGCGGCCGATGCGCCCCTTCGCAATGGTCGACCCAACGACATAGCCATGCACGAGGCCGGGGACGTTGAACTCGCCGGCATATTTGGCCTCGCCGGTGACCTTGGCCCTGCCGTCGACGCGGGATGTTGCTGATCCGATATAGGATGCCATGGCGCTCACCGGATTTTCTTGACGGATTGCGATTGCGGCGTTCCGTGCGCGGCCTGACTGAGCGTCCGCACGATGGCGCGCCGCGCCAGCCCGATCTTGAAGTTGTTGTGGCCGTAACCCTTGGCGCCGCGCAGCATGATTTCAGCGGCTTGCGCAAATATGCCTGCGTCGGCGCGCTGGCCGAGCAGCACGGCTTCGGCGGCGGAGACGCGCCACGGCTTGTGTGCGACGCCACCGAGCGCGAGGCGCGCCTCCTTGATCGTGTCGCCGTCAAGTTCGAGCGCTGCCGCCACCGATACCAGAGCGAACGCATAGGACAGGCGGTCGCGGATCTTCAGGTAGGAGTAGTTCGCGCTAAAACCCTTCGGCGGAAGCTCGATGGCCGTGATGATCTCGTCGGGCTCCAGATTGGTGTCGCGCTGCGGCGTGTTATCGGGCAGCCGATGGAAATCCGAAAAAGCGATGGCGCGCGCCCCGGCCGGGCCGGCGACATGAACGGTTGCCTCGAGCGCCGCGAGCACCACGCACATGTCGGATGGATGCGTCGCGATGCAGGCTTCGCTGGTTCCGAGGATGGCATTGATGCGGTTGACGCCTGATATCGCCGAGCAGCCGCTGCCCGGCTGGCGTTTGTTGCAGGGCGTCACAGCGTCGTAGAAGTAGAAGCACCGCGTGCGCTGCACGAGATTGCCGCCGGTCGACGCCATGTTGCGCAGTTGCTGCGACGCGCCGGCCAGGATCGCGCTCGCAAGCAGCGGATAGCGCTGCTCGATCAGCGGGTGGTAGGCGAGATCGGAGTTCGGCACCAGCGCCCCGATGCGAAGGCCGCCGTCGGACGTTTCCTCGATGCTCTTCAGCGGCAGTTGCGAGATGTCGACCAGCCGGGCCGGATGCTCGACATCGTACTTCATCAAGTCGATCAGATTGGTGCCGCCCGCGATGAATTTTGCGGCCGGATCGGCGGCGATCTGGCGGATGGCGTCGGAGACGTCGCTGGCGCGTGTGTAATGGAACGGGTTCATGATCGCTCCATCGCCTGCTGGATCGCCGCCACGATGTTCGGATAGGCGCCGCAGCGGCAGATGTTGCCGCTCATGAGTTCGCGAATCTCATCGGCCGTTCGCGCCTTGCCCTCGGCGATCAGGCCGGCCGCCGAGCAGATCTGTCCCGACGTGCAGTAGCCGCATTGAAACGCGTCGTGATCGATGAAGGCCTGCTGCAGCGGATGCAGCGTGCCGTTGCTGGCAAGACCCTCGACGGTGGTCACCTCGGCGCCTTCTTTCATCACCGCCAGTGTCAGGCAGGAATTGATCCGCCGGCCGTCGACGAGCACCGTGCAGGCGCCGCATTGGCCGTGATCGCAGCCCTTTTTGGTCCCGGTCAGATCGAGATGGTCGCGCAGCGCATCCAGAAGGCTGGTCCACGGGGCGACCGTCAGTTTGCATCGGGTTCCGTTGATGATGAGTGTTACCGGGATTTTCTCCGGCAGCGCGGCTATCTGCCTCACGGGTTCTGCTGTCCCAGATTGTGCCATTTGGCTCTCCGTCCATCAGCTAACGCTTCGCCTATCCATCTGACATGAAATGATAATGCTCATATGTCAGAGCGATAGCCGCTTTGCGCATGGCTATCCGATTTGCGCGAAAAAGAAGCTGGACCTGTCAGCCTCGGCAAAATCTAATCATCAACCAGTTTGGACGACGATGGTTCAGAGCGAGGGAAGCGATATGCGCACCCGGGATCTGGATGAAGCGATTGACGCCGTTACCGTGACGGAGACGGTCGAGGACACCCCGGTGCTCGTGCCAGGGCTGATCCGTCGGGCCGAGCGGTTCATGGCGGACAATGCAGCCGCACCGATCACGGTTTCCGACGTTGCCGCTCACCTTGGGATAAGCCTGCGGTCACTACAGGCAGGATTCCGCCAGTGGCGTGCCACGACACCGAATGTCTTCCTCCGGCGGGCCAGATTGCAGCTGGTGCGTGACGGGCTTCTGCGGTCGAACGGCAAGCTCAACGTGACGACGATAGCGTTACGTTACGGCTTTTCGCATCTGGGACGATTCAGCGCGTACTACTGGGCAACGTTCGGTGAAATGCCGAGTGAGACCCTGCGCCGTCGCCGCGCAACGTCAGTCGCCCGTGTGTGGTCTAGTTCTGCCGAAAACCCATCCGGAATGCGCCCCAGTGACGGCCGCGGATGAAGATCGGTGACGACAGGTCCTTCATCAGAACGAAATTGCCGCCGCCCATGTCGCGCCGGTAGGTCTGCAGCAGGAACGGCTTGGTGTTCGCCGCCACCTTCTTCACCGCGCGGTCGTTGAACAGGCGGCGGTTGCGGCAATTGGCGTTGTTCCAGACGGGGTCGGGCCCCTGCGGCAGGCGGTAGTTCGGATTGTGGGTCGGCAGATAGCCGCCTTTGGCCCAGGCAACGCAGAACGCGATGCGCGGATCGCTGTTCTGGATCGGGTCCTGGATGGAAGGCAGGACGCGGTCGGTGAAGTCGACGTAATTGGTGAGATACTGCTTGGGATCGGTGCCGGGGAGTTCCCGATACTTCTCGTCCATCAGCTGGTCGATCGTGATCTCACCGCGGTCGATCGCGGCCTCGAACTCGGCCGAGATGCGCTTCGCGGTGTCGACGACGACGCGGATCAGCGGTGCATCCGAGGTCTCGACGCCGCTGTCGGCGATCAGCGCGATCAGGCCTTCGGAGGTCTCGAGCAGCTTTGTCACCCGGTCATCCGCGTGCTTGAGATCGCGCGAGGAGAGGTCGACGCCCTTGGCGAGCTCGCTGAGTTCGGTGATCACAGTGTCGCAATGGCCGAGATTGGACGTCGCGGCCCTGGCGACGCCGTCGATCTCCTGGCCTACGGACGCGATGCCCTGGTGCACGCGCGCAATGATGCCGCTGATCTGCTGTGCGCCTTCACCGGCGCTCTTGGCGCGGAGTGAGGCGTCGCTGCTCTCGCCGATCAGGCTGCCGATCTGGCCGTCGAGATCGCGCATGGTATCGGAAATCTGCTGCGTGGCCTGGCGAGTTCCCTCCGCCAGGCTCTTCACTTCGCTCGCGACCACGGCAAAGCCGCGGCCGGCGGTTCCGGCGCGCGCCGCCTCGATCGTGGCATTGAGCGCCAAGAGGTTCGTCTGTTTCGCAATCGCCTCGATCGCGCCGGAAACTTTTGCAACCTGCGACAGTGCCGAGCCGACGGCGCTGAGCCGGGTCTCGATGCGGCCGACCGCTTCGACGAGCTCGGCGATGTGCTTGACGGCCGCATCCACCGCGCTGCGCGATTGAACGATCTCTCCGACGGCTGCGGTCGTGGTCGATTGCACCGCCTGCGATGCGTCAGCGATATCGCGGTTGGCCGAGACCATCGTCTCGGCCGTCTTCTGCAAGTGGTGGAACCGCTCCGACTGGTTCGCGACGCGGCTCGCGACCTCCTGGACGTTGCCGGCGATATCGGCAAGCTCCACGCCGAGCCCTCCGATGCGGTCGGCAAGCTGGTCAATGAGTCGTTCGGCCAGTGTCTGGTTGGATTGAGTGTCCAGGACTGCACGCTGCACAACGGACATGTTCGAGCTTTCTCCAGTCAGAGCCGATGATCGGCCGCACCGCGGCGATCGCATCTCAATTCCAAGTCTAGAGCGTGATTCGCGCTTGGCGTCTTGCCTGAGAGCGCACTAGAGCCGGTAGGCCGTACGGAACCCGCCCCAGTGGCGGCCTTTGACGCGGATCGGCACGTCGATCTCGCGCATCATCACAGTGTTACCGTTGCCCATGTCGCGGGCGTAGCTCTGGATCAGATAGGCGCGCTGGTTGCGCCCGGCGGCAAGCCCGGCCGCATCGTTGAAGATGCGACGGTTGCGGCTGTTGGCGGTGTTCCAGGTGACGTCGCCCGGCCGCTGCGGGTGGGAATAGATCTTGTTATGAACAGGCAGATAGCCGTTGGTATCGATCATGGCGCAGAACGCCATCCGCTTGTCCTTGGCGAGGAATGCTTCCTGGAACGGCGGTAGCGCGCGGTCGGCCCAGTCCAGGATTTTGGTGCGGTACTGTACCGGATTACTGCCCGCGATCTCGACATAGTTGGTGTCGAACATGTCCTCGATCGAGATAGCGCCGCTGTCGATGCCGTTCTCAAAAATCTTCTTCAGCGCCACGCCGGCTTCCATCGCGCGGGTGACGGCCTCGGTATTATCGTCCTGGATAGACCACAATTTGTCTTCGATCTTCTCGGTCAGCGCCGCATCCGGCCTTTCGAACTGCGCGTGCGTACCGGCCTTCGATCGCTGGACGATGCGAACCCGGCAGGCGCCGATATCCTGCAGCGTCGCGTTGAAGCTCTGGCCCTGCGCCAGTGCTTCCGCGTCTGCCCCGCTGACCAGAACGCCACCCATGGAAATTTCGTAGACCGGTGCTGATATCACCCCGCGCGGGGCGGCAATTTCTATCTTGAGGCTGCAAGGCAGCCTTTGGTCCTTGCGGCGGTCCTGGCGGTCGCCTTCTTTCTCTCCCTGGCGCAGCAGCACCGCGCAACGCGCCTTGAGTTTCTGTGCAAACGTGGTGACGGCCCGTCCGGCCCGGGCGACGCTTTCGCCATGCTCTTCGGCTTCCTTGGTCGCATGATCGATCTCGTTGGCGCTGTCGCCGACCGAGCCGATGAAGCTGGAGGCGGAAGCGGCGTTGTCAGCCATTTCGCCTGTTGTCGCATTCTGCTCGGCGACCGCGCCGTTGACGTTCTCGAATACCGGGCGGATCGCCTCGATCGCCTGCGAAATGCGATGCACGGCGTCGACCGAGCCCGCGGCGTCGCGCTGCAGCGCCTCGATCTTCTTGGTGATCTCTTCAGTCGCGTTCTGGGTCTGCACCGCGAGCGCCTTCACCTCGGTGGCGACCACCGCGAAGCCGCGCCCGGCCTCGCCGGCGCGTGCGGCCTCGATGGTGGAATTGAGCGCCAGCAGCGTGGTCTGCCGTGCGATCTGCGCGATCAGGTTGACGACATTGCCGATCGCCGCCGATGATTCCCTCAGGCGGTCGACATTGGCGCTGGCTTCGCGGGCGGCGTCGCTGGCCTGGTCGGCGAGCTTGCTGGCGTCGCGCACCTGGGAGCCGATGCCCTGCGCCGACTGGGTGAATTTATCGGCGGCGTGCGAAAAGGTCGTTGCGGTGCCCTGTGCGGCGCTGGTTCGGTTCGTCAGGGCATCGGTGCGCTGGCGGATGGTGGAAAGCGTCGCGGCCGTCGCCTCAGCGCCGCCGGCGACCGAGTTGGCCGCGCGCTCGAGCTGGCGGATCATCGCGCCAAGTTCGAGCTCCAGCAGTTCAAGGATCGCCTTGGCCGAATCGTCCCCGGCGAGGGCCTCGGTCGCGGCCGGGGCCTGCGGAACCTTGGCTTCAGCGGCAGGCGCAGCCGCTTCCAGTACCTGCTTTTTGAACAAACCGAACGCCATGGGGGCTCTTAAAAGTTGAGGACTGGTGCGGAATCCTCTCATCCGAGCATGAAGTCATGGTTAACAACTGCCTGATATTTCGGCGCGCGGGAGTACCGCCATACCCGAAGAGGCTGCAAATCTTTGATTTTGCCCGATTGCCGGCCTATAAGGCCGCGCTTTCACCCCGCTCCCTCCCGGACGAATCCAAGAGACCCCTGCATGGCCGGCCATTCCCAGTTCAAGAACATCATGCACCGCAAGGGCAAGCAGGATGCCCAGAGATCGAAACTGTTCGGCAAGCTGGCGCGGGAAATCACGGTGGCGGCCAAGCTCGGAACCCCGGACCCGGGCATGAACCCGCGGCTGCGCGCGGCCGTCATCGCGGCGCGCCAGGAAAACATGCCGAAGGACAATATCGAGCGCGCCATCAAGAAGGCGACCGGCGGCGACAGCGAGAGCTACGACGAAATCCGCTACGAGGGCTACGGCCCCGGCGGGGTTGCCGTGATCGTCGAGGCGCTGACGGACAACCGCAACCGCGCCGCGTCCGACATCCGCTCCTTCTTCGCCAAGTCCGGTGGCAATCTCGGCGAAACCGGCTCGGTCGCCTTCATGTTCGACCGCACCGGCATTATCGAATATGACGCCAGCAAAGCCTCCGACGACGCCATGCTGGATGCCGCGATCGAGGCCGGCGCCGACGACGTGGTTTCCAGCGAAAGCGGCCACGAGATCTATGCCTCGCAGGAAACCTTTCGCGAGGTTGCGAAGGCGCTGGAAGCGAAATTCGGCGAGGCCCGCAAGGCGGCGCTGACCTGGAAGCCGCAGAACACGATCGCGGTCGACGACGAGACCGGCGAGAAGCTGTTGAAGCTGATGGACCTGTTGAACGAGCACGACGACGTCCAGAACGTCTACGCCAATTTCGAGATTTCCGACGCGCTGGTCGCCAAGATGGGCGGGTAGTTGGTCGTCTAAACTCCACTGTCGTCGCCCGGCTTGACCGGGCGATCCAGTATTCCAGAGACCGCGGAGATTATGCCGAGAAGCCTCGGCGTACTGGATCCCCGCCTTCGCGGGGATGACGTGCGGAACGGGGGTACGGCGGACCCGGGGCAGGGGATTTCCGTTCTCTTTATGTTTCGTTCACCCGGCTCTGGCGTTATCACTACGCCATGACATCCCCACCGATTCGCCAACCCGTCCGGATCATCGGCATCGACCCCGGCCTGCGCCGCACCGGCTGGGGCGTGATCGAGACCGAGGGCAACCGGCTCGTCTTCATCGGCTGCGGCTCGGTGGAGCCGCCGGACGACCTGCCGCTGGCCAGCCGCCTGCTGGCGATCCATGAGGGGCTCGCCGCCGTGCTCGGCGATTTCAGGCCGGCGGAGGCGGCGGTCGAGCAGACTTTTGTCAACAAGGACGGCGTCGCCACGCTCAAACTGGGCCAGGCCCGCGGCGTCGCCATGCTGGCGCCCGCGATGTTCGGCATATCGGTTGCGGAATATGCGCCCAACCAGGTCAAGAAGACCGTGGTCGGCGCCGGCCATGCCGACAAGAACCAGATCGCTGTCATGCTGAAGATCCTGCTGCCGAAGGCCGAGCCGAAATCCGCCGACGCCGCCGACGCGCTGGCGATTGCGATTACGCACGCCCATCACCGCCAGGGCGTGGCGCTGCGGCTGAAGGTGGCGAACTTATGATCGGCAAGCTCAAAGGTCTGATCGATTCCTACGGCGAGGATTACGTGATCCTCGACGTCGGCGGCGTCGGCTATCAGGTGCATTGCTCGTCGCGCACGCTGCAGGCGCTGCCGTCACCCGGCGAGGCCGCGGTGCTGTCGATCGAGACTTACGTGCGCGAGGACCAGATCAAACTGTTCGGCTTCCGCAGCGACACCGAGCGCGAATGGTTCCGGCTGTTGCAGACCGTGCAGGGCGTCGGCGCCAAGGTGGCACTCGCGGTGCTCTCGACACTGCCGCCCGCCGAACTCGCCAACGCCATCGCGCTGCGCGACAAGGCCGCAGTGTCGCGCACGCCCGGCGTTGGCCCGAAAGTCGCCGAACGCATCGTCTCTGAATTGAAAGACAAGGCGCCGGCGTTTGCCAACGTCGATCCGGCCGCGGTGCATCTCGCCGGCGCGCTCGACGATCACCGCGCGCCGCGACCGGTTACCGATGCGATCTCCGCGCTGGTCAATCTCGGCTACGGCCAGCCGCAGGCCGCCGCCGCCATCGCCGCCGCCTCGCGCAGTGCGGGTGAGAATGCCGAGACCGCGCAGCTTATTCGGTTGGGGCTGAAGGAGCTCGCGAAGTGAGCGACGCGACGGACAATGTGAGCGATGCGGTGGGGTTTACGCCGAAGACGGTGCTGGTGTTCCTGATCTTTCTCGTAGTCGGCCCACCGCTCGGTCTCCTGTTGGCGTCGGCAACGGCATTGATTCTCGCGCATGGTGAACCTGCCGCAAGCTATAATCTCTCGGCTTATTTGCGGATGTTCGGCTTTTTTGCGATCGCTTCCTATATTGCCGGCGGTGTGCAGGCGCTGTTCCTCGCCTTCGTGGCTTCGATTGCCCAAGCTGCATCGCGAGCCGGATTGGTGCCCTTCCGGCCGGTCTTTTTTGGGTCGCTGTTCATAACCGTGGCATACGCCGTTTTCATGATGGTAAAAAACGCGGGCCCGCCTGCCTGGGAAGGGTTGTCGATATTCTTCGTCCTGCATGTCGGCAGCACGATATTGTGCTGGCTGGTCTGCAACGTGGTGCTATGGCCGTTTCGCCGCCGCTCAGACCAGCAGGTCCTGGCATGAACGCATCGTGCGGCGCCGGCGAGAAGGCCGGGACCGCGCAACTGATCCGGCTAGGCCTGAAGGAATTGTCGAAATAGACTGGCGTCGGCCGGCCACCGACTGACGAAGGAATGCATTCTCCATCATGCTGAGCAAAAAGGACAAGGAGCTGATCGCCATCGCCACCGAAGCCATCGGCCAGCGCTATCGCAACGACTGGCAGGAGGTCGGCGCCGCGATGCGCACCCGCGACGGCCGTATCGTCACCGGCGTGAATATCGACGCCTATATCGGCCGTATCGCGGTCTGCGCCGAAGCGATCGCCATCGGCCGCGCCATCACCGAGAACGGCGACCACGGCATCGAAGCCATCGTCGCCGTGCGTCACCCCAAGCCCGGTGAGCCCGGCAAGATCGCGGTGGTCTCGCCCTGCGGCATCTGTCGTGAGCTGATCCACGACTATGACGCCAACGCGCGGGTCATCGTCCCCGACAACGGCCGTGCGCCGAAAGTCGTGAGCATCGGCGAACTCCTGCCCAACAAATACAAGCGGGGCAGCGAGTGAACACGCCCTCCCGCATCGTCACGCCTGAGCCTCGCGATTATTCTGCCGGCGCCATTGTCGGCCGTTTCGCGCGTGCGATCGGCATCGTCCTGATTTTCTCCATTGCCGGGCCGCTGACGATCGCGGCGCTGGTTTCGCTGATCGTGGTCGCGTTCGGCGCGGCGCTGCTGCAAATGTTTCTGGCGCTGCTCGAACTCGATGCGCTGCGCACCATGCTCTCGGTTGCGGTAGGGCTGCTTGCGTTCGTGACGGCGCTCGCGGCGTTCCTGCCGTCGGTCGCGGCCGGGCTGATATTCGCGCTGGCTGCGGTCTATGGCGGCATCAACATGATCTGGATGGCGTGGCTGGCCGCGGCCATTGCCGTCACCGGCTTTGTCGTGTTCGGCATGTTCATCGTGCCCTCGGAATCATCGGCGGTGATTTTGCCGGACGTCCGATCGGCGCGCGCGGCCCTTACTCTCTCAGCGATGCTCGCCGTCCTTGCGATCGTGCCGACGTCCCTGTGCTGGTGGCTCGCGAAACCGTTACACCGTGGTAGCATTGCCGCATGACCACGCCCTCCCGCATCGTCACCCCCGAGCGCCGTTCCGACGATGTCGGCGATACCGCGCTGCGCCCGCAGCTGCTGTCCGAGTTCGTCGGGCAGGCGCAGGCGCGCAGGAACC
>CAWBQP010000017.1:0-160079 GCA_963790735.1 uncultured Alphaproteobacteria bacterium | reverse complement strand
CAAAATTGTGTTATACCTAGACCTCGCGATGTCAGAGTTCTGATTGTCATCAATGGCCTACTCGCAATGTCGGAGTTGGCTATCGTATAGTCGCGTCCATCGAGGATGGCCGGCCTGGTCGAAAAGGGTGTCAAAGGTCCCGCCGTGCGCTTGCACTTGCATCCGACCCCGGCAAATTCCTATCCACGGTTCAAATCGGCATTACGCTGATTGGCGTGCTATCGGGCGCCTTCTCTGGCGCTACATTGGGGCGACGCCTTGGATCTTGGCTGATCGAGGCCGGACTGTCATCTGCGCGTTGCGGAGACAGTCGGAGTTGGCGTCGTTGTGGCGGTCATCACCTATGCTTCACTGATTGTCGGCGAGTGGTTCCAAAGCAGATCGCGCTGCGCGATCCCGAGGCCGTTGCCGTCAAGGTTGCGCCGGCAATGGTGCTGCTGGCCAAAATTTCTTTTCCGCTGGTTTGGCTATTGGATCGATCAGGCAAGGGGCTGCTGTGGCTGTTGGGCCAGCGGGAGAAAGCGGACGATAAAGTCAGCGAAGATGAAATTCGCTCGCTTGTTGTCGAGGCGGAAACCAGGGTGTGTTGGAGCCGGGCGAAAAGGAAATGATCGCCGGAGTGATGCAACTCGGTGATCTTGCGGTAGGGGCGGTAATGACCCCGCGCCACGAAGTTAATACCATCAACCTTGGCAGATAGTCCCGTCAAATTGTAGCCGACCTTCTGGATAGCGAGCACTCGCGTATTGTTGTCTTTGATGGCGATAGGGAAGGTGCCATCGGTGGTGAATGCCAAAAATCTGCTTGATAAGTATTTGGCGGATCAGACGCCGAATTTCGCGATTTGATGCGCGAAGCGCCGATAATTCCTGAGCTCTCGATGCGCGAGATGTCGTTACGATCTTGCGCGCTCGCCTGTGCACGCCGGACTGGTCCATGACGAATACGGCGTTTTTCAAGGTGTCGTGACGAGCGCGGATATTCTTGAAGCGATTGTCGGCTCCTTTATACTGAAGACGGGCCTGCCGAGCCTGCTGCCGTCAAGCGCGAGGACGGCTCCTATCTGCTCTCTGGTTGGATGCCTGCGGTCGAATCCGCACATTTGCTCGGGATCACCCTTCCTATATCGCGGCCATATCAGACGTTCGCCGGCTTTCTGCTTCAGGAGTTCGGCAAAATCCCCCGCGTTGGCGATACATCGAAGCTGAGGGATGGCGATTTGAGATCGCCGATTCGACGGCAGGCGCATAGATAAGGTGTTGGCCAGTCGACTTGAAGCCGCATGAATGTAGACTCAAGGAGAGAGACACGCCGCAAATGTCCGATCGCCAACTTCAGCAACTCTCGCGAGCGAGTTAACGAGTAGGCATTAAAATTCCTTATTTGCACGACGGCGCGGCGCTACGCCGGGAAATGTCGGGTTCATTCGCTTCATTTTGCGCGCTTTGTTGCCGAGGTGACAATTGCGCTCGGACGTTGTGGTATCTTTCGAACGGTCAGGGCCACAAGCATCATGCGATCTCTTGGTTTTGACAGTGTTTGTGACTGAGGTTTCGCAAGGGGGACCATGGAATGAACCAGTGCTTACGTTCGCTGTCTTGCTTTCTCACCGTAGCCGCGCTCGCCCTCTTCGCGACGGATGCGACCGCGCGGGCAAGCCATAAGCCACACGCCAAGAAGGCGCACGAAACGACGAAGAAGCCGACCGTGGCGAAGGAGGCTCGCCGCCATCATAGCGCTGCGGCCGGAAAAACGCCGGCACGCCAAGCACACCTCCGCACAACGCAAGTCAAAGCCGTCGAAGGCTTCGCCCGCCCCCAAGGAGGCCATCGCTCCGCTGACGGGCGACCTTGCGCTGGTGAAGGAAGCGATCGATCTCGCGCGCAAGGCAAAGACCGAAGAGGCGACCGCCTCACGGAACAGGATCGCGGATCCGGCGGCGCAAAAGCTCGTCGAATGGTTCATCCTGCGCCACTCCGACGACAACAGCGAATTTCAGCCGCTATGCGGCGTTCATCGCCGCCAACCCGCAATGGCCGAGCGCGCCGTTGCTGCGCCGGCGGGCAGAAGCGCGGCTGTGGCAGCAGCGCAGCGATGCGGCGACGGTTCGCGGCTTCACAGGCGACCGGCCGACCACCGCCAAGGGCAAGTTGGCGCTGGCGCGGGTCCTGCTCACCGAGGGCGATCGCGACGGCGCGGCAAGGCTGGCGCGCGACGCATGGCGATCGGACGAATTGTCCGAGCGCCTCGAGGCCGACGTCTCGAGACGTTTCGCGACCTTCTCAACCGCGACGACCACCGTGCGCGCATGGACAGGCGGATCGGCGCCAAGGACCTCGCCGGCGCGAAGCGCGCCGCGCAGCGCCTTGGCGACGACGAGCTTGCGATCGTGAAGGCCTGTGCCGCGGTCAGGGGAAAATCGAACAAGGCAATGGATGCGCTCGACGATGTCGCGGCCGAGGCACGGCAGGATCTCGGTTACACGCTTTGCCGCATCCAGTGGATGCTCGCCAAGAACAGATCGACGACGCGGCCCGCCTGATGGTGGCGGCAGCGCCGGACACCATGGCGCTGCAGGACACCGATCAATGGTGGCGCGAGCGGCGCACGCTCGCCCGCAAGCTGCTCGACCAGGGCAAGTTCCAGACCGCCTATGAGGTGATCCGCCCCGCCGCGCCGCCGGCCAATGAGTATTACCGGGCCGACTTCCATTTCATGTGCGGCTGGATCGCGCTTGCGCTACCTCGACGATCCCAAGACCGCGGCCGCGGCATTTCGCCCGCATCGATGAGGACAGAACAATCCGATCGTGCTGGCGCGGGCGAACTACTGGCGCGGACGCGCTGCCGAAGCCCTTGGCCAGAAGGATGCGATGCGGGCGAGCTATGAAGCGGCCGCCCGCTACCCGACCGCCTATTACGGCCAGCTGGCGCGCGCCAGGCTTGGCCGTGACCAGATCGAACTGCGCGCGCCCTCGCCCGTTCTCGCGTCCGCCGATGCTTCGGCCACGGACGAACGCGTGCGCGCCGCCGACATGCTCTACGAGATCGGCGAGCGCGATGTCGTGCTCTATTTTGCCGCTGATCTCGGCGAACAAAGCTCTGATGTCGCCCTGCTCGAAGCGCTCGGTGAGCTCACCGGCCGCCGCAACGACGCCCGCGCGATGCTGCAGGTCGGAAAGCCCTCGCTCGGCCGCGGACTGCCGCTCGACCATTACGCCTTTCCCACCATCGGGATTCCGCCGCACCGCCAGATCGCTCCCGAAATCGAGCACAGCATGATTTATTCGGTGGCGCGCACCGAGAGCGCGTTCGACCAGCGCGACAAGTCTGCGGCGAATGCGGTCGGCCTGATGCAGGTGACGCCGGAAGCGGGACGCGACACCGCCAAGCGCTTTAGCGTCAGCTATGACTGGGACCGGATGGTTTCCGACCCGTCTACAACACGCAGATGGGCGCCGGCGAACTGAGCGCGCTGCTGAGCGAATACAAGGGCAATCACATCATGACCTTTGCCGGCTACAATGCCGGCCGGGGCCGGGTGCGGGACTGGGTCAAGGCCTATGGCGATCCGCGCGATCCCAAGGTCGACGCGGTCGACTGGGTCGAGCGCATTCCGTTTTCCGAAACGCGGAACTATGTCCAGCGGGTGATCGAGAATTTGGCAGTCTACCGCGTGCGGTTCGACGACGACACGGCGGTGGCGTCGAAGACCGACCAGCGCGTCATTACGCAGGAGACGAACGCGGCGCCGCCGCCGGGCTCGCAGTGAGCGGGGCGACTGGCGCACGGTGAATTGTCAGCGGTTGCGGCCTTCGCACCTTCGTGCCGCGCCACGTCGCACGACCAGAAACGCCGGTATTACGGACCGGGGACATCAATCCACCTTCACATTGGCGGCCTTGATCATCGGCCACCATTTTGCAATTTCGGCCTTCTGCCAGGCGCCGAGCGCTTCGGGCGTGAGCTTGTCCTTCGGCGGCATCTGCAAGCCGAGGTTTTCGAGCTGCTTGCGCACCGCCGGATCGTTCAGGGCGTCGACCGCCGCGGCATTGAGCTTTGCGACGATGTCCTTCGGCGTGTCCTTGGGCACCCAAAGGCCGGACCACAGCGTCATGTGGAATCCCGGCAACCCCGCTTCGTCGACGGTCGGAATGTCGGAGCCGATCTCGACGCGCTTGCTAGTCGGTGATGGCATAGGCGCGGATGTTGCCGGCGCGCACCTGCCCGATCGAGTTCGAAGTCTGGTCGACGATCAGATCGATCTGGCCGGCGACGAGATCGTTCATCGCGGGGCCGGTGCCGCGATACGGCACGTATTGCAGCTTGATGCCGGCGACGTTCTCGAAATAGAGCCCGGCGATGTGGCTTCCGGAGCCCGCGCCGGCGGTGCCGGCCGTCGGCGGCGACGGCTGCGCCTTCAGCCACGCCAGAAATTCCTTCAGCGACGTTGCCGGGACCGCCTTCTTGCTGACGATGATCATCGGATTGCTCGGCAGCAAGGCAACCGGTTCGAGATCGGTGACGAGGTCGTAGCCGAGCTTGTAGATCGCGCCGTTGGCGACGTGGGTACCGAGATGGCCGAAGCTGATGGTGTAGCCGTCAGGCGGCGAACGCACCGCGCGGCCGACGCCGACCGATCCGCCCGCCCCCGTGACGTTCTCGACCAGCACCGTCTCGCCGAGCGTCGCCTTCATGCGCTCGGCGAGAATCCGCGCCATCGCATCCGACGGACCGCCGGCCGAGAACGGCACGATGATGGTGATGGGGCGCGAGGGAAAGTTTTGCGCGCGCGGCGCCGGCGAATGCAGACTGCGAATGCGGCCAGAATGATCTTCGCATCTGCGTGCTCAAGGTTCTCGCCTCATTGCGAGGAGTCGAAGTCGTTCGAAGCAATCCATACTTCGCATCCATCGAGAGCATCGCCTCGCGCGCTCGCAATGACGAGCCGCTACAGCTTCGCGTAGTCGATCGGCTTGTGTCGATCGAGCGTGCGCGTGACCGGCGGCAGCGGATATTTAAGCCCTGTCGCGCAATTGAACAGCATCACGCGATCGTTTTTCGTCACGCGGCCGTCGGCGAGGCTTTGCTTGTAGGCAGCATAGGTCGCGGCCCCTTCCGGACACAGCAGCAGCCCTTCCTCGCGCGCCACTTCGTTGAGCGCAGCAGAAATCTTCTCATCCGGCACCGCAATCGCAAATCCCTTGCTCTCGCGGACCGCGCGCAGGATCAGAAAATCTCCGACCGCCTGCGGCACGCGAATGCCCGACGCGATGGTGTGGGCGTCTTCCCAGCGCGGCGCGTGCTCGGTGCCTGCTTCAAAAGCGCGCACCATCGGCGCGCAGCCCGAGGCCTGCACCGCGACCATCCGCGGCCGCTTCGAGCCGATGAAGCCGATGGCTTCCAGCTCGGCGAACGCCTTCCACATGCCGATCAGGCCGGTGCCGCCGCCGGTCGGATAGAAGATCACGTCGGGCACGTCCCAGCCGAGCTGTTCGGCGAGCTCGAGCCCCATCGTCTTCTTGCCTTCGATCCGGTACGGCTCCTTCAGCGTCGAGGTATCGAACCAGCCGGCCTTGGCCTTGCCCTCGCCGACGATCTTGCCGCAATCGTCGATCAGCCCGTTGACGCGATAGACGGTGGCGCCCTGCAGCTCGATCTCGCTGACGTTCACTTCCGGCGTATCGGCCGGGCAGAAGATCGTGGTCCTGATGCCGCAGGAGGTCGCGTAGGCCGCCAGCGCCGCGCCGGCATTGCCGTTGGTCGGCATCGCCATGTGCTTGATGCCGAGCGCCTTGCCCATCGACACCGCCATCACGAGGCCGCGCGCCTTGAACGAGCCGGTCGGCAGCCGTCCCTCGTCCTTGACGATGATCTCGCCGCCGCCGAGTTTCTTGCCAAGCTTCGGCAGCCGGATCAGCGGCGTCGTCACTTCGCCGAGGCTGACGATGTCGGTGCACCTTTCGCACCGGCAGCAGCTCGCGGTAGCGCCACATGTCGGCGGGCCGTTGCGCCAGCGCGTCCTTGGTCAGCGCCTTCTTCACGCCTGCGAGGTCGTAGCGCACCAGCAGCGGCTTGCCGGCCTTGGAGAGGTTGTGGATCTGGTCGGCGGGATAATGATCGCCCTCCATCGCGCATTCGAGATGGGTCACGAACGTCGGACGTTCGATGGTCAGATTGTCGTTGTCTTTCACGGGTTGCTCTCGTTTCTTGTTGGATCGACCTCATCCTGGCGCGTCTTGCGCGCGCCGAAGCAATCCGCAATCCCTTGCTCCCATCCTTCGAGACGCTTGCTTCGCAGCTCCTCAGATGAGGGCGCGCGCGCGATGGGATCACGCCTTACATATTCAGCACGCGCCCATAAGCATCCAGCACGGCTTCCTTCATCATCTCCGACAGGGTCGGATGCGGGAATACCGTGTGCATCAGCTCTTCTTCTGTCGTCTCCAGGTTCATGGCGACCACGTAGCCCTGGATCAGTTCGGTCACTTCGGCGCCGATCATGTGCGCGCCGAGCAACTGCCCGGTCTTCTTGTCGAAGATCACCTTGACCAGGCCCTGATCCTCGCCGAGCGCGATCGCCTTGCCGTTGCCGACGAACGGGAAACGGCCGACGCGGATCTCGCGGCCGCCCTCTTTCGCCCTGGCCTCGGTCAGGCCGACGGAAGCGACCTGCGGCTGGCAATAGGTGCAGCCGGGAATGAGGTTCTTGTCCATGGCGTGCGGATGCAGGCCCTTGATCGCCTCGACGCAGACCACGCCTTCATGCTCGGCCTTGTGCGCCAGCATCGGCGGACCTGCGACGTCGCCGATGGCGTAGATGCCGGGCACGTTGGTCTTGCCGTAGCCGTCGATCACGACGCAGCCGCGGTCGGTCTTGACGCCGAGTTTCTCCAGCCCGAGGCCTTCGATGTTGCCGACCACGCCGACCGCCGAGATCACCCGCTCGAACTCGACCGTTTGCGGCTTCTTGCCGTCGTCGATGGTGGCGACGACGCTGTCGGCCTTCTTCTCGAGTTTCGTGACCTTGGTGTTGCGAGAGGATCTTGATGCCCTGCTTCTCGAACTGCTTGCGCGCGAGACCGGCGATCTCGGCGTCCTCGACGGGAAGAATCTGCGGCAGCACCTCGACCACGGTGACGTCGGCGCCCATGGTGTGGAAGAACGAGGCGAACTCGATGCCGATCGCGCCGGAGCCGACCACCAGCAGCGATTTCGGCATCCGCTCCGGCACCATCGCCTCGAAGTAGGTCCAGACCAGTTTCTTGTCGGGCTCGAGCCCCGGCAGCACGCGCGGCCGCGCGCCGGTCGCGATGATGATGTGTTTTGCCTGATAGGCGCCCTCGCCCAGCGCGCCCTTCGGCGCCTCGACGGCGGACTTCTTCACGGTGACCTTGCCGGGCGCGTCGATCGAGGCGTCGCCCCAGATCACCGTGACCTTGTTCTTCTTCATCAGGAAGCCGACGCCGTCATTGAGGCGCTTTGAGACGCCGCGCGAGCGCGCCACGACGGCCTTCGGATCGAACGAGACTTTTTCGGCGGAGAGCCCGTAATCCTTGGCGTGCTGCATGTAGTGGTAGATCTCGGCCGAGCGCAGCAGCGCCTTGGTCGGGATGCAGCCCCAGTTCAGGCAGATGCCGCCGAGATAGGATTTCTCGACGATCGCGGTCTTGAAGCCGAGCTGGGCGGCGCGGATCGCGGTGACGTAGCCGCCGGGGCCGGAGCCGATGATGATGACGTCGAAGGATGTGTCGGCCATTGGCTATGCGCTCGTTGCCATCGTGCGACCACTTCTGTTCTTCTCGTCATTGCGAGGAGCTCTTGCGACGAAGCAATCCACCTTGTCGCTGGAGAGATGGATTGCTTCGCTGCGCTCGCAATGACGGCCGCGTTACCCGCCTCACACCATCATCATGACGGGATTTTCGATCAGCTGCTTGAACGCGCCGATCAGCTCGGCCCCGAGCGCGCCGTCGATGGCGCGGTGATCGCAGGACAGCGTCACGCTCATCATCTGCGCGATCTCGATCTTGCCGCCGCGCACCACGGGGCGCTCCTCGCTGGTGCCGACGGCGAGGATCGTCGCCTGCGGCGGATTGATCACGGCGGTGAAGTGATTGATGCCGTACATGCCGAGGTTCGACACCGCCGTGGTGCCGCCCTGATATTCTTCCGGCTTCAGCTTGCGCGCCCGCGCGCGCGCCGCATAGTCCTTCATCTCGGCCGAGATGGTCGACAGCGTCTTGGTTTCGGCCTTGCGGATGATCGGCGTGATCAGGCCGCCGGGCATCGCCACGGCAACGCCGATGTCGGAATGCTTGTGCTTGAGCATGCCGCCTTCGGTCCAGCTCACGTTGCAGTTCGGAATCTTCTGCAGCGCGACCGCCATCGCCTTGATGACGAAGTCGTTGACCGAGAGCTTGTAGAGCGGCTTCTTTTCCTTGTCCTTGGGTGCGGCGGCGTTGATCTCCTCGCGCGCGACCAGGAGCTTGCCGATGTCGCAGTCCATCGTCAGGTAGAAAACCGGGACGGTCTGCACCGAGGCGGTCAGCCGTTGCGCGATGGTGCGGCGCATGCCGTCATGCGGCACGACCTCGTAGGAGCCTTCCTCGAACAGCGCGAGGATCTGCTTGTCCGACATCGCCGGCGCGAGGCTCGGGCGCCGCCGCAGGCGCGGCGGCCGGAGCCTTCAGGCCCTTGCCGGATTTCGCGCCCTCGACGTCGCGCGCGACGACGCGGCCATGCGGGCCGGAGCCGTTGATGCGCGCAAGGTCGATGCCGGCTTCCTTGGCGAGGCGGCGGGCGAGCGGCGACGAGAAGATGCGGGCGTGACCGTTGGCTCTGCGAAGCGGAGGCCGCCGCCTGCGGCGCGGCAGCCTGCGTCGGGCCGGTTGCTGCGGGCTTTGGCGCGGGCGCGGCGGCAGGCGCTGGTGCCGCTGCCGGCTTCGCGGCTTGGGCGCTTCGGCGGGCTTTCGGCGCGCGGCGCAGCCCCTGCGCCGGCGCCGGCCGCCTTCACGTCCTCGCCGTCGCCGGCCAGCACCGCGATGATATCGTTGACCGGGCACATCCTGCGTACCCTCGGGCACCAGAATCTTCGCGATCGTGCCCTCGTCGACGGCCTCGACTTCCATCGTCGCCTTGTCGGTCTCGATCTCCGCGATCACGTCGCCGGACTTGACCTTGTCGCCCTCTTTCTTGAGCCACTTGGCAAGGTTGCCCTTTTCCATCGTGGGCGACAGCGCGGGCATCAAAATGTTGATCGGCATTGTCAGTGACCTTGTTGCGACCGGGGCATGGTGGAGCCCATATCGGTCGGCCGGTTGATTTCGGCTTCGAACATGTCGACGATACGCGTCAGCGCCTCGTCCTCGGTGTAGCCGCTCTCGCGCGCATAGGCGCGAGCAGCGTGGCGCGCGATATCGACCAGAAGCATGCCCCACATGTCAGGCTCCTCGAACGCGCGCTGGAACGCGATCGAGAGCCCGCCGTCGACCACGAAGGCGCGCAGCACTTCGGCGGCATCCTCGCGGCCGATGACGTCGGGCGGCAGCGGCTGTTCGTTGGGACCGGCCATGACCTTACCGATAGGCAACGGCCTTGGCGGCCGCGACCACCTCGGCCACGTTGGGCAATGCGAGCTTTTCGAGATTTGCCGCATAGGGCATCGGCACGTCCTTGCCGGACACCCGCGCCACCGGCGCATCGAGATAGTCGAAGGCGTGCTCCATGATGCGGGCGGCGATCTCGGCGCCGACGCCGGACTGCTGCCAGCCCTCTTCCACCGTCACCGCGCGGCCGGTCTTCTTCACGGAGGCGATGATGGTCTCGGTATCCATCGGACGCAGCGTGCGCAGGTCGATCACCTCGGCCTCGATGCCTTCCTTGGCCAGTTCGTCGGCGGCCTTCAGCGCGTAGCTCATGCCGTTCGACCACGAGATCAGCGTGACGTCCTTGCCTGACCGCACGATCCGCGCCTTGCCGATCGGGATCACATAGTCGTCGAGCTTCGGCACCTCGCCGGTATGGCCGTACAGCATTTCGTTTTCGAGGAAGATCACCGGGTTGGGATCGCGGATCGCGGCCTTCAGCAGCCCCTTGTAGTCGGCGGCCGAGAACGGCGCGACCACCTTCAGGCCCGGAACCTGCGAGTACCAGGCCGAGTAATCCTGGCTGTGCTGGGCTGCGACGCGAGACGCGGCGCCGTTGGGCCCACGGAACACGATCGAGCAGCCCATCTGGCCGCCGGACATGTACAGCGTCTTGGCCGCGGAGTTGATGATCTGGTCGATCGCCTGCATGGCGAAGTTGAACGTCATGAACTCGACGATCGGCTTTAAGCCCGACATCGCCGCACCGACGCCGATGCCGGCAAAGCCGTGCTCGGTGATCGGCGTATCGATCACGCGCCGCGCGCCGAATTCCTGCAGCAGCCCCTGACTGACCTTGTAGGCGCCCTGATATTCCGCGACCTCTTCGCCCATCAGGAACACGTCCGGGTCGCGCCGCATCTCCTCGGCCATCGCATCGCGCAGCGCGTCGCGGATGGTCTGGGTGATCATCTCGGTGCCGGCGGGGACTTCCGGATCGGGCTCGGCGACGGCAGCGGCCGGTGCAGCCGGCGGCGCCGAGATCATCGGCTTGCCCTCGCCGACCGGCGAGCGCGATTCCTCGACTTCCTTTTGAACATTGGGCGCCGGTGCCGCGGCCACCTTGCCGAGATCGGCGGCGCTCTCGCCGTCGGCCAGAATGGTCGCGATCGGCGTATTGACCGCGACGTCGGCGGTGCCTTCGGGGATCAATATCCTGCCGAGCGTGCCCTCATCGGTCGCCTCGACTTCCATCGTCGCCTTGTCGGTCTCGATCTCGGCGATGACATCGCCCGACTTGATCGTCTCGCCTTCCTTCTTCAGCCACTTCGCAAGGTTGCCCTTTTCCATGGTGGGCGACAGCGCAGGCATCAGCACTTGAATGGGCATATCAGCTCCCGAAATCACTCTTCAGTTGGTTCTGCGCTCGTTTGGTTTGCACGTAGCCAGAGTCGCAAAACCGGCCCCAATTTTGCGAAATATTTGTTGAATTACCTGTAGACGTCGGTCCAGAGCTCGGAAGGATCGGGCTCGGGATCGCGCTGGGCGAAATCCGCCGAGGCGTTGACGATCTCGCGCACCTCGGCGTCGATGGCCTTCAATTCCTGCTCGCTGACCTTGGCCGCCAGCAGGCGGTTGCGGACCTGCTCGATCGGGTCCTGGTCGGTGCGGATCTTTTCGACCTCTTCGCGGGTCCGGTACTTGGCCGGGTCCGACATCGAGTGGCCGCGGTAGCGATAGGTCTGCATTTCCAGGATGAACGGCCCCTTGCCGGCGCGGCACCAGGCGACCGCCTCGTCGCCGGCGGCCTTGACGGCGCGGACGTCCATGCCGTCGACCTGTTCGCCCGGAATGTTGAAGGAGATGCCGCGCTTGGAAAAATCGGTCTGGGCGGAGGAGCGCGTCACCGACGTGCCCATGGCGTAGCGGTTGTTCTCGATCACGTAGATCACCGGGAGCTTCCACAGCTCCGCCATGTTGAAGCTCTCGTAGACCTGGCCCTGGTTGGACGCGCCGTCGCCGAAATAGGCGACGCTGACGAAATCATTGCCGCGGTAGCGGTTGGCGAAGGCGAGCCCCGTTCCGAGCGAGACCTGGGCGCCGACGATGCCGTGGCCGCCGTAGAAATTCTTTTCCATGCTGAACATGTGCATGGAGCCGCCCTTGCCCTTGGAATAGCCGCCCCGGCGTCCAGTGAGTTCGGCCATCACGCCGTTGGCTTCCATGCCACATGCCAGCATGTGGCCGTGGTCGCGGTATCCGGTTATGACCTGATCGCCCTGCTTGAGGGCCATCTGCATGCCGACCACGACGGCTTCCTGGCCGATATAGAGATGGCAGAAACCGCCGATCGCGCCCATGCCGTAGAGCTGGCCGGCCTTTTCCTCGAAGCGCCGGATCAGCAGCATGTCCCGCAGCGCCGCCAGTTCCTGCGCCTTGGTGAATTCCGGTGGGGATCCGTTTGCCTTCTCCTGCCCTGATTCCTTCGCGACGACGCTTTTCTTGGGTGCGGCCATGGCAATTCCGGATGAGAGAAACGATCAGCCCTCTCTAACCCAACTCAAACCGCCGTGAAAGGATTGCGTGGGCTGGAGAAAATATTGCTATGCCGCACTGCAGCGCGACGCGACATTTTCGAAATCGATTTTGTGGTTTTTTGAAATTTGCGGACCGACACTTCGACGTCAAGTCGACGACGGCGGCGTTCGTGACAGCGGTTGAAACTCAGTTCGGCTTGATGGCCCGGACCAGGTCGCGCGGATTGGCGTAGTCGAGCTGGAAGCGCGCGCGCTCGTCCAGCATGTCGGGATCGACCCGGTTGGACCGCAACAGCGAAACCCGCTGCTCGCCCTGCGCCCGCTCCCGCTTCAGCCGCGCCAGCTCCGAGGTCAGCGCGATGATCTCCTGATCGAGTTCCTGGCGCGCGTTCAGCCCGTATTTGCCGGTATAGGCGTTGACGCCGAAATAGCCGACCATCAGCGCCGCCATCGTGTAGAGGGCGAGGCCTGTCAGAATGGATTTCAGTCGGGTGCGGGAGACCATGCGCCCAAGATGCGACGGCCGGGTTAATGAAATCCTAAGACCGGCGGGTGCGGGCGATGACGCTGCTCACCTCCGTCATTGCGAGGCGCGAAGCGACGAAGCAATCCATAGCTACGCCATAACGGATAGATGGATTGCTTCGCTCCGCTCGCAATGACGTGGATGGATCTCTACCCGTTCTGCTTCTCGATGAAGGCCGCGAAGGCGTCGATGTATTGCTGCAGCACCTTCTGCACCGCTTCCTTGGTGAGCTGGCCCTTGTCGTCGAAGGCGTCGCCGACGCCGTTCAGGTAGATTTCGGGCTGGCCGAGGATCGGGCCGGCAATACCCGGCAGGATGTTCTGCAGATGCTTGACCGCGCTGACGCCGCCGAGCGCGCCGGGCGAGTTGCCGACGATGCCGACCGGCTTGCCGAGGAACGAGCTCTTGCCGTAGGGGCGCGAGGCGACGTCGATGGCGTTCTTCAGCACGCCGGGGATCGAGCGGTTATATTCGGGCGTGATGAACAGCACGCCGCTCGACTTCTGCAGCTTTTCGCGGAACGCCAGCCAGTCGGCCGGGGGATTGGCTTCCAGATCCTGGTTGAAGAAGGAAATACTTTCGAGCGTCGTCACGTCGAGCTTCAGCGAGGCCGGCGCCAGTTTTGCGAGCGCATTGGCGACCTTGAGCGAAAAGCTCTCCTTGCGAAGCGAGCCGACGATCGTGACGATGGTGTGGGTGGCCATTGGATATCCCCTGTGAAGCAGTAAGCGCCTGCCCTTCCCTTACGCCGGATCGGCAGAAGGATGCAAGTGCATGAATTGGCGTTTGTGGCGGCCTGAAGAGAAAATTCTTGCCCCTGACGGCATGCAGAAACACAACAGGCCGCCTGTCGAAGGCGGCCTGTCAGATCGGAAAGCGGGGTAACGTTGTCCAGCCGATCAGCCCTTGTTCGGGTTGATGAGGAATTTCTCGCCGGTGGAGCGCTTGTTGTAGACCGCGATGTTCGAGAGCTGCAGCGTCTCCTGCAGCGACACCACTTGCGTGTAATGGCTGGCAAACGTGGTCTTGAGTTCGGAAGCGACGCGCTGGCGCAACTTACCGATTTCCGCCGGGCCGATCTTCTGCAGGAACGGCGTCAGCAGCCAGCCGCCGACGCCCCAGGTCAGGCCGAACGCCCGGCTCAATTCGGTCGGACGGTTGTCGAGGCTGCCGTAGATATAAACCTGCTTGTACACGTTGGAGCCGTAGCGGCTATATTCCTTGGCGGTCTTGTTGGCCGCGATCTCCATGCAGGTGAGGATCTGGCCCGCGAGCTTGCCGCCGCCGATGGCGTCGAACGCGATCGTTGCGCCGGTTTCCACCAGCGCGCTGGTCAGATCGTCCATGAAGCTGGCCGCGGTGGAATCGACGACATGCTTGGCGCCGATCTTGTGCAGGATGTCGGCCTGCTCCTGGCTGCGCACGATGTTGACGAGGCCGATGCCGTCCTTGATGCAGATCTTGTTGAGCATCTGCCCGAGGTTGGAGGCGGCCGCGGTATGCACCAGCGCCTTGTGGTTCTCGCGCCGCATCGTCTCGGTCATGCCGAGCGCGGTCAGCGGATTGACGAACCACGACGCGCCGTCGGCAGGCGTGGTGCCGGCCGGAAGCTCCATCACGTCCCGCACCTTCATGGTGCGGTACTGCGTGTACATCGCGCCGCCGATCATCGAGACATTCTTGCCCATCAGCGCCTTGGCGGCATCCGAGGATCCGGTCCTGATCACGACGCCGGCGCCTTCGTTGCCGACGGGGAGCGACTGGTCGAGCCGTGCTGCCATCATCCGCAGAGCGGCTTCCGGCATTTTTGCGGTGACCACGGGCGTCTCCGCGCTGCCTGAAACCTTGGCAGTCGACATGTCGGCCGGGCCGATCAGGAGCCCGAGATCGGACGGGTTGATCGGCGTCGCCTCGACCCGGACCACGACTTCGTCGTCGGCCGGCTCCGGCGTCGGGACATCCACCAGCGACAGTTCGAGTTCGCCGCTCTTCTTGAGCAGCGAACGCAGTTGCAGCCCGCTCTTGCCGTCACTCATCGCACGTCTCCCCCAATTTTGTGTTGGTTATATCTGGATACGCCGAAGCGTTACGCCAGTGCCTTGAACACCGCCTTGCCCGCATATTTCGCCTGCTCGCCGAGCTGCTGTTCGATGCGCAGGAGCTGGTTGTACTTGGCGGTGCGGTCGGAGCGCGCCAATGAGCCGGTTTTGATCTGGCCGCAATTGGTGGCGACCGCGAGATCGGCAATGGTGGAGTCTTCGGTCTCGCCGGAACGATGCGACATCACGGAGGTGTAGCCGGCCTTGTGGGCCATCTCCACGGAGGCGAGCGTCTCGGTCAGCGTGCCGATCTGGTTGACCTTGATCAGGATCGAGTTGGCGCGGCCGTTCTTGATGCCGTCGGCAAGGCGGGTGACGTTGGTGACGAACAGATCGTCGCCGACCAGCTGGCACTTCTTGCCGATCAGATCGGTCAATTCCTTCCAGCCGTCCATATCGTCCTCGGACATGCCGTCCTCGATCGAGACGATCGGATAGCGCGAGACGAGATCAGCGAGATACTTCGCCTGCTCGGAGCGCGAGCGGGTCTTGTTCTCGCCGCCATAGACGTAAGCGCCGTCCTTGAAGAACTCGGTCGCCGCGCAATCCAGCCCGAGCATCACGTCCTCGCCTGCCTTGTAGCCGGCCTTGCCGATCGCGCTCACGACGAAATCGAGGGCGGCGTCCGCCGACGGCAGGTTCGGCGCAAAGCCGCCCTCGTCGCCGACATTGGTGTTGTGGCCGGCCTTTTTCAGCTCGCCCCGCAGCGTGTGGAAGATTTCCGAGCCGCAGCGCAGCGCTTCGGCGAAGGTCGCAGCGCCCACCGGCAGGATCATGAATTCCTGGAAATCGATCGGGTTGTCGGCATGCATGCCGCCGTTGATGATGTTCATCATCGGCACCGGCAGCGTCCGCGCCGAGGTGCCGCCGACATAGCGATAGAGCGGCATGTCGAAGGATTCCGCCGCCGCCTTGGCGCAGGCCAGCGAGACGCCGAGGATGGCGTTGGCCCCGAGCCGGCTCTTGTTCGGCGTGCCGTCGAGATCGATCATGATCTGGTCGATCTGGACCTGTTCCTCGACGGCCTGATCGCTCAGCGCCTCGAAGATTTCGCCGTTGACGGCCTCGACCGCCTTCTGCACGCCCTTGCCGAGATAACGCTTCTTGTCGCCGTCCCGCAGTTCGACCGCCTCATGCGCGCCGGTGGAGGCGCCCGACGGCACCGCCGCACGGCCGATCGAGCCGTCTTCCAGCACCACATCGACTTCAACGGTGGGATTGCCCCGGCTATCGAGAATTTCACGGCCAATGATGTCGACGATGGCGGTCATGTCTGCACTTTCCTGGGAATGGTGGGTCAGGTTTCGAGGGCGTCTTACACGGCGCGCAAGCAAATGTGAACGCTTTGGGTCCGGCCTTTTCCGGACGGTGGAGCTGGGTCAGGATAGACTGCTCCGAGGTTGATATCAGCGTCCAAACCTTCACATTGATAAGACGGGGTAACGCAATGAATCGCCGCCAGTTTCTTGGAACCGCTGCCGCCGGGATCCTCGCCGCGCCCGCCCTCCTGCGCCGCGCCGACGCCCAGGAAGGCCCGTTCCGCGTCAAATATTATCCGGTCACGGCAGGCATGGGCTCACGCGACACCACCCCGGCCCCCGACGGCACGATCTGGTTCTGCGGCCAGCGCAACGGCACGCTGGGGCGTCTCGATCCCCGCGACGGCTCCTACAAGCTGGTCGACCTCGGCAAGGGCGCCGCGCCCCATGGCGTGATCATCGGTCCGGATGGAGCGCCCTGGGTGACCGAGGGCGGCCAGAACGCGATCGCGCGTGTCGATCCCGGTGATCACAAGGTGACGCTGTTCCGCCTGCCCGAAAAGGAAGCCTACGCCAACCTCAACACCGCCGTGTTCGACAAGAACGGCATCTACTGGTTCACCGGCCAATCCGGCATCTATGGCCGGCTCGACCCGAAATCGGGCGACATGACCGTGTTCAAGTCGCCGCGCGGGCGCGGCACCTACGGCATGACCATCACGCCGAAGGGCGATATCTGGTATGCCTCGCTCGCCGGCAACCACATCGCCAGGATCGATCCGGCGACCGGCAACGCGACCGTGGTCGAGCCGCCGACGCCGAATCAGGGCGCGCGGCGTGTGTGGTCGGATTCCAAGGGCCGCATCTGGGTCAGCGAATGGAACAGCGGCAATGTGTCGATGCACGATCCTGCCGACGGCTCCTGGAAAGCCTGGAAGCTGCCGGGCAGCAATCCGCGCACCTATGCCGTCTATGTCGACGACAAGGACAAGGTCTGGCTCACCGATTTCGGGGCGAATGCGATCGTGCGCTTCGATCCCGTGACGGAAAAGTTCAACGCATTCCCGAGCGACAAATCGGGCGCGAATGTGCGCCAGCTCGACGGCCGTTCCGGCGAAACCTGGGGCGGCGAATCCGGCAATGACCGTCTCGTCGTGATCCAGACGGTCGCGCCTGCGTGAGATCGTTCGCGGTCCCGCTGCTGTTGTCCCTTCTCCTGCCCGCTTCCGCCGCCGCGGAGGAAAACGGCGCGCGGGCGTTCACGCCCTGCCGTGCCTGCCACAGCCTCGATCCCGCGGAGCGCGGCCTGCCCGGCCCCAACCTTTCCGGGCTGATCGGCCGCGCCGTGGCGGGCAACGCCGATTTCGACTACTCGCCGGTACTGCGCAAGGCGCACGACGAAGGCTTGCGCTGGGACGCGAAGCGCCTGGATGCCTTCCTCGCCGATCCCGCCGCGATGTTTCCGGGGTTGTGGATGTCGATGCGCGGCATCGAGGACGCCGCCGAACGGCAGGCGCTGGTGCGGTATCTCACGGACCCCTCAGCCCGCTAACAGTTGACGGCCACGCCGCTTGCGTCCATGTCAGCCCTCGCAACAGGACGATCATGATGGCCAAGAAATCATTGCAGAAATCATTGCAGCTCGGCCGCGCCGTGGAATGGCCGGACAGCCCGGAAAAGGCGCAGCTCGACCGCGTGCCCAATCCGCAAGCGGATACCAATTATCTGGTTCGCTTCACCGCGCCGGAATTCACTTCCATTTGCCCCGTCACCGGCCAGCCTGATTTCGCGCATCTGATGATCGACTATGTGCCGGGCCAATGGCTGCTGGAATCCAAATCGCTAAAGCTCTATGTCGCCAGCTTCCGCAATCACGGCGCGTTTCACGAGGATTGCACGGTCATGATCGGCAAGCGGATTGCCGCCGAAATCAAGCCGAAATGGCTTCGGATCGGCGGCTACTGGTATCCCCGCGGCGGCATCCCGATCGACGTGTTCTGGCAGACCGGAAAATTGCCCAAGGGCATGTGGGTGCCCGATCAAGGCGTGGCGCCGTATCGCGGGCGGGGATGAATACCACATGACTCGGATGCGATGAATTTCCTCGATGAGCGCGCGGCGGGACCGCATGTATCATGGGGGCGGAATCTCGTCATCCACCACCGATCAAGCAGGGTGAACCGCGGGCTTCGCCCTGAGAATCCCCCGGCGATCATGAATCAAACCCTCCAGCCGATGGGCTGCTATATTCAAGGTGGTGGTATCCACTGCACTCTCGTCGCCGCTCGCCGCCCTGGCGCGTTGGGCTTTAAGAATGTCGTCGATTTCGTCCTCGATATTCGACAGTTCGGCGTCGGACTCAACCTTGCGTATGCGCCGCGCCAAGGCATAAAGCGAATCCAGCGGACCTTCCGGCGCTTGTGGATTTCCGATCCCCAGAAATTTCCAGGCGGCCGCAAGAACTGATGCGACACCGCCCAGGATCATCGGCGCCAAATAGATTTCATTGCCATATTTATCCATGAAGGATTGTTGCGTGCCGTTGTAGTAAGCCGCCGCCCCTGGATGTACCGCAAGGTAGGCATCTGGATCGGTGCTGGCAGCGGTGATCTGCGCGAGAATTGGCTGCTCGGTCATAAGGTCCCGGCGTGCGTTCATGATCGTCTGCGTAAGCGTTGCGATTACGTCCGAACTGAGTTTCTTGTTGGCGACCAGGTAAAGCGACGTCCTTAGTGTCGTCACGTCATCTTCCGGGACGGGCGGCGATCCGCGCAGGGTGCCCTTCGGCACATCGAAGCTCTCATAGGCCCGTTCGGCCTCCGCTATCGCTCCGGCGGAGTCTATGGCGATCAGAACCGGTAGCGCCTTCGGACCTTGTTGAAAAAGCCCCCGTACGAGCGACAAATATTTCCCGCTTAGAGGGATGACCACCAACAGCGCGCTGACTTCCTTGGATTGGAGCGCCTGCCGGGCTTCCGTCAAAGCCAGGTTCTTGAACAGGACTTTTGCGCGGGGCAGGTCATACGTATTGTTCAGGACGTCGACAATCTTTGCGTTCACCTCACCTCCAAGAACACCAACAGTGCGGCCCTTGAGCGCACTTATGCTCGTTATGGACGAACCTGGCGGAGCTATGATCAGCGCGGCCATATGAGCGACCACCAAGACGGCCTGCGCTTGCGACAAGTCGCCAACGTCGCCGCGAACCACAGCCAGATCCGCTTTTCCCGCCGCAAAAACCTTGGCGGCCTCAAGGGCGGTGCCGGTATCGGTTACGTTGACCCTGACGGGCGCCTTGATCGAAGCGAGCCGGCCGGCAATGGCCGACATCGCCTTGGCGGCCTCACCGTCAATCGAGCCGACCGCGACCGTGAGCGTTATGGGGCGCGTATAATAGCGATAGCCAAGGAGACTTACGCCGGTCACGACGACGACAACACCGGCAAGGAGGACTATGCGACGCCACAACGACAATCTTATTGGGTTCATACGCATAGTTCCAAGTCCGTAAACCATCGGATGAGCCCCGCGCTATCCCGACGGGCCTCAGTCCACTTCTTGATGGCGTGCTGGACACCTGTGATGAAGAAGCCCGTAGAAATCCCGAACATCATCAGACCGTTGGCGGCAGTGGTGCAACCAGCCGCAGGCTGCCATGCAGTACGACGTCCCATAACCGAGCGACGTGAATGTTACGCCTGAAAAATACAACGCTGTTTCAAAGTTTTCAAACGCACCAAGCGCGGCGTAGATCGATGCCCAAAATACGACCCCACCGCAGCGGAAGCAGTTATTAACTGACTTAATGCCCGCTCAGCACCAGCGTCTTGATCGGCAGCAGCAGGGCCTGAATTCGCAATAGCATCGCGTGCACAAGTCCGGTCGCATCGACGACATGCAACGCGAAGCTCTTGAACGAACCGAGTTTCCCTGACGAGATCAGTTCGTGATTGCTGGTGTAGGCGTTGGCGATACAACTGCTGCCGGGCGTCACGCCCTCCAGCCCGCCCTTGTAGATCGGCTCCATGAAAACGAGAATGGTGCCCGGACGCGCGACCTGCTGCGCCTCGATCAATTGTTCGCCGCCCCTGAACTGGCCCGCCGCGATGTAGTCCTGCACGCTGGTAACCACCATCGGAATGACCGTCCACGGCTTGGAAATGCAGGTGGCCTCGGCCACCATTCCGACCTTCATGACCTGAGCCTCGATCTGCCCAAACCCTGCCGCCAGAGCCTGCCGCCCCGCACCCTCCGGAATCAGAACGCCGGCCGTCCGTATCATTGGATTGACGATATCACCCGGCCTCAATCCGAACTGCTCGACCCGTCCGTCAACACCGGCGCGAATGAAGGTCTTGTCCAGATCGACCTGCGCTTCGGCCAGCGCCGCTTCTGCGCTTGCCTTTTCCGCCGGCAGCAGAGCGGTCAGTCGCGTCATCGCAGACTGTTTGGAAGCGGTCGCGGCGTCGAGGCTGCCCTGGCGACCCGCAACGGCCACTTGCAGCTTTTCGATGTCGCGTTGCGGCACGATGCCGGGGTTGCGCTTCTGCAGCTCGCTTTTGGTGTCGAGTTCATCCTGCGCCTGCTGCAGCGAGCCTTTTGCCTCCTGAAGCTGGCCTTCCGCCTTCATGATATCGGCCTCCGCGGCCAGCATGGCGGCATCGGTTTCGGCGATCTTGCGTTTGGCTGTCAGTAGCGACGCTTCCTGCTTGGCGCTGTCCAGTCTGAAAATCACGTCACCTTGCTTGACGGACGCACTGAGTTCGACGTGAACCTCCGCCACCCGGCCGGTTACTTCGGACATAATCGGAACGGTCCGGTAGAACAACGTCGCCGACGTGGTCGACGGATGAAAGTAGAAGATCATCGTGATCAGCGAGACCGTGAGCATCAGGCAGGCGATGATGCCATATCGCAGTTCGAACCAGACCGAATAGAGCGTGATTTCGTGGCCGATGCGCTTTCCCTGCCGATAGCGGCGATAGAGATAGTCCGGCAATATCGTCACGAGCGAGCAGAGGATGATCTCAAGCATGGCCCTGCACCTCGCTCTTGGCGCCACCGGCCTTCTCGATGCGGGCCTTGGCCTCGGCGGTTGCGGCAGCGTGCACAGCGTCCCCAACCGGCGGCTCGGTTGGGTCCTGTTCAGGCGGAACGCCGGCCATCTTCTCGACCGATCCGGCGATCCTGCGCAGCGGCGTGCTGAAGTCCGGCAGATCGATCATGGCGAGGAACAGGCCGATCACCCAGAACAGGTGGTTATGCGTGAACAGCGCCAGCAGGCACAGCACGGCCACGATTTCAAACTGGAACTTCTGCGACTTGTGGGCCATCCGCTCCGGCAGCGAGTGCAGGTGCAAATAGAGGTTACCGACCGCGAGAACGGCGACGATCAGAAAAATACCGACTCCGACCATCAGGACGTCGGTGTCACCTGGCGCGGTGATGAAGGACGGCAGATGATGGGGCGCACTGGGATGAATTCAGTCAAGGCTCTCCATTCGAACGCCCGCGATTATTCCACGGACCATTTAGAGCGCGAGGCCGAATTCGACCCCGTCAAGGGAGCTAATCGTTGATTTAGGTCAATAGCCGAGAGCACCGACAGTCGAAGCCGGCTCATCTTTGCACAATATGGAAACTTGGCAAGCGCTAACGTGCGGCCTGCGACGTGAGAGGGTTGATCTCAATCGTTCGCCTTGAACCAGAAGACGGCTGCCGACCGACCACCGCACATGCACAATACCTTTTTCGGCATCCTCGGGCTGATTGTCCCGCTCTGTCTCGCCGCCACAATTGCAACAGCCGCACCGCCGGCAAAAGCGGCCGAAGACCGCTACATCGCCGCGCGCGACGCCGCGATCGAGAAAATTTCGGCGATCTACGATGCCGGAGACGCCGGCGATGCCGCCCGGAAGGCCGAAGAAGCCGCGAGCGCCGATCTCGCGGCGCAGATGCGTGCCATTCTCAACGAGGCTGCCCGCGCAGGCTTTGGCCCGCCCAGGCTCCACATCGATACTTTCAACAAGGGCGACGAAGGGTTCGGCATGCTCGACGGGCTGCGCTTCGAAGCCATGGTCGGGAAGAATGGCGAAAAGGCAGGCCAGGACGGCGCCGATGGGACGTATGTCGCACCGAAGGCGCACATCGTCGTCACGACGCAGACGCTGTTCGAACGATGGCTGCGCGGCCACAAGGAGTGGTGGGGCAACAACGTCAAGAACGTGCCGCAGCAGATCGGCGCGGCGCTGAAGGACGAGAGTTTTTATACCCAGGCGGTATCGAGCGGCGCCGCAGTGGTGAATTTCAATTCGCTGCCCATCGCAAGGCCTGCCGGCGCGACCTTCGTGCATGGGATGCTGGCGGGCCGAACCCAGTCGGACATTCCCAACGCCGCCGACACCGTCTTCGTCTCTGCGATCGTCAATGGCAAGGTATACGTCGCCTACGGATCGATCGATCCCAAGGTGCAAGTTCCGGCCTGCATCGCCATCCGGACCAGCTACGACAAAAAGGCCGAACAGGCCGAAGACGACCTCCGGCTCGAGAAGATCGACAGGAAGGCCTACGACAAACTGGGAAACCTGCGGCAGAAGGGTGAGGACGCATACAAGCGCTGCTTCACCCAGAATGCGCCAAAGCAGGCCTCCTTTGCGGAAGCAACCCGGCAGGCGCAAAGGCTGTTGTCGACAGCTCTCAATACGCGCTGAGCGTATCGCCCTGCATGTACGGCCAGCGCGGCGGATTGCGGTGCGCGGTCCATAGCGTTTTCGAGCGAAGTGGGTACCGGTTCGCCTGAAGAAAACGCGTCAAACCAAGAATTTGGTGTTTCGGGTCCGATTCTAATCAGAACCGATAACGCTCTACGTCGCCGCCGCGTCCGCCGGCCGCGTCTGGCGCAGCAGTTTTGCGCAGACAAAGCCGAGCGCGATCATGATGGCCCCTGCAGTCAGCAAGGTCGGGACCTTGCCGGCATGCTGGATGCCGAAGCCGTAGGCGATCGGGCCGATGGTCTGGCCCATGAAGAAAAAGAACGCGTGCAGCGACAGCGCGGTCGCGCGCGCTTCCGCCGACAATTCGCTGGCGAATACCTGCAGGCAGCCGTGGATCATGTAGAACCCCCAGCCCATGAAGATCAGGCTGAGCGTCTGCAGCCTCCATTCCGGCCCCATCGCCACCGCGATGAGCTGCACGCCGACCAGCGCCGCGCCGCCGATCATCATGCCGTTGACGCCGATCCTCGGCAGAAGCCGCGACACCGTCAGGGTGTAGAACAACCCGCCGACGGCGAAGCCCGCGATGACGATGCCGGCGATCGACAGCGAGGTTTCGCCGAGTTCGAACAGGAACGGCGGCGATGAAGGGAAACAGTCCGAGCACGCAGCAGCCTTCGATGAACACCGCCCCGTAGCAAACGCGCGCATTCGGGTTGGCTGAAGATCGTGCGGTAGCCTTGCTTGAGCGCCGACAGGCTGGTTCGCGGCGGACGCGTCAACGCGGCGCCGCGAAATCCAACGGCCACCGCGATCGAGGCCACCACGACAATCAGACCCAGCACGGCGAGCACGCCGCGCCAGCCGAGGAAGTCGCCGATCAGGCCGGACACCGAGGCACCCAGCAGATTACCGGTCATGGCGCCGGCCAGCGTGCGCCCCATCGCGATCTGCCGCTTCTCAGGCCCGACGAGATCGCTGGTCAGCCCCAGCGCAATCGGAAACACGCCGCCGGAGCCGATGCCGGCCAGAATGCGGGATGCGAACAGCAGCGGGAACGACGTCGCCATCGCGCCGAGAATGTTGGCGAGGCCGAGCAGCGCCAGGCAGACGACCATCAGCCGCGCCTTGCCGAACATGTCGGCGGCGGCGCCCAGCACAGGCTGGATGATGGCAAAGGTGAAGGCGAAGGCGGCGGCAAAACTGGCGGCGGTCGCGATGCTGACCGAAAAATCCGTCGGCGACATGCGGCAGCACCGGATCGAGCGCGCGGGCGGACAGGGCTGCCGAAAAGGTCGCGAGCGCAATGATATTGAGCGCCGGCGGCATGCGGCTGGATGCGGTCACGGCGATGTCGTCCTCATTAGCGCACTCGCTCTTGGCCAGCGCGTCGAACTCCATCAGCCTCTTCACCAACGCTTCGAACTCGCGCAGCGGCACCATGTTGGGCCCGTCCGACGGCGCGCGTCGGGATCGGGATGGGTCTCGATGAACACGCCGGCGACGCCGACCGCGACCGCTGCGCGCGCCAGCACCGGCACGAATTCGCGCTCGCCGCCGGATGAGGCGCCCTTCCCGCCCGGCTGCTGCACCGAATGGGTGGCGTCGAAAATAACCGGCGCGCCCGTGGTGCGCGCCATGATCGGCAGCGCGCGCATGTCCGAGACCAGCGTGTTGTAGCCGAACGAAGCGCCGCGCTCGGTCACCAGCACATTCGGATTGCCGCCGCCGGTGATCTTGGCGACGACGTTGGCCATGTCCCACGGCGCCAGGAACTGCCCCTTCTTGACGTTGACGACCTTGCCGGTCGCCGCCGCCGCCAGCAGCAGATCGGTCTGCCGGCACAGGAAGGCCGGGATCTGCAGCACGTCGACCGCCTGCGCCACCTCGGCGCATTGCGAGGCCTCGTGCACGTCGGTCAGCACGGGCAATCCGAGCGAAGAACGTATCTCGGCAAAGATCGGCAGCGCCTGCGTCAAGCCCGATGCCGCGCGCCGCCGACACGCTGGTGCGGTTCGCCTTGTCGAACGAGGTCTTGTAGACGAGGCCGATCTTGAGGCGCGCCGCGATCTCCTTCAGCGCGCTCGCCACCTCGAGCGCATGCGCGCGGCTCTCGAGCTGGCAAGGACCGGCGATGATCGAAATCGGCAGTTCGTTGCCGAATTTGACCGGGCCAGCCGGTGACGACCGGGGCTGCGTCGAGTTTCGCGTTCAAGGGATTTTCCTTCGTGTTGGCGCGGACCATGCCGGTCCGCGCCATCAGGATCAACCCCGTTTAGCCCCTGAATATCAGGGTTGCACCGCCGGCTATTTTACCGCCGAGAACGCCGTCGGCACCAGCAACTGGCTGACGATGTTGTCGATGATCTGGCCGTCTTCCTCGCTCTTGGCGCGGCCGGCGATCCAGTCGGGATCGGACTGGAATGCGGTCCATTTCTTCTCGCGATCGGCCAGCGAGTCCCACGCGACGAAATAGGTCAGTTCCTGATTGGAGGTGCCGATCAGCGTGGTGTAGAAGCCGGCCTGCTTGATGCCGTGCTTGTCCCACAGCTTCAGCGTCAGCGTATCGAAACGCTTCATCAGCGCCGGCAGGCGGCCCGGCAGACAGCGATAGACGCGCATTTCCATGATCATTGGCTTCACTCCCTGATTATTGTTCTTGCAGTTCAGGGAGCGGTTTGTCGCAACAATTGGCGCGTTCGTCAAAGGCGGAGCCGCAGGGTGGGCAAAGGCGCGAAGCGCCGTGCCCACCGTCCATCGCGGAATTGTTGCGCGAATGGTGGGCACGCGGAGCCTGTCATCGCGCGCGCGTTCGCGCGACCCGGTGGCTTTGCCCACCCTACGATTCCGTAATCGGCTGCGACCTACACCAGCCGCGACTGCACCATCGCCGCCTGAATGAACGACGCAAACAGCGGATGCGGCTCGAACGGCCGCGACTTCAGCTCGGGGTGGAATTGCACGCCGATGAACCAGGGATGGTCCTCGTATTCGACGATCTCCGGCAGCACGCCGTCGGGCGACAGCCCGGAGAAGCGCAGGCCGTGCTGCTCGAGCCGGTCCTTGTAGGCGGTGTTGACCTCGTAGCGATGGCGGTGGCGCTCGGAAATCTCGGTGCGCGCCGCCATAGACTTCCGACACCCGGCTGCCGCGCTTGAGCGCCGCGGGATAGGCGCCGAGCCGCATGGTGCCGCCGAGGTCGCCGGCCTTCGAGCGCTTCTCGAGCTCGTTGCCGCGCAGCCATTCCGTCATCAGGCCGACCAGCGGCTCCTTGGTCGGGCCGAACTCGGTGGAGTTGGCGTCCTCGATGCCGACGAGATTGCGCGCGGCCTCGATCACCGCCATCTGCATGCCGAAGCAGATGCCGAAATACGGCACGTCGCGCTCGCGCGCGAACTGCGCCGCGCGGATCTTGCCTTCCGCGCCGCGCTGGCCGAAGCCGCCGGGCACCAGGATGCCGTTGACGTGCTCGAGGAACGGCGCCGGATCCTCGTTCTCGAACACTTCGCTCTCGATCCAGTCGAGATTGACCTTCACCTTGTTGGCGATGCCGCCATGCGAGAGCGCCTCGATCAGCGATTTGTAGGCGTCCTTCATGCCGGTGTATTTGCCGACGATGGCGATGGTCACCGCGCCTTCGGGATTGCGCACGCGCTCGTTGATGACGTTCCAGCTCTGCAGCGCCGGCGGAATTTTCGGCGCTGATGCCGAACGCGGCCAGCACTTCGTCGTCGAGGCCGGCGGCGTGATAGGCCTCCGGCACGGCGTAGATGTTGTCGACGTCCCTCGCCTCGATCACGGCGCTTTCGCGCACGTTGCAGAACAGGCCGAGCTTGCGCCGCTCTTCCTTGGGGATTTCGCGGTCGGTGCGGCACAGCAGGATATCCGGCTGGATGCCGATCGAGCGCAGTTCCTTCACCGAATGCTGCGTCGGCTTTGTCTTCAGTTCGCCGGCGCTCGGGATGAACGGCAGCAGCGTCAGGTGAATGTAGACGGCGTGATCGCGCGGCAGCTCGTTCTTGAGCTGGCGGATCGCCTCGAAGAACGGCAGGCCCTCGATGTCGCCGACGGTGCCGCCGATCTCGACCAGCACGAAATCGTACTCGTCGTTGCCGCGAGAGCACGAATTCCTTGATCGCGTTGGTGACGTGCGGAACGACCTGGATGGTCGCGCCGAGATAATCGCCGCGGCGTTCCTTGGTGATGATGTCCTGATAGATGCGCCCGGTGGTGATGTTGTCGGCCTTGGTGGCCGGACGCCCGGTGAAGCGCTCGTAATGGCCGAGATCGAGATCGGTCTCGGCGCCGTCATCGGTCACGAACACTTCGCCGTGCTGATACGGCGACATCGTTCCGGGATCGAGGTTGAGATAGGGATCGAGTTTGCGGAGACGGACCTTGTACCCGCGGGCCTGCAGCAGGGCACCGAGTGCCGCCGAAGCCAGACCCTTTCCGAGCGAAGAAACCACGCCGCCGGTGATGAATATGTACCGCGCCATGGGACCTAACCTTTAAGGCCACTGGCCCGATTCGCCAAAACGAATCGCATGCGCGGGCAAACATTTTGCCGGGCTGTGGGTGACGTGAAATTTAAAGCGATATCAGAGCATTGATGGGAATTTCTGATGCAGGACGGTAGAGGCCGTCCTGCATAGCCACCCTGCTTTATTGCGAACGCGGCGCCTGCGGACCCGGACGGCGCCTGCTGCTCATCCACCTTCTTCAGCGTATCGAGCACGCCGCCGGAGGTCGGCGGCGCGATCGGCGTCGCGCCACCCGGCTGCGACTGCGTCGCCGGCGCGTGCCGAGGATCGAGGTCGGCTTGCGGTCGAAGCCGGCGAGCCAGGCCAGCGCCAGGCTGGTGAGGAAGAAAAGCCCCGCCAGAATCGCCGTCGTCCGCGTCAAGAGATTGGCGGTGCCGCGGCTCGACATGAAGCCGGCGCCGCCGCCCATGCCGAGGCCGCCGCCTTCGGATTTCTGCAGCAGCACGGCGCCGATCAGCACGGAGACGATCATGAGGTGAACGACGATAATGACGGTCTGCATCTTAAAACCTTCCGTCACAAGCCAAGAGCGCCGGGCTTCGGCTGCACCATGGGCTTGCGGGTTTTCCTGAAGTTGCGCGGTGTTACACGATCGGACAGGGCATTGTCACCCCCAACCGCCGCCGTGGAGATAATTGCCGCAGGCGCCACGGCAAGGCTGTCCCCAGCTTTGGCCGACGTTCGAATTCGGACTTGAGGTCACGTCAATTTCTCTTATAATAGACAAATGGATACTATAGTAGACGATCTCAGCGCCCGGCTCGCCCAACGCCTGCGGCTGGAGCGCGACAGCCGCGGCTGGTCGCTGGCTGATCTCGCCGAGCGCTCCGGGGTGTCCAAGGCCACCATCAGCAAGATCGAGCGCGCCGAGGTCAGCCCGACCGCGGTGGTGCTGGTTCGGCTCGCCAGCGCCTTCGACCTCACCCTCGCCGGCCTGATGCTGCGCGCCGAAGGCCAGGGCGAACGTCTTTCGCGGGCCGCCGACCAGCCGGTGTGGCGCGATCCCGAGACCGGCTACCTGCGCCGGCAGGTGTTCAACCGGCCCGATCATCCCGTCGAGATCATCAGGGTCGAAATGCCGGCGAAGCAACGCGTGACGCTGCCCGCCTCGTCCTACGCCCACATCCGCCAGGTCCTCTGGGTGTTGTCGGGCGCGCTCGTCCTCATCGATGGCGGCGAACGCCACGAACTCCGTGCCGGCGACTGCCTCGGCTTCGGCCCGCCGGCGGAAATGACGTTTGCCAACGAGAGCGCCGCGCCCTGCACCTACGTCGTTGCCCTTGCCCGGAGCTAGCCTTCGATGTCGGAGATCGAAACCAGGAGTTCTCCGGCCGACCCGGCGAGCCCGGCAAACTCCGCTTCCGCCGGCCACAATGGCGGTCCGCCGCTCGACGAAGCGCACACGCCGGAATGGGGCAACGACGGAATTGGAAATTACTTTTACTGGAAGGCGGCGCATCGCAGGGCCTGGAAAAACCCCTCGCCCGGCATCGTCGCGTTTCGCATCAAAAAAGCCGAGCGGCTGGGCCTCACCTACGAAGAATACACGTTGGAAATTCTCGAACGCGGCCGTCACCTGCAGATCGAGGATGTCGAGCGGATTGCAGAGATCAAGCAGGCGCGCGCCGCCCGTGCAGCCAGAAATCGAACCTGAATCCGCGGAAACGCATTTCATTCGCCCGGAGCCGACAATTCATGCCCGACATCCAGATCAAAACACTGAACTCCTCGCCTGACATCTGCGCGACGCTCAGTGAGATGCTGGTCGAAACCGTCGCGAATGGCGGTTCGGTCAGCTTCATGCATCCGCTTCCGTTGGAGGCGGCCGACGCATTCTGGCGCAACTCGCTTGCTGCGGCCGCTCGCGGCGAGCGGATCGTTCTCGGCGCCTTTGATGGCGAAGACCTGATCGGAACCGTGACGCTGGTGCTCAACCTCGCGCAGAACCAGCCGCATCGCGCCGAGATCGTGAAAATGATGACGCGGATCAGTCACCGGCATCGCGGCATTGCCACGCTGTTGCTGCGCGAAGCCGAGCGGATGGCGATCGCGCGCGGACGCTGGCTGTTGGTGCTCGATACCGCCGAGGACGAGGGCGCAGCCGGCCTCTACGAGCGGATGGGATTCAAGCTGAGCCGGAGTGATTCCGGATTACGCACTCAAGCCGCACGGCGGGCTCACCGGCACGCTGATCTACTGGAAGCGCCTGCAGGAAACCGTGCCGGCCTGAGCTAGCATCCCGCCGCGATCGCCAGGAAATCCGCAGCTTTCAGGCTGGCGCCGCCGACCAGCGCGCCGTTGACATTGGCGACCGCCATCAGTTCCGCCGCGTTGGAGGGTTTCACCGAGCCGCCGTAGAGAATGCGGATCTTGCCGCCTTCGGCCTTGAATCGCTCGGTGAGAACACCACGGATAAACCGATGAACCTGCTCGACATCGCCAGCCGTCGGGGTCAGCCCGGTGCCGATCGCCCAGACCGGCTCATAGGCCACCACCAGATTGGCCGAGGTCGAGCCGTCCGGCAGCGATCCCGCAAGCTGGCCGCCGCAGACATCCAGCGTCTGTCCGGCATCGCGCTGCTTCTGGGTCTCGCCGATGCAGACGATGGCCGTCAAGCCCGGCCCGCCAGGCCGCTTCCGCCTTCTGCCGCACCAGCGCGTCGGTTTCGCCATGGTCGGCGCGCCGCTCGGAATGGCCGACAATGATGGCGGTGGCGCCGGCATCCGCCAGCATTTCCGCCGAGAGATCGCCGGTATGGGCGCCCGAGGCCTTTGGGTGGCAATCCTGGGCCCCGACGGCGAGTTTGGAGCCGCGCGCCCTGTCGGCGAAGCCGGCGATCAGGGTTGCCGGGGGGCAGACCAGCAAATCGGCCTTGCCGGCCAAGGCGCCCGCCCCTGCGATCATGGCTTCAAATTCGCCCAGGGCGGATTTCAGGCCGTTCATTTTCCAGTTGCCGGCGATCAGCGGCCGGATGGCGTCGGTCATGTCAATTGTCCCGCAAATGTCAGACTTTGTGGCTTGGAGATGCGCTAGCAGAGGCGCGCCGCCAGTTCCAGATACCGGTCAGATGATCCCCCAGGCCGTTAACCGCTTCAAATGGCCCGCGCTGCCGAGGTTGCGAGGGGGGCGCTGCCACTTTATGATGCGTTATCAACTCGGTGACGCCCTGTTGCGGAAGTCGATCCTGAACGGATCGAATTTTCGCTGGGCACGACCCGGTTCCCCTCTCCTGCAAAAACAAGTTGGACCCATGCTTCGAGGAATTCGGAAAGCCTCATCAAACTGGCTCGGCAAGATTGTCATGGCCATCGTGATGGGCGTTTTGATCGTCAGTTTCGCAGTTTGGGGCATCGCCGACATCTTCAAGGGGTTCGGCCAGTCGTCGCTCGCCAAGGTCGGCAAGACCGAGATTTCGACCGAGCAATTCCGCCAGATCTATACCGAAAAGCTGCAGCAGCTCGGCCGCAGTTTCGGCCGTCCGCTGACCTCGGAACAGGCGCGCGCCTTCGGGCTCGACCGGCAGGTGCTGCAACAGACCATCGCCGAAGCCGCGCTGGATGAGGAAGCCCGGCGCATGGGGCTTGCCCAGTCCGCAGGAAGAAACCATGCGGCTGATCTACAGCGATCCCAATTTCAAGGGATTGGGCGGCAAGTTCGACCCGGCACGCTTCCAGGCCACGATCCGCCAGTTCGGCTACACCGAGCAGCGCTATCTCGCCGAACAGCGGCGCGTCGGGCTGCGGCGTCAGATCGCCGGCACCGTCTCGGCCGGAGTGGAGCCGCCGAAGGTCCTGATCGACGCCATGACCCGTTTCCAGAACGAGCAGCGCTCGATCGAGTACGTCAAACTCGACGCCGCGCAGGCCGGCACCATCGATCCGCCCTCGCCCGAGGCGCTGGCCGCCTATTTCGAGGAGCGCAAGACCCAGTTCCGCGCGCCCGAATATCGCAAACTGTCCTTTGTCGTGATCAGCCCCGAAGAGATCGGCAAATGGATCGAGGTCTCCGACGAGGACGCCAGGAAGATCTTCGAGCAGCGCCGCGACCAGCTCGGCACGCCGGAAAAGCGCGAAGTGTCGCAGATGGTTTTTCCCGAACGAAAGCGAGGCGCAGGCCGCGCGCAGCCGCATCACGTCGGGAATGTCGTTCGACGACCTCGCCAAGGAGCGCAATCTCAATCTGGCCGACGTCGACCTCGGCCTGATCGCAAAGAGCGCGATCATCGATCCGGCGATTGCGGATGCGGCGTTTGCGCTGCCATCGGGCGAAGTCAGCCAGCCCGTGCAGGGGCGGTTCGGCGTGGCGCTGGTCAAGATCGGCAAGATCGAGCCGGGCGTGACGCCGACGTTTGAAAGCGTCGCGGCGCAAGTGAAGAAGGAACTCGCGACCGAACGCGCGCGCGCCAAGGTCAACGAAATCCAGAACAAGATGGAAGACGAGCGCTCCGGCGGCGCCAATGTGGTGGAGGCTTCGCAGAAGCTCGGCCTCACTCCCGTCACGATCGACGCCGTCGACCGCTCCGGCCGCACGCCCGACGGCCAGCCGGTGGCGAATATCCCGCGCGGCCTCGACGTGGTCTCGCAGGCCTTCAACAGCGATGTCGGCGTCGATAACGAACCGATCCAGTTTGCCGGCGGCTATGTCTGGTACGACGTGCTCGCCATCACGCCCTCGCGCGAGCGCCCGCTCGACGAGGTTCGCAGCCAGGTCGAGGCGAAATGGCGCGAAGACCAGATTTCGAGCAAGCTGCGCGCGAAAGCGACCGAGATGGTGCAGAAGGTCGAGCAAGGCAGCACGCTCGCCGAGGACGCGGCTGCGGTCGGATCGAAGGTCGAGACCGCGACGGGCTTCCGCCGCGACGCCTCGCTTCCAGGCGTACCCTCGGCCGCCATCACGGCCGCGTTCCGCACGGCCAAGGATGGCGTCGGGCAGACGCCGGGCGCCGGTGGCAGCGAGTGGATCGTGTTCCGCGTCACCGACGTGACCGTGCCGCCGGTCGACACCGCTTCCGACGAGCTGAAGAAACTGAAGGACACGCTGCAGCGCGGCCTGACCGACGAACAGGTCGCGCAATACGTGACGAAGATCGAATCCGAGATCGGCACCTCCATCAACCAGGCCGCCTTCGCGCAGGTGACGGGCGCTAACAACTGAGCATGATCGGCCAAGACTAATTCAAGACTTGCGCCGGTCATGCTTCAAGACGACACCCAATCCTGAAAGCCCAAGCGATGGACGACCTCAAATCTATCATCGGAAAAGTCGCCACCGGCGCGACGCTGTCGCGTGAAGAGGCGGCCTCCGCCTTCGACAGCATGATGTCCGGCGAGGCCACGCCCTCGCAGATGGGCGGGCTGTTGATGGCGCTGCGGGTCCGCGGCGAAACCGTCGACGAGATCACCGGCGCGGTGTCGGCGATGCGCGGCAAGATGCTGCGGGTCAAGGCGCCCGCGGACGCCGTCGACGTGGTCGGCACCGGCGGCGACGGCTCCGGTTCGGTCAACGTCTCGACCTGCGCCTCCTTCATCGTCGCGGGCGCCGGCGTGCCCGTCGCCAAGCATGGCAACCGCGCGCTGTCGTCGCGCTCGGGCGCGGCCGACGTGCTGGCTTCGCTCGGCGTCAAGATCGACCTTACGCCCGACCAGGTCGGCCGCTGTGTGGCCGAGGCCGGCATCGGCTTCATGTTCGCGCCGGCGCATCATCCGGCGATGAAGAACGTCGGCCCGACCCGGGTCGAACTCGCCACCCGCACGATCTTCAATCTGCTCGGCCCGCTCTCCAATCCGGCCGGCGTGAAGCGGCAGATGGTCGGCGTGTTCTCCAGGCACTGGGTGCAGCCGCTTGGCGCAGGTGCTGAAAAATCTCGGCTCCGAATCCGTGTGGGTCGTGCACGGCTCCGACGGGCTCGACGAAATCACCCTCACCGGGCCCGAGTTTTGTCGCCAGCCTCGACAACGGCAAGATCACCACCTTCGAGGTGACGCCGGAGGATGCGGGCCTCACCTGTTGCAGCGGCGACGCGCTCAAGGGCGGCGATGCCGACGCCAACGCGGTGGCGCTGCAGAGCGTGCTCAACGGCAAGCCCAGCCCCTATCGCGACGTCGCGCTGTTGAATGCCGCGGCGGCGCTGATCGTGGCCGGCCGCGCCAAGGACCTGAAGGAAGGCGTCGCGACTCGGCGCCAAGTCGCTCGACAGCGGCGCTGCGGCGGCACGGCTGAAACACCTGATCGCGGTCTCACGCGGCTGATCCGAGGGGCGCCAGAGATGTCCGATATCCTGACCAAGATCGAGGCCTACAAGCGCGAGGAAATCGCCGCGGCCAAGCGGGCGCATCCCGTTTCCGAGGTCGAAGCCCGCGCCAAGGCGGCCTCGCCGCCGCGTGGCTTCCTGCGCGCGATCCGGGAAAAGCTTTCGCGCGGCGACTACGCGCTGATTGCCGAGGTGAAGAAGGCCTCGCCGTCCAAGGGGCTCATCCGCGCCGATTTCGATCCGCCGGCGCTGGCCAAGGCCTATGAGGCCGGCGGCGCGGCGTGCCTGTCGGTGCTGACCGACACGCCCTCGTTCCAGGGCCATCTCGATTTCATGGTCGCGGCGCGCGCGGCGACCAACCTGCCGGTGCTGCGCAAGGATTTCCTGTTCGACACCTATCAGGTGGTGGAAGCCCGCGCCCATGGCGCCGACTGCATCCTGATCATCATGGACGCGCTCGACGATGCCGCGGCGAAGGATATCGAGGACGCCGCGATCGCGCTTGGCATGGACGTGCTGATCGAAATCCACGACCGCGCCGAACTCGACCGCGCGCTGAAACTTCGTTCGCCGATGATCGGCGTCAACAACCGCAACTTGCGGACCTTCGAGACCACGCTGGCGACCAGCGAGGCGCTGGCGCCGCTGATCCCGCGCGACCGCCTGATGGTCGGCGAAAGCGGCATCTTTACGCCAGCCGATCTCGCCCGCCTCGAACGCGTCGGCATGTCGACCTTCCTGGTCGGCGAAAGCCTGATGCGGCAGGCCGACGTGACCGCGGCAACCCGCGCGCTGCTGGCGCGCACCGATAGCCCGCGTGCGACCGGGACCGGCTAGCCGATGGCCGGCAAGACTTCCAAAAACAAGGCTTCCAAAGGCGGCTCCGCCCTCACCCATATCGATGCGTCGGGCGAAGCGCGGATGGTCGACGTCTCGGCCAAGGCAGCGACCGAGCGCACGGCGGTGGCCGAAGGACGCGTCGTCATGGGCAAGGCGACGCTCGATCTGATCGTCTCCGGCAACGCCAAAAAGGGCGACGTGCTGGGCGCCGCCCGCATCGCCGGCATCATGGCGGCCAAGCGCACATCGGAACTGATCCCGCTGTGCCACCCGCTGGCGCTGTCGAAAGTCACCCTCGACATCACGCCCGACAAAAAACTGCCCGGCTGCATCGTCCGCGCCACCGTCAAGGTCACCGGCCCGACGGGGGTCGAGATGGAAGCGCTGACGGCGGTGTCGGTCGCCTGTCTTACGATCTACGACATGATCAAGGCGGTCGAGCGCGGCGTTCGCATCGAGGGCATCCATCTCGTCGAGAAGATCGGCGGCAAGTCCGGCCATTATCGCGCGGACCGCTGAGCCCGGCGACCGCGTCGCCGTCGTCACGCTTGTGTGACCGGCGCGGCAAGGAATGCGCGCCGGACACGCGGGGTTGTTTCTTCGGGACCTTCACAAGGAGGAACCCGATGTCGATATACAGGCTTTTGGGCGCGGCGATCGCGCTGGCTGTGATGACGGCACCTGCCATGGCGCAGCAGGTCATCTCCGAACCCGGCTATTGCGCGTTTTTCTATCCGAACGCCAATTGCCAGAACAAGGGTCCGGGCAATCCCTACACCGACCCGCGGCGATTCAACCAGGGCTACGGCATGCCGGACGGCGCTCCGACGGCCGGCGTCGTCGTGAGGAAGCGGGCGCACCGATCCCAGACATACATGCGGTGACGGCAGCCCTGCCCCTGCGCGGCCCTGCCTTCGCGCAGCCATCAAGCTCGAAAAGCCCCGCAAATCGACCGGCGGACCGCCAGCCTCGGGTCCGCCTTTTTTTGCGGGCGGCCAAGCCGGTTCCATCGTCGAACGACGCCCCCTGTGGTTGCCGGCGGAACCCTCCGCCACCGGCTAACGCTTCATTAACCAGACTTGCTAACGTCAATTCCATCTCGGCGCGGTATCGAAGCCACGGGCCGGGAGCTGAGCGAACTCCGCTTCCGGAAGTTCATTTCTCGGCAGCGATCGCGTTCAATGGCTTCAACCGGCACCACCTCCTTCAGGATTGCGTCCGCCTTCCGCGGCGGCCCGATCCGCTGGTTGATCCTGGGCGGCACGCTCCTGATCGCCGCCATCGCGATCGGCGCGACCATCATGGCCGGCAATTTCCGCGAACGCGCGCTGCGCAGCAGCGAACGCGAGCTGGAAAACACCGTGCTGCTGCTCGCCCGCCATTTCGACCAGCAGCTCGAAGACTTCCAGGTCGTGCAGAAGGACCTGATCGCGTTCATGCGTTCCAGCGGGATCGCGACCGTCGAGCACTACAAGCGCCGGATGTCCGGTCATGACATCCACCTGATGCTGAAGTCCAAGATCGAGGCGCTGTCCTATGTCGGCGGCATCAACGTCTTCGACGCCGAGGGCAACCTGATCAACGCATCGGCCACATGGCCGGTGCCACCGGTCAACGCGGCGGACCGCACCTACTTCAGGACCTTCAAGTCCAGCCCGCAATCGCCGGAGATGCTGGTCGAGCCGGTCTACAGCCGCATCACCGGCGCCTGGACCACGGTGATCGCACGCAAGGTCACCGGGCCGAAAGGCGAATTCCTCGGCGCCATCGGCCGCGGCATCGAACCCGTCAACTTCGAAAAATTCTTCGCAACGGTCGCGCTCGGACCCGGCGCCACCATCGCCATGCACCACAGCGACGGCACGCTGCTCGCCCGTTACCCGCATGTGGCGGAGCTGGTCGGCAAGAATTTCAAGACCGGTCCGGCCGCCCAGCGGCAGATATTCGAGCTGCCCCGCACCACTTCGCGCCTCATCAGCCCGATCGACGGCCAGGACCGGCTGATCTCGTCGCGCGCGCTGACGAATTTTCCGCTTGTGATCATCGCTTCGACCACGACATCGGCCGCACTGGCCGACTGGCGCGAGCAGATCGCAATCCTGATCACGATCACCGGGCTTTCCGTGCTGGCGATTGCCGCCCTGCTGTTACTTGTCGTCCGCAAGCTTTCACACCAGCACCGCGCGTCCAAGCAGCGGCTGTCGCTGGAAAAGCAGCGTCTCGACACCGCCGTCAACAACATGACGCAAGGCCTGCTGCTGTTCGATGCGAAGCAGCATCTCATCATCTGCAACAGGCGATATCTCGAGATGTACGGCCTCTCGGCCGACGTGGTGAAGCCGGGTTGCAGCTTCCGCGAGGTAATCGCCCACCGCAAGGAAACCGGTACGTTCGTCGGCGACATCGATCATTACCTCGAGGTGGTGCTGCGCGAGATCTCGCACCGCAACGTCATGGTGATATCGACGCCCGACGGACGCTCGATTCAGGTCGTCAACGAGCCGGTGCCGGACGGCGGATGGCTGGCGACCCATGAAGACATCACCGAGCGCCGCCGCGCCGAGGAGCGCATCACCCACCTCGCCCATTACGACGCGCTGACCGACCTGCCGAACCGCGCGCTGTTCCACGAACGGCTCAAGCGCGAATTGTCCCACGCCACGCCCGATCGGCCACTGGCGGTGCTCTATATCGACATCGACGAATTCAAGAGCGTCAACGATTCGCTCGGCCACATGATCGGCGACGAGCTTTTGAAATCGGTCGCCGCCAGCCTCGCTGCTTGCGCGCGCAAGACCGATTTCGTGGCCCGGCTCGGCGGCGACGAGTTCGCCATCGTGCAGACCGGGATCGAGGATGCCGACGATGTGATGAAGCTCGTCAGCCGCATCTTCGAGGCGATCCGCTCGCCCTATCAATGCCTCGGCCATCAGGTGACCACCGACGCCAGCATCGGCATCGCGCTGGCGCCGCAGGACGGGTCCGATATCGACCAGATCCTGAAGAACGCGGATCTGGCGATGTACGCGGCCAAGGCCGCCGGCCGCCGCACCTATCGCTTCTTCGAAACGGACATGGAGGCCGAGGTCCGCGCCCGCCGCAGCCTGGAAATGGACCTGCGTCAGGCGCTCGTCGACGGCGGCTTCGAGGTCTATTACCAGCCCTGCCTCGACCTGCAGACCAACGCGATCACCGGCTGCGAGGCGCTGGTGCGCTGGCGCCATCCGCAGCGCGGCATGATTTCGCCCGCCGAGTTCATCCCGCTTGCCGAGGACACCGGCCTGATCAACCAGCTCGGCGAGTGGGTGCTGACCACGGCCTGCAAGGAAGCGGTGAGCTGGCCCGGCAACATCAGGCTCGCGGTCAACGTCTCGCCGATTCAGTTCAGGAGCGGCACGCTGGCGCTGAAGGTGATGGCGGCGCTGTCTGCATCCGGCCTCGCCGCGAGCCGGTTGGAGCTCGAGATCACCGAGGCCGTGCTCATCCGCGACGACGAAGCGGCGCTGGCGGTTCTGCACGACCTTCGCACCATCGGGGTCCGCATCGCGCTCGACGATTTCGGCACCGGCTATTCCTCGCTGAGCTATCTGCAGCGTTTTCCGTTCGACAAGATCAAGATCGACCGCTGCTTCATCACCGACATCGCCGAGCCGGAAGGCTCGTCCTGCATCGTGCAGGCGGTGGTGAACATCGCCGCCGAACGCCACATGACGACGACGGCCGAAGGCGTCGAGACCGAGCAGCAACGCGACTTGCTGCGCGAACTCGGCTGTTCGGAAATGCAGGGCTACCTGTTCAGCCCGCCGAAGCCGGCGGCCGAGATCAGGCCGCTGCTGTCGGCGCACCGGCAGGGACCCGACGCGGTGCAGCCGAGCCGGGCGCGCAGGCGCAAATCGGTTGCGCGGACGGCGTGAAGTACAGGACGCATGTCGGGGCCGCTTTGCAAGCTCTCTCACATGCAACCCAGTCTCGGTCTAGGAGACAGATTTCGGATCACGATCATCCGAATACTCGACAAATTTCTTGTAGACCCAGCGCCCTCCACGGTTGCGCCGCCATACCATTCCCCAGACGAGCCGACCGGTAATCGATCGCCTCGGAATGATTATCCGCCAGAGATGCCAGGCATCGGACCACGCCGGACCCAGATCCGAACGGGCGGCAGAATGAGTATCACTGCTGTTGGCCATTGGTGATCCGCGATATCCGAAGATGCTGAACCGGGCGCCGCGGCAACGGGCATGGCAGGCAGCGGCGAAAAGCCGCCGCCTGCCATTTGAGTTGCCTAGCCGTTTGCGAGCGGCACGGCGACGTAACGGGACGCGTCGCCCGAGCGAAGCCGCATCAGCACGCTGCTCTTCTTGTCGGCGCGCGCAGCTTCAAGCGCGTCGCTAACGTCACCGGGTTTCGCGACGTTCTTTCCGGCAATCTCCAGAATCACGTCACCCTTTTTGACGCCGCGATCGGCAGCCGCGCTTTTCGGTTCAACCTTCGTGATGACGACGCCTTCCTTAGCCGCGCCGTCTGCCTTGCCCGCCGGAGCAAGCGTAAGGCCGAGCTGCGCAACGTCGGTACCCTTGCCCGCCCCTTTGCCCTCGCCTTCACTGTCGGCCTTGGCTTGCCGATCATTCGGCAACTGACCAAGGGTCAGGCTGACGACCTTGCTCTTGCCATTGCGCAGAACGTCCAGCTTGACGGTGCTGCTAGGTGCGAAGCCGCCGATGATGCGGGCGAGTTCGCGGGCATCCTTGACCGACTGGCCATTTACCGCAGTGATGACGTCGCCCGCCTCGACGCCGGCCTTTGCTGCAGGTCCGTCCTTCTGCGGGTCAGCTACCAACGCACCCTGCGCTTGCTTCAAGCCCATGCCGTCGGCGATATCCTGGGTTACCGGCTGAACCTGAACACCGATCCAGCCGCGGCTGACGTTACCCTTGTCCTTCAGCTGGGCGATTACGTTCTTTACAGTCGTTGCCGGAATCGAAAATGCAATGCCGACGCTGCCGCCGGATGGCGAATAGATCGCGGTATTTACGCCGACGACCTCACCCTGCATATTGAAGGTCGGGCCGCCCGAATTGCCCTTGTTGACGGGCGCGTCGATCTGGATGAAATCGTCGTAAGGGCTGCTTCCGATGTCACGGCCGCTGGCCGAAACGATACCGGCAGTCACGGTGCCACCCAGGCCAAACGGGTTGCCGACTGCAAGCACCCAATCGCCAATCCTGGCCTTGCCCGCCGAAAGCTTCGCAAACGGAAAACCTGAATTGCCCTCGACCTTGATCAAGGCGAGGTCTGTCCGGGGATCCGTCCCGACGACCTTCGCGGTGTAGGTCTTTCCGGCGTCCGTCGTTACCTCGACCTTGTCGGCACCTTCAACGACGTGGTTGTTGGTCACCGCGTATCCATCGGACGAAATGAAGAATCCGGCACCTTGTCCCATCGTGCCATGCCGGCCGTTACGCCCGGGATTCTGGAATTCGCCGTTCGGACCGCCGAACTGACGAAAGAAACGCTCCATGGGCGAGCCCTGCTCGTCGGCGTCGTCCTTGTTGCTGGCGTCAGCGGCCTTGTCCTTCATCGTGACCTTTACCGAGATCACCGACGGCTTCACCCGCTCCACCACATCGGCAAAGCCAAGGGGCTGCTGGGTGGCGCCCGATGCGGCGCTGGCAGCCTGGGCATGGGCCGCACTGCCAAAGATATCCATGCGATCGGGCGAAGCGCTGAAGCCATACATCGCAAGCCCGGTCACGACAGATGCCATCAATGCCACTTTTCGTGCCGAGAACAGGGAGCGCTTCCGCTGCCCATGAGAAACAAGGTTACGTTGGTCCATTACAAAAAATCTCCAGGATGTTGATTGAACGCAAAGCCGAACGCCGCTGTAGATGCGGATTCCCGCATTACACGACGCTGGCGGGGGAATTAATATTTGGAAATGAACTGCCGAAATCGGCGGGCAGACGGTGTGGCGTTTCCGCGCATCGTTGCCTGTTACCGTCATCGCGAGCGCAGCGAAGCAACCCATTCTCGCTGAGCAAAGAAAGAATGGATTGCTTCGTCGCTCACACTCCTCGCAATGACGCGGAGAGAGTTATTCTACTCAATATCCGGCGCGGAGGCCGGGGCGCTTCAGCGATCAGGCGGACTGCGTCTTCGACTAATCCGGTCCCTGCCGTGCTGTCACCGCAACTCTTCGTTCAATTGTGAAATGGCACACAGACGTTCAGTCTTGTTGTGATAAAGGGATGCTTGCCGCGGTCGGCGTGACCAGGGGCACCTTACGCGGTTCCAAAAGCGGTTTGTTGCGCCAAGAAGCACGCAACTCTGCTACGGGCCGTCCGTTTTCGTTTGAGGAGAATTGTCATGCGCGGTTTCAATCGCACGGCCACTGTGATGTGCGCCTCTCTTATTCTCGAGTCCACCTTGAGCGGGTGAACCAAAGGTTTCGCGTGCGCTGAATAACCGCGTACAGGGATTTTCTGGGCCCCGCCGGCGACGGACGGGGCTTTTCTATTTCTTTTTTCTGCCCACGGCTGCCGGCGGTGCCCCTGTGAAGAAGGACGCAGGGGTCATGTGGTACTTTTGGCCCGATTTAGCATTTGATCTTGTCAAGGGGCTGGTAGCCGGAGGTGCTTCTCTAGCGCTTCAAGCGGTCGCCCCTGTGACGCTGCGCGCCTTGAGGCGGTTTCGAGCACGTTGGTCTGCTCGGAAATCCGCAAGAAAAGCAGGCCCCAACACGTCAGCAAGTGGCCCGCATGAGCGCAGCGATAAGCAGGGATAACCAAAAGCCCGGATGTCGCTTCCGCCTACGCTCCTTGAGCTACCGGCGGACAAGTCGCGCATCCGGGCTATGCTTGCTAGAGCCGCGCCTTCATCGAAAGCGGGGCCCGAAACGTCCTGAAGCCTTTGATGTCGGGAAACCACTCTGCCGCTTCGCGCGAAGGCCAGCGTGAGAACCGCGGCCGGGACTTCGCCGCTGATCAGCCGCTCGATCGCGTCGGCTTTTGCTTCGCTGAACTGCACTTCCGCGGCGCCTGCCGCCATCAATGCGGCGCTGACGCGTCCACTCGATGCGGATTGCTTCTCCTCGATTGCAACGCTCTTGTTGTTCAGGTCGGATAACGAACTGATCTCCGGACGTGCCAAGACTAGCGCTACCAGATTATCCGGGTTGTCTGGCGAAGCGGATGCCGTCTTGTCGGTATCGCTGGCCTCACCGGGCCCCACTGCCGGATTGTCCGAGTTGTTGGCCGCTTCCCGTCCCGTCCCGATTGCCGTGACGAGATCGACCATTCCCGTCGCTTCCACGACCTGCTGCTGCATTGCTCGGGAGGCCGAAGCGGCAGCACGCTGAACGTGGCTTGATACTGACCCGCAGTCAGTATATAATGACCGTAAGTCAGTAAGGCGAATGCCGATGCGAACAGCCCCCCGTCGACGCTTGGAGCCCGAGGTCCGGCGGCAAGAGATTATCGAAGCGGCCGAGAGGCTGTTAACGCGCGACGGAACGAACGTGCGTGTTGAAGATGTCGTCCGCGAAGCGGGCGCGGCGAAGGGGACGTTCTACCTCTACTTCCCAACATGGGACGATCTGCTCGAAGCGATACGTGGACGGCTCGTTGTAGCGTTCGATGCCACTCATCCACTTCAGATCGAAGACGGCACCCATGCAGACTGGCCACAACTCCTGGACTGGCTGGCGGTGGCGTTCGTCGATGCGATCGTCGGGATGGGCGGCTTGCATGCGGTGCTGTGGCACACGGATTTCGCCCAGCGGCGGCCTATGCCGCCTACCGACAATCCAATCAACCGCCTGACCGCCGTCATACGGGCCGGCCAGGAGGCTGGAGCGTTCGCTGGGATCGATGCAGCGCTAGCAGGGCGGCTTCTATTTGCGGTCATCCACGAGACCGCCGACGCGTTGGAGGGCGGCGAGGATCGCGAATGCGCGCTCGCGGCAATGCGCTGGATCTTGCGGCGAGCGCTTGAGCAGGAGGCCCGATGAGCGAGGTCGGAAAGAGTCGCGTTCTGGTTATTGGCGGCACGCGGGGTGCCGGGCTCCTGATTGCGCGCCTGCTGCACCAGCGCGGCTATCAGGTCCGGGTGCTCGCGCGCAACCCGGCCGCAGCCGAACTGGGCCCCTCTTTTGAGGTCGTCGCCGGGGATCTCACAAAGGCGGAGACGCTCCCTGCAGCGGTGGCGGATGTGGATCACATCATCTTCACCGCCGGCGCGCCCAGCGGGCGCTACGCGCCGGAGCGCGCCGTCAAGGCGACCGACTATCAGGGCGTGGTGGACACGATTGCGGCCGCGCGCCAAGCCGGATTCCAGGGCCGCTTCGTCTATCTCAACTCGATCGGCATCGGGACGTCTTCTTTGGCCGGGACCCTGATCAACCTGCTCAAGAGGAACACGCTCGTCTGGCGCCGGCGCGTTGAAGACGATATTCGTGCCAGCGGGCTTGACTACACGATCATCCGCGTGGGCTTCCTGCTCAATCGGCCTGCCGGGGAGCACGCGGTCGTCGTCGGGCAGGACGCCCTGCCGCTGGCGCCTCGGAACCGGATCGCCCGCGCTGATGTCGCGGAGGCGTTCGTCGAAGCCATGGAGCATCCGCACGCCTCGCGGACGACGTTCGAGATTGTGTGGGGCAAGGGTGCGCGGCGAGAGAGCTGGAACTCCCTACTCGATCGGCTCAAACCGGATCCGCGATGACGGGAATTGCGGTGACTGTGTTGGACTGCACCCATGGAATGAGACACAGATAATTTCTGTGACAGCAAGTAGCCCGATGAGCGCAGCGATATGCGAGGATAGTCCAAGACCTCGGATGTCGCCGCGCTCATCGGAGCTCCGTTCGCTACAGCCGCGCCTTCAGCGACAGCGGCACCCGAAACGTCCTGAAGCCTTCGATGTCGGGAAACCACTTGGCGGCTTCGCGCGAAGCCAGCGTCAGGACTGCGGCCGGGACTTCGCCGCTGATCAGCCGCTCGATCGCGCCGGCCTGTCCTTCGCTGAACTGCACTTCCGCGGCGCCCGCCGCCATCAGCGCGGCGCTGACGCTTCCGCTCGCGGCGGATTGCTTCTCCTCGATTGCAATGCTCTTGTTGTTCAGGTCGGATAACGAACTGATCTCCGGACGTGCCAGGACCAGCGCGACCAGATTATCCGGGTTGTCTGGCGAAGCGGATGCCGTCTTGTCGGTATCGCTGGCCTCACCGGACCCCACTGCCGGATTGTCCGATTTGTCGGCCGCTTCCCGTCCCGTCCCGATTGCCGTGACGAGATCGACCATTCCCGTCGCTTCGACCACCTGCTGCTGAATTGTCCGGGGCGCCGAAGCGGGAGCAGCGGCAGCCGCAGCAGGCAACGCAGCGATCTCGGACGCAGCAGGCGGTGCGGTGATCTCGAGCGTGGCTGGCGGCGGCAGGGCGACCTCAGACTTCACCTCAGGATTCACTTCCGACTTCACCTCAGACTTCACTTCGGACTTCACCTCCGGCTTCACTTCGGATTTGGGAGCCTCTGTGGGCTGCGACGCGGCGATGGAGGCTGCCTGCGCCGGTTCCGGCCTGTCGGGGCTTTGCAATTTGCGCTCCGGCACCTCGCCTCCTTCGACGACCTTCTCTACAGCCGTTTCTCGACTCACTGTCGCCGTGGCCGCTGGAATTTCCTTCCCGGTTGCCTGAGGGGCGGGATTGGGGGCGGCGACCTTCCTGGTGTGCGACGCCTTGGTGTTCAACGCCTTGGCGTTCAAGGTCTTGGTGTTCAACGTCTTGGCGTTCGACGCCGCGATGCCGGCGCGCGGCGCGGTGCGGGAAACCGGTGCGGGGTGCCTTGCCACGCGTGGGCGGGGAGCTTGTTCAACTCTTTCTATTTCCGCCTCGGCCGGCACCACGACGCTGGTCTCGCGTTCCTCGCGGTGCCGGGCAGACAATGCCCGGTCAGACCAGGACATATAGGATTGACACGCTCTGCTGCACGGCAGCCCGTCGATATAAACGACGCCGGGTGAATTGAGCGGATTTGCTTGCAGGGCCCCGCTCGAACAGAGGGACAGGATCAGGATCGGCAAAGTCCATTTTCTCGACATAGATAGCTACTCCGCTTGAACGCGCATGGAGTGGAACCGGCTTGGTAAAAGATCGCGGCGCCCCAGCTACGATTGGATGGAGCCGGGGTTTCAAAAAAGAGATCCTGTTTCCGGATCGCCGCTCGTGCCTTGAGGATGCCTTTTCGCTGCCCGGCTCGCGGCCGCCGCGCGCCGGAGATTCGGAATCAATTGTCGGCAACAGCGAGTAGCGAGTAGCCCGCATGAGCGCAGCAACATGCGGGCACGCTCGATGCTAAGAACCCGGATATCGCGGAGCCGGTCATCGGGCGCGCATTCGCGCGACCCGTTGGCTCATCCGGGCTACGCGCGCGCTGCGCCGGTATCCAGAAGGCTTTGCGTCATGACGATGATCCAGCCATGGATTAACCGTCCGGAACGCCATAATATGGATGTGTTCTTGACTTGGGCGTGTCACCGTCGCCTGCAAGAGGGGGCATCGCATGGATGGATTGTCGCGTCGCAACTTGGTGACGGTCGCCGCGATCACCATGGCATCGACCGTTGCGTTCGCAGACGCCTCGCTTATGTCGACCGCCCGTGCCGCTGACTTTCCGACGCGCTCCATCACGCTGGTCGTGCCGTACCCGGCCGGCGGCGGCGTCGATGCGATGGCGCGCGTGGTGGCGCAAAAGCTGTCGGACGCTTTCCGCCAGACCGTGACCGTCGACAACCGCGGCGGTGGCGGGGGCACCATCGGCACGCGCGCGGTCGCGCGCGCCGCGCCGGACGGCTACACACTGCTGCTCGGCCACACCGGGACGCTGTCGATCAACCCAAGCCTCTACACCAGGCTCGGCATGGATCCGCGCAAGGATTTCGCGCCGATCGGCCTCGTCGCGTCGATGCCGGTGGCCCTGCTCGCCCATCCGTCGTTTCCTGCGAAGACGGTCGCCGAATTGATCGCGCTTGCGCGGAAGGCGCCGGGCACACTCAATATCGGCACGTCGCCTGTCGGCACCGGCGGTTACATGTGCGCCGAACTGTTCAAGGCCGAGGCCGGGATCGATATCGCGATCATCCCCTACAAGGGCACGGCACCGGTCATGAACGATCTGCTCGGCGGCCACGTGCTGGTCGCGTTCGGCGTGCTGCCGCCGGCACTGGGTAATATCGCGGCCGGCCAACTGCGCGCCATCGCCGTCACCAGCAAGACGCGCTTCTCGCTATTGCCCGATGTGTCGACTTTCGACGAGTTGGGACTGCCCGGCTTCGAAGCCGTGTTGCATTACGGGCTGCTTGCGCCGCACGGCACGCCACCTGAGATCATCGACATCCTCAGCGCCGAGTTGCGCAAACTCGGCAACGATCCGGAGGTGCAGAAACGCATTCGTCTCGAAGGCGGCGATCCCCTCAGCTCGACGCCGGCCGAATATGCCGACGACATCGATCGGGAAGAAAAGAAGTGGAGCAAGCTCGTCCATCAACTCGGGCTGAAGGTGGAATAGCGCCGGTCTCTAACGCACCACTCGTTCGGGCTTTGCCGATTGCGCGTCAAATTTCGCATTACGGTGACACGCACAGTGCTGGACTGCACCCCTGGAATGAGACACAGATAATTTCTGTGACAGCAAGTAGCCCGCATGAGCGCAGCGATATGCGGGGATGAACCAAAATCCCGGATATCGCTCCGCTCATCCGGGCTACGCCTGCTATTTTCCCGCTCGCAACTCCGCGCGGACCTGCATCAGAATTTGTCCGAGCCGGTTTAGGCCTTTGCCGTCGCCGCCATCGCCCCAGTAGGCATCGTTCTCCGTGTGCTCTACTATCTCGGCATCTCCGGTCTCGACCAGCATCGCTGCGAGTCGCGGATGTTGATTGAATTTCGTCCACACCGCCTTCCGCATAATGCTGTCCTTGACCTCTTCCCAGTCCGTGCGTAACGGCCGCTTGCGGTCACGCCCGATTTTAGCAACGGTCATTGGCGACGGTGTGATGCGGATCAATTCCTCATGTTCGGTGCCAGCGAATTTCTGCGCCTGGAAATAGTGCTCCGAAGTCGGCCAAGTCCGGCCATCAATTTCGATCGGGAAGGCAGCGAAATTCGAAAATTCTCCGTAGGCGTCCTTGGTAGAGTAGAAAAAGATGACGTGCCTGCTCATTGCGTGCATTCCATATTCACTGACATCATCGAGCGCGGTAACGCTGCAATGGTAGTAGCAAGTAGCCGGCCGGGATGGGATTAAAAAAGGGGATCTTGATCCGGATCGCCATGATTGCGTTAGATCGGTTATGTTGAAGGAATTCGGTCAAAAGATCTGGACTGCGGACGGATCGGACGTTGCAGTAGCTGGATTTCATTACCCCACTCGGATGGCCGCAATAGGCCTATCAGATGACGGCCTCTTCATCTGGTCGCCGATACACCTCACGGATGGCCTGCGCGCAGAAGTAGATGCCATCGGTCAAGTACGGCACATTGTTGCGCCAAATTCACTTCATCACTTGTTTCTTCAAGAGTGGAAGCACGCCTACCCCGGCGCCAAGGTCTACGCCCCGCCGGGATTGCGAAAAAAACGCGAGGACATAATATTTGACGCTGATCTCGGAAGCGCACCCAGCGCGGATTGGATCGGGGAGATCGATCAGGTCCTGATGCACGGCAACCTGATCACCACCGAGGTTGTGTTCTTTCACGTCAAGAGCGGCACCGTGCTCTTTACCGACCTGATCCAGCAGTTCCCTGCCGACCGGCTCTTCGGCTGGCGAGCTATCGTAGCGAAACTGGACCTCATGACGGAGCCTGAGCCGTCGGTGCCGCGCAAGTTTCGCGTCGCCTTTGCCAACCGCCGCGCCGCGCGAGACTCCCTGCAACACATTCTCGCATGGCCCGCCGAAAAGGTGCTGATGGCCCACGGAACACCAATAGAGCAGGATGCCCGCGCATACCTGCGCCGTGCTTTTGGCTGGTTGATCGCGTGATTCAGCAGCACAAGTAGCCCGCATGAGCGAATGCGATATGCGGGATCCCTGGACGTAAAGACCCTACGCTTGCCGCGACCTGCTCGCGTTGAATTAACCCCTCAGTTCGGCACCGCCCGCTTCGCCATCGTCGGGGCGTTCGCGTTCACCGTCACGCCGCGCAGCAAATTGAACGCCGCGTTGAGCGCCTTGTCGTCCTTGTCGTTCGGCGGGACCCAGGCTTGCGAGCCGGCCTGCTCGGCGCCGTCGGCCGCAAGATGGCCGCGCATCGAGGCTTCGCCCTTCAGTTCGGCGCGGCTCTTCAGTTCATCCGGCACGTCCTGCAGCACCTCGATATCGGGCGCGATGCCCTGGGCCTGGATCGAGCGGCCTGAGGGCGTGAAGTAGCGCGCCGTGGTCAGCGCCAGCGCGCCGTTGCCGGCGCCGAGCGGGATGATGGTCTGCACCGAGCCCTTGCCGAAGGTGCGTGTCCCGATCAGGGTGGCGCGCTTGTGGTCACGCAGCGCGCCGGCCACGATTTCGGACGCGGAAGCCGAGCCGCCGTTGATCAGCACGACCAGCGGCTTGCCCTTGGTGATGTCGCCGCCGCGCGCGGTGAAGCGCTGGGTCTCCTCCGCGGTGCGGCCGCGCGTCGAGACCACCTCGCCCCGCGACATGAACGCGCTCGACACGGAAACGGCCTGGTCGAGCAATCCGCCGGGATTGTTGCGGAGGTCGACGACATAGCCCACGAGCTTGTCGGCCGGGATCTCCTTCGAAATATTTGCGATCGCCTTTTTCAGGCCGTCGGTGGTCTGCTCGTTGAAGCGGGTGATCCTGATGTAACCGATATCGCCGCCGTCGGTCTTGTGGCGGACCGGCCGCACCCGGATGATCTCGCGCATGATGGCGATATCGATCGGCGCGGCGGAACCCTTGCGCGCGACCTTCAGCCGGATCTTGCTGTTGGCCGGGCCCTTCATCCGGCCGACCGCCTGCTCGAGCGTCATGCCCTGAATTTGCTCGTCGTCGATCTGGGTGATCACGTCGCCCGACAGCATGCCGGCCTTGGCCGCAGGCGTATCGTCGATCGGCGTCACCACCTTGACGAGGCCGTCTTCCATCGTGACCTCGATGCCGAGCCCGCCGAACTCGCCATGGGTGGTCTCCTGCATGTCGCTCCAGCCCTTCTCATTCATGTAGCGCGAATGAGGATCGAGCGCGGAGATCATGCCGTTGATGGCGCCTTCCATCAGCTTGGAATCGTCGGGCTTCTCGACGTAGCTGGTCTTGATCCGCTCGAACACGTTGCCGAACAGATTGAGCTGGGTGTAGGCGTCGGAACGCGGCCGCGGCCTTTGCCGCCGCCACCAGATGAGCCCCCTGCGGTCCCGTCACCGCAACGGCCAGACATGCGCCCGTCACCGTGCCGAGAAGAAAGGCAAAATTCCTGCGCATCGTGGGGCGTCCCTTTCGCTAACGGACGCCCACGATCCCTGTAAATCGGCGCCCCTGTCCCGGCCCCGCCAACTCACAATGGCTTTTTGGTCGGATCAAGGCACGCCGACCCGGATCGTTACGGCCTTGTCAGACGCCAGAGCCTCGGTTCTGAGCCCGCTAGCCCGGATCAGCGCAAGCGATATCCGGGGTTTCGCTGCACCGCATATCGTTTGCACTCATGCGGGCTTACGGATTTGGCCGCTATTCGGCTTTCTGCAGCCCGTTTTGCCAGGTCGAGGGCGGGGTTCCAAAACCACGCTTGGCGCGGGTGCCCAGCCAGTAGCCGAATTGCGGCGGAACGTTGCGGAATGCGCCCTCGACGCCGAGCTTGAGCGCGGCGTCCATCGGCCAATTGGGATTGTTGAGGATTTCGCGGCCCACCGCGATCAGATCGGCCTGGCCGTCGCGCAGGATCTGCTCGGCCTGGTCACCATGGATGATGAGGCCGACCGCCATCGTCATGATCTCGGCGTGGCGCTTCACATATTCCGACAGCGGCACCTGGTAGCCGAATTTGATTTCCTTGCCCAGGATCGGCGCCGCCTCAGAGATGCCGCCGGACGAGCAGTCGATGACGTCGACGCTCTCGCATCTTGTGCCTGAAAATGAAAACGCCTGATGAACTACTGCCCCAGCCTTTGGGCAATCTCCTATCCAGCGGCTAGTTGTCACGAGCGCGAAAAGCTGTCTGCAGCACATTCCTCCAAAGCGCAGTCACGACCGTTGTCCGGTTCCCTCTCAATTCGAACATAGTTCACCAGCTCCAGATCGCAATCGAAGCGCACCGCCGTCGCCAAGCAGCACGATCATCTGAATTATTAAACGTCGGTGTACCGACCGGCGATGTCCACCAGTCCTTTATGCACTACCTGAAGTGCTCGCTCAACAAACCAAGGCTTGAGCGAGCCACGGCGCCCATCGTGATGATGGCGCTCCATAGCTCGTCCGCCGGTGTGTAGCGGTCTGATCGCTACGCACCCGGAACTCTTACCATCCCGCCATCCACAACCATCAAGAGAGTCGAAACCCGGCTTTACCCCGGCGATCTCGCGCGCATTCGCAGGAGTGTTCGATCAATGCCGCCCCACCAAAAACATGTCGCGTGAACAACAATGCGCGGGCCGATGCGGCTCACTCGGAACGGCGCTGGATGGACCGGTCTGGATCGCCTTTCAATTCAGATGCACCGCGTTCAACGACGTGTTGGGAGCTTGCAACCCAGCCGTCGCAGTGAACGAGCACCTAGAATATTCCGTACAAGTCCCGACGACCATCTTAATCACACGAATAATTCACCTACTAATCGGCGCCTTCATCCGTGTCCGGGGTCGGTGCGATACAGCAGCAAGTATGGTGCCTCGATTAGCATTCGCATTGACGGCCGAATATCAGCCCGGCGCGCACCCATCCGCGAGTTGTGATCTCAGGAGCTCCACGCGGTCGAAGTAGTGCTCGGCTGCCGCTGGCCTGTCTCAAGCCCTAAATCATCACGTAGACTTTCATCACACAGGTCAGTTCGCGCCCAGTCTCGACCAGATCAATCTCATATCGGCATTGCCAGCAGGCTTTCTTCGCACCCTCCCAGCCAGCTCCTCGAGCCTATCTTGCCGCAGCTTTCTTCATGTCCACCCGCCGGCAGCGCCGACCGGCAATACCTTCATCCCACATCTGCCGCAGGCGTTTGATGTCTTCCTGGCGCAGCTCGTCTCTTCAACTGCCAGTCACGCACGGCCTCGCGCACGATCTCGCTTGTGGTGGCGTACTCTCCAGCGTCCACCGCTGCCTTGAGCGCGGTAATCTGCTCATTAGTCAGCGTACCACGCTTACTTTTTCGACTGACGCCATCGTGAACCTCCGGTTCCCTGATGGGAGCATATCTTATCTACTTGCTTGACCCTACACTCGACAACACTGCCGGATGTCGTGTCCGCCGGAGTATAGCGACCAAGGCAAACCGCGTTGAACAATGGTGTTCGCTCAGATGATGAGCTTGCCGTCACGACGCCTTGCTCTCGTTCAGCCCGTTCTGCCAGGTCGAGGGCCGGGTTCCAAAACCGCGCTTGGCGCGGGTGCCGAGCCAGTAGCCGAATTGCGGCGGCACGTTGCGGAACGGGCCCTCGACGCCGAGCTTGAGCGCGGCATCCATCGGCCAATTCGGGATTGTTGAGGATTTCGCGCCCCACCGCGATCAGGTCGGCCTGCCCGTCGCGCAGGATCTGCTCGGCCTGGTCGCCATGGATGATGAGGCCGACCGCCATCGTCATGATGTCGGCATGGCGCTTGACATATTCCGACAGCGGCACCTGGTAGCTGTACTTGATTTCCTTGCCGAGGATCGGCGCCATCTCGGTGATGCCGCCGGACGAGCAGTCGATGACGTCGACGCCCTTGGCCTTGAGGATTTTTGCCAGCCGCGCGCTCTGCTCCGGCCCCCATCCGGCATTGTCCTCGACCGAGAGGCGGACGAACAGCGGCTTGTGGTCGGGCCAATGCGCGCGCACGGCTTCGGTGATTTCGGTGATGAAGCGCATGCGATTGGCTTCGGAGCCGCCATATTCGTCGGTGCGCTGGTTGGAGCGTTCCGACAGAAACTCGTGCACGAGATAGCCGTGCGCGCCGTGCAGCTCCAGCACCTCGAAGCCCGCTTCATGCGCGCGCCGCGCCGCGTTGCCCCAGGCCTGCACCAGGTCTTTCACCTCGCCCCGCTCCAGCGCCCTCGGCACCGGCCATTTCTCGCTATGGGCGATCGCGCTCGGCGCCACCGGCTGCCACGCGTCCCAATCCTCGATGTCGGGCGTCCGCTGCAGCGGCCGATCGCCCTCCCACGGCCGGGTCGCGCGCGCCTTGCGGCCGGAATGGCCGAGCTGGATGCCGGCGACCGAATTCTGCTGCTTGATGAATTTGACGAGCCGGCCGAGCGGCTCGACGAAGTTGTCGTCCCAGATGCCGAGATCGCCGACCGTGCCGCAGCCGCGCCGCTCGACCTTGGTCGATTCCACGACCACGAGGCCGGCGCCGCCGGCGGCGAACTTGCCGGCGTTCATCAGGTGCCAGTCGGTCGGAAAGCCCTTCATCGGCCGAATATTGATGCATCGGCGGCACCACGATGCGGTTCTTCAGCGTCACGCCGCGGATCGTCATCGGGGAAAACAGCAGCGTTTCCGTCATGGTGGTTTCCTCGCATCCGGACACATTAGTCCCGGCATGGCGCCGGGCAGTGTCTCTCGTTATCTTATTGCTTTGCGGCGCCCTCGGCGGCTTTCGGCCTTCGGCTTCGCCGGCGCCTTGGCGGCGGCTTTCGGCGGCGCGCTGTCGCTGCGCACCGTTCCCCAGGGATCGGTGCTCTTCTGCTCCGGAATATTGCCGAGCGATCGCCGGTAGGCCCTCTCGGCATCCTTCTCGGCGGCGCTTTCGGCCGCGCGTCTTGTCCTTGTCGGGCTCGCCATATTTCTGCATGGGCCTGCGCTGGGCCAGCGCCGGCCCGGCCAGCAACGCCGATCACGGCGCACGGCGCCCAAGAATTCGGCTTGACCCGACTGACTTTCATGCGACTACTCCCTGAAAGCTCGGCCCAAGCCTTAGCACAGCTCGCGCACCGGCTTAAGCGCCGGATTGGGCGCGAAATCCGTCCCTGCGCGTTGCCCAGGCCCGACCAGTTTTGTAAACGACTGCCATGAATTCGCCGCCCGCGCCCACCTCCGCCGACGTGCTGCTGTTCGATCTCGGCCGCGTCGTGCTCGATATCAATTTCGACAAGGTGATGGCGAACTGGGCCGGCCACGCCGGCTGCGCGCCCGCCGACCTCGCCGCGCGCTTCGTCGTCAACGACAGCTTCAAGCATCACGAGACCGGCCAGATCGACGACGCCGCGTTCTTTCGAGAGCCTGCGGCCATCGCTCGGCATCGGCCTCACCGACGCGCAGTTCCTGGAAGGCTGGAACGCGATCTTCACCGGCGAGATGCCGGGAATCGCGCCGCTGCTGGCACGGCGCGGCACAACGCATGCCGCTCTATGCGTTTTCCAACACCAATCCGGCCCATGTCGCGCATTTCTCGCAGGCCTATGCCGGCGTGCTCGGCCATTTCCGCGAGATATTTCTGTCCTCCAGCATCGGTTTGCGCAAACCCGACGCGGAAGCCTATGATCATGTGGTAAAGGCGATCGGCGTGCCGGCGTCGCGGATCCTGTTCTTCGACGACTCGGCCGCCAATATCGAAGGCGCGCGGGCGCGCGGCCTTTGTGCCATCCACGTGACATCGACGGATGACGTGGCAAGGGCACTGACCGCACTTGCAGATCTAGGAGGTCTGCCCGTGGCCCTGATGCCTGTCGCCGATGCGCTTGCCGCGATCCTTGCCGGCGCCGATCCGCTGCCTGAAGAAATGATCGCGCTCGATGCCGCGTATCATCGCGTGCTGGCGCGCGACGTCGCGGCGCGGCGGACGCAGCCGCCGCAGGCGATGTCGGCGATGGACGGCTATGCGGTGCGCGCGGCGGATGCCGCCGATCTCTCCGCGCGGCTGAAGGTGATCGGCGAGGTCGCGGCCGGCCGCCCGTTCGAGCGCAAGGTCGGCGCGCGGCGAAGCGGTGCGGATCTTCACCGGCGGCGTGATCCCCGACGGCGCCGACGCCGTCATCATCCAGGAAGACACCAGCGTCGACGGCGACCACATCACCATCACCGAAGCCGCCGTGACCGGGCGGCATATCCGCCCCGCCGGCGTCGATTTCCGCGAGGGCGACGTGCTGCTCGCGCGCGGGCGCCGCCTCACCGACCGCGATCTGTCGCTCGCCGCCGGCATGAACTATCCGGAGCTTGCGGTGCGCCGCCGCCCGAAGGTCGCCGTGCTCGGCCACCGGCGACGAGCTGGTGATGCCGGGCATCGACCCCCGGCCCCGGCCAGATCGTCTATTCCAACGGCTACGCGTTGCGGGCGCTGGCGCGCGCCGAGGGCGCCGAGGTCGTCGATCTCGGAATCGCCGCCGACACGGTCGCCGCCACCACGCAAGGCATCCGCCGCGCGCGCGAGCTTGAAGCGCCGATATCCTGATCACCATGGGCGGCGCCTCGGTCGGCGACCATGACCTCGTCAAGCAGTCGCTGGAGGCCGAGGGCACGACCATGGCGTTCTGGCGGATCGCGATGCGGCCGGGCAAGCCGATGATGCACGGCAGGCTGGGCGCGATGCGGGTGATCGGCCTGCCCGGCAATCCCGTCTCCTCCTATGTCTGCGGCTTCCTGTTTCTGGTGCCGTTGATTCGCGCGCTATCGGGCCGCGACACCATCCATCACGTCGCGCGAAAGCGCCGCTGCTGGGGCGCGATCTCGCCGCCAACGACCAGCGCGAAGACTATCTGCGCGCACGGCTCGAAGCGCGCGCAGACGGCACGCTGGTCGCGGTGCCGGTGAACCATCAGGACTCGTCGCTGCTCGGGAATCTCGCTGCGGCACGGGCACTTGTGATACGTCCGCCGTTCGCGCCGGCAGCGCGCAAAGGGTTCGCGTTGCGAGCTGCTCGCGGCTGCCGGAATGACGCCCGAGCGGCGCCTTGAGGGTTGTCTTGCCGGAGCCGATGCCGCAATGCGTTCACCTGAAATTAAGTGGTTGCGGAACACATATCGAACATATAGTGTCCGTTCATGATTTGTTTCGACTGCTAGTGTCTATGGTTGGGAGTTTTGGGGACTCCCGCGATGGACCCTGACGATTCGGAACCGAAAGACGACGCCAACCGGGGGAATGCTCGCGATGCTTACGCGCAAACAGTATGAACTTCTGCGTTTCATCAATGAACGGCTGAAAGAAGCCGGCGTACCGCCCTCCTTCGACGAGATGAAGGACGCGCTCGACCTGCGCTCGAAATCCGGCATCCACCGCCTCATTACGGCGCTGGAGGAGCGCGGCTTCATCCGCCGCCTGCCCAACCGCGCCCGCGCCATCGAAGTCATCAAGCTGCCGGAGCTTCGGCGGCCGCCGGCAACGGCCGCCGCGGCTTCACGCCGAGCGTCATCGAAGGCACGCTCGGCAAGCGCTCGGTGAGCACGCCGGCCGCCGAGGACGACGGCAACCGTCCGGTCGCCGTCCCCGTGATGGGCCGGATCGCCGCCGGTACGCCGATCGAGGCGCTGCAGACCCGCAGCCACACCATCAGCGTGCCGCCCGACATGCTCGGCTCCGGCGAACATTACGCGCTCGAAGTGCGCGGCGATTCCATGGTCGATGCCGGCATTCTCGACGGCGACATGGCGCTGATCCAGCGCAACGAGACCGCCGACACCGGCGACATCGTGGTGGCGCTGATCGACGAGGAGGAAGCCACGCTGAAACGCTTCCGCCGCCGCGGCGCCTCGATCGCGCTGGAGCCCGCCAACGCCGCCTACGAAGTCCGCATCCTGCCGCCGAACCGGGTCCGGATTCAGGGCAAGCTGATCGGGCTGTACCGCAAATATTGACCTGCCGGGTCGCGGACATGACTGCGACGGCAATCCCGCCCCGGCCTTCGGCCGGGGTTTTTTGTTGCGCGCGGCGGAACCAAACCGCGTTATCGCGTTTGTGATTTAAGCGCAGTGTGCCAGTCGCAGAATTGCCCAGAAGCAAGAAAAGGCTCTGCGCCAAGTCCACTCTGATAGAGGCCTGTGCCTCCTTCCAGACACGGGTCAGCTATCTCAAACGAGGGAGCCATCCGATGTGTGACTATAGCCTGCATGCTGTGGCGACGCGGCCCGCCCAGGTCGGCGAGACGCTGATCACCACGACATTCCGCGGCACATCGACCCGCGGCTTTGCGTCCGAACGCGAGCCGGCAGTGGCGGTCTGCATGCTTCCCGGCACCGAACTGGCGTTCGCCGAGGACGTCAGATACGACAACCGCTGGATCTGGACGCGAACCACCGACTGGCGGGTCGGCAAGTTCAACCAGATCGAACCCGAAGTGTCCGACCGCCACCATGACGCGATCGAATTTCCGGACGGAAGCCATGTGCTGGTGACGCAGCTTTGCGAAGGCCAGCGCGCGACCGTGCTGCAATTGCCGGTGACCGAGGGCGAACGCGCCGCAAAGGCGACGGAAGCGCTGGCGACGAAGTCGCTTCGACCGATCCATCGTGACCGGATAAACGACGCGCATGCGATCCGCCGGTTCAGGCCGGCGGATCATGGTGATATGGTTTTTTCGAGAAACTCGGCGCCGAGGGGCAGTCGGTGGTCAACAAGGTCACATGGCAAAAAGCCGGACGCGTCACCGAGCCCGGACGGTACATGTTCCGGTACGGCTGGCTCACCGTCACGGCCGAAGATCTCGCGATCTGGCGGCAATTCCCCGAGGCGTCGTTCACGCTGGTCAACCTGCCGTCGGACCCCGACGCGCCCGAGGAATTCCATCTCGGCGCGTTCGAGATACCGGCCCACCCCTCAAGTCCCTCGCTCGACGAGCACTGATCGAACGGCTCGTCTATCTCCTCCGCCTGAAGATCGGCCTCGGCCGGCGTGGCGTCGACGGCGCGCGGCGGCACGACACGCGGCGCCAGCACGGTGGCGTCTGCCTCGCCCTCGTCGGCGATGGCCGGCGACCACGGGCGGTCGATCCCTTCGGGTTTGACCGCCTCGACGACAAATCCCTCACGGCCGCGCCGCAACGCCATCGCGCCCTGCCGCCGCAACCGGTCGGCATCGATGACGGAAGCCGCGCATGAAGCGGGCGCCTGCCGCAGCGTCACGATGAGCGCCGCGCGCTCGCAATCGTCCGCCAGCGCCTCGGGCCTGCAGCGCCTGCGCGACCAGCGCGCCGCCGGCCGATTGCATCACGCAGCCAAGGTCGTCGCATGAAACGCCCGACGTGAGCGACGCGTCAGCCGCCGTTCGCGCGTCGGCATCCGCCGCCAGCCATTCCTTCAGCAGGAAGGCATCCCGGGAGCCCTTTGCCGCATGCATCAGATGCAGCCGTCCATCCTCGGCCGCGGACGCCGACATTGCGGCCGTCGGCGGAGATCAGAATATCCGGCTGCGGCACCCTCGCCGCCCACAGCGCCGCCAACAGCACCAGCACCGCGCCCGACCAGCGCAGCGGCGTGCGCAACAGCCCGAGCAGGATGATGCCGAGACTGGCCGCGATCAGCGGGCCGATGCCGAACGCCGGCACCCGGCCGACCGCGCCGGGCAACGCCGCGACCCATTGCGTCACCGCGATCATCCAGTCGATGCCGACGCCCATGATCGCCCAGAACAGGCCGATCGAAGCCGAACGGCATCGCGACGAGGCCGAGCAGGCCCGCCGGCATCACGACCGCCGACACCACCGGCATCGCCGCGAGATTGGCGAGCACGCCATAGGGCGTGACGCGGTGGAAGTGAAAGGCCGCGTAAGGCATGGTCGCGAGCCCCGCCACCAGCGAGGCCAGCAGCAGCATCGCGATCTCGCGGCCGCCCCACAGCGCCACGCGCGCGGTCGCGGTATGATCCGGCGTCGCGAACAGGCGCGGCATGCCGATCTGCACCAGCGCCACCAGGCCCAGCGTCGCCGCAAACGACATCTGGAAACTCGGATGCACCAGCGCTTCCGGCGCGACCGTCAGCACGATCAGGGCGGCGACCGCGAGCGTGCGAAACGTGATCGCGCGGCGATCGACCATGACCGCGATCAGCACCACCGCCGTCATGAAGAACGAGCGTTGCGTCGCCACTTCCGCGCCCGACAGCAGCAGATAGAACGCGGCGGCGGCCAGCGCTGCCGCCGCCGACCATTTCTTGATGGCGTAGCCGACGGTCAGCGCGGGAAACAGCGCCAGCAGCGCCCGCACCGCGAAGAACACGACGCCGGCGACGACGGCCATGTGATAGCCGGAGATCGACAGCACGTGGCCGAGACCCGAGATGAACATCGCGTCGTTCACCGGCGGCGAGATCGCGTCGCGCCGCCCGGTCAGCAGCGCGGTCGCAATCGCGCGCTTGTCGCCTTCCAGCGTGGTCCGGATCCGCGCGTCGATCGCATCGCGCAGGCCCTGCATCACGGCCGAATAGCGCAGGCGCAGCCCGCCGCCGGTGGCGGGCGGCTCCGCGGTCCTGATCGCGCCCATCACGAAGCCGGAGGCGCCGATGCCGGCGAAGAACATGTCGCGGCTGAAATCGTAGCTGCCCGGCCGCACCGGCGCCGAGCGGCGGCAACAGCCGCGCCTTCAGCTCGACGAAGCTGCCGACCGCGGGCGCCGTGCCCTTCTTCACCGACAGCCGCACGCGCTCGAGCTTGGTCGTCCCGCGCGCGCTTTCCATGGTGACGACGCGCAGCACGAAACGGTCGGTGCGCTCGCGAATGTCGCGGGTTTCGACAAAGCCCGGTCAGCGACACCGAAAACATCGGCCGCGCCAGCACGCCATGCGCGATCCGCGCCGTCTTCCAGGTCGCGATCGCAAAGCCCGCCGCGACGGCGGCGATCATGACGGCGACGGGAAAGAACTTCTGCCGCCGCAACAGCACCGCGACCGCGCAAAGCGCGATGGCCACGACAGCGGCCACCGGCAAAACCGGCTCATGATCGGCGGCAAAGTAAAACGCGATGCCGGTGCCGAACGCGACCGGCACCCAGGGCAGCAGCCGGCCGGCGCCGGCTTCCGCGCGCGCCCATGCGCGCAGGGTTTCGATCAGCGGCGGCCAGAAGGCCGGGCGCGACGGCGCAAGGCCGCCGATCGGCGCCGCGGCGCGCGGCGGCCAGGTCCCGGCATAGCCCCGCTTCCGGCCCGAAATGTCGCCCTGCTCCGCCACGCTACCACACCTTACGATCTCGTGGAGATCGCAAGACTACCGGACGCTGTATTCAGGCCGGCTAGCGGAACGGATGCAGAAACCTGAAGAAATGCACGTCGACTGGCGCTACACTTGCAGCACCCAGGAATCGGACGAAGGTCGGAGATCACATGAAGCTTGCGGCCTGCATTTCGATTGCGCTGGCGATATCGGGTTTGCCGTCCGCACTGGCTGCACCCGAGCAATGCCGCTTCATCGAGGCGCGGCCCGAGCGCGAGGCGTGCTACCAGCGCCAGGAAACGGCGCGCGCCGCCCGGCAGAAGGCACTTGAAGCCGCAACAGGCCGCGCAGCCGAAGCCGTATGAGCCGATGGCGCCGGAAGATGCCCAGCTCGCAAAAGCCATCCGGGGCATTTGCCGGGGCTGCTAGGCGCATGCCGCGCGCGGCCTACTGCGCAATCAGCGGCGTCTTCGACGAGACGTGATGGCTGACGATCTTCCATTCGCCGCCTTCGCGAATGATCACCCAGGTGATCTTGACCTGCAGCGGCTCGGCATTCGCCTCGACGACAAAGGTCGCCGTGCCCGCGACGTTGATCACGTCGGCCGCGGCATGCGCCGTCCTGACATCGGTGAATTGAACCGTCGGTGAAGACCAGCGCGGCAGCGCCGTCGAAATAGGCGGCGACGCCGTCATTGCCGCGATACAGGTTCGGGTTCGAGCCGAAGAAGAACGCGTTCCGTGAATAAAGCGATGCGAGCGCGCCGGCGTCCAGTTTGCTGAACGCCGTCGCCCATCTTCCCATGATGCCGGAGACGATGTCGTCGGTCGCGCTGCGCTCGGATGATCCCATCGCTGGACTTCACCCCTTCCCGCCGACTTCCTTCGCAAAGGTGTCGCGCAGGCCGATGGTGCGGTTGAACACGGGCTTGCCGGGCGTCGAATCCTTGTCGCGCACGAAATAGCCCTGCCGCTCGAACTGCATCACCTCGCCCGAATTGTCCGCGGCGACCGACGGCTCGATCCGCGCGTCGGGCAAGATTTCCAGCGACTCCGGATTGAGGTCGGCGGCGAAGTTCGCAGCATTCGGGCTGGGATTGGCGAACAGCTGGTTGTAGACGCGGATTTCCGCCGGCACCGACTGCGCGGCCGACAGCCAGTGCATGGTGGCCTTGACCTTGCGGCCGTCGGGCGCGTTGCCGCCCTTGGTCGCGGGATCGTAGGTGCAGCGCAGTTCGACGACTTCGCCCGCATCGTTCTTGATGACGCCGGTGCATTTGACGAAATAGGCGTAGCGCAGCCGCACTTCGTTGCCCGGCGACAGGCGGAAGAATTTCTTCGGCGGGTTCTCCATGAAATCGTCGCGCTCGATATAGAGCTCGCGGCCGAACGAAATCTTTCGCGTGCCGGCCGAGGGATCGTCGGGATGGTTGATGGCCTCGAGCTCCTCGACCTGGCCTTCCGGATAATTCTCGATCACGACCTTCAGCGGCCGCAGCACCGCCATGCGCCGCTGCGCGGTCTTGTTGAGATGCTCGCGAATGCAGAACTCCAGCATGCCGACATCGACCACGCTGTTGGCCTTCGCCACGCCGATGCGCTTGACGAATTCGCGCACCGCCGCCGGCGGCACGCCGCGCCGCTTCAACCCGGCAATGGTCGGCATGCGCGGATCGTCCCAGCCGGAAACATGGCCGTCGCGGACGAGCTGCGTCAGCACGCGCTTGGACAGCAGCGTGTAGGTCAGGTTCAGCCGGGCGAATTCGTACTGGCGCGGTTTTGACGGCACCGGCAGCTTGTCGAGCAGCCATTCATAGAGCGGCCGGTGGTCCTCGAATTCCAGCGTGCAGATCGAATGCGTGATGCCTTCGATGGCGTCCGACTGGCCGTGGGCGTAGTCGTAGCTCGGATAGATCGACCATTTGGTGCCGGTGCGCGGATGCTCGGCATGCAGGATGCGATACAGCACGGGGTCGCGCAGGTTGATGTTGCCGGCGGCCATGTCGATTTTCGCGCGCAGCACGCGGGTGCCGTTCGGGAATTCGCCGGCCTTCATGCGGCGGAACAGGTCGAGGTTCTCGTCCACCGTGCGGTCGCGGAACGGCGAGTTCTTGCCGGGTTCCGTCAGCGTGCCGCGGCTTGACGCGGATTTCCTCCTGCGACTGGTCGTCGACATAGGCGTCGCCCGACCTTGATCAGGCCCTCCGCCCAGTCATACAGGCGATCGAAATAGTCGGAGGCGTAATAGAGATCGGTTCCCCAGTCGTAGCCGAGCCAGTGCACGTCGGCCTGGATGGAATCGATATATTCCTGCTCTTCCCTGGTCGGGTTGGTGTCGTCGAAGCGCAGATGGCACTTGCCGGCGAACTCCTGCGCGATGCCGAAATTCAGGGCAATCGACTTGGCATGGCCGATGTGCAGGTAGCCGTTCGGCTCCGGCGGGAATCGGGTCACGATCCGGCTATGCTTCTTGGAAGAGAGATCGGCCTGCACGATGTCGCGGATGAAATCGCGCCCCGCCTCTGCCGCTACCGGTTCTGTGGTCATCCTGAGTTCCTGTTAGGGATTGGCGAACCTTCTGCCAAATTCGCCCCTCCGAGCCAAGCCTACTTCGCCGATGGCGAGGCTTTAGTTATGCAGCGTTCCTGCTATACACCACGGCCGTTCATGCATAGGCCCCGCCCCGGTAATGACCTCTCCCGTCGTCACACGCTTCGCCCCCTCGCCCACCGGCTTCCTCCATATCGGGGGCGCCCGCACCGCGCTGTTCAACTGGCTCTACGCCAGGAAAACCGGCGGCAAGATGCTGCTGCGGATCGAGGATACCGACCGCGAGCGCTCGACCGAGCCGGCCATTGCGGCCATTCTCGACGGCCTGAAATGGCTGGAGCTCGATTGGGACGGCGACGTCATCTACCAGTTCAGCCGCGCCGCCCGCCACCGCGAGGTCGCCGAGCAACTGCTGGCCAGCGGCAAGGCCTACCGCTGCTACGCCACCGCCGAGGAACTGACGGCGATGCGCGAGAAGGCGCGCGCCGAGGGCCGCACCCGCCTCTATGACGGGCTGTGGCGCGACCGCGATCCGGCGCAGGCGCCTGACGGCATGAAGCCGACCATCCGCCTCAAGGCACCGCAGACCGGCGAGACCGTGATCGAGGACCAGGTTCAGGGCCGCGTGGTCTGGCAGAACGAGAACCTCGACGATCTCGTGCTGCTGCGCGGCGACGGCAACCCGACCTACATGCTGGCGGTGGTGGTCGACGACCACGACATGGGCGTCACCCACGTCATCCGCGGCGACGACCATCTGATCAACGCCGCGCGCCAGAAGCAGATCTACGACGCGCTCGGCTGGGACATCCCGAACATGTCCCACATCCCGCTGATCCACGGGCCTGATGGCGCCAAGCTGTCGAAGCGCCATGGCGCGCTCGGCGTCGAGGCCTACCGCGCCATGGGCTACCTGCCGGCGGCGCTGCGCAATTATCTGGTCCGGCTCGGCTGGAGCCATGGCGACCAGGAGATCTTCTCGACGCAGGAAATGATCGACGCGTTCGACCTGCCCGCGATCGGGCGCTCCGCGGCGCGGTTCGATTTCGCCAAGCTGGAGAACCTCAACGGCCACTACATCCGCCATGCCGACGATGGCGAACTGGTGTCCCAGTTCGAGAGCGTGCTGGATTACGTCCCCGAAGGCGCCGAGCTGAAGGCAAAACTCAACGACACGACGCGCGGCCAACTCCTGCGGGCGATGCCGAGCCTGAAGGAGCGCGCCAAGACGCTGATCGAGCTGATCTCGGGCGCCTACTTCATCTTTGCCGACCGTCCGCTTGAGGTCGAGCCGAAGGCGGCCGCCCTGCTGACGCCGGAAACCCGCACCCTGATCGGCCAGCTCCGGACCGCGCTGGAAGCCGTCACCGACTGGCGCGCCGAGACCACGGAAGCCGCCATGCGGAATTTCGCAGAGCAGAACAACCTCAAGCTCGGCGCCGTCGCCCAGCCACTCCGGGTGGCGCTGACCGGACGCACGACTTCGCCGGGTATTTTCGATGTTTTGGCGGTCCTGGGGCGGGAGGAATGCCTGGCCCGCCTCGCCGATCAGGCGGCCGGTTAAGCCCCTACCATATGGGGGCCTGCGGCCATCTTGCAGTGCACAGGGCAATAAGCTACGCCATTTGACGCCGCTTCTAGACAACCCGGCCTCCCTTGCTGCTGCCGCAAAATGGCACCAGGGTCGGCGCGGTTTTTCGTAACGATTTCATCGGGGACTTCACGATGGACGCAAAATCCAGCAACAAGACTGCAACGCTCACGGTAGGTAACAAGACCTACGATTTCCCGATCCTCAGCGGCACGGTGGGGCCGGATGTCATCGACATCGCCAAGCTCTACGCCCAGGCCGGGATGTTCACCTACGACCCCGGCTTCACCTCGACCGGCAGCTGCCAGTCGAAGATCACCTATATCGACGGCGACGCCGGCATTCTGGAATACCGCGGCTACCCGATCGAGCAGCTCGCCGAAAAGGGCGACTTCCTCGAAACCTGCTACCTGCTGCTCTACGGGGAGCTTCCGACCCCGGCGCAGAAGCAGGATTTCGACAGCCGCGTGATCCATCACACCATGGTTCACGAGCAGATGGCCCGCTTCTTCCAGGGTTTCCGCCGCGACGCCCATCCGATGGCGATCATGGTCGCCGCCGTCGGCGCGCTGGCCGCGTTCTATCACGACTCCACCGACATCAACGATCCGAAGCAGCGCATGATCGCCTCGATGCGCATGATCGCGAAGGTGCCGACGCTGGCCGCGATGGCCTTCAAATACACCATCGGCCAGCCCTTCATGTATCCGAAGAACTCGCTCTCCTTTGCCGAGAACTTCCTGCACATGTGCTTCGCGGTGCCCTGCGAGGACTACAAGATCAATCCGGTGCTGGCTGACGCGCTCGACAAGATCTTCATCCTGCACGCCGACCACGAGCAGAACGCCTCGACCTCGACGGTGCGTATCGCCGGCTCCTCCGGCGCCAACCCGTTCGCCTGCATCGCCGCCGGCATCGCCTGCCTGTGGGGCCCGGCGCATGGCGGCGCCAACGAAGCCGCGCTGGCGATGCTCGCCGAGATCGGCTCGGTCGACAAGATTCCGGAATTCATCGCCAAGGTGAAGGACAAGAACTCGGAAGTCCGCCTGATGGGCTTTGGCCACCGCGTCTACAAGAACTACGATCCGCGCGCCAAGATCATGCAGAAGATGTGTCACGCCGTGCTGGCCGAGACCGGCCATGGCGACGACCCGATGCTGAAGGTGGCGCTGGAGCTGGAAAAGATCGCGCTCAGCGATCAGTACTTCATCGACCGCAAGCTCTATCCGAACGTCGACTTCTATTCGGGCATCACGCTGAAGGCGATGGGCTTCCCGACCTCGATGTTCACCGTGCTGTTCGCGGTCGCCCGCACCGTCGGCTGGATCAGCCAGTGGAGCGAGATGATCGAGGACCCGCAGCAGAAGATCGGCCGTCCGCGCCAGCTCTACACCGGCGTCGCCCGCCGCGATTACGTCGCGATGGACAAGCGGAAGTAAGCGCTCGCGCACTACGAGATTAGAAAGCCGGATGCGATCGTCGCGTCCGGCTTTTTCTTGTAGGGTGGGCAAAGCGCAGCGTGCCCACCATTCTCGCGCACGCGCGGATAGCATGGTGGGCACGCTGCGCTTTGCCCATCCTACAGCTCACCCCCGCCGCGCCTGCCACATCGTCGCCAGCACGATATCGGCGGCGCGCGCGCTCGGCGGCTGGTTGCCGGTCGACAGGATGCCGTCGATCTTGCCGAACGCCTCCAGTTGCTTTCGACGCAGCGTCGCTGTCGCTCAACACCTCGCGCAGCGCGGCGGCGAGTTTTTCCGGCGTGCAGTCTTCCTGCAGGAATTCGGGAATGACGTTCTCGCCGATCACGAGATTGGCCAGGATCACCGAGTTCACCTTGATGGCGCGGCGCAGGATCCAGGCTTCCATCGTGCCGGTCCGGTAGGCCGTCACCATCGGCACGCCGGCCAACGCCAGTTCGAGCGTCACCGTGCCGGATTTGGCCAGCGCCGCGTGCGCGATCCGGAACTTGGCCCGCTTCTCCTGCTCGCCGATCACGACCTGCGGCTGCACCGGCCAGGTCTTCACCGCATCGACGCACCGCTTCCTGCAGATGCGGCATGGTCGGCAGCACCAGTTCGAACGCCACGCCCTGCTCCTGCAGCCGCGCCACCGCCTGGCCGAACACCGCCATGTGGTGGCGGATTTCGCTGCGCCGGCTTCCCGGCAGCACCAGCAGCACCGGCGGCGATTCCGCCCGCCGCGCGGCCTCATCGGCGTTCGGGCGCAGCGAGGACAATCTGCTCGGTCAGGGGATGGCCGACATAGCTGCAGGGCGGCCCGTGCAGCCTGCGATAGGCCTCGGGCTCGAACGGCAGCAGCGCCAGCACGTGATCGACATATTTCAGCATCGCGCGCGCGCGGCCGGGCCGCCACGCCCAGACCGACGGCGACACATAGTTGACGATCGGAATTCCGGGATCCTTGGCGCGAACGCGCTTGGCCACGCGGTGGGTGAAGTCCGGGCTGTCGATGATGACGAGAATATCCGGCGCCGCTTCCGATCACCGCGATCGCCGTTTCCTTGATCAGCCCGAGGATCTTCGGCAGATCCTTGACGACGGCGGCGAGCCCGATGATCGAGAGCTCTTCGATCGGAAACAGCGACTTCAGGCCTTCGCGCGCCATCGCGCGGCCGCCGATGCCTTCGAACCGCACCCCGTCGCCAAGGCGCTGGCGCAGCACCTTCATCAAATTGGCGCCGAGGCGATCGCCGGACTCCTCCGTCGCGATCAGAAATATCCTCCGCTCCATCCCGGCGGTGGCGCGAGACGGCGTCACGCGGGCAAGCCCTGGATGAACAGGCCGGCGCGATCGGCGGCCTCGATCATGGCCTGCGAGTCCGCGGCAATGCGTATGGCCGGCGATCACGGCGATGCCGGCAAGCCCGGCGCCGGCCACGCCTTCGATGGTTTTGGCGCCCACGGCCGGCAGGTCGAAGCGCAAATCCTGGCCGCTCTTGGGCGCCTTCACCAGCACGCCGCGGCCGGATTTGGCGCGAATGCGCCCGGCCTCGCGCAGCCGCGCCACGCGCGCCAACAGCCCGTCGGTGCCCTCGATGTCCTCGACCGCACCACATGCCCGTCGATCACGACCACGGCCTGGCCGATGTCGAACGGGCCCGAGCGCGCCGAGCACCTCCCGCCCCTTGGCGATATCGGCGATGGCGGCGGGATCGGGCGTGGCGCGGGCAATGTTTCCCTCCGGCATCAGAATGTCGGGGGCGACATCCCGGATGCCGACCATCCGAAAACCGTCCTGTTCGAGGATGCGGCCGATCCCCGACAACAGATGATCGTCACCGCCGCGAAACGCCGCCCAGACGCGGCCGAGGACGCGGATCGTTCCCCAGTCCAGCCGGATTTCCGACAGCGCCGGGCGCAGCAGCGTGCCGATGAAGATCAGGTCGCGGCAGCCCTCGCTGCGGAACAGTTTTGTGGCGCGGCCGAGTTGCCCGACCGAGATCCAGTGATGGCGGAAGCGCTCGACGCGACCGGGATCGCAGGCGCCGCGGAGCGCGAACAGCACCGGCGCGATCCCGCGCTGGCTAAGCGAATCCGCCACCGCGAACGGCATGGCGCCGCCGCCGGCGATGACGCCGACCGGCGAAGAAATGTCAGAAGCCGCTGAAGTCATGGCTGCGGCGATCCCGTCATCAATGCTTGTTGCCGTCGTCGGCGGGAAGGCAGAGCGCGCGATGCTTGCCTTGCGCGATGAAGGCGAGGATTTCGGCGATCGCCGGATCCTCTCCGGCGAGCGGCTGCACCGCATTCAGCCGCTCGGCAAAGATGCCGGGGCCGTGAAACAGCTTTTGGTAGAACGCGCGCACCGTCGCCAGCCGCTCCTTGGTGAACTTGCGGCGCTTCATGCCGATGATGTTCAGCCCTTCGAGGCTCGCATACTGGCCGTTGGCGAGGCCGAACGGAATGATGTCGCCGCGCACGCCGCAGACGCCGCCGACCATCACCTGCGGCCCGATCCGGGTGAACTGGTGCACGGCCGACAGCCCGCCGATGAAGACGAAATCGCCGATCTCGCAGTGACCGCCGAGCGTCGCCGAGGTCGCAAAGATCACGTCGTTGCCGACCTGGCAGTCGTGCCCGACATGGCTGCAATTCATGAAGTAGCCGCGCTCGCCGACCCGCGTCACGCCGCCGCCGGCAACCGTGCCGGCGTTCATGGTGACGGATTCGCGGATGGTGCAGCCGGCAGCCGATCTCGAGCCGGGTCAGTTCGCCCTTGTAGCTCAGCGATCTGCGGCGGCGTGCCGAGCGAGACGAACGGGATAGATCGTGCAGCCGGCGCCGATCGAGGTCTGCGCCGTGACGTGCACATGCGCGATCAGATTGCAGTTGGCGCCGATGACGACGTTGCGGCCGATGATGCAATAGGGACCGATCGTGGTCCCCTCGCCGATCACAGCGCCATCCTCAACCCGCGCGGTTGGATCGATCGTACCCATCAAGCAGCCCAGCCCATCGATTGCACGCGAATATCCCGCGTTTTCCGGTGGTTAGCGCGACGTATCAACGCTGTCCAGTGACGTATGGTTACGCCATGTGTCGGCCTGGCGCAATTCCGCCGTCGCCGAACACCAGGACGGATGGTCGCTACATCATGCTGCCGGGCAGAAAGCAGCGGATCGAAATCCCGGCTGCCGTCTTTTATAGGCCACACCATGGTCCGGCCGGCGCGGTTTGGCACGGTGATGACGGCATCCTCGGGCACGTCGATCCATTGGCCCTCGAGCCGGACGCGGTAATGACCGTCCTTCGATTCCCAATCGACGTCGGAAACGACGGAGCCGTCGGCGTCCGAACAGCATGGCCCCCTGCCGCTTCTGAGACTGTCGAACCACGACTTGAGCGGAGAGTTGGCGTAGCGGCCATCATCGCGGGCCGGCGGCATTTCCGCCGACAAGGGTGGCCGAGATCGTCAGCGCGCCGGCGGCTTTGAGAAATTTCATGCGGCCCGTCTCCGCAACACCCGCTTCCACCGGAACTACAAACCTGCGGGCGGGCCGAAGTTCCTTCGCGGCAGGATCAAATCTAGCTGCCGGCCAGCGCGATCCATTCGCTCGCCTGCACGCGCGCGATCAGAACGGCCGGGCCGGACGTGCTGGTCTTGTAAACCAGCGCCTCGCCTTCGCGGATATCGGCAAATTCCTTGCCGAAGGCGTCGGCGACGTTGGTCTTGTGCGTCACGGCCAGGTTATTGAGGCCGGCTTTCGGCGGCGCGTTGACCAGATCGCGCACGGCGCGTCCGGCCTTGGCGTTCTTGCCGTCGGGATTGGCCATTCCAGACGCGCTGCCGGCGCTGCTGTCGGTCAACTCTTCCACGGGCGACACATCCTTGCCGCCGATGAGCTTGCCGGTCTCAACGGCCCGATTGAGCTGGCTCGTATAGACTTCGCCGATCGGCACGCCGAGCTTCTTCAGCGCGTCGCCAAGCTCGCGCGCCATGCCGCGGCCTTTCTCGCTCAATTGCCGCTGCGCGGTCATGTCGTCGAACTTGAAAGGATAGATATCCTTCTGGCTCTCGTCGGTGGCGCCGTGTCGAACCACCAGGACATAGCCGCCGCCCTTGAGAGACGATACGAGACCGTTCAGATCGGCCGCGCGACTTTGCGGCGACGCCAGCCAGAAAAATGATCAAACCCAAAAGGATGGACGCAAACTTGTTCACGGACGCCTCCGTTGGAAAAACGTGGCCCAGACCGGACTTAGTCGGAAAATTTCGCCAATCGACTCGGCGTGGTTAGCTGCCCACCAGTGCGATCCATTCGCCAGCCTGCACGCGCGCGATCAGGACGGCCGGCCCCGAGGTGCTGGTCTTGTAGACGAGCGCCTCGCCTTCCCGGATATCGGCAAATTCCTTTCCGAAGGCGTCGGCGACGTTGGTCTTGTGCGTCACCGCCAGATTATTGAGGCCGGCCTTGGGAGGCGCGTTCACCAGATCGCGCACGGCACGTCCGGCCTTGGCGTTCTTGCCGTCCGGGTTGGCCATCGCGGACGGACTGCCCGCGCCGCTGTCGGTCAATGCGTCCACCGGAGAGACGTCCTTGCCGCCAAGCAGCTTGCCGGTCTCGACGGCTCGATTGAGCTGGCTCGTATAGACTTCGCCGATCGGCACACCGAGCTTCTTCAGCGCTTCGCCAAGCTCGCGCGCCATGCTGCGGCCCTTTTCGCTCAATTGCCGCTGCGCGGTCATGTCGTCGAATTTGAAGGGGTAGACGTCCTTCTGGCTGTCGTCGGTGGCGCCGTGTCGAAACACGAGGACGTAGCCGCCGTCCTTGAGGGACGATACCAGACCGTCCAGATCAGCCGCGTAACCTTGCGGCGGCATCAGCAGAAAAATGACCAAACACGAAATGATGGACGCAAGCTTGTTCACGGACGCCTCCGTTGAAAAAGCGTGGCCCCAAACCGGACCTATCAGGCAAATGTCGTCAATCGACCTCGGCGTGGGTTCCACTACCAGTGATTGAACAAAGACATCAGGAAGACGTCGGTTCTGTGACGGATGAATTCAATCCGATTCAATCCGTCAGCATCGCGCCGACGTCGGCCTCCGCGACCACGCTGCCATTCACCTTGGCGTCGCCGTGAAACCACCACATCGCCTTGCGGCGGCCGATCGAGCGCATGTGGTACTCGATGGTGTCGCCGGGCATCACCGGCTTGCGGAATTTGCACTTGTCGATGGTGAGGAAATAAACCGCGCGCGGCTTCTCGGTGCCCTCGACCGACTTGATGCCGATGACGCCGGCGGTCTGCGCCATGGCCTCGATCATCATCACGCCGGGATAGACCGGACGGTCGGGAAAATGGCCGAGAAACGGCGGCTCGTTGAAAGTGACGTTCTTGATGCCGATGCCTGAGTAATCGGTCCGGATCTTGATCACCCGGTCGATCAGCAGCATCGGATAACGGTGCGGGAGCGTCTTGAGGATCTCGTTGATATCCACGAGCTCGAACCTGACCGCTGCCTCCTCCATCACTCCCGCCCCTCGCCTTTCGGATCGGCCGTGCCGCCCTGCACCAGTCGCTCCACTGCAACAATCTCCCTGAACCACTGCTTGGTCGGTTTGGCAAAATAGCCGCCCCAGCGGCCATTGGGCGGAATGTCGTCCTTGACCGCACTCATGGCCGTTACCTGGGCGCCGTCGCCGATCTTGAGGTGGTTGTTGATGCCCACCTTCGCCCCCAGCGCGACGTTGTCACCGATCGTCAGGCTGCCCGCGAGCCCGATCTGGGCCGCGAGCAGGCAGTGCCTGCCGATGGTCACATTGTGGCCGATCTGGACCTGATTGTCGATTTTGGTGCCCTCGCCGATCACGGTATCCCGCAGGCTGCCGCGGTCGATGGTGGTGCCGGCGCCGACCTCGACATTGTTCTGGATCAGGACCCGGCCGGTCTGCGGCACCTTCAGATGGCCCTCGGGGCCGAAGAAGATGAAGCCATAGCCGTCCTGCCCGATGCTGCAGGCGGGATGGATCAGGACGTTGTTGCCGATCAGGCGTGAACTGAATCGCGGTGCGGGCGCCGACATTGCAGTCGCGGCCGATCTTGACGTCGGCGCCGATCACCGCGCCCGCGCCGATCACGGTGCCGGCGCCGATCTCGACCCTGGGCCCGATCACCGCGAGCGGATCGACGATCACGCCATCCTCCAGATGGGCGGACGGATCGATGATGGCCGATGGCGCGATGCCGTCATTGTCGAACCAGGATTGCGGGCGAAGCGCATCGGCGTGCCATTCGCGCGCCAGCTTCACGAAGGCGCGGAACGGCTGGCTGGCCCGCAGCACCGCCACATGGGCGGGCACCTGGGCCTCGAAGCGCGGGCTGACCAGGCAGGCGCCGGCCTTGGTCGCCTTGAGCTGATCGGCGTATCTGAGGTTGTCGAAGAACGCCAGATGCATGGGACCGGCTTCGTCGAGCGAAGCGAGGCCCCTGATCACCTGACCGCCCCGTGCGGGATCGACCAATACCGCTCCCGTCAACGCGGCCAGTTCGGCCAGCGTCGAGGAAGGGGGTTGCTTGAAGAATATCGGCTGCGCCATTCCACCCGTCGCAGTCCGGCCGACCTTCACACCGGAGGGCCGGCTCCGAAGAAACGGAGCCGACCCTTCCTCTTATTCCCTGGCGTTCTCGTCACGCGGACCTGACGTCCGTCCGCTTCAAGCCGCCTTAGAACGATGTGCCGCCGCCAAACTTGAATTGCTGCACGCGGTCAAACTGACCCTTCGTAATCGGAACCGCATAGTCGAAGCGCAGCGGACCGAACGGCGAAGCCCAGATGAGGCCGACACCCACCGAGGTGCGAACCACGTTGCCGTCGTCATACTGCAATCCCAAACAGGTTCCGGGAGTGGCCCCAGTCGTCGACGTCGCCTGGGTCGGCTTGATGCAGCCGGGCACGTTGACTTCGCCGGTCTGCGCCCACGACGTCGGACCCTTGTAGTCGAACAGTCCGCCGGCGTCGGCATAGACCGAACCCTTGAGCCCGACTTCCTTCGGCAGGAACCAGAACGGCATCTGCAATTCGAACGAAGCGCCCCAGTACTTGGTGCCGCCGAGCGCGTCACGCGTGCCAAACGGGTTGATATCGCGCGGACCGATGCCGTTCGGCGCAAAACCGCGAACCAGGTTCGGACCCATCTGGAAGTGATCGAGCATGCGCAGCTCGCTGCCGCCGAACTGGTTCAGCATGCCGCCCTGGAGATGGATCAGGCCGACGATATCGGCGACCAGCGGGGTGTAGTACTTCGCGTCGATCGCCGACTTGATGTACTTCACGTCGCCGCCGACACCGGCGAAGTCCTGCTTCCAGTCGACCAGCAAGCCGTCGGTCGGGTTCTTGTTGTTGTCCAGCGTGTTGTAGTTCAGCGAATAGCCGACCGACGAGGTCAGCGTCTTGCCGCTCTGCAGTTCCCTGCGGACCGGCAGCGAGGCTTCGCCGTCGCTGTAGCACCACAGGCCGACGCCGGAGGTGTCAGTGGCGGTCTGGCCCCCGTCCGTTATCGATCCGCCGGCGGGAGCGCCGACCAGATTCGCAAATGCCGGCGTCGGATTGAACGCGAGCAGCGAGTTCGAGGAGTTGTTGTTACAATTCGCGCAGCGGTTCGGCAGCTGGATTTCCTGCTGATAGATCGAGTAGCGCAACTGCAGCGCGAGATCTTCCCGCAAGGTGAAGCCGAGCCGCGGGCTGAAGCCCAGCGTCTTGGTGCCGTAGGCGATGTAGCTGTTGGCGAGCTGCTCGCGATAGAACAAGTCGAGGCCGAGCGCGACGCGATAGTCGAGCAGATAGGGGTCGACGAACGACAGCGAACCGCCGCGCGCGTACTGACCGTAGGTCACGGCCGCCTTCGCATACAGGCCACGGCCGAGGAAGTTGCGCTCGGAAATGCTGACTTCGGCCAGCGCACCGTCGGTGGTCGAATAGCCGCCCGACACCGAGAAGTCGCCGGTCGACTTCTCTTCGAGATCGACGATCAGAATCACGCGATCGGTCGACGAGCCGGGCTCGGTCACGATCTTCACGCTCTTGAAGAAGTCGAGGTTCTTCAGCCGGCGCTCGGCACGATCGACCAGCGCGCGGTTGTAGGCGTCGCCTTCGGACAGGTCGAACTCGCGGCGAATCACGTAGTCGCGGGTGCGGGTGTTGCCGCGGACGTTGATGCGCTCGATATAGGTTCGCGGGCCCTCATCGACGGCGAACACGATCGAAACGGTGTGCGCTTCGAAATTGCGGTCGCCGCGCGGGCGCACCACGGCGAAGGCGTAGCCGCGCCGCGAGGCCTCGATCTGCATTTCCTCGACGGATTTCTCAAGCGCCTCGGCATTGTAGACCGAGCCGACGCTGACGCGCGAGAAGCTGCGCATCGAGGCGGTATCGAGGGTTGCGATGGAGGTCTGGAAGTCGACGGAGGCGACGCGATATTGCTGCCCCTCCTCGATCTTGAAGGTGACGAGGAAGCCCTTCTTGTCGGGGTCATATTCGGTCAGCGCGGCGATCACCTGCACGTCGGCGTAACCGTTCTTGAGATAGAAGCGGCGAATCAGGTCGCGGTCGGCCTCGACCCGGTCGGGATCGTAGACGTCGGCGCCGCCGAGGAAGCTCAGAAGGTTGGATTCGCGCGTCTTGATGACGTCCTTCAGGCGATAGGACGAATAGGCGACGTTGCCGACGAACTCGATCGACCTGACGCCGGTCTTGCTGCCCTCGGTGACCGTGAAGATCAGGTCGACGCGGTTGTTCGGCTGCTCGATGATTTCAGGGGTCACGCGCACGTCATAGCGGCCGGAGCGCCGGTAGATTTCGGCGATGCGCTGGGCGTCCGACTGAACCATCGGGCGCGAGAACGTGCCGCGCGGCTTGGACTGGATTTCAGCCGAAAGCTGCTCGTCCTTGACCTTCTTGTTGCCTTCGAAGGCGATGCGCCCGATCACGGCGTTTTCGACCACGGTCACGACCAGCCGGCCGCCCACCTGGTTGATTCGCACGTCCTGGAACAGGCCGGTCTCGATCAGCGCCTTGAGGCCGTCGTCGATCTGGGCCTGCCCGAGCCGGCCGCCGGGGCCTGGCTTGAAATAGGAACGGATGGTCTCGACCTCGACACGCCGGTTCCCCTCAACGGCGATCGACGCCACGGTCTGGGCCGCAGCCGGCACAGACACCAGCGCGCCCCCCATCGGCACGGCAACCATGATCAGAGCGCCCAGTAGAGCCCCCCGCACTCGCATTCCAAACATCATGCGCAACGCGCCCTCGTCATTCCAATGCCGGCCCGTACCCCTACGAACCGGCAGAATTCCCAAAGTTGCACTGCTTGTAGCTAATTTCGAGAGGGCGGCAAACCACACATCGCGGTGCGATTCCATTTTCATTCCAAGACGTTGCCAATGGGCAACGTCACAAAAAAGCCGCTACTAGGATCTTCCGAACAGCCCCTTCAGCCACGGCACCTGATGGAAGTCGTTATAGAAGGCAAACACCATCAACATCAGCACCAGGACCAGCCCCACGCGGAACCCGTATTCCTGGGACTTTTCCGACAAGGGACGCCCCCGCAGCACCTCGGCCGCGTAGAACATAAGGTGACCGCCATCGAGCAAGGGCACCGGGAACAGGTTCAGCAGTCCGATCGAAATGGACAGCACCGCCGCCAGATGAAGCAAGGGAATCAGTCCCAGCGTGGCGACCTGACCCGAAATCTGCGCGATCCGAATCGGCCCGCCGATCTGGTCCGCGCTCGCCCGCCCGGTGAAGATGTTGCCGATATAGGAGAGCGTCTGGTCGATGACGAACCAGGTTTCCTTGATTCCCAGCCAAAGCGCGCTGGCCGGATCGACCTTCTCGGTGGTCACTTCGCCCGGCGAGGTTGCGCGGGTGATGCCGAGAATCCCCAGCCGCTGCGTGTTTCCGAACGGATCCTTCACTTCGCGCAGTTCCGGCGTGCCCTTCAATTGCAGCGTGGAATCACCGCGCTTGACGGTGAAGGTCAGGGTGTCGCCGGCACGAACGCTGACGAATCGCTGCATGTCGGAGAAGCTGCCGATCTTCTTGCCGTCGATGGCGGTGACGATGTCGCCGACCTGAAAGCCCGCCCGCTCGGCGGCGCTGGTGGCTTCGATCTTGTCGACGCGCGCCGTCGTGCTCGGCTTGCCGAAGAAGGTGAAGAGACAGGTGAAGATGACGATCGCCAGAATGAAATTCGCGATCGGACCGGCGGCAACGATGGCCGCGCGCGCGCCGACTTTCTTGTGATGGAAACTGCCCGCCCGCTCCTCCTCGGTCATGCCGGCGAGCGTTTCGGCCGAGGCAGGCGTCGAGGCTTCCAATTCGTCGCCGAAGAACTTCACATAGCCGCCGAGCGGGATCGCGGAGATCTTCCAGCGCGTGCCATGGCGGTCGTTGAAGCCGACGAGTTCCGGCCCGAAACCGAGCGAGAACGTTAACACTTTCACGCCCGCCCATCGGGCGACCAGGAAGTGGCCGAGTTCATGGAAGAACACGACGATGGTCAGGACGAACAAGAAGGGAATGATGTAGCCGACGAGCCCATGGCCCAACGTATTGAAACTATTTAGAAAAAACTCTGATCATCAGGTTCCCCTCGACAAGAGCCAAAGGCTCCGTCCCCAACCCTCTAGGATGCCTTTAAGGCAATTTGAGGCAATAGGGAGGCGGCTCTATTTCGCGCGTTATGGTCAACGGCAATCGCGTCGTCGGCCGAGCTCAAAGGCGCAAGGTTCCCGGCGCGAATCCAGTCGTTCATGGTGGCTTCGACGAGGCGCGCAATCGACCCGAACTTGATCTGTCCGGCAATGAACGCCGCCACCGCCACCTCATTGGCAGCGTTGAATACCGTCGTCGCACCACGGCCGGTACGTAACGCCTCGTAGGCCAGCCGCAAGCCCGGGAACCGCTCGAAATCCGGCGCCTCGAAGGTCAGCTGTCCGATTTTTGCGAGATCCAGCCTCGCCGACGGGCCGACGATTCGGTCGGGCCATCCGAGGCAGTGCGCAATCGGAATGCGCATGTCGGGCGCGCCGAGCTGCGCAACCACGGAGCGATCGGAGAATTCGACCATGCCGTGGATGATCGACTGCGGATGCACGAGAACGTCGATTTCGTCGGCGGTCAGCGCGAAGAGATAGGACGGCCTCGATGACTTCGAGGCCCTTGTTCATCATCGAGGCCGAATCGATGGTGATCTTCTGGCCCATGCTCCAGTTCGGATGCTTCAAGGCCTGCTCCAGCGTCGCCTGCTCGATGTCGGCCGGCGGCCCAGGTGCGGAACGGCCCGCCCGAGGCGGTGATGATCACGCGCACCAGTTCCTCGCGGTTGCCGGAGGAAAGCGCCTGAAACAATGCGTTGTGTTCGGAATCCGCCGGCAGGATGCAGGCGCCGGCTTTCGCCGCGCGCTGCATGAAGAAATCGCCGGCACAAACCAGGCATTCCTTGTTGGCGAGCGCCACCGCCGCGCCGCGGTCGACCGCAGCCAATGCCGGCTTCAGCCCGGCCGCACCGCTCACCGCCGCCATCACCCAGTCGGCGGGACGCGCGGCGGCCTCGATGATGGCGCTTTCGCCGGCGCCGCATTCGATGCCGGTGCCGGCCAGGGCGTCCTTCAATTCGCCAAGCCGCGCCGGATCGGCGATCGCGGCAAATCGCGCGCCGAATTCCTTGGCGAGCTTGGCCAGCGCTTCGACATTGGTATTCGCGGTCAGCGCCTCGACGGAATAGCGGTCGCGCGCGCCGCGCAGCAAATCCATGGTGCTGTCGCCGATCGAACCGGTGGCGCCCAGCACCGTGACGGTGCGCGCGGCCGCCAGCCACGGCCTTGTTGTTACGCAATGGAACTGCGCTCATAATTTCACCAAACCATAAGACCGCGGCCGACGCCATCGGCGCCACCCCGCAGAAGACCGAAAAGGGCCGCCACGACGACGGCTGCGACAAATCCATCCAGGCGATCCATTAGCCCGCCGTGGCCGGGAATAATGTGACTTGAGTCCTTTACGCCAAAACGGCGCTTCACGGCGGATTCGAAGAGGTCGCCGAGCTGTGAGACGACCGAAAGAGCCCCGGAAAGCATCAATAACGGCCCGATTCTGCCCAGATCGAACGCGGCAAAGCCTGCCGCCACGGCCAGGCTGGCGGCAAACCCGCCGGCGGCGCCCGCCCAGGTCTTTTTCGGGCTGACGCGCGGCCATAGTTTCGGCCCGCCAATGCCGCGGCCCGCGAAATAGCCGCCGCTATCGGTCACCCATACGATCAGCAGCACGAACATCAGCGCGGCGAATCCCTTGACGGGATCGAGACGCACCAGCACCGAGGCGATCTCGGCCGCCGCCGCGTACAGGAATCCCGCCGCCGCCCAGCCTCGCCGCTCCGGCGCGATCGACACGACGGCAACGAAACCGGCCGACAGCACGATCAGCGCGGCATCGAGCCGGCCAATCGCAAAACAAAGCCCGGCGACCGCAAGCGCGGCCACACCCGGCACCGTCACGCGCGTAGCGCCGGCGAGACCCACGATCGCGAGCCATTCCACGAACAGGCCGATGGCGGCCAGCGTCACCAGCGCGGTCCAGAGCCAGCCGCCCGCATAGGCGATCGCGACCGCAAGCGGGATCAGCACGGCGGCTACGGCGATGCGCATCACGAGATTGCGCGAATCGGACGCGCTCGCTGCCGCCGGCGCGGCCTTGTCCTCGGTCACGATCCGGTTTTCGCGGCCAGACCGCCGAAACGGCGTTCCCGTCTGGCGTATTCGGCAATGGCGCTTTCGAGCGCGGCCTTGTCGAAATCCGGCCAGTGGATCGGCACGAAAACGAGTTCGCTATAGGCCGCCTGCCACATCAGGAAGTTCGACAGCCGCTGCTCGCCGCTGGTGCGGATGATCAGGTCGGGATCGGGAATGTCGGGCGCATCGAGATAGCGGCCGAGCGCATCGGCGTCGATCGATGCCGGATCGCGCTTGCCCTCCGCCACTTCGCGCGCCAGCTTTTGCGCGGCGTTCGCGATTTCCTGGCGCGATCCGTAGTTGAACGCGACCACGAGATTGAGCTTGGTGTTGGCCCTGGTCAGTTCCTCGGCTTCGTTCAGCAGCGTGCAGATATCGGGCTCCAGCCCTTCCCGCTCCCCGATCACGCGCACGCGCACGCCGTCGCGATGCAGCGTCGCCAGATCGTTGCGGATGAAGCGGCGGAGCAGTCCGAACAGATCGCCGATTTCGGTCGCCGGCCGCGACCAGTTCTCGGAGCTGAACGAAAAGATCGTGAGGTAGAGCACGCCGAGTTCATGGGCGGCGCGAACGACGCGGCGCAGCGCCTCGACGCCGCGGCGATGGCCTTCGGCACGCGGCAAGCCGCGCGCTGCCGCCCAGCGCCCGTTTCCGTCCATGATGATCGCCACATGCAACGGAACGGATCGATCCGGTCCTTCCGTGGCGGGGGCGGCGGCGTTCGGCATTATCTGAATTCCAGGACCAGTCTCGATTCTTGAACGTTGCCGTCAAACGGTGAGGATTTCCTTTTCCTTCGCCGCAAGCAACTGATCGATTTCCGCAATCGTTCCGTCGGTCGCCTTTTGCACATCATTGGCGAGCCGTTCCTGATCGTCTTCGGAAATCTCGTGATTCTTCTCGAGCTTCTTGACGATATCCAGCCCGTCGCGACGGACATGGCGGACCGCCACCTTGGCGGCTTCGGCGTATTTATGCGCGACTTTCACCAGTTCCTTGCGCCGTTCCTCGTTGAGCTCGGGAATCCGCAAGCGCAGCACCTGGCCTTCGGTCGCGGGCGAGAGGCCGAGGTTGGAATCGACGATCGCCTTTTCGACGGCCTTCACCATCGACTTGTCCCACACCTGCACGGAGAGCAGGCGCGGCTCGGGCACGCTGACGGTCGCGAGCTGGTTGAGGGGCATGTGCGAGCCGTAAGCCTCGACCTGCACCGGCTCCAGCATGGACGCCGCCGCGCGGCCGGTCCGCAAGCCGCCCAGTTCGTGCTTGAGCGACTGGGTGGCGCCTTGCATGCGGCGCTTCAATTCGTTGATGTCAAAACCGGGCGTGGGCATAACGCTCTCCCCTCCTAAGAAACCAGCCGCCGGCGTCTTAAAGCCCGCGGTTCGAAGCAGCACTGGCCATTTCAGCCGGCAACCACCGTGCCGTGGCCGGTCCCGCGCAGGATCGCGCCGATCGAACCCGGCTCGGCGATCGAGAATACGATGATAGGCAGTGACGTCTCGCGGGCAAGCGCGAATGCGGTCGCATCCATCACCTTGTAGTCGCCGGCAATCGCCTGCGAATGCGTCAGGCGGTCGAAACGCTTGGCCGACGGGTCCTTTTTGGGATCGGCGCTGTAAACGCCGTCGACATTGGTGGCCTTGAGCACGGCCTGCGCCCCGATCTCGGCCGCCCGCAACACCGCCGTGGTGTCGGTGGTGAAGAACGGATTGCCGGTTCCGCCGCCAAGCAGCACGATTCGGCCCTCGGCGAGGTATTTGTGCGCTGCACTGCGGGTGAACAGCTCGGAAATCTCGGGCATCACGAACGCCGACAGGGTCCGCGCCGGCGTCCCCTTGCGCTCGATCGCCGCCTCCAGCGCCAGGCAGTTCATCATGGTGGCGAGCATGCCCATGGTGTCGCCGGTCGGGCGCGACACGCCGCGCGAGGAGACTTCGACGCCGCGGACGATGTTGCCGCCGCCGATCACGACGGCCACCTCGACGCCGAGCTTCTGGGCCGCGATCAGATCGTCGGCGATGCGGTCGATGGTGGGCTGGTCGATACCGAAGGAGTGGCTGCCGGCGAGATACTCGCCCGAGAGCTTGATCACGACGCGACGATAGACCGGCTCAGCCATTGCTTATCGCTTCCTTGTCCCGCGCAGGTGACTTCCGGCGCGCTGGCGCCGGAAGACGGTGACCGCAGCGGTTACTTCTTGCCGCTGGCGGCCGCGACCTCGGCTGCGAAATCGGATTCCTGCTTTTCGATTCCCTCGCCGAGAGCATAGCGCACAAATCCGGCAATCTTCACCGGCGCACCGATCTTGCCTTCGGCTTCCTTCACCGCCTGGGCGACCGACTTGCCCTTTTCGTCATGGATGAACGCCTGCTCCAGCAGGCAGACTTCCTTGTAATAGGTCTTCAGGCCGGACTCGACGATCTTCTCGATCACGTTCTCCGGCTTGCCCTGCTGGCGATACTTGTCGGCCAGCACGTCCTTTTCGCGCGTCACGATCGCCGGGTCGAGGCCGGACGGATCCAGCGCCTGCGGATTGGTCGCGGCCACATGCATCGCCAACTGACGGCCGAGATGGCTGAGCTCATCGGTCTTGCCGGTCGATTCGAGCGCGACCAGCACGCCCATCTTGCCGGCGCCGTCGATCACGGCGCCATGAACGTAGCTCGACACCACGCCCTGGCCGACTTCGAGCGAAGCCGCGCGGCGCAGCGACATGTTCTCGCCGATGGTCGCGATCGCGTCCGAAATCGCGGTCTCGACCGTGACGCTGCCGACCTTGGCCGCCTTGATCGTCTCGACGTCGGCGCCGTTGTGCAGCGCGACCTGCGCGATCATCTTGACGAGGCCCTGGAACTGCTCGTTGCGCGCGACGAAATCGGTCTCGGAGTTGACTTCGACCACGACGCCCTTGGCGCCCGAGGTCAGCGCGCCGATCAGGCCTTCCGCCGCGACGCGGCCGGCCTTCTTGGCGGCCTTCGACAGGCCCTTCTTGCGCAGCCAATCCTGCGCGGCCTGCATGTCGCCAGCGGTTTCGGTGAGGGCTGCCTTGCAGTCCATCATGCCTGCGCCGGTCGACTCGCGCAGTTCCTTGACCATCGCCGCAGTGATCGTTGCCATCGTCGAATATCCTTCTTGCCTGTTAGCCACGGGCGCGGCGCGCGCTTTGCGCCGTGCCGCCGTCAGCTCCAGGGAATGCTCAGCGTTGAGGAACAGAGCCGGTGGCCGGAGAGCCGGCCACGCGGCGTTACCAATTATTCCGCTTCCGCGGTCAGCGTCTTGGCCTGGGCGACCCAGGCATCGGCGCGGCTCGGAAGACCGACCTCTTCGCCGATCTTGTGCGCGGTATCGTGGTCGAGCTCGGCGAGCTGCCAGTAGTGGAAGATGCCGAGGTCGTTGAGCTTCTTCTCGATCGCACCCGACACGCCGGTGAGCTTCTTGAGGTTGTCGGCGGTGCCGCGCGGACCGGCCAGGCCCTGGAAGCCGGTCGGCTGCGGAGCTGCCGGAATTTCCTCGCGGACCGGCTGGGCGGAGGCGCCGATGTCGATGCCGTGGTCGCCCTGGGCGCGCGAGATGCCGTCGATGGCGGCGCGGGCAATCAGGTCGCAATACAGCGAGATGGCGCGGCCGGCGTCGTCATTGCCCGGCACCACGAAGGTGATGCCCTTGGGATCGGAATTGGTATCGACGATCGCGGCAACGGGAATGTTGAGCCGCTGCGCTTCCTGGATCGCGATGTCTTCCTTGTTGGTGTCGATCACGAAGATCATGTCGGGAAGACCGCCCATGTCCTTGATGCCGCCGAGCGAACGGTCGAGCTTGTCGCGCTCGCGCTGCAGCGTCAGCCGCTCCTTCTTGGTGTAGGAGGTGGCCTCGCCGGACGACAGCACTTCGTCGAGGTGACGCAGGCGCTTGATCGAGCCCGAGATCGTCTTCCAGTTGGTCAGCGTGCCGCCGAGCCAGCGCGAATTGACGAAATACTGCGCCGAGCGCTTGGCGGCCTCGGCAACGCCGTCCTGCGCCTGGCGCTTGGTGCCGACGAACAGGATGCGGCCGCCCTTGGCGACGGTGTCGCTGACCGCCTTCAGCGCGGTGTGCAGCAACGGCACGGTCTGGGCGAGATCGATGATGTGGATGTTGTTGCGGGCACCGAAAATGAACTCCGCCATTTTCGGATTCCAGCGGTGCGATTGGTGGCCAAAGTGCACGCCAGCTTCAAGCAGCTGACGCATAGAAAAATCGGGTAGCGCCATAGTGATAGTTCTCCGGTTGGTTCCTCCGGAAACGTGTGAGCAAACGAGCCTTATGGCCCGGCTGCCACCGGACGGCCTTTTGAGCCATGTTTCCGTGTGAGATGGCGCGCTGTATAGCCGGATTCCAGCCAGAAGCAAGGAAATAAGGCCGGTTTTTCGGCCTTCCGGCCCCCGATTTAGGCCCCGCCGGCCAGATCCCTCGGATCTGGCCGGTTAACAATCAGCATCGAGCACCCGGCGGGCACCTCCTGGCCGCCGCCGGCGGCGGCGCGGCCATCGCTGGCGGTGGCGCAGCCATCCGGGGCGGCGGCGGCGCCGCCATGCGCGGTGGCGGCGGGGCGGCCATCCGTGGGGGTGGAGCGGCCATCCTTGGTGGCGGCGACGGCGCGGCCATCCTGGGTGGCGGCGGCGGTGGCGCGCCATCCGCGGCGGTGGGGTGCCGGAGCGATGCGGGCTGCCGGCGGCGGCGGCCTTGCCACGTGCACCGCCGACGGCGGCGGGGCTCGCCGCAGTTCAGGCTGCAATTGAGGTTTCGGAGCAATCGCAGCGGCGGGCTTTGGCGGCGCGGCGGCGCCGGGTGGCGGGGCTACGACCCTCGCCGGGCCGGAGACGCCTGGTCTCGGCTGGCCAACGGGCGCTGCGGGAGCCGTCGCCCCGATGGCGGGCCTGGAACCGGGAGCCGCGCCGGGAGCGGCCGGAGCCGCTGTCCCGGAGGCGCCGCGCCGCGGCCTCGCGTTCGGATTGACGGCCCCTGGCGATACCGCAGCGCTCGGCGGCGCGGGTGGCGCGCCCCTGGCACCCGGAACCGGCAGGGCGTTGGTCCTCGGCAAAGGCTGGGTCGACGGCAGCGCGCCCGGCGCATTGGCCGGCAGCGTCGCGTTGCGGCCTTCCGGCCTGGCCCGCCGGAGCGCCGGGCAAACCAGCCCTCGCGGCAGGATTGATCGCAGCGCTCGGCGGTACCGGCGCTTTGCCCTGCTGGATCAGCGTGGCCCTTTGCGCGACCGCAGGCGGCAGCGTCGGCGTGGCGCCGCCCTGCCCCGGCGCAACCGTCGCCCCGGAGAGCCGGGGCGTCCGATCGCCTTGGCGCCACCGTCTCGGCGCCAAGTCCGGCGCCAGGACCGTTGGCACGGCCACCGGGCAGCCGGCGGCGGCCTGTTGATGACGTTGTTGATGACGGCCCTGTTGTGGATGTTGGCAAAGATGATGTTGTTCGGCGGCGGCGCCACATAGCGCGGGGCCCGCACATAGACCGGTATCGGCACGAAGATCGGCTGCGGCAGGATGAACAGCCCGATCGGCGGCGGCGGCGGCTCCAATATCGACGAAATCATCCGGCGGCGGCGGCAGGTAGTAGACCGGCGCCGGCGGCGGCGGCGACGAAATCGAACTCGGGATCGCCGAAGGCCAGCACCGGCCGATCGATATAGATGAACTCTTCCGGCGGCGGCGGCGGCACGTCGTAGTCGATGACGTCGAAGGTCGGCGGCGGCTCGAGCGCCGCGGTGAGAATGGCAAGCCGGCGGCGCGCGTCGGCGGCGTGAGGCCCGCGCGGATAGCGCTGCAGATACGACCAATAGGCGTTCGGGGTGTCGGCGCGGATAGGTGCGGCGCCAGGTGATCGCTTCGCGCCGCGCCGCCGCGATCGCCCTCACCCGCTTCGCCATGGGATCGTCGGGATAGGCGGCGAGAAAATCCTCGTAGGCCGGCAGCGTGTCGCGCTCCAGCACCGCGGCGTAGGCGTCCTGCACGCCGAGATCGCGGATCGGCTTGTCGCGGATGGCGGCGACCTGATCCGGCGGCGGGGCGGCGGGCGCATCCGGTGCGCGCTCGAAGAACGTGAAGGCCGCATCGACCTTCTGGCTGTCCCAGGGCACCTGCGCGCCCTTGCTCGCCTCGTTGACGCGAAGCCGCACGCGATTGAAGACCTCCGGCAGCGGCAATCCGCCGGTCCGGATCATCTCGGCCAGCGACTGGGCGTAGACGCCGTACGGCCCCTGCTCGGCCGGCGCGACCGTTCCGGGCGCCGCGTTGAACGCGATCAGCATGTGCGGGTCCGCCTCGACCAAAGCGAGGCCGCTTGCGATCTGTCCGTTGACGAAAGGCTGCTGCCGCGCCGCGTCCAGCACGACGATGCCGGCCTTCAGCGGCAGCGAGGCGAGCTGACGGATATAGTCGCCGGTCCGCAGCGCCTCGATCGGCACATCGGTATCGCGGTTGATCGCGGAATCGACCGGCACGAAATAGTTCTCGCCCGCCAATTGCAGCCCGTAACCGGCCAGATACACCATCGCGACCGTGTCCGGCCCCGAGGCTTTCGGCCTTCTGGATGAAGTCGCGAAAACTCTTGCGCAGCGTGTCGCCATCGAGATCGCGGGCGCCGATCACGTCGAAGCCGGCCGCCTGCAGGGTCTGCGCGATCAGGCCGGCGTCGTTGGCCGCCGTCGCCAGCGGCGATTTCGCATAGGCGGCATTGCCGACCACCAGCGCAATGCGCTTTTCCGGCTGCTGCGCGGCGGCGGTGTTCAAATGTCCCGCCAGTCCTGATATCGCGACGAGACACGCCGAGAGGATCGACAAACTTCTTGCTACCCGCATGGGATTCCACCCTGTCGCCGCCCGCGCTTTGCATAGAACGCGCGTTAAAATGAACATTTCTTGAATAATTGCGCTCGCAGCAAGGCATAGCGCCTCGCTCCGCCCGGTTCCGGCACCGAAATTCGCATTGTCGCGGCCGTTTGGCGGGCGTATCCTTTCGTGAAGATCGTGTTCGCCCGCATCGTGAGGCGACTGCGCGAGTTCCTCCCGGTGTGCGAATTGCCCATGCAATGGAGGAAATCGCCATGACCGTTTCCCCGACCCTGCAGAAGTACCTGGATCAGAGCGTCACCTACGACCTGATCCCCCACGCCCCCACCATGTCATCGACGCGCACGGCCGAGGCTTGCCACGTGCCGGGCGAGGCGCTGGCCAAGGCCGTCGTGCTGCGCCGTGACGGCGGTTACATGATGGCCGTTCTTCCGGCCTCCCATCACCTGCATCTGTCGGCGCTGAAAAGTCAGCTCGGCCACAAGGTCGACCTGGCGAGCGAGGACGAAATCGAGCGGCTGTTCGAGGACTGCGACCGCGGGGCCGTACCGCCGCTCGGCGAATGCTATGGGCTGGACGTCATCATCGACGACAGCATCGATGCGCGGCGGCACGTCTATATGGAAAGCGGCGATCATGCCACGCTGATCCGCATGGAAGGCGCGCAGTTCGCAAGATTGACGGCGAAGGCCTGGCGCGGCCACTTCAGCACGCACGATTGAGGCCGCTCGTTCCGCCGGCTGCGCCGCTGCGGTCGCGCTTCAAGCAGGACGCCCGCGCCTGTTCGCAGTCGAACAGACGCGAGCCGTTTCGGACGATTCGATCGCAACAGGCCGCCGCTTCAGTGATGGGCCGCAACGCTCTTCACGTACCCGGACATCAAATCACTGGACGCGAACTGGCTGATGTCGCCGAGGCTGATCATGCCGACCATCCGCTTGTTCTTGTTGATCACCGGCAACCTGCGGACTTTCAGCGTCTCCATGTGATGCACCGCTTTCGCAAGATCGTCGTCCTCCCGGCAGCAATGAATGCCTTCGGTCATCACGTCGCGCGCCTTGGCGCGGCTGGCATCGAAACCGTTGCCGGCAAGCCCTTTGCAGACAATGTCGCGGTCGGTCACCATCCCGACCAGCTCATCGTCCTCCCCGATCGGAATGCAGCCGATATCATGCGCTCGCATCAGCTTTGCGATTTCGGTAATCGGCGTGTCGGGACTGACCCAGTCGACGCCCTTGTGCATCGCGTCTTTGACTTTCATGGCGGACCTCCGTTGCTGCGATTTCAGGTGGTACTCACGTGATGCAGAACAGTTCCCCCTCGGTACGACTATACGACGGATCAGGCAGGACGACATCGCAAAAAAGCAATGACAAGTTATTGAAATTGGCGATGGCGTCGTTGCGCCGATTGAAGCAACCCGCGCGCAACGCGCCCGCCGAGTCAGAACAGATCAGAAGAAGCCGAGCTTCTTCGGGCTGTAGCTGACCAGCAAGTTCTTGGTCTGCTGGTAGTGGTCCAGCATCATCTTGTGGGTCTCCCGGCCGACACCCGATTGCTTGTAGCCGCCGAAGGCGGCGTGCGCCGGATAGGCGTGGTAGCAATTGGTCCAAACGCGGCCCGCCTGAATGGCGCGGCCGAAGCGATAGAGCCGGCTCGCATCGCGGCTCCAGATACCGGCGCCGAGGCCATAGAGCGTGTCGTTGGCGATCGCGAGCGCCTCGTCGTCATCCCTGAAGGTCGTGACCGAAACCACCGGTCCGAATATCTCCTCCTGGAAGACCCGCATCTTGTTGTTGCCTTTGAGTACCGTCGGCTTGACATAGAAGCCGCCGGCAAGATCGCCCGGCAGTACGATTCCGCGTTCCGCCCGTCAGCACCTGCGCACCCTCCTCGCGACCGATATCGATATAGGACAGGATCTTCTGCATCTGCTCGGAGGACGCCTGCGCGCCGATCATGGTGGCCGGATCGAGCGGATCGCCCTGCACGATCGCCTCGACCCGCTTCAAGGCCCGTTCCATGAAGCGGTCGAAAATCGATTCATGAATCAATGCGCGGCTCGGACAGGTGCAGACCTCGCCCTGGTTGAACGCAAACATGACGAAGCCTTCGATCGCCTTGTCGAAGAAGTCGTCGTCCTCGGCCATGACGTCCTGGAAGAAGATATTGGGCGACTTGCCGCCGAGCTCGAGCGTCACCGGAATCAGGTTCTGGCTCGCGTACTGCATGATCAGCCGGCCCGTCGACGTCTCGCCGGTGAAGGCGATCTTGGCGATGCGCGGCGAGGAAGCCAGCGGCTTGCCGGCCTCGAGGCCGAAGCCGTTGACGATATTGAGCACGCCCGGCGGCAGCAGGTCGCCGATCAAGCCTGCCCACACCATGATCGCCGCGGGGGTCTGTTCGGCCGGCTTCAGCACGACGCAGTTTCCGGCGGCCAGCGCCGGCGCCAGCTTCCAGCACGCCATCAGCAGCGGAAAATTCCACGGAATGATCAGCCCGACGACGCCGAGCGGCTCGTGGAAATGATAGGCGACGGTGTCGTGGTCGATTTCGGAAAGGCTGCCTTCCTGGGCGCGGATGGCGCCGGCAAAGTAGCGGAAATGGTCGATGGCGAGCGGCACGTCGGCCGCGGTGGTCTCGCGGATCGGCTTGCCGTTGTCCCAGGTTTCGGCGAGCGCGAGGAGATCGAGGTTTTCCTCCATGCGATCGGCAATGCGGTTCAGGATCAGCGCGCGTTCGGCGACGCTGGTGCGGCCCCAGGCTTCCTTGGCGGCGTGCGCGGCATCGAGCGCGTCTTCGATGTCGTTGGCATCGGAGCGCGCGATCTCGCAAAGCAGCCGGCCGTTGATCGGCGAGAAATTCTCGAAATAGCAGCCGGAGCGCGGCTCGGCCCATTTTCCGTTGATGTAGTTCCCGTATCGCCTTTCGAACGGGGCCTTCGCAGTTCGTGAAAATTCGACCTTGTTCATGGCTGTTCCTCGCTATGGCGTCGCTGGATGCGGCGCTCGGGAAAACCATGGCGAATGCGGGCTTTGCTGTCTGCCCGTCGAATCCGGATCGCTGGCGGGTGTGTCGCAGAACTGCGACAGTGGATCGGACAAACCGTCAGTGCGCGCGCTGGAGGTCGAGGCGCCGCAGCTTTCGGTGCAGTGTCGCACGGCTGATCCCGAGCGCCTCGGCGGCGGCCGAAACGTTGCCGTCGCTGCGTGCCAGCGCCCGCTGCACGGCTGCCCGCTCGGCCTGGTCGAGATCCCGCGCCGGGCTGGACGCGCCGCCAAGCAGGTCGGCTGCCGGCAACGGCTTCTTCAGAAAATCCCGCGTCACGCCGAGTGTCAGCCGCGCCGACCGCGTCGCACCGATGACGAGGTCGTCGGCATCGACCGCGATCAGCCCGCCGCCGCCGCGATTGCTATCGGGCGCAAACAGAAAGCGGGCGTTCGGGAACGCCAGCCGGAAATTCTCCATCTCGATCCGGCGGGCGGCATCGCCGACGGCAACCGCAATGAGATTGACGAAGCCTTCCGTGAGGTCGGCGCGGCAGGAGGATACGTCGAGCGCCGCGGCCAGCCTGCCCTCGTGATCGTAGATCGGCGCCGATGTGCAGCTCAGCAGCGTGTTGCGTGCGTAGAAATGCTGGTCGCGATGGACGGTGAGCGCGCGTTGCTCGGCCAAACAAGTTCCGATGCCGTTGGTGCCCTCGCACTCCTCGCTCCAGACCGTCGCGGTCCACAGGCCCCACGCCTTGAACGTCTCGTCGTCGGACGCGGCGCCACGCCGGTCGACCGGCACGCCGTTGCGGTCGGCCAGCAGCACGCAGCAGCCGACGCCGCCGACCGCGAGGAACAGCCGGTCGAGGTTGGATTGCGCGGCCCGGACCAGCGGCTCGATTTGCTGCCGCGCCAATTCGAATTCGGCCTGGCCCAACCGGCGCGGCAGGTCGCATTCGGCGGGGTCGAGGCGATGAAATTTGGATGACCGGCGCCAGGACGCGACCACAGCAGATGTTGCGGCCGAGCCACGTGCGACCGTCGCCTGCACCTGATCGGCATGGTGTTTGGTGGTCTGCGCCACGCTCATTCCTCCCGCGGTAATTATTCGCCCCGAGGCGGGTTAGCGAATTGATCCAGATCAAGCGCGATCTGAATCGCTGCCCCCCTCAAGCTGGCAACGGCCGGTTACGCCTGATGATACTGACACGTTTGGGTATTGGCCTGTTTCGACCCTCGGTGGCCAAATCGAAAATCACAGCGGCCTGTTTAGATTTTTGTGACGCGTGTCACAGCGCCATAACCCTGACGCCCGGCATAGGTCCGCTCACGTCAACGACGCACCGCGCTACAGCGGAAACCGTATGGAGATGCGGCCATGATGATATCGGCCAAAATCGTCTACTGGCTCATGAGCATCGTGGCGGCTTTGCTGTTGGCGTTGACCGCCGTCCTGCTCGTCGAGATCGCTTACGGACAGGAAATGCCGGATTGGTGGCTGCACGCGCTCAGCCTGGCCTTGCTGGCTATCTGCGTATGGTTCGTCGGATGGGTATTCCGATATTTCGTGCGGCGCATATGGGGATCGACCACGGAGCCAAGTCAAACGACGCCAAAATCCACCATCATTCCCCACTAAGCCCTGAGCATCGATATGGGAGTTGAGGCCCCCTCAGTTGGCGGCCGCTTTCAATTGAAGAACATGGTGGGACGGGAGCCCGATAACGATCCACGCATTGTCGGCGAGATTCAAGCTGAGACACTACCGGATTTCGCACGGCCTTCCGGGGTCCGCGTGAACGACTACATGTTATGGCAGCAATGATCGCTCACGCGATGTTCTTCCGGTCCGGTCCGCGCTTGCGCCGGCTTAGCTATTGGGCCAGCTTCAGCTCCGCAATGGTTGTTCGCGCGGCCGCCTCGTCCAGCGGAAAAAAGTCGATCGGCCCCGGATTGTCGTAGCCCGAGGTAAATGCAGTGCCGAGCGCCAGCCCCAACAATCCGCCTCCGGTAGCGCCCGCGGCGGCCATCATGGCGTTCTTTCGCTTGCTTGTCCGCGCCACGAAGAAATGAGTTTGGCCGGACTGGGCCGTGATTTCGTGCCGTGTCACGCCCGGAAACGCGGCCTCCATAGCCGTCAATTCATGCTTGCCGTTTGGACGATCGGCGAAGGCGAAGGTGCCGGTCTTGAGGCCGGTGATCGGCGTTCCGTCGAGCTGAACGTCCCACGCCCCATCGACGATGCCGCCAAAGCCTTTTTCGCGCAGCAAGACGATACGTGCGTGCCCTGCTTTCGGCGGGCCTACCTTCCGCGCGATCGCCGAGTAATCCAGCCCGTCCCTTTGGGTCTCACAGCCGCCCAGCAGCAAGACCGAAATCAGTAACGCCACGCCCCGCCAAAACACATTACGCCCCCAAATTCATTCCCCAGCCATTTTTTAGCCAAAGCTTGGAATGGCTGCAACGGCGCCGGCGTTCCGGCGCTCGCAAAAATCAAAGGTTGTGATCAAAATGCGACGGCGTCGTTGCACTCTGGGGTTGCGCATGGCCTGCAGTGTCTGCCCGCTCACCGCGCCCGATACCGCCTTGATCGCACCCGTGATCTCGATCGCACCCGCGATCCGACGCCGCGGCCGGCCGCCAGCGGCTCAATCGGCTACCGGACCGCCTCGCTTGGCCCGGCATGCACACGATCGCTGTCGAGCCTGGTTTTGAGATTGGCGATCTCGCCAAAGAATATGTTTTGTTCAGTGAGCCGGACCGCACGGAACGCAGGCGGCATGAGCTGGTGCGTCGTGTACTGCCGCCCGTAATCGGAAAACGCCTCGGACCGCTGCAAGGCCTGGAACGCAATCGCAATAACGAGCAGCGCGACCACGATGGCGCCCTTCAGCTTGAGTCGGGTTCGGCCTACCTCGCGCAAATGCAGGAAGCACACGGCCGCCAGGATCGACCACGCCGCAACATATTGGTACGTGCTGGCTCCGGACCAGGTCCACGCAAACGCGGAAACCCGCGCAAACTCGTGGTAGAGCGAGAACGCAAGGCCGCCCGCCAGCGTGATGAGCAGGTTGCGCAAGAGGTGAGAGCCGCCGGAAAATATTCGCGACAGCAGCGCCCAGATGCCAGCCCACAACAGGACCATGGCGACGATCGACAGCAGCGGCGTGAGATAGTTCGAAGCCCGCATTTCGGCCGTCTGGGCGAGCCAGATCTGAAGCGCGCTCAATGCCAACAGCGAAACGCCGAGCGCTGTGGCCGCCGTGATCGGCAAGGCCCGCCACTCCGGCGGAGCCACGCGTTCGCGTTCGACCTCATGGTGGATCTCGCGAATGCGCAGGTAGGTTTGGCCGATACGAATCGGATGTTTGCCGTCAATGACCATGCGCGCGAGCCGGTTGCGGCCGCCGTCGAGAAACGTGCCGTTGGCGCTACCCAGATCCTCGGCAACGAGTTGCCCGGCCTCGTCGCGAAAGACGCGCAGATGCTGTGCGGCAACATAGGGATCGTCGATGATGACGTCGTTGTCATAGCCGCGGCCGATCCGCGCCTCCGGAGCGGCGATCCGGAAACGCGCGGCAATCTCGCGGTGACGCGACAGTACTTCCACCCAGATCATTTGCTCGACTGCACCGATTGAAGGAAGCGCTTGCCGAGCGCCACGGCGTCGTCATAGCCCACCGCCTGAAGGCTCAATCGCGAGACCAATGCCTCGCTGCCCTGGTCCTGGGTCACGGCGATCAGGGCCACGTCGTAGAGCCCTTCGAATTCACGATAGGCCTGCGCGCACCAGATAACCCTGAGCGGCGGGTGGTCCGACGCCGCGGCGGTGCCGACAAAATCCTCGTGGCAGCGCTGCGGCGTATACCATTTGCGGAACGGGCCGCCGCCGACCAGCCGCGGCTGGCTCATCTGCGTCAGAAGGGTTGCAAGCTGGAATTGATTGAGATCGACGGCTTTGACGTAGGAATGATCGATCTGGATCGCTCCCGTGTTCAGGTCGGCAGCGACATACAGGCCGGTATCGGCCTTGCAGTTGATCGAATTGATGCTGACGCGCGGCCTGGGCGTGGCGCCCGCATTGGTATTCGCCCAGCAATTGAACCAGGGCGCGACCGTCTCCGGGGCCAAATACGGCCCGAGCGCGGTCTGGCGAAACCCTTTCTCGGCAAACGATCCGTAGAGCGCCGACCGCCACGCTACGAATTGTCGCCCGACCTCGGCCCGCAGATCCGGCGGCGATTTCTGCTCGCGCACCCGCTGCAGCAGCGCCGCCGCATAACGCGCCGGTACCAGAAAGCTGAGAAGCTGGCCGCCCCTGCGGGTGGCGACGTTGACGCCAACGACCTGTCCTTCGGCGGAAACGGTCGGGCCGCCACTCATGCCCGGATTGAGCGCGCCACTGAAGTGCACGCGATCATTGTAGGTGCGGTCCACCAGGCCGTTATAGGTGCCTTCGATGATCGTGAATCCGAGGTCGAGCGGGTTGCCCATGGAATACAGGCGCTCGCCCTTGGAAGGCGTGCCTTCCATCGCGGCGCTGTCGAAGGTGAAAAATGGAGCATCATGCTTGGCAAGGCGAACGATCGCGAGGTCGTTTGGCAGGTCGACGCCCACCACGCTGAGCTCGCCGCGGCTGCCGTCGGCCGCCGCATATTCGAGCCGATAGGTTTTCGGCTCGAGTACGGCCTGCGAAACCACGTGGTAGTTGGTGATCGCCAGCCCGTCGGCGGATACAAGGAAGCCCGAGCCGATCGACGCCTGCTGCCCGGCATCGGCGACCAGCGTCCGAATCTGCAGCAATCGCTGCGGCGCCGCGGCGTAGATGCCCTCCGCGATCGAAGATGCGCCCTGCGCCGTCCGCGCCGTGCCGCCATCGAGGGCCAGCAACAGCAGCAACCATGATAGCGCGCGCGTAACCCTGGCAACCGAGACAGCCACGAAGTCCCCCTGGCCATGCCCACACGGCAATGATGGCTCTCGCCGTTTAGCCAAAACACCGCGGGGTTGCAATCGCATCTCCACGCGCCCGGCAAACGGCGCCGCATATTGCGTTAACGCGAGCTGAAGGGTGCGATGCCTTCGATGAAGGCCAATCGTGCCTGCTGCAATGTCAGCCCACGACCTACAGCGTCTGCACGTCCACCACGCCCGCCACCGCCTTGATCGCGCCCGCGATCTGCGGCGAGACCTTGAAGCGTCCCGGCAGCTTCATCTCCACCTCGGTCTGGAGGTCGAGCATGATGACGAGCGAGACGTCGCCATCGGCGCCGCCCGATGGCGCGGGCGCGGGCTTGGCCGGCAGGCCCCTTGCCGAACCGTTTGGCGCGGCGGCTTCCGGCATGTTGAGCCGTCGCGCGATCGAATCCAGCGGCTTGGTGTCGCGAACGAAAATCCGCAGGCCCTTTTGGGTTTTCGCCGCGGCGGCGTCCAGCGGCTCGGCATGCAGCACGCGCGCCCGCACGTCCTCGCCCTGCAACTCCGCGCCGAGCTGCAGCAATACGGCAGCCCCCGGCTCCAGCACGTCGCGGTATTGCGCAAGGCCTTCGGAAAACAGCACCGCCTCGAAATGGCCGGTCGGGTCTGACAGCCCCATGATGCCCATCTTGTTGCCGGTCTTGGTGCGCCGTTCCATCCGCGACACGACGGTGGCCGCGACCTTGCCCGCGGTCGCGCCGGTTTTGACGGCGCGCGAGAATTCCGCCCAGGTCTGCACCCGCAGCCGCTTCAACACGGTCGCGTAATCGTCGAGCGGATGGCCGGACAGGAAGAAGCCGACGGCGTCGTATTCACGGCGGAGTTTTTCGGCCGGCAGCCAGGGCTCGATCTGCGGCAGCATGATGGTCGGCGCGTCGGCGGCGTTGCCGAACATGTCGTTCTGACCGACCGTTGCGGCTTCGTGGCTGCGCTGGCAGGCGGCGAGAATGGCATCGGCGCCGGCAAAGACGCGGGCACGGTTTGAGTCGAGCGTGTCGAAGGCGCCGGCGGCAGCCAGGCTTTCGATCACCCGCTTGTTGATGGCGCGCGGATTGACCCGTGCCGCGAAGTCGGCAAGCGAGGTGAAGACGCCCTTGCGCCGCTCTTCGACGATCAACTCCACCGCCTGCGGACCGACCCCCTTCAGCGCGGCGAGCGCATAGTAGATGGTGTTCTCGCCGACCTCGAAGGTGGCGGCTGAGCGGTTGATGTTCGGCGCCTCGACCTTGATGCCGAGCCGCTGCGCCTCGGCGCGAAATTCCGACAGCTTGTCGGTGTTGTTGAGTTCGAGCGTCATCGACGCCGCCAGGAACTCCACCGGGTAATGCGCCTTCATGTAGGCGGTGTGATAGGACACCAGCGCATAGGCCGCGGCGTGGCTCTTGTTGAAGCCGTAGTCGGCGAACTTGGCGAGCAGTTCGAAGATCGTATCGGCCTGCCCTTTCGGCACGCCGTTCTTGACCGCGCCGGCGACGAAGATCGCGCGCTGCTTTTCCATCTCGGCGCGGATCTTCTTGCCCATCGCGCGGCGCAGCAGGTCGGCGTCGCCGAGCGAATAGCCCGACATCACCTGCGCGATCTGCATCACCTGTTCCTGGTAGATGATGACGCCGAACGTTTCTTTGAGGATCGGCTCCAGCACCGGGTGGAGATATTCCGGCTCCTCGTCGCCGTGCTTGCGCGCGCAATAGGTCGGGATGTTGGCCATCGGGCCCGGGCGATACAGCGCCACCAGCGCGATGATGTCCTCGAAACGGTCGGGGCGCATGTCGATCAGCGCGCGCCGCATGCCCTGGCTTTCCACCTGGAACACGCCGACCACGTCGCCGCGCGCCAGCATCTGGTAACTCGGGGCATCGTCGATCGGCAGCGTCGGCAGATCGACCTGGATGTCGCGCTGCCTGAGCAGTTTTACCGCGACGTCGAGCACGGTCAGCGTCTTCAGGCCGAGGAAGTCGAACTTGACGAGCCCCGCCGGCTCGACCCATTTCATGTTGAACTGGGTCACCGGCATGTCGGATTTGGGATCGCGGTAGAGCGGCACCAGTTCGCTCAAGGGGCGGTCGCCGATCACGATGCCGGCGGCGTGGGTCGAGGCGTGGCGCGTCAGCCCTTCGAGGCGCTGGGCGATGTCGAAGGCGCGCGCCACCACCGGGTCCTCGTCGCGGAACGCCTGCAGCTTGGGTTCGCTCTCGATCGCCTGCGCCAGCGTCACCGGTGCGGCCGGATTCTGCGGCACCAGTTTTGTGAGCTTGTCGACCTGGCCGTAGGGCATCTGCAGCACGCGGCCGACGTCGCGCAGCACGCCGCGCGCCTGCAGGGTGCCGAAGGTGATGATCTGCGCCACCTGATCGCGGCCGTAGCGCTGCTGCACGTAGTCGATCACCTCGCCGCGGCGGTCCTGGCAGAAGTCGATGTCGAAGTCCGGCATCGACACGCGTTCGGGATTGAGGAAGCGCTCGAACAGCAGGCCGAAGCGGATCGGATCGAGATCGGTGATGGTCAGCGAATAGGCGACCAGCGAACCGGCGCCGGAGCCGCGGCCGGGACCGACCGGAATGTCGTGGGCCTTGGCCCATTTGATGAAGTCCGACACGATCAGGAAGTAGCCCGCATAGTTCATGCGGTTGATCACGTCGATCTCGAAGGCGAGACGCTTCTGGTACTCCTCTTCCGTGGTGCCGGGCGACAGGCCGTGAACCTGCAGCCGCCTTGCGAGCCCCTCCCCGGCCTGGCGCTTCAGCTCCGCGGCCTCTTCGCTCTCCGCATCGGAGCCAGAGCCGGCGCCGACCGTGAAACGCGGCAGGATCGGCTTTCGCGTCTTCGGGCGAAACGAACAGCGCTCCGCGATCTCGACCGTGGAGGCCAGCGCTTCCGGAATATCGGCGAACAGCACCGCCATCTCGGCGCGGGTCTTGAAGCGGTGATCGGGCGTGAGCTGCTCGCGATCGGTCTCGGCGATCAGCTTGCCGCCGGCGATGCACAGCAGCGCGTCATGGGCCTCGTAATCGTCGGTCGATGCGAAATATGGCTCGTTGGTCGCGACCAGCGGCAAACCCTTGGCATAGGCGAGATCGATCAGGCCCGATTCGGCGCGGCGCTCCTTGTCGATGCCGTGGCGCTGCAGTTCGACATAGAGGCGATCGCCGAACAGGCTCGCCAGCCGGTCGCAACGCGCCGCCGCGAGCGCGGTGTGATCGCCATGCAGCGCCAGCGAGATCGGCCCGTCGGGGCCGCCGGTCAGCGCGATCAAATCCTCGGCATCGCCTTCCAGCCATTCGAGCTTGATGTGCGGGGATTGATGCACCGGCGTTTCCAGAAACGCCCGCGAGTTCAGCCGCATCAGGCTGCGGTAGCCGCGCTCCCGCGCCGCCAGCAATACGATTCGCGACGGCGCCGAGGCCAGCGCATTGCGCGCGTTCGGGTCCTGGTCGCCGAAATCGATCGCGAGTTCGCAGCCGACGATCGGCTGGATGCCGTAGCCCGCCATCTTGTCGGAGAATTCCAGCGCCCCGAACATGTTGTCGGTGTCGGTCAGCGCCAGGGCCGGCTGGCGGTCGGCCTTCGCCAGTTCGCCGAGCTTGGCGATCTTGATCGAGCCCTTCAGCAGCGAATAGGCCGAATGAACGTGGAGATGAACGAATCCGGCACTGGACATGGTCGCTTAACGGGCTCTTGCATCATGGTGGGGAGCGATCGCCGGCCGCGCATGCGCGCCGACTTGCCACCGCAATGGTGATGCCTTGGCCTTGCCGAGTCCACGCGGAACGCAGCTTCCGCGCCCGCCATCCGGCTTTTCCCCAACCCGTCCGCAATGCGACGGCCCGGATCAGGTTTCCGCCCCGCATCAAAGCTGCGGAATCACCTGCGCCCAGACCGCAATCATCGCGACAAACAGCGTAATCGACGCCAGCGCCGCCGCTTCTTCCACGAACATCCGCAACATCGTTCGACTCCCTACGATATGAGAACATATGAGGAACATTGTTCCTTTTTTGTTCTGGGAGTCAAGGGGCGGTAGTGGGTCAGTTTTGAAGAATGACCTCGAAAGAAATCGCTTGGTTAATTCCGGGGACTGAGCTGGTTGGGGTCCCCAGGGCGTTTGGGGGTCATTTTGCGTAGCCTTGCGATTTGAGCCAAGCAATCTTTCGGTTGCCAGCCATCCAATCGTCAACGTCAGCTTTGCTGATAAGGCCGCTGATAATCCTAATTTCAGAGCCCGGGATACTGGCCTCAATTTGCCAGTCAGTTTCAGTGATCCGTTTTGGCTGGAATGCGACGCGAGGGGATTTTTTCATCCCGGTAATATGGCCCCGAAGCTGGAGGATTCCTAGGCGTCGGGCTGCCACAATCAAACTAACCCACTACCCAAGGGCCCGACCCGAAAAATACCGAAACGTGGCCAACCGCGAAGACCGGGGTCCCGTTTGGGGGTCATGTGAGGCCCCTCATCAGCTTTTCGATGTAGTCATTCACGGTTTCTGCGAAGTCGCAATGGGGGCCGGGCCCAGCTTCGTCTCGGTGCGCGTTGACAACAGAACGGACACTTTCCAAGGCATCCCTGTGTTGGGGCGCTGGGGTCGTCGCCACCAGTTCGTTGATGGCCCTTTCGGCCAGAGGGATGCCATTTGGGTCTGCCTCCGTAATCAACGGGCGCAGTGTCGATGTGCATTTGTGAACGTTTTCCATCCCCCGAATATGCGATGGAAATTGTCAACATTCCAGCCCGGAACCTGCCACGATCAAACTGAACCACTACCCAAGAGGGCGTAATGGGTCAGTTTGAAATCTGCCCCTGAAAGAAATCGCTTGGGTTAATTCAGCGGCGCACCGGTGCCGATCTGGTTGGGGTCCCTAGGGCGTATGGGGTGGCTTGTCATGCCCATTTTCTGGCTGTGGACGTTCAATAAGTTCGTACGAGGGAACGTGGGTGGTCTCCAACCACGATTCCAGCGCAGCGCCGCAGACTGCGCAGATCGCGTCACCCGTGTGCGGTACCAAGAACTTCTCTTCAGTGCGTCTGTACTCGGCGCCGCAATTGCATTGAACAATTGTCGCCATCCCCGAAATATGCGCCCGGAACCGCCCGTTTTCCAGCCCGGAACTCCGCCATAATCAAACTGGGCAGGACAGCTTTCGCGGATGATTCGCGAAGGCTAACCGCCTCCGCCACAACAAAAAGCCCCGGGACAATGCCCGGGGCTTCGATGTTGGTCGCAGGTAGCGCGCGATCAGTACCTCGCGACGGCCGGGCCGCCGAACTTGTAGTTCAAGCGGGCGGTGACGAGATCGACGTCCTGACGGATGCGGTCGGTGCCGAAGGCGAGGCCGCCCGGCGCGGTGAAGTTGTAGGTACGGTCCTGCATGAACAGGTGATTGTACTCGACGCCAACCGACCAGTTCGGGGCGAAGGCGTATTCGAGGCCGGCGCCGATCGTGCCGCCCCAACGGGTGTCGTCGCCGGTGACGCCAGCGAGCGCGCCGCCTACAACGTTGTTGACGCGGTAGCTGTTCGAGGTCACTGCAGCACCGCCCTTGACGTAGAGCAGGACGTTGTTGACGGCATAACCGACCTGACCGGTGAACAGGCCGAACGCATCGACGTTCGTGTGGTTGACTGAAGGCGGCGAACTGCAGGCTCACATTGCTGCCCGAGAAGTCGGCCCAGTTGCCCTGAGCTTCAAGACCGAACACCAACGTGCCAGCCTGCCAGCGATAGCCGACCTGGCCACCGACGGTTCCGCCGGTCGCGTCATGCGAGCCCTCGGCGCCAAAGCCAACCAGATCCCAGGAGTTGCGGCTCGAACCCCAACCGCCGTTGGCACCGATGTAGAACCCGGTCCAGTCATACACAGCAGCGACCATCGGGGGCGCCTTGGTGTAAGGACGCGCAGCGAGATCCGCAGCAACAGCCGGCGCGCCGAGCGCGATCAGACTGGCCGTAACAAGCAAAACCTTCTTCATTCTTTTTAGTCCCATTTCGTTTTGACAGCCCCCAAGGCCGTGGCATGCTCATAGCATCGTTGGTTCGAATTACTGTAACCTCACGGCAACAACACACATCGAAACGGCCGCAGTGTGAACGTAAGTTAATGTTGTGCTGCAGGCGTTTTTCGAAACTTTGCACCGGAACCTGCCGCAAAAAATTCACATTCGGCTTTACGGCGGTATTACAAGGCGGAACGGCTTGACGAGAGTGCGCGCGTGCGGCTTGTGTCGATGAAAGTGGAACCGGCAAAGCGCGGAAATGTGATCAGGAGATTCGAAATGCGTAAAGCGATTCTGGCCGTGCTGGCCGCGAGCGGATTGGCCGCACTCGGCGTCGCGCCGGCCGAAGCGGTCGGCACCCGATATCCGTTCTGCCTTCAGGGAAACGAGTATCCGGGGCTGAGCTACTGCACTTTCACGAGTTACGAGCAGTGCCAGGCGACCGCTTCGGGACGGTTTCTCTATCTGCATCGCCAATCCCTATTATGTCAGCGAGAGCGAACCGCCGCGCGCCGCGTATCGCCCGCTGCCCGGCCGCACGCTGCCGCCTGCCCCCGGCTACGGCAGATACTGAGCAGCCCCATCGCGCCATCGCACGCGCACGCCGAGCGATATTCAGCGCGCGAACGTGATTTGACGCGGGCGTGGGTGGATCGTCTGGTAAGCGGCTGGAGATATCCACAGGCTGCGGCGGAGGATGCATGCGAAGGGCATGGCTGGCGCTCATGGCGGCCGGTGCCGTGTCGGCCGCAGTTGCGATGCCGGCGGCGGCGCGCGACTTTCCCTACTGCATCAAGGGCTGCGATTTCGGCGCCGGTGCCGGCGATTGCAGTTTTTCGTCGCTGGCGCAGTGTCAGGCAACCGCCTCCGGGCGAGATGCGCAGTTGCGCTGCTAATCCCTATTTCAACGCCAAGGCGGACATGCATCGGACATGCAGACCGATCGCAGCCGCCAATCCCGAAGGAGATTCTGATGCGCATTCTGGCTTTGGCAATTTTGGCAATCGCAGCCGCCTCGGCAGCGGCGCCGGCGCAGGCACAGACCTACGATCCCAACTATCCGGTTTGCCTGCATGTCTATGGCAGGATCAACTACTACGAATGTAGCTATACGTCCCTGCCTCAATGCAACATGTCGGCGTCGGGCCGCTCGGCGCAATGCGAGATCAATCCCTATTACGCACATGCATCTCAGGAACCGTCCGCACGCCGCTCCAAGCGCTACCGCAGCGCCTACTGAGTCGTCGCTGCTATTCCAGTTCGACGACCTTGCCGTCGACCAGCGACACCCGCCGGTCCATCCGGCCGGCCAGCTCCATGTTGTGGGTGGCGATCAGCATCGCGACCTGCGTCGCCTTCACCAGCTGCATCAGCGCCTTGAACACGTGATCGGCGGTGTGCGGATCGAGGTTTCCGGTCGGCTCGTCGGCCAATAGCGCCCGCGGCGCATTGGCGACCGCGCGCGCGATGGCGACGCGCTGCTGCTCGCCGCCGGAGAGTTCTGCCGGCCGGTGCGTGATGCGGTCGCCGAGGCCGAGATAGGACAGGATCTCCTCCGAGCGCTTGATCGTCTCGGAGCGTTTGAGGCCGCGGATCATCTGCGGCAGCATGACGTTTTCAAGCGCGGTGAATTCCGGCAGCAGCCGGTGCGACTGATAGACGAAGCCGATGTCGGAGCGGCGGATCTGGGTGCGCTCGATGTCGGACAATTGCGAGGTCGGCGTGCCCGCGACATAGACCTCGCCGTCATCGGGGCTTTCGAGCAGCCCTGCGATGTGCAGCAGCGTCGACTTGCCCGAACCCGACGGCGCCACCAGCGCCACCGATTGCCCCGCCCACAGCGCGAGCTTGGCGCCGTTGAGAATGGTCAACGTCGCCTCGCCCTGCTTGTACTCCCGTTTTATCTCGTGGAGATAGATAACCGGTACGTCTTCCGCCTCCTCGGCCATCTCGTCCTCACTCATACCGGAGCGCGTCGACGGGATCGAGGCGCGCGGCGCGCCAGGACGGATAGAGCGTCGCCAGGAACGACAGCGTCAGCGCCATGATCACGACCGCGGTGGTCTCGCCGAAATCGACCTCGGCCGGCAGCCGGGAGAGGAAGTAGAGTTCCGGCGAGAACAATTCGGTGTTGGTCATCCAGGACAGGAACTGCCGGATCGATTCGATATTCAGGCAGATCAGCATGCCGACGAAGAATCCGGTCAGCGTGCCGACCACGCCGATCGCCGCACCCGTGATCAGGAATATCCGCATGATCGAGCCCTGCGAGGCGCCCATGGTGCGCAGGATGGCGATGTCCTGCCCCTTGTCCTTGACCAGCATGATCAGGCCGGAAACGATGTTGAGCGCGGCAACCAGCACGATCATGGTCAGGATCAAGAACATCACGTTGCGCTCGACCTGCAGCGCGTTGAAGAAGGTCGAGTTGCGCTGCCGCCAGTCGACCAGGAACACCGGCCGCCCGGCCGCCTCCGTCACGGCTTGCGGAACGCGTCGATTCGATCGGGATTGGTGGTGAATACCTCGATCGCGGTCACGTCGTCCTTGCGGTTGAAATAGGCCTGCGACTCCGGCAGCGGCATGAACACGAAGCTGGCGTCATATTCCGACATGCCGATCTCGAACACGGCCGCCACCTTGTAAGGCTTGATGCGCGGCGTGGTTCCCATCGGGGTCACCGCGCCCTTCGGCGCGACCAGCGTGATGGTGTCGCCGGCGTGCAGCGACAATTGATCGGCGAGCCGGCGTCCGATGATAACGCCCTGCCCCTCGTCAAAACCTTCCATCGTGCCTTGCTTGATGTTCTTGGCGATCGAAGTGAGGTTGTTCAGGTCCGCAGACCGCATGCCGCGCACCAGCACGCCGGCGGCGTTGAAGGCCGAGGACGCCAGCGCCTGACCGTCCACGACCGGCGCGGCAAGGCGGATACCGTCGACCTGGCTGATGCGCTCGGCGACGTCCTTCCAGTCGGTCAGCGGCGATTCCAGCGGCTGCACCAGCAGATGACCGTTCAGCCCGAGGATCTTGTCCAGCAGTTCCTTGCGGAAACCGTTCATCACCGCCATCACGATGATCAGCGTGGCGACGCCGAGCATGATGCCGAGGAAGGAAAAGCCGGCGATGACCGAAATGAAACCTTCCTTGCGGCGCGCGCGCAGGTAACGTCCGGACAACAGCCATTCGAAGGGCGCAAAAGGCGGGGTTCGGGCTGTCTCGTTCATGGTCTCATCCATTACTCGATAATCCCATGATTCGGGCCAAATGTGGCCTCAATGGCCAACATTTCAGCCGCGGTGGATATCTTATCCCGCTATCCTCGCCACCACTTCCGCCGGGCTGAGATTCTCGCGCGAACCGTCGCTGCGCCGCTTGATCTCGAGCTTGCCCTCGGCAAGGCCCTTCGGCCCGACCAGAATCTGCCAGGGGATACCGATCAGGTCGGCGGCGGCGAACTTCGCGCCGGCACGCTGGTCGGTATCGTCATAGAGCACGTCGACGCCCTTGGCCTGAAGCTCCCGATAAAGCTTCTCGCAGGCGCCATCGACGGCCGCATCGCCCTGCTTCAGGTTCAGGATCACGGCGGTGAACGGCGCCACCGCTTCCGGCCATTTGATGCCGGCATCGTCGTGGCAGGCCTCGATGATGGCGCCGACCAGGCGCGAGACGCCGACGCCGTAGGAGCCGCCATGGATCGGCACGTCGACGCCGTCGGGACCGGCGACCAGCGCCTTCATCGCGTCGGAATATTTGGTGCCGAAATAGAAGATCTGGCCGACCTCGATGCCGCGCGTATTGACGCGCTTGTCGGCGGGCACTTCGCGTTCGTAGCGATCGGCATCGTGGACGTCCTCGGTCGCGGCATAGACCGACGTCCATTGCTTGATGATGTCGGTGAGATCGCCGTCATAGTCGACGTCATCGGGCGGGATCGGCAGATCGAGCACGTCGCTGTTGCAGAACACGCCGGACTCGCCGGTTTCCGCCAGCACGATGAATTCATGGCTGAGATCGCCGCCGATCGGGCCGGTCTCGGCGCGCATCGGGATCGCCTTCAATCCCATCCGCGCGAAGGTGCGCAAATAAGCGACGAACATCCGGTTATAGGAACGGCGCGCCGCCGCCTCGTCGATGTCGAAGGAGTAGGCATCCTTCATCAGGAATTCACGGCCGCGCATCACGCCGAAACGCGGACGCTGCTCGTCGCGGAACTTCCACTGGATGTGATAGAGATTGAGCGGCAGGCTCCTGTAGGATTTGACGTAAGCGCGAAAGATCTCGGTGATCATTTCCTCGTTGGTCGGCCCGTACAGCAATTCGCGCTTGTGGCGGTCGGCGATGCGCAGCATCTCCGGACCATAGGCGTCGTAACGGCCGCTCTCGCGCCAGAGATCGGCGAGCTGCAGCGTCGGCATCAACAGTTCCAGCGCACCGGCGCGGTCCTGTTCCTCACGAACGATCTGCTCGATCTTCTTCAGGACCCGAAAGCCCAGCGGCAGCCAGGCGTAGATGCCGGCCGCTTCCTGCCGCATCATGCCCGCGCGCAGCATCAGCCGATGCGAGACGATCTCCGCCTCTTTCGGATTCTCTTTCAGGATGGGTAGAAAAAACCGCGACAACCGCATGGGACAACTCAAGGAATCAGTGGGATACCGGAAGAGGTGCAGTGAAACCGGATCGGGTGCCAAAATACAAGGCCGGGACGGTGAAAAGCCGCCGGAAAGGCGGATTTGAGGCCCGTTTTTGGCACGGTTTCGCAGGTCGCTGGAGCGTAGCGATACCGCATCACACCCCGCGCAGAAATGATGGGTTTCGCTGCGCTCTACCCGTCCTACAAGTATCGGCGGTGTCAGCGCACCTGCAATTCATCTTGCAGCGTGATCTTCTGAAAATCCGTGACCAGCGCATCGATCTGCATCCGCCAGCGGCCGGGCAGCGGCAGCGCGACGCCGCGCACATGCCAGTAGCCGTCCGGCCCGAGCGTCGCGCGGCGCTCCATCGGCTCGATGCCGCGCTCCGGCAAACTCAGGATCAGCGTCGCCTCCTTGGCCGGCAGCAGGGCGGCGTCGCCCGTCATCAACTGCAGCACAAAGTCGTTGGCGCCGACCTTGCCCGGCGAAACCAGCACCTGAAACATCGCGGCATCGGTGTGGATATGGACCGAGAGCGGCGTGGCAACGGGAGCAACTGAGGCGCGCGGCGGCGGCGTGAAGCGCCAGCCGGCGACCACGGCAAGGATGCCAACGACGAGAACGCATTCCAGCAGGATCGACCCGCAGCAAGGGCCGGGTGTTCTCGTAATCCGCAATGACCGCAGGCGTGCAGACAAACCGGTTCAGCGCCGCAAGGCCGAGCAACAGGATCACCAGCGAAAGCTTGATCGAGAGAATGATGCCGTATTGGGTTTCGATCAGCGCGCGCAGGCTGCCAAGCTGGATGATCGACAGCACCAGTCCGCTCAGCACCAGGAGGCCGACCAGCGGCATCGCGATGGCTGAAAACTGCTTGAGCACGCGCGGCAGGTCGTCGTTGCGCCGATGCGCCATGGCCGCCAGCGGCGCCAGCGCGCCGATCCAGTAGGCCGCGGCGACGCCGTGCAGGAACAGCGACGGCCGCGTCAGCCATTGCGGCGAGGCGGTCGCGGCATGCCCGCTGGCCGCCAGCGACAGCCCGACGCCCGCCATGGCTGATGTGGTCAACACCCAGGCGATCAGGATGCCCGGGCTTTGCCACGCGAACCAGGCGATGGCCATCGCCACGATCGCAATCAACAGCGACGGCCCGAGGGAGGTCGCGAGCGCGCTCGTCCACGGCGCCGACGTCACGATGCCGCCAAGGGGAAGGTTGAGGAGATCGAGGCCCTGCAGGCCGAGCGAGGCCACCGCGCTGACGAGACCGACGGCGAGCGCGCCGCGGCTGACCGTCGATCCGCTCGGGCCCTGCCCGATCCAGGCCGCGAAGAACGCGCCGCCGACGCCCACGAACAGCCCGAGATAGACCCCGATCCGCGCCAGCCAGATCAACACCGCCAGCGGGCTGGCTTTCGCCGGCGGCGCGGCCCCGGTCACGGCGCCGATCGAAAACACCATCGATCCCGCCACGGGATGACCGTCCTGCGAGACCACGCGGTAGCTGACGATCTGCGTGCCCTGCGGCAGGTCGTCAGGCAAAACGATCAGCACGGATTGGCCGACCGCGCGGGTGGCGACGTCGCGCGCCTTGCCGCCGGCATCGATGACGCCGATCACGGCCGGCGCGACGCTCTCGTTGAAGTGCAACTGCACCATCTTCGGCGGCAGCGTGAGCACGCTGCCATCGGCCGGCTCCGAAGAAACCAGCGTCGCATGGGCCCACGCGGCGCTCGCAATGCACAGCGCCGACAGCAGCGCGGCAAGGCCGGCGAGCACGCGCGCCATCGGGATCGCTTTACGGCTTTGCGATCAGCTTGAGGCCAGGTGCCGGCGTCTTGCTGTCATGCCCATGGCCGCTCTGGCCTGCTGCCGGAATATCGATCCAGCGGCTGACCCCCTGCTCGCATTCCTGCACCACGGGAAAATACAGCGTGGTGTCCGGCTTCAGGCCGGGCGTGAGATAGCTGGAGAAGACGAATTCATCGAAATTGTCGTCGGCGAGCTTGCCGCCGCTCCACACCACTTCCTTGACGCCTTCGGATATTTTCCCGCCGTGAAACTCATACTCGGTGGCGTATTTGCCCTTGACCGTCTCGACGGTCCAGCCCGGCTTGGGCATCGGCTTGATGCCGATCACGCCTTCCGGAATTTGCACCCGCAGCTTGACGGTCGGCGATCCCGCGCAGCCGTGCGGCACGGCAAACACCGCCTTGTAGTACGAGCCGACCGGCGCCTGCCGTTTCTCGAGGGTGACATGCGCGGTCGCCGGAGAGACGGCGAGCACGGCGGCGGTAATCAGGTAGATCTTTTTCGACATGCTGGCCTCATATTGAAATTGTGAAGCGATCGGTGACGCCGATCGCAATGTGTGTTGCTGGTCAGATTTTCAGGGACGCGCCGGCCGCTTTTGCAGCAGCTTCGGCCTGGGTGATGGCTTCCTTGCGTCGACGCAGTATGTCGTTGGTAAGGGCCGGCCCGGCACGTTCGGGCGAACCGGCATCGAACGGCGGTTTCGGATCGTACTCAATCAGCAACTGAATCCGTTTGGCGGTTTCTTCTCCCGCCAGCCTCGAGGCGATGGTCAACCCAAAATCGATCCCGGCCGTCACGCCGCCGCCGGTCAATCGGTTGCGATCCTCGACCACACGATCTGTACGCACAATGCCCCCCATAAGCGGAAGTAGATCGCGGACATACCAATGCGAGGTCGCCTGGTAGCCCCTGAGCAAACCAGCCGCACCGAGCAACAGAGAGCCGGTGCAAACACTGGTGACGAATCGCGCGGTTTCGCCTGCAGATCTCACGAAATCGACAGTCTCTCTGTCATTCATCGCAGCGACGGTGCCTTTCAAGTCCTCCCGGCACGAACAACACGTCGAATGCGCGGGTCGAAGTTTCAAAGCTCCCGGTCGGTGCAACCGGCAGACCGACATCGGTCATTACCGGCTGCATGGTCTTCGCAATCAGGTGCACATCGGCCTGCATGATGTTGAATACCGTCAGCGGGCCGATCAGATCGAGCATGATCATATCAGAATAGATCAGCATTCCTACGCGCGGACGTGCCGGCGGTGCAGGCTGGGCATGGGCAGCTGTTGCAAACAGGTTGGCAAGCGACGTCGCAGCCAGCGCCGCGGTGAACTCTCTGCGGTCCATATGGCTTCTCCAGTCAATCCGGCGCCGTCACCGCAACCTCATCGGCTTGCTTGAACTTCATCCTGCGCTCTACTTCTTCATGCCGGAATGACCGCTCGATGCCCCGCCTGAGGGCGCCTGCGCGCCGACGCCCTGCACGTCGAGCGACAGCGCCACCTTGCCGGCCTTTTCGAATTGCAGCTCGAGCGGCACCTTTTCGCCCTGCTTGAGCGGATTCTTCAGGTCCATCAGCATCAGGTGGTAGCCGCCGGGCGCGAGCTTGACGGTCTTGCCGGGCTCGATCGCCAGCCCCTTGTCGAGCGGACGCATGGTCATGACGCCGTTGTTCATCGCCATCTCGTGAATCTCGACCTTGCCGGCGATATCGCCCGACACGGTGATCAGCCGGTCCGGCGCCGTGCCCTTGTTCTCGATCGTGAGATAGCCGCCCGCGATCTTGGCCCCGCCGGGCGTCGCGCGGCTCCAGGCCTGCGTGATGACGAGATCGCCGGCCTTGATCTCCTGGGCCTGTGACGATGCGCCTGAAAGCACCAACAGGGCGGCAGCACAAGCAAGCATGCGCATAATGTTCTTCATGTTCGACCTTCCTGTTTCAATTCCGTTTGCAAATTAATCCCTACGCCGGGCTACTTTGAGTGCCGCGAATATCCATTGTCACAAGTCCTTCGCACGAGAAAACATTGCGATCTGTTCCGGAGCAAGCCCCGATTTCAACCTCATCCTTCCATCCATCATAGCGGGCCGGGATCAATCGAGGACAGGCCGCCCGCCCTCTCCCGATCATTTGATCAGGATCGGCGACTCGATATTGACGCTATCGGTTTCCGAGATCGAAATGCCGAGGCCCAGTATCCAGCGTCCCGGCGTCTTCATCGAGGTCCGGACGTACCACTGATCGTCGCTACCACGTGTAGCCTGAAACGTTTGGCGATCGCTTCCCGATTTCGCATCCCGAAGCGTTACCGAAACGGCCTTTGCCGTCAGCGGCAGTTCGTCGACCGTCTCGAGCTGGATGGTGATGTCGACCGGCCCGGCGCGCCCCGGCGAGATCGTGACGTTTGCCATCGCCTTCTCGGTGTGAAGATGCGTGAAGAAACTGTCGCTGTCGCTCGCTGCAAGCAGCCGGTCCCGCTGCAAGGACGTTCAGGAAACAACAAAGCTGCGAATGCGAGCCGCGACGATGATAATTCTCTGCGCGCCTTTCCAGTCCACAACTTGAAGTGATTTCTCGCGATACATAGCCTGCCCCCTTACCATCGGTACTTGATGCCGGCAAAAACGGCCCTTCCGTTGCCCGGTTCGAACAAAGGTGACGTGGCGGTCGCCTGATTGATGATGCTGGCGCTCGAAATGTAGGCCTTGTTGAGTGAGATTGCGTCCCTCGATATAGGCCGAAACCGGCCCGCCATTGTCGAAGCCCGCCTTCAGCCCCAGCAGCGCATAGGCCTCGGTCTTCAGCGTGTTGGCGCTGTCGACAAAATAGGCCTGCGGCACCCATTCGACATTGGGGCCGAAATAGAACCCGGTCGGATTCTTGTACAGCAACTCGGCGCGGAGGTAGTGGCGCGGCGCCCCGGGCAGCAGGTTGTTGCCGAAGTTCGGATCGTTGTCGAAGCGGAAGTCGTTGAACGTGTAGGCGAGATTCAGCCAGAGCTTGTCCGGCGCCGGGCCGTTGTTGAAAATGCCGCGGAAAATCGCCGCGCCCGCGCCGGCTTCGATGCCCTGGTGAATGGTGCGATCGGCGTTGGTGACGTTGCAATTGCCGAGATGCGACTGTAGAGACATTGCAGCTCGTCGCGGATGTTGGCGCGATAGGCCGTGAGCTCCCAGGCGTAATCGGGCCGCTTCATCCGCGTTCCGATCTCATAGGTGGTGGCGATCTGCGGCCGGATGCTGGTGAAGGGAATGACCGCGACCCCCGGTACATTCGCGCTTTCGCCGAAGCTCGGCACCTCGGCGCTGCGCGAGATGTTGGCGAAGGCCTGCCAGGTCGGATCGATATTCCAGAGCAGACCGGCCTTCGGCGACCAGAGATTGAATTCGGTCGCTCCCGACTGGTCGCCATTGCTGAGAAAGCGATCCTGCCGGTCGCGGCGTGGCGTAGAGGAATTGCGTGCCGGCAATCGCGGCGACGTTCGGCAGGAAGTAAAAGCTGTCCTCGATATAGAGCGAGGTGTTTTTCGAGCGGTCGATCGAGGACGACAGCAGCGCGCCCTTCTGGCCGCCGAGATTGGCGAATTGCTGGTTGTCGATGCTGCCGTTCAGGACGTTGACGCCGGCGACGAGGCGGTTGCGGAAGCCGCCGATGAAGCGGTCGTCGGTGACCTTGGCGAAGCCGCCATAGTCCTTGTAGCTGTAATCGAGCCACTGGAAGATCGGGTGCATCAAATGGCGGTCGACGCCGAAGGCGCCGAATTCGACCTTGGTGTCGTCGAACCGGATCGTGGTCTTGTTGGCGAGCCGCACCGTATCGATGTTGCGCTGCTGGTCACTGCGCGACGTTGGCGGGCGCGGCGGCTTCGGGATTGGTCAGGGCCGATTGCTTGGTGACGCTGCCGGGGATGCGCTGGCGAACTTCGTTGGCGTTGAAATAGAACCGCGTTTCGGCATCCGGCGAGAACTGATAGCCGACATTGCCGCTGACGCGGGTGCTGCTGCCGAAACTGTGGTCCCTGAAGCCGTCTGAGGCCTGCGTCGACGGCGGTGACGAAACCGTCCCATGGACCGTTGGCGCCGCCGGCATTGGCCTGCAGCCGCTTGAAGCCGAATGCGCCCATATCGACCGACACCCCGTTCGGAAACGGATCGCGGCCGGTCGGCGTCACGAAATTGATGGCGCCGCCGAGCGAGTTCGCGCCGAACTGCAGCGCGTTGGCGCCCTTGTAGACCTCGACATATTTGTAGGCGGTCGGATCGATCTCCTGGAAATCGCCGTAGCCGTCGGCGGTGTTGATCGGAATGCCGTCCATGTAGAGCTGCACGCCGCGCAGATGGAAATTGCGCGACAGGCCGGAGCCGCGGATCGACAGCCTGGTGTCGTCGCCCCATTTCGGCTGCGCGAACACGCCGGGCACGTAATCCAGGATGTCCTTGATGGTGTTGGCGACGGTCGAATTCCTGTAGGCCGCGGCCGGCACGATCGCGACGCCGCCCGGGGTGTTGTTGATCTCGGTCAGCGCCTGCTGGGCGCTGAGCACCGCCAGCGCGCCGCGACCGCCCTGCCCCTGATCGCCAGCGGTCGGCGGCGCCGGAGCGCGCACCTGCCGGACGGCGCGTGCGGACCGCGCCGCATTGCGCGGCGGACGGGCGCTGGCGGCGCGCTTCTGTTCCGGCGCGGTGACGGTCACGGGCGGAAGGCTTTGTCGCTCGCTCTGCGCCTCGGCGCCGAACGGCGATACGAAAACGGCGGCCGACGCCAGCAGCGTGCTGCGCACGAGCCCGGCGGGTGATGCAAGACGAAACATGGAATGATCCTGACGCCAGCTCTTTGGCCGGCTTGCTCAACTGAACGAACTGGCACGGCCGTGGGCCGCACCATCGATGGGAAGTCGCGAGGTCGTCAGGAAAAGGCGGGTGGCGCGCGCGCCTGCGCGTGCGAGCCGGCGCGCGCCGGCGGCATATGGTCCGCAGCTTCCAGCCATGTGATGAGCCGGTATTGCCGCTGCAGGACGACAAAGATCAACGGAGGCGGATCGACCGCAACGGCGCCGCCATGGCCGACGCTGCAGAACCCGCAGCAATTGGCGCCGTGCTGCGGCTTGGCGGTGCGTCGTCTGCGAGGCGTCCTGCGAGGACGCCATTCCGGAGCAGATCGTCGCCATATAGAGCGGATCGGAGACCGCATGTGCGACCGCGCGAAATGCCCCGATCGGCGCCAGCAATTGCACCATGATCGAGAGCAGTACGATTGGAATGAAGACTTCCAGCCGCCGTCGCATGTTTACCCCAAAGCGTCCGAGTGCCGTAGCACCCACTATGCACGTTTCTCATCTCATTGCGGCCTTTTGCTGATGCCAGCCATTTTTCGAGGTCCGGTATTTCGGCCGAACCCTCGATCGTGGTGACCGTTCCGTCCCGCGCGATCAGCAGCGTGCGCGGGATCTCGCCCTGCCAGGCCGGGTCGATCTCGAACCGGAGGCGTTCGACAAAACCGTCGCTGAAAAGCCAGTTCTCCGCCGACCCCAGCCCGGCCTTCTCCAGCATCGCGCGCGCCGCGCCCGGGCAGATTCGGAACGAGATCGGCGCTGATCATCACGACGTCGATCTCGGAATGGTCCTTCATGAATTGCCCGAGCAGCGGCAGTTCGACCTTGCAGGGGCCGCAGGTGACGCCCCAGAAATGCACCAGCGTCGGGCGCCCGGCATGCGAACGCAGCATTTCCTGCCAGCTTCCCCGCACGAACGGCTTGAGTTCAGACGGACGTCTCGGCTGCCGGCGCGGCGGCCAGAGAGGCAATGAGGAATATTGCAGCCAGCAGGCAGCGCTTCATGATCCGTCTCCGATCGGCAGCAGGCGATATCCGTCGGCCTTGGTCATCCAGGAAAGGTAGGTCGCCTGTCCGTCGCTGACCAGCAGCGGGTGGTCGGACGTGTCCGTCGTCGTCGCGATCGCGACCGGCTTCGACCAGCTCTTGCCCTCATCATGCGAAATCATCGCGTTGACCGAGGTCTTCTCGCCGTCGAACTCCTTCCAGACCATGGTGGCGCCGCGCGGACCCGTCAGCACGTACGGCCGCGTGGGGTTGCGGTCGGCGCGGCCGAGCGGAAGCGGATCGGAAAAGGTGCGGCCCTCGTCCTCCGAGCGGGCATAGAACAGCCCCTTGCGGGCCTTGCCGTTGGTGTACCAGCTCACGTGATAGGTGCCCGCGGGCGAGATCGAAAGGCTGGGCCCATGATGCGGGCACGCGGAAATCTGCCAGTCGTCGTTGCTGACGCGGCGAACCTCGCCCGGCGTCGCCGGATCGGCGAACGTCATGACCGCGTGATCCCGCACGCCGCCTTCGAAGATGTTCCTGAACACGACCACGGGACGGCCGGGACCGGCGAACGCCAGGCCAAGCCGGCAGCATTCGCAGGTGTTGTCGCTTGCCAGCCGCGCCTCGGCATAAACGGCGCCGCCGTCCTTCGATGACGCGAAGAACAGCCCTGCGCCTTCGTATTTCCTGCCCTCCTGCTGCGCGGGCACCCGGTTGCGCTTGTCGATCCAGGCCGCGAACACCGAACCGTCAGCATCGAGGCCGAGCGTCGCAAAGCGCTGGCTCTCATTGCTCGCGGTGATCGGCCGCAACTCGGCAAAGCTTTGGCCGCCATCGCTCGACCTCGTGGCAAGCACCTGGCCGTTGAACGCCTTGTCCCTGAAGATCGAAAACGCCAGCGCGATGCCGCCGTTTTTCTCGACGACGATCTGGGGACGCGCATCCGGGCCCCAATCGAGGTTGAGCTTTTCCTTGCGTCACCTGAACCGGCGTCGAAAAGCTGCGCCCCGTGATCCTTCGAACTCGCCACCGATATCTGGCCGCCCGCCATCCAGGCGAGCCACAGCGTTCCGTCGGACGCGAAGGCCGGCGTCACCTTCGACGCGCAACGCAACTCGACCTCCTCGCACGCCGCTTCCGAGGCATGCTGATGATGGCTCATTTGCGCTTGCGCCGCGGTTTGGCAAAGCGAGAAGGCGAGCGTCGCGAGCAAGCTCATTCGCAGCATGGCTTTACTCCTCCTGCGGTGTTGTCCGGTCATTTGAACGCCAGCTTCATTCCGGCCATGAACGCGCGCGGCGAGCCGGCGTAGATCGAGCCGGTGTGTTCGCCAGCACGCTCGCGGATTTTGACGCCGGCGCGTGACCGAGTTTCCGATGTTGTTGGCGGAAGCAACATAGGTCCGGTCGAACACGTTCCTGACTTCGGCATACATGCTCAACGACTTGAAGTAGTCGGACTTGAGGTCCGTCTTGTAGTGGACGTTGAGATTGACCAGTTCGTAGCCGGGCGCCTTCTGCAGATTGGCGTTGTCCATGTAGAACGAGTCCTTCCACTGAACCTCGACGAACGCCCCGAGGCCTGCAAGCGGCCCCCACATCTGTTCATAGCCGAGCCGCGCCGTCAGTTCGTGCGGCGAGATGCCGGGAATCTTGTTGCCGGCGCGGTTGAAGCTGAAGACGGTGCCGCCTGCGCCTTGGCTTCGATGTTCTTCGGTGTATTCGGTGTAGACCTCGATCGAGATAGGTATAGGCCGCCGTGAACCGCCAGCCGGGATAGAACTTCCAGTCGGCGGCCAGCTCGACCCCGCGATGCTCCGATCGCGGCGCGTTGAACGTGTAGCTTGCATTAGGTGCGCCGACCTGGGTGGCCTGCGTAACCAGTTCGTTGCGGAAGAATTCGTAGAAGCCGGTCGCGCTGAACTTGAGCGCGCTGTTCGGCGTCCAGTCGAAGCCGATGATCGTAACCGAGGTTCTGCTGCGTCTTGAGCTGCGTGTTGTTGCCGTTCTGACCGTTCGAAAGGACGAAGAGGTTTCCGACCTGCGGCGTGCCGTATCCGGTGGCGACGCGCGCCCGGAACAGCCATTCGGGATTCAGCTTGTAGAGCAGCGCGAGCTCGGGCGCGGTGTTCTGGAATTGCCGGTCGGCGGTCGATCGGGACTGATCGTCGGCGTCGGGACCGTTGCGCGTGTTGTACGTGTAGGCGGTGTTGATCCCCTTCAGATGCGTTGTTTCCCATCCGATCCCGGCAATCGCCGTCAGGTTGCGGCGTCAGCTTCAGTTCCTCGCGCGCGCGAACGCCGTAGTTCGGTGGTGTCGCTCCAGGTATTGCTCTGCAGCAGGCCGAGCGTGGCGTTGCCGCCCGGCATGACGATGCGCGAGTCGCTCGACGCGGTCAGCGTGTTGTAGAACGCACCGAAATAGGTCGGTGGACTCCAGACCGAAAATTTCGCCGCGCTTGGTGATGTCGCTCATGTAATTGTAGGACGGAAAATCGCCGATCGCGCTGGTGGCGCCGGTCGGCTGGCTGATGTTGCGGTCGTCGAACACGAACTGGTTGCGCCAGGTCGTCGTGTTGTCGAAATCGTGCTCCCATCGCCCGCCGACGATGGTGCGGCGATCCTCGCGGCCAAGCCCCGCCTGCATGGCGGTAACCGGGGTCCGTCGCACCGTTGAAGCCGTTGTTGAACAGTGACACCGATCGCGCAGCCCGGCGCGACGTTCCCGCCCGTCGTCGCAGCCCTGCTGGAACGGGTTTTGATAGTACTGGTTGAGCGTACAGCCGGATCGGAAGCCGGGTATCGAGATTGTTGTTGATGAACTTGACGGTGAAACGGTCGTCAGGCGTGGCGTGCAACGTGCCGAGAAAATTCACCGTCTGGGTATTGAACCAGCTATTCCGGATGAACCCGTCACCCGCGCGCATCGCTCGCAAACAGCGAGCACTCGAAATTGCCGACCTTCTTGCCGGAGGTCAGATAATTGTTGAGATAGCCGAAACTGCCGCCTTCGACGCCGTATTCGACCCCGTCGATGGTGCCGCCCGGGCGGGTGCGGAAATTCAGCGCGCCGCCGGTGGCATAGTTGCCATAGAGCGCCGACGACGGCCCCCGGATGACGTCGATCGCGCCATAGGCGCTTGCGGATCGATCAGGTCGCTGCGGGAAAGCCCGTCCGGCTGCGTGACCGGAAAGCCGTCGTCGAAGATCACGAGATTGCGGATGCCAAAACCGTTGCGGGCGTTGGAGCCGCGGATCGAGATGCCGATATCGCGCGGCCCGTTGCCCTGCTTCACCGAGATGCCCGGGCTCTCGCGCAGCACGTCGGCCACGGAGAACGCCGGCCGGTTGTCGAACTGGCTGCGATCGATGGTCGTCTCGGTCTGGCCGTTGGGCGCCTGATAGAGCAGCGCGCGCGCCACGCTCGGGGTAATGCCCGCGGTTAGCGACGCCGGGGGCGCGGGATTGGCCGAAGGCGGCCGCGCCTGCGTCCGGGCGGACGAGCGTACGGCCGGCTTTCGGGCCGCAGGTCTGGCTGCCGTGGCGCGCGGCGCCTCGACGGTCACCGCCGGCAACGCCGTCTGGGCCTCCGCGGTCGACGGCATGAGGGCGAGCGCGCTGCCGAGCACAGCCAGGCTCGCGCCACCCAAGGCATGATAACGATACATAAGATAATCCTGACGCCAGCTCTCTGGCCGGCTCGAATGACTGCACCAACCGGCACGGCAATCGCCGCACCGATCATTGGGTGTTCCAGGTCGTCAGGAAATGGCGGGTGGCGCGCGCGCCTGCGCGTGCGAGCCGGCGCGGGAAGCGAACCGGTCTGGCGGAACGCGATCCAGACCACGCGCGCATGGTCGCGCTCGATCGCTATGGCGGCCGCAGATCTGCGGCACATCGACCGGCGCGCCGGTCTGCAGCACGCTGCAAACCGAGCAGCATCCGTCATGGGCGCGGTGGCCGGTCTGATCGGTCTGCCCTGCACCGGGCGCAGCATTGCCGTGGCAGATGACGGCGCCGGCGAGCGGATCGGAGGCTGCGATGGTCGCCGCCCAGCATGCGCCGATCGGTGCAAAAATCTGCACCGCCAGGGCAATCAGGACAATTGGCAGAAAATTCTTCAGCCGGCGCATCGCAAACCCATCCGCTTCAGACCTTAATCACCATGAGAGTCCGAAGTCGAGATCAGGTTCCCGGAACTATGTTGCCGCTTTAGGGAGGAAACCTGGCGAAAAACGATGCGTTTTGCAGCTTTTGGAGGGCGCCCTACCTCAATACCAAGCCTCGGGCGTATTGCAGCTAAATCCACAACCATCGGTTGCAAATTCCCAATCATTTCGCAGATTGCTGGAATTTTGAACAAAGGTTGCTGAAAATGGTGACAAGACGAAAAAGATGGTCTACCAATTCAAGCTCAGGCTGGCCGAGAGGCTCAAGCTTGGTGGTCCAAGTCTCGGGAGGAGCCCTGACGCGCACAAGCAGCGTCGCCTCGACAATCAAGATCAAATCCAAATTTTCGAGGAAATTAAGGGTCGACACAATTTTTGAGCAGGGCTTGGCGCCCTGCTCTTTTTTTTGAGACGTTTTTCGCACGACGATCGCAAACGACAATGACGGCATCGTCAAATCCGATCGAGCGAAGTTTTGAACTGGCCGCCGAGCGTTGCGAGGATCTGACGCCGCTGGTCTATCGCCGCCTGTTCGACGCGCATCCCGAAGCGCGGACGATGTTCCGCACCGAGGGCAGCGAACTCGTCAAGGGTTCGATGCTGGCTTTGACGATCGACGCCATCCTGGATTTTGCCGGAGAACGCACCGGCCATTTCCGCCTGATCACATCGGAGATTTCCTCGCACGACGCCTACGGCACGCCGCGCGAATTGTTCGTCGCGTTCTTCGGCATCATCGCGCAGACGCTGCGCGACATCGTCGGCGCGGACTGGTCGGACGAAATCGATGCGGCGTGGCGGAAATTGCTCGGCGACATCGAAAGTCTCGTTGCAGCGCAGTGAACGACAAACTCCTGAAGCTCATTGATACTGGCGATCAAGTCGGCCGGTGGCGCAAATGCGCCGAGTGTGAAAGACTGCCTCGATCCGCGGCGCGTGCAATCGACGCCGTCGGCAATAAAACGACAAACGAGGGAGCGAGCGATGTCAGGGACTGAGAAATCCTCTACGACAAGGCGTAATCTTCTTCAGGCGGCGGCGACTGGCGGCGCGGCAACCGCCCTGCTCGGCGGGTTGGGCATCAACCCGGCGCTGGCGGCGGCCGCACGTTCGGAGAAACCGCTGAAGGCGGCATTCTCCAATGCAGGCCTGCAGGCGACCTGGTGCGCCCAGGGCAAGCAGGCGGCGGAATGGTGGGGCAAGCTGTTCAACGTCGAGGTCACCTGGTTCGACGGCCAGCTCGACGCGGTCAAGCAGCGCGCCGCGATCGACAACATGGCCTCGCAGAAATGGGATTTCGTCGCCATCCAGGCGTTCGGCATCGGCACGCTGACCCAGCCCGTGAACAAGATGATCGATGCCGGCATTCCCGTGATCGACATGGACACGCTGATCGCCCCGCTCGACCAGATCAAGGTTCATTCGTTCCTGGCGCCCGACAATGAATTCATGGGCGCGTCGGTGACGCAGGCGCTCTGCAACGCCATGGGCGGCAAGGGCAAGATCATCATGACCCAGGGCGCGCTCGGCCATACCGGCGCACAGGGCCGCGCCAAGGGCTTCGAAACGGTCGTGAAGCAATTCCCGAACATCGAGGTGCTCGACACCCAGCCGGCGGATTGGGACGTCACGAAGGCGGCGCGGCTGTGGGAAACCTATCTGACCAAGTACCCGCAGATCGATGCGGCGTTCTTCCACAATGACGACATGGCGCTGGCCGCCGCCAACATCATGAAGGCGCGCAACCGCACCAACATCCTGATCGGCGGCGTCGACGCCATGCCGCCGGCGATCCAGGCGGTGAGCGAAGGCCGCATGTTCGCGACCGTCCGCAACCCCTCCTGCCGCATCCATGGCGGCGCCATCGTCGCCGGCGTCGCCGCGGTGACCGGGGGCGAGAAGAGCGGACAGGGTATTCCGAAGCACGTGATCACGGACGGCCCGGTGGTGACGAAAGCCAACGCGGCCGGCATGCAATGGATGGAGGAGCACTTCCTGATCTGAGCCAGCATGCCCAGGGGACATCAGCCCATCCTCGAACTGCACGACATCACGAAGGCCTTCGGCGGTGTCGAGGCGCTTCGTGGGGTCGACTTCGCGCTCACCGCCGGCGAGATCCATGGTCTCGTCGGCGAGAACGGCGCGGGGAAAAGCACGCTGATGAAGATCATCGCCGGCGTGCATGCGGATTTTTCCGGCCGGTTCGTGCTCGACGGAAAGGAGACCCGCTTTCGATCGGTGCGCGACGCGCATGCGGCCGGAATCGCGATGGTGCATCAGGAACTCAGCGTGGCGCCTGACCTGACGGTGGCCGAGAACGTGTTTCTCGGCAGCCAGCCGACCAACCGCCTCGGCTTCGTGCAATGGCGGCGCATGGCGCGGGAGGCCGGCGAGCAATTGAAGCGGTTCGGCATCGACGTCGATCCGATGTCGCGGCTCGGCGACCTGCCGATCGGCCTGCAGCAACTGATCGAGATCGCCCGCGTGCTGTCCTCGGGCGCCCGCATCATCATTCTCGACGAGCCGACCTCGGCGCTGTCGCCGCCGGAAGTGGAACGCCTGTTCGCGACGCTGAAGAAGTTGCGGGACGAAGGCACCAGCATCGTCTTCATCTCGCATTTCATCGAGGACATCCTGCGCGTCTCCGACACCGTGACCGTGTTCCGCAACGGCAGGAAGGTCGCGGAGACCGCCGCATCCGAGACCAGCAAGCCGGCCCTGATCGAGGCGATGATCGGCAAGGGCCGCGAGGCGCTGGAGGAGACCTACACCCACGACATCATGCTGCCGCCGCCGACCGATCAGCCGGTGGTGCTGAACGCCAGCGGGCTGACGCTGGCCGGCCGCCTGCGCGAGGTTTCGTTCGAGGCCCGCGCCGGCGAGGTGCTCGGCATCTACGGTTTCATGGGATGCGGGCAGCTCGAACTGGCGCGGATCCTGTTCGGCAAGATAAAGCCCGACCTCGGCACGCTCGCGGTCGCAGGCCACCACAAGGCCTTCCGCAGCACGGCGGACGCCAGGCGCGTCCGGGATCGCCTTCGTTCCCGAGAGCCGCCGCGACATGCTGTTCCTGCAGGAGCCGGTCTACAAGAACATCTCGATCAGCATCCTCGATCGCATCTCGTCACTGCTGCTCAAGCCGTCGCGCGAACGCGCGATCGCCGCCCGGCAGGTCGAGCAGTTGCGGATCCGGCCCGCGGCCGTCGATCTCGACCTCGGCATGCTGTCGGGCGGCAACCAGCAGAAGGTGGCGCTGGCAAAATGGCTGAGCTATCCGCCGCGGCTGCTGGTGCTGTGCGAGCCGACCCGCGGCATGGATGTCGGCGCCAAGAACGACGTCATCCACATCGTCAGGGATCTGCGCGCCAAGGGGCTCGCCATCATCGTGCTCTCCACCGAGCCGGAGACGGTGCTGTCGCTCGCCGACCGCGTCATCGTGCTCAAGCGCGGCGCGGTGGTGCGGGAGTTTGCCAACGAACAGATCAGCAAGGACCGCCTGCTGGAAGCGGCGTGAGGAGACCGGCATGACTTCAGGTGAAAGCGTGACAGTCGCCGCGGATCGGAAACGGCCTCGCGGGCTCGCCGCGATGCTGCGCTCCCAGATGCGCAACATCGCGCCGTTCCTGACGCTGATCTGCCTGTTCAGCTTCTTCGCGGCCGCCAGCCCCTCGTTTGCGACGCTGGACAATTTCGGCAACATCCTCACCCAGATTTCGGTCACCGGCATCATCGCCGTCGGCCTCACCTTCGTGATCCTGTGCGCCGAAATCGATCTGTCGATCGCCGCCATCGCCAACGTCACCGGCATTGCGGTCGCCTATTTCACGCTGCAGGAATCCTACGTCAACATCGCCAACGTCCCGATGCCGGGATGGGCCGCGATCCTGCTGGCGCTGGCGCTGTGCGCCTCTGCTCGGCCTCGTCAACGCGTTCGGGCTGACGGTGATCGGCATCCCCTCCTTCATCATGACGCTGGCGATGATGCAGATCGCGGCCGGCGTCTCGGCGCTGCTGGTGCGCGGGCAGATCGCCTACAAGGTGCCCCCGCTGGTGACGACGCTGGGATCGACGTCGATCGGCGGCATTCCCTGGATCGTGATCGTGGCCGCCCTGATGCTGCTCGCCGGCCATCTGGTGCTGACCTACACCCGCTTCGGCCGCTACGTCTACATGGTCGGCGGCAACCGCGAGGCGGCGGAATATTCCGGCCTCAACGTCAAGCTGATCCTCGGCAGCGTCATGGTGATTTCGGCCGTCTGCGCCGGCATCGGCGGCATGCTCGGCGTGGCGCATTTCGGCAGCGCGCAGCAGAACGAGTTCGACACCTATCTGCTGGATTCGATCGCCGCCGTCGTGGTCGGCGGCACCAGCCTGTTCGGCGGCCGCGGCGGCATCGGCAACACCATCGTCGGCCTGTTCGTGCTCGGCGTCCTCAACAACGGGCTCGACCACGTCAACATCGACAGTTTTTTGAAGATATTGATCCGCGGCCTGATCCTGCTGGCGGCGCTCATCATCAACGTCTATGCGCAGAGGTTGCGGGAACGGGCGGTGGAATAAGGCTGCGCCATCCCATGTAGGACGCTCACCGGATTGCACGGGGTTCATCCGCTTCGGTCAAACCATCCCTACCGTGACCAAAGGCCTTCTTGAGAGCAGCCTGTATTTGAACCTTTATGTAGTCCGCTCTATGCTCCTCCGGAAGTCGCAGACCCATGCTCACGATCCTGGTGGCCTCAAAATCGATCCAATCCGCAAATGTCATTTGTGTCCCCACGGGTTATTGCCTCATGTGACGGGCCTGCTAGGCGGTGCCTCGATATATGCCCCTGCACACGATAGAACTCGATGCCAGTAGTTGGAAAACTGCTCAAGATTTTCGACTGGCGCTTAAGGCTGCGATAGGAGCGCCGGAATGGCATGGCGAAATCGTGGGGGCATTCCTGGACTCCATTTTCGGAGGTGGGATGAACACCCTCCAACCTCCCTATGTGATCAAAGTCGTGAACACGGCGGACCTCGTACCTGAGGTGAAGGAGATGCTCCGCGACTTCTCATCTGCGATCGCAGAGACACGAGCTCGTAGGCTTGCGCGCATTGGTGAGGATGTTGCGGTTCGGCTCGAAATCGAAAATTAGTCTCCGCCCTTTGGTGCGCTGTGGGTTAGAAGCGGACTCAATCGCTTTTCGAGCGTTCGATTTCGCTCAGATAAGAGGCCCACTCGAATTCAAAAGGTCCGATGTCGAGTTCAGAAGCGGCATCAAATCCATTTTCGTATGTGAAATCAGACCATTGCACCCGTGCGGAGGCGATTGGTCGTGACACTGCGAACAGAGATATGGTCCGTTGACTTCACGAATATCGAATTGACGTACCGATCTCCCGCTTCTGGAAGGACTAGCGCTTCCGACGTCCGAAGAAGAGGCAGCCAAGTCTCGAGCATGATCCGTCATTCGCGGCTACGATTCCTTCTGCTCCGGAAGCGACAGACTAATGTCCTTGACAGTTATGTCGATGCGCCATGACATGAGCAGCCCAATCTACGTCGGTGGGTCGGTTCGTCAATAGGATCAAACAATTTCGTCGGGTGGCGACGCGATACGACAGGCCCGCCGCGTACTCGCCCTTCGTCACTCCGCAAAATCCGGCTGCCAGTCGCGCACCTCGCGCGCCGCCTTCGTCACGGCGCCGATCGTGCGGAAACGAAGCCGCATCCACCATCATCGCACGCGCCAGCCGCAGGCTGCGCGCCTCGCAAACCGCCCGCTGCCTTGCGATCCTCGATCAGTTCGAAATCGGCATTGTGCGCCAGCCCGAGAATGCGGCGGATGATCTTTGCTGCCGCAAATCCCACGGTGTCGCCGAACAGCCGCGCCATATAGGCCTGCCGTTCGGCCTCCAGGCGCGCCGCACCGGCAGCACCTGGAAACAGCGTCAGGGGATAGGCGTCGCCGTGACCTTCCGTCCGCCAGAGTTCGAGGAACTCTTGAGCAAACTCCGTCCAGACGTTCTCGATCGTTTCCAGCACCCAGACCTCGAACAGCCGCCGTTCGCCCGGCGACCTTTCGTGGCCGGCGGAGGCCAGATAGGCCATCAGGAGATTGGCGATGACGGCGCCGATATCGAACCCCATCGGTCCGTAGAACGCGAATTCGGGATCGATCACGACCGTCGAGTCTTCCGTCACCATGATCGAGCCGGTGTGGAGGTCGCCATGGATCAGCGCTTCCGGAGCGTTCAGAAACTTCAGCTTGAGACGCGAAATCGCGGCGTGCAGGTCGAGGTCTTCCCGGAAAGCGGCGGCGGTGGCGTCGAGCCACGGCTGCGTCCAGCGGTTCTGCTCGGCCACGCGGTAGGGATCGGTGAAGATCAGATCCTCGGTGATCTTGCAGAGCGCATGGTTGCCGGCGAACGCCGCGATCCCCTCCTTCTTCCGGGCAGCGGGAAGCGCGAGGTCGGACGAGAAAAACAGCGTGCGCGCCATAAAGGTCGCGATGTCCGCCGACAAAACGCGGATAGAGCGCGCCGGCAATCAGCCCCTTGCGCATGATGATATGCGGCTCGATCAACTCCATGACGACGAGCGCGAGCCCCTCGTTGTGGTGCAGCACGGCCGGCACCAGCCCGGGCGCCAGCCGCGCCTGATGCGTCAGCGCCAGATATTCGTAATGCGAGCGCGACAGCGGCAGCGGCCAGCTTTCGCCGACGAGCCGCACGTAAGGCAGCGCCTGCTTGACGGCGATGCCGCCCGCGGCCCCCTTGACGATGAACACGAGATTGAGGTTGCCGTCGCCGACCTCGCTGATCGACCAGGCAGCGGGCGCGCCGCCAAGCCGGGCCGCGACCGCCGGGAAGCCCTGCGAGGTAATCCCGCAGATCGGCTTCATGAAGAATTCGGTATTCGTCGGGCCTGGGATCAGCCAATGGTCGCTGCTGTGAACTCATCGCAGTCTGCCCCCCATGCCGGTGCGGGAGGTCTCACGCACTCCCGCTTCAGGAAATTCGATCCGATATCGGCCTTTTTCTTGACCGGATCATAGTCGCAAAACGCTGCCGGCGACCAGCATTCACCGTCCGCATTTGCCCCTGGCGTCTCACATGAGCTGCGCGAGCCAGATGGTGTGGCCGCCGCAGTCGGGGTCCTCGACGACATGCGACACCACGCGAAACCCGTTCCGGTCGAGCAACGAGCGGTATTCGGCCGGATCGAGGCTGGCATGATACAGCGGCTCGCCCGCAAGACTTCCGATCGCCTCGCCATGCGCGGGACCGCTGGTGAACATCAATGCGGCTTCCGGCGCGGCGTGCTCGCGAAACACCGGAAACATCCGGCGTTGGTCATCGTGGCAGAGGTGAAAGAAACTGTCCCACGCCAGGATGCCGGAAAACGTCCGCCGCAAGGCAAGCTTGCGCATATCGGCGACGATCCATTCCTGCTTGGGAAAATGCTCGCCGGCAGACATCGATCATGGCCGGGGATGAATCGACGCCAACGACGGGATGACCAAGCTCGATCAGATACGCCGCCATTGGCGCTGCGGATCCGCAGCCGAGATCGAGGATCGGGCCAGCCGGCGGCAGCAGCGCCCGGAACCGGTCGAGCCAGGATTTTTCAATCAGTCTGGTGCGTCCGCGACTCTCGATCCAGTCCGATGCCTTGCGCTGGTAGAGATCGATGATCCCTGCGGCTTCTTCCGACGCCATTGGCTCACGCACCACTAGTCGACCGAGCCTAAAATGTTTCCCGTTCCAGGAAGTTCGATCCGATGTCTGCCTTTTTCTTCACGGGGTCATAGTCGCAAAAGACGCTATCGGCGACCAGCGTGTAGCTCGGGAAGATCGTGTCCTTGTTCAGCTTGACGGAAGTCAGGCCGATGACGGCGGTCTGCTTGCCGCCGGTCCATTTGAACGGGGTCGTGCTCTGCGCCCTTTCGCAGGCGGCCACTGCGTCGGCGAACACCGAGCCCTCGACGAAGGCCTTCACCGTCCGAAGCTGCCCCAGCGTCTTCCAGTTCATATAGAACGATCCGGCGAGGCCGGCGGCGAGCAGAACCACAAACAATAATAAAATACGCTGAAAATTCATTCATATCCCCCAGCCGGAACGGACCGGTGCAAAAGTAGCCGATCCCGCCGGATTTGTCAGAACCCGAATACTACCCAAGGAACCCTCCAGCGGGCTATTGCCGCGATAGCTTAGATGTGACTAACGGTATCGTTCGGCCTTCAAAATCGGATCAGGGACATCCGGTGACTAGCTGACGATCCAGACGCGATTGCATTGCGGCCCACCGTCATCGGCGGCGCCCGACAGGACGACGACTATGAGGTGGTCTGGCGCGGCTTCCCGGTCGGACGGATGATGAAGCAGGCGGATGGTCCGCACTGGTGGTGGGCTTGCGCGGTCTATGGGCTACCCCCGACCCCTAATGACCGCGGGCCCGCCATCAATTACAAGGACTGCCAAGTCCGCTTCCGGCTCGCCTGGGCGAGAATCAGGCCCACGCTGACCAACGAGACCATCCAGGCCGCAACGCAGCACGCCCAAGGGCTGCTGGAGCAACAGACGGCGAAGGGAGCAGAGCCCAAGGCGCCTGAACCGCTTCAGGTTCTGGAGAACCATCGCGCAGCGCCCCGGCACCGGGTATTGAAGGCAGGATCCATCGAGTTCAACGGCGGCGTCATCGACTGCACCATCCGGAATGTATCGGACACCGGCGCTGCACTCGAAGTCGCCAGTCCGGTCGGCGTCCCCGACAGCTTCTGGTTGGTGGTCTCGGGCGATCATACACGCCGCCACTGCCGGGTGGCCTGGCGAACGGACAAGCGGATAGGCGTCGCGTTCGACTAGAGCGTTTTCCAGCGAAGTGGCGACCGGTTCGCGTCAAGAAAACGCGTCAAATCAAAAATCTAGAGCCCCGTTCCGATTCCATCGGAACGGGGCTCTAGCCGGGAATGCGATGAGGCTGGGCCGCGACGACGGTCCATCTCATGCCCCGGACGCAAGCGGCGTGAGTACCGGAACCGGGGCCCATTCTACTTTGCATGGGGTTGTTTTCGAGATTTTGTGTCCGGGCCCCGCGGTGTAGCCGAAGAGTATCCGGACTGCGTCCGGGACACGAGATCGTTAGTGCTTCTCGCCAACGGCGAGTCGATCGGACGCGAAAGATGTGCGGCAACGGAACGGTTCCTGTTGATTGGAGCCTGCCCGGCACCGCAATGCTCCTGATTGGCGTCGCAGGCCATCAAGCAGTTGGTCTCCTCGATGGCGGATGGATCCATCGCGGCGGCGGGCCCGCCGATCGATGCCAGCAGCAAAATGATTGGAACGACGCTGCGCGGCATTGTGCCCATTCCCTAGAACGGCAGTCCCATCAGCCGCGACAGCCGCTCGATGTTCAGATAGCCCTGATAATAGGCCCACATTCCGATGCCGAAAACCACGGCCGAGATCAGCGTGGTCCAGAGCAGCTTGTAGCCCATCCGCGCCATGACCGGCGCACCGGGATCGGTGCCAGGAATAACTTGGCCGGCGCCCTCGCCGTCCTCATGCTGGCTGCGGACGCCGAACGGCAACGTCACGAACAGCACGACCCACCAGAGCACGAAGTAGATCGCAAGCGCCGTGGAGATGCTGTAGGCCATCCGCGTTCAAGCCTGTTCGATTTCGACGAGCGCGCCGGAAAAATCCTTCGGGTGGAAAAACAGCACCGGCTTGCCGTGGGCGCCGATCTTCGGCACGCCGTCGCCGAGCACGCGCGCGCCCTCGCTGATCAGCTTGTCGCGCGCGGCGATGATGTCGGGCACGTCGTAGCAGATGTGATGAATGCCGCCGTCGGCGTTGCGCTCGACGAATTTGGCGATCGGCGAGGCCTCGCCGAGCGGCTGGATGAACTCGATCTTGGTGTTGGGCAGCGTCACGAACACGGTGATGACGCCATGTTCCGGCAGCGGCACCGCGCCGGAGATTTCGGCGCCGAACGCGCCGCCATAGATCTTGGCGGCCTTTTCCGCGTCCTTGACCGCGATCGCGACGTGATTGAGCCGGCCCAGCATGACACTCCACTCCCTATCGAAGACGCTTTTACCTCAAACCGTCAGAACATGAACGAGGCAAATCGGCTTCTTGCCCCAGTGCTCGTTGATGACGGCCCGCACCGCGCGGCGCACCGATTCCGCCGTCGCGTCCGCATCGCGCCGCCGCGCCCGCGGCAGGTTTTCCACCGTCGAAACCACCGTGTCGAACACGATTTCGTCGATCACCTCGCCGGCCGCATTCTTCTCGGGGACGCCGACGAGATCAACCTCGGGATCGTCGGCCAGTTCGCCCTTGTCGGTCAGGGCGATCGCGACAAAGGCGCAGCCGGCAAATCCCATCCGGCGCCGCTCGACCACGGCGCGGGACTTGGAATCCTCCAGGATATTGCCGTCCTTGTAGAGCCGCCCCGACGGCAATTCGTCGATGATACCAGGGTCGCCCGGTCCGAGCTTGACCAGATCGCCATTGCGGCAGATCAGCACCTTCGGCACGCCGGCCGTGCGCGCCAGCTTGGCGTGCTCGGCCAGATGCAGCGCCTCGCCATGGACGGGGATCAAAAGCTGCGGGCGCACCCATGAGATCATGTCGCGCAGTTCGTCGCGGCGCGGATGGCCGGAGACGTGGACGAGATCGGTGCGGTCGGTGATGACCTCGATGCCTTGTGTGACCAGCCCGTTGATGATGCCGCCGACCGCCTTCTCGTTGCCGGGGATGGTGCGCGAGGAAAAGATCACGCAGTCGCCCTTGTTCAGCGTCACCTGCGGATGGTCGTTATTGGCGATCCGGGCGAGCGCCGCCCGCGGCTCGCCCTGGCTGCCGGTGCACAGCGCCAGCACCTTGTCCGGCGGGAAATGCCCATAATAATCGGCGCCACGGAAATTCTGCACGCCGTCGAGATAGCCGGTCTCGCGGGCGACCTGCACCACGCGCTCCATGGCGCGGCCGACCACCACCACCTCGCGATCGGCGGCCTTGGCAGCGTCGGCCACCGCCTTCAGGCGGGCGACGTTGGAGGCAAAAGTGGTAACGGCGACCCGGCCCTTGGCGGCCTTCACCAGCTTGGTAATGGTGGCGGCGACCTCGGTCTCCGAGGGCGAGCGCCCTTCCCGTACCGCGTTGGTGGAATCGCCGATCAGCGCCAGCACGCCGGCATCGCCGAGTTCGCGCAACCGCCGCTCGTCGGTCGGAAGCCCGATGATCGGTGTCGGATCGATCTTCCAGTCGCCGGTGTGCAGCACGGTGCCGACCGCGGTGTGGATGGCGAGCGCATGCGATTCCGGGATCGAATGGGCGACCGGGATGAACTCGACGGTGAACGGCCCGAGCTCGACGCGGCCGCCCGATGGCACCACCGTCACCGGTATCTTCGGCGGATTGCGCTCGGAGGCGCACTTGGCCTCGAACAGCGCCGCGCTGAATTGGGTCGCGTAGATCTTGCATTGCAGCTTCGGCCAGAGATCGATGATCGCGCCGAAATGATCCTCATGGGCATGCGTCAGCACGAGGCCCACCAGGTTCTTGCGCTCCTTCTCCAGGAAGCGGATGTCCGGCATGATCAGGTCGATCCCCGGCAGATGCTCCTCGTCGCCGAAGGAGACGCCGAGATCGACCGCGAGCCAGGAGCGCTGGTGGCGGTTGCCGAGCCCGTAGATCGACAGGTTCATGCCGATCTCGCCGACGCCGCCGAGCGGCGCAAAGGTTAGTTCATCCGGCCGCGCCATCAGGCCGCCCCCACTGACGCCGCAGCGCCGAAATAGACTTCGCCTGCCGCAATTGGCGTGCGTTTGCCTTCCTTGGACCGGACGATCAGGCAGCCGGTTTCATCGATGGTATCGAACGTGCCTTCGACGGTCACGGTTCCCGTCTGAATCGCAACCGGCTCGCCAAGGCCGAACGCGCGCTCCAGCCACAGTTTTCGGATGTCGGCAAAGCCGCGGCCATTGTCCCAGATGCCGGTGAATTCGACCCAGGCATCCGAGAGCGCAGTGAACAGTTCCTCCGCACCGATCTGAACGCCGAGCGCAGCCAGCGACGTCGCCGGCGTCGGCGTGCCCTCGGGCGCGGCAATGACGTTGGTGCCGATGCCGACCACCACCGCCAGGCGATTGCCGGCCACCGCCTCGGCCTCCAGCAGGATGCCCGCAAGCTTCTGCCGCTCCGCCATGACGTCGTTGGGCCATTTCAGGGCGTATTTCAGCGGATCCGCCCCGGCCCGCCGCAGATTGGCTTCGATGCTGAGCTTCTGCAGCGCGCTTTCAAGCGAAAGCCCCGCGGCAAAGCCCAGCGTGGCCGCGACGCCGGGAGAGACGTCCAGTACTTCGAGAATGCTGCTGGCGAGGTTGCCGCGCGGCGCGATCCAGGCCCGCTGCCGGCGGCCCCGCCCCGCCGTCTGCTCCGTCGTCACGAACCACATCGGGCCGCGCTCGCCGTCGCGGGCGCGGGACATGGCTTCGGCGTTGGTCGAACCGATCTGGTCGAAGGCGGCGAGACCGTAGCCCGCCGATCTGGCTGTGGGACCGAGCGTGAAGGTCATCCTGGAAAGAGCGACTTCGCCGCCGTCGTGGCGACGCTGACCAGCGGCCCCGGATAGACGAAGAAGAAGATGTTGAAGATACCCGCAACCGCCAGCACCGTGCGCAGTTCGATGCGCATCGGTTCGATCTGGCCGGCCGGCTCGTCGAAATACATCACCTTGATGATGGTCAGATAGTAGAACGCGCCCACCACGCTGGTCAGCACGCCGACGACGGCGAGCGTGAACAGGCCCGCCTTGATCGCGGCCACGAACACGTACCATTTGGCGAAGAAGCCCGCGAGCGGCGGAATGCCGGCGAGCGAGAACAGCAGCATGGCGAAGAAAAACGCCAGCAGCGGATTGGTGCGCGACAGGCCCGAGAAATCGCTGATCTGCTCCATCGGCTGACCATCGCGCTTCATGGAAAGGATCACGGCGAAGGTGCCGAGCGTCATCGCGACATAGATCGCGATATAGACCAGCACGCCCTGCGCGCCCTCCACCGTGCCGGAGGCGAGCCCGACCAGCGCAAAGCCCATATGGCCGATCGACGAATAGGCCATCAGGCGCTTGATGTTCTTCTGCCCGATGGCGGCGAACGAGCCCAGCGCCATCGAGGCGATCGCGACGAACACGAGGATCTGCTGCCATTGCGGGACGATGCCCGGGAAAGCCGTCAGCGTCACACGGGTGAACACGGCGAGCGCGGCAACCTTCGGGGCGGAAGCAAAGAACGCCGTGACCGGCGTCGGCGCACCTTCATAGACGTCGGGCGTCCACATATGGAACGGCACCGCCGACACCTTGAAGCAGAGCCCGGCCAGCAGGAATACCAGGCCGAACACGATGCCGATGCTGCCGGTCTTCACCGCCGCCGCGATGCCGGCAAATTCGACCGTGCCGGTGAAACCGTAGATCAGCGAGGCGCCGTACAGCAGCATGCCGGAGGACAGCGCGCCGAGCACGAAGTACTTCAGGCCGGCCTCGGTGGACTTGGCGTTGTCGCGGTTGGAGGCGGCGACCACGTAGAGCGCGAGGCTCATCAGCTCGAGCCCGAGATAGAGCATGATCAGGTCGGCGGCCGAGATCAGCACCATCATGCCGAGCGTGGAGAGCAGCACCAGGATCGAATATTCGAAAATGCGCCGCGACGGGTCGGACAAAAACTCCGTCGACAGGATCAGGGTCACCGCCGAGCCGATGATCGCAAGGGTCTTCAGGAAGCGGGCGAAGTCGTCGACGATGAAGCTGCCGCCGAAGGTCATGAGCTTGCCGGCCGGCAGCATCAGTTCCAGCGCGGCGGTGACGACCAGCAGCACCACCGCGAGGCTGGTAACCAGTCTGGTGGTCCCCTCGCCGCCGCGATAGGCGCCCAGCATCAGCAGCGCCATGGCGCCGACAGCCAGCACCAGCTCCGGCAGCACCGGCAGCAACTCGTAACCTGCACTTGAGAAGCTCATAGCGGCGGCCTTACTGGATCAGCGCGGCTGCCTTCACGGCAGTCACGGCGGCATTGTAATTGTTGACGAGTTGCTGGACCGAGGCCGCCGACATGTCGAGCACCGGCTTCGGATAGACGCCGAACAGGATGGTGAGGAACACCAGCGGGAACAGCGTCAGGCTCTCGCGGAACGTCAGGTCCTTGATGCTGGCCAGCGACGGTTTTGTCAGCGCGCCGAACACCACCTTGCGATAGAGCCACAGCGCATAGCCGGCCGACAGGATCACGCCGAGGGTGGCAAAGGTCGCGGTCGGGATCGAGACCTTGAAGGTGCCGAGCAGCGTCATGAACTCGCCGACGAAGCCGCTGGTGCCGGGCAGTCCGACATTGGCCATGGTGAAGACCATGAACACCAGCGCATAGAGCGGCATCCGGTTGACCAGGCCGCCATAGGCCGCGATCTCGCGGGTATGCATGCGGTCGTAGACGATGCCGACGCACAGGAACAGCGCGCCGGAGACGATGCCGTGCGACACCATCTGGAACACGCCGCCGGCCACGCCCTGCGTGGTGCCGGCGAAAATGCCCATGGTGACGAAGCCCATATGCGCCACCGAGGAATAGGCGATCAGCTTCTTGATGTCTTCCTGCATCAAGGCCACCAGCGAGGTGTAGACGATGGCGATCACCGACAGCGTGAAGATGATCCAGGCGAAATCATGCGACGCCAGCGGGAACATCGGCAGCGAGAAGCGCAGGAAGCCGTAGCCGCCCATCTTCAACAGGATCGCGGCCAGGATCACCGAGCCCGCGGTCGGCGCCTCGACGTGCGCGTCCGGCAGCCAGGTGTGCACCGGCCACATCGGCATCTTCACGGCGAAGGAAGCAAAGAACGCCAGCCACGCCCAGGTCTGCAAGCTGCGCGGCACGGCGGTGTGCATCAGCGTCGGGATGTCGGTGGTGCCGGCATTCCAGTACAGCGCCATGATGGCGAGCAGCATCAAGACCGAGCCGAGCAGCGTGTAGAGGAAGAACTTGAACGACGCGTAGACCCGGCGCGGGCCGCCCCAGACGCCGATGATCAGGAACATCGGGATCAGGCCGCCCTCGAAGAACAAATAGAACAGCACGAGGTCGAGCGCCGAAAACGTGCCGACCATCAGCGTTTCCAGGAGCAGGAACGCCATCATGTATTCGCGCACGCGCATCGTGATCGATTTCCAGCTCGCGACGATGCAGAACGGCATCAAGGCGGTGGTCAGGATCACGAACGGCAGCGAAATGCCGTCGACACCCATGTGATAGGTGATGCCGCTGGCGAGCCAGTTCGCCTTTTCGATGAACTGGAAATCCGGATTGGCGGCGTCGAAGCGCCAGACCAGGATCAGCGACACCGCAAAGGTGACGAGCGTAGTCCACAGCGCGATCCAGCGCGCATTGCGCCGCGCGGCCTCGTCGTCGCCGCGGGTGAGATAGATCGCCAGCGCGCCGATGACCGGCAGGAACGTGACGACCGAAAGGATGGGCCAGGTTGTCATTACTGGCCTCCCAAGCCGAACATGAACCAGGTGATCAGCCCTGCGACCCCGATCAGCATCGCAAAGGCATAGTGATAGAGGTAGCCGGTCTGGATCTTCACCACATTGCGGGTGACATCGAGCACGCGCGCCGAAATGCCATCCGGGCCGAAGCCGTCGATGACGAAGCCGTCGCCCTTCTTCCACAGGAAGCGGCCGAGCCACTTCGCCGGGCGGACGAAGATGAACTCATAGAGCTCGTCGAAATACCATTTGTTGAGCAGGAACTGGTAGAGCATCTGGTGCTGGTTGGCGAGTTCGACCGGGAGATAGGGCCGTCGGATGTAGAACAGCCACGACACCAGGAAGCCAAGCACCATCATCACCGTCGGCAGGAACGCGATCGCCTGCGGAATGTGATGCATCTCGTCGATGATGTGCGGGTGCATCTTGAGCGACTCGCGGAAGAACTCTTCCACGCCATGGCCCGCGAACACTTCCTTGAACGGGAAACCGGCCAGGATCGAGCCTGCGGCAAGGATGCCGATCGGCACCAGCATCCACATCGGCGCTTCATGGGCCGCCTCGTAATGCTGCTGGTCGTGCGGCTCGCCGTGGAACGTCTTGAAGATCAGGCGCCACGAATAGAACGAGGTCAGGCCCGCCGCGATCACCGTCATCGCGAAGCCGTAGATACGCGAACGGATTGTGCGCGACATAGGCGGACTCGATGATCGCGTCCTTGGAGAAATAGCCGGCCGTGAGCGGGAAGCCGGTCAGCGCCAGCGTGCCGATCACCATCACGCTATAGGTGTAGGGGATCTTGTCCTTCAGCCCGCCCATGTTGCGGATGTCCTGCTCGTGATGCATCGCGTAGATCACCGAGCCTGAGCCCAGGAACAGCAGCGCCTTGAAGAAGGCGTGCGTGAACAGATGGAACATGCCGACCGAATAGGCCCCTGCCCCCATCGCCACGAACATGTAGCCGAGCTGCGAACAGGTCGAATAGGCGACGATGCGCTTGATGTCGTTCTGCACGAGGCCGACGGTCGCGGCAAAGAACGCGGTGGTGGCGCCGAAGAACATGACGACGGCCTGCGCGTTGGGCGCGAGCTCGAACAGCGGCGACAGCCGCGCCACCATGAACACGCCGGCGGTCACCATGGTCGCGGCGTGGATCAGCGCGGAGACCGGCGTCGGGCCTTCCATCGCGTCCGGCAACCAGGTGTGCAGCAGGAACTGGGCCGATTTGCCCATCGCGCCCATGAACAGCAGCAGGCAGGTCAGCGTCAGCGCATCGGCATGCCAGCCGAAGAAGTCGATGGTCTTGCCGGAAAGCCCGGGCGCGCCGGCGAAGATCGTCTCGAAATCGGTGGTCTTGAGCAGCATGTAGATGGCGAAAATGCCGAGCGCGAAGCCGAAATCGCCGACGCGGTTGACCACGAAGGCCTTGATCGCCGCCGCGTTCGCCGACGGCTTCTGATACCAGAAGCCGATCAGGAGGTAGCTGGCGAGACCGACGCCCTCCCAGCCGAAGAACAGCTGGACCAGATTGTCCGCGGTCACCAGCATCAGCATCGCGAAGGTGAACAGGCTGAGATAGCCGAAGAAGCGCGGCCGGTTCGGATCCTCGTCCATGTAGCCGATGGAATAGAGGTGCACGAGCGAGGAGACGGTGTTCACCACCACCAGCATCACGGCGGTCAGCGTGTCGACGCGGAGCGCCCACGAGACCTGCAGATCGCCGGAATTGATCCAGGGAAACAGCGCGATCCTGACGACATCACGGTGCAGGAAGCCGATGTCGACCAGCACCAGCCAGGAGAGCGCCGCGGAAACGAACAGAAGTCCCGTGGTGATCAACTCGGCCGCGCGCGAACCCTGCGCCGGCGGCTCCGAGACGTGGTGGTCGTCGTGGCCGTGATCGTCATGGCCATGGTCGTCATGGGCATCAGCCGCATGGGCGTGATCGCCATGCCCGTGGTCGTGATGCTCGACCGTCATCGCCGCTCGGGTTGCGCGCATGCGCCCCGAAGATCGCGATCAGGCCGGCCAGAATGGCGCCCAGCAGCGGCAGAAAGACGATTGCCTGAACCATAGCTGCCCTTAGCCCTTCATCAGATTGACGTCTTCAACCGCGATCGAACCGCGGTTGCGGAAATACACCACCAGCACCGCAAGACCGATCGCCGCTTCCGCCGCGGCAACCGTCAGCACCAGCAGCGCGAACACCTGCCCGACGATGTCGCCGAGGAAGGTCGAGAACGCCACCAGGTTGACGTTGACGGCGAGCAGGATCAGCTCGATCGACATCAGGATGACGATGATGTTCTTGCGGTTCAGGAAGATGCCGAGGATCCCGAGCGTGAACAGGATGGCGCCGACCGCGAGATAGTGCCCCAGACCGATCGTCATTTCACCCACTCCGCCGCGTCCGCGTCCTGCAGCCCCTGCCCGGACGCCACCTTGCGCACGGCCATCGCGAGTTCCGGCGTCCGCGCGTTCTGCACGTTGATGTCCTGCCGCTTGACCTTCGCCTTGTGGCGCAGCGTCAGCACGATGGCGCCGATCATCGCCACCAGAAGCACCATGCCGGCGATCTGGAAGTAGTGGATGTACTTCGTATAGAGCACCAGCCCGAGCGCCTCGGTGTTGCTGACATTGGTCGGGATCGCCGCCGTGATCTGCTTGACGGTGCCGGGATTGATGACCCAGCCGCCGGCGACCAGCAGCAGTTCGACGAGGAAAATGCCGCCGATCACCAGACCGATCGGCAGATACTCCAGAAAGCCCTCGCGCAGTTCGACGAAGTCGACGTCGAGCATCATGATCACGAACAGGAACAGCACGGCGACCGCGCCGACATAGACCACGATCAGCATCATGCCGAGGAATTCGGCGCCCATCAGCACGAACAGGCCGGAGGCGTTGACGAAGGCCAGGATCAGATACAGCACGGAGTGCACGGGATTGCGCGACACAATCACCATCACCGCCGACGCCACGCAGACGCCGGCGAACAGATAGAAGAACAGCGCGGAAACGATCATGCCCTCACCTCACCGGTACGGCGCGTCGAGTTCGATCGATTTCGCAATCTCGCGCTCCCAGCGGTCGCCATTGGCGAGCAGTTTCGCCTTGTCATAATACAGTTCCTCGCGGGTCTCGGTCGCGAATTCGAAATTCGGTCCCTCGACGATGGCATCGACCGGGCAGGCTTCCTGGCACAGGCCGCAATAGATGCATTTCACCATGTCGATGTCGTAGCGCACGGTGCGGCGGGTGCCGTCGTTGCGGCGCGGGCCGGCCTCGATCGTGATCGCCTGCGCCGGGCAGATCGCCTCGCACAGCTTGCAGGCGATGCAGCGCTCCTCGCCGTTCGGATAGCGGCGCAGCGCATGCTCGCCGCGGAAGCGCGGCGAGATCGGCCCCTTCTCGAACGGATAGTTCAGCGTCGGCTTCGGCTTGAAGAAATAGCGCATGGCGAGAAAGAACGCCGATACGAATTCGGTCAAGAGAAGCGCGCGGGCGGTTGCGTTGATGTTGACACTCATGACGGCCTCACTTCGGCGCAATGCCGGTGAACTGCAGCACAGCCGGCGACGATCACCACCGCCGCCAGCGACATCGGCAGGAACACCTTCCAGCCGAGCCGCATCAGTTGATCGTAGCGGTAGCGCGGCACGATCGCCTTCGCCATCGCGAACATGAAGAACATGAAGAACACTTTCAGCGCGAACCAGATCACGCCCGGGATCCAGGTGAACGGCGGCAGGCCACCGGCGGCAGCCAGCCGCCGAGGAACAGGATCGTCGCCAGCGCGCACATCGTGGTGATCGCGACATATTCGCCGAGCATGAACAGCAGATACGGCGTCGAGCCGTATTCGGTCATGAAGCCCGCGACCAGTTCGGATTCGGCTTCCACCAGGTCGAACGGCGGCCGGTTGGTCTCGGCCAGCGCCGAGACGTAGAACACCACGAACATCGGGAACAGCGGCCACACATACCAGTTCAGGATGGTGAGCTGCGGCAGGCCGATCAGGCTGGCGAGCCCTCTGGTGTTCTGCGCTTCCACCACGGCCGAGAGATTGAGCGAGCCGGCGCACAGCAAGCACCGTGATGATGACGAAGCCGATCGAGACTTCGTAGGACACCATCTGCGCCGCGGAGCGAAGCGCGGCCAGGAACGGATATTTCGAGTTCGACGACCAGCCGGCCATGATGACGCCGTAGATCGACAGCGACGAGATCGCGAAGATGTAGAGCACGCCGACATTGATGTCGGAGATGACCCAGCCGAGATCCATCGGGATCACGGCCCAGGCCGCCAGCGCCAGCACGCACGACACCAGCGGCGCCAGCAGGAACACGCCCTTGTTGGAGCCGGACGGAATGACCGGTTCCTTCAGCACGAACTTCAGCAGATCCGCGAAGGATTGCAGCAGGCCCCAGGGGCCGACGACGTTGGGGCCGCGGCGGATCTGCACCGCCGCCCAGATCTTGCGGTCGGCGAGCAGGATGTAGGCGATCGCGATCAGCAGCACGACGAGCAGCAACACGCTCTGCGCGACCATCACGATCAGCGGCCAGAGAAAGCCGGTCCAGAACGAGCTTGCGAAGAAATCAGCCATCAGGTCACGCTCACTCCGCTGCCGTCAGCATTTTCCCGGACGCCAGCCGGGAACATTCCGCCATCACCGCGGAAGCCCGCGCGATCGGGTTGGTCAGATAGAAATCCTCGACCGAACTCTTGAACGGGGTCTTGTCGACCTTGCCGCCCTTCTTGCCCGCCAGCGCCTTGACGTCGTCGGCCTTGCCGGGCTCGATCTGGTCGATCCGCATCAGATGCGGCACGGCCTTGAACAGGGCCTGGCGCAACGCCTGCAGGGAATCATAGGGCAGCTTCTTGCCGAGCACATCCGACAGCGCGCGGACGATCGCCCAATCCTCGCGCGCCTCGCCGGGCGGGAACGCCGCGCGGCTGGCGATCTGCACCCTGCCCTCGGTGTTGACGTAGAGGCCGGATTTTTCGGTATAGGCCGCGCCCGGCAGGATGACGTCGGCGCGGTGCGCGCCGCGGTCGCCATGGGTGCCGATATAGACCACGAACGTGCCATCAGGCACTTTCACTTCATCCGCGCCGAGCAGGAACAGCACGTCGAGCGTGCCGAAGGTCGTCATCTGCGCCAGGCTGAGGCCACCGGCGCCCGCCGCAAAGCCGATATCGAGCGCGCCCGCGCGCGAGGCGGTATCCTGCAGCACGGCAAAGCCGTTCCAGCCGTCCTTGAGCGCGCCGACGCCTGCCGCGACCTTGGCCGCCAGCGCCAGCACCGCCGCGCCGTCATGCCGCGAAAGCGAGCCGGCGCCGACCAGCACGATCGGGTTCTTGGCGCCCTTCAGCACCTCGGCGAAGGAATGCTTGCCGCTGGCGAGTTCGCTGAGCGTATCCGTGCCCGCGCCGAGATAGTCGTAATCATAGGTGAGATCGGCCTTGGCGCCGATCACGCCGACCTTGAGCTGGCCGGTGCGCCAGCGCTTGCGGATGCGCGCGTTGAGAACGGCGGCTTCCCTGCGCGGATTGGAGCCGATGATCAGCAGCGCGTCGGCCTGCTCGATCCCGGCAATGGTCGGATTGAAGATGTAGCACGCACGGCCGGCCTTGGCATCGAAGGCGTCGCCGCCCTGCACCGCCAGATTGCTGCAGCCGTATTTCCCCAGCAGTTCCTTCAGCGCGAACATCTCCTCGACCGCGGCGAGATCGCCGGCGATGGCGCCGATCCGCTTGCCGTCGGTCATCCTGGCCTTGGCGGCGATGGCCGCGAAAGCCTCCTGCCAGGACGAGGCGCGGAGCTTGCCGTTCTCGCGGATATAGGGCCGGTCGAGCCGCTGCGTGCGCAGGCCGTCGACGACGTGGCGGGTCTTGTCGGAAATCCATTCCTCGTTCACGGCCTCGTTGATGCGCGGCAGGATCCGCATCACCTCGCGGCCACGGGTATCGACGCGGATCGCCGAGCCGACGCCGTCCATGACGTCGACCGACTGCGTCTTGCCGAGCTCCCACGGACGCGCCGCGAACGCATACGGCTTCGAGGTCAGCGCGCCGACCGGGCAGATATCGACGAGGTTGCCCTGCAGCTCCGAGGTCAGCGCCTGCTCCAGATAGGTCGTGATCTCCATGTCCTCGCCGCGGCCGGTCGCGCCCATTTCCGGGGCGCCGGCGACTTCGGCGGAGAAGCGGACGCAGCGCGTGCACTGGATGCAGCGGTTCATCGAGGTCTTGACCAGCGCGCCGAGATATTTGTCCTCGACGGCGCGCTTGTTCTCGGCAAAGCGCGAGGTATCGACGCCATAGCCCATCGCCTGGTCCTGCAGATCGCACTCGCCGCCCTGGTCGCAGATCGGGCAATCCAGCGGGTGGTTGATCAGCAGGAATTCCATCACGCCTTCGCGCGCCTTCTTCACCATCGGCGAACGCGTCGAGATTTCCGGCGGCTCGCCCTTCGGGTCCGGGCCGGCAGTCGCGCACGCCCCAGGCGCAGCTTGCGACCGGCTTCGGGCCGCCCTTCACCTCGACCAGGCACATCCGGCAATTGCCGGCGATCGACAGCCGCTCGTGGTAGCAGAAGCGCGGAATTTCGGCGCCGGCGGCCTCGCAGGCCTGCAGCAGCGTGTACTCCGCGGGCACATCGATCTCTTTGCCGTCGATGATGAGTTTGGTCATTGCGCTCAAGTCTTTCCCAGCTTGCAGTCTGGCGGTGTAACGCTGGCGGTCTTCAGCGACGCCGTGATCCATTTCTGGGTCTCGGCGCCGTAGGTGGCGAGATAGGCCGGCTGCGCCGCGTTCTTCTCGCACAGGAACGGCAGATGCGGCTTCAGGTCGTAATCGCAGGAGGCCAGCCACTCGCGCTTTCCGGCGAACGCGCCGATCGCTTCCTCGCAGGCGTAGAGGAAATAGGTGACAAAGCTCTCGTACTGCACCTGCTCGTCGCGGCCGGAAGCCTTGATCTTCTCGTAGTCCGGCTGCGCGAATTTCGGATTCTTGAACGCCAGATCGGTGTAGCCCAGAAACGCCTGCCGCGCGCTGGTAGCGCGGTTGTTGGTGCGGATCTCGTTGATCTGGATCAGGATCGCAACAAAGCCGAGCAGCGCCACGGTCGCCTGCGCCATCTGCGCCAGCGTCCCGTATCTCTGCCACCAGAAGCTCGGTTGCGACATCGACATCTACTCCGCCGCGACCATGTTCACGGGATCGCGCACGCCGATATCGTCGATGTCGGCCTTGTGCGAATACTGGTCGATGCGCGCCTCGATCTCGTGACGGAAATGCGCGATCAGGCCCTGGATCGGCCAGGCCGCGGCGTCGCCGAGCGCGCAGATGGTGTGGCCTTCGACCTGCTTCGTCACTTCCAGCAGCATGTCGATCTCGCGCTTGTGGGCGCGGCCATCGGCCATGCGGGTCAGCACCCGCCACATCCAGCCCGTGCCTTCGCGGCACGGCGTGCACTGGCCGCAGCTCTCGTGCTTGTAGAAATAGGAGATGCGCGCGATCGCCCGGATCAGGTCGGTCGACTTGTCCATCACGATCACGGCGGCGGTGCCGAGGCCGGAGCGCAGCTTGCCGAGGCTGTCGAAATCCATCGGCGTGTCGATGATCTGCTCGGCCGGCACCATGCGCACCGACGAGCCGCCGGGGATCACGGCCTTCAGATTGTCCCAGCCGCCGCGAATGCCGCCGCAATGGCGCTCGATCAGTTCGCGGAACGGAATCCCCATCGCCTCTTCGACGTTGCAGGGCCGCTCGACATGACCGGAAATGCAAAACAGCTTGGTGCCGACATTGTTGGGCCGGCCGATCGCGGCGAACCACGCCGCGCCGCGCCGCAGGATGTCGGGCGCGACCGCGATGGATTCGACGTTGTTGACGGTGGTCGGGCAGCCATAGAGGCCGACATTGGCCGGGAATGGCGGCTTCAGCCGCGGCTGGCCCTTCTTGCCTTCGAGGCTTTCCAGCAGCGCGGTTTCTTCGCCGCAGATATAGGCGCCGGCGCCATGCGCGACATAGATGTCGAACGGCCAGCCGTTGAGGTTGTCCTTGCCGACCAGCTTGGCGTCATAGGCCTGATCGATCGCGGCCTGCAGATGCTCGCGCTCGCGGATGAACTCGCCGCGCACATAGATGTAGCAGGCATGCGCGTTCATCGCGAAGCTTGCCAGCAGGCAGCCCTCGACCAGCAGATGCGGATCGTGCCGCATGATCTCGCGGTCCTTGCAGGTGCCGGGCTCGGACTCGTCGGCGTTGACCACGAGATAGCTCGGCCGGCCGTCGGTGGATTCCTTGGGCATGAACGACCATTTCAGCCCGGTCGGAAAGCCCGCCCCGCCGCGCCCGCGCAGGCCGGAGGCCTTCATCTCGTTGATGATCCAGTCGCGGCCCTTGTCGATGATCGCCTTGGTGCCGTCCCACGCGCCACGGCGGCGCGCGCCCTCCAGCCCCCAATCGTGGAGGCCGTAGAGGTTCTTGAAGATGCGATCCTTGTCGTCGAGCATGACTTGAAGCTTCCCAGGGATCAACGATTGGATTGCGCGTAAGCGAGGCCCGCGGCGCATCCGCCGAAGGTCATCGCCCACAACAGGCTGGATTCGAGCGTTGCGCTCAGCCCGTAACGCTGCAGCAGAAAAATGAACGCCGCCGCCGCGACGGCATGCATGCCGATATAGCGCCAGTTCTTCATCGCGCTGACCCTTCCCTGCCCGATCACGGGCAATGTGCCGTTACGCGTCATGTGGTTTCCTTCAGCGTCGTCGGCCCGCCCACCGGCGCCGAGAACTGACGGTCGATCTGCGGTCCCGGCTTCGGCGGATTGCCTGACGCGAAACCGTCGAGCACCTTGCCGAAGTTTTCCTTGGTCAGGTCCTCGTAGGTGTCCTTCCAGATCAGCACCATCGGCGCGTTCACGCAGGCGCCCAGGCACTCGACCTCTTCCCAGCTGAAATTGCCGTCCTTCGACAGATGGAAGGGATCGTGATGGATGCGGCTCTGGCACACCTTGATGATGTCCTCGGCGCCGCGCAGGCGGCACGGCGTGGTGCCGCAGACCTGCACATGGGCCTTCTTGCCGACCGGCTGCAGCTGGAACATCGTGTAGAAGGTCGCCACCTCCAGCACGCGGATGTAGGGCATTTCCAGCAGGTCGGCGACGGCGCGGATCGCGGCTTCCGACACCCATCCCTCATGCTGCTCCTGCACGCGCCACAGGATCGCGATCACCGCGGACGCCTGGCGACCCGGCGGATACTTCTCGATCTGCGCCTTGGCCCAGGCGAGGTTCTCTTCCGAGAACGTAAAGCTCGCGGGCTGCAATTCCTTCGGTGCGAGGCGGCGGACGGACATCGTTCAGTCTCTCATTGCACGCGGCGTCCGGCTTTCGCATTGAGCGCATCGATCCGGGCGAGCCAGAATGCGCTTGCGGTGCCGAACACGTTGTAGCCGACATGGGTTGAAACCTTGATCCGGTCCAGAATCGAAAGGTCGGTCACGGTTTCAAGGCGATTGCTGCGCGGATCGTAGACGATCAGCTTCAGCGGGGTCTGTTCGAGGATGTAGCGCGACACGGTATGCTGGGGATCGTTGCCGTGCTCCTCGCAGAGCAGCACGCTGTCGCCCTGCATCAGCCGCGCGCCGCCCTTCATGGCCTCGATCTCGACGCCCTCGACGTCGAGCTTGATCAGATATTTGCCGCCGGGCGCGACCTTGCCGTCGTCGAGCAGATTGTCGAGCGCGATGACCGGCACTTCCTCGCCGTCCGACTGGTCGCCGGCGATGGAAAACGCCTCATGCTTGGTGCCGGACAGCCGCGCGGTGCCGCGCGTCGCGCCGATCGCGCATTTCATCGCTTCGAAACGGTTGCCGTTGATCCTGGCGTTGTTGGCAAGCTTCGGAAAATTCTGCCCCGACGGCTCGATCGCGATCGCCTTGTGCGAACCGAACGGCTTGCTCGACACCAGCACCGACCAGTAGCCGTAATTGGCGCCGCAATCGAGCAGCGTGTAGTCGACGTCGGCGGAATCCCTGAACAACAGTTCGAGTTCGTCCTCGTAGTGGTAGGTGCGGTTGAGCAGCTTGCTCCAGTAGCCGTCGCCATAGGGAAACTCGAAGATGGCGTCGGGATTGAGTTTGATCTGGATGCCGCGCTCGGGCAGCGTCGTGCGCAACAGATTGGCGCACATATTGTAGCCGCGATGCGAAAAATTCGACGCCACCTTCGACCCCAGCGTCAGCGCAACCGCAGCCAAACGCTCCCACGCGTTCGCGCCTACGAGCGCGCCCGAAGCCCGGTCAAACTGGATGGGCGCCTGCGCCATCACCGATCGACCTCTCCGAACACGATGTCGAGCGAGCCGAGAATGGCCGAGACGTCGGCGAGCAGATGGCCCTTGCAGATGAGAGTCCATCGCCTGCAGATGGGCAAAGCCCGGCGCGCGGATCTTGCACTTGTAGGGCTTGTTGCTGCCGTCGGCGACCAGATAGACGCCGAACTCGCCCTTCGGCGCCTCGACCGCGGCATAGACTTCGCCGGCCGGCACGTGCACGCCTTCGGTGTAGAGCTTGAAGTGATGGATCAGCGCTTCCATCGAGCGCTTCATCTCGCCACGGCGCGGCGGCGCGATCTTGTTGTCCTCGACGACGACCGGCCCCTGCCCGTCCGGCGCGCGCAGCTTCGCGATGCACTGCCTCATGATGCGCACCGACTGGCGCATCTCTTCCATGCGGATGCAGTAGCGGTCGTAGCAGTCGCCGTTCTTGCCGATCGGAATGTCGAAATCCATCTCGGCGTAGCATTCGTAGGGCTGCGACTTGCGCAGGTCCCAGGCCGCGCCCGAGCCGCGCACCATCACGCCGGAGAAGCCCCACTCCCAGGCCTCCTTCAGCGACACCACGCCGATATCGACGTTGCGCTGCTTGAAGATGCGGTTGCCGGTCAGCAGCGTTTCGAGGTCGGCGACGACCTGCAGGAACGGATCGCACCAGGCCTCGATGTCGTCGATCAGTTTCGGCGGCAGGTCCTGATGCACGCCGCCGAGACGGAAATAGGCCGCATGCATGCGCGAGCCGGAGGCGCGCTCGTAAAACACCATCAGCTTTTCGCGCTCTTCAAAGCCCCACAGCGGCGGGGTCAGCGCGCCGACGTCCATCGCCTGCGTGGTGACGTTGAGCAGATGCGACAGGATGCGGCCGATCTCGCAATAGAGCACGCGGATCAACTGCCCGCGGCGCGGCACCGTGATGCCGAGCAGCTTTTCCGCCGCGAGGCAGAACGCATGCTCCTGGTTCATCGGCGCGACGTAATCGAGCCGGTCGAAATACGGGATCGCCTGCAGATAGGTCTTCTGCTCGATCAGCTTTTCGGTGCCGCGATGAAGCAGGCCGATATGCGGATCGACGCGCTCGACGACTTCGCCGTCCAATTCAAGGACCAGCCGCAGCACGCCGTGCGCCGCCGGATGCTGCGGCCCGAAATTGATCGTAAAATTGCGGAGGTTTCCGTTGCTCGTTCATGGTCAGGCCTTCGGCTCAGCCTTCTCATCGCCCGGCAGCGGATAGTCCGCGCCTTCCCATGGCGAGAGGAAATCGAATTTGCGGAATTCCTGGTTGAGACGGACCGGCTCGTAGAGCACCCGCTTCTCCTGGTCGTCGTAGCGGACCTCGACGAAGCCGGTGAGCGGGAAATCCTTGCGCAGCGGATGGCCGTCGAAGCCGTAATCGGTCAGCAGCCGCCGCATGTCGGGATGGCCGGTGAAGATCACGCCGTAGAGATCGTAGGTCTCGCGCTCGAACCAGTCGGCGCCGGGAAACACGTCGATGATCGAGGGCACCTGCGTGGTCTCGTCGGCCTCGGCGCGCAGGCGGATGCGCTCGTTCAGCGTCGGCGACAGCAGGTGATAGACCACGTCGAAACGCTTCTCGCGGCCGGGATAGTCCACCGCGGTGACGTCGGTGAAGTTGACGAAGCGGCAGCGCGGGATCGTCGCGCAGGTACTTCACCACCTCGACGATCTTGCTCGCATCGACCGTGACCGTGAGCTGGTTGAACGCGACCGCATGGGCACTGGCCGCGCCGCCAAGCGCGCTAACAATCGTCTGCCCCAGGGCGTCGAGCTTGCCGTCGTCCATTACCTAAAACCTTAGCGTTCGATGGTGCCGATGCGCCGGATCTTCTTCTGCAGCAGCAGCACGCCGTAGAGCAGCGCTTCCGCCGTCGGCGGGCAGCCGGGCACGTAGATGTCGATCGGCACGATGCGGTCGCAGCCGCGCACCACCGAATAGGAATAGTGATAGTAGCCGCCGCCATTGGCGCACGACCCCATCGAGATCACGTAGCGCGGCTCCGGCATCTGGTCGTAGACCTTGCGCAGCGCCGGCGCCATCTTGTTGGTCAGCGTGCCCGCCACGATCATGACGTCGGACTGCCGCGGCGAGGCGCGCGGCGCAAAACCGAAACGCTCGACGTCGTAGCGCGGCATCGACACCTGCATCATCTCGACCGCGCAGCAGGCGAGACCGAACGTCATCCACATCAGCGAGCCCGTGCGCGCCCAGGTGATCAGGTCGTCGGCGGCGGCAACGAAGAAGCCCTTGTCGGACAGTTCGTGGTTGACCTCGAGGAAGTACGGATCATTGGCGCCGACCGGCCTGCCGGTGGAGGGATCGAGAATGCCCTTCGGCGCCTGCGCGATCGCGGGCGAAGAGCCTACAGCTGTCGGGCTCAATCCCATTCGAGCGCGCCTTTCTTCCATTCATAAGCAAAGCCGACCGTGAGGACGGCGAGGAACACCATCATCGACCAGAAGCCGGTGGCGCCGAGCTTGCCGAACGCCACCGCCCACGGGAACAGGAACGCCACTTCGAGGTCGAAGATGATGAAGAGGATCGCGACCAGATAGAAGCGGACGTCGAACTTCATGCGGGCGTCGTCGAAAGCGTTGAATCCGCATTCATAGGCGGAGAGCTTTTCCGGATCCGGCTGCTGGAACGCGACCAGGAACGGGGCGATCAGCAGCGCCAGACCGATCAGGCTCGCCACCCCGATAAACACCACAAGTGGAAGGTAATTCTGCAGGATGCCGGTCATCGGCGGAGCCTTTTCCTGCGGTTTTCGGACGGCCGCAGATTCGTTGATTGGAATTATTCTTGGGCTTAGCGCAGCGCAACAGAGGGCGCAAGACAAGCTATCTTGACGTCTCTGCCCGCCCTTGGCGCGTCGGCAGAACCCGAAAAAGTGTTGCGTTCCTGCCTCGCTCGACCGCCGTGAGGCCAGCCGAATGGGCCGCAATTTCAGCCCAGATCCTTCTCGTCGGCGAGCATCTGGGCGGCCGTGTCGGTCAGGCGATCGATCTGGGCGAGCAGCACCTTGAACTCGTCCTTGCTGAGCTGTTCCAGGAGCCGCCGGTTGCGTTCCTGCGCGCCCGCCACAATGGTGTCATGCGCCGCCAGCCCGGCCTTGGTCAGGCAGACCAGCACCTCGCGGTTGTCCCGCGGGTTGACCGCCTTGGCGACCAGCTTGCGCGAGACCAGTTCGGCCAGCGCCCGGCTGATCTGCCCCTTGTCCATGCCGACCGCTTCCGCCAGCCGGATCACGCTCATCGGCGGCCGCCGCCCCAGCGAGGCCACCAGGCCGAACTCCACCGAGGACAGCCCCGCCAGCCGCTTGTAGCGCAGGATCGCGCCGCGCTTGAGCAGATTGGCCAGCACCATCAGCCGCGACGACATCATCGCCGTGATCGGCGCCAGCTCCGCTCCTCAGCCGCAGCGGGCGAAGGCGCGGTCTGCTTTCCCGGTTTCTGGTTCATCCCAAACCTCTGCCAACAAAGCGCGCCGATGCCAAGGTCATCGAGCGACGGCGATCGAACAAGTCAATCAAGCGATGCGAAATGCAGATCGTTGACATTGTCATCGATTTGCATTTCACTTCCCTCAAGCACGTCAAACGACCGCGGCGCCAAAAGCCGTGGCGGGAGGAAGCGGCATGAACATCACCCAGCGGGATCGCGATCTCGGCACCGGCTATGCCATGAAGCCGTCCACGACCCGGACCGAACTGACCTCGGTCGGCCGCGGCACGCCGATGGGCGAACTGCTGCGGCGCTACTGGCACCCGGTCGGCCTCGTCAGCGACGCCACCGATATCCCCAGAAAAGTGCGCGTGCTCGGCGAGGATCTGGTGCTGTTCCGCGACAGGCACGGCCGCGCCGGCCTGCTGCACGCCCGCTGCTGCCATCGCGGCACCACGCTCTATTACGGCAAGGTCGAGGAAGACGGCATCCGCTGCTGCTACCACGGCTGGAAATTCGACACCGAGGGCCATTGCCTCGAACAGCCCTGCGAGCCCGAGGGCGGCCTGTTCAAGGACAAGGTGCGCCAGCCCTGGTATCCCGCTGCAGGAGCGCTACGGGCTGATCTTCGCCTATCTGGGACCGGCCGAGAAAAAGCCGGTGCTGCCGCGCTACGAATGCCTGGAAAAGATGGACGACGGCGAGTTCGTCGAGGCGGACGATTCCTCGATCGGCGGCGGCGGGCCCGCCATCATCCCCTGCAACTGGCTGCAGCATTTCGAGAACGTGGTCGATCCCTACCACGTCCCGGTGCTGCACGGCTCGTTCTCCGGGCCGCAATTCACCAACATGATGGCCTCGATGCCGGAGGTGAAGTTCGAGACCTCGCCGCGCGGCGTCACCGTGCGCTCGATCCGCCATCAGGACGACGGCAAGGTGTTTTACCGGGTGACGGAAGCCGCCCTCCCCACGCTGCGCGTGGTGCCCAATCCGCGCGTCGCGCAATTCGCCCGCGTCGAGTTCGATCGGCTGGACGCTGCCGATCGACGACACGTCGTTCCGCATCTATGTCGCGGGCCGGGTCAAGAATTCCGGCGACATCGGGCGGATGCGCTCGAAATTCAACGGCAAGTTCTGGTGGGACATGACCGAACAGGAGCACCAGCAATTCCCCGGCGATTACGAGGCGCAGGTCGGCCAGGGCCCGGTGACGCTGCATTCGGAAGAGCATTTTGGCCAGAGCGACCGCGGCATCCTGATGATCCGGCGGATGCTGAGCGATCAGCTCGAAGCCATGGCCGCGGGCCGCGATCCGATCGGCATCTCCTTCGATCCAAGCGCGCCGCCGGTCGAATTCGAGGCGGGGAATTTCATTCGCGAGGCGTGAGCCAGCACGTCCGGCAAAAGCAACATCCAGGGGGAAGCATGGTCGATCTCGCGCCGCAGGCAGCCTTGCAAACGGAGGCCGCCGCAAGGCCCTCGATCCGGCGCTATTACGTGCTGGCGCTACTGACCGTCGTCTATGCGCTCAACTTCCTCGACCGCACCATCTTCAACGTCCTGATCGAGCCGATCAAAAAGGAGTTTGCGCTCAGCGACACCACCATGGGCCTGCTCGCGGGCTTCGGCTTCGTGCTGTTCTATTCGCTGCTCGGCATCCCGATCGCGCGCCTCGCCGACCGCTTCAACCGCCGCAACATCGTGGCGGTCGCGTTGGCGTTCTGGAGCGCGATGACGGTTTTCTGCGGCATGGCCCAGAGCGTGACCACGCTGGCGCTGGCGCGCATCGGCGTCGGCATCGGCGAATCCGGCGGCACCCCCGCCTCGCAATCGATCATTGCCGATCTCTTCAGCAAGAACGAACGGCCGCGTGCGCTCGGCATCTATGCCATCGGCACCTATCTCGGCGTGTTCCTCGGCTATTTCATCGGCGGCTATGTCAACCAGCACTATGGCTGGCGGATGGCGTTCTTCACCGCCGGCCTCCCCGGCATCGCGCTCGCCGCGGTGCTGTGGCTGACGATATCAGAACCGAAGCGCGGCGCGATGGCGGAGACGTTTACGCCGGAGCCGATCGGCCCGACGCTCGGCTTCCTCGCCTCGCAGCAGACCTTTGTCATCGTGCTGGTCGGCTTTTGCCTGACGACCTACACCAACTACGCGACCTCGGCCTGGATTCCGCCGTTCCTGGCGCGCGTGCACCATCTCTCCAGCGTCGAGATCGGCACCTATGCCGGCACCTTCAAGGGCCTGTGCGGCATCGCCGGCACGCTGCTCGGCGGCTTCGTGGTGGCGCAGATCGGCCGCCGCGACGACCGCTGGAAATTATGGGCGCCCGCGATCACGTCGGGTCTCGCCGGCCCGGTGTTTGCGCTGTGCATGCTGACGCCGGACTTCACGACCATGGTCGCGACGCTGGCGGCGACCTCGTTCCTGGTCGGCTTTCATCTCGGCCCGATCTTTGCGATCGCGCAAACCGTCGCCAAGCCGAGCATGCGGGCGCTGGCGTCGGCATTCATGCTGCTGACGGCTGCCTGTTTCGGCCAAGGCATCGGCCCGCTGGCCGTCGGCATGCTCAACGACGCGCTGAAGAACGATTTTGGCGCCGAGGCCGTGCGCTATTCGCTGCTGTCGGCAGCGGTGACGTCCACGCTCGGCGCCCTGTTGTTCATCTGGGCGGCACGCTCGATTAGGGCCGATATCCAACGGGCGAGCTAGTTCGATCAGCTCGCCGCCGGCTCCTCCCCTTTGTTTTTATTATTGTTTTGATCCCGGCCCGCGTCCCTGCGGCCCGCATCGTCATCGGTCAAACGACCTGTATGTGATCTACATCACGGATGCGTTGGCGAAAAACAGGCCAAAAACAGGCCGAATGAAACCATTTTGCCGAAACCGCGAAACGATCCTGAAACACACGGGGCGTACCTCTCTCACCACAGGGACGCGGAAGGCGTCCGGGAGGCATCACATGAACCACTCAATTCACTCAGCGGATCGCTCGACCCACCTGAAGATCGTGGTTGTCGCCCTGGTGGCGGGTATCGCGGTTGCGGCTTTCGGCATCTCCGCCCGGACCGGCGCGGATTACAGCCAGACCGCCCAGGTCGTGAAGGCCGGCAAGGCGGTGGTCGTCACCAGCTCGAGCACCTCGACGGTCCGTTAAACGATATCGCCGGCATCGGAATAAAAACGGCCGCCTCAAGGGCGGCCTTTTTGTTTGCAGCAGTCTCGGAAGATCAACATCAAGCCATTGATAAATGGCGCGAGAGACGGGACTCGAACCCGCGGCCTCCGCCGTGACAGGGCGGCGCTCTAACCAACTGAGCTACTCCCGCGGATGCCGTAATCATGTTCTGATCCGCGCAGAACCGAGGGCATAAAGGGCCGCTCCCGCTTAGTCAAGGACGTTGCGAATCCCGGCGTCAGACGGGGGTTTCTGCGATTCCGATGCAAATAACGGCCTGTTTCCAGGCAAAACAGCGTAGGCAGCCTATCGCCCGAATCGTTTAAGGCCTGATACGTCTGGGTTTCTTGAAACCCTCCTTACTCTGGTTGCACCGGACTCTTAGGGTTTCAAGTCACCACGCAAGGCGTTTTCCCGGCGCTGACCGGTTTCGCAAGCGCGCTTGAAAGCCATTCAACCAACGAGGAGGGCCAGATATGGCGAAGAAAGCAGCGACTCCAGCCACCATCACACTGAAACATCTGGCCGCCGCGCTGGCCGAGGAACATGACCTGTCGAAGAAGGCCGCCGAGGCGATCCTGACCGACATGGTCGGCAAGATCGCAAAACACCTGAAGAAGGGCGAGCGCATCCGAATCGTCGGGCTCGGCATCCTCCAGGTCCGCAAGCGCGCCGCCCGCATGGGCCGCAACCCCGCCACCGGCGAACCGATCCAGATCAAGGCCAGCAAGAAGGTCGCCTTCCGCGCCGCCAAGGAACTCAAGGAAGCCGTCTACGGCCGCTCCCGATCCCACCAGAAAAGCGCCATTCCGGCGGGGACCCGGAATGGCGCTTTTCTGTTATAGAGCGCTTCCTTGCCCCAGCTTTTCGGATCGTCATGCCGGCCTCGTCCATCACCTTCACCCACGATGTCACCGAACGCTTCCTGCGCTATGTCGTGATCGACACCCAGTCCGATCCGACCTCGCCGACCTGCCCTTCCACCGAGAAGCAGAAGAATCTGGGCCGCCTGCTGGCTTCGGAGTTGCAGGCGATCGGGCTCGCGGACGCCCATCTCGACGAGCATGGCTATGTCTATGCGACGATCCCGGCCAATACCGACAAAAAGGTGCCGGTGATCTGCTTCTGCTCGCACATGGACACTTCGCCTGATTGCAGCGGCGCCAACGTCAAGCCGCAGATCGTCAGGAATTACCAGGGCGGCGACATCGTGCTGCCGGCCGATCCCACCCAGGTGATCCGCGCCGCCGACCATCCCGCGCTCGCCGACCAGATCGGCCACGACATCATCACGACCGACGGCACCACGCTGCTGGGCGCCGACAACAAGGCCGGCCTTGCCGAGATCATGGATGCGGCGCGGTTCCTGATTCAAAATCCTGATATCAAGCACGGCACCATCAAGATCCTGTTCACGCCCGACGAGGAGATCGGCCGCGGCGTCGACAAGGTCGACCTGAAGAAACTCGGCGCCGACTTCGCCTATACGATGGACGGCGAATCCGCTGGGAATATCGAGGACGAAACCTTTTCGGCCGACGGCGCCACCATCACCATCGAGGGCGTCTCGACCCATCCCGGCTTTGCAAAAGGCAAGATGGAGCACGCGATCAAGATCGCGGCCGCCATCGTCGACCGCCTGCCCAGGGACACCTGCTCGCCGGAGACGACCGAAGGCAAGGAAGGCTTTTTGCATCCGATCGGCATTTCGGGCGCGCTGGAGAAGGCCACCATCGGCTTCATCGTCCGCGATTTCACCGACGAGGGGCTTTAGGAAAAGGAAGCCCTGCTCGAAGGCATCGTCAAAGACGTGATGAAGGACTATCCGCACTCGACCTGGCGGATGGACGTCAAGCCGCAATACCGCAACATGAAGCAGGTGATCGACCGCCACCCCGAGACCGTCGACTACGCCATCGAGGCGATCCGTCGCGCCGGGCTAAAGCCGGTGCGAAGCTCGATCCGCGGCGGCACCGACGGCTCGCGGCTGTCGTTCATGGGCCTGCCCTGCCCCAACATCTTCGCCGGCGAACACGCGTTCCACTCGCGGCTGGAATGGGTCAGCCGTCAGGATATGGAAAAGGCGGCGGAGACGATCGTGCATCTGGCGATGATCTGGGAAGAGCGGGCGTAAGGAACTTCGGCGAAGCTCATCCCCTCATTGCCTGCGACAAACGCGAAGCGTTTGCGCAAGGGAGCGAGAGCGACGAAGCAATCCAGGCTCTGCATGAAACCGAGGAGTCTACTATGCGGTTGTCCAAGGTCGCCGTTTTGGCACTTATCGTTGGAGCCACAGGCTCAATATTCGCATCTCCAGCGCTGGCCGCTTCTGACTGTCCAATATTAATAGGACTAGCGGATTGGGGCGAGAACTCGACCGGCGACATCAGCGTCGCGTCCGGGCAAAGTTGCCTGGTTCCGATCAAGATGCCCGGCACGGTGAGTAGTTCGGACATTTTCAAAAAGCCGGCACACGGCAAGTTGAAAAAGCTCAACGCAACGACTTACGAATACAAAGCGAAGGCCAGATACAAGGGAAGCGATACTTTTGCCATCAAGGCGACGGGTCAGGGGCCGGCGGCTTCCGGCACCTCGGTAATTACGGTGAACGCGACGATCAAATAGCGTTCCTCGCGTCCATTGCATGGCGGACGCGCGTTGCCGTCCAGCAAATTATCTTATGGCAGCGATCCTCTCAGGCCTCTGACACCCGTATCCGGGGTGACTTGCCCAACGCTCTCATGAGTGGTGGGCGTGCGGACATCACTGTGTTCGGACGCAGTGATGACTCGAACGACGATCGCGCCGAGCACAAGCACCACGAGCATAACCAGCCCGGTCCGGGCCGGAGTTAGATGCCGATCGTACAAGCGCACCATTGCTGAACCCATGCGCATCGCCGCCCCGCGCAACAAGCATGGTTGAGTCGTCAGGCGATTTGGTGGCGTGGCGATGGCGATCCGCGTTCAATTGGAAGCTCTCACGCCGTCATTGCCTGCGACAAACGCGAAGTGTTTTGCGAAGGGAGCGACAGCTACGAAGCAATCCATGCTTCCGCGCCCGCCGATGGATGGATTGCTTCGCGGAACCTGTCATCGGGCGCACATTCGCGCGACCCGTTGGCTCGCAATGACGGTGTGGTGTGCCAGCGTGAATTACGACGCCCTTGCCGTCACGATCCAGACCGACGCCGGCAGCAGCACCGCATCGCCCTTGGCGAACGGCGTCAGTGCTTCGCGGATCGAATTGGCGGCGGCTGTGCGCAGTTGCTCCGGCTGCCCCTCCAGCGCGCGGCTCACCGGGCCGATTTCGAGCGCGCCCTGCACCGCGCCGTCGAGCCCGCGGCCGATCGCGGCATCGAGCGAGAGCGGACACGCTTCCATCTCGACGCCCGCAAAGCCTGCCTCCCCCAGAATCCGCCGGACGCGCGCCTCCGAGGCGAACGCAAACGGCCCGGGATCTTCCGGCCCCTGCTGCGGCAGCTTCGGCACGTGCTTGTAGGCGGCCTGCAGCGGCGCCATGAAGAACGGGTTTTCGCGCGGCTCGCGCCAGCAGGCGAACGCCAGCCGGCCCGCGGGCCGCAGCGCTTTCCGCATGTTGGCAAACGACAGCGCGGGATCGGCGAAGAACATCACGCCGAAGCGCGAGGCCAGCACATCGAAGCTGGCAGGCTCAAACGGATAGACGGTGGCGTCGGCAAGCACGAAATCGACCGGCAAGCCCTTCGGCGCGCTCTGCCGCGCCCGCTCCAGCATCGGGCCGGATACGTCGACGCCGAGCACATGGCCTGATGGCGCGACCTCTCGCGCGAATGCGATCGCCGTGGCGCCGCTGCCGCAGCCGACGTCGATCACGCGCTCGCCCGGCTTCAGCTTCGCCCGGTCGATCACAAGGTCGGCGACCGGCTTGAGCAGGATGTCCTGCGCCGCCTGCCGCTCCGCCCAGCGCTGGCCGGCCGGACCGTTCCAGTAGGCGACCTGGTCGGCGTTTTGATCGTGGCCTTGGGGGGTGTCCATGGGCGCGCTCCGGTCTAATCTGGAATAAGGGCTGGCTGTATTGCCGGGTAGCTGCGACCCGCCGGTCCCTCGGGATTATCGGACGACGAGACGAGATTGGAAAACACCTGATCGAGGCCGGTCCGCCACGTGTACGGAACGCCGAACCATTCCTTGAATCCGTTCACTTCGTAGCCGCCCTGCCTGATTTGCATCTCCGGGGGCCAATACCCGAAGACGTCGCGGCTGTAGCCGACCAGGAGGGAATTTGCCGGGCAGAGTTCGCGCAATCCCAGCAGGGGCTCGGCGCTCACCGCCACAAACTTTTCACCGAGCGCACTGAGTTGCTGAACTTCTACGGCGCGATTGCGATCCGCGCCGACCATCAGCGCGTCGAGCGCCATCTGAGATACCCTGCCGCCGGCCGCTGCGACATGATGGACCGGGATTGCTGAATCAATCGCCCGCATCACCGCATCGGAAATCGTCGAACTCCAGCCGAGCCAGCCGTCCATCTGCATGTCATGAAAGCGCGGGCCTTGCGCCATCCGCCGCAGCAGCGAAACCACGCCGCCGGGTGACGCCGCGCTCAAGGGGCGGATATCACCGGTGAATCCCGGCAGGAAAATCACGGCTGTGTCCTCGCCAAATCGCCGCCGCAAGGCGTTCCGGACCATGCCAGGATAGTCGGCACTGATCTCGAGGTCGCGGGGAAATCCCGTCGGATGACATGTGTAATGCCATACGACCGCCGTCCTTTCGCCCTGCAGGACCAGTGCCGTTACCGTGCAATCGACCGGGCCGTCGGGATTGGGCGCCATGATGGTTTTTTCGAAATGAAAGCCGCGTGCGGTCAGTTGCGGAAGCTGCCGCGGAAGCCTCCGATTCACGCCGGCATTGACGGCCGCCTGCCCCTTCCGCAGCGGGGCGCTTCCGGGAGGTGAACCCAGCGCGCTGGAAACCGCCTTGACCAGTATATCCCGCACCCTCGCGAAATGATCGTCACAACGGACGCCAAGAAGCGGCTTGGTGTTTTCCAGCGCTGGAGCGGAATGGGTGTGACTGGCAACGATCAGCACGGATTGCGCATTCACGCCAAAGCCGGCGCAGGCCTCCAACAGGGCATCGCTGAGTTCGCGGCCGACGAATACGGCGTCGATCGAGATGAAAACGGCATTGCACGCGCCGGCGTCGAAGATCGCCAGGATGTTTGCCTCAAGCGGATCGTGAACGTGGTTCGTGATACGCGCGCCACCTGCCCGCCCGGCGAGAGGTACTGGATGATCGGGATCAATCGACGCAATGACGTGCGTGTACGCTATCATCCAGTTCTGCCCATGATGCGACGGACGCCTTTCAGCGGCACCGAAAGAAAAAATCTGGCCATTCGTGCCGGCGCGTAGGTCCGAAGGCCGCAGGACGTACAAAAAGGGTCGTCGCAAAAGGCGGCGGTCGGATCCTTTTGCAGTATCGCGTGTTCGACCCGATAGGCCGCGGCGGCATCGGCAAAGATGGAATACGCCCCTCCGACCGGCCCGCTCCGCAGGATTCCAGCGGCCTCGTAGCGGCTGTAGAACTTCCCGAATCCGGCACTGCATCCCGCGACGTCGCGCCGTTCAAACCAGCGGATATGATCGCCGTCCTGCACCGCGCATATCCGCATTCGGCTCATCAGCGTCTTGTCTGCCAGCCCGAGGTCCTCCTGGACACGATGTACCGTGCTGAAACCCGGGCTGGACTCCACGCAACCGACCAGCAGCAATTTGCCGCCGAGTTCGATCAGTTTCTTGAGCGGATAGAAAGCGGTTTCGTTCTCGTCGTGGCCGCGCACGATCTCTTCCGCGTTTGGCCCAAGCGCCACGAAGGAATTCGTGGGATGCCGGCTTCGAACCGACAAAGGGTGATCCAGAACGATTTGGGAGAATGCCCCGGTGCCGGACTTTGCCCGCGGATGGAAGGGAAATTGAGCGGCCCGTTTCTTTTGCCAAAAATAGAAGTCGGGCGTAAAGGCGAGCGCGACCAGCGTTCCGGACGGCCCGATCGCCTCCATGATGCCATCGAACAGTGCGGTAGCCGGACTTCCGCTCGAAACCTTGATCGCCCTCGCCGCACACCTGACAAGAACGGTGTCCCCGCTTTGCAGTCCGAGGTTCCGCAAGTCGGCCGCGATCGGTTGTAGCATGTCAAAGCTCGCGTGATCGATCGGGCAGGAGAATCAATTGCCGCTCGAAGGCCGAAATCCAGACAGTCCGCCTTCGTCGCTTCGCAACTTCGGCGCGACAGCCTTCGCGCTGACGCGGTTGGCTCGGCTTGCCGACCCGTAGCGCGTCAGCGCGAAGGCTGGTAGGCGGCGACGGATTCGAACCGCCGACCCTCTCGGTGTAAACGAGATGCTCTAACCAGCTGAGCTAGCCGCCCTTGAGCCGCCTGTTTAGCCCTGCGGCCCCCTTTGATGCAAGGGTCGGATATCGCGGGCCATTCGGTCGTATTAGTCGCCCGGCCGTCCTGGCAAATCCCTGATATCGTTGATCCATGGCGCGGCGGAGCGGCACCAGATTTGCCGCGCCGGCTTGAGCTGATCGCGCTGGCGGATGCTGCCCCAGCGGATGCCCCAGTCGTCCGGCCCGCCGTCGCCGCTGGTGAACAGCGGGGAACCACAACTCTCGCAAAAATGCTGGTAGCGCGTGCGGCCGTTATCGCCGGTCTTGGCGTAAATCTTTGCCGCCGCGCCCGTCATGCGGACCTGCTCTTCGGAGCAGATCACGGTGACCCGGTACGGCGAGCCCGTCAGGTTCTGGCAATCGGTGCAGTGACAGATCGATACTTTCGCGGGATCGATGTCGGCCCGATAGGTCACCCGCCCGCAATGGCATTGCCCGTCGATTTCCATCCCCTTCAACTCCGCCTGTGCAATGGGGGTCCGGTCCGCACAAACAAAAACGGCGCCCGGAGGCGCCGTTTTATCATTAGTAGTGACGGACCGCGATCAGTGACTGATCGGGATCAGTAGTGACTGATCGGGATCAGTGGGCCGTGAGGCCACCGGCCGCTTCGTCGGGGGCGTCGGTCTTGACCGGCACCTTGGTGTCCTCTTCCCAGACGATCGGCACCGGTGCGCGGACCAGCGCCTTGGAGACGACGTCGTCGAGCCGGGCCACCGGGATGATCTCCATGCCGCCCTTGATCGCATCGGAAATCTCCGTGAGATCCTTGGCGTTGTCCTCGGGGATCAGCACCGTCTTGATGCCGCCGCGCGCGGCCGCGAGCAGCTTCTCCTTCAGGCCGCCGATCGGCAGAACCCTGCCGCGCAGCGTGATCTCGCCGGTCATGGCGACATCGTGCCGGACCGGAATGCCGGTCATGACCGAGATGATCGCGGTCGCCATCGCCACACCCGCCGACGGTCCGTCCTTCGGGGTCGCCCCTTCAGGCACGTGGACGTGGATGTCGCGCCGGTCGAACAGCGGCGGCTCGATGCCGTAGTTGATCGCCCGCGAGCGGACGTAAGACGCCGCCGCCGAGATCGACTCCTTCATCACGTCGCGCAGATTGCCCGTGACCGTCATCTTGCCCTTGCCGGGCATCATGACGCCTTCGATCGTCAGCAGCTCGCCGCCGACATCGGTCCAGGCCAAGCCGGTGACGATACCGATCTGAGGCTCGCTCTCGATCTCGCCGTAGCGGTACTTCGGCACGCCGAGAAATTCTTCGAGAGTCTTCTCGGTGACCTTGACCGACTTCTTCTTGGAGATCATCAGCTCCTTCACCGCCTTGCGGGCGAGTGTGGAGAGCTCACGCTCCAGATTACGCACGCCCGCTTCGCGGGTGTAGCGGCGGATCATCAGGAGCAAGGCGTCATCGTCGATCGACCATTCCTTGGAATCGAGACCATGCTTGGCGATGGCGTTCGGGATCAGATGCTTGCGCGCGATCTCGACCTTCTCGTTCTCGGTGTAGCCGGCGATCCGGATGATCTCCATGCGGTCCATCAGCGGGCCCGGAATATTCAGCGTATTCGCGGTCGTGATGAACATGACGTTCGACAGATCGTAGTCGACCTCCAGATAGTGGTCGTTGAAGGTCCCGTTCTGCTCGGGGTCCAGAACCTCAAGCAGCGCCGACGACGGATCGCCGCGGAAATCGGCGCCCATCTTGTCGATCTCGTCCAGCAGGAACAGCGGATTCGAGGTCTTCGCCTTGCGCATCGACTGGATGATCTTGCCGGGCATCGAGCCGATATAGGTGCGGCGGTGACCGCGGATCTCGGCTTCATCGCGCACGCCGCCGAGCGACACGCGCACGAATTCGCGTCCCGTCGCCTTCGCGATCGACTTGCCGAGCGAGGTCTTGCCGACGCCGGGAGGCCCGACCAGGCACAGGATCGGTCCGGTCAGCTTGTTGGCGCGCGACTGCACCGCGAGATACTCGACGATGCGGTCCTTGACCTTCTCGAGCCCGTAATGGTCGTTGTCCAGCACGGCTTGCGCCGCCTCGAGGTCCTTCTTGACCTTGGACTTCTTGTTCCACGGGATCGACAGCAGCCAGTCGAGATAGTTGCGCACGACGGTCGCTTCCGCGGACATCGGCGACATCTGGCGCAGCTTCTTCAGCTCGTGCTGCGCCTTCTCCCGCGCTTCCTTGGAAAGCTTGGTCTTGGCAATCTTCTCTTCCAGATCGGCGAGCTCATCGCGACCTTCGTCGTCGCCGAGCTCCTTCTGGATCGCCTTCATCTGCTCGTTCAGGTAATATTCGCGCTGGGTCTTCTCCATCTGGCGCTTGACGCGCGAGCGGATGCGCTTCTCGACCTGCAGCACCGAGATTTCGCTCTCCATCAGGCCCAGCACCTTCTCCAGGCGCTGCGTGACGGACAACGTCTCCAGGATGCCCTGGCGATCGGCGATCTTGACGGCGAGATGCTGGGCGACCTGATCGCTCAGCTTGGCGAAATCAGTGATCGCCTGAACCACGCCGACGACTTCGGCGGAGATCTTCTTGTTCAGCTTCACATAGCTTTCGAAGTCGGACACGACCGAACGCGCCAGGGCCTCGGCTTCGACCGAGTTGGCGTCGGTGTCCTCGAGCGCGACCGCGGTCGCCTCGTAATATTCGCTGCGGTCGGAATATTTCTGCACGCGCGCGCGCTCGAGCCCTTCGACCAGCACCTTCACGGTGCCGTCGGGAAGCTTCAGCAGCTGCAGCACGCTGGCGAGCGTACCGACCTCATAGATCGAATCCGGGCTCGGATCATCGTCGGACGCGTTCTTCTGCGTCGCGAGCAGGATCAGCGCGTCGTTCTTCATCACCTCTTCGAGGGCGCGGATCGATTTCTCGCGGCCGACGAACAGCGGCACAATCATGTGCGGAAAAACGACGATGTCGCGGAGCGGCAGCACCGGATACGAATGGCTTTCGCCGAGAACGATGGTTGGCCGGGTTTTTGGGGTCGTCATGGCCTATTCCTTTTGTTTTGCCCCCTTGCACGCAGTCCGCATCGCTTGCGCAACCGCCACAAGGCGCCGGGAGTTCCGGGTCACTCGGCCGCCTTCGCTGCCGCTTCTCACCGGAGGATTTCGCGACGAATCTCGAACGTGATTTCCGCCACCATGGGCATTAGGTGGCTATCGGGTATGGGGGTGTCAAGTCACGGAAAATGACCGCAAATTGCGGGTCAGACGCGCGAAAAACGCTTACACTACAACGGCTGCCGGAAGGTCCGACAGCCGCGCTGTTGGAAGTCGTGAGTTCTGGCCGGCCTGACGGTATCAGGCGCTGGCGCTGCTTTCGACGGCCCGGTCCGAACGGTCCGCGTAGATGTAGAGCGGACGGGCGGTTCCCTCGACCACTTCGCGCGAGATCACGACCTCTTCGACGCCTTCCAGACCCGGAAGATCGAACATGGTCTCGAGCAGGATGCTTTCGAGGATCGAACGCAGTCCGCGCGCGCCGGTCTTGCGCTCGATCGCCCTGCGGGCGACCGCGCCAAGCGCCTCGTCGGCGAAGGTGAGCTCGATGTTCTCCATTTCGAACAGCCGCTGGTATTGCTTCACCAGCGCGTTCTTCGGATCGGTCAGGATCTTCTTCAGCGAAGCCTCGTCGAGATCCTCCAGCGTCGCGACCACCGGCAGACGGCCGACGAATTCCGGGATCAGGCCGTACTTCAGGAGGTCTTCCGGCTCGACGTGGCGGAAGATCTCGCCGGTGCGGCGATCTTCGGGCGCCAGAACCTGGGCGGCGAAACCGATCGAGGTCGAACGTCCGCGCGCGGAGATGATCTTCTCCAGCCCGGAGAAGGCGCCGCCGCAGATGAACAGGATGTTGGTGGTGTCGACCTGCAGGAACTCCTGCTGCGGATGCTTGCGGCCGCCCTGCGGAGGCACGGAGGCGACCGTGCCTTCCATGATCTTCAACAGCGCCTGCTGCACGCCCTCACCCGACACGTCGCGGGTGATCGACGGATTGTCGGACTTGCGGCTGATCTTGTCGATTTCGTCGATATAGACGATGCCGCGCTGCGCGCGCTCGACATTGTAGTCGGCCGACTGCAGCAGCTTCAGGATGATGTTCTCGACGTCCTCGCCGACGTAGCCGGCTTCGGTCAGCGTCGTCGCATCCGCCATCGTGAACGGCACGTCGAGAATCCGCGCCAGCGTCTGCGCCAGCAGCGTCTTGCCCGAACCGGTCGGACCGATCAGCAGGATGTTCGACTTCGCGAGTTCGACGTCGTTGTGCTTGGTCTGGTGATTGAGCCGCTTGTAGTGGTTGTGGACGGCGACCGAGAGCACCTTCTTGGCATGGCTCTGGCCGATCACGTAATCGTCCAGCACCTTGCAGATTTCCTTCGGCGTCGGGATGCCGTCGCGCGACTTCACCAGCGAAGACTTGTTCTCCTCGCGGATGATGTCCATGCAGAGTTCGACGCACTCGTCGCAGATGAATACGGTGGGACCCGCGATGAGTTTGCGGACTTCGTGCTGGCTCTTTCCACAGAACGAGCAATACAGCGTGTTCTTGGAGTCGCTCGTGCCAACCTTACTCATTCCTGTCTCCGTCCGCCGTTCGATCCGTTACCCGATCGACCCATTCCGGCACTCACACCGGACCTCAAGGTAGATAGAGCAAATTCCGTACCAGAAAAGACCCTAACTCAAATACACACCGTGCGAATCACGGTTTCTCGAATCCCCGCGACCTTAACCATCCCACACAGCCAACCATGCTGACACCCGACTATCAAGAATTCGCTAATCGGGGCCGGCGCGGCTATCCGTGACAATACCGTGATTTCTGGCATTCGCACGGGGAGAAGTTGACGAAATCGACCGAGCGTTGCGCAACTGCCACGCAGCAAAACCGGCACGAAAGCGGAACTTTCGGCCCATGCGGGGGCATAGGCACGCAGCTTTCGGCCACATTTGCCGATTCAACAACCGTTAAGGTCAACGCGGGGTGTCGCTATCCGCAACCTTACGGGGTTTTCGTCGGCATCGCCTCTTCGGGGCGACTGTCGATCACCTTGTCGACGATGCCGAAGTCGCGGGCCATATCGGCGGTCAGGAATTTGTCGCGCTCGAGCGCGTCCTCGATCGCCTTGTAGGTCTGGCCGGTGTGCTTCACGTAGATTTCGTTGAGGCGCTTCTTGAGATTCAGGATCTCCTGCGCATGCAGCATGATGTCGGTGGCCTGCCCCTGGAAGCCGCCCGAAGGCTGATGCACCATGATGCGCGAATTCGGCAGCGAGAAGCGCATGTCCTTTGCGCCGGCGGCGAGCAGCAGCGAGCCCATCGAGGCCGCCTGCCCGGTGCACAGCGTCGACACCGGCGGACGGATGAATTGCATCGTGTCATAGATCGCAAGCCCCGATGTCACCACGCCGCCCGGCGAGTTGATGTACATCGAGATTTCCTTCTTGGGATTTTCCGCCTCAAGGAACAGGAGCTGCGCGACGACGAGCGTCGACATGCCGTCCTCGACCGGACCGGTCAGGAAGATGATGCGCTCTTTCAGAAGCCGCGAGAAAATGTCGTAGGCGCGTTCGCCGCGGTTGGTCTGCTCGACCACCATGGGCACGAGATTCATGTAGGTTTCAACGGGATCGCGCATTAGTCACCCCAAGGGTTCGTAGAGGGTTAGGTAGAAAACAGCGGGGGCGAACATCCATCGGCAAGGCAGGCCAATCACCAGGATTGCCGCGCGCGGACGAACGTCCCGTGATGCAGGACTTCGGCTCAGGACTCGCAGTAGCGAGCCGCTCACAGATATGAGCCAATTTCCCGGCGACAAGGCCGGGCCATTGCGAGCCGAACTCGACGAGTTCAAACTGATTCGCAGGCGATCTCATAGCGACGGATGCCGCCACCACGCCGCTTTCGCCGCTCATCGTTAACGTTGGCCTGACCAAACCGGTCAGGCTGCGCTCTTTTCGTCGTCTTCCTTGAACAGGTCCTCGCGCGAGACCTTCTTTTCGGTCACGTTGGCGAGTTCGAGGATGAAATCGACCACCTTGTCTTCATAAATCGGCGCACGAAGCTGGGCCAGCGCATTGGCATTGCTGCGATAGTAGTCCCAGACTTCCTTCTCGCGGCCGGGCATCGAACGCGCCCGCTCGATCACCGCGCGGCTGACTTCGTCGTCGGTCACGGTGATCTTGTTCTTCTCGCCGATCTCCGACAGCACCAGCCCAAGCCGGACGCGGCGGTCGGCGATCTTCTTGTACTCGTCCTTGGCCGCCTCTTCGGTGGTGTCCTCGTCGGCAAAGGTCTTGCCTGAGGATTCCATCTCGGCCTTGATCGAGTTCCACATCAGGTTGAACTCTTCCTCGATCAGCGACGGCGGCGCCTCGAATTTGTGGCTGTCGTCGAGACGGTCGAGCAGCGCGCGCTTGACGCGCTGGCGCGTGGCTCCTGCGAACTCGGCGACCAGCCGCTCGCGCGCAGCCTCCTTCAGCTTGTCGAGCGATTCCAGGCCGAGCGTCTTTGCAAACTCGTCGTTGATCTCGGTCTCACCGGGAGCTTCGATCAGGGTTGCCGTGGTCTCGAACTCGGCCGGCTGGCCGGCCAGCTTCTCGCTGGCGTAGTTCTTCGGGAATGACACTTTCAGCGTGCGGGTTTCGCCGGCTCCGATGCCGACGAGCTGTTCCTCAAAACCCGGAATGAACTGCCCGGCGCCGATTACGACCGGGATGCCCTCGCCGGTGCCGCCGTCGAACAGTTCGCCGTTGATGCTGCCCTTGAAGCTGATCGTAACGCGATCGCCGGTTTCAGCCTTGGCGCCTTCGGCCTTCGCCGCATAGGGACGGTTCTGGTCGGCGATGCGCTTGATGGCCT
>CAWBQP010000016.1:0-37776 GCA_963790735.1 uncultured Alphaproteobacteria bacterium | reverse complement strand
ACGCCGAGCGACTGCGTCATCTTGAGAATTTCCTGCTCCATCTCCAGATCGCGGAACGCATTGCCGTCCGGCGAGCCCTGGGTAGGCAGCGCATCGAGATACCGCGCCGAAGCAAGTTTTACGGTCTTCATGCAGAGCTCGGCGGACGTGCCGCCGATCACGATGGCCAGATGATACGGCGGGCACGCCGCGGTGCCGAGCGTGAGCACCTTCTCCTTCAGGAACGCCAGCAGGCGGTCCTTGGTCAGAACCGACGGCGTCGCCTGGAACAGAAAGCTCTTGTTGGCGGAGCCGCCACCCTTGGCCATGAACATGAACTTGTAGGCATCATCGCCCTCGGCATAGATCTCGCACTGCGCGGGCATGTTGTTGGCGGTGTTCTTCTCCTCGTACATCGACAAGGGCGCCACCTGCGAATAGCGCAGGTTACGGCGCAGATAGGCGTCGCGCGCGCCTTCCGAGAGCGCGGCCTCATCGTCGCCGTCGGTGATGACGTTGCAGCCCTTCTTGCCCATGATGATCGCGGTGCCGGTATCCTGGCACATCGGCAGCACGCCGCCGGCAGCGATGTTGGCGTTCTTCAGGAAATCGAAGGCAACGAACTTGTCGTTGTCGCTGGCCTCCTCGTCTTCCAGGATCGCGCGCAACTGCTTCAAGTGACCCGGGCGCAGATAGTGATTGATGTCGCCGAAGGCCGCTTCCGAGAGCGCCCGCAGCGCCTCGCGCGACACAACGAGCATGTCCTTGCCGAGCACCTTCTCGACCCGCACGCCCTCGGCCGTGATCTTCTTGTAGGGCGTGGTGTCCGGCCCCAGCGGAAACAGCGGCGTATGCTTGTAGGGCGGAACGGGTTTTTGGTCGGGAAAGGCAGTCGGGGCGTTCATGTCATGATCTCAAGCTTTGGGAAGCGGAACGCCTGTCACAGCAGTTCCGGCAATAGAGTCGTTCTAAGCGCTTTTCGAGGAAAGGGAAAGGAACGCGCCCCTAACGGACATCACTGCCGAAATGCGTTTCTGGCGGTCCCGCTGGAACCACGGCCGATTTTAGGATTGTATGACAGCAATCTAAACGAGTGCGGGGGTGACAATGCCGAGGATTGGTAGCGCAGATGTCAAACTGAGTGAAAAAATAATTGGTTCAGTGATCAGGGCGTGGGAGGTCGGCGGGTGGGCTCTTGCGATACTGGTAATTGGAGCGGCCACAGTCCTAATGGCCTTTTGGCTTGCGCTCTGGGGGCGCGACGCGCTTGCATTTTCTTTCCTGGCGGGCGGAGCATTAATGATCGGATTTGTCGGATATAAGTTCTATGTTGAAGCCATCCTCCCGGCCGAAAGAGCCTCGGAACAACTCGAGCAAAACGCCGAGTTAATGGACAGCGTTCAGGAAGCCGCCATCGCGCTGACCGACATTATCTCCCAATTGAATGACTACGCATTGCTCAACGCCGACAAAATCGTTTCCACGATTGATGGGCTCAAGGACAAGATCAACCAATTTCCCGGCGGCAACCTCATCACCAACTCGAGTTATTTTGCCAAGGGAGACAATCTTGCAAAGGGTATTCGGAGTGTAGCTGCAACTTCAAGGAATGCCGTCCAAGAGATTCGCAACTCCGTCACCAAAGCTGATGTCACCAGAATTTCCGCTCATCTGGAAAACCTTAAGGGCGTTAAGCAAACCATCGAAACCGAGCTTCTAAATGCTCGCAGTCAGTGACTGATTGAGCCGCCCTAACGCCTCAATAGGGCCCGGTATGGCGATCGGAGGCGGCGGGATGCCCGTCGATTCCTTGAACCGTTCCGGGGCCTCTTCAGACAAAGGGAGGTTCCGAACGTTTCCCCAACCGATTGCGACCGTAATGAACTCCGCCACCACATTGTCTGACGCAGCCTCCGTCCCCGTCCGCGCGCCCGCGGCTGCTCGGGCTTTATCTGCTTCTGATCATCGCCGCCGCCATCGAAGCGTTCGAGGGGCTGTCGCATGCGCCGATGTTGTTCGGCGACATGTCGGAAATTCCCGGTCCCGGCATCGGCGGCGCGATCATCAAGGCGTACATTGCGAGCCATCCCGTGCTGGCGCTGGCCGCGCTGGCGTTGGCCACCGTCGGCCGGCTGCGCTACGCGATCATGGCGCTTGGCGCGCTGGTGCTGATGAACTGGCTGAACTACATGCCCTCGGTGGTGCGGCACGGCCTCGATTTCGGCGGCCTCGCCGCCTTCCAGACCCCGGTCCAGATCATTGCATTTCCGCTGATGGGCGCCTGCGCCATCGCGCTCGCCGCACGCAAGGAGCGGCTGGGGCTCGCCACCCTGCTGGTCAGCATTCCCACGCTGTTCGACGTGCTGGCCGTGATTGCCTTCGGCATCAGCGTCTTCCTCTACGGGTTCTGAACCCACCATCAAGATCAAGTTGACTTCCGCGCGCGGCCCTTGCAGGAAATCCGCGCGCGGGGTTCAATGGCGCAAAGGGGCATTCACAATGGCTTTGGGACCACAATTTCGCCGACCGACCTTGCTTGCCGCCACGCTGGCGCTGGTTGCAGCGGTTGGCGCATCGCCGGCGCGGGCCGACCGCTGCGACGATATCGCCAAGGAATTGAAGAACCAGATCGACGGCCTCAAGATCAGCGTCAGTACCGGCAACATGATCTATCTGACGCATCCGGCGGCGAAAGAGCTGTCGCTCGGCTGCCGCGGCCGCAATTATTCCAACGAGCTCTACGCCAAGGCGGACCGCAAGCCGAAGCCGCAATTCTTCGAACTGGTCGCCTCGGCCGGCGCCATCATCTTCACGATTCCGAAGCCCGACGTTGCGACCGGCTCCTCGCGCTGCATCAAGCGCATGGGCATTCTGCGCGGCGACAAGGTTTCCATGCGTTTCCGCCGGCTCAACATGGAATGCACGCGCACCAAGACCGAGGCTTCGATCGTGGTGACCCGCGGCAAGGACGAGTAGCCCGGCCAGAGCGGCTCCCTTGGAGCTTGGCCGGGGGTCTGATTCAATCAGAACCGCTTCGTTCGAAAACGCGACATCCATCGCATTCTAACGAAACCGGGAGCCCCTCGTTCACCATTGGCCGGGATTGACGGCAGGGATGCGCGAATAACGGCTCGGATTCACCAATCGTTCGTTGCAACCCGGCCAGTGTCGGAGGCAACGAAAAGGATGGTTCCGATGAATGTCTCTGCTGTCCCCGCAACGGTGGTGGTCAAAGCGCCTGAAGTCCCCGTGTTCAAGGCTCCCGACAAAACCCCCGACGTCCAGAACGGCGCTGCCGCCGACGGCACGCGCACGCCGAAGCCGACGCAAGTAGCTCCCCTGCCGCCGGGTCAGGGAACGCGGATCGACCGGCTGGCCTGACGGCCTCGCAGCCCTGCCCTGCGGCAGGGCCGACGCCGCAAGTTTGTCGAAAAACCGCGCGATCATGCTGTATGGGGAATGGAACCCGAGCATGATCGCAAAGCTTCTGCTGCAAAATACCATCTTCGTCGTCGCGCTCGGCGCGTTGCTGTTCGCGTCCGCAGGTACGCTGCACTGGCCGGCGGCATGGGTGTTCCTGATCACCAGCGCGATCCTCGGCCCCGCCTGCGGATTGTGGCTCGCGAAGACCGATCCCGCCCTGCTCGCCGAGCGCATGCGGCCGACGTTTCAGGCCGACCAGCCGGCCGCCGACAAGAAATTCATGCTGACGTTCGCCCTGGTGGCGCTGATCTGGCTGGTCGCGACCGGGCTGGACCGGCGCGCGCAGGCATCCCACGTTCCACTGCTGCTGCAAGTACTGGGGCTTGCGATGTATCTGCTCTCGAACGCCTTCATCATGTGGGTGTTTCGCGAAAACTCCTTTGCCGCACCGGTCGTGAAGGTGCAGACCGCACGCCACCATCGCGTCATCTCGAGTGGCCCCTATGCCTTCGTCCGCCATCCCATGTATAGCGGCATCATGCTGTTCTTCGTAGGCGTCCCACTGCTCCTGGGGTCGTGGTGGGGCGTGGCGATCGCGCCGGTGTTCGCCGTCCTGTTCGCCATTCGCGCCCGCATCGAGGAGCGCGCGCTGGTCGAAGGACTGCCTGATTATGCTGACTATGCCGAGCGCGTGCGCTATCGTCTGGTGCCCGGACTTTGGTGAGAGACAACGAAGGCGGATCGAAATGCCCGATAGCAAGACCTATACCGGCGGCTGCCATTGCGGCCAGGTGCGCTTCGAATGCACCACTGACCTTTCGATGGTCACCGCCTGCAACTGCTCGATCTGCACCAAGAAGGGGCTGCATTTCACCTTTCTCGATCCGAAGAGCTTTCAGCTCCGCGCCGGCGAGGAAAATCTGAAAGAATATCTCTTCAACAAGCACGCGATCCACCACCAGCTCTGCGTCGATTGCGGCGTCGACGTCTTCGCGCGCGGCAAGAAGCCCGATGGCAGCGACGTGGTGGCGGTGAATGTGAGCTGCATCGACGGCATCGAACTGTCGAAGCTGAAGATGACGCCGGTGGATGGTCGGAGCATGTAGTCATCACGGCCCGTCATGCCCGGGCCAAAGACGTGGATGGCCGGGTCATCTAGCGCGAAGACGCGCTTCGCGCTCTGCCCTGCCATGACGGCGAGTTCGCGCTTCATCCATCCAACGCCTTGTACCTCCGGAAGATCCCCTCCTCGTTGAACGCGATCCGCCGGTCGCTGGCCAAATAGGTTTTGATGTTCGGGCGCGCCGCAATGCGGTCGCGCAGTTCGACGAGACCGGGAATTTTGCGCTCGAACGCCTTCATGCGTTTCGGAAATGCATAGCGAAGTCCCTCGACGATCTGGAACAGCGACAAGTCGACGTAAGTGAGGCGGCGGCCGGTAACGTAAGTCCCGCCATTGGCCGCCAGCAGGTCCTCGAAATAGCCGAGATATTTCGGCACGCGCGCTTGCCAGAACTCATCGGTGCGTTTCTTCGCCGGCGCTTTCTGCTCCTCGTAATAGAGCGAGGGCCCGAGCGGGTGATGGGTGTCGTGCACTTCCAGCACCAGATCTGATATCGTGAGCTGCAACTGATGCACCCAGAGTTTGCCGGCTTCCGCCTTCGGCGCCAGCCCATGGCGCGATCCCAGATAAAGCAGGATGTTGGCGGTCTGCCCGATCACGAGCTTGCCGGCTTTCAGGAACGGCGGTGCGAAGGGCGGCGTCCCCTTCCCCGCTTCCATCATGCGCGTCATTGCCGACATGCCGTTGCCGCGGCGCGCCACGTCGACATAGCCGGCGCCGGCCTCCTCCAGCGCGAGGCGGACATATTCGCCGCGGCCTTGAATCATCGGCCAGTAATAGAGCTCGTAACGCATCGATGGCACCTCCGCTGCCGGGTTGACCGATATAACAAATCATCCCGCGGTTCGTTCGTCACGCCAAACGCGGTGTCCGCGCGACCGTCGCAGCATGAACGCGGCGCGCAGATCTCCACAGGTCCGAATCTGTCCGAATGCGAGAGGGCGTGGTAGGTTGCCTCCCGTTTGAAGCGTCGATTTTCTCAACACGACAGGAGAACGGGATGGCGGACGACAAGAAGAAGCGCGGCGGGGCGGATCGTGGGCTGATCGCATTGAGCGAGCCTTACGAGGTCGCTTATTGGTCGAAGAAGTTCAAGATCACGCCGGCCAAACTGAAATCCGCCGTCAAGAAAGCGGGACGCTCCGCGAAGAACGTCGAAGCCTACATCAAGCTGCAGAAGCACAAGGCCTCCGACAGGGCACGGATCGCGGTGAGCCAGCCTTACGAAGTCAGCTACTGGTCGAAGAAATTCAAGGTCACCCCGGCCAGGCTGAAGGCCGCGGTGGCCGCCGTCGGGCATTCGTCGAAAAACGTCGGCGCCTATCTCGCCGAGAGCAAGGCGAAGAAAAAGAAAGCCGCGAAGAAAACTGCCGGTAAAACTTCCAGGAAGCGCGCAAAGAAAAAGGCCGCCTGACGGCGGCCTTGAGCGCAAGATAGCTAACGTGGGCTGAAGCACCGGCTTTGCACGAATGGTAGCCCGGGTGAAGCGAAGCGAAACCCGGGGTTTCCTTGCGAGAGCCCCGGGTTGCGCTGCGCTTCACCCGGGCTACGGTAATCCATCTCCGCTGCGTCAGTTCGCCGCGAAGCAATAGAACAGCCCGTCGCCGCCGGTGCTCTTCAGGTCGGCCTGCGAGCAACCGCCGTCCGGGCCGCGCGATGGGTGCGAGGAGTTCCAGGATTTCGAGGCGTCGTCGTCGCGCAGGCCGATGCGGTCGGAATGACCGACCATCGCCGCGCCTTGCGTCGAGCTCGTCCAGTTCTTGCAGGTGCGATCCTCGCCGGCCGCAAACGCCGACCCGTCCGGCTGCGATCCCGTCAGCACGTCGTGGCGGTTGGGCGTATCGCCGCGGCCGTTGATGACCTCGCCCTTTTCGCTGAGCGCGGTCTGCTTGGTGAGGCCGTTGGCGCCGTGCAGATCGGCGACGTCCTTGGCGACCACCGCGCCCTTGGCATTCTTCCACGGTCCCTTGCCGATGCGATCGCGCGCATTGACGGCAGGCTGACCGTCGGCGGCCTGGGTCGAGAGGTAGGCGCGCCAGGTCTTGCCGCCGGCTCCGGCCGCCTGCGCCAGTGTCTGGCAGTGATTGTCGGCGCCGGCGAGCCCGCCGAGATTGCCGCCATTGCCGATGCCGTTGCTGGTCAGGAAGAAGCTGGTATCGGCCGATTGCGCCTGCGCGGGCGCGCTGGCGAGAGCCGATATGGCGGCAAGCGCAAAGCATGCCGGCGAGATGATTCTGGCGAAGCTCTTCATGTGGTTTCTCCCTGTGGTTTTTGGTTCGTTGTCATCAACCCACCGCGGCAGCCATTATTCCGGCGCCAGTATCACGAAATGAATGAGGCATCCGACTCTTGTCATGTCCATGCCCGAGGCAAAGAAAAAGGCGCCGCGGAACGAACCGCAGCGCCTTCCTCGTCACGTTGTCGCGATCAGCTGGTCTGCTGGATCGCCGAGAGTTCCCAATCGGCGCCGCGCCGGCGGGCGAAGGTCCACACTTCGGTGGCTTCGATCGGGGTGTCGCTGCCCGCGACCAGGCGGCCGGTGGTGCGCTCCATGGTCTTGTCGACCAGCGAGAACCGCATCGCCACGCTGGCGAAATCGGTTTCGCCTTCGCGCCAGGCTTCGGCGAGGTCGCCCTGCAGCAGCTTGACGTCGGTCACCTTGTTGAGGTCGTTGCGGGCCTTGTTCTCCTCGAGATCCTTGGAGAAGTAGGACACCATCTCGGGCGTCGCCAGCGTATGCAGTTTGGCGACGTCCTCGTTCGACCATGCGGCCTGGACCTCGCCGAGCAGACGCTCGAACGCCTCATAGTCGGCCGGCTGGATTTCCAGCGGCGGCTGGCTCGATCCCAGCCCAAAGCCACCCAGTCCGGAGCGGAAGCTGGTCTGGCGCCGCCGGGGCCTTCGGCGGCAGGAGCAGGTCCCGCCGCGTAGGCGGCGGCCGGCGTGTGGCGGCGCTGCCACCACGACATCGCCAGCCGCACCACGATGATGATCAGGCCGACCTGCAGCAGCAGGCCGATGATCGACGACAGTGCCGCCGAGGCCGGAGAACAGGCCGCCGCCGGTCAGCATGCCGAACAGGCCGGCGCCGAGGAAGCCCATGGCGAGACCGCCGAGCATGCCCCCCATCATTCCGGGCCGGTTGAAGAAGCCGCCCTTGCTAGCCGCGCCGGCAGCCGCCGGTGCGCCCGCCGCGGGTGTGCCCGGCTGGGTAAAGGTACGGTTCATCGGCTGCGCCGCGCCCGGCGCCGTGGTGGTGCTCGGGGGCGCCGAATAGGTTTTCGATCCCCGCGAGCCGGAACTGCCGCCACCGCCGACGCGGGCGTCAGCCGCCGAGATCGTGACCGCCAACGGAACTGCCACGGACAGGACGATGGCCAGTGCCCGAACAATTCCGCGCGTGCCTTGCGAGAAATTCATGTCTTTTTCCTCAGTTCCCCAGGATGGGGAAGCGCTCCTAACATGGGCACAGCTGCTTAAAAGTGAAGCCACTATCGGGAACGCGCGGCTGCGGCCCTCAGTCGCGGGGATGTGACGATTTGGCAGGGGTTAGCAGCAGTTTTGGTAGGGAGTTAGCAGCAATTGCGAGGTGTGGCGGGCGCCCTCACCCGCCCCGGCAACATCTGCTGTTCCACCGGCGCGAGCACGACAAGGTCCGGGGCATAGCGCTCATGCCGGCCGCAAGCCCGGCCATTGCCTGCCCTGCCGAGATCACGTCGCCGTCATGGTTTCCTTGACCTTCTCGACCAGCGCGCTCAGCGCGAACGGCTTGGGCAGGAAGGCGAATTGCTCGTTCTCCGGCAGGCTCTTGTCGAAGGCTTCTTCGGCATAACCGGAGACGAAGATGATCTTCAGGTTCGGATTGCGCTTGCGCATTTCGCGCAGCAGCGTCGGGCCGTCCATTTCCGGCATCACCACGTCGGAGACGACGAGATCGACGGCGCCGTCCTTCTCGTCCAGCGCTTCCATCGCCTCGACGCCATTGGCGGCCTCGATCACGCTGTAGCCGCGCGAACGAAGGCCGCGCGCATTCAGCGACCGCAGGCCGTCCTCGTCCTCCACCAGCAGGATGGTGCCCTGCCCGGTCAGGTCGGGCCGCGGCTTCGGCGGCTCGGTCGCGGCGTCCTTTGCCGCGCCATTCGCGCCCTGCGCTTCGGGCTGGGCATCCAGTTCGGGACGATGCCGCGGCAGGAAGATGCGGAACGAGGTGCCCTCGCCGGGCACGGAGTCCACGTACACAAAGCCGCCGGTCTGCTTGACGATGCCGTACACCGTCGAGAGGCCGAGCCCGGTGCCCTTGCCGACCTCCTTGGTCGAGAAGAACGGCTCGAAGATCTTGTCGACGATGTCGGCCGGGATTCCGGTGCCGGTATCGGAGATGTCGATCCGCACGTAGTCGGCGGCCGGCATGCCCTTGTAGGAGAGCTGCGCGGATTCATCCACCGTGACGTTGGCGGTCTTCACCGTCAGCTTGCCGCCATCGGGCATGGCGTCGCGGGCGTTGACCGCGAGATTGACGACCACCTGCTCGAACTGCGAGACGTCGACCTTGACCGGCCAGAGGTCGCGGCCATGCACGAGGTCGAGCTTGACCTTCTCGCCGATCAGGCGGCGCAGCAGCATGGTGAGATCGGACAAGCGCGTCGCCGAGGTCGAGCACCTGCGGCCGCAGCGTCTGGCGGCGCGAGAACGCGAGCAGTTGCCGCACCAGCGTCGCCGCGCGGGTCGCGTTCTGCTTGATCTGCATGATGTCCTGGAACGACGGATCGGTCGGCTTGTGCGCGTTCAGCAGGAAGTCGTTGGCCATCATGATGGCCGACAGCACGTTGTTGAAGTCGTGCGCGATGCCGCCGGCGAGCTGGCCGACCATGTCCATCTTCTGCGACTGGTTGATCTGGTTTTCCAGCGTGCGCCGCTCGGTGGTCTCCAGCAGGTAGACGATGGCGGCTTCGGTGTCGCGCTCGTCCTCCTCGACCGCGGTGACGAAGAACTGCCCCCAGCGCTCCTTGGCGCCGTCGAGCATGGCCTCGACCGGGGCGATGTCGCCCTGCCCTTCCGCCGCCTGGTTGATCGCCGCGATCAGAAGGCTGCGATCGCGCGCGTTCACGGTGCGGAAGATCGACTTGTTCGCCGCGCCGTCCGGGCTGAGGCTCTGCGCGAGCTTGGCGAAGCGGGCGTTGGCGCGGACGACGGCGCCGCCGCGGTCCACCGTCGCAATCGCCATCGGCGTATGGTCGAAGAATCGCATGAAGCGGACTTCGGCGGCGCGTTCGGGGTCGGAATGCTCGTCGCGCGTGCGGCTGATCACGAGCGTGCGCGATGAACCCGGCGCGCCGTCGGCGCCGAAGGCGAGCTTGTGATAGAGCCGCACCGGCATGGTCCTGCCGCCGCGCATGCGCAGGTCGATGTCGAACACCTCGGTCTTGACCTCGCCGGGCACCGCCACGATCGAGGTCAACAGCGCAGCGCCATCGCCGGAGACGATATCGGTGAGCTTCAGCCCACCCGAGCCGATCTCGGCGAGATCGTAATCCAGCCAGTTCGCCAGCGTGGCGTTGACATAGATGACGTCGCCGGCCGGACTGACCGAGAAGAAGCCGCATGGCGCGTGGTCGAGATATTCGATCGCGTGCTGCAGCTCCCGGAACACATCTTCCTGGCGCTCGCGGTCCCGCGTGATGTCGGCGATCGACCACACCGCGTATTTTGCTTCGCGCTTGCTCTGGCCGAGCGGTCGAACCCGCATCCGCAACCAGCGTCCCGGTGCGCCGTCAGAGCCGGCGATGCGGACCTCCTCCTGCTGCCGCTTGCCTTCGCGGGCGGCCTTGAGCAGGCGGAACACGGCTTCGGAGACGTCCGGGTTACCGATGAAGACGCGTTCGATGGGGCGCACGTCCTGCGGGCTCGCGGCGCCCGTCAGCGTCAGATAGGCGGCGTTCGAATAGACGACATGGCCCTTCGGATCGGTCACGGCCAAACCGTCATGGGCGTGATCGGCGATACGGCCCATCACAGGGTCATCGGCGGCGCGGTCGGTGAATCGGATGATACCGGCGGCAAAGGCGAACAGATTGAACAGGCCGACCATGGCGAGCAGCGCCAGCACGCCGAGGATATAGGGCTGGGCCTGGGCGCGACCGATGGTCATCAGCGCCACCGCCACCGCCACGATGCCGGCAGCCACCAGCAGCACCAGCACGATGCTACCGCCCCGCCGCGCCGGTTCATGGGCCGCAAATGGCTCGGTCGACGGATGGCTGTCAGTTTCGACGGTCATATGAAGCGGCGTTGCCCTTCGGCAAGGAGGTCACGCGCCGGTCAGGATCGGCCGGCCGCGGGTAACCCCGCGTTCGGCTGGCGCGCCCCTCCTGAGTGCCTGAATCGGCCCGCCAAGCGCAAGCCCATCAGGCAGCTATTTGACAGATTGAAGGCATTTCAAGGCGATTTCCAGTGGTTCCTCTCACATTCTCCGCGCTGGCAAGCCCGCTCTTCAGGCCCATGACGTAGCCGATGATCTCGGCGACCGCGTGATAGTGCTCGACCGGAATCTCCTCGTCGATATCGACGGTAGCATAAAGCGCGCGCGCCAGCGGCACGTTCTCCACGATCGGAATGTCGTGCTTCCTGGCGATTTCCCGGATCTTGAGCGCGACGTTGTCGGCGCCCTTGGCGACGCAGACCGGCGCCGACATGCCGCGATCGTAGGACAGCGCGATCGAATAGTGGGTCGGGTTGGTGATGATCACGCTGGCGTTGGGAACGGCGGCCATCATGCGCTTCTTCATGCGCTGCTGGCGCAACTGCCGGATCTTGCCCTTGATGTGGGGGTCGCCTTCGGACTGCTTGAACTCGTCCTTGATCTCCTGCAGCGACATCTTCTGCCGCTGGTACCATTGCCGGTACTGGAAGAAGTAATCGGCGATCGCGACCGCGGCCAGCATCGCCACCACCGCGCCCATCAATTGCAATGTCAGATTGGTGGTGACGCCGAGGATCGCCGAAGGATCGAACATCAGGAACGATTCCAGCCGATGGCGCTCGGGCCACAGCACCGCCATCATGACGGCGCCGAGCGCGACCAGCTTGAACACGCCCTTGGCGAAATTCGCCACCGCCTGCTTGCCGAAGATGCGTTTCAGTCCGGCGCCGGGCGATACCTTGCTGAACTTCGGCGTCAGCGATTCCGACGACCATACCAGCCGGTGCTGGATCATGTTGCCGGCGATTGCGGCGATAGCCAGCATCAACAGCGGCACGCCGATCGCGCCGAGCACGGCATAGCCCAGCGTATTGCCGAGCGCGAGCAACGCCGCGCCGTCGGCACGAAGCTGGCCCGCATTGGCGACCAGGTTGCGCAGCGGCGTCAGGATGCCGCCGCCGATCGATCCCGAGAAGGTCGACAATATCAGCGTGGCGCCCGCGATGATGAACCAGGTGTTGACCTCCTGGCTCTTGACGACGTCCCCCTTGGCATGCGCATCGTCGAGACGTTTTTGCGTAGGGTCTTCTGTTTTGTCGTCGGTATCGTCGGCCATCGCGGCGTCCTAGCATTTTGCTTGAGCATGATCTCCGGGCAAACGCGTTCCGCGTTTGCCCGGAGATCATGCTCTATTTCAGCGGCGTCAGCTCGTGCATCACGCCGATGAAGTAGTTGAGATAGGTCGCCATCATTCCGGTGAGGACGAGGGCGAAGATCAGAAAACCCACCATGATCGACAGCGGCACGCCGACGAAATAGACCTGCATCGCCGGCATCAGCCGCGCCAGCACGCCAAGGCCGATATTGAAGACGAGGCCGAACACCAGAAATGGCGCCGAAAGCTGCATGCCGATCTTGAAGGCGGTGGCAAACGCACGCGTGGCGAGCGCCGCGACGTCGCCGCTCGGCGGCAACTCGCCCGGCGAGAAAATCCGGTAGCTCTCGTTCAGCGCCGATATGACCAGGTGATGGCTGTCGGTGGCAAACAGCAGCGTCATGCCCAGGATAGTGAGGAAGTTGCCGATCAGCAGGCCCTGTTGCCCCTGGGTCGGGTCGACGGCGGTGACGAAGCCGAGGCCGAGCTGCTGGGCGATCACCGAGCCTGCCACCGCCAGCGCCGACAGCGTGACGCGCGCGGTGGCGCCGAGCACGACGCCGATGACGATCTCGTGCACCATCAGCACGCCGAGCGAGCTCATCGAGTTCAGGTCGACCTGATAGGCGGCGCGGTGCAGCGGCAGGATGATCAGCGTCAGCAGCAGCGCGATCCCAAGCTTGATGCGCACCGGGATGTTGCTCTCGCCGAACCCCGGCAACAGCATCACCATGGCGCCCACGCGGGCGAACACCAGCATGAAGGTGGCGGCAAGGGCCGGCAGCAGGGATATGTCGACGCGCATTCATCTACAATGCATCAGCCGCCTATGATTCGCGACGATATCCGCATCATGTAGCCGTGCAGCGAATCCGCCATGAACGGCAACGCCAGCAATAATGTCACGAAGATCGCGAGGATCTTCGGCACGAAGATCAGCGTTTGTTCCTGGATCTGGGTCAGCGCCTGGAACAGCGAGACCACGACGCCGACCACCAGGCCGATCACCATCAGGGGCGACGACACCACCACGATAGTCCAGATCGCATCGCGCGCCACGTCGAGGGTTTCAGCACCGGTCATATTGGATTCTCGCTCTAAGTTGTCTTCATATCTCTCAAACAGAGAGGCCGCCGCGCGCGAGTGGCGAATGGTGAGTAGCGAATGGTTCCGCACTCCCCATTCGCTGCTCACCATTCGCCATTCGCTATCCTCAGATCGGCATCTTCATGATGTCTTCGTAGGACTGGATCATCCGGTCGCGCACCGACACCAGCGTCGAGACCGCGACGTCGGTCTCCGCGACCGCCGTCACCACGTCCATGACGTTGGCCTTGCCCGAACTCATCGCCATGGTCTGGGCGTCGGATTTCTTGCCGGCCTCCAGTACGCTGCCCACCGCATCCTTGAGCACTGCACTGAACGACGGGCCGCCGCCGGCGGACTGGCTGCCCTTCTCGGCGCCGCCGGATTCCATGATGCGCGAAAGCGCGGCGTAGGCATTTGCTGCAACGGTGGGTGAAGCCATTTTCTACGGTTCCTGTTCAGGCCTTGAGGATGTCGAGCGTGCGTTGGATCATGCGGCGCGTGGCGCTGATGATGTTGAGGTTGGCTTCATAGGACCGCTGCGCCTCGCGCATGTCGGTCATTTCGACCAGCGGATTGACGTTCGGATATTTGACGTTGCCGGCCGCGTCCGCGGCCGGATTGCTTGGCTCATGCTTGACGCGGAACGCCGACTGGTCGGTCCTGACCTTGCCGAGCGTCACGACCCTGGCGTCCAGCGAGCGGTCGAGCGCAGACGAGAATGTCGGCACCTTGCGGCGATAGGGATTGCCGGCGGCGGTCGGAGCGGTGGAATCCGCATTCGCGATGTTTTCCGAAATCACCCGCATCCGTCCCGCCTGCGCGCGCAACCCTGAGGTCGCGATGCTCATCGAGCGGGCGAAATCGCTTCCATCATCTGCCATGTTCAGGGTTCCCTAAGTCGCGTGCGCGTCAGCGCTTTCCGATGGCGGTCTTGAGAAGTCCGAGGCTGCGGCTGTAGAGCGAGGTGGCGGCCGCATAGTCCATCTGATTGGCCGAGACCTTCAGCATCTGGTCTTCCAGATTGACCGAATTACCGGCAGGCTTGGTCAAGAAGCCGCTCTTGCCGCCATCGCCCCTGAAGCTCTGCCCGCCGCCGGAGACGCTGATATGGGTGGCGCTGGTGCGCATCATGCCAAGCGAGCCCATCCCGCCGCTGACGTTCGCGCCCTTGTTGTCGAACTTCGGCTCGACCAGGTCGCTCGGCCTGAAATTCGGGGTATTGGAATTGGAGACGTTTTCGGCGAGCACGCGCTGGCGTTCCTGGTGCCACTGCATTTTGGTGCGCAGCGCCGACAGGATCGGAAGATCGTTGATGGCCATTGCAAGCGGCTCCCCGTTAACCTCTGGCAGACGCCGGGAGGTAGGCAGAATTTGCCCGGTGTATGGTTAACGGCTGGTTAAAATTGCGTTCCGCCGCCGCCGACATCCGCCAATGCCGCCGACAGCGACGAAACGAGCGCATTTTCGCCACGAAAACTGCGTTAACCAGCAGCAGCCGACGCGGCTTGGGGCGCTCAGAAGTCGTTTTGGCTCAAGCGATTCTTGGTCTATTAATTAACCGGACGGCGGCGTTCGCCGCGGGGAATTAAGGAATAAGGCTGATCTCGGGCGTGATTCGCCGTCTGCGGATCGCTTCGGAGCATGGTCAGGATGGCGGGAATCGTATTCCCGGGGAACATGCTCGGACAGCAAGACCTAAGACCGCATTCGTCGAAGCCAGCATCAAGAGAACGGCCCGTGGCCGGGGACTAAAGAATGCAGACACTGACATTCCTCTTCGCATTCATCGCCGTTCTGGCGCTGATCGGCGTGGCCGCATGGCTGGTTCGCCGTTTCGCCAACAACCGCCTCGGCGCCAACACCCAGCGCGGACGGATGCCGCGGCTCGCCGTGATCGACGCCGCCGCCGTGGACGGCCGCCGGCGCCTGGTGCTGGTACGGCGCGACAATGTCGAACATCTGCTGATGATCGGCGGCCCGAGCGACATCGTGGTCGAACCCAATATCGTGCGCGCGATGCCCAACCGCGATCAAATGGCGCCGCGCCCGGCCGTCGGCGAGCAGCCGCCGCGCATCGCGCCGCTGCCCGATGCCGCCTGGAACGAGGAGGCGGCAAGATCCGATTCGCGATCGGCCGACGCTTTCGATCATCCCGAACCGCAAATGCCGGAGCCGCCGCCGCGCCCCGCACGGCCCTCCTTCGCCGACGAAATCCGCCGCCCGGCGCCGCCGCCGATGCCGGAACGTCGCAGCGATCCATTGACGGGCTTTGCGCCGGAATCGATCAGCGGTCGCCCCGAACCGGCCCCGCCGCGCCTCGGCCGCAACGAGCCACTGATGCCACGGCCGCAGCGCGAATTGCCCAAGGCGCCGCCAGTCCGTGAGGCACCGCCAGTCCGTGAGGCGCCGCCGGTCCGTGAGGCACCGCCTGCCCGCGAGGCACCGCCAATCCGCGAGGCGCTGCCTGTCCGTGAGGCACCTGTCCGTGACACTCCGGCGGCCCGTGAGACGCCGGCCCGCGCGCCTGAACGCGCCGCGGCGCCGCCTCCGCCCCTCCCGCCCCCCGCGCCGTCGAGTGCCGACCAGAATCTCGCCGAAATGGCGCAGCGGCTGGAAGCCGCCCTGCGCCGGCCGGCCGAACCGGTGGCGCCGCCGGTGGCGCCGGAAACGCCGCCCGCCCGTACCTCCCGCAGCGAGCCTCCCGTTCCCACCCCCGCTCCGCAGAAGAGCGGTTTCGAAAATCTCGAAGACGAGATGGCGTCCTTGCTGGGCCGTCCGAAGAACCCTTCGTGAGGCCGGCGACTTCTCCGCGTAGAGTTTTATTTTTCCTAATCCTGACCGCCGCCGGATCGCTCGCCGAACCGGCGCTGGCGCAGGACATCAGCATCAATCTCGGCCAGGGCGGCGGCGGGGTCACCGAGCGCGCGATCCAGTTGATCGCGCTGCTGACGGTGCTGTCGATCGCGCCATCGATCCTGATCATGATGACGTCGTTCACGCGAATCGTCGTCGTGCTGTCGCTGCTGCGCACCGCATTGGGCACCGCGACCGCCCCGCCCAACTCGGTGATCATTGCGCTCGCGTTGTTCCTGACCGCGTTCGTGATGGGCCCCGTCTTGCAGAGGTCCTATGACGACGGCATCAAGCCCCTGGTCGCCAACCAGATCGGGGTCGAGGAAGCGCTGCAAAAGGCTTCGGTGCCGCTGCGCGGCTTCATGCAGAAGAACGTTCGCGAAAAGGATCTGAAGCTGTTCGTCGACCTCTCCGGCGAGGCGCCGCCGGCGACGCCGGAGGACCTGTCGCTGCGGATCCTGGTCCCGGCCTTCATGATCTCCGAACTGAAACGCGCCTTCGAGATCGGTTTCCTGCTGTTCCTCCCCTTCCTGATCATCGATCTCGTCGTCGCATCGGTCCTGATGTCGATGGGTATGATGATGCTGCCACCGGTGGTGGTGTCGCTGCCGTTCAAGTTGATCTTTTTCGTGCTGGTCGACGGCTGGTCGCTGGTGGCGGGGAGCCTGGTGCAGAGCTACGGCGGCAGCTAGCGGCCGGTTCCCCCGGACTCCCGGACCAATAGGTCAACATTAGTTACGTATTTGCTGCGGAGTTTCCCGGTGAATTTAAGGTCAGATTAGTTCCTTCGTGCACAATGGATGCCAGGGAACGAATTTCCGTAGCAAACGCATCACCGGGTCAAACGATGGCAGGCCAGCCGATCGGCGATATGGACGCCGAATACGCCACGACGATTGCCGACCGGGCAATGCGTTTGATGTCGCAGCAGTCGGTTCCTGCCACGCCCACCAATTTTGCGGTCTGGTTCGAATATTCGCTGGGCAATTCGCTGGCGCTGCGAAAGACCATCGATATCCTGATCGCCGGCAAGCGCAAATTCGACCCGGCGATCAACCACGAACTCTACATTACCTATGTGACGCCGCAGTCCGGAAGCGACCCGCTCAGCGACCTTCCCGATCAATTGAGCGGCCTGATCGCCACCGCCCAGCAATTCCTGAACACCGCCGTCACCGACAACCAGACCCACATCAAGGCGCTCGGCGAAGTGTCGTCCGAAGCCGCTGTCGGCACCGATCCGCGGACGATCATTGCGAAACTGGTTGATGAATTGTCAAAGGCGACGGCGCGAGCCGCAACGCTGGAGGCCAATTTCGCCGCCACCTCGGAGGAACTGGACAGCATCCGCGATTCGCTGAAAGCGGCCGAGCAACGCTCCAACACCGATGCGCTGACCGGGCTCGCCAACCGGCACTCGATGGATGAATTCCTCCGCCTCTCCCAGATCGCGGCGATGGAAAAGGACGAGGCGCTCAGCGTCTTCCTGATCGACATCGATCATTTCAAGAAATTCAACGACGATTACGGCCATCAGGTCGGCGACCAGGTGCTTCGGCTGGTGGCCAAGGTGCTGCAGGAAGGTGTTCGCGAAGTCGACCTCGCAGCCCGCTACGGCGGAGAGGAATTGATCGCGGTGCTTCCGGGAGCGGATCTTCAGTCCTGCACGGCCGTCGCCGAGCGCATTCGCAGCCGCATCGCCGAAGCACGTCTGACGCGTCGTGCGACGGGCAAGGAAATCGGCAGCATCACGGTTTCGATCGGAGTGGCGCAATTCCGCCTCGCCGAATCCGCGGACGCCATGATCGAGCGCTGCGACCGCGGGCTTTATCAAGCCAAGCGGCTCGGCCGTAACCGCACGGTGACGGAAACCGAACTCGAGCCCGAGGCCGGCGCGGCCTAGGGCTTCATCGGTTCTGGTTGAATCAGAACCGCGCCTTCACCAGTTGGCCTGACGCATTTTCCTTACGCGCACCAGTTCGACATCGCTCGGAAGCCCGTCGGCGCGCTGCATCGGGCATTGCCTCGATCGCAGACCCGGCCTTCGACGATGCCCGTCCAATGATCGGTAGACGCGGCAGTTGGTTCTGCCGTCTGATGGTTGTAGCTAGGTGGTTGGCGAACGATTGAACGTCAATTGCTGCACGCAACGCGTGCATAGTGCGTACCGAAGGGTGAATGAGAGGCTAATTTCCCCGCTCGGGAGAATACGGACGCCGCCGATGGGAATCAGGCAACGGACCGCAATTGCCCGTATTCCGGCGGAAGAAAAAGGCTGCAATCCCGCACGGCGTGGAACTATTGCCGCAATCCGGGCTTATCGCAGACGCCCTACAGCCGGGAGTATTCCATGAAAATCGCAGGGATGATTATGGCCGCCATCGCGGCCCTCAGCATCGCCGGTACGTCGGCCCTTGCCCAGCAAACGCGGACCGGAATGGTGACGAGAATAGATCGGATCAGCGGCACCATCTCGATCAAGGATATGCCTGATGGCACCACCGGCGCGAACACCGGCGCCGCGACCGAAGAATTCAAGATCCAGGACGGCGCGCGGCTGAACGTCCTGCACGCCGGCGACAGGGTCACTTTCGCTGTGAGCGAAACGGCGGGGACCAAGACCATCACGAAGATCGACAAGACGGACGCGGTCACGAAGATCGACAAGAAGTGAGGTATTGCCGAAGCGACATCCAACCTCGTGATGTCTCGCTTCGATCGGAGAACAGCGCGGCCGGGATTGCCCTGAGCAAGATGACGTTCTTCGAAACGCCATCTTGCTTCGGGAGTCCGGGCCTCGTAGCCGGAACAGCCCCTTCCGGATAGAGCTGCCCGGTACAGAATGCACTGCAGGGTAATCAGGCCAGCTTGCCTTGATCAGCCGCAAATTCTATTCCCGAAAAACCCGGCACCGGCTTCTTGCGACCAGAGCATGCTTCAACTGAGTTGAATCATGCCCGTCGGTCATCTTGCTTGAGCATGATCTCCGGGCAAACGCGTTCCGCTGATGTCGCGAGGGAAAGCCGGCGCCCACTTTTCCCTCGGGACAAACGCGGAGCGTTTGCCCGGAGAGCATGCTCTAGCGCGGCGGCGCCCGCTCGAGCGAAGCGCGAATTTCGGCGACTGTCTCGTCGCAATATTCGTTCAGTTTCTGGAATTGTTGCTGCAGCACCCGCAGTTTTCCGGCACGCTTGGCCGGCCCTTCCCGATCAATATTGAATCTGTCGGCCGGCGATGGACGGGACGCCGCAGCCTCCAGAGGCTGCCAGCGCCGCTTGCATCGATGTGTCGTGACCGTTGGTGGAAGACATATCTGCACGCCTCACAAATTGGAATCCGGCCGAATTCGGTCCGGCGGGATTTTCCGTGTGGTCGCGCGCTGGCGTTGCGAGTTTGCACCCTGCAGTGTGTTGTTTGGATGCCCGGCCGGGGTCGATTTGGTGGCAAAAGATGGACGGCCGCGGCACGTGCGCCTGATAACCTCGTATTCTTACGGACCTCCATCTCCACGATTAAGATGCAATCGACAGCCAAACTTCGCCGGTACTTTCCTTTGTTGTTCAGTGATAGTTCGACATGCCATTACCGCATTCAGAAACCGCTCTGCCGCCGCGCTGCGAAATTTGCGGGATAGGCACGGTCAGGATCGGAAAGCTGCCCCGAATCGGATTGCGCCCACTCGTCTACGTCTACAAGTGCGACGCCTGCAACCAGATCACGTCGGTCGAGCCGGAGCGGCAGGAAGAAACCATCCGTCGCCGGGCGGCGTCGATGGGGCCGCGGTGCTAGAGCATGATTCAACTCGGTTCAAGCGTGCTCTGGTCACGATAGACCATATTTAAAAACGCTATTCCCCCACGCCGGCGCGGGTTTCTTCCTGGCCGTGCCGCATGTTAAAGCTTCGGCCAAACTTCTCATAAAGAAGAGGCAGGGGCATGTCCGAGGGCTTCATTGACGAACTGCGCAACGCGCTCGACAAGGGCACGGTGCTATCAGGCGGCGACATCGACGCGCGCTATCATCACGATCCCGCCGGCAATCCGGCGCCGAAACCGCGCGCGGTCGTCCGCCCGAGAACGACGGAGGATGTCTCCGTGCTGCTGCGGCTCTGTCATCGCGAAGGTGTCCCCGTTACGACGCAGGGCGGCATGACCGGGCTGGTGCGCGCTGCGTTGCCGAATGCGAACGAAATCGTGCTGTCGATGGAACGCATGAACAGCGTTGAAGAGGTCGATGTCTCCGGCGGCGTCGCCATCGCGCAGGCCGGCACGCCGCTGCAAAAGCTCCAGGAGCGGGTCGAGCAGGACGGCCTGATGTTTCCGCTCGACCTCGGCTCGCGCGGCAGCTGCACCATCGGCGGCAACATCTCGACCAATGCCGGCGGCAACCGCGTCATCCGTTACGGCATGATGCGTGACCTGATCCTCGGCCTCGAAGTCGTCACCGCCGACGGCACCGTGCTCAAGGGCCTGCGCAAATACATCAAGAACAATACCGGCATCGACCTGAAGCAGCTTTTCATTGGCAGCGAAGGCATCCTCGGCGTGGTGACGCGCGCCGCGCTGCGCGTCTTTCCCGCACCGGCGGAGCGGCAGGTGGCGCTGTGCGCCCTGCCCTCGTTCGGGCAGGTCACGGCTTTCCTGAGGATGGCGCGGACAAGTCTCGGCGGCGAATTGACCGCATTCGAGGTGATGTGGAATGCCTACTACCGCCTCACGGTCGAACGCATAAAGGGCGTGGCCGGGCCGCTGCCGACCCACCATCCGTTCTACGTTCTGCTGGAGGCTTCCGGCAGCGATCCCGAGCGTATCCATGCCGATCTCGAGAAACTGCTCGAGACGGCAATGGGCGACGATCTGATCCTCGACGCCACGCTCTCGACCTCGAATGCATCCGCCACCGCGATCTGGCGCATCCGCGATTCCAGCGTCGAGCTGGGCCGCAGCTTTCCTTACGCCGCGCGGATGGGCTTCGATGTCAGCCTCGCCATCGACAGGATGGAGGAATATGCGGATACGCTTGATGCACGCGTCAAAGCGATCGATCCGCAAGCCTTCATTGTCGTGATGGGGCACGTCGGCGACGGCAATTTGCATCCCAGCGTGTATCACGAACATACGCCTGACAAGCACGATGAGTTCGAGAAGCTGGTCTACGACCTCACGGGCGAATTCGGCGGCTCGATCTCGGCCGAACACGGCATCGGCATCCTGAAGCGGCCCTACCTGAAAATGAGCCGGACAGAGGAGGAAATCGAAACCATGCGCACGCTCAAGCGCGCCCTCGACCCCAAGAACATTCTCAACCCGGGGCGAATTTTTACGATGTGAAGACGTCTTGGGCAGTCACGCCGAGCCGGACGCTCGGCAACTTCCCTCACTCCTTGAAATCATACTGCTTGCAGAGGTGGTCGCCGATCTGGACCAGCATGGCGACGCATTCGGGATAACCCGGTTTGGCGATCGTGGCGTCGTCGGCCTTGGCGCGGAATTCCCAGCTATCGCCATCAGGGATCACCGAGATGACGATGCCGTCGGGGCAATTGGCGTGGACCTTCAACTCGGCTCGCGCCATCTCGATGAGTTCAGCTTCGGTTTTCGCGGGCTTGCTCATCGTGACGGCGTCCTCCGGCAGATTGGTTGCCTGCAGGTTGCCGCTTTGGCGCGCATCTGTCGAGGGGTGACGGAATGACGCGCCATCTCGTCGCGCTCGATGGCCACCGTTCCGCCCGCCACCGCGATTGACAAGTCGGGGATCGCGAGCGCACAAATTCGACGGGTGGATACGACCCGCCGCTTGCGCCCCTTCCCGGGGTACGGTGAACGTATCGAGCCGCGCTTTCAGGCTTTCCTCATGCCCGAGCGAACGGGTCAGCAACGCAAGCCCCTGACGTATCTACGTTCGTCGATGCAGAGGATCGTCCCATGCGCGATTTCCGCGACGCAAAAGCTATGGCGCAAACGCTACGTGAAGCGCTGAACGCCAAATCCGTTTCCCTCACCCACAGCGAGTCCCTGGAGCTGATTGCCAAAATCCTTGGTTGCCGGGACTGGAATGCGCTGGCCGCCAGAATTGCGTCCAGCAGCGAACTTCCCGCCGTCAAGTCCGGCATATCGGCGCAGGAGACGGGATCGTCGCCGGCCGGCAACGATCCCTCCGGCCAGCCTGCGCGTCAGAAGATTGCCGTGGCTACCGCGATCCTCGACGACTACGTCGGGTTCTATCAGTTTAACGACAGCGCCGTTTTCACGGTAACGCGCGAGGCCGATCATTTGCTCACGCGTCTGACTGGGCAACGCGACGTCCCAATCTACCCGCAGAGCCCAACCGAGTTTTTCAGCGACGTCGTCAACGCACAGATCACATTCGTTCCGGGCGAAGGCGGACCGGCAACGTCCCTGATCCTGCATCAGGGCGGTGTGAATTTTCATATGCAACGCATCGACGCGGCAACGGCGCAGCAGATTACAAGCCGGACCGAAGAGAAGGTGAAAAGCCAGTCCGCAAGCCCGGGTACCGAGGCAGCTCTCCGCCGCCTCATTGAGGGAATCATCAGCGGCAAGCCCAATTACGACGAGATGAGCGCGCTGCTGGCCGAAGCTACCCGTCAGCAATTGCCGAACCTGCAGTCTGGCCTTGCCGAACTGCGCGCGGTCCAGTCAATCAGGTTTCTGGGCGTGGGCACCCAAGGCGAAGACGTCTACAGCGTCAGGCACGAAAACGGGGCGTCGCATTGGCGGATCGCGCTGGACTCGAAAGGAACGATTTCAACCGCCTGGGTCACTCCGGGCCCGTGATACGGACGCGGCTGCTGCTTTGCAGCTCGGACGACGGCAAGCGCCGTGCGTTATCGCGCCGCGCTTGCCGACCTCGTTTGCGGCCATGACCCGCACCGAAACAGTATTGTTCGTATCCGGCTCCGAGCCGGTCGCGATCGGGTCGGCCAGCGATGGCGGTCGTTTCTGAACGTGCTTGGTGAATATCCTGACGATCTGGCCTCGCACGCACGGCCCTTTGTCGAAAATTTCGGATGCAATGCCCTCGACGGCATCCCGCAGCGCCAAAAACTGCGCCTGCCTTGCGATGCTCTCCGTCCCCTTCACGCCTCCAAGTTCGTCCAATGCGGCATCGCTGATCTGGCACTCGACCGTATCGGCGGCGTTCAGCATGGTGAACCTGAACGCCAGGCGTTCGTTGTCGTGTCCTATAATTCGGTCCCGGGTCAGCGGCATCGGACGGCCAGTTTTGGACGGCTAGCTAGAGACGATAACAAGCAGCGCCAAGCAGACGCTGACGTTCTTCTCCCTAATGCGTCAACTGGTCAAAAATTGGCCGAACCTGCGGCCAAATCCGCTACTTCGCCGGCTTCTTCAGATCGATCCGCCTGATGCCTGATATCGCGGGCAAGGCGCCGGTATGGACCGGCTCGGCCCCGGACATTTCCGGCGACAGCGGCGCGCGGGCGGTGGCATCCGGGAAGCGGATCTTCATTTCGCGGATGAAGCCGTCGAGCGTGTCGACGCTGGCGGCCATCTTGGCGATCAGGGCGAATTCGGTGCTGTTGGAGCCGGCCGGCTTGCTCGCCGTCTCGAAGGCTAACCGGTCGGCCTCGCCGATCATCAGGGGCGCGTATTTCTCGCGGAAACGGGCCAGGCCGATCGCGTCTCCGGCCAGCGCATAGCCGACCACGGCGCGGATCACGTCGCTCTTCTCGGCGGCGTTCAGCGGCCTGAAATCCCGCCAGCGGTCGGCGTAATACAGTTCGATCTGTTCGGAAGCCTCCCGCCACTGCCGCGACGCCCAATAGATGTCGGAGCGCAGCCGGATCGCCTCGCGGCCGGTGAGGTTGGAGATGATATCGAGCGCGAGATCATGGCGACCGACGTCGCTCTGGGCGCGTGCCTCGAGGAGCAGCCGCTGCTGCCGCAGTTCGCCGGAGAGATCGGCGATCCGGGTCAAGCGCAGCGCCGCGATCGCCCGGTCCGGCTTGCGGTTGGTCAGGTAGACCATGGCAAGGCGTGCCGCCACCTGCGCGCGCGCGGCTCCCTCCAGCCGCTTGTCGACCTGATACTGCAGCAGTTCGGCGGCCTGGTCGAGCAGGTCGATCGTAGCCAGCCGGTCCGCGAGGCGCCGGATCATCTCGTCGCCGCGCCGGCCGATCGGCGTCAATTCGCGAAACTCATAGAACATGGCGAGCGCGTCGACCGGCTTCATGTCGTCGCCCTTCGGGCCGAGATAGAGATCCGCAAACAAGGCGGACGCCGCATCCTGGCCCTGCCGCGACAGTTCGGAATTGGGCTGCAGCTTCGTCGCGGTCTTGGCGGCGGAGAGCGAGTTGGCATAGCGCCCGCTTTCGGCGTAGATCTGGGCCAGCTTGTTCAACGTCCTCAACTCGATCGCGTCGCCGCGCCAGATGACCGACAACGTCTCCAGCTCGCGCAGAAACTCGGCCTGGCCGAGTTCGCCGCGCTTGTGCCGCAGCAGGGCCTCCAGCAGCCTCGCCTGGGCCGACGCCTGCCGGTCGCCGGACTGCGCCGCGTACCTGTAGGCGTCGAGCGCGTCCTTGTCGTGCCCCAGCGCCTCGGCGAGCCGCCCGCGCAGCACCACGATCTCGGGCTTCATCTCGTTGGGAATACCGATCACCTCGAGTTCGCTGCGCCGCCGCGAGGCCCCGGCATAGTCCTTCACCTCGAGTGAGGCTCTCATCGCATCCGCAGTGACGATGCGCTGCAGTTCCAGCGGCAGCGCGGCGATCGAGAATTCGGCGTTCTTGAACTTTTCGCGCGCGTCCGCCCATTTTTCCTGACGGGCGAGCGCGAAGCCTTTCCACAATTGGGAATCGTAGCCGTTGCCGATCGCAGGACTTGCAAGATCCTTCAGCGCCCGCTCGGGATGGCCGATCAGGATGCTGGCGACCGCATGCACCATCAGCACGGCGGCATCTTCGTTCCCCGGATTGGCGTCGGAGAGGATGAGGTTGGTCACCCCCCTCGCTTCCTGATACATCCCGCGCGACATGTAGAAATTGGCAAGATCGAGACGGGCTTGCGCCTTTTGCTCAGGCGCCGCGGCGGCCGCGGCCTTGGTCAACGCATCCAGTTTGGCGAGAAATTTCTCTTCCCGGTTCTTGCGCCATTCGTTGGCGTCGAACAGCGGCCTCACCGCCGCGGTGGCGCGTTCGGCCGCGACGTCGGCGGACGACAGCGTCAATCCGCCGGGCCGTCCAAGCATCACCTTGTCGGCGCCGACCTCGGCGCTGATGTCGTCGGAGTTCGGATGCGCGACCACGCCGTGCACGGATTCCAGCAGCGATAGTTCGACGAAATCCTGCCGCTTGATGAGGCCGCGGGTCGGCGGCGGCGCGGTGACGACCAGCAGCGTATCGCCGGCGTCGGGATCGACCAGGCGGTGCATCGCACCGGGATTGGCCAGCGGCACGGTGACATTGGCGAGCGCGGGATCGGTAATGTTCCGCAGCACCATCAGCGGCAGCGGCGGCGTCTGGCCGCGGTCGGCAAAGATCAGCGTCCACTCGGCGCCGTTGGCGCGGCCTTCGCTTTCGAACGAAGGGATCTGCGGCCGGTTGAGGCGGATGCGGATGGCCTGGCCCTTTTCCAGCGGCAGCCGGCTGACATCGCCGATGACGGCGCCGCCCTTGGCGCGGATCGGTTCGATGTCGATCGGTTTGGCATGGTCGAACACCAGCCACACCGTATCGGCGCGGCGGAACAGCGCAGCCGGGGTCGGCGCGGCAAAGGAGAACGTCACGCGCATGCCGTCGCTGTCACGCCTCGCCTCGACGGTGGCGGCCTTGTCCTTGGCGCCGCTTTCCGGCGGCGGATTGGATGCCGCCGGCGCTGGCTGCTTCGCCGGCTCCGCGGGAGGCGGAGCCTGCTTGGGCGCCACAGCCTTCGGCGCTTCCGCAGCGGCAGCCTGGACCTGTTCGGCAGGCTGCGCCGCTTTCGCGACTTCCGCCGGCGGCGATGTTTTTTCCGCAGCGGCTGCCATCTTCTCGGCCGCGGGAGCCGCATTGTCCTTGGCCGGCGTCACTTTTTCGACGGCAGGCGTTGCGGCCTCGGCCACGGCCGGCGCTTCGGTAATCTGGGCGGGCTTGATCTCGATCCTGGCCTGTTCGGCAATCGTCTCCGAGGTAACAGGCGGAATCTCCGCCGGCTGCGGCGGAGGCGGCGATTCCTTCAGGGCCTTGTCGCGCGAAATCCGCGAGGCAGGCCCGGGCTTGGCCGGTACGGCCGGCTTGGCCGCGGCTTGCGGCTCGGCCAAAGCGGGCTTTTCCGCCTGCTGGAAGGCGACATCGATCACATAGTTCTTTTCCTCGCGGAAGGAATGCACGTCGACCTCGCCGATCAGCGCGATGTCGACGGCGGAAGAGTCGACGTCGGCCCGCTGGTTGATCGAGGCGATGTTCGGCGGCGCCGCCACCTTGGCATCCGCCAGGTCGAAATTGAGCACGCTGTTGAACTGCAGCGTCAGCTTCTGATCGTTCAGCACCGACGACACGTTGACGCCATCGGGCATCTCGAACACGAAGCGGACGAAGGTCGGCTGCATCGAGGCGCGGACGCGCACCGGCGGCCTCTTCTTCGCGGCGTTGACCGCCATCTGCGCGCGCAGCGCGCGCTCGGCGGCCCGCGCCCGCTCCGCCAGTTCGCGCACGACCGCCGCAGGAAGCGAGGGCGGCGGACCGGTCCAGCTATCGGGCAGGAAGTCGATGAAGATCCGTTCCCCCGCCGTCATGGTGTTGACGGTTGCCCGCCGCGCCAGCGACAGCCGGATCGCCGTGCCGTCGGGATCGCGCCGCGCCGAGCCGACATAATCGGGAACGGCGTCCGACAATTTGTCGACGGGAATATCCACCGGGCGCTTGAAGTGGATGATGATGATCGAACCCGCCGTCGAAACGTCGGATTCGACGTCCTCGGCCAGTTTCAACACCAGCCGGGCGAAGCCGCCGCCGGACGTGAACGTCGCCTCCCCCCGGACCGGATCGTCGGCACGGCAGGGCTGCGAAACAGCAAGGCTTGCGAGCAGCAGGACAAAGGCAAGCGGCCGGCCGAGGCACAGCCCGGCCGCCCGCGCCAAAGCGCGGCCCTGCGACCCAGTTCCAGCGGCAGCCCTTTGCCCCATCCAGGAAATCTCGCGGCCTCAATGAGTTCTGCGGCGAAGCTCTCTCGCCTGCGGGTTTGAATCTTGGATTGGCCGACTTAAGGTTTTGTTAACTGCAACTCATTGATTTCGCTGGAGCGGCCTTCGGGCACCTGCTGCGGCCGCCGGGGCGGCCGAACGCGGCCCCTGATCCCGCAAACGACGCGGACTCGCGGCTGCACAATCGCGACAGTGCCGCCGCGCATCATTATCGCAAAACCAATGGAACTAACCTCAGCCATCCCGTTTTAGGAGAAGCATGGACCCGGGATGCGGGCCGGCTGTCGATCAACCAGCTCCCGGGCCTGCCAACCCTGCCTCAGGCAGCCAAATTTGGAGTGCGTGAAATGGCAACCCAGATCGTGATGGATCGTACCGGTGACACCCGCCATACATTCGACATCCATGATCGCGCGGAGGTTGAAAAGGCCGAGCGGCGGTTCAGGGAATTGACCGGCGCAGGCTTTACGGCAGCGGTCCGATCGGGGCCCGGCGAGCAACGGGTTATCCGCTCCTTCGATCCGACGGCGGAGGAAACGCTGTTTTATCCGCGTCTCGTTGGTGGCTGACGGCGGTGACCCAGCAGATCGTCCTGGCGATATGCTCGTTCATCCTGGCCTTGCTTGGCACGCTGCTGCTTTCGGCGGTTTCGCTGGTGGTGGCGCGATCTGGTTCCTGCACCAGAGCGTTCCGCTTCGAAACCGAGGCGCGAGCGCTGACCCTGTTGAAGGGCTGGCTCTCGCCGAAGCAGCGCGCCTGCTACGAGCGATTCCGATATTTCGACGTCATCGGCAGCGATACCGGGACGCGCTATCGGATCCATCATGGCACCCAGACGAATATCGAGGAACTCAGCAGCACGGGCCACCACGTCTGCAAATGGTGCTTCGTTCCGGATGGCGACCTCGTTGCGGGCGATGTCATGCTGGCGCAGAAGATCGCCCTTGAAACCAACGAGCGCGGCGCGCTTTCCGTAGCGCATCGCTCGTTCGTTTCGTCGGGGCCGCGCAGGTTCTGACCGGGTGGCGCCAACGCCCTCGTACCGGGGGCGCCCGGCGCCCCCGCGTCAATTGGGCTTTTGCTGCAGGATCTTGCCTTCGATCTTCGGCAGCTCGGCCGTGGACGTGGATTTATCGGTGCCGGCACGGCGGGCCAGTTCGACCGTCAGCCGTTCGGCCGCTTCCGGCTGCATCAGGCCCAGAATGTCCGACATCTTGCGCGGCGCGATCTGGGAGGCGATATCGTAGAGCACGGACATTTCCAGCCGGTCGAACACCTTGGCGGCGTCCTTCGGCTTCATGCTCTCATACATCGTGATGATGCCCTTGAAGCGGGCGGAATCCTGCTCCGCCTTTTGCCCCGTCGCGGTCGTGATCTTTGCTTCGGTGGCCTTCATTTCCTCGACGCGGCCCTCGATGCGCTTCTCGGCGGATTTCAGAAGGCTTTCGCGAATTTCGATTTCACGCGCGCGCTGCTCCAGTTCCTGACGCCGCGCCTGCAGCCGTTCCAGGATGGCGCGCTCCGACGGCGACACCGATTGCGGGTTCTGGTCGGGAAACACCACGACGCCGTCCGGGCTTTCAGCCAGGTCCTGGTGGGGGCACCGACACGAGGCCACGGCGCCACCGAGGACCCGGCTCGATGAGAGGGACCCCGCGGGGCAGCTCGAGCGCGCCGTCCCGGGCGACCTCGACGGCGATCGACCGAAGCTTGTGGTTGCTGTGCTGGCTGACCCTGCTCAGCAGGTCGAAGGCCTGTTCGTTGGTGAGCTTGTGGTTCGCCATCAGGATCCCGATGGCGACGCCGATCTCCCGGTTCGAGGATCGCGCCACCTCGAGCTGGTCCGCCTCTTGCCTGAGGCTCGCCGCCGACTCGGCGAGACGTGCCTGTTCGACGTTCGCCATGGCGCCTTCGACGAGGAGCTGCGCGACGTACGGCGCAGTCTGATCCGGGCAACGGAACTGGAGCGAGACGATCCCGTGGTAGCCGGTGTGGTCAGCCGATGCCGGCGCACTGAACCCGGTGACCAGGCTCTCCGGCCGCGTTCGATTGTGGACGGCGCAAAGGGGCCACCGCGTTGCGTGCATGCGCCCGGCCGGCTCGGAGACCGTGACGGTGGCGGCGTCGCAGACGAGCGGTGCGCACAGCTTCACCAGGCTGTCGAAGACGACCGTCGGCTCAGGCGAGCTCACGAGCAAGCTCGCGGCCTGCATCACCCGCGAGAGCGACGTGTTCGGCTCGTCGCTCGTCTCGATGGCTGTCTGCATGTCGTCGTCTCCTGGTCTGGATGCAGAGCGATCGTCCCCCAACCCAGGAGCGAAGTCATCGTTCGAATCTATGCAAGATGGCGCCGCGCTTGTGGCTCTCGTCGACGTGGGCACAAGGTCGACAGAGATGCAGCCCGACGACCGGCGAGAGGCGCCAGTGACGACCCGTTACCCTGTGCCCGACCCGGCTTCCTTCATCCGGGAGCTCGTGGTCGCCTGCGCCGACTACGACCCCGCGCGGGTGCGGGCCGGGCTGGACCGGGCGGTCGACGCGTTTGGCCTCGGGCCCTGCGTCGATGAGGTGCTGTTCCCCGCCCTGCGGGAGATCGGCCTGCTGTGGCAGTCGGGGCATCTCGACCTCGAGGCCGAGCGCCTGTCGAGCGAGGCCGTCCGCGGGTGGTTGGAGGCACTCGCACTCCAGGCACTCGACCCGACCGAGGATGCGCCGTTGGTCCTTGCGTGTGGGCCCTCGGACCAGCACTCGATCGGGCTCGAGGCCCTGGGTGTCCTGCTGCGCCATCAACGACGCCGTTGTCGGGTTCTCGGCGGCAGGACCTCGGTCCAGACGCTCACGACGGCCGTTCAGGCGAACCGACCCAGCAGCGTCGTGATCGTCTCCCACCTGGAGGCCAACCGGTTGAGCGCCATCCAGTCGTTGCGGGCGGCCGCAGCGATGGGCACTGAGGTGTTCTACGCCGGGCAGGCGTTCGCCTCGGCCCAGCTGCGACGTGACGTGCCAGGAACCCATCTCGACATGTCGCTCCAGGCTGCGTGTGCGCTCATTCTCCGGTCGCCGTACGGGCGAGACACCGACTGATCTCTCCTCCGGGACCTGTGGCACTACCCAACGCACCGACATCATGCGAAGGTCGCTGTCTCGGGGTCCTTCACGGTGACCAGTGCGATCACCTCCGGTGGAAGGCCCATCGCCCCCGTTCGCGGCCGGAGGCCGGAGTTCAGATGTTCGAGGACACCAACGGAGACGGCGTCGCCGAGGGAGCCGAAGGCGACGCCACCGCGGGCGCGTATCCCGGCCTGCCAATCGCCGAGGTCTCCCGCCAGCTCGGCGTCCCGATGCCCACCTTGCGCTCCTGGGAGCTTCGGTACGGCATTCCTCCGACCGCGCGGAGCTTCGGAAAGCACCGCAGGTACTCGCAGGTCGAGCTGCACACACTGCGACTGATGCGCGACGAGATCGCCCGCGGCAAGAGAGCAAGCCTGGCTGCGGACGCCGTACGCGAGCTGCTCGAGATCACCGGACCGGCGGCCGAGCACATCGATGCGATCCTCCTCGCCTCCGAACGCTCGGACCCGGTGGCCGTCCGCACGCACCTCAGCGAGGCTCACTCCGCCATGGGGCTCGGGCCGTGCCTGGACGACGTGCTGCTCCCCGCGATGCAACAGGTCGGGTTGTGGTGGCAGACCGGCCGCTGCACCGTTGAGGACGAGCACCTCACCACCGAAGCCGCACGCGCATGGCTGGAGACCCTCAGCTCGTCCGCGCCGCCACCTGATCGCCCGGCCTCCATCGTCCTCGCCTGCGGGCCGACCGACCTTCACACCATCGGCCTGGAAGCGCTCTGCGTGCTGCTGCGACACGACCGTTGGAGCTGCCGGCTCCTCGGTGCGCGCACTTCCGTGCCTGCGCTGGCCGCCGCCGTACACGCGACGAGAGCCGGCGCCGTCGTGATCGTGTCCCACCTGAACAGCGGGCGGGCTCGCGCCGTCGAGTCCATCCGGGCGGCCCACGACGAGGGGACGCGGGTGTTCTACGCGGGCAACGCGTTCACTGCACCGCGCAGCCGGCGCCACGTTCCTGGAACGTATCTCGGCGCGCGACTGCAGGAGGCATGCGAGCTCATCGACTCCGAGCTGGGCTGAGGTTGCGGCGCTCGACATCGGTCAGGCCACCGAGGACGCCGTGGTCCAGCCCGGCCTCGAGTGCCCACGAGAGACACGGTTCCCGCACCTCGCACCGTCGGCAGACCTGCTTGGCGACCTCCACCTGGGCCACCGCCGGTCCCGCACGACCGATCGGGAAGAACAGGTCGGGGTCCTCTCTCAGGCACGCAGAACGATCACGCCAGTCCATCGCAAGCCCTCCCCCGTCGCATGCGCGACGGCGTCGGTCAGCCCCGCTGCTCGAGGCGACGCAGACCGTTACCCCCGCATGCTCCGGCCAAACAGCCCAGGCCACACCAACACGCGTCTCGCGTCCGCCGTCGCCTTCCTGGGACACCGCGAATCCGGATAGTCCGAGACGTTTCGCAGGTCTTGATGGGCGTGTCGACCTGTACAACGTCTCGGACTATCCGTGGAAGTAGCGCCCGCCCAGGCCGTACCCGACGACACCCAGCTTCACAGCCAACGCAGCTGGTCCCGCTTCGCCTCGTCGTACGACGCCCGGCCGCTCAGCGACCCAGGCACGCCGGTCTCCCACCAGGCTCCGGCCTCGGTCCAGGTGGAGTAGTGCGTGCGGCAGACCACGACGGCCGGTCGTTGCTGGGCGCGTGATTCCTTCCGCGCGCGTTCGTACGCCGCACGCAGCTCCTCGACCCCAGCCTCGGCGGGCACGTCCTCGACGATGCACCCGAGCGACCGGGCGTGCGCCGCGAAGTCGACGTGCACGCTCCCGTCGGCTCCCGGGCCGCGAGAGTCGGCCAGCATGTTGTTGAAGCCCTCCGCGCCCTGGTTGGTCTGCAACCGGTGGATCACCGCGAAGCCCGAGTTGTCGCACAGCACCGACACGTAGGGATGGCCGGAGAAAGCAGCGGAGTAGAGCTCGGAGTTGAGCATCAGGTAGGAGCCGTCGCCGTACAGCGCAGTGACCAGCCCGTCGGGGTGGGTCTGCGCGCGCGCCATCGCGGCGCCCCACGGCGCGACCACCTCGTAGCCCATGCAGGAGAAGCCGTACTCGAGGTCCATCGTGGCGCCCGAGGTCGAGGACCCGTCGTGCTTGACGATTCCCGTGCGCCAGCCGCCGTGCAGCTCGCCGGGCATCCCTCCGGAAGCCGTCAGGACGTAGTCCTCCGGACCGCTGGCGTCGTTGACGACGCCGACGACCTGGGCATAGGTGATCGTGCCGTCAGGAGCGACGCCCTCGCGCAGCCGGTCGATGTGAGCGTTCCAGTCGGCCAGCCTGCGGGACGCCTCCGCGGACCAGCCCTCGTCGGCGGTCCACTCGCCCAGGGCGTCGGACAGCTCGACCACCGACTCCCGGGCATCGCCCACGACAGCCTGGGCCGAGTGCTTGACGGCGTCGAAGCTGGCCGCGTTGATCGTGACGATCCTGACCCCCGACGCGAACCCGGTCCACGACGAGGTGGTGAAGTCCTGCAGCCGCGTCCCGACGGCGAGCACGACATCGGCCGCCGCCGCGAGGTCGTTCGCCGAGGTCGCACCGATGATGCCCAGTGGTCCGCCGTACAACCGGTGGTCGTGCGGCACCAGTGTGCGGCCGGCGACGGTCTCGACGACCGGCACGCCGTGCGCCTCGGCGAATGCGAGCGCCTCCGGAGCAGCTCCGGAGTAGCGCACGCCTCCACCGAGCACGAGGAGCGGTCGCTGCGCATTGCGCAGGGTCTCGGCGGCGCGGGCGAGGTCGTCCCGGTCGGGGCGCTGCCGCGGAACGCGGTGCACTCGCTGCTCGAACATGGACAGCGGGAAGTCGAACTCCTCGACCTGCGCGTCCTGCGGCATCGCGAGTACGACGGGCCCGCAGTCGGCAGGATCGGTGAGCACGCGGGCCACCTGGGGAAGGGTCGAGAGCAGCTGGTCCGGACGGGTGATCCGGTCGAAGTAGCGCGCGACGGAGCGGAAGGCGTCGTTGACCGAGGTCGTTGGGTCCCCGAAGTGCTCGACCTGCTGCAGCACCGGATCGGGTGCGCGGCCCGCAAACGTGTCTCCCGGGAGGAGCAACATCGGCAGCCGGTTGGCGTGCGCGACTCCAGCGGCGGTGACCATGTTGAGGGCACCCGGGCCGATCGAGGTGGTCACGGGCATCACCTGGCGGCGGTCGGTCGCGCGGGCGAAGCCGACCGCGGCGAGGCCCATTCCCTGCTCGTTCTGGCCGCGCCAGGTCGGCAGCTCGTCGCGCTTCTCGTGCAGGGCGGTCCCCAGCCCGAGCACGTTGCCGTGGCCGAAGATGGCGAACACACCGGGGAACAGCGGCACTTCGGCACCGTCGAGCAGCTCGGAGCGCTGCGCGATCATCCAACGGACTAGCGCCTGGGCGGTGGTCAGCCGGATCGTGCCGGTCATGGTGCTTCCTCCGAATCGGCTCCTGCGGCGGTCACGCCATCGTCGTACGACGGAACGAGGCCGTCCATCCGCCCCGACGCCGAGGTGACCGGACATCGTGGGTCGGTCTCAACGCCGGACCAGCTGTCGCGGATCCAGGCATGGGCCGGGTCGTCGCAGAACGGCATCGCCCGGTCGCCGGGGCCGGCCAGCACGTTGAGGTAGTACATCGGGTAGCCCGTCGAGGCCATGCACGGTCCGTGATAGCCGTGCGGGATCAGCACCACGTCGTGGTCGTGGACCTCGAAGGTCTCGTCGATCGGCTCGAGCCCCGCAGCGTCGTGCTCCGGACCGGTGTAGGTGCGGTGGTAGCCGTGAGCCTCGCGCGACGGTGTGACCTGGTCGGGGCCGGCGATCCGGTAGTAGTAGATCTCCTCGTTGACCACCTCGCACGGATCCGAGGCATCGTGCTTGTGCGGCGGGTAGCTCGACCAGTTGCCGGGCGGGGTGATCAGCTCGCAGCAGATCAGCTTCTCCGCGTGGTCCCAGACACCGGGAACCCCGAAGTTGGTGACCTGCCGGCTCGCGTTCCCCGCACCGCGCGACTCGACAGGTACGTCGGAAGCAGCACCGTAGCGAGGCTCCAGCCGGGTGTTGCATCGCGCAGCCGGGATGGCCACCTCCGCGACCTCGTCGCTGCTCAGGGTGGCCACGCTGTCGCGGCCGACGTAGGCGAAGTCGGTGACCGCGCTGAACACGCTCTCCCTGCCCTCGAGGTCGAACTTCGCCTCGGTCGAGCCCGCCTGGTCGACGCTGGACACCTCGACACCGAGCGAACCGCGCAGTGGTAGCACGAAGACCTCGCTCGGTCCGGTCTCCAGACGGATGGGCCGTCCCGGAGAGAGCCGGACGACGCGGATGCCGGTCCAGTCCCAACCTGCGTCCTCGGGAGTGAGCGACACCAGCTCACCCGATGTCTCGTCCGTTCCGGCGAAGGGTCGGTGGATGCTCACCTCAGCCCACCTGCTTCGCCGCGTCGAGCACCTCGGCTGCCGCGTGCACCGCCGACCCGACGTCTCCGTCGGGCGGGTAGAGCAGGCTCCGGCCGACGACGAGTCCGCGCACCGCCGGGTGTGACAGCGTCTGGCCCCAGGACGCGAGGTCTGCGGCCGGGTCCGAGCTGGGCACTCCACCGAGTACGACGCACGGCAGCGTCGTCGAGCCGAACACTGTCTCGTAGTCGTCGCACGAGGGCATCTTCAGCCAGGTGTAGGCACTCGTGGTGCCGAGCCCGGAGGCGATTGTGACCGCGCGTGACAGGGCAGGGCCGTCCTTGCGCAGGAACAGCGTCCCGTCGGCGTCGCGCTCGTAGGGCAACGGCTCGACCATCGCCACGAGCTGGCGCTCGGCCAGCTCGGTGACTGCCCGCGCGCACGCCTCGATCGTGGCGGCGGTCCCTGAGTCCGAGTCGTCGATGCGCAGCAGCATCTTGCCGCCCTCGAGCCCACAGGTCGCGATGCTGTCCGCGTCGTACCCCGTGAACCGGTCGTCCATCGTCCAGGTGGCGCCGTCCAGTCCGCCCCGGTTCATCGAGCCGATCACGACCTTGTCGTCGAGCACGCCGAGCAACAGGAGCTCCTCGATGATGTCGGGCGTGCCGAGCACGCCGTCGACGTCCGGGTGCCGCAGGGCCATGACGAGCCGGGAGAGCAGCGAACGCCGGTCGGCCATCGCCATCGCGTCCTTACCCGAGGCCAGCGACCCACGAGCGGGGTGGTCGGCGGCGACCAGGAACAGGGTGCCGCGCTCGGAGAGGACGCGGACCGGGCGACGCCGCGCGGCGTACGCCTTGGCAATCGCGCCCGGGTCGGTGACGCGGCGCTCGAGGAGCTCACGCCACTCGCTGTCGGAGATGGCGGGAGTTCCCTGGTCGCTCTGCGTTGCTTCGACGACACTCATGCAGATCCTCCTTCACTGGCGACGAGGTCGCGGAGCTCGTCCAGGGTGGGCATGGCATCTGCGCACGCGAGCCGGGAGGCCACGATGGCGCCGGCGGCGTTGGCGTAGTCGGCGATCTTCACGGGTTCCCACCCGGCCAGCAGGCCGTGGACCAGGGCGCCACCGAACGCATCGCCCGCGCCGAGACCGCAGACGACCTCGACCGGGTGCGGCGCGACGACGTCGCGGCTCTCAGAGGTCGCTACGAGCACGCCCTCACCGCCCATCTTGACCAGTGCCAGCTCCACTCCCCGGTCGAGCAGCCGCGTGGCCGCCTCGTCGGGATCGCTCGTGCCGACGGCCACCTCGACCTCGGCTCGGTTGCCGACGGCCACGGTGACGTGGTCGAGCATCGCGTCGTACTCGCTGCTCGCCTGCTCCGGCGAGGACCAGAACATCGGCCGCCAGTCGAGGTCGAGCACGGTCTGGCGGCCGGACCCGACCTCGGGCCGGCCGCGGTGCTTGAGCATCGCCAGCTGGGACGTGCGCGACGGCTCCACGCTGGCGCCGGTGCCGGTGACCCAGAAGACGGGTACGTCGCGGACGGTGTCCCAGGGGATGTCGTCGTCGCCGATGGTCAGATCCGGAGCGATGGGCTGGCGATAGAAGAACAGGCCCGGGTCCTCGGGCGGGTCGAGCTCGCAGAACACGACAGGGGTGTTCAGGCCCTCGGCCGTTCCGACGAACTGCGGGTCAACGCCGAAGCCGGCGAGCGCCTCGCGCACGTAGTCGCCGAACGGGTCGGGTCCGACCTTCGTCAGCACGGCCGTACGACGACCCAGGCGGGCCGCTCCGACAGCGACGTTGGTGGCCGTGCCGCCGAGGTACTTGGCGAACGTCGAGACGTCCTTGAGCGGACCGTTCTGCTGGGGATAGATGTCGACGCCGACCCGACCGACGGTGAGCAGGTCGAGAGCGTCCGTGGCAGCCGTGTCGGTGCTCACCAGGACCCCACGTAGGAGTCGATCGTCTGACGCATGAAGCGGCTGGACTCCTGGGCGCGCTCCTCCCAGGCGAAGACGCAGGAGGTCATGATGTTGCCCTCGCGCTCACCGAAGCCGAGCTTGTTCAGGGTCTCGAAGAACAGGTCCCAGTTGACCTCGCCCTGCCCGATGTCGAGGTGCTGGTGCACGCGGATCGGGTTGCCGGGCGGGTTGGTGATGTAGCGAAGGCCCGAGGACCCGGTGTGGTCGAACGAGTCGGCCAGGTGCAGATGGGTCATCAGGTCCCCGGCGTACTCCATGATCTCGACCATGTTGCCGCCCATGTGGAAGGTGTGCGGGGTGCAATAGAGGAAGGAGACCAGCGGCGAGTTGATCCCGCGGATCAGGTCGACAGCGACCATGCCGTCCTCGACGAAGTCGTCGGGGTGTGGCTCCAGCCGCAGCTCGACGCCCTCACGCTCGAAGACGGGGAGCAGCTCCTCCATCGACTTCCAGAACCGCCCCTCGGACAGGCTGGCGGCCTCGGGCCGGCCGTTGAACTCGGAGTTCATCACGTGGCAGTCGAGGTCCACGGTGATCTGGATGGCGCGCTTCCAGTAGCGCACCGCAGCCTGACGCTCGTCCTCGTCGGGACCCGACCAACGGTAGAGCGGCAGGTGTGCGGCGACCTTCACCCCGGCCCCGTCGAGCGCCTTCTTGAACGCCTTGACCCCGGCGTCGTCGACGCGCGGGTGCAGGAAGAACGGCGTGAAGTCCTCGCGTGGCGACAGCTCGATGTGGTCATAGCCGAGGTCGGCCACGACGCCGGGAAGCTCGAGCAGCGGGGTGCTGCGAAGCATGTACGGGTCGAGCGCGATCTTCATGGTCATCTCCTGCGTCTGGTCTGTCGGTTCGCCGATTGGTTCTCTGGGGCTACTTCGAGGTCGGGAAGTGATAGCTGGCGTCACTGGCGTGCTCGCTGCGCGGCCAGCGCGCGGTGACGACCTTGGCCCGTGTGTAGAAGCTGACGCCCTCGGGACCGTGCACGTGCTTGTCGCCGAACAGCGAGTCCTTCCAGCCGCCGAAGGAGTAGAAGGCCATCGGCACAGGGACCGGCACGTTGATCCCGATCATCCCGACGTGCA
>CAWBQP010000015.1:0-175704 GCA_963790735.1 uncultured Alphaproteobacteria bacterium | reverse complement strand
AAACTCGCGACCGGGTTGGCGATGCCCTTGCCGGTGATGTCGAACGCCGAGCCATGGATCGGCTCAAACATCGAAGGAAAGCGCCGCTCGGGATCGATGTTCGCGGTCGGGGCCACGCCGAGGCTGCCGGCCAGCGCGCCGGCGAGGTCGGACAGGATATCGGCATGGAGGTTGGTCGCCACGATGGTATCGAGGCTCTGCGGCTTCAGCGTCATCCGCACCGTCATCGCATCGACCAGCATCTTGTCCCAGGTGACATCGGGGAATTCCTTCGAGACCTCGTCGGCGATCTCGTCCCACATCACCATGCCGTGCCGCTGCGCATTCGACTTGGTGACGACGGTGAGGAATTTTCTCGGACGCGACTGCGCGAGGCGGAACGCGTAGCGCATGATGCGCTGCACGCCAACGCGGGTGAAAATCGCGACCTCCGTGCCGACTTCTTCCGGCAGCCCGCGATGCACCCTTCCGCCGCAGCCGGCATATTCGCCTTCGGAGTTTTCGCGCACGATCACCCAGTCGAGATCGCCGGGGCCGACATGCCGCAGCGGCGAGGTGATGCCGGGCAGGATCCGGGTCGGCCGGACGTTGGCGTATTGGTCAAAGCCCTGGCAGATCGGCAGGCGCAGGCCCCACAGCGTGATGTGGTCGGGAACATCGGGCGCGCCGACCGCGCCGAAATAGATCGCGTCGAATTTCTTCAGGGTGGCAAGGCCGTCGGCCGGCATCATCACGCCGTGCTTGCGGTAATAGGCGGAACCCCAGTCGAAGGTTTCGACGTTGAACTTTACGTCGCCCAGGCGCTTCTGCAGGCTTTCGAGCGCCTGAACGCCGGCGGCGATGACCTCGGGGCCGATCCCGTCGGCGGGAATAGCCGCGATTGAATATTCACGCATCGAAATCTCCGTGAGCCGGCATCCGAGACCGAGAGCTTGCGGCCCAGGACGAGGGGAGGCAACCGGCTCGCATTTATACAAAAAATTGATATAATCGCGCACGGGAGGGCCGATGGATCTTCATCAACTGCGCTGCTTCGTGGCGGCGGCCGAAGAGTTGCATTTTGGCAGGGCGGCGCAGCGGCTCGACATGCTGCCGTCGGCGCTTGGCCGCTTCATCAGGCTGCTCGAAGAGGATCTCGGCACGCGGCTGATGACCCGCACGACGCGAAGCGTCGCGCTGACGGACGATGGCGGCGTGCTGCTGAAGGAAGCGCGGACGCTCCTGGCGCAGGCCGATGCGCTCGCCGGCACATTCCGGACACGGGGCCGGAAGCAGGCCGCGATCATTCGCGTCGGCGCCATCGACAGCGCCGCCGCGGGACTGCTGCCGAGGCTCTTGCACGATTTCCGGCAGCGCCAGCCTGACGTCACCGTGCAACTGGTCGAGGACAAGACCGTGCGCCTGCTGCCGCGCCTGCTGTCCGGCCGGCTCGACCTTGCCTTCGTTCGCCCGCCGGAGCGGCCCGACAAGCGGCTGGAGTTTCTGTTTCTGCTGCACGAGACCGCCGTCGTCGCGGTTGCCGAGGGTCATCCGCTGGCACCGCGGAAGCGCGTGACCATCGCCGATCTCGAAGACGAGCCGTTGATCGTGCCCGAACGCCGCTCGCGGCCGCACAGCCATGACCTCACCATGAAACTGTTCGCCGAGGCCGGGTGCGAGGCGCGCATGGCGCAAATCGCCGACGAAAAGCAGACCATCGTCAATCTGGTCTCCGCCGGATTGGGCGTCGCCATTGTCCCGCGCTGGACCTCGCGAATGGCCACGCGCGGCGTCCGCTTCATCCGCCTTGCGGCGACGGACATGAACAAGCTGCCGCTGGCGGCTGCCTTCACCCGCGGCACCCGCGATCCCGTGCGCGATGACGTCTTGGAAATGCTGAAAGCCGATTTGCCGCGCTACGCGCTGGAGGCGTAGACGCTCGCCGTCATCGTCCGCGAAGGCGGACGATCCAGTATCCCAGAGGCCGTAGTGATTGAACCGAGAAGCCGCGGCGTACTGGATACCCCGCCTTCGCGGGGTATGACGACCATGGTTGGATGAATTGCCTTGCTCAGATCGAAAAGCTGGTCCCGCAGCCGCAGGACGCCGTGGCGTTCGGATTGTCGACGCGGAACGAGGCGCCGATCAGATCGTCGACGAAATCGACTTCGGAGCCGGCCAGGAACGGCACCGAGGCCGGATCGACCAGCACCACCGCGCCTTCGCGCTCGATCACGAGATCATCCTCGGCCCTGGCGCGGTCGACGTCGAATTTGTACTGGAAGCCGGAGCAGCCGCCGCCCTCGACGGAGATGCGCAGCATGGCGCCGTCGCCTTCGCTCTTGAGGATTTCCCCGATGCGGCGGGCGGCCCGCTCGCTGATGGTGATGGCAGTGGTCATGGCATGCTCTCCGGCCCGTCATACCCAATTCATTTGGTACGGGGCGTCATGACATAGTTAAGTGCGAATCTCGCGGAATCAAATGGATAAGGACTAAAAAATCGTGTCGGTCGGAATGGCTGCCCCCCGCGCGCCCTATGCCTGCGACCCCGATCGCAGCCGTGGCCGGCTGTTTGCGGAGCCGCCGAGCCGAACCCGCAGCCCGTTCCGGCGCGATTGCGACCGGGTGATCCATTCCACCGCGTTCCGCCGCCTCAAGCACAAGACCCAGGTGTTCGTGTTCCACGAGGGCGACCATTACCGCACCCGGCTGACCCATTCGCTGGAAGTGGCGCAGATCGCCCGCGCGCTGGCCCGCCAGCTCGGCCTCGACGAGGACCTGACCGAAACGCTGGCGCTGGCGCACGATCTCGGCCATCCGCCGTTCGGCCATGCCGGCGAGCGGGCGCTGGACGACTGCCTCGCAGGCCCATGGCGGCTTCGACCACAACGCCCAGGCGCTGCGGGTGGTGACCTCGCTGGAACACCGCTATCCCGAGTTCGACGGGCTGAACCTGACCTGGGAATCGCTGGAGGGCATCGTCAAGCACAACGGCCCGCTGACCGACCGGGGCGGCGCGCCGGCCGGGCCGTATCGCGAAGCGGGCTTCCCGTCGGCATCGCCGACTTCAACGAAAGCTTCGATCTCGAGCTGTGGAGCTTTGCCTCGCTGGAGGCGCAGGTCGCGGCCTTCGCCGACGACATCGCCTATGACGCCCACGACATCGACGATGGCCTGCGCGCCGGCCTGTTCGCGTCGACGACCTCAAGGTGATGCCGCTGACGGCCGCGATCATCGGCGAGATCGACCGGCATTATCCCGAGCTCGACGACGCCAGGCGCGGCGCGGAACTGGTGCGCGAGCTGATCTCCTACCTGATCGGCGCGGTCATGTCGGAGGCGGGCAGGCGGCTTGCGGCGGCGCAAGCCGCAATCGGCGCATGACGTCCGCCACCACCACCAGCCGCTGATCGCCTTTCCGCCCGAGGTCGCGGAGGAGGAGGCCGCGATCAAGGCGTTCCTGTAACAGCACATGTACCGCCACCCGCGGGTGATGCGGGTGATGGGCGAGGCGGAAGAGATCCTGTCCGACCTGTTCGCGCGCTACCAGACCTCGCCCGGGCGAGCTGCCGCCCGAATGGCTGGAGGGGCACGGAGCGCGAGAGCGAGGGCGAGCGGGCGCGCCGGATCGGCAATTTCATCGCCGGAATGACCGACCGTTTCGCCTTGATCGAGCACCAGCGGCTTTTTGACTCGACCCCGGATTTGCGTTAGGCGGCGGCCATGTCCGACAAGCCAGCTCCCCACATCTGTTTGCCGACGTGCTGGCGCGCGTGCAGGCGATCTGCGCCGCGCTCGCGGCGGAGGGCCAATGGCCCGCCGGCATCGATTTCTCGCGCGTCGTGGTCGAGCCGCCGCGCGATGCCACCCATGGCGACATGGCGACCAACGCCGCGATGGTGCTGGCGAAAGACGCAAAGGCGAAGCCGCGCGATCTCGCCGAGAAGATCGCGGAAAAGCTGCGCGCCGACGATCTGGTCGCGACCGTCGAGGTCGCCGGTCCCGGCTTCATCAATCTCACGCTGAAGCCGCCGGTCTGGGCCGGCGAACTGCGCACCGTGCTGCGCGAGGGCGCGGCCTACGGCAAAAGCGCGATCGGCGCATGGCGCCAAGGTCAATGTCGAATACGTCTCGGCCAACCCGACCGGGCCGATGCATGTCGGCCATTGCCGCGGCGCCGTGTTCGGCGATGCGCTGTGCAGCCTGCTTGCAATTCGCGGGCTACGACGTCACGCGCGAATACTACATCAACGATGCCGGCGCGCAGGTCGACGTGCTCGCGCGCTCCGCGTTCCTGCGCTATCGCGAGGCGCTCGGCGAGAGCATCGGCGCGATCCCGGAAGGGCTCTATCCCGGCGATTATCTGAAGCCGGTCGGGCAGGCGCTCGCGGCCGAGCATGGCGACAAGCTCAAGGCGATGCCGGAGGCGGCGTGGCTGCCGATCGTGCGCGCCAAGGCGATCGCCATGATGATGGACGAGATCAAGGGCGATCTCGCCGCGCTGAACATCCGCCACGACGTGTTCTTCTCGGAGCGCTCGCTGATCGAGAGCGGCAACAACAAGGTCGCCGAGACCATCGATTTCCTGCGCGCCAAGGGCGACATCTACGAAGGCCGGCTGCCGCCGCCGAAGGGCGAGCCGGTCGAGGATTGGGAGGACCGCGATCCAGACGCTGTTCCGCGCCACCGCCTATGGCGACGACGTCGATCGTCCGCTGATCAAGTCGGACGGCTCGCTACACCTATTTCGCCTCCGACATCGCCTACCACAAGAACAAGTTCGATCGCGGCTTCGCCGACATGATCGACGTGTTCGGCGCCGATCATGGCGGCTACATCAAGCGCATGCAGGCGGCGGTGAAGGGCGTCAGCGCCGGCAAGGCCGCGCTCGACGTCAAGATCGTCCAGCTCGTGCGGCTGCTGCGCAACGGCGAGCCGGTGAAGATGTCGAAGCGCTCCGGCGATTTCGTCACGCTGCGCGAAGTGGTCGACGAGGTCGGCTACGACGCCGTGCGCTTCATGATGCTCTACCGCAAGAACGACGCGGTGCTCGATTTCGACCTCGCCAAGGTGATCGAGCAGTCCAAGGACAACCCGGTGTTCTACGTCCAGTACGGCCACGCCCGCGGCCATTCGATCTTCCGCAATGCACGCGAGGTGGTTCCGGACCTGCCGGAGGACGATGCCGGCAGGGCCGCCTGGCTGGTGGACGCCCCGGTGGAGCGGCTGACCGACCCGGCGGAACTCGACCTTCTGAAGCGGCTGGCGCTTTTCCCCAGGATGATCGAGGCGGCGGCGGCGGCGCATGAGCCGCACCGAATTGCCTTTTATCTCTATGATTTAGCCAGCGAATTTCATGCGCTTTGGACGAAGGGGCGGGATTTGCCCTATTTACGCTTCATTATCAATAATGATGCAGAGATCACCAAGGCGCGGCTGGCCATGGTCCAGGGCGTCGTCTCGGTTCTGGCATCGGGCCTCGCCATTCTCGGCGTCCACGCTCCGACCGAGATGCGGTAGTCTGGGGCGGAGGCCTCACGGATGGGGGTCCGTGGGGTATCTGGCAGGGGCCGCACTCGTATGTTTGTTTGACATGGCGAGTTGGCGCTTTCCCGTAGGGGACGCATCATCACGATGGCTGATCGATATCAGGACCGACCTTTTCCCGCCGACGACTATCGCGGAGGATCAGCATGCGCGGCGAGAGCGATCCGCTTGCCGAACTCGCACGGCTGATCGGGCAGACCGATCCGTTCGGGGGCCGCGGCCAAACCCGCGCCACGCCCGCTGCAGTCGCGGGCCAACGTGCGCCACAGCAGTATGACCCGCCGGAAGACGAGCCCGATGCTGCCTCCGAGCCCGCCGGCATGGATGCAGCGCGCGCGCGCACGACGCCGCCGCCGCCGCTTCCGCAGCCTCGCCGCAGGAATACGACGACGAGCCGGAGTACCAGCCGGCGCCGGTGCATCCCTTGCATCGCTACGCGGCCCAGCCGCCGCAGGTGCCTGCGCAGGGCTATCAGGCGCCCGCGCAGGAGCAGGAGCAGGACTATTACGAGGCTCCGCAACAATATGCCGACGAGCCGCAGCAGCAGGACCCGTCGCGCTACGACGACGCGCTGTATGGACGGCTAGAGACCGGCGAGCAGGACTATCAGCGCGATCCGGCCTATCCGGACGATCCCTACGCCTATCAGGGCGATTATGAGGAAGAGCCCGCGCCGAAGAAGCGCTCGCGCGGCCTGATGACGGTCGCCGCGGTGCTGGCGCTGGCCGTGGTCGGGACGGGGGCTGCCTTTGCTTACCGGACCTTTGTCGGTTCGCCCCGCAGCGGCGAGCCGCCGATCATCAGGGCCGACAACACCCCGACCAAGGTCGTGCCGGCGCCGTCCGACGCAGGCGCCGGCAAGACGCCCGACCGCATGCTGCCGGGCGATGGCGGCGAGAAGCTGGTGCCGCGCGAAGAGACGCCGGTCGACGTCAATTCGAGGTCCGGCGGGCCGCGCGTGGTGTTTCCGCCGCTGAACCAGAACGCCAACCCGCCGCCGGCCGCGAGCGTATCGCCCATCGGCGCCGATGCCTGCGGCCGCCAACGGCACGATGCCGAACAACGAGCCGCGCAGGATCAAGACGCTCGCCGTCAAGGGCGACGCCGCCGATAATGGCGGCGTCCCGGCAGGCGCCGGCGCAGCCGCCGCCGAGGCCGGCGCCGCCGACGCGAAGCGCCGCTGCCCGCGGCTGCCGCTCCCGCGCCGCGCGCAACCCGGCCTCAGCCAATGCCAGCGCCAATTCGCCGATGTCGCTGGCGCCGCAGGCGTCCGATCCGGAGCCGCGACCCGCGTGGCTGCGGCCAACCCGCCGCAGACCGCGCCGGCTGCAGCGGCCGAGGGCGGGGGCAGTTTTCTGGTATCGGTGACGTCGCAGAGACAGCGAGGCCGCGGCCAGGGAGTCGTTCCGCGTGGCGCAAGGCAAGTACGCGTCAGTGCTCGGCTCCCGTTCGCCGGTGATCAAGCGGGTGGATCTGGCTGATAGGGAAGGTCAAGTATCGCGCGATGGTCGGGCCCTATCGCACGCGGCAGGAGGCCGCCCAGTTCTGCACCGAGCTGAAGGCCGCCGGCGGGCAGTGCTTTATCCCGTAGAATTATCGGCCGGTTTCCTTGACCCCCTAGCGGGGACGGGCTAATCGGCCCCTATGAGCACACGCGCCTTCATCACCGGCGTATCCGGAACAGGACTGACCGCCGCGGAGCGCGAATTCATCCGCGGGATGCGCCCATGGGGCTTCATCCTGTTCAAACGCAACATCGAGACGCCGGATCAAGTATCTGCGCTTGTCCGGGAATTGCGGAATTGTCTGGGCGAGGCGGATGCCCCGGTGCTGATCGACCAGGAAGGCGGGCGGGTGGCCCGGCTGGGGCCGCCGCATTGGCCGGTCTATCCGCCTGGCGCCGTCTTCGGCGCGCTCTACGACCTCGACCCGGCTCTGGGCCTCAACGCCGCCCGGCTGAGCTCCCGCCTGATCGCGGCCGACCTGATCGACCTCGGCATCATCGGTCGATTGCCTGCCGCTGGCGGACGTGCCGGTGGCCGGCGCCGACGCCGTGATCGGCAACCGGGCCTATGGAACCGAGCCGGGCAAGGTCGCGGCGATCGCGCGCGCCGTCACCGAGGGGCTGGAGCAGGGCGGCGTCCTGCCGGTCCTGAAGCACATTCCCGGCCATGGACGGGCCACCGCCGACAGCCATTTCCGGCTTCCGACCGTCGATACCCCGCGGGAAGAGCTGGAACGGACCGATTTCGCCGCCTTTCAACCGCTGGCGGACCTGCCGATGGCGATGACCGCACATGTTGTGTTTAGCGCGTTAGACCCCGCCCAACCGGCGACGACTTCTGCGACAATCATCCGGCAGGTGATTCGCGGCGTAATTGGGTTCCAAGGTTTGTTGATGAGTGATGACGTGTCCATGAATGCGCTGGCGGGATCGATCGCCGAGCGGACCCGCGCCATCGTCAACGCCGGCTGCGACATGGTCCTGCATTGCAACGGCAAGCTCGACGAGATGCACGATGTGGCGCGCGAGACGCCGGAGCTGGCGGGCGAGGCGCTGGATCGCGCCAGGCGGGCACTGGCCTCGCGAAGAGACGCCTGAGCCCTTCGACCGGCAGGCGGCACGGGCTGAACTGGATGCGTTGATGGATCGGGTAGGAACGGCATGACCGCGGAAATTCTATCGTTTGAAACCGGACGGCCCGCCGAGATCACCGACGGCGAGCCGGCGCTGGTCGTCGACGTCGAGGGCTATGAGGGCCCGCTCGACCTGCTGCTGACGCTGGCGCGGCAGCAGAAGGTCGATCTCGCCAAGATTTCGATCCTGGCGCTGGCCGACCAGTATCTGACGTTCATCGAGGCCGCGCGAAAGATCCGCCTCGAACTCGCGGCCGATTACCTCGTGATGGCCGCCTGGCTCGCCTACCTGAAATCGCGGCTGCTGCTGCCCGAACCGCCGACGCCGGACGGACCGAGCGCCGAGGAGATGGCGACCGCGCTCGCCAACCGGCTGCGCCGGCTCGAGGCCATCCGCGAAGCCGCCAACCGGCTGATGAACCGGCCGCAGTTCCAGCGCGATATCTTTCCGCGCGGCAATCCGGAATCGATCGCCGAAATCCGCCATCCCAAATTCACGGCGACGCTGTTCGACCTGCTCACCGCCTATTCCGCGCAGCGCCAGCAGCGCGTGCTGGCGACGGTGCATCTGACCAAGCGCACGGTGTGGTCGCTGGCCGAAGCGCGCGCCTCGCTGGAGCGGCTGGTCGGCATGACCGAGGCCGAGGACTGGAGCTGCCTCGACGATTACCTGCTCAGCTACGTCGTCGATCCCTCGCAGCGGGCGACGGTGTTTGCGTCGAGCTTTGCCGCAGCGCTCGAACTGGTGCGCGAAGGCGAGATGGAATTGAACCAGAAAGAGGCGTTCGCGCCGCTGTATTTTCGTAAGCGTCCGCCGCAGGCAGCGATGCCCGCGCCGGATATGACGGTCGAGTAGTGGAAGGAGACCTAGCCATGGCTAGCCTGGCGGAAAAACGCATGGAAGATGCCGAGGATCATCCCATCGACCAGAATACCGAAATTGAGGCGCGGCCGGAGGAATTGCGGCTTCTCGAAGCGCTGCTGTTTGCCTCCGCCGAGCCGATCGATCAGGCGACGCTTGCCAAGCGCATGCCCGATGGCGTCGACGTCAAGGCGGCGCTGGCGCAACTGCAGGCGGAATATGCCCCGCGCGGCGTCAATCTGGTGCGCGTCGCCAACAAATGGACCTTCCGCACCGCCGGCGATCTGTCGTGGCTGATGACGCGCGAAAGCACGGAGACGCGGCGGCTGTCGCGGGCGGCGATCGAGGTGCTCGCGATCATCGCCTATCACCAGCCGGTGACGCGCGCCGAGATCGAGGAGATCCGCGGCGTGATCACGTCCAAGGGAACGCTGGACGTGCTCCTGGAAACCGGCTGGATCCGTCCCCGCGGCCGCCGCAAGACGCCGGGCCGGCCGCTGACCTTCGGCACGACGGAAGCGTTCCTGTCGCAGTTCAGCCTGGAAGCGCTCGGCGACCTGCCGGGCCTGGAAGAGCTGAAGGGTACGGGGCTACTGGATTCGCGGCTGCCTTCCGGCTTCAGCGTTCCGACGCCGTCCGACGACGTGGCGCTGCGCGAGGATGAGGATCCGCTCGATGCCGGCGATACTCTGGAACTCCTGCTGGCGCCGGCCGCCGAGCCCGAAGAGGGCGGTGGAACTGGTTCTGAAGGCTCAGCCGGCTAGCCCCGCAAGCGGGGTTAACAATAGCAATAATACGTAGCCGCGACAGCGATTTGCCGCGGCATGGGTCCTTGTTTTTGACACCTCTCGGGCCTACCTTCCGCCAAAGCTTGGCCGGAAGCCGGCCATCTCTTTTGGAGGGTTGCAGGATGGGTTCGCTTAGCATTTGGCACTGGATCGTCGTGATCGCAGTGGTCCTGCTGCTGTTCGGCCGCGGCAAGATTTCGGACCTGATGGGCGACGTCGCGCAGGGCATCAAGTCCTTCAAGAAGGGCATGCAGGACGATGACAAGGCACCCGAAAAGCCCGCCGAGCCGGTGAAGACCATCGATCACAATGCGGCGCCGGCGCCCACCGCGGCGCGGACGGATGTCGGCAGCAAGGCTGTCTGAACCAGGCATCTTGAACCAGGCGTCGGTTGAAAGACGCCGGTTGAGAAAAGGCGCGGGCGGCCCCAAATCTTGCTAAATGAGGATTTGGGCGCGGACGTCTCGCGCGAGCGGAAGAATTCATGTTCGACATCGGGTGGAGTGAACTGGTCGTCATCGCGGTTGTCGCGCTGATCGCCATCGGCCCGAAAGAGCTGCCGGGCGTGCTGCGCATGGTCGGGCAATGGATGGGCAAGGCGCGCAAGATGGCCGCCGAATTCCAGGGCCAGTTCCAGGAAGCCATGCGCGAGGCCGAAATGGCCGACCTCAAGAAAAGCTTTGACGAGGTCAAGGACGTGGCGACAGGCCTTTCCCCCGGCAACGTCATGACCTCGCTGCAGAAGGACGTCAGCGACGCCCTGCAGATCGGCGACATCGACAAGCCTGCCACGACACCCAACGATGCGCAGGTGGCGTCCGCGATCGGCGAACCCGTCACGCCGACGACGCCGGCCGCGCCGACGCCGGAGACCTTCGCCGAAGCCGAGGCGCATGCGGCGGCGTCCGAGCCGCTTGCGATCACGCGTGAAGTTCAGGCGGCGGCGCAGGATATCGCGCCCACGGCGCCTGACGTTCTCAAGGACGCCAAAGCGTCATGACCATCGAGGACATCGAGGCCAGCAAGGCGCCATTGATGGATCACCTGATCGAGCTGCGCTCGCGGCTGATCAAGGCGCTGTTCGCCTTCGGCATCGCCTTCATCTTCTGCTTCTTCTTCGCCAAGCAGATCTACAACGTGCTGGTCTGGCCGTTCGTCTGGGTCGCGGGCGCCGAGAATTCGAAATTCATCTACACGGCGCTATTGGAATATTTCCTGACGCAATTGAAGCTGGCGATGTTCGGCGCCGCCTTCATCTCGTTCCCGATCGTTGCCGGGCAAATCTACATGTTCGTGGCGCCCGGCCTCTACAAGCACGAGCGCGGCGCGTTCCTGCCGTATCTGGTCGCGACGCCGTTCTTCTTCGTGCTGGGATCGATGCTGGTCTATTTCATCGTGCTGCCGATGCTGGTGCGGTTCTCGCTCGGCATGCAGCAGATCGGCGGCGACGAGACCGCGCAGATCCAGCTGTTGCCCAAGGTCGGCGAATATCTGTCGCTGATGATGTCGCTGATCTTCGCCTTCGGCGTCGCGTTCCAGCTGCCGGTGATCCTGACGCTGCTGGGGCGGATCGGCATCGTCACGCTCGAAGATGCTGCGCGAGAAGCGGCGCTATTTCATCGTCGTCGCCTTCGTGATCGCCGCCGTGCTGACGCCGCCCGACGTGATCAGCCAGGCCTCGCTCGCGATACCGCTGCTGGCGCTCTACGAGGGCGCGATCGTCGCGGTCCGCATCGTGGAAAAGAAGGCCGCCGCCGCAAGGCCGCGACCAGGCACGCCGCCCGCCAGCCCGCCCCCGGAAGCCAATCCGGCGGAGTAGGGGCGCGTTCTCGCGCCCCATATCGGCCGTCATTCCCCGCGAAGGCGGGGAATCCAGTACGCCGCGGCCTCGCGAATTCATCACAACTGCTCTGGAATACTGGATCACCCGCTTTCGCGGGTGATGACGGGTGTGGTACTGGAGGCGCACCGTTAAATGTCAACGTAATGCGTTGACGTTTGCAACGCACGCGCCCGAGGACTGACCGCCCATGCACGACATCAAATCGATCCGCGACAACCCCCAGGCCTTCGACGCCGGACTGAAGCGCCGCGGGCTGGCGCCGCTGTCGGCTGCGCTGCTGGCGATCGACGAAAAACGCCGTGCGGCGATCCTGGCCTCCGAGCAGGCGCAGGCGCGGCGCAATGCGGCGTCGAAGGAAATCGGCGAGGCCAAGAAGGCCAAGGATGACGCGCGCGCCAGCAAGCTGATGGCGGAAGTCGCCGAACTCAAGACCACGATGCCGGAGCTCGAGCTTGCCGCGAAGACCGCGGACGAGGAACTGGCGAAAGAACTTGCCGCTATTCCGAACCTGCCGCTCGACGACGTGCCCGAAGGCGCAGACGAGCACGGCAACGTGCAGCGCCACGTCTACGGCAAGATCCGCAACTACGCCTTCACGCCGAAGCCGCATGACGATCTCGGCGGCGCGCTCGGCTACATGGATTTCGAGGCCGCCGCGAAATTGTCAGCGGCGCGCGCTTTGTCGTGCTGAAAAAGGGACTGGCGCGGCTGGAGCGCGCGATCGGGCAGTTCATGCTCGACCTCCACACCAACGAGCATGGCTACACCGAGATCAATCCGCCGCTGCTGGTGCGCAACGACGTGATGTTCGGCACGGGACAATTGCCGAAATTCGAGGACGACCAGTTCTGGGCCATCAAGGGCGAATTGCTTGCGGCGCCCGACGAACGGTTGAAGACCGAGCGTCTCGGCCTCATTCCCACCGCCGAAGTCTCGCTGACCAACCTCGTCCGCGAATCCATCGTCGACGAAAAAGAACTGCCGATGCGGCTGACCGCGCTGACGCCGTGCTTCCGCGCCGAAGCGGGCGCTGCGGGCCGCGATACCCGCGGCATGATCCGGCAGCATCAATTTACAAAAGTCGAGCTGGTCTCGATCGCAACGCCCGAGACCAGCCGCGACGAGCATGAGCGCATGCTGTCCTGCGCCGAGGAAGTGCTCAAACGGCTCGACCTGCATTACCGCGTGATGACGCTGTGCTCCGGCGACATGGGATTTTCCGCGCAAAAGACCTACGACATCGAGGTCTGGATGCCGCGGGCAGGGCGAGGGCGGCGCCTATCGCGAAATTTCGAGCTGCTCGGTGTGCGGCGATTTCCAGGCGCGCCGCATGGACGCGCGTTCGCGCGGGCCCGACGGCAAGCCGCGTTTCGTGCATACGCTGAACGGCTCCGGCACGGCGGTCGGCCGCGCGCTGATTGCGGTCATGGAAACCTATCAGCAGGAAGACGGCTCCATCGCGGTGCCCGACGTGCTGCAGCCCTATATGGGCGGGCTCAAGACCATCGAGCGGGACAAATAGCGCAAAGCGAAAATGGCATTGCATCGCGACATCTTTTGGATCGGGAGGCAATGGGCTGTTACCGGCCACGGGATGCAATTGATCGACCAGCGGCTGGAGGGCGCCTTCGATATCGAAGTGGCACGGCTGTGGGACGACGATCTCATAGAGAGCTTGCGTGCCAAGGCGTGGCTCAAGGCCGACGGATTTCGACAAGGGGCTGGCGGTTGCGCGAACGCGACATCCGCTGTCGCAGGCGGAATCGACATCGGTAGCCGCGCCGGCGGCTCTTGCGATCGAGCCGACCGCGCCTCTGCCGGCTGCGAAGCCGGAAGTGCCGAAATTTGAAGCGCCGAAGCCTGAACGGCCCGCTGCCGTGCAGCCCGCGCATCCAGCAGAACCGCAAGCGCTTGAGAGCCCGCCGCCCGTTGCCATCGCGCCGCCAAAGCAGCAATCGCCAGACCTGCAGATGAAAATCGACGGCGGCGCCAAATTCGCGCGCCCCTGGCGCGTCTGGATGAAGAAAACATGAGGAAATGGCCGGTTTGCCTCAGCCGCGATAGCCGGATAAGACGACGCCGAAAGGCAAAAGCCTGCCTCGACCTGAACCAGAAGGCATTTTGACGGATGCGAATTCTCTGCACCAACGACGACGGCATCCATGCGCCGGGGCTGAAGATCGTCGAGGAGATCGCCCGCGCGCTGTCCGACGACGTCTGGATCGTGGCGCCGGAGCTCGATCAGTCCGGCGTCTCGCATTCGTTGTCGCTGAACGATCCCTTGCGGCTGCGCGAAGTCGGTCCGCGCCATTTCGCGGTGCGGGGCACGCCGACCGATTGCGTGATCATGGGCTCGCGCCACATCCTCGGCGAGAAGGGGCCCGATCTGGTGCTGTCGGGCGTCAACAAGGGCCGCAACGTCGCCGAGGACGTCGTCTATTCCGGCACCATCGCCGGCGCCCTCGAAGGCACGATTTTGGGAATCCCGTCATTCGCGCTGAGCCAGGAATTCTCCATCGAGACCCGCCACGCGCCGCTGTGGGACACCGCGCTGAAATTCGGTCCCGATATCCTGCGCAAGGTGATCGCCGCCGGCGTGCCGAAGAACACGGTGATCAACGTCAATTTTCCCGCCTGCACGCCCGACCAGGTCAAGGGCGTGCGCGTGACGCGTCAGGGCAAGCGCAATCTCGGCTTCCTCAAGGTCGACAAGCGCCATGATGGCCGCGGCAATCCCTATTTCTGGATCGGCTTCGATCGCGCCGCGATGATGGATACGCCGGCCGAAGGCACCGATCTTGCAGCACTTGCGGCACGCTACGTATCGGTCACGCCGCTGCGGCTCGATCGGACTGACGAAGCGTTCTCGGAAGCGCTGACGACGACGCTGAAGTGACGCCAGTAGCGCCGTAGCCCGGATGGAGCGCAGCGCAATCCGGGGACAGTCGCGCAACCTGATCGAACCAGTCCCGGATTGCGCTGTCGCTCGCATGCCGAGGCTACGTGCGGATGAAAGCCTAAACCGTCGCGCTCTTCATCGTCGAGGCGATGACCTGGGCCAGCGTCTCCAGCTGGAACGGCTTCTGCAGTGCGGGGCGGTCGCGATATTCCTGGGGCAGGCCGGAGGAGCCGTAGCCGGTCGCAAAGATGAACGGCCGGTTGCGCGCCGTGATCAGCTCGGCGACCGGCGTGATCACCTTGCCGTTGACGTTGACGTCGAGAATGGCGAGATCGAATTCGGTCGATTGCACCAGCTTGACCGCTTCGCCGATTTCGCCGGCCTCGGCAGCTACGCTGTGGCCCAGCTCTTCCAGCATGTCAGCGACCATCATCCGGATCATAACCTCGTCTTCAACGAGGAAAACAGAACAGCCCGCCGGCCGTGTCGCTATCATGAGGGGAATCCTTGCCCTTCCAAGGCTTTGAGGTTCGCAAAAAACACCCCTGGGCGCAACGTCGACATGAACCGGCACGCTTTGAAGCAAAGACTCCGCGACGGTTTGCCGTGCCCCAACGCCGGGGGCGCAACAACGGTTCCCGCAGCCGGAACCGAAATCTTGAGGAAATTCTTCCTTAAGTGCGCGGACGCTATTACATCTCGGCGAGGCCTGAGCCTGCCGCGAGACCGCAATGTCGCAAGAACCGCCCGAGAAGATGATGTTTCAGCTCGCCTTGCGGCGGCGGGGGATCAGCGACCAGGCGGTGCTGCGCACCATGGAAGCGGTGCCGCGGGAGGTTTTCGTGGCGGCTGGCGACCGCGATCATGCCTACCGCGACAGCGCGCTCGGCATCGCCTGCGGGCAGACCATCAGCCAGCCCTTCGTGGTGGCCTACATGACCGAGCAGCTGCAGCTGCAGAAGGGCCACAAGGTGCTCGAGATCGGTACCGGCTCCGGCTATCAGGCCGCGGTGCTGTCGCGGTTATGCGCGCACGTCCTGACCATCGAGCGCTACCGGACGCTGGCGGACACGGCCCGCGACCGGCTCGAAGCGCTCGGCTATTTCAACATCGAGGTGATGCTCGGCGACGGCTTCGACATTCCGCCGGGCGCCGGCGATTTCGACCGCATCATCGTCACCGCCGCGATGGAGAAAATCCCGGACACCCTGCAGCAGCGGCTCGAGCCCGGCGGCATCCTGATCGCACCGGTCGGCCCGCATCACGGCACCCAGACGCTGGTCAGGGTGACCAGGACGGACAGCGGTTTCGAGCGCAAGGAATTGGTCGATGTCCGCTTCGTCCCGGCGCTGCCGGGAATTGCGCGCGAGCTGTAGAATCCCGGATTGGCGGTTCCCGCCAACATCTTATTCCAAGGGTTAAGCGGTTATTTACTCGGTACGTGTTTACTCAAAACAGTATTTTGTTGCGTACGAGTGAGTAACCATGTCCCGTATCGCCGAGTTGCTTCGCTCGCGTCGGATGCCGCAGGTCGCGGTGCTGGCGCTGATGTCGGTCGGCTTTGCCGGCTGCAGCGCCGATATGCAGACGCGCTTTTCCGATAGCTCGTTCTCCAATCCCTTTGCCTCGCAGCCCGAAGCCACCGGTTCGGTGCGTACGCCCGCCGTCGAACGCCGCGAGCAGCCGCAATATGCCCGGCCGCAGGCGTCCGCGCCGCAATTCCAGTCCCAGGCCTTGCCGCCGCCCGCCGTCGCTGCGCCGCCCGCTTATCCGGCCAGTTCGGGCGGCGTATCGGGAGGAGGGCGCGGGATTTCGTCCTACGCGCCGCCGTCCCATTCGCCGATCGAGACCACCGCCACGGTACCGCCGCGCTCGGTCGCAGCCGCGCGCCCGGCTGCGCCGAACGGCACCACGATCATCGTCGGCACCAGCGACACGCTCGACGGTCTGGCCAAGCGCTACAACGTTTCAGCCGCCGCGATCCTGCAGGCCAATGGCTACAAGGGCCCGCGCGTGCTGTCGCCCGGCCAGCAACTGATCATTCCGAAGCAGACCGCGGTGGCTGCGGCCGCACCGGCGCTCGCGCCGCCGGCCAGCAAGCCGGTTGCCGCTGCGGCGGCACCGTCGAGCGTCCATATCGTCAATCGCGGCGATACGCTGATGAGCATCGCGCGCCGGAACAATGTCCCGGTTGCCGAACTCGCCAAGGCCAACAATCTCGATCAATCCGCCAAGCTCAGCCTCGGCATGAAGCTCACCGTGCCCGGTTCGAAATCCGCGGCCGCAGCGCCAGTGGCGCAGCCCGTTGCCGCCGCGCCCGCCCAGCCGGTCGCCCCGGTTGCGGCGCCGGCCACCAAGATGGCCGCGGCCGGCGGTCCGCCGCAGGCGCGCGCGGCTGGCCGCAGGCCACCACCAATGTCGCGGAAGAAAAGCCCGTCGTCGAAGCGGCGTCCGTCAAATCAAGCGAAGCCACCGGCGCGCTGCCGACCTTCCGCTGGCCGGTGCGCGGCAAGGTGATCACGAGCTACGGCGCCAAGACCAACGGCAAATCGAATGACGGCATCAACCTGGCGGTGCCGGAAGGCACGCCGGTGAAGGCGGCGGAAGATGGCGTGGTCGCCTATTCCGGCAACGAGCTGAAGGGTTACGGCAACCTGGTTCTGGTGCGGCACTCCAACGGTTACGTCACCGCATATGCCCATGCGAGTGAACTGATGGTGAAGCGCGGGGATACGATCAAGCGCGGCCAGATCATTGCCAAGTCGGGTCAATCGGGCGAGGTGGGGTCGCCGCAGCTCCACTTCGAGATCCGCAAAGGATCTTCTCCGGTTGACCCGCTTCAATTCCTGAACGGGGCGTGACGCGAGCGTAGCCCGGATTGAAGCGCAGCGAAATCCGGGGCCGGTCTTTCAACGGCCCAGACTGACCCCGGATTACGCTGCGCTCCACCCGGGCTACAGGCTCTGCGCGTAACGCCTACTTCCCCGAAAGCCTCACGCCCAGCCGTCCCGCCAGTTCCTGCGTGAACTGCCAGGCCACGCGGCCCGAACGCGAGCCGCGGGTGGTCGACCATTCCAGCGCCTCGCGCTCGAGCTCTTCGTCGCCCATCTTGATGCCGAAATGGCCGCAATAGCCCCGCACCATCGCCAGGTATTCATCCTGGCTGCAGCGGTGGAAGCCGAGCCACAGACCAAACCGGTCCGACAGCGACACCTTCTCCTCGACCGCTTCGCCCGGGTTGATCGCGGTCGAGCGTTCGTTCTCGATCATCTCGCGCGCCAGCAGGTGCCGCCGGTTCGAGGTGGCGTAGAGGATGACGTTGTCGGGACGTCCCTCGATGCCGCCTTCCAGCACCGCCTTCAGCGATTTGTAGGAGGCGTCGTTGCCGTCGAAGGAGAGGTCGTCGCAGAACACGATGAAGCGGAAATCGGAGCTGCGCAGGAGATCCATCAGGCCGGGCAGGCTCTCGATATCCTCGCGGTGGATCTCGATCAGCTTCAGCCGGTCGGCCGGCTTGCGGTCGATGTTGATATTGGCGTGAGTGGCCTTCACCAGCGACGACTTGCCCATGCCGCGCGCGCCCCACAGCAGCGCGTTGTTGGCGGGCAGCCCGTCGGCAAAGCGCTCGGTGTTTTCGATCAGGATGTCGCGCATCCGGTCGATGCCTTTGAGCAGGCCAAGGTCGACGCGGCTGACGCGCGGCACCGGCGAAAGCCGTCCGTCCGGATGCCAGACAAAGGCGTCGGCGGAGCCGAACGACTCAGCGGTCCCACTCGCCGGAGAGGCCGCGGAAAGGTGGGCGGCGATGGCTTCCAGCGCGGCTGCAATCCGCGCGGCGGTGGCGTCGTTGCGCGTGCTTGCCGGACGTTTTGTCGCGGTTTTCGCTTGCCCGCGCGAGGCGGCCTTGGGGGTAGCGCGGGGCGCTGTTTTCTTTGGTTTTTTCGACATTTCCGGAGTTCCTGACCGCGCAGCCTTAACGGGCCTTGGAAGGTCCCGCAAGCGGCCTAAATGAGAGGTTCGGCCACGTTGCAATTGGGCCCGCCGCCGCTATAGTCCGCGCGAATTTGCCCGGACCGGCGATTTGCCCAAGGCGCTAAGCCCAGGCATGGCCGGTTCTTTTCCGTCTCACGAGGATTGTTCGAATGCTGATTACCCCTGCGTACGCCCAGGCTGCGGCCGGCGGCGATGCCAACAGCATGCTGATGTCGTTGCTGCCGTTCGCGCTGATCTTCGTGATCATGTACTTCCTGATTCTGCGCCCGCAGCAGAAGAAGGTGAAGGACCATCAGGAACTGGTCAAAAACATCCGCCGCGGCGACACGGTCGTCACCTCGGGCGGCCTGGTCGGCAAGGTGACCAAGGTGGTGGACGACGACCAGATCGAGTTCGAGATTTCGGACGGCGTCCGCGTGCGGCAGATGCGGCAGATGATCTCAGGCGTCCGCGCCAAGGGCGAGCCGGCCAAGGAAAAGAGTGAGGCCAAGGACGAGACGTCCGCGAGCTGAGTTTCCCGCGCCGCTTGCTGCGGTGCATTTTCCTGGATCTGACGGGTCAACTTGATGTTGTATTTCACGCGGTGGAAGGCGCTGGCGATCATTCTGACCGCGCTTGTGGTCTGCCTGTTCGCGGTTCCGAACTTCTTCCCGCAAGAGAAGGTAAAGACCTGGCCGGTCTGGGCGCAACGGCACATCGTGCTCGGCCTCGATTTGCAGGGCGGCTCGTACCTGCTGCTCCAAATCGATTCCAATTCCGTGAAGAAGGATAGGCTCGAACAGGTCGTCGGCGAGGTGCGGCGCGTGCTGCGGAACGACGCCAAGGTGGGCTTCACCGGGCTTGCGATCCGTAACGACGCGGTCGAAGTCCGCGTCAAGGACACCGACCTGCAGGTGGCGCTTCCCAAGCTGCGTGAACTGTCGCAGCCGCTCGGCGGCCTGCTTGGTTCCTCCGGGCAGCGCAGCCTTGAAGTCTCGGATGTCGGCGGCGGGCTGATCCGTCTCACGGTGCCGCAGGCCGCCATTACCGAGCGCATCCGACAGACCAACGAACAATCAATCCAGATCGTCGAACGCCGCATCAACCAGCTCGGCACGGTCGAGCCCCTGATCCAGCGGCAGGGCGTCGACCGCATCCTGGTTCAGGTGCCGGGCTTGCAGGATCCGACCGAGCTGAATTCGCATTCTTGGCACGACCGCCAAGATGGAATTCCGCATGGTGGATCCGTCGATCTCGCCGGATCAGGCCCAGCAGGGGCGTGTGCCCGCCGGCTCGGAAGTCCTGATGAGCGAGGCGTCGCCGAAGGTGCCTTACGTCGTCAAGACGCAGGTTCTGGTTTCCGGCGGCGACCTCACCGATGCGCAGCCGGGGTTCGACCAGCGTACCAATGAGCCGATCGTCAACTTCAAGTTCAACAGCTCGGGCTCGCGAAAATTCGCGCAGGCGACGTCGGAGAACGTCGGTGTGCCGTTCGCGATCATCCTCGACGGCAAGGTGATTTCCGCACCCGTGATCCGGGAGCCGATCACCGGCGGCCAGGGTCAGATCTCCGGCAGTTTCACCGTGCAGGGGGCCAACGAACTCGCGCTGCTGATGCGGGCCGGCGCACTGCCGGCGCCGCTGACCGTGATCGAGCAGCGTACCGTCGGTCCGGGCCTCGGCCAGGACTCGATCGAAAAAGGCGAATTGGCCGCCTATGTCGGCTCGATCCTCGTCATCGTGTTCATGCTGTTGACCTACCGGCTGTTCGGCGTGTTCGCCAACATCGCGGTCGCCATCAACGTCGCGATGATCTTCGGCATCCTGTCGCTGCTCAACGCCACGCTGACGCTGCCCGGCATTGCCGGCGTCGTGCTGACGGTGGGTATCGCGGTCGACTCCAACGTGCTGATCTACGAGCGCATCCGCGAGGAACTGCGCGGCGGACGCAATGCGATCTCGGCGATCGACGCCGGCTTCCGGCGCGCGCTGTCGACCATTCTGGACTCCAACATCACCACGTTCATCGCCGCCGCGGTGCTGTTTTATATCGGCACCGGCCCGGTACGCGGCTTCGCCGTCACGCTCGGCATTGGCATCATCACGACCGTCTTCACCGCCTTTACCCTCACCAGCCTGATCGTCGCCGGCTGGGTGCGATGGAAGCGGCCGAAGACCGTGCCGATCTAGGGACCTCATCGTGACTCAATTCGTTCTCATTGGGCTGGGCGTGCTGATCGCCGTGCTGACCGTGGTCGCCGTGCTCGATCTGCTGCCGCCGCTGCGCATCGTCCCCGACGACACGCATTTCGATTTCACCCGCTTTCGTCGCATCAGCTTCCCGATCTCGGCGGCGCTGTCGATCGTGGCGATCGTGCTGTTCTTCACCCATGGGCTGAATTTCGGCATCGACTTCAAGGGCGGCACGCTCATGGAAGTTCAATCCAAGTCAGGCCCGGCCGACATCGGCGCGATGCGGGCGACCTTGGGCAATTTAGGCCTCGGAGAGGTTCAGCTTCAGCAGATTGGTGATCCGACCAACGTCCAGATCCGCGTCGCGGAGCAGCCCGGAGGCGACGCGGCGCAGCAGGTGGTGGTGACGAAAGTCCGCGGCGCTCTTGGGGACAGTGTCGAATACCGCAAGGTCGAAGTTGTAGGCCCGCGCGTGTCGGGCGAATTGCTGGCGTTCGGCATGCTCGGCCTGATGCTCGCGATTTTCGCGATCCTGATCTATCTCTGGTTCCGGTTCGAATGGCAGTTCGCATTGGGCGCCATGATCGCCAACGTCCACGACATCGTGCTGACGATCGGCTTCATGTCGATCTCGCAGGTCGATTTCGACCTCACCAGTATCGCGGCGCTGCTGACGATTCTCGGCTACTCCCTGAACGATACGGTCGTGATCTACGACCGCATCCGGGAAATGCTGCGGCGGTACAAGAAAATGCCGATGCCGCAGCTCCTGAACGAATCCATCAATTCGACGCTATCGCGCTCGATCATCACCCACGTCACGGTGACGCTGGCCCTGCTGGCGCTGCTGGTGTTCGGCGGCCATGCGATCCACAGCTTCACGGCGGTCATGATGTTCGGCGTGGTGCTGGTCGGCACCTACACCTCGATCTTCATCGCCGCGCCGATCCTGATCTATCTCGGCGTTGGTGAACACCGCGACGCGCCGGATAAGCCTGCGAAGAAGAAGTAAGGCATAGTCCGAAACGCATGCTCTCGGGCCAGCCCGAGAGTGGAGACCGGTTTTCGGAAGCGATCATGCCCAATCGAACAACGACATCCTCGGACGCCCCGCATCTTCCGAGGTCGGCGCCGATCGAAGCCTACGGCAAGGGCGGCTTCGCCTTTGCCGACATGTCGCATCGCGGCTCGCTGTTGTGCCTGCCGGATGCGATCTGGACCTGGCAGGTGACCAGGCCTGCGGAGATCGACGAATATTCGCTCTCGCGCGTATTCAAGGCCGCCAATTCCATCGACACGCTGATCGTCGGCACCGGCACTGAAGTCTGGCTGCCGCCGCGCGGCCTTCGCGAGGCGCTGCGCGCCGTGCGCGTGGTGCTCGATGCGATGCAGACGGGGCCCGCGATCCGCACCTACAACGTCATGTTGGGCGAGCGCCGGCGGGTCGCGGCGGCGTTGATCGCGGTGCCATGAGCGGGGCGGCGACGTCGAAGGATTCCGCCGCGTTCTGCGCCGATCTGGTGCGAACGCACGACTTTGCCCGCTATGCATCGACGCTGTTCCTGCCACAGGTCCAGCGCCGCGCGCTGCTGTCGGTCTACGCCTTCAATGTCGAGATATCGCGCGTGCGCGAACAGGTCAGCCAGCCGCTGCCGGGCGAAATGCGGCTGCAATGGTGGACCGACGTGCTGGAAGGCGCCGGCCATGGCGGTGTCGAGGGCAACCCGGTCGCAGCCGAACTCCTGCAGACGATCGGCGAATTCCGCCTGCCGGTCGAGCCGCTGTCGCGGCTGATCGAGGAGCATCAGTTCGACCTTTACAACGATCCGATGCCGTCGATGGCGGCGCTGGAGGGCTATGTCACCGACACCTCCTCGGCGCTGTTCTCGCTCGGCGCGCGGATCGCGGTACAGCCGTCGGCCGTGATCGATCATCTCGCGCGCCATGCCGGGCTGGCCCAGGGCATGGCGCAGGTGATCGCAACGCTGCCGTTCGATGCCGCGCGGCGCCAGCTATTCCTGCCGCTGCAGCTGCTGCAGCAACACGGCAGCGGGATGGAAGAAGTCTTTTCGGGCAAGCAGACGCCGCAGGCGCGCGCCGCGATCGATCAGTTGGCGGGGGAGGCCCGAAAGCATCTTGGCACGGCCTTCGAGCTGCTCACGCATGTGCCGCCGCAGGTGCGACCGGTGTTCCTGCCGCTGGCGCTGGTCCGCCGCGACTTGCAACGCATGTCGCGTGCGGATGCCGATCCCTTCGTGCCGCAGGCGACGTCGCGGCTGCGGACCCTGTGGACGCTGTGGCGCGCCTCGCGGACGCGTGAGTTTGGCGGGTAGGAAGCTTGCCGCGCATAGTAGAGGTCGTCATACCCCGCGAAGGCGGGGTATCCAGTCTCTGGAATACTGGGTCACCCGCCTTCGCGGGTGACGACAGCAAACATCACGTTGACGGCCTGTCCATATCGGCGCTTTCGAAATTGAACCGGTCCCGCAAATTCTTGCGGCTCTCCAGAATATCCTTCAGGAACGCGCGGTCGACGTCGCTGGTGATCAGCGGCTCGATCAGGTCGAGCTGGTTCATCGCCACAAGCTGCAATATCTCCGTGCGCGGTTTGCCGGCGGCATCGCGCGGCAGGGCATGCACCACCTGGATATGCTCCGGCGGCTTGACGCCCTTGGCGGCGGAAAGCTCGCTGCGCAACTGCTTTTCCAGTCCGACGTTGTCGGCCTCGACAAAGGCGTAGAGCCCGACGCCGGTGCGCCGGTCGGCGAAAGCCACGATCGCGGTATCGCGCACGTCGGGATTCTTCCTGATCAGCTCGATCAGGACAGGCGCATCGTTGACCAGCCGGCGACCGCCGCCTTCGCGATCGGTGAAGTTGAACAGGCCGCGGGTGATGGCCTGGTAGACCTTCTTGCCGGTCTTGAGCCAGATACTGGCGACAAAGGATTTGCGCGCGAGAATCTTGCGCTCCATCGGCGTCAGCGCCTGCGGCGCATAGCTGCGCTTGTGCTTCAGCAGATGGCGCAGATCCTCATAGGCCGCGATCCGGAACAGGCGGCTTCTCGTCTTGAAGCAGGCGGCCAGTTGAAAATCGGTCACATAGGCGCGGCCGTCGCTGCCGCGCAGCCAGTTCTGCTCCTTGGCGAGATCGTTGTGGCAGATGCCGGCGCGGTGCAGCTTGCGCAGGGCCAGCTTGGCGGAGCGGAAATAGGCGAGGTCGCCATGGGGCTTGGCCAGATGCAGCGCGACACCGTCGATGAAGCCGCGCACCAGCGCTTGCCGGCCGGCCCAGAGCAGTTTCGGGCCGACATCGAGGTCGCGCGCCAGCACGAGCGCGCGGCGTTCGCGGGCGAACAGATGGCGGGCGAGCGGATAGGACCACGGCGGCACCTGATCGAGCCGGCGCAGCACCGCGTCAACCTCGCCGGCATCCTCGCGAAACCGGCCGCGTTCGACGGTCGAGAACACGTCGCGCTTCAGCAGCACGCCTTCGGTCCATCGCGCCGACAGAATGGCGGCGTCGTCTTTGGGCAAGCTCATGGTGTTACGCCGCCGCCGCTACGCGCAGATGATCGGCGATCCAGCGATCGAGATCGGCCAGCGCCCGGGCGCTGAGCGCCTGCTTTTTTGCCACCGTCTTCTCGTTGCCGCGCAGCCTTGTGCCGTCGGGCTTCTTGGTCGGCGGACTGGCCAGCGGCGGGAACAGACCGAAATTGATGTTCATCGGCTGGAACGAGCGCGTTCCGGCTTCGATGGTCTCGATGTGGCCGCCGGTGATATGCCCGAGCAGCGATCCCAGCGCCGTGGTCACGGGCGGCGGTTCGAGCGACTGCGCCCGCGCGTCCGCCGCGGCATAGAGGCCTGCGATCAGGCCGATGCTGGCGGATTCCACATAGCCCTCGCAGCCGGTCATCTGGCCGGCGAAGCGCAGCCGTGGCTGCGCGCGCAACCGCAACTGCCCATCGAGCAGCTTTGGCGAGTTCAGGAAGGTGTTGCGGTGCAGACCGCCGAGCCGGGCGAATTCAGCGTTCTCGAGTCCCGGAATGGTGCGGAACACGCGCTGCTGCGCGCCATAGTTCAGCTTGGTCTGGAAGCCGACGATGTTGTAGAGCGTGCCGAGCTTGTTGTCCTGCCGCAGCTGCACGATCGCGTAGGCCTTGACGGTCGGGTTGTGGGGATTGGTCAGCCCGACCGGTTTCATTGGCCCGTGGCGCAGGGTTTCCGGGCCACGTTCGGCCATCACTTCGACCGGCAGGCAGCCGTCGAAATAAGGCGTGTTGGCCTCCCAGTCCTTGAAATCGACCTTCTCGCCGGCCAGCAGCGCCGCGACGAAGGCGTCATACTGCTCTTTCGTCATCGGGCAGTTGATGTAGTCGGCGCCGGTGCCGCCGGGCCCGACCTTGTCGTAGCGCGACTGAAACCACGCCACCGACATGTCGATGGAATCCTTGTGCACGATCGGCGCGATCGCATCGAAGAACGCCAGCGCGTTCTCGTCGGTGAGTTCGCGGATGGCGTCCGCCAGCGGCGCCGAGGTGAGGGGGCCGGTCGCGACGATCGCGTTGCCCCATTCGGCGGGCGGCAGCCCGGCGATTTCGGAGCGATCGATCTCGATCAGGGGATGGTCGTGCAGGGCCCGGGTGACGGCTGCGGAAAACCCGTCGCGGTCGACCGCCAGCGCCCCGCCCGCGGGCACCTGGTTGGCGTCGGCGCAGCGCATGATCAGCGAGCCCAGCCGGCGCATCTCGGCATGCAGCAGGCCGACGGCGTTGTTGGCGGCGTCGTCCGAGCGGAACGAGTTGGAGCAGACGAGCTCGGCCAGGCCTTCGGTGCGGTGCGCCTCGGTCATCCGCAACGGGCGCATCTCGTGCAGGACGACGCGAACGCCCGCATTGGCGACCTGCCAGGCGGCTTCCGAGCCGGCAAGGCCGCCGCCAATCACATGGACGGTGTCAGTTTGGGTGGTGGAGGAATTCATGCGCGCAGGGTTAGCGCGTTTTCGCGCCAAGCGCACCTGCCCTGGCGTCGTTCAAGCGAAGTGGGTGCCGGTTCGCCTGCAGAAAACGCGTCAAACTAAGGCCAGAAACGACAACGCCCGCAGCAGGGCGGGCGTTATCCGTTCGTCAGGCGGCTGAACGGAAATCAGCTGGTGTAGGTTCCGGCTGCAACGCGCGGAATGTCCGAACGATCGAGGCCGATATCGGCCAGTTCGCGATCGCTGAGCTGGGACAGTTCGCTGACATTGCGCTGATAATCCCGGAACGCCTGGATCATGCGGATGAGCGAGAGTAGCATCGTAGTCTCCTTGTAGTTACGATTCAGCCTTTGAAGTCGGCCTCATCGTTGAAATGAATATAGACTCAGATTCCGCAGTGCAGAAGTTCCGATGTTGCGGTGCAGCTAATCCTAAAACGCATGACAATGGTAAGGCCCGCTTAACTTTTGCGCATGGCTGTCGGATCGACAGGCTTTCGCGCCCGATAGTGCACCCGCTTATGCAAGTAATGCCGTAAATTTGCGGATTTGTTGTAATCGCCGGATAACCCTTGCCGTTTGGCCAAGCTGGCGATCGGGGAGGCCGAACATAGGAAGGCGGCGATACCGGGTGAATAAAATGTACGAAAAGATTGAGGTTTTTGGAATTTTGTTATGCGCGAATTGCATGCAAGTCGCCAGTAATAATGAATATAAATTCATTACATTAAGCAGCGAAACTGCACCCGCCGATGCGGTCCTGGCACCAGGCGGCCAACCAGCGTGATGGGCGCCACTGTCTCAATGCAGCCCGTGCGAGGTTGATCATATACGCGCGGTCTGGCGCGCCGGTGTCTGGCGTTCGGCCTGCCGGCCGAGGGAAGGCCCGGCTCAATTGCTTGTCCTGTTGTCGTCTGCGAAGGCGCGTCTGAGGTGCCGGCTGTCGTTGCCGTGGAATAATTTACAGCACGACCAAAGATGATTGCCGCAAGCCACGCTTGCTTCGTTACCGGACCGTAATGAAAAAGCACGATTTCGCATAAGGCCTCTGCGCGCCGCGCTTATAACCTCGCGCGAAGTTCATTCTGAAGTTCTCCCGCTTCGGCGAACAATTGCTTTTGCAGGTCGGCAATGACGCCGTCTGTCGAAAAAAATTGGGAGTGAACATGCTCAACAAATTACTCGCAGCCACTGCGATAGCAGCCCTGGCATATGCCGTCTCTCCAGCCGGCGCCGCGGGAGTCAAAGCGGCCTGCAGCGGCGACAATCTGAGCAAGACTGAAACAATGATCGAGAACATGGCGGACGGTGAAGGGAAGATCACCGCCCAGAAGGAAATCGCGGCTGCCCAGGATGCGATGCTGAGCGGCAAGACGGGAGCCTGCGCGGCGCACCTGAGCAAGGCGAAGCAACAAGCGAGCGCGGCGAAATAGACCCGCTGACAAAGGGCCGGTCGCCGCGGCCGGCCCTTTAAGTTTCTTCTAAGGCGCCCGCGAAAGCTGCGTCGCGAAATGGGCGATGGTCTTGGCGTAAACCTCGCTCTTGTTCCACTCCTTGATCGCAGCGAAATTGGCGCTGCCGGGCTCCCAGTCCTTGCCGCGTTGCCAGCCATGGTTGGCGAGGAAGTTGGCGGTCGAAGCCAGCACATCCGGGGGGCTGCGCAGGAGATCGCGGCGGCCGTTGCCGTCGAAATCGACCGCGAACTTGATGTAGGACGACGGCATGAACTGGGTCTGGCCGATTTCGCCCGCCCATGCGCCGCGCAAATCCTGTGGCGCGATATCGCCGCGCTCGACGATGCGAAGCGCGTCCATCAATTCGGCCTTGAACAGGTCGGTGCGGCGACAATCATAGGCCAGCGTTGCCAGCGCGCGCAGCGTCGGGAATTTTCCGATGTTGACGCCAAAATCGGTTTCCAGGCCCCAGATCGCCACCAGCACTTCGCCGGGCACCCCATAAGCCTGTTCGATGCGCCCGAGCACCGAGCCGTATTGCTTGAGCATGTTGGCGCCGCGGGTCAGCCGGGGCGGAACCATGCGGCCGGAAAATTCCTCAAACGTCTGGCTGAACACCTTCTGCGACTGGTCGCGAGCCAGCACGCTCTTGTCGGGCGTGATGCCCGTCAGGCCAGCCTGTATGGCGGAGGCCGAGATCCCTTTGGAGGTAGCTTCCTTCTTGAAATCTTCCAGCCACGTTTCGAACGGGCCCGTGCCGCAGGGGGCCGCGAACGCCGGCGCCGCAGACGTCAGCAACAGGGCGCCCAGGGTCAGAGCGCGCAGAGATAAGCGAGAGATCATCGTGCGGTTCGCTCCACGATCGATGCGTCATCGACGTTAGAGCATGATCCGGAAAAGTGGACACCGGTTTTCCGAAAAGATCATGCTCAAATCAAAGGGATAGAGCGGGATGGCGATTTGAAGAAACGTCATCGCGCTCTAGTGTCTAAGCTACGTCGAATGTTCGAAGCAAGATCGGCCAAAACAAGGCTGATGCCGTTGTCTTCAGTGCCTTTCCGTCGAAGATGCTCAATTCATCGTTAGCGAGCGGTGAACGACGACACCGCCGGTCGGTTCGGCCGGCGGTGTGATCGATCGGGTTCCATGCAAGCCTATGCGCTGTCCTTGCCCCGCCAGGGGAACAGATTGGCCGGGAAATCGGCCGCAGGCTTGCGTGCGCGGTGCGCGCGGGGCGGAAGCGGCTGCGGATTGAGTTCCGGCTCGATCGTCTCCCGATAGAGATGCCACGTGGCGTGCCCGAGCAGGGGAATGACGACGGCGAGGCCGAGGAAGGCCGGCACCGATCCCGCCACCAGCAGCACCGCGACGATCAATCCCCAGACCGCCATCGGCACGGGATTGCGTGCAACCGCGCGCAGCGAGGTCACCATCGCATCGGCGGCGCTGGCATGACGGTCGAGCATCAGGGGGAAGGAGACCACGCTGATGCACAGCGCGACGAGGGCGAACAGGAAGCCGACGCCACAGCCAACCACGATCAGCCACCAACCTTGCGGCGTCGTCAGCACGCGTTCGGCGAAATCGGAAACGCCGGTCGCGCCCGCATAGCCGAACGCGGCGATGTAGATCGCCTGCGCGGTAGCCACCCACGTCACGAACAGCGCGAGCAACAGCGCGCCGAGCCCGAGCATCGCGCCGAACGACGGCGAACGTACGACCTCGAACGCGTCCCACGCGGTTGCCTGTTCGCCGCGTTCGCGACGGCGGCTCATTTCGTAGAGGCCGAGCGCAGCAAACGGGCCGAGCAGGGCAAAGCCGGCGGCGAGCGGAAACAGCAAAGGCAGCACCGAATAGCCGAGCACGGCGCGCGCCAGCATCAATCCGAGCACGGGATAGATGATGCACAGGATGATGGCGTGGCTTGGCACGGCTTTGAAGTCTTCCCAGCCGCGCTGCAAGGCCCGATGGAGTTCCGATAGGCCGATGGTTCGGATAACGGGCGCGGCGGCGGTCTCTGGTCCGCTCTGCGCCATCGATGTGACATTGCCGTGATACGTCGCCATGGTCGCTGTCTCCCTCGCGGTCGCATCGTGCGCCAACCGAAAGACGCAGATGCGCCGTTTCATAAAATGATCACGATCAGGCTAGACGCGAAGACAGGAGGGTGGAACTGGCCATGTCGCGAACTGAGCCAACAGCGTACTCCCAAACAGCGACAAACGCACTCACGCTTAGGTGAATGTTACATTGGCAATTCGCGTTGGGCTGGCTAAACTCACGAACGATCCCGGTGTGGTGCTGCCGGTCAAACAGTGCCGCTAGAGAGACCATCTTCAAGTCACCCAGCTACAAGTCATTGGGAGCGAACGATGAGCATTTTCGGAAAAATCATGGGCGCAATCTTCGGCACCAAGGCGGACGCCGCGCCGGCCGGCGGCGGAGCGGCTGCGGGCGGTGGAGCGGCCGCGGGGACGTCCGGCGGATCGGCGGCACCGGCGGCTGCGACTGTCGACGTCGCGCCGATCCTGGACAAGGCGGTCGCCGCCAAGGGCGAGAAGCTGGCCTGGCGCACCTCGATCGTCGATCTGATGAAGGCGCTCGACATCGATTCCAGCTTCTCCGCGCGCAAGGAGCTCGCGAAGGAACTCGGCTATACCGGCGACAGCAACGATTCCGCCAGCATGAACATCTGGCTGCACAAGCAGGTCATGACCAAGCTGGCCGCCAATGGCGGCAAGCTGCCGGCTGATATCAAGCACTGACGCGTCGCCCGGTTCACAGATGCGAAGGCCCGCGGCGACGCGGGCCTTCTTTTTTGGTGCGATTGCAATGCAACAACGCGCAAACGGTATCCACTTCGTGGAGAAAACGCTGTAGATACGGGCGGACAAAAAAAATCGCACAACAAGGAGGACGCCAATGAGCAATGTCGATCGCAGGACCATCCTGGCAACGGGCGCGCTGGCGCTGGCCGGCACGGCCGTGCAAGGCGGTACGGCCGCGGCGCAGGCCGGCCCGAAATCGATTTTTCCGGTTGGCACGACGACGATCCCGATCGTGGGTGAGACCGATGTATTTCCGGTGCGGCGGATCTATTGCATCGGGCGAAACTATGCCGCGCATGCGCGCGAAATGGGTTCGGACCCCAATCGCGAGCCGCCGTTCTTCTTTCAGAAGCCGACCGACGCGATCCAGAATGTCTCCATCGGGACGGTCGCCGACCATCCTTATCCGTCGCTCACCAAGAACTATCATTACGAGGTCGAACTGGTGGCGGCGCTGAAATCGGGCGGCACCAATATTCCGGCGGAGCAGGCGCTCGACCACGTCTACGGCTATGCGCTCGGCCTCGACATGACGCGGCGCGATCTGCAGCGCGCGATGGGGGACGAGAAGAAGCCATGGGAAATCGGCAAGAGCTTTGATCGATCCGCCGTGCTCGGGCCGATTCACCCCGCAGCCAAGACCGGACACTTCACCAAGGGTGCGATCTCGCTGGCGGTGAATGGCACGGTCAAGCAGAACTCCGATCTGCGCAACATGATCTGGAGCGTGGCGGAGCAGATTTCCAAGCTTTCGGAAGCCTTCGAACTCAAGCCGGGCGACATCATCTATTCGGGCACGCCGGAAAATGTCGGCCCAGTGGTGAAGGGCGACGTGGTCCTGTGCAAGCTCGAAGGCCTGCCGGATATGTCGATCCGGATCACGTGAGGTTTGTCATTCCGTAGCCCGGATGGAGCGAAGCGAAATCCGGGACTCCTCGCAGAGGGAGGGCCTATCCCGGATTGCGCTGCGCTCCATCCGGGCTACGACGAACCGTCACCCCGTCAGATCGGCAAATTCCGGATTTCTGCGCAGATAGTCCACGACAAAGCCGCAGCCGGCGATGACCTTGCGGCCGTCGGCGCGGATCAGTTCGAGCGCGCCCCTGACCAGTTCGGATGCGATGCCACGGCCACGTAGCGCGCGGGGCGTTTCGGTGTGGGTGATGATTACCGCCGAGGGCGTGACGCGATAATTCGCAAACGCCACCGCGCCATCGACGTCGAGTTCGAAGCGGTTTTGAGCCTTGTTGTCGCGGACGGCGGCCATACAGCGATTCCCGGATGATTTACCGTTTCATTTAGGAGCATGAACCCGCCGATGCAAACCGGCGACGAAGGAGGAACTGGTTCGCCGGGGATTGGCTGATATGCGCGTTTTGACGTGTCTGACCGCTGCATTGCTGAGCACCGCGGTGATATCAGCGCAACTGCCTGCCGCGTCCGCCCAAGCCGACCAGAGCTGGCAATCCTGCATCAGCGTGACCACGCCGCCGGACGACAAGGTGGCCGCGTGCAGTGCTGTCATCGATGCCAAGCGCGAAACCGGCAGCAAGCTTGCGGCCGCCTATTGTTTTCGCGGTCACGGCCTGACCGAGAAGCGGCAGCTCGACGCCGCGCTTTCCGACCTCAACGAGTTGATCCGGCTCGATCCGACCTCGGCCTGTGCGCTCACCAACCGCGGCCGGGTCTACGCCTTCAAGCGCGATCTCGATCGCGCGATGGCCGATTACGACGAAGCGATCCGCATCGATCCAGCCTTCGCGCTGGCCTACAACAACCGCGGCGACGCCTGGTTCAACAAGGGCGACCTCGACCGTGCGATCGCTGATTTCAGCGCCGCCATCAAGCACAATCCGTCGCTTGCCATCGCCTATGGCAATCGCGGATACGCCTATCACCGCAAGCGCGACATGGCCCGTGCGGTGGCGGATTACACCATGGAGATCAAGCTCAGGCCCGACGCGCTGGCCTATATCAACCGCGGCAATGCCTATCGCGACAGCGAGCAGCTCGACCGTGCCGCAGCCGACTACGGCGAGGTCATCAAGCTGGCGCCGACGGACGCGCGCGGCTGGCGCAATCGCGGGATGATCAAACTGTTCAAGGGCGACACCAAAGGCGGTCTGGCCGATTACGACAAGGCGCTGCAATACGATCCGGCCGACGCCTATTCCTGGAACAATCGTGGCCAGGCCAGGATGCGGCTCGGCGACAAGGCGGGCGCGATTGCCGATTTCCGCAAGGCGCTGGAGATCAGTCCGGGCCTGCGCACCGCAAGCGATAGCCTGCAGCGGCTCGGTGCGGTGCAATAGGGACAGGGCGCCCGCGGTTCGCGCGCGCAAGATCTTTGCAGCCGGACCTTGCAACGGGTTGTCGGGTTCCTACGTCTTTCGGATGACATACGCCGCCGAAGCGGCCGGGTCTGGGCTCGATATCGATCGCGGCCGCCGACGTATGCCTCTTTTCAAGGGGAGGTTTACAATGTCGGGCTTTGGTTTCTTCAACAAGCATCGCACGTGGGAAGACTGGTTCGGCATGCTGCTTGGCGTGCTGATCGTGGTATCGCCGTGGTTTCCGTTCTCCAGCCACGACGTGATGGACGCCGAACGCAGCACCATGATCCTCAACACATTCGTAGTCGGCATGCTGGTCTTCGGTCTGGCCCAGCTCGAATATGTCGCACTGCAGCGCTGGGAGGAGGTGGGCGAGATCGCGCTCGGCCTCTGGCTGATGGCCTCGCCCTTCATCCTCGGCTATTCCGGTGACGACATCCTTCGGGCCTGGCATGTTGCGCTCGGCGGGATCGTCGTCCTGCTGGGTGCGCTTCAGCTCTGGCAGGATTGGCGTTTGAGCGACCAGGAACTGGCCAACCATCCGCAGTAATTGCGGGAAGGCCCCGCCGGCTGCACGCGTGACCGGCGGGCCTTCGAACTCAAACCCTAGTACTTCAATGAATCGACAAGCAGGGCGCGGACCGACCACGGGCTGCCGTCGACGGCGCCCTTGATGTCGTCGATCTTCCATTGGCCGGCCTCGTGGACGAAATCGTAGCGGATGGTCTTGTCGGCCGGGTTGGCGCGCGCATCCCGCTGATGACTTTCGATCGTGACCGCGACGGTCGCCTTGTCGGCTCCCTGCTTCTCTGCGACCACCTTGAATGACTTTACGTCGGGATCCTGCGAGTTGGTGACGGGATCGAAACCGATAGGCCCGCCATCGCCCTTTTGCGTGCGGGCATCCGCCTTGGCCCAGAGCGCAATCAGCGATTTCGACAGATACTTTGCCTTCGCCGCCTTGTTCTCGATCACAAACGTGCCGCCGCCATCGCCCTTGCCCTTGGCCGCGCGGGTGTAGATGGCGGTGACGATGCCGGTGGGGTCGTCGGCCGCAGCCGCGTGGCGCGGCAGGACAGTGGCCAGCAAGGCGGCTGCGCCGGACAATATCAGCTCTCGGCGGATAACCATGGCGATCTCTTAAATCGTTTGTGCGGGCTTATGGACGGGAGTGCGGGGCTGCTATGGTGATGCGTGCAACGCTTGCCGGGAGATTATCATGACCAATGAAAAAGGCCCCAACATCAAGAAGAAGCAGAAATGCAAGAATTGCGAGGGCAAGGGCCTGCTGAAGAAGGGCGACAGGGTGGTCAAGTGCCAGCGCTGCAAGGGGACGGGCGTACGGTGACGCCGGCCCGCGGCGGATTTGAGCAGGCGCAAGGCTTTCTGCCACGAGGCTTTCTGCTATCGTTGCGATGAGGTGTTCCATGTCTGTTTTTCGAAGCGCAATGGTTGATTCCCTGTGACTGAAACCGTGACTATTCCTACCCCGCGCGGCGGGCTGGCGCGGATGTCGCGCCGGGTGATGAATCTGGCACATATGCTGACCCAGAACGCCCGCCGCCATGGCGACCGCGCGGGCTTCATCTGGGGCGGCAACTCCTGGACCTGGCGCGAGATCGACGGCCACGTCTCCGCGCTGGCGGCGGGCCTCGCCGCGCGGGGCGTCGCCAAGGGCGACCGCATCCTGGTCCATTCCAAGAATTGCGACGAGATGTTCTGGTCGATGTTCGCGGCCTTTCGTCTCGGTGCGGTCTGGGTGCCGACCAATTTCCGCCTGATGCCGGACGAGGTGGCCTATCTCGCCACCGCCTCCGGCGCGAAGGCGTTTCTGTGCCACGGCGATTTTCCCGATCACGCCAAGGCGGCCGCCAATCCGGCGCTGGAATTCATCTGGCGGATCGGCGAAGGGACGTTTGGCGAAAAATCCGTGGGCGGCGTGATCGCCGATCATGCGGGCGCGAGGATCGATAACGCAGCGGTCGATTACGACGATCCCTGCTGGTTCTTCTTCACCTCCGGCACCACCGGGCGTTCCAAGGCGGCAGTTCTCACCCACGGCCAGATGGCCTTTGTGGTGACAAATCATCTCGCCGACCTGATGCCGGGCACGACGGAGACGGATGCCTCGCTGGTGGTCGCGCCACTGTCGCATGGCGCCGGCGTGCACCAGCTCGTGCAGGCCGCGCGCGGCGTGCCGACCATCCTGCTGCCTTCGGAGAAATTCGATATCGCCGAAGCGTTCCGGCTGATCGAGGCGCATCGCGTCAGCAACATTTTTACGGTGCCGACCATCCTGAAGATGATGGTCGAGCATCCCGCGGTCGACAAGTACGATCACTCCTCGCTGCGCTTCGTGATCTATGCCGGCGCGCCGATGTATCGCGAGGACCAGAAGGCGGCGCTGAACAAGCTCGGCCCGGTGCTGGTGCAGTATTTCGGACTCGGCGAGGTCACCGGCAACATCACGGTGATGCCTGCCAATCTGCACGATCCCGAGGACGGCCCGCAGGCCCGCATCGGCACCTGCGGCTTCGAGCGCACGGGGATGCAGGTCTCGATCCAGGGCGACGACGGGCGCGAACTTAAAGCTTTCGAGACCGGCGAGATCTGCGTGGTCGGCCCCGCCGTGTTCGCCGGCTATTACGACAACCCCGAGGCCAACGCGAAGGCGTTTCGCGACGGCTGGTTTCGTACCGGCGATCTCGGCCACATGGACGAGGAGGGATTCGTCTACATCACCGGCCGCGCCTCGGACATGTACATCTCGGGCGGCTCCAACATCTATCCGCGCGAGGTCGAGGAGAAGATTCTCACGCACCCGGCGATCGGCGAGGTCGCCGTCCTCGGCGTGCCCGACCCGTTCTGGGGCGAGGTTGGCGTAGCCGTCTGCGTCGCGCGCGAGGGTACGGCCGCGGTGAGCGAGGCGGAGTTGGCCGCGTTCCTGGCGCCGAAGGTGCCGCGTTACAAAATGCCGAAGCGCTTCTTCTTCTGGGAGGCGCTGCCGAAATCCGGCTATGGCAAGATTCCGAAGCGGCTGGTCCGCGATGAACTCGAGGCTCGAGGGCTGCTTGAGCTCATATCCGAAGTCGACGGGTAGCTGAGGCGATGCGCAGCATCGAACAGCCCGGGCCGCCCACGCCCGAACGCATCCAATGGGTCGAGGCGCGGGGCCGGGCGTTTTCATTCACGCTTGCTGCCGGCCTGCCGCTGCTGGAGGCCGCGCGCCGCGGCTTTGCCGAAGCCGGCTTTTCAGGCGGCGTGTTGAGCATGCGGAAAGGGGCGCTTGGGCCGTTTGCCTATGTGATGCCGGCGCTGTCGAAGACCGGCGCCAACGCGGCATTTTACAGCGACACGTTTCGGCCCCCCGGCATCACGCGGTTGAAGCTCGGCGCGATGACGCTCGGCGAGCGCGATGGCGCGCCGTTCTTTCATTGCCACGGGCTGTGGACCGAGACTGACGGACATCTGCATGGCGGCCACATTCTGCCCGAGGAGAGCATCGTCGCCGAATCGTTCGCGGTGGAAGCGTTCGGCATCGACGGCGCGATGTCTTCACGGCCGAGCCAGATCCCGAGACCAATTTCAAATTGTTCGGACCGGTCGCGCGCGCCGGCACGGATGTGAAGGCCGACAGCCGCGCCTTCGCGCTGCGGCTGCGGCCGAATCAGGATTTTGCCGCGGCGCTGGAGATCTTCTGCCGGCAGCACGGAATCCTGCGCGCCCGGATTCACGGCGGCGTCGGCTCCACCATCGGCGCGCATTTCACCGACGGCCGAACCGTCGTGCCGTTTGCGACCGAGCTTGCGATCAAGGCCGGCGCGATTGCGCCCGGCGCCGACGGCACGCTGCAGGCGGAGCTCGATGTCGCGCTGGTCGATTATCTCGGCGGCATCGCCGAGGGCCGGCTGATGCGCGGCGACAATCCGGTGCTGATGACGATGGAGCTGGTGCTCGAGGTGGTGTGAGCGGTCCGTTATCCGCTCCACACGCGGTGTCATACCCCGCGCATGCGGGGTATCCAGTACGCCGCGGCTTATCAGCCAATCACTGCTGCCTCTGGAATACTGGGTCACCCGCCCCGGTGCGCAATTGCGCACAAGGCGGGTGACGACGGTTCGTACCGGTCCGTATGGTGGGCACGCTACGCTTTGCCCACCCTACAGTTCTTGACTTCACCTGAAGTGATAGTTCACGCCGACCTTGATGGTGTGGAAGTCGAAGCTGCCGGAATCCAGCGGTTGGCCGCCGAAATTGTAGGTCTCGCTGCCGAGGCTGGTGTACATGTATTCGGCCTTGGCCGACCAACTCGGCGTGAACAAATATTCGAGGCCGCCGCCGATGGTGTAGCCGGTATGAGTCTGGCTATCCGAGAGACGTTTTGCCGACCGCCGGCCGTGAAGGTCGTCTTGTTGTTGGTCCACGCATAACCGCCCTTGGCGTAGAGCAGGGCCGCATCGATCGCGAAGCCGGCGCGGCCGGTCACGCTGCCGAATGCATTGATCTTGTTTTCCTGCGTGACGCCGACGTCCACGGGAAGCTGTCCTTGATGCTGGCGCCCGCGGCGTCGACTTCGACACCGAAGACGAACTGGCTGCCCGGGAAGTTGCCAGTTGTAGCCGACCGTGCCGCCGCCGAAGCCGCCGCTGCCGGCGTCGGTCTCCCAGCCATAGCCGCCCATTGCGCCGATATAGAAGCCGGACCAGTTATACGCCGGAGACACCACCGCCGCCGGGAGCCTTGGCGTAGGGCCGCGCCGGCAAGTCGGCGGCCGAGGCCGCGGTCGCGACCGAAAGGGCCACACCAGCTAGAAGTAGTTGTTTCATTTTTTGTCCCCTGTAGTTGAACATTCGTATAACCCCCTGCGGGCTCCATAGCGAACCGATCGCACCGGCATGGTGACGTATCGTTGTGGAAGCGGGCGCGAACGCGCCCTCGGAGAGCCGTCTGCAAGCGACGTCTGCGCAGATGTGAGAACGACCGCTTGCAGGTTAACCATACGTTTCGCATGCCGGCAAAAGTTGGACCGAAGCGCGTCCGCGCATTGGCGCGGGCAGGTTGCTATTTCGACAGCAGTGCGGCGACGTGTGGCGTGATGAGTTCTCGATATGAGAGAGAGCGGCGACTGTGTTCGTTCGATCGCGATGTGCGTGCAACTGCCAAGCGCTCTCCGGCTATCCACCCTTGCAAATGTCAGACCTCATCCTGAGGAGCGCGCACAGCGCGCGTCTCGAAGGATGAATGGCACCAGCGAGGCCACATGGTTCGAGACGGCGCTGCGCGCCTCCTCACCATGAGGGTTTAAGGGTTGCTTCGACTGCAGCGTTTGCCTCACCTGCGCTTGCGCACGTGAACATTGATGTCGAGATCGATATCGCTCACGCAGGTCTGCGTCGTGCGATGCGAGCCGCCTTCATGCCAGCGGCCCTCGCGCGGGCGTGCGTCGCTGATATTGGCCAGCTTCAGGCATCGCCATTGCGGCAGCGGCCCACTGCTCTCGCCGCCGAACTGCCAGGCCAGCACGACCTCTTCGCCGCGCTTGTTGGTGCCGATGATGTGCGGGCATAGTTCGCGCACGCGGCCGTCATAGATGCAGACGACCTGCTGCTCGCCGAGGATGGCGTTGCGGAAGAGGGTGTAGGTGGCGCTGGGCATGGCTGCTCTGTGCGGTTTGGCGCTTGCCATCTGGGGTTGCGGGACGATCAGGATATATGCATTGAATGCCATGTTGTTCCATCGGACCCGCGCACATGGCCTCACGACGCAACCGCCCGATCAATCTGCCGGCGCCATACCTCAAGCGGATCTGGCTCGAGCCGTCGCGGATCACCAACCGCGAGGCTTATCCGTTCTGCCTTCCCTTGCTGCGCGACGATTTCGAACTGAGTTTCGACAAGCGCGATCACCATCATCGTCGGCGAGAATGGCACGGGGAAATCCACTCTTGCTCGAAGGCATCGCCGTGCTCGCCGGCTACGACGAAGCCGGCGGCGGCAAGGGGTACATGACGGTCGACCACTCATGGGCGTTGGAAAAAATGGGAGGCCAATTGTCCAACGCGTTGCGGGCAAGCTGGCTACCCAAAATCACCAATGGCTGGTTTTTCCGCGCCGAGAGCTTTTTCTCGGTTGCCCGATACTTAGACGAGATGGCCCAGAAATATCCAATGGGAGGAGGCCCTCCGCCTGACTTCCTCTCCCATTCCCACGGTGAAGGCTTTTTGCGCTTCTTCGAGGAGCGTTGCCAGCGGCAGGGCATCTTCATCTTCGACGAACCGGAATCCGCGCTGTCGCCCGCGCGCCAGATCGCATTCCTGAAGCTGATGCGGCGGATGGAAAATATCGGCCATTGCCAGATCATCATGGCCACGCACTCGCCGATGCTGATGGCCTATCCGAACGCGACGCTGCTGCGGCTGACGAAATACGGGCTGGAGCCGGTGACGGTGAAGGACACCGATCACTACAAGGTCATGCGGGAGTTTTGCGAGGACCCGAAGGGATTTGTGGAAGCGGCGATCGCGGAGTGAGGAGCCGTAGGATGGGTAGAGCGGAGCGAAACCCATCATCGCTGCAGCGCGCTCGATTGATGGGTTTCGCTTGCGCTCTACCCATCCTACGCGCTGGAACCAATCGCGACTTTGTGCTCCGCGGCAACCGGACGCCCCCACATGCCGGGCTCGTTGTGCTACAATGCCAGCCGAACAAGAGCAAAACAGGGAGGACGCCATGCCTCATACCCTGGTGCCCAGTGATCGCGTCGAGCACGTGAACGTCTACGGGCGAGACGGCGCAAAACTCGGTACGATCGAGCGGCTGATGCTGGACAAGGTGAGCGGAACGGTCGCTTACGCCGTGATAAAAACCGGCGGGCTGCTCGCCAGCCACCACCATTATCCGGTGCGGTGGGACGCACTCAGGTTTGATCCCGCGCGTCAGGCCTTCCTGATCGAGCTGACGCTGGAGGACCTGCGCGCCGGCCCGTCCGAGTTCGATGAAGACGATTTTGACTGGGGCGACCGCTCGCGATCTTCCGCATCCGCATTATTGGACGGTGTAGGAGCGACAGAAGGGCGCGGAGATTGCGAAGCGGGTGAGGCCGGCGGACGCGGCTTAAGGAAGAACGAAAGAGACGAAATACGCTGCGCAATTCCGCCCTACGAGCTGATCGCACAACGCGCCGCCCCGGAAGCGGCATCGCCGTCGACCCGATCCGGTTTGATCGGCATGATGCGAATCGCTTTCGGATCATTTCCCGGCACGAGGCCGCTCGTCGTCGGGGCAGGCGGCCCCCCGGCATCGGCGTTCAGACTGTCGTCGGGAGAACGCGGGCGCACCCGCAATGTGCGCACCGGGGGAAGGGGTGGAACTGACGGGAGTTCCGTTGCTTGTTGTTCCGAGCATTGAGCCGAAGGATGCGCCGGGTCCGCTGCGACGGCCTGGTTGAACACGGCAAGGAAAACCAAAAGATAGAAGCGGCAGGGTGCGAAGACCGACGGCATTCTGTTCTTCCTCTCGATTTGGCCGACAGTTCTTAGGCGACCGATCAAGCTGAGATTGGCATCAATCCCAATGCCCGGCCATGCTTGGCTGCGACAACAATATCCTCTGCGCAGAGCCAGCCGCAGGCGTCGAACTTCTATGCTTCCTCGGAAAGATATGGCGACCCAGCCATCAAGCCGCTCTTGACTCCAAAGCTCTTACTCCGCCGCCTCGCTCGCGCTGCTGCTCTTCCGTGGCTTGCCGGCCGCCTTCTTCAGCACCGGCGCCAGAAATTTCCCCGTATAGCTCCGCGGCGCTTTCACGATGTCCTCCGGCGGACCCCAGGCGACGATCTCGCCGCCGCCGTCGCCGCCTTCGGGGCCGAGGTCGATGACCCAGTCGGCGGTCTTGATGACCTCCAGATTGTGCTCGATCACGACCACCGTGTTGCCCTGCGAGACCAGCTCGTGCAGCACTTCCAGAAGTTTTGCGACGTCGTGGAAATGCAGGCCCGTGGTGGGCTCGTCCAGGATGTAGAGCGTGCGTCCCGTCGCGCGCTTTGACAGTTCCTTCGCCAGCTTGACGCGCTGGGCTTCGCCGCCGGAGAGGGTGGTGGCCTGCTGGCCGACGTGGATGTAGTCGAGGCCGACGCGGTGCAGCGTTTTAAACGTTTCGCGGACGCGGGGGACCGCCTTGAAGAATTCGGCGGCTTCTTCCACCGTCATGTCGAGCACGTCGGCGATGGACTTGCCCTTGAACAGGACTTCCAGCGTCTCGCGGTTGTAGCGCTTGCCCTTGCAGGTGTCGCAGGTGACGTAGACGTCGGGCAAAAAGTGCATCTCGATCTTGATGACGCCGTCGCCCTGGCAGGCCTCGCAGCGGCCGCCCTTGACGTTGAAGGAGAAGCGGCCGGGCTCGTAGCCGCGCGCCTTGGCTTCGGGCAGGCCGGCGAACCATTCGCGGATCGGCGTGAAGGCGCCGGTATAGGTCGCGGGGTTCGAGCGCGGCGTGCGGCCGATCGGCGACTGGTCGATGTCGATGATCTTGTCGATATGCTCCAGCCCCTCGATGCGGTCGTGGGGGGCGGCGCCTTCGCTGGCGTTGTTGAGCTTGCGGGCGATCGCCTTGTAGAGCGTGTCGATCAGCAGCGTCGACTTGCCGCCGCCGGAGACGCCGGTGACGCAGGTGAACAGCCCGAGCGGAATTTCCGCCGAGACGTTCTTTAAGTTATTGCCGCGGGCGTTGATGACCTTGATGGTGCGCCTGTGGTTCGGCGGCTTGCGCTCGGGGATCGCCACCGACATCTCGCCGGTGAGATATTTGCCGGTCAGCGAGTTCGGGTTCTTCATGATCTCGGCGGGCGTGCCCTGCGCCACGATGTGGCCGCCATGCATGCCGGCGCCGGGGCCGATGTCGAGCACGTAGTCGGCGAGCCTGATGGCGTCCTCGTCATGCTCGACCACGATCACGGTATTGCCGAGGTCGCGCAGCCGCTTCAGCGTCTCCAGAAGCCGCGCGTTGTCGCGCTGGTGCAGGCCGATCGAGGGCTCGTCCAGCACGTAGAGCACGCCGGTCAGTCCCGAGCCGATCTGCGAGGCGAGGCGGATGCGCTGGCTTTCGCCGCCGGACAGCGTGCCGGAGGCGCGCGCGAGCGTGAGATAATTCAGGCCGACGTCGAGCAGGAAGGACAGCCGCTCGCGGATCTCCTTCAGCACGCGCGTGGCGATCTCGTTCTGCTGCGCGTTGAGCGCCTTCGGCACGGTCTCGAACCATTCGCCGGCCCGGAGCACCGACATTTCCGAGATTTCGCCGATGTGCTTGCCGCCGATCTTGACGCACAGCGACTCGGGCTTGAGGCGATGGCCGTGGCAGCCCCCGCAGGGAATGTCGGAGAAATATTTCGCCAGCTCCTCGCGCGCCCATTCGCTTTCGGTCTCGCGGAAGCGGCGCTCGAGGTTGGTGATGACGCCCTCGAACGGTTTCTTGGTGTCGTAGGAGCGGACGCCGTCCTCATAGGAGAATTTGATCTCGTCGTCGCCGGAGCCGTGCAGCAATGCTGCCTGCGTCTTCTTCGGCAGGTCCTTCCACTTGGTGTCGAGCGTGAACTTGTAGAATTTGCCGAGCGCGGTCAGCGTCTGGATGTAATAGGGCGAGGACGATTTCGCCCACGGCGCGATCGCGCCCTTGCGCAGCGTCGTCTCCTTGTCGGGAATGACGAGATCCTCGTCGATATGCTGCTCGACGCCGAGGCCGCCGCAGGCCGGACAGGCGCCATAGGGGTTGTTGAACGAGAACAGCCGCGGCTCGATCTCGGGAATCGTGAAGCCGGAAACCGGGCAGGCGAATTTTTCCGAAAACAGAATCCGCTCCGGGCCGCTCTTGTCGTGGATCTTGGCGGTCTTCTTGTCGGACTTCTTCTCTTCCGCTGCACCCGCCGGCGCGTCGGCGTATTCGATCACGGCGAGGCCTTCGGCGAGCTTCAGCGCGGTCTCAAAACTTTCGGCGAGGCGCTGGCCGATGTCGGGGCGAACCACGATGCGGTCGACCACCACGTCGATGTCGTGCGGGAATTTCTTGTCGAGCGTCGGCGCTTCCGCCAGCTCATAGAAGGTGCCGTCGATCTTGACGCGCTGAAAGCCCTTCTTGAGCCATTCGGCGAGCTCCTTCTTGTACTCGCCCTTGCGGCCGCGCACGACCGGCGCCAGCAGATAGAGGCGGGTGCCTTCGGGCAGCGCCAGCACGCGGTCGACCATCTGCGAGACGATCTGGCTTTCGATCGGCAGCCCCGTGGCGGGCGAATAGGGCACGCCGACGCGCGCCCACAGCAGGCGCATGTAGTCGTAGATCTCGGTGACGGTGCCGACGGTGGAGCGCGGGTTCTTCGACGTGGTCTTCTGCTCGATCGAGATCGCGGGCGACAGGCCGTCGATCTGGTCCACATCCGGCTTCTGCATCATCTCCAGGAACTGGCGCGCATAGGCCGAGAGCGATTCGACGTAGCGGCGCTGGCCTTCGGCATAGATGGTGTCGAAGGCGAGCGAGGATTTGCCGGAGCCGGAGAGGCCGGTGAACACGACGAGCTTGTCGCGCGGAATTTCGAGATCGACGTTCTTGAGATTGTGCTCGCGCGCGCCGCGGATGGTTATCGCACGCGATGCGGAGCCGGCGGGTGGTTGGCGCTTCGCCCTGAGCACTTCATCCATATCGGCATTTCCAGGCGTGCAGGCAGACGCGCCACGTTGGGCGCGCATTGCCGGTCAAGGACCGGGATCAGGCGCCGATGATTGAAAGTCGGAACATAGGAAGAACGACGAGGGATTTCCAGTGCCGCGTGCGAATCATCAACCGATTGTTTGAACTGGCGCTTTTTTGGCAGCAGCAGTCAGCAGGTCCAGTCGCGGAACCGCAAAAAAAAACGCCTGCCAGTGCCGGCCTTTGATCTTGGAACGGAGGCGCAGGCAGTGTCAGCAGGAAGCGCCTGAACTTGTAGTTGATGCCGAGCGGTGAACGATGTTCATGTCCTGACGGATGCGGCTCTGGGCACACGTGCCAGCCGGGAACGGCGCCGTTGCTCACGAAGTTATAGGTCTTGTCCTGCATGAACATGTGATAAGTGTACTCGATGCCGGCCGACCATTTCGGGGCGAAGCCATATTCGACGCCGGCGCCGACCGTACCACCCCAACGGGTGTCATCGACGCTGTCGGCGATGCTGAGCCGGCGCCGGTCGCGAGCAGACGGTAGTGTCGGAGCCACGGCAGCACCGCCCTTGACGTAGAACAGGACGCTGTTCGCAGGCGTAGCCGACCTGGCCGCGAACAGTCCCATGGCATCGAATGCGTGTAGTCGATGACGCCGAGGCACGCGGGATCGACATTGCGGCCGCGCCGAAGTCCGCCCAGCTGCCCTCGCGCTTCCACGCCGACACCCACGAAGCCCTGCCAGTGCTGCCAGTTCTGACCACCGACGGTGCCGCCAGTTGCGCATGGCCGCCGCTGAGCGTGCCGATGCCCGAGGCTGTTTTCCTGGGCGTAGCCGCCCATCGCACCGAGGTAGAAGCCGCTCCAGTTATAGATCGCAATCGCCGCGGCGGGCGCCTTGGTGTAGGGCCGTGCGGCAAGGTCGGCGGCGGCCGCGGGGGCCATCCCAAGCGCGATCAGGGCGGTCGTCGTCAACAAAACTTTCTTCACGTTTCTTCCTTTCGGCATTTCCAACGCAACTACCGGAGTAGTCAATTTCAGGTTGCCTGCGCATATAGCGTGAAGTCATCGCAAAATGCTGTCGCCGAAAAACCACATCCGCGGCAAATGTATGTGAATGCAACCGAGGCGGGTGTTGACTCGGCCGCGGTACAACCAAACAAAAAGGCCGGCGCGAGGCCGGCCTTTTCGTCGTCAGTTGGCTGAAGGCGAAGATCAGTACCTCGCGATGCCCGCGCCGCCGAAGCGGTAGTTGATGCGAGCGGTGACGATGTCCACGTCCTGGCGGATGCGATCGGTACCGAAGAAGGCGCCGGTCGCGTCGACGAAGGTGTGGGTGCGGTCCTGCATGAACAGATGGTTGTATTCGATGCCGGCCGACCAGTTCGGGGCGAAGCCGTATTCGAGGCCTACGCCGACCACGCCGCCCCAACGGGTGTCGTCGCCGGTGGTGCCAACTACGAGGCCGGTGGGAACATCAAAGACGCGGAAACGATCCGCCGTAACGGCCGCACCGCCCTTGATGTAGAACAGGACGTTGTTGGCGGCCCAACCGACCTGACCGGTGAACAGGCCGAACGCATCGATGCGCGACTGGTTGCGGAACGTCGGATCGATCAGGCTCACATTGCTGCCCTGGAAATCGGCCCAGTTGCCCTGCGCTTCCAGACCGAACACCCACGAGCAGCCTGCCAGCGATAGCCGATCTGACCACCGACGGTGCCGCCGGTTGCGTCATGGCAGCCCTCGGCATCGACGAACGTGCCGGCCGCGTGATGAAGTCCCAGCACTTGCGGCTCGAACCCCAGCCGCCGTTGGCGCCGATGTAGAAGCCGCTCCAGTCGTAGACGACGGCGATCGGTGCCGGCGGGGCCTTGACGTAAGGACGCGCAGCGAGGTCGGCGGCCGCTGCAGGTGCCGCGAACGCGATGAGAGCAACCGTACCTAACAGAAACTTCTTCATCCTCTATATCTCCAGCTCTTGCCCGCTTCCATTGGTCCCGAAGCGTTGCCGTGATGACGCGAGCGCCCGCGCCGTAGGCAATTTTATAGCGTGACTTGCGCGGAAATTGCGTCTCCGAATTGCAACACTCATGAACCAAAGTATGAAGTCAAGCTCAATGATATGTTTGATGCTATTCCCGTTATCGTGCGGAACTTTCGGTTCCATTTTGTCATTTTCTGGACGCAATTGAGGCGAACCTGGGTCGCCATATAGTTGAGTGATGGGGCGGCCCCTGGCGACGTGAGATTGCGGGAACAAAGCTGGAACATTGGCCGGGGCGATGCTATATGTGGATAACCGCCGGCTTGCCGAGGGATCGCTAAGTCGGCGGGGCTTGCGAGCGTATAGGGTCGTTTCAGATGTCCGGAAGCGGACGCGAAAGAGCGGACAAAGCGACAGGTCAAGAATTGAAGGCGGCCGGCGAGAAGCGGCGGACCAGTGATTTTTGCCGGCGATATCGAGTGGAGAGCGGCGATGGCGGGAAGCGTGAACAAGGTGATTCTGGTCGGCAACCTCGGCAAGGATCCTGAAATCCGGCGGACACAGGACGGGCGGCCGATCGCCAATCTGAGCATCGCGACCTCGGAGACCTGGCGCGACAAGGGCACCGGCGAGCGCAAGGAAAAGACCGAGTGGCATCGCGTCGTCATCTTCTCCGAACCGCTTTGCAAGATTGTCGAGCAGTATCTGAAGAAGGGCGCCAAGGTTTACATCGAGGGCGCGCTGCAGACCCGCAAATGGACCGACCAGAGCGGCGTCGAGAAGTACTCGACCGAAGTCGTGCTGCAGGGCTTCAACTCGACCCTGACCATGCTCGATGGCCGCAGCGGCGGCGGTGGCGGCAGCTTCGGCTCCGACGATGCCGGCGGTGATTTCGGCTCCGGTGGACCGGTCAGCTCTGCGCCGAGGCGCCCGGTCGCCGCCGGTGCCCGCAACAGCGACATGGACGACGATATTCCGTTCTAGAACGCAGGCAGACGTTTTTTGTAACGACGGCAGGCGAATCCTTCGACCCCCAGAGGGTTGCAAGGGTTCGCCTGTTTCAGTTTGTAATTTTCCCTTCCTGTCCACCATTGGGCTACAGCATGGCCCGCTGCAACGCTCAAACGAGTTAGCGCGGTTGCGCGCAACTCCGTCAGCCCGCGACTTCCAGCAGCAGGGCCGCGAGCTCGCCGGGATGCGTAATGTACGGCAGATGCGAGCTCGCGATTTGGCGTGATTGCCACCCCGCCGCCGCGCTCGCAGCCCCCGCATAACGATCGAAGCCCGGATGCGGCCACTGGGTGCGGATGTAGGTACGTGGCAACTTCTCGGCGGCAGGATTCCTGCGCTTCACTGGTTCCTTGAAATGGCCGAACGGTGTCGGGCACAGCCGGGGTAGTATCCAGTCGAGATCCGCCTTTTCGGTCACTTGCCAGGTTTCGGTGACAAGTTTTTCCCATGGCGGCGGCGCGAAACGCGGCAGCAGCCAGCCGTCTCCTTCTTTTTGCACGAATGCTTCCAGAGCGGGCCGACGATCGGGCGGGATCACGTCCAGCATGCTCTGGCCATCCGTCGGCACGAAGGCGTCGAGAAAGACGATATGCGCGATCCGTTCGGGCATGTGATCGGCGGCGCCAGTAATCACCATCCCGCCCGAGCTGTTGCCGACGAGGATGACGTTGCGCAGGTCCTCGTATTCGATGACGTTGATGATGTCGCGGACGTGTATTTCAAGCCCGATTTCCGGCCTCGCCAAGTGCGCGCGTTCGCCGAGCCCGGTCAGCGTCGGAGTGAACACCTCGTGCCCTTGCGCACGCAGCAACGGCGTCAGCTTTTTCCAGCACCAGCCGCCGAACCAGGCCGGATGGATCAGTACATAGGTCATCTTGTTGCCCTCTCGCGACCGCGCATTTGAGGCATCCGAGATTGCTACGGCCAACATTGCCGCGCCGCCGAACGCTGCCAACGCTTGCCGGCGTGAAAGACCTGCATGGCTACGCTGCCACATGGAACCCTCCACAAACTGCTCGTTCCAGGGTTCGGCCCGAAATGACCGCATCGTTTGCCGAACGACGGACGGCGACAAGTCCAAAATCTGGACTGGTCCCTGCGACCCAAAGATGTTTGAATCCCTGCCATGAAAGGCGGTTACGGCGAGTTCTGCCCGATCGCAAAGGCGTCCGAGGTCTTCGCCACACGTTGGACGCCGCTCGTGCTGCGCGAGTTGATGTTGGGCGCACATAATTTCAACGACATTCATCGCGGGGTGCCGCTGATGTCGCGGACTCTTCTGGCCGAGCGCCTGCGGCAATTGGAAGAAAACGGAATCGTCGCAAGAAGAACTCACCCTGACGTTTCAGGCTGCGAATATTGGCTGACGCCGTCAGGCGAAGCGTTTCACGACGTCTTGCGTGACCTCTCGCGCTGGGGTCTGGCGCACGCCCGCGACCGGCTCTCCGCCGACGATCTGAATCCCGGCCTGCTGATGTGGCGAATGCGCAAGCGCGTGGACATCGGCGCGTTGCCGGAGCGTCGCGTGGTGATCCGCTTCGAATTCTCCGGTGTTCCCAGAAGCCGAACGACGTTACGCATCATGTGGCTGATCCTCGAACGGACAGGCGTCGACATATGCTTCAAGGATCCGGGACATACCGTCGATCTGACCGTTCGCGGCGATGTTGCCGTCCTTGTCAGGCTTTATCTTGGGCAGGTGAGTTGGCAGGAGGTCGAGGGAAAAGCATTGTCGATCGAGGGCGATCGACGGATGGCGCGACAGCTCCCCATCTGGCTGCAGCTGCACAGACAACTCGGCCGCGATTATCTGCCGTTTGGGCGTCCTGCTGCTTGACCAGTAGCCCCGATCATCCGCTGTTGCACAGTCATCGCGACGACCGTTCTGCTTTGGGCCTCATCGTTTCCCGGGTGCCCTCTATCGCATTGACGGTCCCGGTTGGGGCAGGAAACGGCTGACCCGGCTTTCAAGGATCCGAATCAAGACGGGATCCATGAATTCGTAGTCATCGGGAATGTCGAGGCAGACGACGCGCTTATCCTTCAAACGAGCCCGGAATTTCCGGTTCAGCTTGGTGCGGTGGGTCTTCTCCATGACAAAGATGATGTCGGCCCACGCGACCTGTTCGGACGACAACGGCACGCTCGCACCGTTGGAGATGCCGGCCGAGTTGGTCTCGATCCCCGGCCAGGTCGAAAAGATTTGTTCGGCCGTGGGGCTGCGCAGACGATTGGCGCTGCAGACGAAAAGGACGTTGGTCACTTTGTCACTCGAATGGGGCGACGGAGCACGATGTCGGAGACATACCAGCAGAGCTGGAAACGGCAACGCCGGCAGAGGGTTGCTCCGTTGAACGAAACGAAGCCGTCATCGGCATCTGCGCATAGCTGACGCGCCTTCCCTCAGTAACCGGCCCGATCGCAGCAGCGCCGGCAGCGTGTCGGCGCCGAGGCGGCGGTCGGGATAGGGCGCGGCTGGACTCCATTCGCCGAGTTAGCTTCCAATGCATTGATTTTAATGGAAATTGAGTTGGGCTCCCGGCTTTGACATCGATTTATGTTAATGATATTAACATTAAGAGGCCGGTCTAACGCCTTTCCTGCATTCGATCGAACGCCAACCGTCCTTCGCTCCGGGAGCGCCCGCCATGAGCCTAGCGCCGCTGCTGGATGCCGCTCCCGCGATCCCGGTTCACGCCTTTGCGGCGATGGCCGCCTTTGCGCTGGGCATTGTCCAGTTCGCCGCGCCGAAGGGAACGCTGCCGCACCGGACGGTCGGCTGGATCTGGGTCGGCCTGATGGCCGTCGTGGCGGCGAGCTCGTTCTGGATCCACGAGATCCGCTTGCTCGGCCCCTGGAGCCCGATCCATCTGCTGTCGATCTTCACGCTGATCATGCTGCCGATCGCGGTGTGGAGGGCCAGGCGCCACAGGATCGCCGATCATCGCCGGATCATGATCGCTGATTTTTGTGGGCGCGCTGGTCATTGCCGGGCTGTTCACGTTCGTTCCGGGGCGGATCATGCACGCGGTGTTTTTCGGCCCTTAAGCCGTCGCAGAAAGCGTCGCTTGGACCTGCAGTTTGCGGTCCTGAAAATGCGGGCTCCGGCGCGCCCCGCCCAAGGCGTTGCCGATGCGTTAAGTCCATGAAAAAACGAGCGGAAAAACGACCGATCCGGCGCGCTTCGGGGTGGTTATCCGGGCCCCGATGCGCTATATGATTCTCAGCTGAGAATTGACCGGATTCCCCTTTGTCTGACCCTGAAGATAACAAGCCCGGCGAGCCGCCGGAGCCCTCCGATATCCGTCCCGTTTCCATCCTCGACGAGATGAAACGCTCCTACCTCGATTACGCCATGAGCGTGATCGTGGCGCGGGCGCTGCCGGACGCGCGCGACGGGCTCAAGCCTGTGCATCGCCGCATTCTCTACGCGATGCACGAGAACGGCTTCGAATGGAACAAGTCGTACAACAAGTCGGCGCGCACCGTCGGCGACGTCATCGGTAAATACCATCCCCACGGCGATCAGTCGGTCTATGACGCGCTGGTGCGTCTGGCGCAGGATTTCTCCATGCGCGTGCCGCTGATCGACGGCCAGGGCAATTTCGGCTCGGTGGACGGCGATACGGCGGCCGCCATGCGGTACACCGAATCCCGCCTGACCAAGATCGCGCAGACGCTGCTCGACGACATCGACAAGGACACCGTCGATTTCCAGGCCAACTACGACAGCCGCGATCGCGAACCGACGGTGCTGCCGGCCAAGTTCCCCAACCTTCTGGTCAACGGCGCCGGCGGTATCGCCGTCGGCATGGCGACCAACATCCCGCCGCACAATCTCGGCGAAGTCATCGACGCCTGCGTGGCGCTGATCGACAATCCCGCGCTGACGATCGACGACCTCATCAACATCGTGCCGGGACCGGATTTCCCGACCGGCGGCATCATCCTCGGTCGCCAGGGAATCCGCTCGGCCTATCATCTCGGCCGCGGCTCGATCGTGATGCGCGGCAAGGTCACGATCGACACCATCCGCAAGGATCGCGAAGCGATCATCGTCACCGAAATTCCGTTCCAGGTGAACAAGGCCACCATGGTGGAGCGCATCGCCGAACTGGTGCGCGAGAAGAAGATCGAGGGCATCTCCGACCTGCGCGACGAATCCGACCGTGACGGTTTCCGCGTCGTCGTCGAACTGAAGCGCGACGCCGTGCCCGACGTGGTGCTGAACCAGCTCTATCGTTTCACGCCGCTGCAGACGAATTTTCCGGCCAACATGGTGGCGCTGGACGCCGGCCGGCCGCAGACGATGAACCTGAAGGACTTTCTGACGCTGTTCATCGCCTTCCGCGAGCAGGTGGTGACGCGGCGCACGAAATTCCTGCTCAACAAGGCCCGCGACCGCGCCCATATCCTGGTCGGCCTCGCCATCGCAGTCGCCAATATCGACGAGATCATTCGCGTTATCCGCACCTCGCCCGATCCGAACACGGCGCGTGACACCTTGATGTCGCGCGACTGGCCGGCGCGGGATGTGGAAGCGATGATCACGCTGATCGACGATCCCCGGCACCGGATGGCCCCCGACGGCACCGCGCGGCTGTCGCTGGAGCAGGCCAAGGCCATTCTCGAACTGCGCCTGCAGCGGCTGACGGCGCTCGGCCGCGAGGAGATTTCCGAAGAGCTCGACAAGCTCGCGGTGGAAATCGCCGACTATCTCGCGATCCTGCGGTCGCGCGCGCGCGTGCAGGGCATCATCAAGGAAGAGCTTGCGGCGGTCCGGTCCGAGTTCGCCACCCCGCGCAAAACCGTCATCATCGAGCAGGAAGGCGAGGTCGAGGACGAGGACCTGATCCAGCGCGAGGACATGGTGGTCACGGTCTCGCACGCCGGCTACGTCAAGCGCGTGCCGCTCTCGACCTATCGCGCCCAGCGCCGCGGCGGCAAGGGCCGGGCGGGCATGCAGACCCGCGACGAGGATTTTGTCTCCAGGCTGTTCGTGGCCTCGACCCATACGCCGGTGCTGTTCTTCTCCTCGAAGGGCCAGGTCTACAAGGAGAAGGTCTGGCGGCTGCCGGTGGCAGCTCCCAACGCGCGCGGCAAGGCGCTGATCAACATCCTGCCGTTGGAGCAGGGCGAGCGCATCACCACCATCATGCCGCTGCCGGAGGATGAATCCTCCTGGGCCAATCTCGACGTGATGTTCGCCACGACCGGCGGCACCGTCCGCCGCAACAAGCTGTCCGACTTCGTCGATGTCCGCCGCTCCGGCATCATCGCCATGAAGCTCGGGGAGGGCGAGGCGATCGTCGACGTGCAGATCTGCACCGAGCGCGACGACGTGCTGCTGACGGCCGCCGGCGGCCAGTGTATCCGCTTCCCCGTCACCGATGTCCGCGTCTTCACCGGCCGCACCTCGATGGGCGTGCGCGGCATTGCGCTGGCCGAGAACGACACGCTGATCTCGCTGGCGATCCTGCGCCATGTCGAGACCGCGTCGGACGAACGGGTGGCCTACTTGAAGATGCGCCGCGCGGTGGCCGGCGAAACCGCGGTTGAGGAGCCTGCGGATGCCGAGGGTGAGGAGACCTCGGGTTCGCTCCAACTCTCGCAGGAGCGCTACGCGGAAATGTCGGCGCAGGAGCAGGTCGTGCTGACGGTCTCCGTCAACGGCTACGGCAAGCGCACCTCGTCCTACGAGTACCGCACCACCGGCCGCGGCGGCAAAGGCATCGTTGCGATGTCGGTCAACAACCGCAACGGCAAGCTGGTGGCGTCGTTCCCCGTGGAGCACAGCGACCAGATCATGCTGGTCACCGACAAGGGTCAGCTGATCCGCTGCCCGGTCGAGGACATCCGCATCGCCGGCCGCTCGACGCAAGGCGTCATCGTGTTCGATACCGCCGAGGACGAGCACGTGGTGTCGGTCGAGCATATCGGCGACGACGGGGAGAACGGCGAGAACGGCAACGGCGGCTGAGGCCGGTCCCGCAGTGAGTAGCCCGGGTGGAGCGCAGCGAAACCCGGGATCAGCCGATCCGCGGGCAGTTTCCCCGGATTTCGCTGCGCTCCATCCGGGCTACGACGCCATTCGCTTCTCGCCCGATTTTTTGGGAAGCCATGTCCTTACATTTCATTCTTGTGGCGGGACCTCTGGTCCGAGCGTCAAGCTGGGAGCCAACGGCCGAATGCCTGCGGGCGGCGGGATGTCGTGTCCAGGTGCCTGACGTATTGGCCCATCACCATTCGCCGCCTTCCTGGAGCGCATGGACCTCGCAGCTTCTGGAGCACGTGATCCGCGACCATGAACCGATTGTGGTGGGTCATAGTTCGGCGAGTGCGCTGGTTGCCGATCTTGCGACCAGGCTGCCCGCACGCGGAATAATCATTGTGGATGGCGACGTGCCTCCATCGCAAGGCGCAGCCTTCCCGGTCAGGCCTGCCCTTCACGACTTCATCAAGGGCCTCGCCGAGCCCGACGGCATGCTTCCGATCTGGTCGAGATGGTTTGCGCGCGATGCGCGGCGCATGTCTCTTGTCGGTCTGGATATTCTGGCGCGCGACGCGGAGGCATTGGCCGGGTTCGAAAGCGGACTTCCGCGGATGCACACCGGCTGGTTCGACGACGCGATCGAACTCGCCAATTGGGACCATATCCCTGCTGGCTTCATTCAGACCTCAGCGATTTATGATCACGCAGCCATAGAGGCGGAACGACGCGGCTGGCCAACTGCGAACCTGCACGGCACACATTTGCATCCGACGCTGCATCCAGCAGAGACGGCAAACGCAATTCTCGCCATGTCGCGTCAACTTGAGAGCGGGAACGGCGGTTAACGCGTAGCTAGCCGTAGCCCGGGTGAAGCGCAGCGCAACCCGGGATCAGTCGATCCGCTGCGATACCGTTCCCGGATTGCGCTGCGCTTCATGCGGGCTACGCGCTTGCCGCCAGTTCGTTGATACGCATCATTCCGCGGCAAACGGCGCTTCGCGCGGCACGATGATCCGGATTTTCGTTCCCGCGCCGGGCTTGGTTTCCAGATTAATCCGCCCGCCTAAGCGATTGGTCACGATGTTGTGGACGATGTGCAATCCGAGGCCCGTGCTGCCCTGATCGCGCCGGGTTGTGAAAAATGGATCGAACACCTGACGCCTGACCTCCGGGCTCATGCCGCAGCCGTCGTCTGAAAACAGCACTTCGACGTTGTGCTTGCCCGACGCCTGGGCCGCAATGTGGACGGATCCTCGTGCGCCGTCCGGATAGGCGTGCACCGCGGAATTGAGAACCAGGTTGGTGAGCACCTGGCCGTAAGGTCCGGGATAGCTGTTCATGGCGAGATCGGGCTCGCACTCGACGCTGACCAGAAGATTTCTGCGCAGCCCGTACCGCAGTCCTTTGACGACCTGCTTGGTCACCTGGCCGAGATCAAAGCCTCTCCGGTCCGAAACGTTGCGATCGGCCGCAACCTGCTTGAACGACTGTATCAGATCGATCGCGTGATTGAGGTTGATCATGATCTGCGATGCCGCCTCCCGGCCCGTCGCAATGAATTCAGCCAGGGTCGACCGGCGCACGCCGCCGCCGGCGACGTCGGCTTCAAACCGATCGGCCTTGTTGAGGAATGCCGAGGCGACGGTCAGGCTGGTACCGACGGGGGTGTTGAGCTCGTGGGCGACGCCCGCCACCAGCCTTCCCAGCGCGGCCAGCTTCTCGGTCTGTACCAGACTGTCCTGGGCGGTGCGGAGATCCTCCAGCGATTGCGACAATTGCCTGGTGCGTTCCTGGACCTCGGTGAACAGCCGCGTGTTCTCGATGGCGATGACCGCCTGGCCGGCGAAGGTTTTCAGGAGCTCGACCTGCGCCTTGGGAAATAATTGCGGCTCAAGCCGCATGACCGCGATGGCACCGATCGCGACCTCGTCGCGCAACATCGGCACGACGAGGATACTGCGATAGCCCGAGGTTCTCTGCAGCTCGCTGTATCCGCCGGAGACGAGCACGTCCGGCTCGTGCACGACGCGGCGCTCGCGGATGGCGACCGAGATCAGGTTGTTGCTGGTCAGCGGGGCAGGGTAGGCCTTGCGCACCGCGGCCACCGATTCCGCGGAGAACTGATCGTGCGCGACCAGATCGACATGCTCCCCATCCCGGCGATAGACGGCGCTCAGCACGCTCTGACAGAGCCGCGCGGCGTTCCTGACGATCCTGTCGAACACCGGCTGGATGCCGGTCGGCGAGTCCGAGATGAGGCTCAGGACCTCGGCTGTCGCGGCTTGCCGCTCCCTGGCTTCCTGAAGTTCGAGGGCAAGCTGTTCGGCTTCCGTTTGGGCGGGACTTTCGACTTTCGCCTTTGCAGGGCGGGAGACGCTCGCTGCTTTTGTCGCCTGGCGGCGCTTTGCCGTGGTCGTCGCGTGGCTTCGCGATCTGGTTGGTCTGTCGCCTGCTTTCATTGCCTGTCCCAAGCCTCAGAATAGGCCATCGTACCGGCTTAAGCCCGCAAAGGGGAAGGGTGTCTGGCGTTTGCTTGGGTCAAAACAGGAAGTCGCGGCTGGTTTTTGCCGCGTCTGCTGCTGGCGTGAAAGCAGATGCTCACCGGAGCTGGCTGCACGTCCGAGAAGGGCCAGAAAGTCGTCATGAATAGCCGAATTGCTCGTTATCTTGCATCGATGCTTGGACTTCGGGTGTCAACGCGGGTGAAGGCCTTGGGCGTCAGTTGCTCTTGATCTATCCTTCTCAGTCCGCAACTTCCACCGACCTCGTCACGCAGGGGGAACTTTCAATGCGGAAATTGCTTCCGGTTCTTGGGTTACCAGAGACTTGCTTGCGCGACCTCGCGGCGAGCGCGCCAGGCGCGACGTGACAAGAATGGCGGCGAAGGCTACTGCCGCGCCGCCGACGATATCGATCACATAATGCGCACCACATAGTGGGGTGCTGGCGATCAGAAGCAGGTTCAACGGCAGGAGAATGAATTGCAGGAAGCTGATTGGCCACAGCGTCCAGACAATCAGAATTGCGTTTGCGGTGTGAAAGCTCGGAAAAGAGATCAGTCCGTCCATTGCATTGAAGTTGATGATCCGAAGCGTTCCCGCGCGAAGCGCTTCCAGGGCGGGGAAATAGCTATGTCTCCCGTCCGGCAAGGTAGAGACGTCGGTCGGCATCTTATCAATATAGATTACCGCGTTCGCCGCAGGAACGAAGCTGGCAATCAGGGCAGTGGCTGTGACGGCAATCGCAAATGCTATGACATAGCCCTGCAATCGATCAATTCTTCTCACAGCCGCCGATGCAATCAAGACAAGGAAGCTCTGCGGCAACAGACTGTCGTACGCGAAGCCGAGGACCTCCCGCAGCCCGTCGTTCCGCCCTAAAAAGTCAAGATAGGCCTCTCGTTTGAAGCCGAGCCATCGGTCGATAGCGTTAAGTTCGAAGTCACGATATGGCAGGGGCACCGTTGACGCGACGTATGTCAGCATGATGCCCATGACCATCACGACCGTGAGTTGCCCGACGGTGATCACCATGCAGGCGATCCCGTGATCTCGTCGAATAAATCGGTAGTAGACGACGAGACAGACGTAGCCTGTTATCAGTGCAATTATTTCCGGGGCCATGTGGCCGTGGAATCGCAGACCGACGATCTGAAACGAAATAACGGCCAGGCTTGTTATCGCCAAAGTGACCTGCCAAGCGAGGCGGGACAGCATGAAATCTGAGGTTGTACTCGGCATTTTTTCGCTTTAGTTGTATGGCGAGACAAATACCCGTGATTTGCCAACAAACTACTAACGCGAGTATCCAAAATATATGAGCAGCTCAGGTTGAGTAATTCGGGAAAATGCGGCACGTTTATCGGGAAGATGTGGCGCGACCATCGGGAAGACGTGGCACAATTGGCTGCGGTTGCTCCGGCCGAGGCACAATTAGCAACGCCCGATTATTCCACTCTGGACAGCCCGCCGCCCTTCGGCCATTCGCTTCATGCCGGCAAAAGCAGATGGGCTCGACCGGAATATCCGTGTCGGGTCTCAGGGCGACATCGTCCTGGGCCACGGCCGTTTCTTTTTCACGGGGAGTCGACGCCGCTCATCTCGGCTTGGTCCCGCACTAAACCATCGGCGTGGTCGGGACGCCGAAGAACGCGGTGGAGCGTTCGGCGTTGCGTTGTAGGAACACTAGCAGCCAGCCGTAGCCCGGCTAGAGCAACGGGTCGCGCGATCGCGCGCGCCCGATGACAGGCTCCGCACGACCGGGATCAGCGTATCGCTTCGCTTCATCCGGGCTACGCGCAGGCTTCACTCAATCGTCAGGCCGGCCTTCTGGATCAGCGGCACCCAGCGATCGATTTCCGACTGGACGTAGTTGCGGAAGCCGGTTGGGGTATTGGTCGCTTCCTCAGGCATTTCCAGGCCGAGCGGGGCGAGGCGGGCGCGCAAGGTTGCATCCTGGGTTGCCTTGCGGATCGAGGCGTTCAACCGCTCCACGATCGGTTGCGGCGTTCCCTTGGGCGCAAGGAAGCCGAGCCAGACCGGGAAGTCGAGACCATCGACGCCGAACTCGTTGGTGGAAGGCACCTCAGGCAGGTGGAAATCCGCGCCGACCGGAACACCGCCAGCGGCCGCACGGTCTTGGCTTGAATCTGGGCCAGCGCCGTGAGCGACACTTCGACCATGTAGTCGATCTGGCCCGCGATGAGATCGTTCATCGCAGGGCCCGTTCCGCGATAGGAGACCAGATTGACCTTGGTGCCGAGCCGCACGTTCAGCATCGCTGCGCCCATATGCGCCGACGAGCCGGGGCCGGCGGTGCCGACGTTGAGCTTGGCTTCGTTGGCGCGGACATAATCCACGAATGTTTTGAAGTTATCAGGTGGAAGGTCGCGCTTGACGATCAGCACCTGCGGAAGATCGCCGAGCAATCCCAGATGTTCGTAATCCGTGATGGGATTGTACTTCAGGTTCTTGTAGAGCCCGACACTGGACACGTGCGTGCCGGCCTGGCCGATCTGGATCGTATAGCCGTCAGGCGTCGCGCGCGCCGCCCTGGTCGAGCCGATCGTTCCGCCGGCGCCGGCGACGTTTTCGATCACCAGCGTTTGCCCGAGGTGACGCGAAAGGAATTCGGCATAGATGCGCGCGATCGCGTCGGTCGGCCCGCCGGCGGCGAACGGCACGATGACGGTGATCGGTTTGTCCGGATAGTTCGTTTGAGCGCGAAGAATGGATGGCATGCAAAGTGCGCCTGCCAGGCCGAACGTGACTGCGCGGCGGTCAAGAATTCGGGACGCCATGAAGAGATCCTCCCAAGTGTTATCGTTTTGCTTATCGTTTGAATTGACGGGCGAGCACGCGGTCCACCATCGCCCCGGCCGTTCCGAGATAGTTGGACGGCTCGCACAGAGCGGCGAGCCGATCGCGGGGCAGGGCGGATGCGATCGCCGGTCGCCGCAGCAACGCATCGAGCAGCGCCTCACCACGGTCGAACGCGTCACGGCAGGCGGCATAGACCTCGTCATGCGCAAGCTGTCGGCCAAGCGCGGGCGCGAGCCCCATCATGACCGCTTCGGCCACGATCAGCCCGCGCGTGGAATCGAGGTTACGCTTCATCGCCGCCTGATCGACGATCAGGCCGGAAAGCATGAACTGCGCCTGCGCCAGCGATCCGGCCGTGAGAAGACAGACCTGGGGCAGGGCGAGCCATTCGCAGTGCCAGGGTCCGGTGGCGCGCTCGAGATCCTGCACCATGCTGTCGAGCATCAGCGACGCGGCGTCGCGGGATATTTTTGCGTTTGCCAGCAGAACTTCCGAGGAGATCGGATTGCGCTTCTGCGGCATGGTCGAGGACGCGCCGCGATGCGAGGAGAACGGTTCGAACACCTCGCCGATCTCGGTCGCCATCAGGATCATGACGTCATAGCCGATCTTGCCGAGCGCGCCGCAGATCACGGCGAGCGTCTGGACCATCTCGACCAGCCCGTCGCGGGCGACGTGCCAGGTGATGTCAGGCTCAGTGAGACCGAGGGCGCGCGCGTAGGCGGCGCGCACGTCCAGGCCGCGTTCGCCGAGCGAAGCCAGCGTACCCACGGCGCCACCGAGCTGCGCCTGAAGCGCGCGGGGCTTGGCTTGTTCGAGCCGATCGGCCGAGCGCTGCAGCGCCGAGAGCCAGACCGCAACCTTGTGCCCGAACGTGATCGGCAGGGCCTGCTGAAGATGGGTTCGCCCTGCCATCGGCGTATCGCGATGCAGGCGGGCGAGATCGGCAAGCGTGGCCATGACCTCGGCGAGCTGGGCTTCGATCAGCGCCACCGCCTCGCGCAGTTGCAGCACGGTCGCCGTGTCCATGATGTCCTGGGTGGTCGCTCCCCAATGCACGTAGCGGCCGGCTTCGCCGAGCTGCTGCGAGAGCTGGCGCACCAGGCCGACGATGGGATAGCCGACATTCTCGGTGTCGCGCTTCAGCTGCTCGCTATCGAGCACGATGGTTGGGGCCTGGCGCGCGATCGCCTCAGCCGCTTCGCGCGGAATCACGCCGGCTTCGCCCTGGGCCACGGCAAGCGCCACTTCGGCCTGCACATAGGCTTTGAGCTGAGCTTCGTCGGAAAATGCCGCCCGCATGGCCGGCGTCGAGAAAACGTCGCGATAGAGGATGCTGTCGAACATGGTGCTGGCCATGCGCCTGTTTCACTCCCCGTTAATATGTACGGCCATATGATTTATGTGTACAAATTTGTCAAGCGCAGGGTGCGGGTCCGTCGAGGCCGTACCAGACCCGGTTCTGCTTGATCAGAACCGGCTCTAGATTCTTGTTTTGACGCGTTTTCTCGACGCGAACCGGTGTCCACTTCGCTCGAAAACGCTATAGGGAGCACTCCGACCGCGAGAACCGTTCGACATGCCAATTTACGAGGATATCGCCCGCGATTTGCTGGAGGCGATCCACCGGGGCCAGTACCCCGTCGGCGGCCTGATACCGACCGAGCTCGAGCTTGCCGCGCGCTACGATGTCAGCCGGCAGACCGTGCGTGCGGCGATGCGTCGGCTCACCGAGCTTGGGGCGGTTTCGCGCCGGAAAGGGTCCGGCACGCGGGTGGAGACGCGCGAACGTCCGCAGGAGAGTTTTCAGCAGACGCTCGGGTCATTGAGCGATCTCGTGGCGCTCGCCGCGGCGACGGATCGCGACATCAGAAGTATCGACACCGTCGTGATGGATCGCAAGGCGGCGCGGCGCTTCGGCTGTCAGCCGGGCTCGCGCTGGCTGCGGATCGCCTACGTTCGTGCCTCGACAAAGCCCAAGAGCCCGCCATTGGCCTGGGTCGATTGCTATGTCGAAGAAAGCTATGCGGATGCCGTGAGCGACATCAAAAAGGATCGCCGCCTGGTCTGCGACATGATTGCGGACAGCTATGGCGTGATCGCCTCCGAAGTGCATCAAACCGTTGCGGCGACCGTGATCCCGAACGAGTTTGCCAAGGCGCTGGGGGCGGAAGCCGGATCGCCCGCGCTCGAAGTCATCCGCCGGTATCTGGACTCGCACGGCCGCCTGTTCGAAATATCGGAAAGCATCCATCCCGCCGGCCGATACGTCGTGACGTCGGTGCTCAAGCGCGTCGGCAATCCGGGGACGACAGAGGGCAGCGCGACGCGATCTTCCGGCAAGACGAGATCGCGCGCCTGAGGCAGTCGCGGGAATTTGGCGCTAGCCAAGGTACGAGGGCGCGTACTCATCAATCAGCGATGTCCGCTGTAGCCCCTGCAAACACGCGCGTGAGCTTGTTTTCTCTCACCGCATTGGCAGCAGCGGGATCAGCTTTGCCAGCTTCGGAGGTTCTGGGCGGTGGCAGCCAGCAGAACTCGTCTTGAGCACCATGGGCCTCTCAGCCTGAGCCGTCGAGGCGCGGATGCGCTTCAGGTGCGCGAACAGCATTTCGATCTTCTTCCGTTCACGGCGCGACCTGACATAGGCATCGGTCTTCGCGATGTCGCGCGCAACGTCTCGGGCCTGTTCGTGGATTGAACGCGGGACCTTGCGGGCAGGCATTTTCGGACAACACCGCGGCTTCAGTTCGCAAGCATCGCAGTCATGCTTGCTGGCGCGGTAGAGCAGTGTTGCCCCATCATTCACCAGAGTCCCGGTAGAGCTCAGCACCTTGCCGGCTGGACAGACGTAGAGATCGCGTTCCTGATCGTAGGCGGAGTCTTCGCGCGAGAACGTTCCATCGTCGCGGGCCGACTTGTCGAACACCGGAATGTGCGGCTCGATCGCGTGCTCGTTAACCAGCCGCCTCAGCGTCGCAGCTGAGCCGTAAGCACTGTCGGCGGCCAAACGCTCGGGACAGAGCAGAAGTCGATCTGCGGTGCGCTCAATCATTGTGCGTGCCGCACGACCTCTGCTTGCCGGATAGCTCGCGTCGCCTCGACATCGACGATGATCGCCGCCTTCAGGTCGATCAGGTAGTTATCGGCGTAGGCAAAGAAGGCATGCCCTTTATGAGCGCCGGTCCATTGCGCGGCCGGACCGATCTGGAGATGAACTTCGGTACCGTCTCGCTGGCTGCACCCCCGGCAGCCTCATCCAGGTTATCGAGATATTCCCGGACGGATCGGCGCGTCCTGGCGACGGCCTCCCAGTCGACATCGTCAGACCGGCGGCAGAGCGCTGCTTGTTGGCATCGGCGGCAATCAGGCTGGCATCGACAGCGAAGGCCGTCCCATCAACCAGCCCTACGCAATAAAGCGGACATGCTGTGCAATCCACTGAATACCTACAGCCGGCATGGCATTTCGGACGCCTCGCCCAACCGCGCAGTGAGTTGATTTTCTGCAATCTCTCGCCGGCGGTGTCCCGCCGGCAACATGCGTCCGACGATTCTAAACCCTTGCAGTTACTGCGCCCGCCTACCATCATTGGTGCCAATTCTTTCTCGCAGCCAGGTGGTGATCATGCTGGGCACGAGTAGTTGGCAGCTCCGCGACGGTGAACAAATCATTGCTTGCAATGGAAGCCTCTTGGGCCACAGGCACTTTTTGATCGGAATCACCCGCGTTCGCAATGAAGCACTTATCCTCCGAGACACACTGGACTACGTCGGCAAACACGTAGATGCGATAGTCGCCTATGATGACGCGAGTACGGATCGGACGCTGGAGATTCTTGGCGGACACCCAAAAGTCGCGCTAGTCGTGGCAAATCGGTCGTGGGAAGCGGACATCGAGGCACGCCGGATTGCCGAGGGTCGACATCGCGGACTTTTGCTGCAGACGGCGCGCGAACATTTGCAGTTCGATTGGATGTTTTGCTTCGATGCGGATGAGCGTATTACCGGAGATCTGCGCGGATACATGGAACGAACGCATTCTAGCGATTGCGACGGCGTGCGGGTTCAACTGTTCGACGCTTATATGACTCCTGACGATCATGCACCCTATCAAGCCGATCGCGAACTATTGGGCTTTCGTCGTTTCTTCGGCCCGGAACGGCGAGACATTCTGATGTTGTGGCGAAACCGGTTGGAGGTTTTCTTCGCGAAGCACCATGGGCGAGAGCCGGGTGGTGTTGAACACGTGGTGACCGGTCTGTATTGCCAACACTATGGTAAGTCGTTGTCGGTCGAGCATTGGGAAGAGACCTGCGAATACTACATGCGACACTTTCCGTTCGATACCTACGGACGAAAATGGCGCGATCGCAAAGGTCGGGCAATCCACACCCAATCCGACTTCATGCGGCCGTTGTATGAGTGGGGTGACACGCTCTTCGCGAATGCGGTGGAGATGTGACCTGTCCGAAAATCGAACGTGCTTCCCGCGTGCCGATGTTGATCGCCTGGCTGACAGCGCTGCCACCTCGGCCCAGCGTGGTAATTTCCTTGGTCACCGGGTTCACGCCCTGAAGGCCGGCCAAAACCACGATGCGTCCGCGATCGAGTTCTTCGCGCACGCGAATGGGCCGCACTCTAAATGCGCGCGGAAGAGTGGAATTCGTCGGTCATCACGCCGGCTTGGCTGCCGGTAAAACTAATCGCCGCACGCCAAAATCGGACAGCGCCATGCTCATTAGAGACATGCTGATGCGCTCGCCGGTGGTTATCGAGTTCACGGCGATTGGGATGCGGGCTTACTTGATAGGCCATCTTGACAAGTTCATCGGTGGTCTTTCCCATCGCTGAAACGATCGCTACGACCCGATGACCACGCCTGTGTAGATCGGCGAGATTACCCGCGACCGCGCGGATTTTTGCCGGTGTGTCGAGACAGGCGCCGCCGTTTTTTTGCACGATGATGGGATTGTTGCGCATCCGCGCCCTAAATCTCGATCTCCGTCCCGAACTCCACCACCTGCTTGGTCGGCACCCCGAAGAACGCAGCGGAGCGTTCGGCGTTGCGTTGCAGGAAGGCAAACAGAGCTTCCCGCCACACCCACATGCCCGGAACGTCCTCGCGCGGGATGATGGTTTCGCGGCCGACATAGTAGGTGACATCGGTGAGATCGATGCCCGGCAGTTTGCCCTGCTTGCAGGCGAGAACCAGTCCCTCATAGATCGTCGGGTACTGCATGAAGCCGTAATGCAGGATCACCCGCGTGATGCCGGGAATGATCTCGATCACCTCGGCGCGGTCTTCATCTGATATGTGCGGGGATTCCTCGATCAACACCGTCACCAGCACCACGCGCTGGTGCAGCACGTGGTTGTGCTTGACGAACTGGGTGAGGGCGAGCGGCACGCCCTTCGGGGTGGACGCCAGGAACACGGCGGTGCCGGTGAGCCGCGCATGGCAGCGGTTGACCGCCGTCTCGATCAGGTCTTCTTCGGGCTGGCGCAGGGCGCCGCGTGCACGCTCCACCAGTTTGACGCCGCTGCGCCAGGTCAGCATCACGAAGGCGATGATGGCTGCGAGCAGCAGCGGAAACCAGCCGCCCTCGAACAGTTTGACCGAATTGGCGGCGAAGAAAATGCCGTCGATGACGAAGAAGAATCCGTTGACCGCGATCACGATGAACGGCGAATAGCCCCACTGGATCGCCACCAGCGCCGCCAGCAGCGTGGTGATGGCCATCAACAGCGATACGGCGATGCCGTAGGCGCCGGCGAGGGCTTCCGAGGAGCCGAAGTGCAGCACGGCGCCCAGCGTCGCCGCCGCCAGCAGCCAGTTCACCAGCGGCACGTAGATCTGGCCGATCGCGTCCGAGGTGGTGTGACGGATATGCATGCGCGGCAGGAAGCCGAGCTGGATCGACTGCTGCGTCAGGGAAAACACGCCCGAGATGATGGCCTGCGAGGCAATCACGGTGGCGAGTGTGGCGAATGCGACCAGCGGGTAGTGCACCCAGTCCGGCGCGAGCTGGTAGAACGGATTGTCGATCGCCGAGGGATCGGTAATCAGCAGCGCCGCCTGGCCAAAATAGTTCAGCACCAGCGCGGGCAGCGCCACCGCGAACCAGGCGAGCCGGATCGGCAGGCGCCCGAAATGGCCCATGTCGGCGTACATCGCCTCGCCGCCGGTGACCGCCAGAAATGCCGCGCCGATAATGGCAAAGCTGACGTGGAAATTCTGGTGGATCAGGAAATCGAACGCATAGAGCGGGCTGAGGGCGGCGAGCACGGCAGGCGCCTTGACGATGCCGTGGATGCCGAGCGCGGCCAGCACCGCGAACCAGCCCACCATGACAGGGCCGAAATGCCCGCCCGATAAATCCGGTGCCCTGCCTCTGCATGACGAACAGCCCGATCAGGATCACGACCGTGAGCGGCACGACGGCCGGCGCAAGCGACGGCGCGTCGACCTTCAGGCCTTCGATGGCGCTGAGCACCGAGATCGCCGGCGTGATCGCGCCGTCACCATAGAGCAGCGCGGCGCCGATGAGGCCCACCACCAGCAGTTTCGCGCGCCATGTTCCGGCTTGCGCATGGCGCGCGTGGAGCAACGCCAGCAGCGCGACGATGCCGCCTTCGCCGCGGTTGTCCGCGCGCAGGATCAGCAGCGCATATTTGATCGAGATGATCAGGATCAGCGCCCACAGGATCAGCGACACCACGCCGAGGACCGCTTCATGCGTCAGCGGGCCGCCATGGGTGGCGGCCTTGGCGGCTTCCTTCAGGGCGTAGAGGGGGCTGGTGCCGATGTCGCCGTAGACGACACCAAGGGCGCCGAGCGTGGCTGCTGTGGGGAGTTGAGTGGAATGGCCGGCGGTTGCAACTGGCGTGCTCGTCACTGGCGCCCCCATTGGCATCGCGCCCGCCGGATCAGCCGAGGGGCGCGATCAACTGCCAGTCTGCGACGAGACGTCGCAAATTGCCATGGGGTTCCGCTTCTCGGAAAGCCGTTGCGTCTACGGCGTACGGTCGACGAGAACGCCGGAATCGATGAGGTCCTCGGGGGGCATCCCGAGGACCTCAAACCAGAGCAATCTGGCGGCAATTGAAGATCAGGTTGGTAGGGCCTGCGCCGTTACGGGGTCCGGTCGGCGGTCACGAGGCGGGCTTCCCTCACCACCGACTTGGAGCCGGCGGCGCGGAGGCAGGAAGCCTCGAAATTCGGCCAGGCCTGCTGCGAGCAATCCTTGCCGACGGTACGGATATCCAGGCGGTCACCCTTGGCAAGCGCCTGCGGCACGCTGGCTTCGACCTGGGGGGCAAAGCCGGGCAATACGGTCAGCGCGGCGGCAATGAACGCGGCAGCAGCGATTGCGGAAAAAGCCTTGATCATGACGGTCCCCTGTCATGGGCCTTGGCGGCCCCGTCGTTTCGTTGGGTGGAGTTGTAACCAGCGCAAGTTTCCGGCCGTCTTCGCCGAGCCCCGAAAATGGTTTCGTCCGGACCGAGTTTTGTTTCGTCGTCCACTGGCGGACGAAACATTGCCGGCCCGCCCAGGGAGACGCGCGGGCCCCATGACTGGTTCATTGGCCGATCTGAAATATAAAGCCGCGCCAGGGCGGGAACCTTACCCGGCTTGCCGGGCCGCCCGGGGCGGGGTAGGAGGGGCCTATGCCCCGTATCGCGCTTTATCCCGGTTCATTCGATCCCGTCACCAACGGCCATCTGGACGTGGTCCAGAACGCCGTCGGCCTGTGCGACCGCCTGATCGTCGCCATTGGCGTCCATTCCAGCAAAAAGCCGCTGTTCTCGACCGACGAGCGGCTGGAGATGGTCCGGGAGGTATTCGGCCCGATCGCCGCCAAGGCCGGCTGCGCCTTCGACTGCACCACCTATGACAATCTGACCGTCACGGCGGCCCAGAAGGCCGGCGCGACCATCATGATCCGCGGCCTGCGCGACGGCACCGACCTCGACTACGAGATGCAGATCGCAGGCATGAACGAGACCATGGCGCCGGAGGTGCATACGGTATTCCTGCCGGCCTCGGTCGCCGGTCCGCCCGATCACCGCCACACTGGTGCGCCAAATCGCGGCCATGGGCGGCGACGTATCGGCGTTCGTGCCGCCATCGGTCGCAGCCAGCTCAAAACCAAATTCGCCGGCTAAACCGCTGGTCGCGACTCACGTCTTCCTGATCTCACATGATCCGGAGTTTTCATGATCCGAATTCTCGCACTCGTCGCCGCGCTGTTCTGTGCGGCTCCCGCGATCGCCCAGCCGCTGCCGGCCAATCTCGACAAGGCGAATGCGATCGTGATCGACACCACCAAGGGCCGCATCGTGATCAAGCTGCGGACCGATCTCGCGCCCCAGCATGCCGAGCGCATCAAGCAGCTCGCGCGCGAGGGCTATTACAACAACGTGCCATTCCATCGGGTTATGGACGGCTTCATGGCGCAGACCGGCGACGGCCAGAATTTCAACGGCACTGGCGGTTCGAAATATCCGAATCTGAAGGCGGAATTTTCCAAGGTGCCGTTCACGCGCGGCATCGTCGGCATGGCCCGGCGCGGCGACAGCGTCGACTCCGCGAATTCGCAGTTCTTCATCATGTTCGCGGAAGGATCGCAGCCTGAACAACCAGTACACCGTGATCGGCGAGGTGGTCTCGGGCATGGACGTGGTCGACAAGCTGAAGAAGGCGCCTCCCGGCTCATCGGGCGGTCAGGTGACCGACCCCGACAAGATGGTGAAGGTGCAGGTCGCATCCGACGTCAAGTGAGGCCATGATTTCGGCGCGCCGCAAGCCATCCGTCTGGTTTGCCGCCGCGCTCGTGTGGCTTGCGTCGGCGGTGCACGCGCAGGCTCAGCCGCAGCAGCTCGACACCATCAAGGACATCTACGCCAAATTGTATTCCTGCTGGCGGCCGCCGCCTGCCTCGCGCGCCAACCCGATGGACATTACGGTCATCGTCAGTTTCAACCGCGAGGGCGCCATTCTCGGTCAACCAAGGATTACCTATGAATCCGCAAACGCCGGCGATAACGACCGGATCGCGTACCGAATTGCGGTAATGGAAACATTGCAACGCTGTACGCCGTTGCCATTTACCGAGGGACTAGGCGGTGCGGTCGCCGGCCGGCCTTTCGCCGTCCAATTTAGAACCCGCAAACGTCCACCCAAACCAGAAGAGAAAAGAGCATGGCTGATACCGAAAATACTTTGATTCTTGAAACCACCCAGGGATCTGTCACCATCGAAATGCGCCCCGACCTGGCGCCGGGCCACGTCGCCCGGATCAAGGAACTGGTGCGCGAGGGATTCTACGACGGCATCGTGTTCCATCGCGTCATCGAAGGCTTCATGGCGCAGACCGGCTGCCCGCACGGCACCGGCACCGGCGGTTCCGGCCAGAAGCTGAAGGCCGAATTCAACAAGGAACCGCATGTGCGCGGCACCACCTCGATGGCCCGCGCCGCGAGCCCGGATTCCGGCGACAGCCAGTTCTTCATCTGCTTCGACGACGCCTCCTTCCTCAACGGCCAGTACACGGTCTGGGGCAAGGTCACCTCGGGCATGGAAAACGTCGACAAGATCAAGCGCGGCGAGCCGGTGCAGAACCCCGACAAGATCGTGAAGGCGCGGATGGCCGTCGACGCGGCATAGTCGCTGCTCGTCATTCCGGGGCACGCGAGGCGTGATCCCGGAATCTCGCGCTAACAACTTTCCGGATTCCGGATTGCCGCGCCCTGCGCGGCCTCCGGAATGACGTGCCAGGCCGATGCGCACCGATCTCTTCGACTTCGAACTCCCTGCCACGAGCATCGCGCTGCGGCCCGCGAGCCCGCGCGATTCCGCGCGGATGCTGGTGGTGCAGCCCGATGGCGTGCTGCGCGATCACTCCATCTCCGAGCTGCCGCAATGGCTGCAGCCCGGCGACCAGCTCGTGGTCAACGACACCAAGGTCATTTCCGCTCAGCTCAAGGGCCGCCGCATCGGCCGCGAGACCGAGCCCAGGATCGACGCGACGCTGATCAAGCGGCTTGATGGCTCGCGCTGGCAGGCGCTGGTCAAGCCTGCGAAGAAGCTCGCGCCCGGCGACATCGTTCGCTTCGGCAATGAAGGCAAGGTCTGCCTGCTCGGCCATCTGGATGCACAGGTCGAGGCCAAGGGCGAAGAGGGCGAGGTTACGCTGTCGTTCTCGTTTCACGGACCGGCGCTGGATCAGGCCATCGCCGATCTCGGCACGCCGCCGCTGCCGCCCTACATCGCCTCCAAGCGCACGCCCGACGATCGCGATGCCGCCGACTACCAGACCATGTTCGCGGCGAATGAAGGCGCGGTCGCCGCACCCACGGCGGGACTGCATTTCACGCCTGAGCTGGAGGCGGCGCTGCGCGGCCGCGGCGTCGAACTGCACCGGCTGACCTTGCATGTCGGGGCAGGGACTTTCCTGCCGGTCAAGGTGGAGGAGACCTCCGAGCACCGGATGCATGCCGAGTGGGGGTCGATATCGGCCGATACCGCATCCGCGCTGAACGCCGCGCGCGCCAAAGGCGGGCGTATCATAGCCGTCGGCACCACGTCGCTGCGGCTATTGGAGAGCGCTGCGACCGAAGACGGCACCATTCAGCCGTTCGACGGCGAGACCTCGATCTTCATCACGCCGGGCTATCGCTTTCGCGCGGTCGATATCCTCATGACCAATTTCCATTTGCCGCGCTCGACGCTGTTCATGCTGGTGTCGGCCTTCTCGGGGCTCGACACGATGAAGCAGGCCTATGCGCATGCGATCGCGGCGGGGTACCGGTTCTATTCCTACGGCGACGCCTGTCTGCTGTTTCGTGGGCCGCGCTGAGGCAAAATGCCGGGCGTCTTGCTGCCGTGCCGCCAACACGGACAGCCGCGCATCCTGGAAAAAAAGCCCGCCGATCCGGCGGGCTAAAGGTTCAGGGAGGAAGCGCTCTGACAATAAAGCGCCACTATCTGTGTCTTCGATTTGGCTGCTACCGCCAAGATCGTAGTACTACCGGCTTCCAAGCATCTCGCGTGTGCTGTTGCACTGTTGCCACCATGCGGTTGCGCGGCGCGCGCCGGCGCCTTCGTGCCTCGACGATGAGGTTCCAACGGTTCTTGCCGTCGGATAGGGTGCGCGCCATCATCTGGAGAACTTCATGAACATGTCGGGTATTTTCGCGCGCATCGTCGCGCTGATCGGCGCCGTCGCGCTGCTGTGGCGACGGCTGCAGGGATCCGCGCCTGTACCGGCCTGGGGTAACGCGCCGGCCATTCCGGAGGCGAAGCCGCAAGGCGCCATCCCGACGCTCAAGATGCCGTCGGCCCAGGGCTGGAGCGACGGGCAGAAACCCACCGCAGCCCCCGGGCTCAAGGTCAACGCGTTTGCGAAAGATCTGGACCACCCGCGCTGGATCAACGTGCTGCCCAATGGCGACGTCCTCGTCGCCGAGGCGACCCAGATCGCAGGCCCGATCAGGAACGTGTTCCACTATGCGATGCAGGCGACGATGCGGCGTGCCGCGGCGCTCGGCGTCAGCGCCGACCGCATCACGCTGCTGCGCGATCGTGACGGTGACGGCGTTGCCGAAGGACGCGGGGCTTTCATGGAAGGGCTGAGCCAGCCGTTCGGCATGGCGCTGGTCGGCGACACCTTCTATGTCGGCAACACCGACGGCGTGGTCGCGTTTCCCTACGCCGCGGGCGCGGACCGCATCACCGCCGAGGGGCGGAAGCTCGTCGCGTTCAAGCCCGGCGGGCACTGGACGCGGAGCCTGCTGCCGAGCGCGGACGGCAAAAAACTCTATGCCGGCGTCGGCTCGCTCAGCAACATCGCCGAGGGCGGCATGGAGGTGGAGGAAGGCCGCGCCGCGATCTATGAGCTCGATCTGGCCGGTGGCACGAGCCGCATCTTCGCCGGCGGCCTGCGCAACGCCGTGGGCCTCGCATGGGAGCCCAACACATGCGTGCTCTGGACCGTCGTCAACGAGCGCGACGGCCTCGGCGACGAGACGCCGCCCGACTATCTGACCTCGGTGCGCGACGGCGGTTTCTACGGCTGGCCCTATTGCTACTGGGGCCAGACGGTGGACGACCGGGTGCCGCAAGATCCGGCCATGGTCGCGAAAGCGATTCAACCGGACTATGCGCTCGGCGGGCATACCGCGTCGCTCGGTCTGTGCTGGATGCCATCAGGCACGCTGCCGGGCTTTCCGGACGGCATGGTGATCGGCCAGCACGGCTCCTGGAATCGCAGCACGCTGAGCGGCTACGCCGTCGTCTTCGTGCCGTTCGAGAACGGGCGCCCATCGGGCCCGCCGCGGGATATTCTGACGGGGTTTCTCGCCCCCGACGAGAAGGTCTCCTACGGACGGCCGGTCGGCGTCACGCTCGGCCCCGACGGCTCGCTGCTGGTGGCCGATGACGTCGGCAACGTCATCTGGCGCGTGACGGGCGCGTAAGGTCCGTAGGGTGGGCAAAGCGAAGCGTGCCCACCATTCATACTGCCGATGCAGATAGATGGTGGGCACGGCGCGAAGTGCGCCTTTGCCCACCCTACGAATTCCAACCTCACGCCATCGCGCGCTGCGGCAGCAACTCCGCGATCTGGATCGCGTTGAGCGCCGCGCCCTTCAGGAGCTGATCGGCCGACACGAACATCGAGATCGAGTGACCTGAGGCATCGCTGAGGTCCTTCCTGATGCGGCCGACGAGAACGTCGTCCTGGCCCGATGCATCGATCGGCATCGGGAAGTAGTTCTTCGCCCGGTCGTCGACGATCTTGACGCCCGGCGCCTTGGCCAGGATGGCGCGCACGTCGTGCTCGGTGATCGGCCTTTCGCATTCGAAGGTGATCGCCTCGCAATGGGCGCGCAGCACCGGCACGCGAACGCAGGTGACGCCGATGGCGATCTGCTCGTCCTCGAAGATTTTCCGCGTCTCCTTGATCACCTTGGTCTCTTCGCCGTTGTAGCCGGTCTCGGGATCGATGGCCGTGTTGTGGCTGAAGACGTTGAAGGCGTAAGGAAGCGGGATCACCTTGGGCGTGAACGGCCGGCCCGTCGAGATAGGCGCGGGTCGATTCCACCAGCTCCTCCATCGCCGCCGCACCTGCGCCGCTCGCCGCCTGATAGGTCGACAGGATCACGCGCTTGATGCGGTTCTGCCGATGGATCGGCCACAGCGGCACCAGCGCTGTGATCGCCGAACAATTCGGAACGGCGATGATGCCCTTGTGCTCCCGGATGCGGTTGGCATTGATCTCGGGGATCACCAGCGGCACGTTCGGATCCATCCGGAACGCGGAGGAATTGTCGATCACGACCGCGCCGGCCTTCACGGCTGCCGGGGAGAACTTGCGCGAGATGCCGGCGCCCGCCGAGAACAACGCGATGTCGACGCCCTCGAAAGATTTCTCGGTGAGCTCCTCGATGACGATCCTCTCACCGCGGAAGTCGATGGTCTTGCCGGCCGATCGGGCGCTGGCCAGCGCCTTGAGCTTGCGGACCGGAAAGGCGCGCCTGTCCATGGTGGCGATGAATTCGGCGCCGACCGCGCCGGTCACGCCGACGATGGCAACAACGGGTTCGTGGCTCACGGGTCTATCCTCTTTGGTTGAGCATCAATGCTGCGGGCAATAAAAAAAGCCCCGGTCCTTTTCAGGCGGGGCTTCGGTTCAGATAATGCGATCGTTCGACTACGCGCGCACGGCTCCCGAGCCCCCGGAGGGTGCTTTGGTTTTCGTGGTGCTTTTGGTCGAAGTCGTCATGGCGCGGACTTATGCGGCAGAGTCCGATCGGCGTCAACGGGTTTTAGCCTCATCCGGGCTGCAACGGGGCAGAGGAGCCCTGTCATCGCCGACCTGAGGCGCCAGGAGGCTGAAGGATGACCTCCTTCAGGTCGCTGCCACTCATGACGACGATCGCGAAATTCAGCCGGCCGCGTTCGCGGATCAGGCCTCCGCTGATTGCCTTGCCCGACGCCGCCTGCTCGGCCACGCGAACGGCATCCGCCAAGCGGTGCCGGATCGTTTTGAGCGCAGCGAGGTTGCTGCGGTCCTCGGCATCGACCTCCTTCAGAGGCAGGGCGGCTTCGCCGCCGACGATCTTGCCAGTCGTGGCGTCGATGGCGTGGTGCCAGATGCGGTCGTTGTGAAGGGTTTTTACGCGGTAGACCGGTGAAGCCGACGCGCCGTCGAAGCTGACGTCGGCGGTCGTAGCGCCTGCATGCAGGGCTTCGGCAATCGCCATCGCCTGGCTCAGCGAGACCGCCGACCCGCGAAAAAGCGCGAGTTCGCGGTTGACTGCCTGCTGATCGGACGCGGAGCCATCGCCGGCCTCATTGCCGAACGAGGCTGGCTCGTCGGTCGACGCGTTGGCATAGAGCGGGGCAGGGAGGATGATCGCCACCAGGACGATCGCAAGCAACTGTCTCCAACATTTCGGCGCACGCATGTTTGCAGTCTCCATCCTTGAGCCTGTCTCTAACGGCGGAGGGGCCGGATCGTCTCGTACAAAAATGCGGCCGACCCTTTGGAGGCATACGGGTCGGCCGCAGAACGTCGCAAACGGGGCGCCGTTTGCGACGATCGAAGCGGTGCAAGCCCCGCCGGGACTGGAAGCAGGAACCGCACTTCGCTTATAACAAAACCATACCGTATCGTTTTGTTTTGGTCAACGACGCCACCATGTCGTAACGCGCGTGAAACGCCGTTCTCACGGAATTGTCAGCGCGAAGGGCGCCGCTGAATGGTTCCCTTGATGGTTTCCTTGGGGATGGACTGAACGCGGCTTGATGGCCCAAGCGCACCGGCCAGGAACAGCCTGATCGCCAGGCGCATGCGTTTTTCGGCAGACTTCATTTCCAGCGGCGTTCCGAACGTCGCCATGCGGTGCGTATGACCGACGACCACGTCGAGAAACACTTCGGCCGCGATGCCGGTATCCTCGACGTCCATGGCGCCTTGTGCGACCAATTTGTCAAAGAAGCGCGCGGTGGTGGAGACGGCCTTCATCCAGCCTTCTTCCTTGCCAAGTTTGGCGATGTCGGGAAAGTTGATGGCCTGCGACGTCATCATGCGGCTGAACGCGACGGCATCCGGTCCGCAGGTGAACTTCAGCATCTCGCGCCCGACCTCGATCAGGCGCTGCTCGACCGAAATATCCGAGGAACGCGTGAGCTGCATCTCGGCCGCTTCAGCAAGCGGCGCAAGCCAGCGCGCAATCTCGCGCCTCAACACTTCCGCAAACAGCCCGCGCTTGTCGCCGTAGCGCGAATAGACGGTGGGCTTGCTGACCCGGGCGGCTTCCGCAACCGCATCGAGCGAGGTCGCGTCATAGCCCCGGTCCAGAAAAAGACGGGTGGCAACCTCGATCAGCCGCTGATCGCGCTCGATGGCGGCGCTTTTCGTCGGCCGGCCGCCGCGCGACTTCGGAATGTCTCGTCTTGCCGGTTTTGCCTTGGCCGCAGTCAATCCCATGCCCAATGATTCCTGCGCGGTCGTGATATCAGTCATTGCTCTATAACGCGCAGCAAGAGGGGCGTCATGGCGAATTTGGCCGAATTGGCCATATCGTCAACGGTTCAGGCAGGTCGTCGTTCCGCTCCTGCGTGGCTCACGGAAGCGTCGAGGCCCAGGCGCGGCCCGATGCAGCCTTCTCATAGCCGTGCTGGTAGAGGGCGCGCATATAGGCGGTGTCGAATCCCTCTGAGGGCGACGCGGGATAGTCGCGCTCGATATAGGACAGATGGAAGCCCCACCGATTGCGCTTGGCGAAATCGTAGGTCGAGAAGATGACCGAGCGGGTCTGGGACTGGGTGATCGACGACAGGCTGCGTGAAGCGACATCGAGCGTGCTGTTGGACACCAGCTCAAAAGTTCGTTCGAGCTTCTTGTTGACGAGAATGTAGATGTTCATCCGGCTGCTTCCGGGCAGACGGCCATGGAAGAGCAGGGCATCCGGCAGCGTCAGAACCGGAGCGGTCACGCCGCCGTCGACATGCATCTCCTGAAAGCGCCGGCCCTGGCCCTCGGCTTCGATCAGGATGGGCGGGAAGACCAGGGGAATGCTGGCGGAGGCCGCCATCACGTCGCGAAACAGGTGCAGCGCCTCGGGCGAGCCGACCGCGGCGATTTTTCCCATGTCCCAAACGACCGTGCGTTGGGTGTCGAGATCGGTCGTCACCACGAGCAGTTTTCGGCCCTTGGCATTTTCGCGTGCAACGGCGGCCAGGATCTCCGGCCCGACATAGCGGGCCACCAGCTCGCGCAGTCGCTTATTGCCGAACAGGCCGGACCCGAACAGCACGCGGATGATGCTGGGATCATTGAGCAGGCTCTCCGCGATCCCGCTGGTGTAGACCTCCCTCAGCGTGTCGTCGTACTGGGGCCCGAGAAACGCAAAGGGCGCGATCAGGCCGCCGGTGCTGACGCCTGAGACGACCGAGAAGGTCGGGCGGGTGCCGGCCGCGGTCCAGCCGTTCAACACGCCCACGCCATAGGCGCCATCGGCGCCGCCGCCGGAGAGCGCGAGATAGGTCCTGGTCGAGGAGAGGTCGTCTTTCTCGAAACGGAATTTTGTGACGGGTTCGTCGGTGTAGCGCCGCAGGCCGTCGATATCGAGCACGCGGGAGCCAGAGGCATCCGCAGCGCTGTAGGGCGTCCGGGGCAGGGACGTGCAGGCGGCCAGCGCGAGGCCGCACAGCAAGACGGCTGACCTGAGCAGGCGTGAGCCTGTCCTCCTGATCCGGCCGTCGGAGCGGATTGATCCAGTCAAGAAAGAGGGGAAGGGCATTCGCCGCCAGTCACCGTACATACATACCGCCGCCGGCCTCATCGCTCGCAGCTTCCCGTTCATAAAACTATACGGTATCGTTTTGTTTAACAAGAGGCTGGGCGCTGGAGCGGCTCTATTGTGCCCGGCGCGTGGCACTGGCCCGGAGCGCGCACTGGGCGGTTGATTGACCGTTCCCGGCACGCAATAAGCAGCGCCATGAGTCTTCCCAATCATTTCGAATTGCTCGCCACTGATGGTGCCGCCCGCACCGGCCGCCTCACCACGCCGCACGGCGTGGTGCGCACGCCGGCCTTCATGCCGGTCGGCACCGCGGGCGCGATGAAGGGCATGCACTGGCGCGAGGTGCGCGATGCCGGCGCCGATATCGTGCTCGGCAACACCTATCATCTGATGCTGCGGCCGGGCGCCGAGCGGATCGCCGCGCTGGGGGGCCTGCAGACCTTCACCGGCTGGAACGGCCCGATGCTGACGGACTCCGGCGGCTTCCAGGTGATGTCGCTGTCGGACCTGCGCAAGGTGAGCGAGAAGGCCGTGACCTTCCGTTCGCATATCGACGGCGCCAAGGTCGAGCTGTCGCCGGAGCGTTCGATCGAGGTGCAGCGGCTGCTCGGCTCCGACATCGCCATGCAGATGGACGAGTGCGTGCGGCTGCCGGCGGAGCGCGCCGACATCGAGCGCGCGATGCAGCTGTCGTTGCGCTGGGCGGAACGCAGCAAGCGGGCGTTCGAGACCGCGCCTGACGGATACATGCTGTTCGGCATCGTGCAGGGCGGCGACATTCCCGAGATGCGCCACATCAGCGCGCGCGGACTAGTCGAGATCAGCTTCCATGGCTACGCGATCGGCGGACTTGCGGTCGGCGAGCCGCAAGCGGTGATGCTTGCGATGATCGAGGAAACCGCGCCGGCGCTGCCCGCCGATCGTCCGCGCTACCTGATGGGTGTCGGCACGCCCGAGGATCTGATGGAAGCGGTGGCGCGCGGCATCGACATGTTCGACTGCGTGATGCCGACCCGGAACGGCCGGCACGGCATGGCGTTCACCCGCTTCGGCCAGATCAACCTGCGCAACGCCCGCCATGCCGACGATCCGCGGCCGTTGGATGAGGAAAGCGAATGGCCAGCGACGCGCAACATCGCGCGCGCCTATCTGCATCACCTGGTTCGCTCAGGGGAGACGTTGGGGGCGATGCTGCTGTCGGAAATCAACGTGGCCTATTACCAGCACCTGATGCGGGGCATGCGCGAAGCGATCGCAAACGGCACGTTCGAGACATTCCAAAAGCAAACGCGCGCCGAATGGGCGCGCGGTGACATTGCTTCACGATAGTTTGAGTCAATTACAGGCGAACCTCTTGACCGAATGTTTGGTCACGAAACCGTAACCGCAGGTGTCGCAGGTCCAGAGATAGCTGATCACGTTGTCGTTGAGGTAGGCGGAAGCTTCCGCAGCCACCATGGTGTCGGCACACACAGGGCACGTCGGCAAATCACAGCCACGCGGATCGGGCTTATACGCTACGGTCGACAGGATTTCAGCAATAGCTGGCATCGTGACCCTCCTTGCGATCCGAACCTCTGGTTCAGCTCACTACGAAAGTATACTCCGCAATCTTTGACGATGTCGCAACACAAATGCGTTGATTTAGCGAACTTCTTGTTTTGCAATGCAGCGAACGCTTCACGTCGGCAATTCCGGCTTGCGCATCGCGCGCGGCCGCCTCCTAAGTAGGAACAACCGCCAATTCCCCGCACATGATTGTCACAGGAGTGTTGAGATGGATGCGTCGTCAGCCACGAGTGCAGTGCAACGTCCGGGGCGAGGGCCGGGTTTTCGACTCCATCGTCGATGCGATCGGCGACACGCCGATCGTCCGCTTGCGCAAATTGCCGGAGGCGCATGGTGTTAGCGCAACCATCCTGGCCAAGCTCGAATATTTCAATCCCGCCGCGAGCGTCAAAGACCGCATTGGCGCGGCGATGGTGATCGCGATGGAGAAGGCCGGCGTGATCAATGCCGACACCGTGCTGATCGAGCCGACATCAGGCAATACCGGCATCGCGCTGGCCTTTGTCGCGGCCTCGCGCGGCTACCGGCTGAAACTGGTGATGCCGGAGTTGATGTCGATCGAGCGGCGCAAGATGCTGGCCTTCCTCGGCGCCGAGATCATCCTGACGCCGGCAGCCCAGGGCATGAAGGGCTCGATCGCGACCGCGGAGGAACTGGTGCGGACCACGCCCAACGCGGTAATGCCGCAACAGTTCAAGAACCTCGCCAATCCCGAAATTCACCGCCGCACCACGGCCGAGGAAATCTGGAACGATACCGGCGGCAACATCGATTTCTTCGTCGCGGGCGTCGGCACCGGCGGCACCATTACCGGCGTCGGACAGGTGCTGAAGCCGCGCAAGCCGTCATTGCGGATCGTCGCCGTCGAGCCGGAGGAAAGCCCGGTGCTGTCGGGCGGGCAGCATACGCCGCACAAGATTCAGGGCATCGGCGCCGGCTTCGTTCCGGACATCCTGGATCGTTCGGTCATCGACGAGATCGTCAAGGTCAACGGCCCGACGGCGATTGAAATGTCGCGCGCGCTGGCGCGCATGGAAGGCATTCCCGGCGGCATCTCCTCGGGCGCCGCGATCGCGGCGGCACTCGAGATCGGCAAAAGGCCCGAGAGCGCCGGCAAGACCATCCTCGCGATCGTGCCGTCATTCTCCGAGCGCTATTTGTCAACCGCACTGTTTGAAGGAATCTAGCGATGGCGGACCAGCCACGACGGCCGAGAACCCTGAACGACGCGCGCAGCGAGGCCGAGGCCGCGTTCAAGCGCACCACCACCAAGGTGGCGGAAGCGCCGCCGAAGGCGCCCCGGCTTCCCGGCGTGAGGGAATTGGTCTCGCTGCGCATCGATCAGGATGTGCTGGAATATTTCCAGGAAGGCGGCCCCGGCTGGCAGGACCGCATCAACGAGGCATTGCGAAAGGCCGCGGGCAAATAGATCGCCGCGAGCACGCATTTTGATTTTGCAAAGCGCAGAATGAAAAAGGCCCGGGATGAACCCGGGCCTTTTTTGTAGATGGGTGTGGCTTGCGGCTTAGCGCAGCATGCCGCCGACGACGCCGCCGATGAAGCGCCCGGCGCCGGCGGGATCAGGACCGCTGTTGTTATGCTGGCGCTGCGGCTGCGGCTGGGGTTGTGATTGTGCCTGGCCGCTGCTGCGGTGGCGCGGCGCTTCGGCCGCTCCTCGTCGGAGCTTGCGGTCGGCGCGGCCGCGACGATCTCGGTCAGCAGCGCCTTGTGCTGCAGCTTGTTGAGGTAGCCGCTCTTGGGATAGCCGCGGGCGGCCTGCCAGCGCGTGATCACGCCGCGGGTGGCCTGATCGAACTGGCCGGTGGCCTTGGTGTCGAAGCCGAGCCCGGTGAGGCGGCGCTGCACGTCGCGGCGCTGGCCCTTGTCGAGGCCGATCTGGTCCTCGGTGGTCTGGTTGGCTTCATCCTTGAAGGTCGCGGGATCGATGCCCGTGCTCAGGTTGCGGGTTGCATCGGGTTTGGGACCAGACTCAAGCGACGCAATCCGCGACAATGCCAGCGATCGGAACTGACCGTTCGGGTAGCTGGTCAGGTAGGCGTTGAGCTCTTCCGGCTTGTTGGAATCCTTGATCGAGCGCCAGAACTCCAGTTCGACGTCCGACCCCTTTGAAGCGCCCGCTGCCGGCGCTGCAGCCGCCATGGCTCCGGGCGCGGGCGCGCCGTTCAGGTAGACCGCACCGATCAGGTTGGTGTGACCCCAGGGCAATTGTCCCTTGTTGGTCTCCTCATTGACCTGGGCGCGGACCTTGGTCATCGCCTGCTGGATCTCCATGCCGGGCTGGGTGAGGTTGGCGAGAAGGGCGCGGGTGAACGGGCTGTTGGAGCCTTCCTGGCCGTCGAGCGCGGTCTGGCCCGGGCCGGTCGCGAACGCGATCAGCGTGCCTTCGCCGGATTTCATTTCGGCGAGACCGGTCTGCACGTTGACGCTGCGGGTCGCGGAGTTCGACTTGATCTTGGCCGCAAACGGGTTGTCGCGGCAGGCATCGAGGAACACCAGCTTGACCTTGGCGTCGCCCATGGTCTGCTCGAGCGTGAGGTCGATGTTGATCGCGGCGCCGAGCTTGACGTCCATTTCGGATTTGATGTCGGCGTCGATCGGCAACAGATAGTTGGTGCCTGAGATGGCAATGCCGTGACCGGCGTAGAAGAACAGCGCGACGTCGGCGCCTTGCGCCTTCTTGCCGAAGTCGAGCAGCCGCTCGGTCATCTTGTCGCGCGTGAGATTGGAGCCCTCGACCACTTCGAATCCGACATTGCGCAGGGTCGCGGCGATCGCCTTCGCATCGACCGACGGGTTCGGCAGCGGGGCTACGTTCTTGTAGGCGCCGTTACCGACGACGAAGGCAACACGCTTCTCGGCGCTGGCGGCGCCCGCCGTAAAGACCATGCAGATGACGGACAAAATGAGGGTTGGGTAGCGCATAGGAAATCCCCCTGCAGAATCGATAAAAGGCTTTGGCTGTAACGCTGGCTGGACCTTACAGAAAACCGCCTGCTTCGCGCCACAAAAAAGCAGCCGAACAACCAAATCCGGAGCCATCCGTTACCGTTGCGACACGCGCCGTCGCGTGATCTAGGTCACAGCCAGGCAAATAAAATTCAGCTTGGGGCGGACGCCTTAGTCGAAGGATTCGGTTTCAGGTTCAACAGATTGCCGGTGAGGATCAACGTGGCGCCGAGCACGGTGAACAGGTCCAGCCGTTCCGAATAGATCAGCCACCCGGCGGCGGCGGTCAGGGGAACCCGCAGAAAATCCATCGGGATCACCACGGTGGCATCGGCATGCAGCATCGCGCGCGCCATGCAGTAGTGGGAGAACGTGCCGCAAAACGCGATCACCACGACCCAGCCCCAGAGATAGGTCGGCGGCCACGTCCAGACGTAGAGCGCGGGAAGCAACCCAGCCGCCGATTGCACCACCAGCATCCAGAACATGATCGAGAGCGTCTGCTCGGTCCGGGTGAGCGATTTGACCATCGCGACCGACACGCCGAACCCGACTGCGGCCGCCAGCGCGATCAACTGGCCCGGATCGACCTCGCTGGTGGCGGGGCGAACGATCACGACGACGCCGACGATCCCGAGCACGATCGCTGCGATCTTCCAGATTGTCATGCGCTCGCCGAGAAACGTTACAGCCAGGATCGCGGTCCAGATCGGCATCGTGAATTCGATGGCCACCACCTGGCCGATCGGGATCAGCGTCAGCGCAAAGAACCAGCCGAGCTGCGCGCCGTAGTGGATGAGGTTGCGCGCCACATGCTGCGGCAGCCGCGTCGTCTTCATCGCGGCAAATCCGCCCGCGGCGCGGATCAGCGGGTACAGCATCAGGAAGCCGAGAATCGAGCGCATCTCCATGAGCTGGAACACGTTGATCTCGCGCGCCGCCTCCCGTCCGGCGATCGCGATGATCACCATCAGGAAGAGCCAGCCGGCTACCCACAGCGCGGCCAGGGGTTTGGATTGTGTGTGGTCCATTCGGGAAGCTGAGCGGTTAGGGGAGGCCGGTATCGGCGAGCGCACCACAATTTGCAATGCGCGTATGCGGCGGGGCAGCGATGCGCGGCGTCGCAATTTCGCTGTGGGAGTGGTTGCCGGTTCAGTGCTAAGGAGCGCCGGTCTCAAGGAGGACTTACGCATGCGTATCTTGCAACCGGCCGAATGGTCGAAACCCCGCGGCTTCTCGCATGGTGTCGAGGTCGACGGCCCCGGCAAATGGATCGTGCTGGCCGGCCAGACCGGCGGCGACGAGAAGGGCGATTATGCCCCTGACATGGCCGCCCAGGTCGGCACGGCGCTAAAGCGCATCATCAAGCTGCTTGATGAAGCCGGCGCCGGACCCGAGCACATCGTGCGCCTGACTTGGTACCTGACCAGCCGCAGCGATTACGAAGCCGCTGGTCCCGGCATCGGTGCTGCCTGGAAGGAAACGCTCGGGCGCAATTTCCCGCCATCGACATTGCTCTACATCGACGGGCTGGTCGACGTCAGGGCCAAGGTCGAAATCGAAGTCACCGCCTACGTGCCCAAGGCCTAGACCAAGGCTTAGAGCCAAGGCGTAACCAGACATCACAAGGACCGGGCGCTTTCCACGTCAGCCGCGCCGGAAAAGACAAAAGGATACCGTGAGCCAATGACCAGTCGATCGACCTCAGCAGACTTCGTGACCGCCTTTGCAACCGGTTGGCCCGAGCACCAGCCCGACATCATGGTGCTGTCGCTGACCACGCACCGGGGCGTGCAGGATTTTGCGTTCAACAAGGAGCAGGCTTTGTTGATCGCCAAGACGATCAAGGAGACCGCGGCGAAACTCGATAAGCCAAAGACGAGTTAGCAGGGCAAGCAATCGCTCCCGCGAAAGCGGGGTATCCAGTACGCTGCGGCCTATCGGGCTATTCCGAACATCTGTGGAATACTGGATCGTCCGCCCCAGTGCGCAATTGCGCACAAGGCGGACGATGACCAGTTGAGAACCAAGCCAATCTACTTCGACAGCGAAATATTGGCGGCCCGGAACTGGCTGTCGGCCTTCATGGCGATCTGCTGCTTGTTGCCGGTGGTCTTCAGCGCGATGCTGGCGTTGAAGCCCGCCGCCTCGGCGATCACCTGGAAGCTGCCGTTGGCGCCACGGCCCTGGATGTTGCCGCCGACATTGCGGCTGGTTTCGCTCCAGGTGCCGCTGACCTCGCCGCCCTGTGCAACGACCGCGGCCAGCAGATTGAACCTGTAGGCGTCGCTGGCGCAGGTGAGGGCCATTTCCATGCTGGCCCCGCTCACCTTGTAGGTCGCGCGGCAGCGGATCCGCTCGGCCGAACCGTCATCCAGCGTCACGGTGCCGGGACCGGACCAGGTTCCGGCCATGCCGGCGAATGCACTGGATTGGGCGTAGCTGGTGGAGGCAGCGACGGCCGTCAAAAAAAACGCGACGGCTGCGAATGTCAGCCGCCGCGCTTTGGCGAAAATTTCTGAAGTCTGGCGTGGCTTATTGACGAGACGCTTCCCATCGACCACTGCACGCGACACCAGCTGAAGCCCCATTCCATTTCCCCGATCCGGAATTGCCACTGAGTTGACCGTTCGCATATGCACCATTGATCGAGACTCGCACAAGTCCCCCGCTGCCGACACTGCCGGAAACCGGACCGCCCGAAATCTTGCCGTCGGCGACGTTCACCGTCGAGGTAGTCTGCGCATCGCAACTGCCCGTTTTTGTGACAACGGTGACCTGCCAAAGGCCGTCATAGGGCGACTGCGCGGAGGCCGGAGCTGCGGCCAGGGGCGCGGCGGAGGCAAGACACGAAATAACAAACAGGTTGCGGATGCGGTTGGGACGCATGGATCAAATCCCCGAAATGTGTGTGATGACGAACCTTATCTGGTCACAATGTGTCCAAACTTGGGTGCGCCGCAACACTGTGGAAAGTTCCCAGTATCTCAAACACATCAAGGTGAATCCGGTTCCGGGCGAGGAACGAAAGATTTGCCATTTTGGCCCGATTCGAGCCCGATATGAGGCAGCTTAAGGTATCAGGATAGGGCTCAATGCTTAGCGTCGGACAGGCTCGGCGCCTTGGTGGCGAACTCCTCGTCCTGCGGCGTGGCAGGGAGGCTGTTGTGGTTCCTGGCGTGAAAGATGACGTCAGCGAGCAGTTTCTGGCCGAGCGGGGCCAGCGCGCGCTCCCAGAGCTCGCGCGCGGTTTCGCCTTTCTTGACGAACACCCATTCCTGCGCGGCGATGGCGCCGGCATCCATGCGGTCGGCGAGGTGGTAGATGGTGCCGCCCGCGATCGGATCGCCTTCCTTGATGGTCCATTCGACCGCGGCGATGCCGCGATGCCGGGGCAGGAGCGAAGGGTGGTAGCCGATGCCGCCGAGCCTGGCGGCGGCCAGGGCTTCCCTGGTGACGCGGGCATGGCTGTGCGCGGTCACGATCAGGTCGGTATTGGCCGCGATTTCCGCGGCGACCACGAATTTCGGATCGGCCTGCACGACGACCTCGATCCCGGCGGCCTGCGCCGCGGCGGCGAGCCGGTCCTCGCCATCGTGAACGACGACGCGGACGATATCGACCCCGTGTTGGCGCAGCGTGTTGAATGTCGTCACGCCGAAATGGCGGGAACCGACCAGGGTGATCCGCATGTGTTCTATCCGTCGTTAATCAGGCCGGTATGCCGATAGCACACCATGGCGGCCTGTTTCGACGCCGAGCCCGGGACGTTGGGGTTATCAACAGGGCGGAGAGGACCCTGAACGCGGCGGGCGCGGGGCCTTGCCGCGACGCGGCCGAAACGATCAACGCGCCCAGCGCCGCCAGGCATAGGCCGGTTCTCGTCATCGCAGACTTCAATGCCGTGCTTGCGATCAGAGGACGGGGCCTTGGCAGCCGCCAGCGTGAGAGGCGTCACAGCGTTACGCAAGACGCGACGTTACGGTCCGGGACAAAGTTGGCAGCCAGGGAATTGCTACCATGACACGCTTTCTGATCTTTGCCGCCATGGCGCCGCCGCTCGGCTTCGTCGTCGCATTCTGGGTGATGCTGCAGATTGCCAATTGGCTTGCGGGCAGCCCGATCACGTTCGATGTCGCCCAAATCATGATGCTGCCGACGATATATCTGGTCGGGTTGATCCCGGCGCTGTTGGCCGCGTGGTTCGACCATGCGCTGGCAAAGCGCAACGTCTCGTACCGCATCGTGCTCACGGCGCTGTTCGGCTACGCGATCACCTACCTGCCGCTGGCAGTCGCGTTCTGGATAGGCTTCGCCAACGGGCCGTACGTCCTGCTGTTCGGCCTCATCGGCGCGGTGCCGTCAGCGGTATGTTCGTGGCTGGCGGTGGAGCGGCAGGCGCCTGACCTTGTTTCGTCACCATGACAGGATGCGCAGCCCCGGCCGGGAGTAGGTCGGGATCGGTTGCTGGACCGGCTCGGACTGTTGTTCGGCCGCCATCTGCAGTCGTGCCCGCAGGTCGGCGCTGCACTGCTTCATCTGGTTGCGCAATTCGCGCCGGCTGAAGGTGGTGAGGGAGGGATCGCCGAGCTGCTGCCAGGCATCGCGCAGCCACTGCTGCAGGGCGCGGATATCGGGATCGAGGATATCAGGCTGGTTCATTCCGCCGGAATCTCAAAACGTGATCGCGCCATGATTAGGTCTGATTCTCGCGCCGACGCCTACTCCGTAGCAAGACGGACGGCGGGAAAAACCGGCGACTTGAAGCAGACGGCCTGGAAGCAAGGGAACGCGCGCGCCACATGATCGTTGCATGGGTGCCTTCTGGAGAGACCTCGATGTCCTGCAATCCGGCGCTTGTTCTCTTCACGGCGCTCGCCCTGGTCGCCCCCGCCAGCGCATTCGCGCAATTGACGCCGCCAGCCGGCTCGGCCGGCGCCGGCAATTCGTCGATATCAGGCGTGCCGTTCGGCCCGGCCAATCCCAGGGCGCTCTCCGATCCCAGCGGCATCGGCAACGCCGCGAGTATCCCGCCCCTCCGCCCCAACCCGCCACCGCCGGTAACCTCCTACGGCTCAGTCGATACGCCGGCGCCGCGGGCACGCCTGGTGACGCCGCCTTATGCAGGCGCCTCGCAGCGGATCATCAGCGCGCGCCAGGCTCACCCGCGAAAACCGCCGGTGCGGCGGCGGGCGCGACCGGAGATGAGCAGTTTCACGGGGATCTGCCGGGGGTGTTAGCGATCAAATGGCGGTCCCGGCGATCTCGCAAGAGGACGGATATTTCGGTGTCCGGCCACCGCGAGGAACAATTTTCTCTTGCCGAACTTATTGCAAGTTGAGCCCAGCGGCCATGCCTGCTGATTCCGAGTATCGTGTGACACAAAAATTGCCCTTGGGGCAGGGATGGCGGGAATGAACATCCAGCAACGGACGGCCAAGACTCTCTCCCCGCCAGGCCCATCCGCCGCCCCGGACATCGATCGAGCGCCTTACGAAGAATGGCTGCGCGCGCGCGAAGAGAGGCTGGCCGTCACCTACGAACATGTCGGCGTGGGCATCGCCGAGATCGATCAGGCCGGGCGCATCCTGCGCGTCAACCAGAAGGTCTGTGAGCTGACGGGACATGAAGCGGCCGACCTGCTCGGCCGCTCCATCTTTGACCAGACCGAGCCACAGGACGTCGCGCAGGATCTTGCGCAGTTCAGGCGGCAGATCGCCGGCGAAATCGATCGCTACACCCTTGAAAAGCGTATCGCCCGCAAGGACGGCTCATACTTCTGGGCGGAGGTGACGTCCTCAAGCGTTCGCGATGCGTCGGGAAATTTCCTTTACGCGGTGCGCGTTCAGCATAACATCAACGCCCGCAAGGAGACCGAACAGGCGCTGGCACGCCGCAGCGAAGAGCAGGCGGCACTGTTCCGGTTCTCCGAAAAGCTCCAATACGCCACTTCGCTTCCAGACGTTTACGACGCCGGCCTGGACGCCATCCTCGCCGCACTGGCCTGCAAGCGCGCCTCCATTCTGCTGTTTGATGACAGCGACGTGATGCGTTTCGTCGGATGGCGGGGCCTGTCGGACGGGTACCGGAAGGCCGTCGAAGGCCATTCGCCATGGGACAGGGACGACAGAAATCCGCGTCCGGTCTCCTTCGAGGACATTGGCCTGTCCGACCTTTCCGTCGCGCTCAAGGAAACGATTGCCCGAGAGCATATTACAGCCGTTGTTTTCATTCCGATCCTGATAAGCGGCCGGCTCGCCGGAAAATTCATGGCCTATTACGAAAGGCCGCACCACTTCAGCGAACCGGAGGTCGACGTCGCGCTGACGCTTGCGCGGCAACTCGGCTTCGGCATCGCGAGACTGAGGGCGGAGGAGGCGCGCAGCGCCGCCGAAGAGCGTGCGCAGCAACTCGTCTCGATCGTGGAATCCTCCGACGATGCGATCATCAGCAAGGATCTGGACGGGATCATCCGGACCTGGAATTCGGGTGCCGAGCGGCTGTTCGGCTATAGCGCCGCTGAGGCCCTCGGCAAGCCCGTGACCATCCTTTTTCCGCCAGGACGCGAAGACGAGGAGCCCGGAATTCTCGCGCGCATACGGCGCGGCGAGCGCATGCACCATTATGAAACCATTCGCCGGCGGAAGGACGGCAGTCTTTTGGACATTTCGCTGACCGTCTCGCCCGTGCGCGACGGAGCGGGACGCATCGTCGGGGCATCGAAGATCGCCCGCGACATCACCGGTCGCAAGGAAGCCGAACGCAGGCTCCGGGAGAGCGAGCAGCGTCTCACGGAACTGCTCGCGGCGATTCCCGCCGCGATTTATACGACCGACGCGCAGGGGAAAATTACGTATTTCAACCAGGCGGCGGTCGAATTCTCGGGCCGGACGCCGGCGCTCGGCAGCGACGAATGGTGTGTCACGTGGAAACTGTTCCTTCCTGACGGCACGCCGCTTCCGCACGACCAGTGCCCGATGGCGGTTGCGCTCAAGGAAGGGCGAGCCGTCCGCGGCGCCGAAGCGGTCGCCGAGCGGCCGGATGGGACGCGGGTGCCCTTCATTCCATTCCCGACGCCGCTGCGGGACTCTTCCGGCAGGGTCACCGGCGCCATCAACATGCTGGTGGATATCAGCGAGCGGCGGCAGGCCGAAAGCCAGCAGCGGCTTCTGCTCGATGAACTCAATCATCGTACCAAGAACAACATGCAGATGCTGCAGTCGCTGCTGTTCTCCGCGGCAAGGACCGCGCACAGCGAGGAGGCGCGGAAAGTCCTGAACGAAGCCAGCGCGCGGATCGCGGCCATGGCGGCGGCGCAGCGCGTGCTGTACGGCCGCAGCGACGCAAGCCGCTTCGCGGCGGCAGAATTCCTGCCGGCGGTCTGCGAAACCATCCGGCAATTGCTGCCGCCGGATGCGCGAATTGAATGCGGCGTTGCGCGCGGCGTGCTTTCGAACGACATCGCGATGCCGCTCGCCCTGATATTGAACGAGCTTCTGACAAACGCCGTGAAGCACGGCATCAAGGATCATGCGAGGCAGGGCGTCCGGGTCAGCTTGACCGATCAGGACGGACGGCTGGCGCTCTGCGTCGAGGATGACGGGGAGGGGTTCGACCTGGAGGAGGTACGCAAGACCTCGTCCGGACTCCAGCTCGTGCTCGGCCTCGCACGCCAGCTGCACGGAACGCTTTCTGTCACGAAAAATCCGTCGCGGGCGTGCCTCGATTTCCCCGCTGCGAAAATCTAGGCGTATCGATGACGCCGGAGCAGCGCGCAGGGCATTTTGCGTCGCCGTCGGGGCCGGACCGGAATTCGCCGCCGCCCGCCGAAGAGACGCGACGGATGGAAGGCAAGCAGGGCCCGCCGCGCGTTCTCGTCGTCGAGGATGATTTTCTGATCGCCATGCAAACCGAAATCGCGCTGACGGCGGCCGGCTTTGAGGTGGTCGGCCCGGCCACGACCGCCGAGGAAGCCGTCACGCTGGCCGGCGAGGCGCAACCGGCGCTCGCCGTGATGGACATTCGTCTCGCCAGCACCCGCGATGGCATCGACGCCGCACGGCAATTGTACCAGGACTTCGCCATTCGCTGCATCTTTGCGACCGCGCATGACGATGCGCACACGCGCGGACGCGCCGAACCTTATGCCCCGCTCGGATGGCTGCCGAAGCCGTACACCATGGCTTCGCTCATCGCGGTGGTTGCCGAGGCTGTCGCAGAACTGCGCCGGCCGTAGCGCTCCGGCAGGCGCACATTGGGTGGGGCAAACCCAGCCGGCCGGAAGCCTTAGTCCTGATAATAGTACCGACCCCGCGGCGGGCGTTGGTCGTACCGTTCGCCGTAATACCGTTGACGGCCCTGCTGATACTGCGGCGGCACCATTCCGTTCGGGTAACATTGGCCGTCCCTGACTATCGAGGTCGGCGCCATGCCCACACGGCACGGGATAGCGGCCGCCGCGATAGTAACGCGGATATTGCCGTGCTGCCTGGTCCTGCGGCGGCAGATAGCCGTTCGGATAGCAGAGGCCATCGCGCGCGCTCAGATCCCAGCCATGGCCGCATGGCGGCGGACGGGCGGGTACATGGTATTGCACGGCTTGAGGCAAGACAGGTGCAACAGCGCTTCCAGGCATCATGCTCAGCTGAACGGCCAGTGCTGCAGCGGCAATGCTGACGATCATGGTCCTTCTCCGATCACGCCAGAAGCTGCCGGCGTTTCCACGACACGCTTACCTGTCGCCCGATCACGATCGAGGCGCCGCTGTTGCGTCCATACAAATATTGCAAAACACGCCCTGAATACCCGATGAACGCATTTCAACTATCGGAAATCAAATCTCTGCACCGGCCGCCACGAACAGAAGCGGCTCGGCGAACAGATGTTCCGCGTCGCCGCGCTATCGCATTTCGTAGTAGCCGTTTCGTCGGTAGTGATAGCCCGGGCGGCCTTCCTGATACTGCCGTGGCACCGCCCCGTTCGGATAGCAGAGCCCGTCGCGAATATCGCGGTCGGCGCCGTGACCGCATGGTACCGGCCGCCGGCCGCCGCCGTACTCCAGGGGATAATACCGGCCCGATTGAAACTGCGGCGGCACCATCCCGTTGCGGTAGCACTTGCCGTCCCGCTCATCGAGATCGTAGCCGTGGCCGCATGGCGGCGGATGGCCGTGACGGCGGTAGCGGATTTCCTGGGCCAAGATGTCCTGGGCCAAGGGGATGCCTTCGTTCAGCGGATGGGCAGGTACTCCCAATTGTAGCGCGAGGGCTACGCCGGCAATGCTGGCAAACATCTATCGGTTCCTCCGGCGAACACGGAATCTCCCTGCGGCCGATCTCCGCTCCAGAAATGGCGGCGGCGGATTGTACGCTTCCATATCGAGGCTGTGTGTGCGCTCGGGAAGGCCGGCTTGCGAAATTAGGACGCCCTTCAAGAGTGACGTTCCTGCGGCCGCGAATATGCGACCCAGCGAGGAGACCATCACGCAATGGCGGCTGAACGGGCCATCACCGCGCATTCAGCGTAGCCGAGGTTGGCCAGCCCGAGGCGTGAAAACAAAAGGCCGCCCGGAGGCGGCCTGTGATTGAGAGGGGCGGGCCTGTCGAGGATCAGGCCTGGCGAGGCGGCGGAAATGCCGTCAAGTTCCGCAACGATTGCGCACGCAAACAACGGCGCTTGAATTTGAAATCAACATGCCACCCAATTTAATTATTTAAACTGTGCTCCGATGGACGAAATCGGGCGAGGCCGGCTGCGTTCATTTCATTTAATTAATGCGCCAACGATCTCGATCCGGCTGCGGATCGCAGGCGGCCGCGTCAGGGCAGGGCGCGGTTCGAGCCCGGGTCGTGCGCGCGCGAATAGCCTGACATCTCGGGCCAGCGTTTCTTCATGCCGACGGCAATCTGCTGGGCCAGGCGGTCTTCACACTGGAACGGCTTCAATGACGCGCGACGTTGCGCCCTCAACCGTGCGCGGTGACGCCGGAGATATCTTTTGGATCGCGTATGCATGAGGCATCGCTCCAAGATTTGAAAGTCACCGCCAAAGGACCCTTCGGAAGGCGATGGTCCCCTGATCCGGGGCTTACGATGATGGTGTCTTACGGATTATTTTCTTATCCGCAAACGTCCCGGCGCGTTTAATTAAGCTAATAGAGGTATTTAATGAGATCCATAATTTCAGGCAAGAGAACCGGGGTCAATCGGCATAATTACGGTTAAGTTGTGCGGGGCGGGGCGCTCAAGGGAACTTTCCGCATTTTCCCGATTTAAGCCCGGGAATAGGGAAGCGATGACATGGCCAAGCGCTGGAGTGCCGAGGATATCAGAGAGCTCGAGACTCTCGCTCAAACGTATTCAGCTCAAGCGATTGCCGAAAAAATGGATCGAACCGTGGGAGGGGTGACCTTCAAGGCTCACCAATTGGGACTACCGCTAAAGGCGCGATCGCGGGCCACCGATCCGAGTCCACGGACTTGGACCGAGAACGACCACAGGCCGCCAGCGTCTGACGAGCGCCGCTGAGGCAACGCCTGCGGCCGTCGAGGCGAATTTTGGTGCTGCTGCGAGCCTAGCCGGTGCGGTAGGCATCCAGCGCATGGGCGGCGAAGATGCCCACGCTGACCAGGGCGAGGATAGCTGCTGAGAGCTCGATCATTGCCCGGCCTCCCGCTCATGAATTGTGGCGAGGAATCTGCTGCGCGACTGGTTCCAAATGAGATCGAAGATGAATTGCATGCTCGCCATCCCTGTTTTGTTAACAACGAGTTACGCAGCCCTTTGTTTCAGGACGTTTTCGTCGGCTCCGGAAAATGGTTTCGTCCGGACATTGGCCGGAACTGAATGACAATGGCGCGACCGGCGCGCATGCTTTGGTGACACCAGCGGAGTGAGTCGATGCTGGAAGCAATTGTCGTGTTGCTGGCTTTGGCCACGTGCGCCCTGATTCTCATTGCCTTCTGGGGCCTCGACCTGCTCGGAATGCGCCGTCGCAGAAGATAGGGTGGTTCTGGTTCAACGCGGATCGTTGCCGCGCGAGTAGCGCTGGCACGAGGTTGTCACGCGTGTCTGAGGTGCGACCCGTCGCCCATGTCTTTCGGGCTGGACGGGTTGTCATGGCGAGGCTGCCGGAACAGGGCGCCTGCTCGCAGTAAACCAACGCTTAACCATAAGTCGATACCATCCGCTGTGTCCGGGTGGTGACCGTCCGGTTAAACGGGAGGGAATATCATGCCCGTCGAGATGCTGACATATGCCGCACTGGGCGACAGGCTCAAAATTTCCGCGGAGGCTGCCCGGGCTCTGGCAAAACGACATCGATGGCCGCGTTCCCGCTCCAACGACAGCAAGACGCTTGTCCATGTCGACCTCACCGAAATCAGCCATTCCCCGATCTCCCGTCAGCCGCAAGCCCAGGCCGGTCACCAGGTGGTCACCGCCCTGAAGCAGAAAATCGAGACCTTGCAGGCCGAACTGATCGAGACGAAGGCCATGGCCAATGGCCATCGGGCCGACTTTGAGAGAGAATGCGAACGCACGAACAAGCTGCTGGCCGAATTGCTCAAGACCACCTCGGAGAGCGCGGGCGCCCGGGAAAAGGCGGCCCTGCTCGAAGGCAAGCTATCGATGCTGACGCAACCCTGGCGACGCCGGCTGGTCGATGCTTTCAGCCTTGCCTTGCCACAGGTCGCCAGCAACGCGCGCGAGAGCGGTGGAAGCGTAGCCCAATCGCATAATTGAACCGACTTGCCTGCTCGCCTCGGCTTTTCCTAATTCACGGCAATGGAGAGTCTGGATAGGCTCGCCCTAGGTCTTAACCAGGAGCTATTGGATCCTGAAGTCGTCGAGGCTTCTTCCAGCTGCAATCAGTTCGGCTACCCAGTGCGGGGTTTTGCCCCGACCCGACCAAGTCTCTGACGGGTTGCTCGGGTTTCGAAACTTCGGCTCCACCTTGGGGTAGGGCCGCCGTTGCGGGATGTCTTTAGGAGATCCGCCGAACTTGCGACCAAGCTCATCAAGTTGGTCTTGAAGCTTGCGCTTCTCGCTCTCTAATTTTCGATCCAGGACGTCAATGATCCTCTGATGCAGATCCCAGAGGTCATCAAGCTGCATCTTCTCCAGTTCTCGGTCCTTCATGCCCAGTCCCCAGGGAACGACTCAACTCGCGACGCAATGAAAACTTAGCAAAAGAAAAGCCGCCCGGAGGCGGCCTTCCACAAGAAGCTGATCGCTGCTTATGTGAGAGCCGCCGCTTGGCGCTTCCGCCAATAGGTCATATAGCCAACACCTGCAAAGCCGAGGATCATCATGGCCCAGGTGGAGGGCTCGGGGACGGCGGCGATGCTGATGTTGTCCAGCAACCCATCAGCATTGATCGTGTTCGAGCTTGTATCGCGGAACTCGAGGGTGACGGGCCCAACAGGGGCGCTAAAAGTTACGGAGTACGACGACAGAATGTTCGACAAATTGTTCGTAGAGTAATTCGTCGTTTCACTCAGATGACGTGATCGGAGCCATGGCCCTGGCAGTTGTTGAAGGCAAGTTGCGACCAACCGACATACGGCGGCGGGTTCGTGAGTATGTCACTGCGCAATTTCGTCAATTCAGCAAGTACGGTCCGGCTTCTCTTGATGCCAGCCTGTCCGAGGACGGCAACGCTACGCTGTTAGATAGGCTCTCTACGGACGTCGGTACCGGCTATTGGGACGTCAACATGATGGCATCGACGGGCCGGCAGAAATAACGACGCGCCGAGGCGCCCCGAAAGGGGTAAATTAGCTTTTGGACTTCGCCTTCAGCCCCAGCTCTACAATCCGGCGGATGGCTTTCCAATCGGCGACCGCATCGCCTCGAGCCCCGCCGTGGTGAGTCGCACTTCCGTATGTTGCTTCTCGCCTCGGATCTCGATCCAACCATGATGAGCTAACCGGCTCAGTATCAATTCCCCCGCCGGAATAGGAAGGCGATTGACTAACTTCCAGTCGGTCAAGCTTAGATATTGCAAGACCGTTCGCTGGCTCATGTTGAGAACTTCATCCGACTTTTTACCGGTCATTTCTTCGCCCTCAACTCCAGCTCGACCTGCCGGAGGCATTGGCTAATATGTTAGCGGCAGCACTCGTTGCACAATTGCGCCGAGGCAAACGAGCACCACGAGCAACTTAAGCAGATTTGCTAGTCGGCTGTCGGTGGCGAACTTGTCGATCGCCCAAAAGCAGATTGCGCCGACGACGACGATAATTAAAACCCCGATCAAAACAGAAATCATGTCGCCCTCGTTGTGCTGTCGAACTTCATTTCGTCTTCACCTTTGGCTGATCCACGCGAGCTTCGCGAAACTCTATCGGCCCCTTGGTAAGCCGTCTTCGGCGCTGCGCATTCTCTTCCGGCGGCGCAGCGGGATCGATAATCTTTTCGATCGCCTTTGTGGCGAGTTCCTGAGCGCGTAACGTTCGGCCGATTTTGCTGGCGGGGCGCCCTGGCGTCTTGAGCGTGAGCCCGAGCTCGACCAGCCGGCGGATGGCTTCGGGGCGGGACGGTTTTGGTTTGTGCTGCTCTTTGATCCAAACGTCGATTGGTTCGATCTCCGCAGGGGGTATGCGCACCAGTACCGGCACGGCGTTCACTGGCGGACGGCCGATGCGCTTCTTTCTGATATCAGAAACGATTGACTTCTTCATGTCTAACTGATATCAGAAAGGCAGACCGGACGGAAGCGGTAACCTCCGTGCCGGCCCTAACTCAAGCCACGAAGGGTTTAAGAACATGGCTCAAGCTGTTTCTACTACTATCATAACTGCCCCGTCGCGGCGGCATTTTCTCGCCCAAGCCGCTGGCGTGGCCGCTGGTGGTGCCGCTCTCGGGATGGCGCTTCCCGCTGCCCGTATCTGCCGGGACCTCTGAGGGAGTCCCCGATCCGATCCTGGCGGCCATCGAACGGCCCGCCGCGCCTATCGTGACTGGATGGACAGCATGGGCGAGGATGAAATAGAGGCCGCCGTCCCGTCTGAGCGGCGCAAATCCAACATCGTTGGTGCGTTGTACGGCGCGCCCGATTGGCAGGTTGCGGGCGACGATCCGCGATGGATTGCCCATTTCGAAACCGCTTGCCGCACCGGTATCGAGCATGAAGCGGCGGCGATGGCGCTGGTGTCGTTCGATACCATCCGCTCGCTGGCGCCGTGGCGTTGCTCGAATATGTGGCGGGCGTAGAGGCTAAAGACCCGGAAGCTTGGCCTGATTTCGTGGACCAGGAAGATGGCAAGAACCACAGTTGGCACTACTTCCTGATTGCCAGTCTGGTCGAGATCCTGCCCGAGCTAGTGCCGGTGACGGCATGACGGAACAGATCGAACATCGGCTGCACGCCATACAAATCGCCTGTAGCCTGCCCAATGACCCTCAGGAGGCGCTGCTCGTTCTGCGGGCTGCTGAGCGGCTTGTGAGGGAATTCCTGATTGAGCCAGAGCCGGCTAAGGCGGCGCAGATCGTGAGCCTCGTCCGGGATTGCCAGGACCTATCGGCCTGAGAAAGCAGCCCGCCGGTTCACGCCGGCGGGCCAGCGACGTCTTTTGCGTTGCGCTAAGCCGGTTGCTTGCTCGTCCGGCGCTCGCTCGGCGAGACGCTGTTCAAGGGCGTCGATGGTCATACTGGCTGATCTTGTCCGCACCGTTCAACTGATCGAATGCGAGGTCGAGGCCCAAGAAGAGCGGGCCAGCGTTTCCGACCGGACTGATGTCAAGTATCCAATGCTGGCAAGGACCCTGGAACGCCGGGCGTCTTGCCCGGTTCGCTGCATCTCCGCTACATGGGCTGCCTGATGCTGATATGATGCTCGGCCTCTGCCACGCGAGTCATTGCTTTGGCCAAGCGGTCCGAGAGCGTGGGCTGATCTGTCATGTTGCTTCCAATGGACAATGCAAATAATCCGGCTGCAGAAGGTATGGTCGTGTGACAATGGGTGGCACTGGCGGGCGGCGATTCGGACCTAGGGAGGATTTCAATGAAGAAGTCTTTGTATCTCGACTGTTCTCGTTGCTCTCGCGTCCACTGCTGCCCCAACCCTTGCACAACAGCACATCGGCAAGTGCATGAAACCCGACTGCGAAAGCATGCAACGATACTGCGACGAGAGCCGCAACGCAGGGAAGACGGGAACAGACTGTTCAATTGCCGGAAAGCGGTGTTATCAAAGCAATGGGCGCACCTGGGTCGGGGCGAACCCGGACGGCAAGACATGGACATGCGATTTCTAGTCACACGCTCACCTCTGTTGTTCATGCGCAACCTTCTCAGTGACTCAGCGCGAGTCACCCATGCGTTTTGCTGGCTGGCCGGTACACACCTAGCTTCGCTGCAAGGACTCATCAGCGAGTCTCTAAAGCCCAAGAAATACCCGGTCATGGGTTTCGCTTCAGATCATCGAGAATATGGCTCACCTCTTGCTGAAACCGGTCGTGAGCCTCTCGGCTCGTCATCAAGGAATTTCGCACCTCGTATTCGAAGGCCACGCCCTCCGGGTCGTTGCCCACACGGCGTGATCGCTCGCCGCAATAGATGGATATCTAAGGGTATTCTGACGTACGCCTCATGATTGAATATCATGGGCACGCCCTTGCCGCCGGGCGGGACGGCACGCCGCGCCCGACCTCGTCGGCTCCCCGGATAGGTCGCGGTCGCCGCCCTAGTCGCGTCGCCGACTCGCCGCCGATCTCGATGTTTCGCATCGCGCGCGCCGCTGCTAGCCGAACGCGCGCAGGGCGGGAAACTGTAACGGACCCTGTACTCCCCCCAGGGGGACCTACTCGGCCGCCGGTCTTTTTTTCTCTCCCTCACTCTCCCCATTGGTTCATATTTTTGCCCGGGAATTTTTCAGAAATTTTTCAGGTCCCGTCCGCCGGGCGCGCCCATGCGCTGCGGTGTCTCCGGCCGGCCATGTACCGGTTTCCAGATTTAGCGCACCGGCGGGGCCCCGCGCGGCGTGGGCAAATCTACGCGCCGTCGAACAGCGGTGGCGGCGGCCGCTCAATTGCCGTTCGTTCCTACCGTGGTGTTAAGCGACGGGGACCGCAGCGTACCATGCCGCGCTCAAGCGTGGAGAATGCAATGGCTCTCCTTGGCTACCCTGAGATTAGCGCGTTCACGCACGCCTGCAAGCGCTGGACCGGAATGACCCCAAGCCAGTGTAGCGGCTATCGGCCGCGGGACCGGCGACGGGATTTTCCTTCGACAGGCATCAGGTGCCCGTCACTTTCCGCCGCAGTACAACGGCGATTTCAGCCGTGTTCAGCCGCGACAAATTTACCGAACCAAACCACGAAGATCGTCGGCGCAATGCCGTGCCAATCGAGGCGGTCACATCGTTCAGAAGAAGCACCGGGCTCCAGCGGAAATTGCACGGCGTTCAAACGAGCGGCTAATTGAGGAACGGTGGGCACGTCAGTGCAAATCAATGGCGATTTCAATCATTCTTGGTCGAACGTCGCTGGTGCCGGTCCAGGCGAAGTCTTTGCGCCCGCATGCGCTTTATCTCGTCATCAAGCGCTTCCATTTCCTCAGTGCGTCGCGCGTTCTTGGATTTCGTCGCATCGGCGGCGCGCAGTTTTTCCAGTGCTTTCTCGACAGAGAGTTTCGGTGTTTCGGCCATGGCAAACCTCGTATCCAAGCGAGACGCGTTCGGCCCCATAGCAACCTCGTAGGGACGCCGGCTAGCGTCAGAAATGACGCGACGGCCTGAAACTATTCTGGGCGATTGCGAAGCTTGCTTCCAGTGCTTCAGATACTGCGCAGGCGTCCGTTGATCTAGATCAACAAGAATGTGCAGCGACGATTTGTCTTACGCCCAACGCCCGCACGGATCACCCAGCGGGAGAGGATCCGGAAGGCAATCGGACGGCCCTATTCCGAGGAGCGGCCAATACCATGAACCCTCTGCTAAGGGAGATCCGAGAGACTCCGTTGCTGTGGATGCCGATATTTGTGCCGACCGTGCTGATCGCAGCCAGAGTTGTGCCAACCGCCCATACGCTCCTGTTTGTGCTCGCAGTTCTCGCAATCGTTCCGCTTGCTGCCCTTCTTAGTCATGCAACCGAAGCCGTCTCCGAAAAGACGGATGACGCAGTCGGTGGGTTGTTGAATGCAGCGCTTGGAAACTTGACCGAGTTGATCATCGCCATCACTGCGCTGCGTGCTGGAGAGTACATGCTGGTGAAAGCATCAGGGAGTGCTCGATCCTGGAAGAATGAGCGCCGCCGTGTACCGGTTTGCGGGCAACGAAATAGGCGCAACATGCGACTGGGCTTCTACGGCTGCTCCACGACGTTTCTGGCCATTTTTTCGTGCGCGTCTGATAGCGCGATAGCGCAGAGCCTTACGCCGTTCCGCTATGAAGCCCAGGCGCAACGCCATTGTCCCGGGGACACGATCGTCTGGCTCGATTTTGGAAGAGGGCGCTACTACCTGAAAGGTCAGAGGCGCTACGCGTCGGGATATACCGGAAGTTTCGTATGCAGAAATGAGGCCCGGAATAGTGGTTACCGGCGCTCGCCCTTGGGCTTGAGGTAAGCCAGAACCGGCGGGCCGGACGAGCCATGTCTTCCGCGACCTCTCGACACCGCAGCGCGTTCCAAACGTCCCGCGCAGGTTCAGGTCCGGACGGGGCGATCAATGTCTTGCTGGAAGCGCGTTTCTAACCAAGCTTCAGCACCAGATGGAGTGTCTGCGGGTCTCGGTGCGCGGCGGGCCTGAAGCCGAACTTTCTCGAATACTTTTCTCATCGCGGCGTTCTCGGGCAGAACCTCAGCCGTTAATTCCTGCAGCCCGGCATCGCTCGCGAACTTAACGAGATGACGCATCAGGATCGAGCCGACGCCTCGTCCTTGCCAGGCATCGACGACGACAAATGCCATCTCGGCCCGCCCGGGCTCGAAGACAATGTACCTGCCGCCTCCAGCGATCACCTTGCGGCCGGCTTCCTCTGCGAGCGCGACAATCGCGACATGATTCTTGAAATCGACGTCCATGAAGAAGGCGCGCTCCTTCTCCGAGAAGTGGCGCTTCATGACGAAGAAACGGCGCTGCAGTGATTGCGCGCTGGTCCTTTCGACCGCAGCGAGCATGTCGGCTTCATCCTCCCGCTGGAGAGCGCGGATTTCGACTTGGCTGCCGTCGCGCAGAAGCTCGCGTGCGGTGTAGTTGATCGCCTCAGACATTGGGCCTCGTGCTGACATACCAGGGAAGCCGTCTCGATCGGCGTCCGCCGATGAAGCTTGAGTCCGGATTGCGGTCGTTTGATCTGGATCAAGACTTCAGCGCGAAAAGCGGCCGGTAGCTTGACGACCGCATCCCCAGGTGAAGGCGCGTCCTTGAAAACCGCTCGCCAGTTCCGGTCCGGAGAGGACCTCATCCAGCTTGCGATCCGGCTCGGATTGCTTGCTTTCCTGATCTACTGGACGTTCGTTCTGATCCGTCCCTTTGTGCCGATCCTGGCCTGGAGCATCGTCCTCGCCGTCGCGCTCTATCCTGTCTTCAATCTCCTTTCCAGGCTTCTCGGCGGTCGCCCGAGGCTCGCAGCGGCAATTCTCACCGTCATCAATCTCGGCATCGTCATCGGGCCGGCGACCTGGCTTGGCTTGAGTGCCGTGGAAGGGGTGAAGGATCTCGCCGCAAATCTGAGTGCTGGTAACCTGGTGGTTCCATCTCCGCCGGACGGCGTCAAGAATTGGCCGCTCATCGGTCCGCAGCTTTTCGAGCTCTGGAACCAGGCGTCCAACAACATTCGAGCGGCCTTGCGCGAGGTGGCTCCCCATCTGAAACCGTTGGCTGGCACCATGCTCGGCCTCGCGGGCAATGCCGGCGTGGGAACGCTCAAGTTTCTCCTGTCTGTGGCGCTGGCTGGCTTTCTCTTTCCCTACGGCTCGCAGCTGGTGGCGGCGGGCAGGGGCTTTCTCTCTCGCATCGTGCCCGAACAGAGCGAACATTTTCTGGAACTGGCGGGTATGACCATACGCGCGGTATCCCAGGGCGTCATCGGCGTCGCAATCATCCAGTCCCTGCTGGCCGGCATCGGCTTCAAGTTGGCAGGCATTCCCGGCGCCGGTCTGCTGGCCTTCGTGGTTATGATCCTGGCAATCGTGCAGATCGGCGCGGCAATTGTCCTGTTTCCGGTGATCATCTGGATCTGGATAGACAAGGATTTCACCACCGCGCTCCTGCTGACGCTGTTCCTGGTCGTCGTCGGCATACTCGACAACGTCCTGAAACCGCTCGTCATGGGGCGCGGCCTGACGACGCCCACACTCGTCATCCTCATCGGGGTGATTGGAGGAACGCTCGCGCACGGAATTGTCGGTCTCTTTATCGGGCCGATCATTCTCTCCCTGGCCTGGGAATTGACGGTGGCCTGGATACGCACCGATCGTGCCGACGCGACATTGCCGAACCAACTATCGAACGTTGACCTAGATCAACGTTCGGTGCCGCGAGGATCGTTGAGTGAACTTCGCGACAAATGAGGTCGAAACATGCCGATGGAAAACTTAAAGCTGCCAGGCGGCCCGATGTCAGGGCTTGTCGCTTCGGCCGTAGAGTACATGATGGATGCGAGCCAGCGCAGCGTCCTGTTTCTGGACGTCTTGCGTCGACGCGGCGATCAGTATCGGGAACACATCGCGGAAACGGCACCGCATGTTCTGCAATATGCCGCCGAATTGATCGTCGATGGCCGCAAGCTGGATGAACCAGTCAATTATGCGCTGGTGCGCATCATTCCACCCAAAGACGTCGAAATTGATCTCAACCGGCGCCCGTTCATCGTGATCGACCCGCGCGCAGGTCATGGTCCGGGGATCGGCGGATTCAAGGCAGACAGCGAAATCGGCGTTGCAATGAAGGCGGGCCATCCCTGCTATTTCATCGGCTTCCTGCCGGAACCGATGCCTGGACAAACAATCGAGCGCATCGCACGCGCCGAAGCCATCTTCATCGAGAAAGTCATCAGTCGCCATCCAGAGGCCGACGGCAAGCCTTGCGTAATCGGAAACTGCCAGGCCGGCTGGGCCGTCATGATCCTGGCGTCGCTGCGACCGGAACTGTTCGGGCCTATCATCGTCGCCGGCGCGCCGCTTGCCTATTGGGCGGGCGTGCACGGCCAATACCCGATGCGCTATGCGGGTGGCCTGCTGGGAGGAAGCTGGCTAACCGCGCTGACGAGCGATCTCGGAGCCGGCAAATTCGACGGCGCCTGGCTCGTGCAAAATTTCGAGGGGCAGAATCCGTCGAATACGCTGTGGACCAAGCAGTACAACGTCTATTCAAAGGTCGATAGCGAGGCCGACCGATACCTCGAATTCGAACGCTGGTGGGGCGGGCACGTCAATCTGAATGCCGAGGAAATCCAGTTCATCGTCGATGAACTGTTCGTCGGCAACAATCTCGCCGCCGGTCGGATCACGATGTCCGACGGTCAGCCGGTCGATTTGCGCAACATCAGATCTCCGATCGTGGTGTTCTGCTCCAAGGGGGACAATGTTACCCCGCCGCAACAGGCGTTGGACTGGATCCTCGATCTCTACGCCGACGTCGACGAAATCAGGGCCTACGGCCAGACGATCGTCTACACGGTTCACGAAAGCGTTGGACATCTGGGTATTTTCGTTTCCGGTGGGGTTGCCAAAAAGGAGCACGCTGAATTTTCCAGCAATATAGATCTGATCGATGTCTTGCCGCCCGGCCTCTACGAAGCAACTTTCGAGGCCAAGGGCACCGATACGACGAATGCCGATCTCGCCGAAGGTCAGTGGGTAATGCGCTGTGAGGCACGGACGCTCGATGACATCCGTGCCATGGGTGGCAATTCGCCCGAGGATGAGCGGCGCTTTGCCGCCGCCAAGCGCGTATCGGAAATCAATCTCGCGGCCTACCAGAAGTACCTCCAGCCCTGGATCAAGGGCATGGTGAAGCCTCAGGCGGCGGAGATGATGCGCAACCTGCATCCGCTGCGGCTTCAGTATGAAGCTTTCAGCAGCAAGAATCCGTTCATGGCCATGGTGAAGTCGCTGGCGGAGCGGGTGAGCGAGGATCGCAAGCACGTCTCGACAGACAATCCCTTCGTTGCCTTTCAGGAGCAGGTCTCCAAGCAAATCGTCAATGCGCTGGACAGTTGGCGGGATTCGCAGGAGGCGCTCAGCGAGGCGACCTTCCTTGCGGTCTACGGCTCGCCGGCGTTGCAAGCGGCTGTCGGAATCGATCCGCAATCGGCCCCATCGCGCCGGCAGGAGATGTCTGCTGCGCACCGTGAAATGCTCCAGAGGCGGATAGCCGAGCTGAAATCCAAAATCAGCGAAGGCGGCCTTCGCGAAGCGGCCATTCGCGGCCTTCTGTATGTCGGGTCGGCGAGGGGGATGGTGGATGAGCGGAGCCTTGAAGCATTGCGCAACGTTCGCCGTAGCGACTCCGGTGCGCGGCTAACGCTGACAGAGTTCAAGATGCTGGTCCGCGAACAATTCTTCATGCTTCTGCTGGATCAGGAGGGAGCACTGGCCGCGATACCGAAGCTGTTGCCCGACAATGCCAAAGCACGCCAGGCGGCTTTCGCGGCGATTCGCGAAGTGCTGTCCGCGAGCGCCGCAATATCGGGTGAGGTCGCGAAGCGTCTGAAGCGGGTTGCCGAACTGTTCGGCGTCGATGCGGGCGAATTTTCGGATAAGGCTTCGAAGGTCACCCCTTTCGATCCGAAGGCGAAGGCATCGTAGCCACAATTGGAAAGATCCGGAGCGACACAATGAAAGCCATGCCCGCCGAATTCAGGAAAAGCGCGCTCTCCCAGCAAGTATGACCGTCTGATCGCGGCGGCCAAGGCGGTGCCGCCGGCGCCGACCATTGTCGTGCATCCCTGCGATGAAACCTCGCTACGCGGCGCCGTAGACAGCGCGGCGGCGGGCATTATCCGGCCAGTGTTGGTCGGGCCTGAAAGAAAAATCAGGGATACGGCCAGCAAATACGGCCTCGATATTTCCGGCTACGAGATCGTCGATGTTCCGCACAGCGAGGCCGCGGCTGCAAAGGGCGTTGAGCTCATCCATGCCGCCAAGGGCGAGATGCTGATGAAGGGCAGCCTGCACACCGACGAGTTGATGCGCAGCGTCACGGCGAAGGTGGGCGGCCTGCGGACTGAGCGGCGGATCAGCCATGTGTTCGTGATGGATGTGCCGGCCTATGCCGAGACCCTCTTTGTAACGGACGCGGCCATCAACATCTTTCCCGATCTCGATGCCAAGCGGGATATTATTCAGAACGCGATTGATCTCTATACGCAAGCCGGCTTCGGCAAGTCACCGCGTGTAGCGATCCTGTCGGCAGTCGAAACCGTTACCTCCAAGATTCCATCTACGATCGAGGCGGCGGCGCTCTGCAAGATGGCAGATCGCGGGCAGATCACCGGCGGCGTGCTCGACGGGCCACTTGCCTTCGACAATGCGATCGATGTGGAAGCGGCACGGATCAAGGGAATCAAATCCGAGGTTGCCGGCCGGGCGCAGATCCTGCTCGTTCCCGACCTCGAAGCCGGCAACATGCTGGCGAAGAATCTCGCCTACTTCGCCAAGGCGGATAGTGCCGGCATCGTGCTCGGCGCCCGGGTGCCCGTCATTCTGACGTCGCGCGCAGACACGGCGCGCGCGCGGATGGCTTCCTGCGCGGTCGCGGCTCTCTATGCCAATGCAAGGCGCCAGCATGCTCCAAATGTTGCCGCGTGATCGCCATGGATACGATCCTCGTCGTCAATGCCGGCTCCTCAAGCGTCAAGTTCCAGATCTTCTCAGTGGAGGGAGAGGGGAAGCTAAAGCGGTTGATCAAGGGCCAAATGGACGGCATTGGCAGCCGTCCTCGCCTGCGGGCGAGCGGCGCGGACAGTGATCCACTGGCCGACCGCGCCTATCCGATCGAAGCGGTTCCGGACGTTCCGGCCGCGATGGGTATCGCAGGCGGATGGCTGCGGGACGAACTTCGCATCACCCCGATGGCCGTCGGTCATCGGGTCGTTCATGGCGGTCCGGACTATGATCGGCCGGTGCTGATCGACCACGGCGTCGTAGCCCGGCTGGAGCGGTTCGTCTCGCTGGCCCCGCTTCATCAGCCCCACAACCTGGCCCCGATCCGCTCGCTTCTGGCCAATTTTCCAGCGCTTCCGCAGGTGGCCTGTTTCGACACCGCGTTTCACCGCACGCATGACGCGGTCGCGGACTATTATGCAATCCCGTATCAGCTTCATGCCGAGGGCGTGCGACGTTACGGATTCCACGGTCTCTCATACGAATATGTCGCAAAGACCTTGCTGCAAGTCGCACCCGAAACCGCAAAGGGGCGGGTGATTGTCGCGCATCTCGGTAGCGGAGCCTCCATGTGCGCGCTGAAGGGAGGACGCAGTATCGAGAGCACCATGGGCTTCACCGCGCTCGACGGGCTGCCTATGGGAACGCGCCCGGGGCAAATCGATCCTGGTGTCGTGCTCTATCTGATCTCTGAAAAGGGAATGTCGCCGTCCAACGCGCAGAACTTCCTCTATCGCGATTGCGGGTTGAAGGGCCTCTCGGGCATCAGCAACGATATGCGTGAACTGGAGGCTAGCGAGGATCCGAAGGCGAAACTGGCGGTCGAATATTTCGTCTATCGGATCGGCCTCAACGCCGGCCTGCTTGCGGCCGCGTTGCAGGGGCTCGACGCTTTCGTCTTTACAGCCGGTATCGGCGAAAACTCGGTGCGTATCCGGGCGCGCATCGCCGATCAACTGAAGTGGCTTGGTGTGACGCCTCGACGAGGCCGAGAATTCCCGCCACGCGCGCCTGATATCCCGTTCCGACAGCCGTATTCCGGTCTACGTCATACCGACTGACGAAGAGCTGATGATCGCGCAGCATACATTGTCGCTGCTGCTGAACACGTCATCGTTGAGCGACAGACATGAGAGGGCGTCATGATTCCCGTGTTCCCGGATACCAAGGTCGCGCTGAAGGGCAAGAAAGGCCTGATCGTCGGCATCGCCAACGACCAATCGATCGCCTGGGGATGCGCCAAAGCCTTTCGTGCGCTCGGGGCTGATCTCGCCGTCACCTATCTGAACGACCGCGCCAGAAAACACGTCGAGCCGCTTGCCCAGGCGTTGGAGGCGCCGCTCTTCATGCCGATGGATGTCATGGTCGAGGGCCAGACGGAGCAGGTGTTCGAACGGATCCGGAAGGAATGGGGGCAGCTCGATTTCCTGCTGCACTCGATCGCCTTCTCTCCGAAGGAGGCGCTCCACGGACGCGTGGTGGACGTCGGTCGCGACGGCTTCCTCAAGACGATGGATGTCTCGTGCTGGTCGTTCATGCGAATGGCCCATCTGGCTGAACCGTTGATGAAGAATGGTGGAACCATGTTCACCATGACCTATTACGGCAGCCAGATGGTGGTGGAGAACTACAATGTGATGGGCGTGGCGAAGGCGGCGCTCGAAGCAGCCGTTCGCTACATTGCCGCGGAACTGGGCCCGAAGGGCATCCGCGTTCACGCGATCTCGCCCGGGCCGCTCGCCACGCGCGCGGCGTCGGGAATCCCCGAATTCGACGAACTGATGGACAAGGCGCAGTCGAAGGCGCCGTCGCGCAGTCTCGTCAGCATTGACGACGTCGGCAACGCTACCGCATTTCTGGCGCTCGACGGCGCCAAGCTCATCACGGGTGGCGTCCTCTATGTCGACGGCGGCTATCATATCATCGATTGAGCACGATCGACGCACCGTCTAGCGATAGTGCAGGGCGATCAACTCCGCGACGCAGGCGGGGCGCTTGCCACCCTCGATCTCGATCACGAGATGATAGTTCACGCGCAAGCCGTCTGGCGGCACGTCCTCCGCTTCCGCAACCGTAAGGCGGCCGCGCAGCCTTGAACCCGCCGGAACCGGCGCCAGGTACCGTATCCTGTCCGCACCGTAGTTCAGGGTATTGCGCAGACCCTTCAGCCCAATCACCGACCGAATGAAGAGCGGCGCGAGCGCGAGGGATAACAGTCCGTGGGCGATGGTGGTGCCACCTGGCAACTCCTTCTTCGCACGCTCCTGGTCGACATGGATCCACTGCTCGTCGCAGGTCGCTTCCGCGAACTGGTTGATTCGTTCCTGCGAGACTTCGATCCAGTCGCTTGTGCCGATCTCGGTGCCGACGGCGGATCTGATCTCGTTGAAGTCGCTGAAGATCCGCATGTTCGTTACCTGGTCAGATTTTCATTTCGGGGACGGTGTCGGGAATGACGAGTTCGGCATCCGTTACGGCCACGACCTCGGCGATGCTGACACCCGGCGCGGTTTCCAGCAGGGTCGCTCTACCCTCGGGGAAAGCGATGACGGCCATGTCAGTCACGACCAGACTTACCGCCCTTGTCGACGTTAGCGGCAGGGTGCATTTGGCGACGATCTTCGATTTTCCTTTCGCGGCGTGCTGCATGGCGACGATAACCCGCTTGGCGCCGCTGACGAGATCCATCGCTCCGCCCATTCCAGGGACCATCTTGCCGGGGATCATCCAGTTGGCCAGATGTCCATGCCCGTCGACCTGCAGGCCGCCAAGGACCGTCACATCGACATGGCCGCCGCGGATCAACCCGAACGACATTGCGCTGTCGAAGGTGCTGGCGCCCGGCAGGGCGCTGATCGGGCGGCCGCCCGCATCCGTCAGAAGTGGATGAGCCATACCTTGCTCCGGTATCGGTCCGGTACCGATCAATCCGTTCTCCGACTGAAAGAACACCTTGAGTTCCGGTGGAACGTAGTTGGCAACCAGCGTTGGAATGCCGATCCCCAGATTTACGAGATCGCCGCTATGGAGCTCCCGCGCGACACGCCGGGCGATGATTGTCTGTGCGTCCATGATTCACCCGTTCGTGATCAGGTAATCGACGAGCGGCGCCGGGGTCACGACGTGATCGGGTCCGATGACGCCCACGGGCACGATGTGCTCCGCCGTTACGATCACGGTATCTGCCGCCATCGCCATGACCGGGTTGAAATTGCGTGCGGTCAGCGCGTAGGTGAGGTTGCCGAGGTAATCTGCCAGAAAGGCGTGGATCAGGGCGAATTGCGCCCGCAGTGCAGTCTCGAGCAGAAACGTCGTTCCGTTTACCTCGATCTGGCGCTTTCCTTCGGCCACAGAGGTGCCGACGCCGGTTGGCGTGAGCACGCCTCCGAGCCCGCAACCACCCGCGCGAATGCGTTCGACGAAGGTCCCCTGGGGTATGAGATCGACGGCGATCTGATTGGCCAGCATCTGCTGCTGCGCCTTCGGATTGAGGCCGATGTGGCTTGCGGTCAGGCGCGAGACGAGTGTCGCATCGAACAGCTTGCCAACGCCTTTCCCAGGGACGGCAGCGTCGTTGCTGATCAGCGAAAGACGGCTCTTATGCTGCCTGACGATTTCGTCAAGCAGGCGCTGCGGCGTTCCGACACCCATGAATCCGCCAACCATGATGCTCGCCCCGACCGGGATCATCGCAACGGCTTCTTCGACGGAAACGGCCCGCATGTTTGAAACTCCAGTCGATCAATGAAAGGGCGGGAGTGACAGGGATGATGACGAGGGCCATCAACACACCTTTGATCTGTGTCAAGGCTTCCGCTATTCCCGGCGGGAATGGTAATGTCGACGCCTTCGAGCGCTTCGGCCCAAAGCTTGCCAATCTCAGTGCGAGGAGTTAGCCATGTCAGACGCCAACCCTTCCGCCGACAAGATCCGTTCAATGCTGGCCGAGGCCAACGAGCGCCTTCGAAAGGCCAGTGCAGAGTATTTTGACTTGCTCGAGAAGGGCCTGAGCTCCTCGCAGCTGCCGGTTGCCGACCAGGCGAAGCAGTACTGCGGCTACTTGCAGCGCAATGTCACCGCGACATTCGATCTTGGCGATAGACTGATTCAAGCCAAGGACATGCAGGAGGCAGCCAAGATCCAGTCCGAATTTTTCCAGGAGCAGATGCGGTCGCTGACCGACCATGCAAGGAGCCTGGGAGAGTCTGCCATGAAGGCTGCGACGGGCGCCTTTACCCCAAAGAGTTGAAGGCAGTTGCAGGGCCGGCCGGGGGAGGCGGTCGATGACCCCTCTGCCGCTTCGTAAATTACACCACACTCGGTTACGGAGATATCACGCCTGTGCAAGCGTGGCGATTGACCGGGCCGATGGCCGCAATGAACGGCATCCTCATGTTCGGTTGGTCAACCGCCGTTCTGTTCGAGGTGCTCCGCAAGACGCTTGAGCGCTTCGCAGCGATCGGCGCTGCCGGGTTCAGTTCTGCAGATCGAGGCTAGCGAGCTGCCGCCGGTCCAGAAGGATGATCTGGCGCTGATTGCTGCCAATGAATCCGATGATATCGAGTTCATGCAGCCGCGACAGCGCGCGAGACACGGTTTCCAGTGTCAGGCCCAGATAGTCGGCGATGTCGCGCCGCGACATCGGCAGCGGCATAACGCCGGCCGCCGTAAGCCGTCGATCCATCTCGATCAGGAAGGCAGCGACCCGTTCCAGCGAAGTCTTGCGGCCAAGCAGGAGCATGTGGTTTTCCGCGTGCTGCAGATTGTCCGTGGTCATGCTGAGCAGGTTTCGCGAGACCATGGCATCGCTCTCCGCCACCATCTCGAGGCTGCGACGCTTGATCAGGCGAACCGTGGTGTTGACAATAGCTTCCGCCGTAAACCGATGCTCGCTTCCGTTTTCGAGTCCGAAAATATCGCCGGACAAGTGAAACGCGCCGATCTGGCGACGGCCGTCCGAAAGCAGTTTGTAGCTTCGCACGGCGCCAATTTTGACCTGATAGACGTACTCCGCCGGCTCCTTTTCGCCGTAGATCTCGGTCCCTTTTTTGTAGTTGAATTCGCTTAAATTGACGATTGGATTTGAATTGCTCTCCATCCCGAGTACGCCGAGAGTGTTGGGTCGGGTTGCCGGATCGGCCGTGACGCGGACAAACATGGGCCAACTCCTGTACTGGTTACTGAGCTGTACTGGTTACTGAGAATGTAGGTCAGTCCCCCGAAACGATTTCACCGCGCCAGCCGCCTTTCAATTCCCAGTAGTATCCTTGGGCCACAACAGCATCTCTTGCTATTGTCCCAACGTTCATTGTCCCAAAGGTCAACCTGCCGTACGATGCAAATATCGGTAGGGCGGTCCTGTAAGGCAGTGTTATGCCCGATAGCCGACATATGGCCGGGATTTTGGTGTCAGCCTGCTTCAACCAGACGTTCTACCCGGGGTAATAGTCTTGAACCCGGCGCGCCTGGAAGCGATGCTGCTTCCCAGTGATTGAGTGAGCTGGTGACGAGATTTTTGGCGGTTCTGATTGACGGCTAGGAGGGGGAAATGCCTGGCCTTGTTCACGTGGTGGACGACGACGCGTCGTTTCGAACCGCGATCGAACGGCGCCTGAAACATGCGGGCTATGAAGTCGAAACCTATTCATCGGCGCAACACCTGCTGGATCGCCAGCCGGGCGTCGAACGGCCGGGATGCATCCTGCTCGACGTGCAAATGCCGGGACTGAGCGGCCTCGAACTGCAAGACCGCCTCATCGAACTCGGATCGATCCTGCCGATCGTGTTCGTCACCGGACATTCCGACATCCCGACGACCGTACGGGCCATCAAGGCGGGGGCCGAGGATTTCCTGACCAAGCCGATACCGTCAGAGCAAATGATCGACGCGATCGAGCGCGCCATGGCTCACTACGAACTGGCCCGCAGCCAACGACGCGAGCTCAATTCATTTCGTGCTCTTGTTGCGAGCCTGACGCCGCGTGAGCGACAGGTGTTCTATTTGATGGTGCGTGGCATGATTAACAAGAGGATTGCCGAAGAGCTAGGGACGACCGAGCGCACGGTGAAAGCGCATCGCCACGTGGTGATGGAAAAGATGCAGGCTGACTCGCTCGCGGGATTGGTTTCGAGTGCAGTACGGCTCGGCGTGATTGCTCGCGATGCGGGCAACTAGCGGGTGTTTTGGTTCGCTGTTGGAGTGCCCGCAGCTATGTTATAGCGCAACCGTTCGCCTCATTCATCGATGTCCTGTTCGAACGTCTGTGCTGGCGCGCCCTTGTGAATAGACGCGAACTGACCGAGCGGTAGCGACGTCGTGAGCGACAAAAGGTTTGAATCGACGAATTCCAGCCGCAGCATTTGCCCCGAAGTCATCTCCTTCACCAGCTTCGGGTCTGCGACGGCGCCCGCGATGCAGGCGTTGGTGAGGCACCAGGTATATGGCACGAGATGGGGCTGCCCCTGGTCGACTGTAAGCTTGACCGGCTTCTGCAGGTACATGCCGACCGGGGAGAATACCTGCAGCCGTGCAGTGTCATCGCCCTCACGCTCGATGATATCCAGACGAATCGCCATTTGACCGGTTGCAAACGCGCCGGTGATCGAGGTCCGGCAATGCATCTTTGCGCCGCCTGGCTTGAAGCAGAGTTTCCGCCAGTCTCCGTAAGCGATGTCCTTTGCCTCTCGCTGCCCGCGGGGCGCAATGTCGGTGCCCGCAGGTTGCGAAGCCGCTGGCTGGTTGGACGCAGTGCTCGCAACCGTCGCCAACAAAAGCGCAGCGAAGCAAAGCTTTGCATGATGGCGCGCTGGCCGGCGTTCGGTGCGATGCAGGTCTGCCATGGTTGCGCCTCCAAGCTTCGGGTCGTTACCTATCCCTGTTCGTCGAGAAACTTCGTCACGAGCGGCGACCAGATCGGTATGGCATCGGGAGAGCCAATAAAGAAATGTCCATCGCTACCGAACGGCGGCACCAAATGGTATTCGGCCTTGCCGCCAGCGGCGGTAAAGGCCTCGTGCATGCGTTTCGACAGGGCAGGGCCAAAGAAGGTGTCGTTCTCGATATAGATCCACAGCATCGGCACACGCGACGTGCGGCCGAACTCAGCGGTCGCTTCCACCAGCTTATGTGGCGCGCAATTGTTGTTCGGCTGACCATCGACGCGGCCACCGCGGCCGGCGGCGAAGATGATGATGGCCTTGACTTGAGGCGGGTTCAGGCTTGAAAGCGCGATCGAGGCCCATCCACCGGCGGATTGCCCGACTACGATCACGCCAGTGGGTATAATGCGCTTTTCGGCGGCCATGTAGTCGATGATCCAGAGATCGACTTGCGCAACCGCCAAGCCAGGAGAGCGGAAATTGGGATTGCTGCACTTTCCGACTTTCGAGAAAAACGGGCCGTAGAGTCCATGCTCGGGTATGTCGATGGCCGACGCGCCGTATCCGGTGCCGACGGGAGCCACGACAAGATAGCCGCGTTTGGCAAACCACTTGGCGGCGTCGCGGAATTCTACGAGCGGAAAGAAGCTACGATCTCTTGGGTCGAGCGTAACGCCATGGTTCATGATCACAAGCGGGAACGGTCCGTCACCGACCGGCCGCACCAGATAGGCGAACATGGGAAGCGGCAGGGGTAGTGCCCACATCTCTTCCTGGATAGGGCGCGATACAGCCTGATCGTCCGCACGCGATGGCGTGATCAGATTTGCGAAAAGCAGCAGTAACGTAGCGACAAGGCCCCGGAAGCGCTGCCGACACATGTCACGACTCCATCGACTGGTGACTGGGCAAACTCAACAAACGAGGCAGCGGGAGATGATCCAGCTGACAGTGCCCATGGACGCATTTCCCCGGCGCACCGTTCGATCGCGCATCAACCTGATGCCGGGGAATTCGTCGAAAGCTTGATCCAGATCAATCCGTGTCGGACTCTGAGGCGACAGCTTGCGTTGACATGAGTTCTCTGACCTGGCTTGCCGAATATAAGCCGTCCTGGTTGCGCCATGATGCGATCGCCGGCGTGACGCTCGCTGCCTATGCGATCCCGGTGTCACTGGCCTATGCGGGCCTTGCCGGGTTGCCGCCCCAGGTCGGCATTTATGGGTATATGCTTGGCGGCTTGGGCTATGCTCTTCTTGGGTCGTCCCGCCAGCTTGCGGTCGGCCCGACCTCCGCAATCTCGCTCATGATCGCCGGCAGCGTCGGGGCGCTGGCCGGAGGGGACGCGATACGCTTCGCACAGATCGCAAGCCTTTCGGCATTCGCGGTGGCGGTGCTTTGCCTGATTGCCTGGCTGTTCAAGCTCAGCATTCTCGTCCGTCTGGTCAGCGACAGCATTCTCGTCGGCTTCAAGGCGGGGGCCGGGCTCACGATCATAATGAGTCAGCTGCCAAACCTGTTCGGCGTAGCTGGTGGCGGCCACAACTTCTTCGACCGGGCGATCCGGCTTGCAGGTCAGGTCGGTGACGTCAATCTGCTCGTATTGGCAATTGGCGTTGCCGCGATCGTGCTCTTGCTCGTCGGTGAACGGTTTCTATCGGGCAGGCCGGTCGGACTTGCCGTGGTGGCGTTGTCGATCCTCATGGCAACCCTGTTCGGACTGCCGGCGCTCGGCGTACCCGTCACCGGGAACATCCCGGAGGGATTGCCGGCTTTCGCGGTGCCTACTTTCGGGATGCTGGAATTCCAGGAGTTATTTCCAATAGCGGCCGGATGTCTGCTGCTGGCCTATATAGAAGGTGTTTCGGCGGCCCGGAGTTTTGCAGCGAAGCATGGATATAACCTCGATGTGCGACAGGAGTTTCTGGGGCTGGGGGCTGCCAACCTCGCAGTTGCGTTTGGCCATGGCTATCCCGTGGCCGGCGGGTTGTCGCAGTCCGCCGTCAATGATACGGCGGGAGCGCGCACGTCCCTGGCATTGGTGTTTTGCTCGTTTGCCCTCGCGCTCTGCCTGCTTTTCTTCACGGGGTTGCTGACCAATCTTCCCAAGGCAGTGTTGGCCGGCATCGTCTTTGTTGCCGTTTACAAGCTGGTCGACGTCAGCGCGCTGCTTCGCATGTGGAGGGTAAGCCGCATCGACTTCTATGCCGCGGTGATCGCGCTCGTGTCCGTGCTGCTGCTTGGGATCCTCCAAGGTGTGCTGCTTGCCGCCCTCGCGTCCATCTTCCTGCTGCTTGGCCGAGCGTCGCGGCCCAACATAGCGTTTCTCGGGCGACTTCCGGGATCGGGCCGCTATTCCGACAGCGCAAGGCACGAGGGCGTGGAACCGCTGGTCGGCGTCATCGCATTTCGCCCCGAAGCCTCGCTGCTCTACATCAATGCCGAGACGATTCTGGAGACGGTCTTGAAGGCGCTCCGAAAATCATCTGACGTCAGGCTGGTTGCCTGCGATCTCTCGGCATCCCCTTACATCGATCTGGCCGGGGCGCGCATGCTGCTCGATCTCCATGATGAGCTGGCGTCGCGTCATGTGGCGTTGTGCATCGTCGGTGCCCATGCGCAGTTGCGTGACCTGCTACGGGCGGAAGGGCTGGCGGAGAAGACGGACAGTGGCCAGTGGCTCCGGACGCTCGACAGCGTGCTGGGCGAGAGCAATGCCAGGGAGCCATCCGGTTTCCACGAGCAACGGCCGCCTGGACCGTGAAGCCCCGCTGACAATCAGCGGCCAGATATCCCTCACGCCTATTGCATTGCGAAGAGCAGCATTCGCCGCAGCTTGGCGAGTTCGTATCGAGAGCGTGCGACCCTTGACTTGGATCAAAGGAGTTGGCGGGCAGGGGGCCACGATCCGACGAGCCATCACCTATGCCGTGTCCGCCATTCTGCTCACCGTAGTTAGGTATTTCGCCATGCTCCTAGCCCAATAGGTGGTCGTCGCATCGTGTCTCTTTAGAGGAAAACGTCATGAAAAAATCTGTCATAAGCGTCGCCCTGGTTGCCTTGCTCGTGGGCGTGGCTGGCATCAGCACGCCATCTCGAGCGGAAGTCGGCCAGGTCGCGGTCGTCTTTACCAAGGGCGGCTTCATCATCGGAGTTGGTGGCGGCGAGGGCGTGCTGGTCCTTCGCGGCAAGCGATACCCCTTCACCGTGTCGGGCATGAGCGTCGGCTTCACGATCGGCGCCTCCACCACCAAGTTTGTCGGTCGTGCACTCAATCTGAAGGGGCCGGCTTCAATTGAAGGCTCCTATGCCGTGATCGGAGCTGGAGGTGCCGTCGCCGCCGGAGCCGGAGGTGTGCAACTGCAAAACGCCAATGGCGTGATCTTGCAGCTCAGCGGTCCCAAGAGTTGGCGCCGAAGTGTCTGCCGCCGTCGGTGGGGTTACGATACGGTTGAAGGGTTGAAGTAAGCGGGATGCGGTGGGGCCGCGGAGTTGCGCGGCCCGGTTCGCTTCAGTACCGTTCTTCGACGAATTTCATCCGACGCAGGCTGGCCTGATCGTCGTATCGGCCTTTGCTGGATCGCTTCGGCAGCGTGACCTTTTCTCGAGCGATCTTCTTGTACGGGATCGTTTCGAGGATATGCGAGATAACGTTGAGCCGTGCCCGGCGCTTGTCGTCGGAGCGGATCAGCCGCCACGGCGCATGCTTCGTGTCGGTTGCCTCGAACATCATGTCGCGTGCTCGCGAGTAGTCGTACCAGCGCCCGAACGACCCGGTGTCCATCGGGCTTAGCTTCCACTGCCGCAGAGGATCCGCGATGCGTGCCTTGAAACGGGCTTCCTGCTCCTCCATCCCGACCTCGAGCCACAGCTTTATAAGGATAATGCCCGCATCGACGGCGAATTTCTCGACCAACGGGCACAACTCGAGGAAACGCTTGTGTTCGGCAGGCGAGCAGAAGCCCATGACATATTCAACGCCGGCGCGATTGTACCAGCTACGGTCGAAGATTGCGATTTCGCCGCCGGCGGGGAATTGCTCGATATAGCGCTGCAGGAACAACTGGGATTTTTGCCGGTCGGACGGCGCGGGCAGAGCGCAGACACGGAATATCCGGGGGCTCACCTTTTCGGTCAAGGCCTTGATGGTGCCGCCCTTGCCGGCGGCGTCACGGCCTTCGAAGATGATGATCACCTTCAGCTTCTCGGCCTTCACCCATTCCTGCAGATGACAAAGCTCGACCTGGAGCTTCCCCAGCTTTTTCTCGTAGTCCTTGCGTTTCATTTCTTCCACGGGCTCGTCGGCTGACATGCTCACCGTTCCATTGTTCAACCCATATCCGTCCGAAATGCCCTCAGTCTCCCCAGGCAATAGTGATGGCGATGTCGCCCGGCACGCCCCCCGGATATTCGATCACCTGGTAGCTGATGCGATACTCGCGCGGCTTCAGGTAGTCGGTCCAGAGCTGGAATATTTCCTTTGGAATACCCGTCAGCGTTTTCTCCCAGCCTTTCTCCTGCTGAATGATGGCACGGCCCTTGTCGGTACACAGCGTATTGGGGAACCGATACACCTGTACTTCCGTCAATCCGTTTCGCACCGCCCGCTGGATAATTGTCGAAGCGAGCTGGATCTTTTCCTCCTCGGACTTGCCGGACGGACGGTTGAGCCGGTCGATCAGCGCACGTTTCTCAGCTTCAGCGGCCGCGGCAAGACGGGCATATTGCTCCGCCTTTTCGGCCTCCTTGAGCGCTGCTTCTGTCCGGATCTGCTTCGCACTAGGAATGAGATTATCGATGCTGCCAGGCATGACTGGTGGCTCCTGAGTGGTGGTTCTGCGTCCGCGTTGCCATAAGGCTAGGTGGCGTCGACGCCGTTCCTTTGATCCAAATCAAACAATCCGCATCGGGGGTACGCACCGTGCTCACGGTCTGTGAACGGCCGAGTTCGCAGCAGCAGCGGGTCCGGGCGCTACCCTTGCAGATCAAAACACTGGCGTTGAGCGGTCACCGATGGAGGCTCAAGGGAAAGCCGATGATTGTGCTTCGAAACCTGGTCCTCGCTACGGCAATCTCGCTCTGCTCTACCTTGCTATCACCGCAGCAGGCGAATGCATTCGAGCTTAGCGGTGCATGGGCAACAAGTGCTGACCAATGCGCCAAGGTATTCACCCGCAAGGGACGCGCAAACAGGGTGAGTTTCACGAATTTCTCCGGCGTGTATGGCGGTGGCTTCATCGCCGAATCCGATCGCCTGAAAGGCAAGTTTGAGAGCTGCTCGGTCAAATCGAGGAAGGAAAGCGGTCAAACCATCAATCTGGTGGTCGCTTGCGCCTCAGGCATCATGCTTTCAAATGTCCAGTTCTTCCTGAAGGTGATCGATGACAATACCATCTCCCGAGAGTTTCCGGGCATGGAAGGAATGGATGTGAGGTATCACCGCTGCAAGATCTAGCCGCCGGCGCTGCCGTCAGTGCCGCGGGCGCTTATTACGGCTGCAGGTCGCGGACGCCTGCGGTCGGGTCACGACGCGCTGTTGACGTCGTCGTCCGGCCCGGCCGAGGCGGTTGGCTGCCGTGCGCTAGTACTGGAAATGTGCTGGAATGCAGCCGCTCGGACTGCCGGGGTAAGAGGATGAGCGGACGCGTCCCGATCGGAGCGATCAACCGAGGCTGGTCAGTCCTGGCTGCTCGTCTCTGTGTCTGTCTGCTGGTCTGGGCCGCCATACTGCCCGGACCGGCAAGCAGCGCGCCACGCGGAGAAGCTAAACGCGTCCTGATGTTGCACTCCTTCGGGCGCGACTTCCGGCCTTGGAGCGAATTTGCCCGTACCATCAGGGCCGAACTTGAGCAACAGTCGCCATGGCCAGTGGACCTTCAAGAGCACACGTTGCTGTCGGCACGGTTCAACAACCCGGGACCGGAAGCACCGTTTGTCGACTATCTCCGGTCGCTCTACTCCGGCCGTCCGCCTGACATCGTGTTAAGCATCGGGGCGCCTGCGGCCAGGTTTGTTCAGAAATATCGCGCGCAGCTCTTCCCTGAGACACCGATGGTGCTGACGGCGGTCGAGCAGCGACTCGTCGACCACGCGGGTCTGACCGACAAAGACACCGTCGTCTCGGTCTACAACGATTTCTCGGGCTTCTTTCGCAGCATTCTTCAAGTTCTGCCGGATACACAGACGATTGCCGTCGTCATCGGTGCCTCGCCGCTGGAGAAGTTCTGGCTCGATGAAGTAAAGAGGGAAGCGAAGCCCTTCGAGAACCGGGTCGCATTCGTCTGGTACGCGGACCTGTCATTTGAGGAAATCCTGAAGCGGGCAACAGCGCTTCCGCCGCACACGGTCCTGTTCTGGGGCTTGATGTCGGTCGACGCGGCAGGTGTCGCCCATGAAGGCGATCGCGCCTTGCGCAATCTTCATGCGGTCGCGAACGCCCCGATCTTTTCCTTCCAGGAAGCCTTTTTCGGCGGGCAAACCGTCGGTGGCCCGATGCATTCCGTCGCCGGATCGAGCGAGAAGACCGTCAATGCCGCGATCCGCATCCTCGGTGGCGAGAAGCCGGGCGATATCAAGATCGAGCCGATCGGATTTGCGTCTCCAAAGTACGATTGGCGTGAGATTCGGCGCTGGGGCATCAGCGAGAGCAACCTGCCGCCGGGAAGCAAAGTCCTGTTTCGTGAGCCCGGCATATGGGAAAGATATAGTTGGCAGCTGTCGCTGATTGCGTGCGTAATCCTCATCCAGGGAGGATTGATCGGCGGACTGCTCCACGAACGGCGTCGCCGGCATCTCGCCGAAGTCGAATCGCGCCAACGCCTGACGGAGCTTGCACACCTCAACCGCTATGCGGCTGTCGGCGAACTGACGACCTCTATCGCGCATGAGTTAAACCAGCCGCTAGGCGCCATTCTTACCAACGCCGAAACGGCCGAGCTCATGCTGAAGGGCTCTTCACCGAATCTCGATGAACTGAGGGAAATTCTCGTTGACATCAGGCGTGACGATCAGCGCGCCAGCGAAGTGATACATCGGCTACGCAGCGTGCTGAAGAAAACACCTTTTGAAATGCGATATATCGACTTGAACGAGACGGTACGGCAAGTGATCGGATTTGTCACAGCCGTGGCCCACGGCCGCGATATCGCACTGAAGTGCTGCACGGCCTCGGCCGACCTGCAACGTCAAGGGCGACGCTGTTCAGCTGCAACAAGTCTTTCTGAATCTGATTATCAACGCGATGGACGCGATATCCGAAGCGGAGGCAGAGGACCGCGAAGTCAGCGTAACCACGAACCTTTCCGGCGCCAGCGCGGAAATCAGGATTAGCGACACCGGCCCCGGCATAGCGACCGGCGATCTCAAGAACGTGTTCGATCCGTTTTTCACGACAAAGCCACAGGGCATGGGCATGGGACTTGCGATCGTCCGCACCATCGTCGAAGCGCACCACGGACAGATTTCTGCGGCAAATCAGTCGTCCGGCGGCGCGCTTTTCACGATCAGGCTTCCGATCGCCCGCGGTCGATCAACTTCGGCCTGATACTCGCCGGCCGCGCTGCCCTTGCGCCGCAGCAAGGCGGTGCCGCTGGTTTCCTTGATCTTTATCAAAGAACAGCCTCGCCTCGGACCGATGCTTGTCGCGATGAGCCCAAGGAGGGTGTGATGTTACGCTGCGGCAAGACCCTGATCGCGCTCGTGTTGCTGATGGCGAATCCTGTCGCCGTCTCCGCCCAAACGGCCGACAATCCGCCTGCTCCGAGTAGTTCGGCGCAACCGACCAGCCAGCAGCCGCCGAGTGCAGAGCTGCTGAAGCCCGAGCAACTCGAGGCGCTGGTTGCGCCGATTGCGCTCTATCCCGATGAGCTGCTGGCAAATGTGCTGGCGGCGTCGACTTATCCGCTGGAAGTGGTGCAGGCCGATCGCTGGCTCAAGGAGCGCAAGAACCTGAAGGGCGATGCGTTGAAGAAGGAGGTCGAGAAGCAGTCGTGGGACAACAGCGTCAAGGCGCTCGCGAGTACCGCAGACGTCATTGCGATGATGAGCGACAAGGTCGACTGGACCAAGAACCTGGGCGATGCGGTGCTCGCGCAGCAGCCGGACGTGATGGACGCGATCCAGCGCTTGCGCTCCAAGGCCTATGACAACAAGAAGCTGGTCACCACCAAGCAGCAGAAAGTCAGCGTTCAGACACAGGAAAACAAGCAGGCGATCGTCATCGAGCCGGCCGATCCCAATACGATGTACGTGCCGTACTACGATCCGGCGGCCGTTTACGGAGCCTGGCCTTACGCGGAATATCCACCCTACTACTTCGGCTACCCGTCCTATATCGGCGCCGGCGTCATCGCGACCGGTCTCGCCTTCGGTACGGCCTGGGCGATCGGACGCTGGGGCAATTACTGGGGCGGTGGATTCAACTGGGGCAACCGCAACGTCTATGTCAACCATTTCAACAGGACGACCAACATCGGGAACAACTGGCAGCACAATCCCGCGCATCGTCAGGGCGTTCGATACAACAACGTCAACGTTCAGCAGCGCTTCGGCAACAACAACCTGAAGGCCGGCGCCGCAAACCGGATGGATTTCCGCGGCCGTGACGGGCAGCAGGTGCTTCGTCCGGGGCAGGATCGGCCGGGCGGTGCCGATCGCGCTGGCGATCGGGCAGGGGATCGCGATCGCCGTGGCGATCGTGTCGGGGATCGTGGCGGCAATCGGCCGAACACGGCGGATCGTGCCAAAGGTGGTGGCGATCGTGCCAAAGCCGGCGGCGGAGATCGCGCCAAAGCCGGGGCCAAGGGTGGCGGTGATCGCGCGAAGGCAGCCAATCGCGGCGGCGGCGCCGCGCACGGTAGTCGCGGCTCGGCCATGAACGTGTCGTCGGGCAGGGCTGCTGCCGCGCAATCGGCCCGTGGCCGGGCAAGCATGGCGAGCATGGGTCCGCGCGGCGGAGGCGGTCCGAGTTTCGCCGGGCGTGGCGGCGGCGGTGCGGCATTTGCCGGTGGAGGAGGTGGCTTCCGCGGCGGCGGAGGTGGCGGCGGCTTCCGTGGTGGTGGCGGCGGCGGACGGCGCTCCGACATCGCATTGAAGCACGACGTCGTCCTGCTGGGTCATCTCGCCAACGGTCTCGGTTACTACCGCTTCAGCTATCCCGGCAGCAGCAAGCCCTATGTCGGCGTGATCGCGCAGGAAGTGCAGAACCTGGTGCCGGAAGCCGTGACCCGCGGCCGGGACGGGTATCTCCGCGTCTATTACGAACAGTTGGGATTGAAGCTCCGCACCTACAGCGACTGGCTTGCTGGCGGCGCAAAGATCCCCATGCGACCGGAGGCGTTGCCATGATCATGCTCAATTCGCTCCGTCGCGCTGCTTCGATGAGCCTCGGCGCAATCGTGGCAGTCGCGCTGCTGACCTCTGTGTCCCAGGCGCAGCAAGCCTATCCCTCGCCGGAGGACGCTGCGGCGGCGCTGGCTGCCGCGGTCAAGACCGGCGCGCGGAGCACCATTCTGAAGGTCCTCGGCAAGGATGCCGAGGACATCATCGAGTCCGGCGATGACGTTGCCGATGCCGAAATGCGCCAACGTTTCCTGTCCGCCTATGACGCGAAGCATTCCATCAAGGCCGAGGGAAACAAGAAGGCCACGCTCATCCTGGGCGCGGACGATTTTCCGTTTCCGATTCCTTTGGTGAACAACAGGACTGGCTGGGAGTTCGACCCGGCTGCCGGGCGTATCGAGATTCTGTATCGTCGCATCGGACGCAATGAACTGGACGCGGTTCAAACCTCGCTGGCTTACGTCGATGCCCAGAACGAGTACGCCGAAAAGGATCGCACAGGCGAGGGAGTGGGGGTCTACGCACAACGCATCGCCAGTAGCCCGGGCAAGAAGGATGGGCTGTTCTGGCGCGACGATCGCGACCCGAGTCCGCTCGGCGAATTGGCGGCGCAGGCATCCGCCGAAGGGTACAAGGTCGGAGAGCAGGCGGCGCCCTACCATGGCTATTATTATCGAATTTTGAAGGGCCAGGGATCCAACGCGCCGGGCGGAGCTCTCAACTACGTCGTCAACGGGAAGATGATCGGCGGCTTCGGGCTGATCGCATACCCTGCCGAGTACGGAAATTCCGGCGTGATGACCTTCATGGTCAATCACGGCGGTACCGTCTACCAGAAGGATCTCGGAACCCGTACCGACAGCATCGCCAAGCGCATTTACTCGTTCGATCCGGATCAGACCTGGAAGAAGGTCGATGCGGCGGCCCCATGAACGCGAGGCTCCAGCGATGTCACGGATAGTTCGGCTCGCTGTGTTCGTGCTTATCGCCGCCGTTCTTCCGGCGACATCATCGTTCGCGCAGGCGCCCGGCTATGTCCGGGTCAAGCTGGCGAAGGCGGCCCTGATGGTGGGTGCCGGTGGCGGCAGCGGCATCCTGACGTATCGTGGTCGTGACTATCCGTTCAGAGTATCCGGTCTCAGCCTGGGTGTGACGGCTGGAGCATCGGTCAGCCGGCTGGAAGGATGGGCGTCAGGCATCAGGCAAGTCAGCGACTTCGCCGGCACCTACAGCTCCGTCGGTGGCGGCGGCGCCTTCGCTGGTGGATTCGGAGGCGTTCAGTTGGGGAATGAGAAGGGCGTAAAGATTGCGCTGCAAGGGCCCAGGGCGGGGATGGAGTTCGCCGCGAACCTCAGCGAGGTCAGGATTTCACTGAAGTGAACCTGCTCGGCTGTCACCGAAACTTCGGGTCTGCCTTCGAATGTCCTTCAGTTGCTTGACATAAATCAAGAGGTGCGCTGCCAGCGCTCCGATGATTCAGGCCACGCGCCGAATTGCGACGGTGAACATCGCGGGCGTCTAGCCAATCACTCTGAACCGGTGGGAGAAGCACCATGAAGTCAAGCGCAGCCCGGAGGAAGGAAGCTGATGCCGGACATTGCTGGGACGGTTTTCGACCCGGCGATTGGAGCACTTCCATCAACGTTCGGGATTTCATCGTCCGCAACGTCAAGCCTTACCCGGGGAATGAGGACTTTCTCGCAGGCCCATCGCAGCGCACAAAAGCCGTTTGGGCAAAACTGCAGCCGTACTTCGCCGACGAGCGAAAGAAGGGCGTGCTCGCGGTTGACGTTCAAACGCCGTCGACGTTGCTCGCCCACAAGGCCGGCTATATCGATCGCGAAAATGAAGTCATCGTCGGCCTTCAGACCGACCAGCCGTTCAAGCGGGCGATTTTCCCCTACGGCGGACTGCGGATGGTCGAGGCAGGCATCAAGGCTGCGGGATTCGAACCCGATCCGCTGGTGCACGAAGCTTTCACGAAATACCGCAAATCGCACAATGACGGCGTGTTCGATGCGTATACGCCCGAGATCATGAATTGCCGCAGGTCCGGCATCATCACCGGGCTGCCGGATGCCTACGGTCGCGGTCGCATCATCGGCGATTACCGGCGTGTGGCGCTTTACGGCGTGGACCGGCTGCTTGAGGTCAAGCGCGAGGAACGCGAACAGATTGACGACATGTGGCCGACCGACGAAATCATCCGGGTGCGCGAGGAGCTATCCGAACAAATGCGCGCTCTCGGGGACCTCACCTCGATGGCAAAACTCTACGGTCTCGACATATCGAAGCCCGCCTCGAATGCGCAGGAAGCGTTCCAATGGACGTACTTCGCCTATCTCGGCGCCATCAAGGAAGCCAACGGCGCGGCGATGTCGATCGGACGCATCTCCACCTTCCTCGACATCTACATCGAGCGCGACCTCAAGGCCGGCGTTCTGGACGAGGCGCGGGCGCAGGAGCTTTGGGACCAGCTGGTGCAGAAGCTGCGCATCGTTCGCTTCCTCCGCACGCCCGACTATGATGCGCTGTTCAGCGGCGATCCCTACTGGGCGACCGAGTGCGTCGGCGGCATGGATCTGGATGGCCGCGCGCTGGTGACCAAGAGCAGCTATCGGATGCTCCACACGCTTTCCAACCTCGGCCCCGCCCCCGAGCCGAACATCACGGTTCTCTGGTCGGCCCACATGCCGACAGCCTTCAAGCGCTATTGCGTAAAGGTCAGCAAGGATACATCCTCGCTGCAATACGAAAACGACGATCTGATGCGGCCGTTCTGGGGTGACGACTACGGGATCGCCTGCTGCGTCTCGGCGATGCGTCTCGGCAAGCAGATGCAGTTCTTCGGCGCCCGCGTCAACCTCGCCAAGGCGTTGCTCTATGCGATCAATGGCGGCCGTGACGAGGTAACGGGCGATCAGGTCGCTCCCCCGACATTGCCGGTGTCCGGCGATTTCCTCGACTACGACGACGTCATGGCCAAGTTCGATGCCACCATGGAATGGCTGGCAAAGACCTACGTGCATGCCATGAACTGCATCCACTACATGCACGACAAGTATTTCTACGAGCGCCTGGAAATGGCGCTTCACGATCGCGACATTTTGCGAACGATGGCATTCGGAATCGCCGGGCTTTCGGTGGTCGCCGACAGCCTGAGCGCGATGAAGTATGGAAAAATGCGTGTCACGCGCGACGCGACCGGATTGATCGTCGACTATCAAAACGAAGGTAACAAATCCACGCCCCAGTTCGGCAACAACGACGATCGCGTCGACCAGATCGCATCCGGCCTCGTCACCAGTTTCATGGAGAAGATCCGCAAGCATCCGACCTATCGAAACGCGACGCACACGCAGAGCGTCCTCACCATCACTTCGAACGTCGTGTACGGCAAGGCCACGGGAAATACCCCCGACGGCCGTCGCAAAGGCGAGCCGTTCGGGCCGGGAGCAAACCCGATGCACGGCCGGGACAGCCATGGCTGGCTCGCATCCTGCCTGTCGGTCGCAAAGCTTCCCTACAAGGACGCGCAGGACGGCATCAGCTACACCGTCTCCATCGCGCCTCAGAAGGCGCATCTGTCCGAAGGCCAGATTGTCGACGAGGCGGTCAAGGCGTTTGACGCCTATTTCGAGCGAGGCGGCTTTCACATGAACCTGAACGTCATCGAGAAGGAGACGCTCGAGGACGCGATAAAAAATCCGGACAAGTATCCGCAACTCACGATCCGCGTGTCGGGCTATGCCGTGAACTTCATTCGCCTGACGCCGGAGCAGCAGCGAGACGTGATCAGCCGCACGTTCCACGGCCAAATCTGACGAGGTGCTGCCATGTCCACGGTGCAGCCGCTTGAACCCGGAAGTCGTTATGACATCCGGGTGGGGATTTCGCCCGACGCCCCTGACGAAGACAACTTCAAGGATGAGGCGGGTTCATTCGGATATTGCCATTCCTATGAGACCTCGTCGCGCTATGACGGGCCGGGCCTTCGGATCGTCATCTTCACCTCCGGATGCCTGCTGCGCTGTTCGTACTGCCATAATCCGGACACCTGGCATCTCAAGGACGGCACCTACGTGTCGGTCGATCATGTGCTGAGCCGCCTCGGTAGCTTCGCACCGACAATCCGCAGCCTGGGCGGAGGCCTGACGATATCGGGCGGTGAGCCCATGGTGCAGCTCGCATTCACCCGAAGAATATTCGCCGGCGCCAGGGACATGGGCCTGCACACGGCGATCGAGACCTCCGGATTTCTCGGGGATCGCGCCGACGATTCCTATTTGTCGCTGATCGACCACGTTCTACTCGACATCAAGAGCTCGGATCCCGCCACCTATCGCCGGGTGACCGGCCGGGACCTCGCGCCCACGCTGCGGTTTGCGGAACGTCTTGCTTCGATATCGAAGCCGGTCTGGGTCCGGTTCACCCTCGTTCCCGGTGCTACCGACGATCCGGCGAATGTCGACGGCATTGCCCGTTTTGTCGCGCCCATGAAGAACGTGGAGTGGGTCGAGGTGCAGCCGTTCCACCGGATGGGTGAATTCAAGTGGAAGGCGATGGGCCTTGACTACAAGCACTTCGACACGCAGCCCCCGAGTCGGGAGTTGGTGAACAGGGTCATCGAGCAGTTCCGAGCCGCCGGCTGTCAGGCGCGCTGATCGGCAGACATTGGGGGAGATCTGACATGCTGGACCTTGCTCGCGACATCATCGGAAGCCAACCCATCCTGACTGCCTTCCTGGCAATAGGCGTGGGCTACCTGGTTGGTCAGATCAACATCTTCGGCTTCTCGCTTGGCGTCGGCGCCGTTCTTTTCGTCGGTCTCGCCATCGGCGCATTCGCACCCAAAGCCCAGATCATCGGGCCGATCGGACTGACGGGCCTGATCATGTTCCTTTACGGGATCGGCATTCTTTACGGGCGTCAATTCTTCGAGGGAATGGTCGGCGCAGGGCAGAAGTACAACCTCCTCGCGCTCGTCGGCTGTCTGGCGGGCCTGGCTGTCGCACTGCTGCCTGGGGCACATCTTCGGCATCAAGATCGGGCATACGCTGGGCCTCTACGCCGGATCGATGACGAGCACCGCAACCCTCCAGGCCGCCCTCGACGTGATGAAGAACAAGGATCCCTCGATCGGCTACTCCATCGCCTATCCGTTCGGCGTCATCGGCCCCATTCTCTGCATCTACTTCATGACCCGAATCGTGAAGCCAAAATTCCCTGCAAAGACCCAGCGCTTCCACATGGGCGAGATTTCGGTTGGCGAACGCTTCGCCGGTCGACGCCTGGGCGATCTGATGGCGAAGGCGCCAGCCGGCTTGCAGGTGACGATGGTTCGCAAGGGCGGGCACAATATTGTCGCGACCGACGATACGATTCTGGAGAACGGAGACGCCGTCCTGGTTGTGGCCGAAGACCAGGAGGCGATCGCAACCGCCGCGGCCAAGCTCGGAAAACTCTCACCAGGTCAATTGGCCAGCGACCGCGCGGACCTCGACTACATCAGGGTCTTCGTCGGCAAGGCCAGCGCGGTCGGCATCCCGCTTGCCCAGCTTCCGATGCCCGCCGGCTATCCGACCCATCTGCTGCACGTTCGTCGCTATGACGCCGACCTGGTCCCTGCGCCCGACCTGATGCTGGAGTTTGGCGATCGCGTCGGCGTGCTGGCGCCGCCGGAGCGGAAAGAGGAGATCCGCGCGTCACTTCGGCGACACGGTCAAGGCCACCGCGGAATTCAGCTACGTCTCGCTCGGGCTCGGCATGGTGATGGGCGTCCTTCTCGGCCTCATCCCGATCCCGATTCCCGGTGTCGGGATCGTGACGCTCGGCATCGGCGGCGGACCGCTGATCGTCGCGCTGATCCTCGGCAAGCTGCGCCGCACCGGTCCGATGCTCTGGACCATGCCGTTGCCGGCCAACATCGTGCTGCGAAATTTCGGCCTCGCCATGTTCCTCGCCACCGTCGGCGTCAACGCCGGGCAGCCTTTCGTCAAGACCGTCGCGGAGTCCGGGTTCACGATGCTGTTCATCGGTGTCGCAGTCCTGTTGACGACTGTGTTCATCGTCCTGCTGGTCGGCCACTATCTGATGAAGATTCCCTACGACGATCTCGTCGGCATCGCGTCCGGCGCAACAGGAAATCCGGCGATCCTCGTCTATTCGACCAAGATGGCGCCCACCGAACGGCCCGACATCGGCTACGCCATGATCTTTCCTTCGATGACGCTGGTGAAGGTGATCGCGGCGCAGATCGTGGGGCTCCTCATGGTTGGCAGCAGCGCCGGCTAGATAACTGATCAGAACTGGGGCCCTTGCCATGATTTATTCATGAACGGGATCTCGCAGATCGGCAGTCCTGGCGAAGATCACTTGCCGGACCAAGGGTGCGCCGGAAGGTTACGCTCGTCGATGGATCAGGCACGGGAGACACGGCATGGCTGATCGGGCATCCCCGCCGCAACCACCCATCTTCAATTTGAATGCTTACAGCCCCGCCGAGATCAAGGAGGCTGTCGAGAAAGTCGGAGTCAAGAAGGCGAACCTTCCCTTTCTGGCTTCATTGATGCTGGCGATCATCGCGGGGGGCAGCATCGGACTAGGCGCGCTTTACTATACCGTCATCGTCAGCGACGCGGGGCTGAGCTTCGCCACGGCGCGTGTGATGGGCGGAGTGGTGTTTTCGCTCGGGCTGGTAATCGTTCTGGTTGGCGGAGCCGAACTCTTTACGGGAAACAATCTGATCGTGATGGCTTGGGCGAGCGGACATGTGTCGACGAAGGAAATGCTGCGCAACTGGGTCATCGTCTATTTCGGCAACCTGATCGGCGCCGTCGGACTTGTGGTTCTGGTCTTCTTTTCGCATCATCTCGACATGAATGGAGGCCGCGTCGGCCTGTCGATACTGAATACGGCTGTCGCGAAGATCCAGCCCGACGCCGTGACGCTATTTTTCAAGGGAGTTTTGTGTAACCTGCTCGTTTGCCTGGCGGTATGGCTTGCGTATGCAGGCCGGTCGGTTACCGACAAGGTTGTAGCGCTCGTATTTCCGGTCTCCGCCTTCATAGCCGCCGGCTTTGAGCACTGCGTCGCCAACATGTATTTCCTGCCTTTGGCCTGGTTGATGACGCAGACAGGCAGTGTCCCTGCTGATTTCGATGCGTCGGTCATAACGATGACGGGCATCATTCATAATCTGGTGCCGGTCACGCTCGGCAATATCGTAGGTGGTGCCGGCCTCGTCGGCGCGATGTATTGGACTATCTATCGAGCCGCCTTCGGCAAGGGCGGCAAGCGCAATGCTAGTCAGGGCAAGGAAGGTTCATGAAGTAACTGCCGAGAATTGAGCATCACGTCGGGACGGCTTTGTAGTCGCCGCAATAGACGATGAGCCGGGTAGGGCCCCGCCCGACGATCGCATTTCCCCAAGCGTGATCTTCTGCTCGCGCTTCATTCGGAGATCGCGGCAACTGATTTGCCCACACAGTGCCCACACGGGCGCTTTTGGAGAGGAAGGTTGGTGGAGAAAAACTGGTCTAAATCATTGATTTCGCATGGTGAGCGCGGAGGGACTTCGAACCCTCGACCCCATGATTAAAAGTCACGTGCTCTACCGCCTGAGCTACGCGCTCACTTGCCGCGCTGTGTAGGGGGCGGGCCCCTGCGGGTCAATAGTGCCGGCGCGACAAAAGCTGCAGTCGCGAAAGGCGAATTTTCTTTGTGCCCGGGGCGCTTAGCGAGGCTTGTTGAAGCGGACCGGGGCCTGTTCATCCACCGTCAGTTCGCCTCGCGGCGGATTTCCGACGCAACCGGCTGGGACGGGTTGCCGACGGCCGGCAGCCTGACCGGGCGGAGCCCGATCAGTTCCGCCGTCCGTACCGCGCTGTTGCGCCAGAAGGCGAAGGAATTGGCGCGGGAATTCTCCAAAAGCGCGATTGAGACGGCGGCCAGGAACGGCAGGCTCTGCAGCACCAGCACGCCGGCGAAGATGTAGATCTCGCGCACCTGCTTGTAGCCGTTCGTGACGACCAGCACGGCGGCGCCGACCAAAAGCAGCACGCCGAGCACGGCCTCCCAGAACGCCTGGAACTCGATCGACATCACCGACAGGCCGCCCTTGGAGGTGCGGGCGAACGGTAGATGCTCGGTGATCAGGCCCTGGGCCACCGCGCGCGACACCGTCCATTGCACGCTCATCGCCGCGATCATGGCGCCCAGCATCTGGCCGGCTTTGATATGCACGCGCAGGCGGTACAGCGCCACGAAGTGCACCAGCGAAACGGCGAAGGAGGCGATGATCGGCAGGGTGAGGATCTTGTCGGGAATGGCGATGTCGGCAAACGCCACGATCGGCACCCAGATCAGATTGAGGATCGCCACCAGCACGCCGAGGCTTTCGGCCCCCAGCCAGTTCAGCCAGCCGAGCGAGAATTCGCGGCGCTGGTCCGGCGTCAGCCGGCTGGCGCCGGGCAGGAAGCGCCGCCAATGCTTCTTGACGATCTGGAAGCCGCCATAGGCCCAGCGGTGGCGCTGCTTCTTGAAGGCCTCATAGGTGTCGGGCAACAGGCCGTGGCCGTAGCGGTGGTTGGTGTAATGCGTGAGCCAGCCATGCTCGATGATGGCGAGGCCCAGATCGGTATCCTCGCAGATGGTGTCGCCGGCCCAGCCGCCCGCCATGTCCATCGCCGCGCGGCGGATCAGGCACATCGTGCCGTGCACGATGATGGCGTTGCACTCGTTGCGCTGGACCATGCCGATGTCGAAGAAGCCGGCATACTCGCCGTTCATGATGTAGTGCATCAGCGAACGGTCGCCGTCGCGATGCTCCTGCGGCGCCTGCACGAGGCCGACGCGGGGATCGGCGAACACCGGCACCAGGTCCTTCAGCCAGTCCGGCTGCACCACATAGTCGGCGTCGATGATGCCGATGATCTCGGCGTCCGCCGCCGTGCGGTCCATGGCGATGCGCAAGGCGCCGGCCTTGAAGCCCTGAACCTTCTCGGCGTTGATGAACTTGAAGCGCTCACCGAGCGTGCGGCAGTGATCCTGGATCGGCTGCCAGAATTCCGGATCGGGCGTATTGTTGATGATGCAGACGCATTCGAAGTTCGGATAGTCGAGCCGGGACACCGCATCCAGCGTCTGCTTGAGCATCTCGACCGGCTCGAAATAGGCGGGAATGTGGATCGAGACCTTTGGGAAGGCGACGGCGTCGCCGATCGTGGCCGGCGGCATCGGCTCCGCGCTCTTGGTAACCAGCCGGCGCGGACCGCGGCCGAAGGCAATCGCCGCGATTTCGTCGATGCGCGCCATCGCGATCAGGACCAGCGGCACCAGCAGGATCAGGCCAAGCGTCAGCGCAAACGCCGAGCCGAGCACGAAATAGTGCCCGGCCCAGTAGGCGAACACGGTGGAAGCCCAGGCGCCGACGCCGTTCGCTGCCGCCGAAAGCACCAGGGCCTGCATGATGGTCGGCTGCTCGAGCCGCAGGATCGGCAGCGACATCAGGATGCCGACCAGGAGCGCGATCGCCGCCAGCTTCCAGTAGTTCTCGTTCACGATCGGCCCGGTCCACGAAAATTTCGGTTCGCGGGACGCATCGAGAATGCCCCAATAGGGTCCGACGCCGCCTTCGAAGAATTTCCAGGGCTGATCGATCGCCTCGACGATGTTGTAGTCCATGCCGATGGCTTCGGCGCGGGTGACGAAATTGCGCAGCACCGAGGCCTGTTCGAACGGTCCGGGTTCGGCGTTCCTCAAATTATAGCCGGCGCTCGGCCAGCCGAACTCGGCGATCACGATCCGCTTGCCGGGAAACTGGTCGCGCAGCAATTGGAACATGGCCACCGCCTGATCGACGGCCTGCTTGGAGGTGAAGTTTTCCCAATAGGGCAGCACGTGCGCGGCGATGAAATCGACCGACGATGCCAGTTCCGGATTGTCGCGCCAGATGTTCCAGATCTCGCCGGTCGTCACGGGGACGTTGACGGACTTCTTCACCTGCTTGATCAGCTCGATCAGGTCGTCGATCTTCTGCTCGCCGCGGAAAATGGTTTCGTTGCCGACGACGATGCCGTTGACGTTGCTGTTGCGCCTGGCAAGGCCGATCGCCGCCTCGATCTCGCGCTTGTTGCGATCGGCATTCTTGTCGATCCAGGCGCCGACGGTGACCTTCAGGCCGAACTCGGCTGCGATCGGCGGAACCAGCTCCACGCCGCCGGTCGAGGAGTAGAGGCGAATCGCGCGCGTGATCGTCGACAGCTTCTTCAGGTCGGCGCGGATTTTTTCGATCTGCGGAATATTGTCGACGTCGGGATGGGCGCTGCCCTCGAACGGCGCATAGGAGACGCTCGGCAGGATGCCCCTGAAATCGGGCGCCGCCTGCTTTTCCTGAAACAGGCCCCACAGCCCGGCATGAGCTGCGGTCACAAACAGCAGAACGGCAACGACGGCACGCATCGGGGGCTAAACCATACGGGGCTGCGATTTAAGGGAATGCGAACCCGTCCCCTGGGCTCGACCGGCACGGCGGCATTATAAGGATAGTCCTGCCCTGCGATTTCACAACTGGTATGACGCCGTGACTTTTTTAAGGACGGCGTCTTCAGGGCGCGGCCAATCCAAACGCCAGATCAATAGGATCGTTCCGCTGAACGTATCCTGAATGGCGGGCGTCTATTTGGCCGGCGAGGCAGGTGCTGCGCCGGGAGCCGGCGAGGGCGAAGCGGCCGGCGCAGGGCTCGCGTTGCCGGCGGTCGCAGGCGCCGGACTGGCCGCCGCGGCAGCCTGGGGCTGGGCGCCCGGATTGATCCAGCAGACGTGGATGCGGCTGTCGAGGGTTTCGGCCACTTTGGGATCGATCTGTCCGCCAAAACGGGTCAGGCAGCGGAAGGCCGCCTGGACATGGCCGCCGGGGCAGCCGAACCGGTCATAGAGATCGAGGTGCCGGAACGCAGTATCCAGGTCGTCCCGCCACATCAGGCGAACCACCCGGCGGCCGAGCCAGACGCATTCGGGGTTTCCACCCGGGCCGTTGATGGCCTGGGCCGCCTCGACGAACTCGTCGGACTTGCGCTGGTTGTCCTTGTTGACGTCGGCGGCGCTGGCGGCCGGCGGCTTGCCGGACTGATCCTGGGGATTGGGGGTGCCGCTCTGGGCAAATGCGCCAGCCGATCCGATCAGGAGGACCAGGCCGGCAGCAGCCAAGCGCCTCAGAACCGCAACTCTTGGATCAAGCACCCGTCGACGCATACATTCCCCGATATCGTTTCCCGCCGCGCGGGCGGCTGGTGTGATGACTTGGCTTGTTGCCGCCCAAATTGGACCCCAATGCGGCGGAGACTTCAGGCGATTCAAATGACGGGTATTTCAGATTTTGTCCAGCAAAGTCACAACTTTATCATGGCGGTGGTAAAACTGCCGCAGGCGATGAGGCGCAATAGGGCTATCCTGCATCTTGGCAGAACGCCGATGAACGGGTAATCGACGGTCCCCGCCCGGAGGATGGAACCGATTTCTCTTCGTACGCCGCTGGCGCTTCTCCTTTCATCGCTTGGTATGATCGCGGCCCTTTGGTGGTGGCTGGCCACGCCGATTACGCTTGTGCGCGCGCCGATCGATCCCAACGCAAAGCTGCAATGCGTTTCCTACGCCCCGTTCCGCGGCGCGCAGACACCCCTGATACCGACCACGCAGATCTCCCCCGAACAGATCGCGCAGGATCTGGCGCAGCTCGCCAAGATCACCGACTGCGTGCGGACCTATTCGATCGAGAACGGGCTCGACCAGGTTCCGGCACTGGCCGCCAAGGTGGGGCTGAAGGTGATCCAGGGGATCTGGCTCTCGAGCAACCGGATCAAGAACCTCGCCCAGATTGCGGTTGCGGTCGAACTGACCAAGGAACACCCGGGCGTCATCACCGCGCTGGTGGTCGGCAACGAGGTGCTGCTGCGCGGCGAGATGACGACATCGGATCTCGCGGCCCATATCCGCTCGGTCAAGTCGCGGGTCACGGTGCCCGTGACCTATGCCGACGTCTGGGAATTCTGGCTGCGCAACCGCGAAGTCTACGAGGCCGTCGACTTCGTCACCATCCACATCCTGCCTTACTGGGAAGACATGCCGGTGCGCGCGAAATTCGCCGCCGGCCATGTCGACGACATCCGCAAGCGGATGGCGGTGGCGTTTCCGAACAAGGAAATCCTGATCGGCGAAACCGGCTGGCCGAGCGCGGGCAGAATGCGCGAAGGCGCGCTGCCGTCGCGCACCAACCAGGCGCGCGTCGTGTCCGAAATCCTCGATCTGGCCAAGCGCGAAAAGTTTCGGGTCAACCTGATCGAGGCCTACGACCAGCCCTGGAAGCGCCAGCTCGAGGGCACGGTCGGCGGCTATTGGGGCCTGATCGATGACGCCCAGCGCGCGGTGAAATATCCGCCCGGCGAGCCGATCAGCAATTATCCGTTCTGGAAACTGCAGATGGGATGCGGCATGGCGCTCAGCGCCTTCGTCTTCCTGGCGGCCTGGCTGACGCTGCGGTGGCGGCCATGGAAGCCGCGGCTGGCCTCGTGGATCGCGGTCGGGACCTCGGCGACGACCGCCGGCATGCTGCTCGGGGTCGCCGCCGACAAGATGTTTTACGAGAGCTACGGGGCCGGGGGCTGGCTGCAATGGGGAGCGCTGCTGGCGGCCGCCATTGCGTCACCGATGCTGTGCGCGAACGCTGCGATGTCGGGACGTCCGCTGCCGACATTCCTCGAACTGCTCGGACCGCGCGGCGGCCGGACCGACTCGGTGCTGACGGCGCTGCTGGGTCTCGTGCTGGTGGTCACCGCGCTGATCGCGGCGCAAACCGCGCTCGGCTTTACGTTCGATCCGCGCTACCGCGATTTTCCGTTCGCCTCATTGACCATGGCGGTGGTGCCGTTCGCGGCCTTGATGCTGCTCAACCGGCCGAAAGAGGGCGTGCGCCCGATCGCCGAATCCGCTTTTGCCGGCCTCTTGGCCGCGGCCGCGCTCTTCATCGGCTTCAACGAGGGCAACCAGAACTGGCAGTCGATGTGGACCTGCGCGGTCTATCTCCTGCTGGCGCTCACGCTGTGGCGGGCGCGGGCCGTGCAAATCCCAAAATGAGCAGGCCGATCGCAATTCCCGACAGCGCGATATTGTAGAGCACGATCCCGAATCCCGCCGCGATCAGCCCGCCGGTCAACAGCACGATTGACGGCCGCATGACGTGAAGCGTCGCAATGATCACCGCGACGATGCCGAATACCGAATTCTTGAACAGATAGGTGGCGAGCGTCCGCGACTTGCAAAGCATGGTTTGCAGGCCGGCGTCGCAGGCGAGCGCTACGGTTGAGAGCTCGACCGCGAGGTAGCGCAGGTAAAGCGCGTAACCGACGGTGACGAAGCCGACCACCAGCAGGAATTGCACTTGATAGGGCGTGAGCCGGAACGGGGATTTTTTCATGGGGGCAATATGGTCGGGATTGGCTGCCGGGACAAGCGTTCGCCAATGCCGGGAGAGCAGGTCAAAAGTTAGGCGTAACGCTCTGTAGTCAAAAGATTATTGCGAATTTTTCCGGTTGAAGAAGGACGACAAGGTCGTCTGCGTTGCCGGTGGCGGCGCTTCCGGCTTCTTCGACACCTCCTCGACGACCACCGCCGCCCGCTTGGCGATGCTGCGACGGCGCGGCGTTGGCTTGGCGGCCGTGGGTGGCGGATCATCGGGCTTCAACGACAGCCGCTGGCCGTCAAAGATCGTGGTCTCGCAAGGCCGCTTGTTTTCCGTCAGGACGGCGCAGATCCTGGCGGCGGCGCCGGCGTCGTTCAGGGGACCCGCCACCAGGCGAAGCTGCATGCCGAGGCCGTTGGTGCTCTCCTTGATGACGATGATCGGGCGCAACGCCGTCAGGGGAGCGTTCGATCTCGATTTCAACAGCCCGAGCCACAACGCGCGCAGGCCGTTCACCGAATTGGCGCTGCCAAGATCGACCCCGAACTCGGTTCGCCGCAGGGAAACTTTTGGCGCATTTTCATCGTCGGCTTCCGCATCGGCCGCCGATGGCGTCGCCGCCACGACGTCAGGGATCGGGCTCGCGATGACAGGGTTTGGCGCCTTGCCCGGCTCGATCAGCTTGCTGGCTGCAGGATCGGGCGGCGCCATCATCGACTGCGCAGCCATCAGCGGCGTCGCGGGCGAAGGTTTTGCAGGCTCCGGCTTGACGGCATCGGCCTTTGCCAAGTCGACCTTTGCCAGGTCCGCCTTTGCCGCGTCCCCCTTCGCGGTTTCCGCCTTTACCGTTTCCGGCTTTATCGCTTCCAGCTTGGCGCTATCCGCTTTGGCTAAGTCGGTCTTCGCGGCATCCTTTGCGGCGGAGAAAACCGCCGCCGGGCCGGACTCCGCGGTGGCGGCGTGGATTTGTCGGCGGCGGGCGCCGCGGCCGGGGCGGTTGCTACCGGTGCGACGGCCGGCGACGGCTGCGGGCTTTGGGCGGCCGGAGGTTCCGCATGTGCAACCGGCGGCGAAGCCGAAGCTGAACCCTGCCGGGCGATGGCCCCGGTGACGGAGTCGAGCCCCTGTTCCAGACCGGTGACCCGGGCATACAGCCGGTCGCGATCGCTGTTGAGCGTCTCGATGGCGGCGGCGAGCCGCCGCGCCTCGCTGTGGCTTTCCCTGGCCACGAGCTGGATTTGCTGCGCCTGCCGGGTCAGATCGGCGGCGGCGACCTGTTCCCGCTTCGCTCCGAGGAACGACTGGTTGGCCATCACGGCCAGGATCACCGCAGCCGTGGCGCCGACGCCCCAGGATCCGATCCGCCACAGCGCGCGGCGGTCGAACTCGTCTTCCTCGGCCAGCAGGTTGCTCAGCACGCCACCGGTGTCATCCGCCTCGAAGTCCGCGAGATGGTCTGGTTTCCTGGCCAAGCGCCCTCGGCCCTCCTCGAGGCCCTGCCGAATCACAGGCCAAACATTAACAGGAAAAGCGCCGGCTCACTTGAATCCGGACGTTTTCAGGGCGGCGAATCGGTTTCATCTCCGGGGGAAAACAATTAAAGACGGCCGGCGCCATCCGCATTGTCCGCCAAAGGAATAGTCAAGGGAATAGAATGACCGCTCGATCCAGCCTGACTGTCGTGCTTGCGGCCGGCGAGGGCACGCGCATGCGATCCTCGCTGCCGAAGGTGCTGCACCCCGTCGCCGGCCAGTCGCTGCTGGCGCATGTGCTGGACGCCGCCCCGCACGGAACGGGCGCTGCGCTCGCGGTCGTGATCGGGCCGGACCACAAGGCGGTCGCCGACGAGGTTGCGCGCGTCCGCGCCGATGCTGCGACCTTCGTTCAGGCCGAGCGCCTCGGCACCGCGCATGCCGTGCTGGCCGCCCGCGCCGCGATCGCGCGCGGCGCCGACGATCTGCTGGTGGCGTTCGGCGATACGCCGCTGATTTCGGCCAAGACCTTTGCGCGGCTGCGCGCGCCGCTGGAGCAGGGCGCCGCCCTTGCCGTGCTCGGCTTCCGCGCCGCGGATCCGACCGGCTACGGCCGGCTGCTGCTCGAGGGCGACCGCCTGATGGCGATCCGCGAACATGCCGATGCGACAGAGGAAGAGCGCAAGGTGACGCTGTGCAATGCCGGCGTGATGGCGTTCGACGGCGCACCGGGCGCTGGAAATTCTCGACCGGATCGGCAACGCCAACAGCAAGGGCGAGTATTATCTGGTCGATGCCGTCGCTATTGTCAGGGAAATGGGATTGGAGGCCGTCGTGATCGAAACCAGCGAGGACGAAGTGCGCGGCATCAACACCAAGGCCCAGCTCGCCGAAGCGGAAGCGGTGATGCAGGCGCGGCTGCGCAAGGCCGCCCTCGATGCAGGCGTGACGCTGATCGCGCCGGAGACGATCTTTCTCGCCGCCGATACCACGTTCGGCAGCGACGTCACCATCGAGCCGTTCGTGGTGATCGGCCCCGGCGTCAGCATCGCCGACGGCGCGGTGATCCATTCGTTCTCGCACATCGTGCAGGCCTCGATCGGAAAGAAAGCCTCCGTCGGTCCCTATGCGCGCCTGCGCCCCGGCACCTCGCTCGGCGAGGGCGTCCGGATCGGCAATTTCGTGGAGACCAAGGCCGCGACGCTGGAGGCGGGCGCCAAGGTCAACCATTTGTCCTATGTCGGCGACGCCCATGTCGGCGCCAACGCCAATCTCGGCGCCGGCACCATCACCTGCAACTACGACGGCTTCTTCAAGCACAAGACGCTGATCGGCGAGGGCGCCTTCGTCGGCACCAACTCCTCGCTGGTGGCGCCGGTCAAGATCGGCAACGGCGCCTATATCGGCTCGGGCTCCGTCATCACCAAGGACGTGCCTGACGATGCGATGGCGGTGGAGCGCAGCCCGCAGAATAACCGCGAGGGCGGGGCGAAGCGGTATCGCGAGATGAAGATGCGGGCGAAGAAGCCGAAAGAGGGGTAAGCGCAGGGGCGGAGCTGATCCCAAGTTCTATCAGCCGGTTGCGGATGGCGCGGCTTAGGGTTTGGGCGGGGGCGTGTGCATTTATTCCCACGGTGTCTGCCGAGCGGCGGCGGGTCTTTTCTGCACGCATTAAGCGCAACTCCGACGCGACCGCCGGCGACCTGGCTGCACTCGTTGCTGATCGGGGTTTATTACGCGTCAACCGCTCGGCTGGACCTCGCGGCAACAGCGCCGCCCGACTTTCTTGCGGCGACGTGCCCGCTGGCAAGCGCAGTCGCCTCTGCCCGCTGAACCCGTATTCGAAGATCGCGGAGTTCAACAATCAACTGGGCCATTTCATCAACGCTTTGAAGCAAAGCCCCGGCACGACTAAAATTACTCATACGCCCTCACTAGAAGTTCGGCACATTGCGAGAACATGGACTACGAGACAGGATCTTCCAATGCCGGAGTAATACTGTTCAACAAAAGGAGAATGCGGCAAGCCGATGCGCGAAAGACGGCTGGCAAGCCTCACAACCGAGAGGCTGAACGGTCCGCGAGCGCACGCCACTTACCGGCTATCTGCGCGCGATGTGAGCTCAATTCAAACAGGTGCTCTGCCGCTTGGCGTTCAAAATCAAATCATTGGCACGAAATAGCAAGACTGGGCGCGGGTGTTCAGATAACGCATTGCCATTTCGTGGCGAACCAGCATCAACCTCGCAGCACCGATAATGAGCCGCGACGACATGCTTGTCTGGCTTTCGCTTCTTGTTTTGTCGTCCTCTGCGGTGTGGCGCTCTGGGCCTTGCTACGGCTTTGATGGCTACGAGCCGCTAGTCCGACTGGCTAGGGAGCAATCCCGATCCCTATGCCGATCCCGATGATCGCCAGCGAAATGACGATCACCAGCAAATCAACCGTCAGCCATGTCGGTATGCGCTTTACAGGTTGGGTCATGGCGTGTGCCCTCCGCGGCCACGTTATGTACCGGAAGCGCGCAAGCGGCTGTGAACGGGTTCACATGTCTGAACAACCGCCGCCATCGTCACGAGAATAGCCTGTCAATTGCGATCCCGCTGGTCGCGGGATACCGGGATCGCTGTCGTTTTTCGTCGGCGGCCGCGCTTGCAAGGACGGCCGCGTTGCTCCGAGCATGCCTTGCAGCGCATTCGTTGTTCTAGCAAGCGTAGCCCGGATGAGCGCAGCGAAATCCGGGGTTGTGGTTTATCCCGCATATCGCTGCGCTCATGCGGGCTACTTGCTGCACCCCGTAAGTGAGACACGGTAATTTCCGGTTTTCAAGCAAGCTGTTTCGCCGGGTCGACGCCGTACAGGTTCGGCCCCTTGGTGCCCGGTAGAATGCCGAGCTCGACGATGCCCCATAGCGCGGGCGGAAGGCTCGCAAGAACCAGGATCAAGCCGGTCGAGAAATCTCCGCTCCGGCCGGTTCTGGGGTCGTCAAAGAGGGCGATGCTGAAGCCGCCAACGACCAGGGCGAAGGGCAGCAGCCAGAAAACCAGCAGCCACCAGCCGTTCCTGTTGCGGTCGTGCAATCGCTTAGCTCCCACGGCCAGTATCGGCCACAGGCTCAAGAGCCATATGAATTGCGAGGTCAAGGCGAGCATCAGGACGGCCGCCGCTTCGCTGTCGAGGAGAAAGGGGGCGAAGGTCAAGACCTGCACCGCGACGATCAGGGCGAGGATCACCAGCCAATAGGTGCGGCGGCCGATCCGGCCGTCGAAGCTGAAAAGGATTTTCTGCAGTTTCATCGCATCCTCGCCAGGGCCGTCCCCTGTTGAGTGATACTTATTTCTTGGTGGTTTTTAAGAGTTCTTCCGCTGCCCTGACGCCGCTCATTGCCTTGAGTGTTAGAGCGGTCGGTTGCGGGCTCCATTCGGAAACCAGTTTTTCCGCCTTCTGAAGTTCTGGTTTGGACAACATGCCAGCCATCTCATCCACATTTTTTTTGGGCGCGCGTTTCGAGAGTTTAAAATACGCGTACGATAACGATAAGTCTTTTGGCGCGGCTTTTCCTGCAGAATACGCCATGGATAAGCTAAAGAGGGCCATGGGAAATCCCTGATCGCCTGCCATCTTCCACCACTTCAACGCCTCTTCTGAATTTCCTTGCTTGTCATACAGAATGGCAACGTCGTGCTGGGCAAGCGCATAACCGGCTTTGGCAGAAACAAGTTTGTATTTTAGGGCTTCATTCGAGTCAGACGTTACAATGCCCACGCCTTGCCCGTCATAATAGCAACCAAGCTTGTAGGCTCCCAGCGGGTCGCCAGATGCAGTGGATTTTTGAAACCACTCAAATGCCTGCCTCGGATCTTTTTGGGTGCCGATGCCATTATTGTGCATCATGCCAACATGGTATTGCGCCTCTGCATTTCCTTTGTTGGCCAATGCTACCATCGCATTGAAGGAGTCCGCTTCATTTGCCTGGGCAGGTATTGAAAAAATCAAAAGGCATGAAAACGCCAAGGCGATAAATTTCATACTCATTCCCCGATTGGCGGGATTTGAACTGACTGTCCGGTTCTAACTGGCAAGCCGGTCACTCGGTATCTCAGCCCAGGGTGGAGATTTTGGAGCCTTACGGAAGTCGCCACAACGCGACTTCGGGTTCAAATGGGTCGGGGCGCCCGGTCTTACCTGTGTAATGGCGACGCCGGAGATCGCGAGCAGCCCGCCGACAATCAACTTTGGGATCATGCGGTCGCCAAGGAACAGCACGCTCGAAATCAGGGTGAACATCGGAAGCAGCAGACCGAAGTGTGCGACGCGGCCCATGGAGCATCGGGCGATCAGTGGTCTATCCCCGCATATCGCTGCGCTCATGCGGGCTACTTGCTTGGAGACGGCAACGTCCTGCCTGGGCAGGTTCGCACGGATAAACGGCGTTGGATTTTGGTAGCGGAGAATCATGCGCCGTCTTTCGAACCTGCCGATCGGGATGATCGTGGCCGTTGAACCCCGGCGGGGGCAGGTGCGACCAATGACTATGCTTCAAAGCCTGCTCAGCGCGATCGCGGAAACGTTCCTGATCTCCACGTGGCACGCCATACTCAAATTCTTCGGCTGGGAGCAGGCTGCCGAACTCGCGGGAGCGCTTGTCGGCCTCGTCTTTATCGTGATTGGCTTCACGATTGCTGTGCTGGGTCACTGAAGAACTGTGGGAACGCCGTGAAGATCATCACACTGATCGCCGTCATGGCTATGTTACTGCTCAGCGTTGCGATGCCCACGTCGAGTGTGGGCGGCCCGCTGACGATCATGCTGATCCTTTTTCTCGCGATGCTGGCCGTGGGGATTCACGAGGCCTGGTTGAAAAAGCGCGGCGTGCCTGGGTGGATCGTGAACATCGTCGTCTCGGTCATTGGCGGCTTCGTGGCCGCTATTTTCGCCGGCATGGCCATGGAAACGATACTCCCGCACCTGCACCTGGAAGGGTCGCTCGCGTCCTCGCAGCATCCTCTGCTGTACGTCTTGTCCGCAGCCATGGCGATCCTCACGGTGCTCGGATCATGGATCCCGCTGCAGATCGTAAACCGGTTCCGATGATGGCCTGCTATCGGCCCATTGAAGAATCCGTAAAGCAAGTTGCGGCATTCATTAGCGAGGTCGCTCATGAAAAAGTGGGATGGGGTGGGCTCCCCTTCGACTTATCTCTTCCACGTATTCTGCTTCTTCGTCGGCTTCGCTGTGCTGGCCGTGTTCACGCTCGGCCGGGTGAAGGTCGATTACTCCGACGGGCCGAGCTGGAATCCCTACTCACGGCTGCCGGACGGCAAGCCCGCACTCTCGGAAGATTGCGTGAGCACCCTCGGCTTCGCAGCAATGGCGGTGCCGGCGTTGCTGCTGCTTTGGCATATCGGCTGATTACGGTGACGGTGCCGCTGACAAACCCATCCGCTTCTCAATCAGCTCCGCGAAATGCACGTCACAAACCTCGCTACGCTTCCTAAACGCCAGATCGAGACCCCATCATACTTCCCCCGCTGGGGAGGAATGGCGGTAGCCCCAGGGCCACCGGGGCCGCGCAAAGACGCATCAGCGGGGCTCGGACAATTGGCGGCGGTGATGTTCATCGGGTTTTTACCGCCGCGCAGAACTGTTCCGTGACCGCCGTCGTTTCCTCGGTGACGTTCCAGCCGTTCGTCTCGGCGTTTTCCTTGGCCAACTTATGCTCGATCTGAAGCATCTTTTTGATTGGCGCGTACGGTTTCCAGTCGGCCTTGGACAGCTTGACGGGGGGCGCACCGCAGACGTTGTGGGCAATCGCTTTCTGCACACTATTGCTGACGTCGCTCATGTGGTCCTCGACCACGGCGGTGACGCGCGCCTTGGCATATTGGCTGTTGGCTGCGATGAAGTCCTTGCAGAAGGCGACCCGTTGACCTCCGTCGCGGGCCTTGATGTAGGCCGTCTGCGTTTCGTAATGGAGGCGGAAGGCGAGTTTGTTGGCGTTCGGGTCGGATTTCACCGCTTCGAGCATGGCGCGGTGGTCACCCGAGGTGGCGTCATTGATCCTGAGGTCACATACTTTGGCGAGGGAGACGACGGGAACGTAGGCCCGCACCTTGGCTTCCAAGGCATCGTTGGCGTGCGCAACCGATACGTACAGGCTGGCGACGATTGCGAAAGCAGCGAGACAGCGTTTCATTGGTGACATGCTCCAGATCACCGAACAGCAAGCGGCGGCGGGGTTGGGATCGCGGTGGCCGAAACCACGCGGCGACCCATCCGCGAACTGCGCGAATTCCTTGGGCGGCTGTCGAGCGCCCATCTTGATCTGGATCATGGTTCCGCATCCCGATTAGCCCTGCAAGTCGTCGAGGGCACCGTCAGCGTTGATGTCAAGCCAGCGGAGACGCGTCGGCCCGACCGGGCTAAAGACAAATCTCAATCCGCTGGCGACGGTGACAAAAAGGAATTCGTCGCCGGGAAAAGCACGAAGTAAGCCGTAAAGCCATTGCGCAGGGAATGCCGGATTGCCTCCACTGAACCTGTATGCTCGTGTGCGCTTTTACTTGCGCATTTAGCACACGAGACCGCGGGTGCAGCGCGCATCCGGCATTCCCTGCTTCTTTTTCGGGGAACCAAGGCCAAGCCTCGGGCAGGTCATGCCGCGAGATCGCGGACCCATAATACCGCCAGCATGGCTGATGTGACAGGTTAATCCCTGGTTTGGCGGCTTGAACCAGCAGCCATCCGGCTGCGAACCCGGCAGCACCTATGACCGATCGATATTCACCATGCGCCCGGATCGGGTCGAAATGTCCCAATTCGCTGGAAGTCCGACCCTTGATCCATCTCAAAGGGTTTTGCTCGCCGTGAGCGCTTGCTGAACGCAAACAGGGAGGACGGTATGCTGACCGCCAAATCTGCATTCGTTTTTGCTTTGCTTGTTCCGTTTTTTGGGACCGCGATGCCAGCGGAGGCACAGAAGAAAAAAGACGTGAACGCGATACGCGCTGAATGTTTCAGACAGGCCAATGAGGCCGTGTCTGGTTTGAAATTTCCAGGTACCTCGGACAAGCACGAGAAGGGTACCAGCGTCTATCGTCAGTGCGCGCAAAAGAATGGCGTTCGGCCCTGATGTTGCGCGATGGCGGCGAGACCAGCACCAATTGCGGAATGCGTTCGACGGATAGGAACGGCGCGCCGCTCCATCTGATTTCGCCATATGGCGGAGCGTTACGCCGCCCGTCACGTCACGCGCCGTCGGATTTTAATGCTACTATGTCGTATGGAAGCGGTCCGTATTCGGAGGTTGCAATGCCAGCACGTAGTCTCTGCCGCGGGGTCAGTCTTGTCACTGCCTTGACCGTATTGTTGGGTATCGGAGTTGCGGCAGAGGCGAGGGACCTGAGAGGGGCTTGGGTTACAGACAAGTCGACATGCAAAAAAGTGTTCACAGGTGAAGGGACCAAACTTAGAATCGCGAAAGATGCAGATGTCTACGGCAGTGGTTTCATCTACGAGAGCAACAGGCTGAGAGGAAAAAATGCGACTTGCGTTATAAAGACCCTGAAACAGGACGACGATGTTCTGCATCTCGTAACGCTCTGCGCCAATGATGTCACTTTCGGCACGGTGCAGTTCAGCTTGAGGATCCACGACGACAATCAAATTACACGTTTCTTTCCTGGCGTTTCGGAACTTGATACAAAATACTATCGCTGTTCCCCATAGATTGGATGCTAGCGATTTTTATGCCTCATCGTCCATTCGGAGGTTTCAGATGGAATCGATGTTCCGCATTTTGGCCTTGTCGGCGACATGTCTCTTGTTCGCGGTGGGCAGCGCTCACGCCGTTTGTCATGACGCGGCGTTTAAACTTGAGAGGGACAAGAAGGTAAAAAACATCGATCAGATTTTGGCTTATGGCCAGTGCGTCAAGGCGGAACAGCGCGCCCGTGTCGGCAAATGGGTTTGCCAGGTAAGCAGCACAGCCGGGATGAAAGTCGACGAACAGAGGCGAGTGATCAGCGATCGAATTAGTTCCGCCAATGAAAGGTTTTTCGTCACGATTACAGAAGTAAGTGACACCGAAAAGCGGATGAGGTGTGACGGGAGTGAGTACGGTCTAATCGATAATCTTGACGGTTCTCATGCAAACAGGTGCCTGATAAACTACGACGTAGAATTCTCTCCTTCGATGGGAAAGTTTCTCGGTTCGACCGACACGTACAACTTTCAGCGCGAACGTGGGAAGTTTACGCTGTACGGCACAAACCATTTCTCGCTCTTTCAGGGCGAAACAGGAGAGTTCCTTGTCTCGCTGGGAGCTTGTGAAAAATTGAACTAATCGCCGAGGTCAGGATGCAAGGTTTTCGCGAAGCGGCTGCGAGCCGGCAGCCGTCAGCGCCGTGCCGTCACCGCGCGCCGGCTAAGCGTCTGGGTCTCGCCGCAACCGCCAACGCTCGGGGGTTGCTTGCGGCGACATGCCGCCCGGCAAGCGCTGTCGCCTCGGCTCGCCGAACCTGCATCCGAAGATCATGAAGTTCAGCAATCAACTGGGTGATTTCCGCAACGCTTTGAAGCAAAGCCTGTTCACGACAACAATTACTCATAAACGCCACCTAACAAAACCGGAAGTGCAGTGCGCTGCGAACACATGCGCCAGAGATTTGAATTTTCCAATGCCGGAGGAATACTGTTCGACAAAAGGAGAATGCTGCAAGCCGCTGCGACAGCGGCCAAGGTTGGATCTGGCGGAACTCGCTGTGGCGCTCAAAACCAAATCATTGGCGCGCAATCACAAGTCTCAATCCGATGGTTCGGGTAACACATCAGCGCCGCCGAGGCACGAGCGGCCAATGCAACAACATCTGGCCGACCCGGACTATAACCCGAGACGACGCGCTTAGCTGGCGTTTTGCTTGGTTATTCGGTTCCTACTGTCCCGCGATCTCGGTGTCATTTCCGCTTTGAACCGGCATCAACTAGCAGCACCGACAATGGACCGCGACGACGCAATTTTTTGGCTTTCGATCACCTGGCTTTTCGTCTTCTGTGGTCTGACGATCTGGATGCTACTTTCGCAATAAAATCGAAGGCATCCCGTATCGTGCCAAAGGGCAGGCGGACTCAATCCCGATAGTCGCCAATCGGTGGCAGCAAGCGTAGCCCGGATGAGCGCAGCGATATCCGGGGTTGTGGCTTATCTCCGCATCTCGCTGCGCTCATGCGGGCGACTTGCTCAACTGCATTCTGATGGGAGTGGAGCCGACGACCGTCACCCGGTAGCGAGTCATCGATGATGCGCTCCACGTGCGCTGCGATTTATGGTTCGACGACTTTCCGCACAGTACCGATTTCGTGATGTCATCTTGTCGGGAGTGTGAGCCAATTCATACACTTGTGGGTTGAATAGATCACTATGTTCGTATTCCTCAACCTCAAACCCTTCGGAGGTCGTGATGGCTACGAATCAAACGCACGCAAGCGCTGACCGCCAAACCCATCCGCTTCTCAATCAGCTCCGCGAAATGCACGCTGCAGCCGCTCAGGGTTTTTTTACGTACAGCGTAAAGATCGTGTGCGGCAAACAGACCGGGGGAACCTGTTGCTGTGTTGCAGGCACCCGGCCGGGCCTGTACGCGACTGAGGTCAACATTCAAAATTTCAATTTCGTGGAGGCGACGGTTGTGAAGTTCGTTCAGCCGTTGATCCATGGTGCCGTGCTTGCGCGCGAGCCCGACGTGACAAATCCTGCTGCGCGCCAGTTCGAGAAAATCATACTTCCACCGCTGGCGGCGACGATGGACGATTGTTGCCGCATCGCGGAGATGCTGCCGGCCCCGAGCGGAGAGACCCCGCTCACCATCGCCATTCTGTCAATCGCGAGCCCATTGGAGCTGTCCGTGTCCGCGGTCTACACGGCGAACCCTCTGAACGGAGACGGCATCAGCATTGATGTCGAGTACATTCCATCACGACTGCTGGCGATCGGCGGCGTGGGTTAGTACCGTCTAACAACACCGGTGACAGCGCACTCGATTGCACTTCGCCAGCGGAAAATTAAGTGCACTGTCATCGTAAGTAATTCGGCCGGTTCATTCACAGGCCACTTGGAGTGCCACGCAACGCAAGCAACGCCAAAGCAAGCGCTACGAGGCCGACCGTTGTGCGGAACCAATGCCAAGATGCCCAACGCGCCAACTCGGCAGGAAGAGCTTCGTGCGTGATGCTTGCTTCGGCAAAGCTGGCGTTGGCGCGCTGAAAGTACAGAACGTACGTTGAAAGAATGACCAATGCGAGGACGGCAGCGACAACCGACGCAGAACTTAGTGGACGATCTGTGGCGACGGATGTAATTGCAGCAACAACCGCAAGAAGCGTTGCGCTCACAGTAAGCGGCGCAAAAAACGTGTACAGGCGATGAGCATGCGCTGCATGTAGAGTGAAAAACTCCTGTGGTTGCAATGTTCGCCACATGGGAACAAGCACCATAGCCTCTGTCAACAGCGCTCCAACGAACAGCGCAAGGCCCGCGGCAGAAAGAAAAGGCATTACCTCAGCGAACAGATTCATAGACTCCCCCTTACGATTATTGGACGCCTAACGTTTGACATGAGGGGTGACCAAAAGGCGCAGCCTTTTGGGCATCCCCTCGCGTTACGGTGACAGTGCATTCAATTGCACTTCGCCTGCGGCAGATTGAGTGGGCTGTCACCGTATTTCAGGTGGTGTTCGAACAGAAGAAGGCGCGCGATCGATCTATGGCAAGCCAATGAGAGGAAAAGCAGAAGTCGTTCTGGAACAGGCCAAGGCAATCCTTAGAGTTCGCTAGTGCGGGCATTGGACCGCAGCTAGGTTCGGGAGTTTCTGCCAAGGTTCATCACTGGGGCGGAGAAAGCTCAAGAGGGACAGGCTGTGATCTAGTTCACATCTTGGGCCCCAAGAAAAATGATAGCTTGGAATTGGTGGAGATCAAACAAACGAGGTTAGATCATGCCCGCCATATTCGATCTCCTGTACCGCGAATACTGCCGTGCCCGCCTCGCCGAGATGCGGAAACAGCTTCTGATATCGCCTGACAGGCATGAGGTCCCAGAAGCGCTTTGCGATGCCAAGAATGCTGTTGGCGCTAGTCCGGTAGGCGGCAGTGAGACAACCACGCAGCACGAACTGCTGAAGCATTAGGCCGATCTATAACGCAGCGATTACGGTGACAGTGCAATTGACTGTCTTATCGCTGGGGGATCTGGCTGATTGGCGCTGCGCGTTCAACGCGATTTCTTGAACCAGATCAAACTGATGCTAGCGGTCCAGCCTCATCCGAAAAAATAAACCGCTTTCGCCGCAGGGCAAATCACCGCTATCACTCCGGCCATCCACCCCGGCAAGAGGGGCGTATCGCGATCGTCACGGACGCGGGGTTGGATGCGGTGGACGCAGCGGCGTCGGGCGCGATCGTGGTCGCAGGGCGGGTTCTCCCGTGAGTGGTTCAACGTCGCGCAGACGACCGGCGTTTCAAGGCCTTCGCCTTTAGCTTCGGTTGGCATCTCGCCGGTCGGAGCGGCGGTGAGGGCGCTGCGTACGGCGAAGTCGTGTGGTTCTGGCATCCGTGGCTGATGTCAAGCCGGCGGAGACGCGTCGGCCCGACCGGGCTTAGACAAATCTCAATCCGCTGGCGACGGTGACAACAAGAATTCGTCGCCGGGAAGAGCGCGAAGTAAGCCGTAAAGCCATTGCGCAGGGAATGCCGGATTGCCTCCGCTGAACCTGTATGCTCGTGTGCGTTTCCTTCTACCCATTGCACGCGAGACCGCGGGTGCAGCGCGCATCCGGCATTCCCTGCTCCCTCTTTTCCGGGGGAACCAAGGCCAAAGCTCGGGCAGGTCATGCCGCGAGATCGCGGCCTCGTATTCCCCACGCCTCGCGGATGTGACAGGTTAATCCCTGGTCAGGCGGGTCCGTTAAGCTTTCCGCTTAAGGCTGTCTCAATACGCAACAATTATTGAGTATCTGTCAGGCTGCATTTCTCGTTAAGAGACTAGCGGGTTGCGACGCTATTCGTCGATTTGGGGTATAGAACCGCATGTGCGGCATTGTCGGCATTTTGGGACGCGCTCCGGTCGCGGAGCTGTTGGTGGATTCACTCAAGCGGCTTGAATATCGCGGTTATGATTCCGCGGGCGTCGCCACGCTGGAAGGCGGTCGCCTCGCGCGCCGCCGCGCCGAGGGCAAGCTGAAGAACCTCGAAAAGCGGCTGGATGCCGAACCGCTCGCGGGCCACACCGGGATCGGGCATACCCGCTGGGCAACCCACGGCAAGCCGACCGAGAACAACGCGCATCCGCATGCGACCGATCGCGTCGCCGTGGTTCACAACGGCATCATCGAGAATTTCCGCGAGCTGCGCGAAGCGCTTCAGAAGAAGGGGACGGTGTTCAAGACCGAAACCGATACCGAGATCGTTCTGCACCTGGTCGACAATCTGCTGCAGCAGGGCATCAAGCCGGTCGAGGCGGTGAGGGCGGCGCTGTCGGAACTGCGCGGCGCGTTCGCGCTCGGGTTCATCTTCGCCGGCGACGACGATCTGATGATCGGCGCCCGCAACGGCCCGCCGCTGGCGATCGGTCACGGCGATGGCGAAATGTATCTGGGTTCGGATGCGATCGCGCTCGGGCCGTTCACCGATACGATCAGTTATCTCGAAGACGGCGATTGGGTGGTGCTGACGCGCAAGGGCGCCACCATCTACGACAAGAACCACGCGATCGTGCACCGCGACGCGGTCAAGCACTCAGCCTCGACCTCGCTGGTCGACAAGGCGAACTACCGCCATTTCATGGCCAAGGAAATCCACGAGCAGCCGGAGGTGGTCGGCCACACCCTGGCGCGCTACGTCGACATGGCGAGCGAGCGCGTCCTGCTGCCGGTCAAGCTGCCGTTCGACTTCAAGGACATCCAGCGCATTTCGATCACGGCCTGCGGCACCGCGAGCTATGCCGGCTACGTCGCCAAATACTGGTTCGAGCGGTTCGCGCGCGTGCCGGTCGAGGTCGATGTCGCCTCCGAATTCCGTTACCGCGAGGCGCCGTTGCGCAAGGGTGATCTTGCGATCTTCATTTCGCAGTCCGGCGAGACCGCCGATACGCTGGCCGCGCTGCGCTACGCCAAGGGCGAGGGCGTTCACACCGTATCGGTCGTCAACGTGCCGACCTCGACGATTGCGCGCGAAAGCGAAACCGTGCTGCAGACGCTGGCTGGTCCCGAAATCGGCGTCGCCTCGACCAAGGCCTTCACCTGCCAGCTGATGGTGCTGGCCGCGCTCGCGGTCGCCGCCGGCAAGGCCCGCGGCGAGTTGTCGGATGAGGATGAGACCAAGCTCGTCCACGGCCTGGTCGAGATTCCGCGCCTGATGGCGGCGGCGCTGACGTCAGAACCGCAGATCGAAAAACTGGCGCGCGACATCTCGAAATCGAAGGACGTGCTCTATCTCGGCCGCGGCACCAGCTACCCGCTGGCGCTGGAAGGTGCGCTGAAGCTGAAGGAAATTTCCTACATTCACGCCGAGGGCTATGCCGCCGGCGAACTCAAGCACGGGCCGATCGCGCTGATCGACGAGAACATGCCGGTCGTGGTGATCGCGCCGTACGACCGGGTGTTCGAGAAGACCGTCTCCAACATGCAGGAGGTCGCCGCGCGCGGCGGCAACATCATCCTGATGACCGATGCCAAGGGGGCGGCGGAAGCCACCATCGAATCCCTGGTCACCATCGTGCTGCCCGACATGGCGGCGGCGTTCACCCCGATGGTCTACGCCGTCCCGGTGCAATTGCTGGCCTATCATACCGCCGTGGTGATGGGCACCGACGTGGATCAGCCGCGAAATCTCGCTAAATCGGTAACGGTCGAATAGTCAAGCCAATCGGCTGTCACGCTGGCTCTTCAAAAACCTGCTAGGATGGCTTAGCTGGCATAGGCCGGCTGCCCTGACCTGGAACCATGATGAACCGCGAAGAACTGCCCCCGACCGAGTTTCCCGATGAACCGCTGCAGGATGAGCCCCATACCGGGCTAATGGCCCGTTTCCGGAACTATTTTCTGACCGGACTGATTGTCGCAGGGCCGGTCGCGATCACGCTGTACCTGACCTGGTGGTTCGTGAACTGGGTCGACAGCATCGTCCGTCCGTTCGTGCCCACGGCCTACCGTCCGGAAACCTATCTGCCGTTCGGGCTGCCCGGCTCGGGCCTGATCGTCGCCGTGATCGCGCTGACGCTGCTCGGTTTCCTCGCCGCCAACCTGATCGGGCGGACGCTGGTCGATCTCGGCGAGCGCCTGCTCGGCCGCATGCCGGTGGTGCGCGCGATCTATCGCGGCCTGAAGCAGGTGTTCGAGACGCTGTTCTCGGGCAAGGGGTCGAGCTTCCGCAAGGTCGGCCTGGTCGAATTTCCCTCGCCGGGCATGTGGTCGATCGTTTTGATCTCGCAGTCGCCGAGCGTGGACATTGCGAACAAATTGCCTAGCCAGGAGGAGCACATCTCCGTTTTCCTGCCCTGCGCGCCGAACCCGACCACGGGTTTCTTCTTCTACGTGCCGAAGAGCAAGATCATCGAAGTCGACATGAGCACTGAAGATGCCGCGACGCTGATCATGTCCGCCGGCGTGGTGCAGCCCGGCTCCGACCCGCAGAAACGCAATGCCGCCGCGCTGGCCGGCATGGCGAACGCGGCGCGCGTCGCCAACTCGGCAGCCGCGCTGCAGCCGGCTCCCGCAAAGGTAAAGGTGGAGTAGGGCGCGGACGCCTCCTCCGCCGTCATTGCGAGCCACCGGGGCGGCCGCTTCGCAATGACGGATAGACAGGCTGAAACCATGACCAAAAAGATCGAAGGCATCATTCCCGTAATGATCACGCCGTTTACCGAAAACGGCCAGATCGACTATCCGGGCCTCGGCCGGCTGGTGGAATGGTACATCGACAACGGTTCGGACGCGCTGTTCGCGGTCTGCCAGTCCAGCGAGATGCAGTATCTCAGTCTCGACGAACGGGTGGAGCTCGCCGCTTTCGTCAGACAAGCCGCCGCCGGCCGCGTCCCGGTGATCGCTTCCGGCCACATCAGCGAAAGCCTGGACGACCAGCTTGCCGAGCTGACCGCGATCGCCGCGACCGGGGTCGACGGCATGGTGCTCGTCACCAACCGTCTCGACGCCAAGCGGGAAGGCGGCAGCAAGTTCATCGACGATCTGAGCTGGCTGCTCGACCGGCTGCCGAAGCAAATTCCCCTCGGTCTCTACGAGTGCCCGGCGCCCTATCGCCGTCTGCTCACCGACGATGAACTGATCTTCTGCGCGGGTACCGGCCGCTTCATCATCCTCAAGGACGTATCCTGCGATCTCGAAACGGTGAAGCGCCGGGTGGCGCTGACCAGGGGCACGCCGCTGGCCATCGTCAATGCCAATGCGGCGATTGCCTTTGAGGCGATGAAAGCCGGTTCACGCGGCTTTACCGGCGTGTTCACGAATTTTCATCCCGATCTCTACAAGTGGCTGATGACCGAGAACGCCAGCCATCCGGCGCTGGCGGACGAACTTTCCGTCTACCTCGCGCTGTCGGCGATGGCCGAACCGATGGGCTATCCGAAGCTCGCAAAGCTCTACCACCAGCGCCTCGGGACGTTCGCCTGCACCGACAGCCGTGCCGTCACCTTCGATATCCACGAAAAATTCTGGGCGCTGGAGGCGCTGATCGACAAGATCGTCGAGGGCACCGGGCACTACCGCCGTCGCGTTGCCGTGGCTGATGCGAGCAGGACTTACCCCGCGCCGATCAGCGGCACGGCTTCATCGCGCTCATACAGGTAAAGCAGGCAGCGCAGCGCCTCGCCGCGCTCGCCCTTGAGCTTGGGATTGTCCTTCATGATGCGAAGCGCCTCGTCGCGCGCCTGCGTGATCAGTTGGGCGTGGACGTCGGAGCGGGCGATGCGATAGCCGGGCAGGCCGCTCTGGCGGATGCCGAGCACGTCGCCTTCGCCGCGCAGCTTCAGGTCCTCCTCGGCGATCCGAAAACCGTCGGTGGTTTCGCGGATCACCTTCAGCCGCGCCTTCGACATTTCGCCGAGCGGCTCCTTGTAGAGCAGCAGGCAGGTCGACGCCTCCGAGCCGCGCCCGATCCGGCCGCGCAACTGGTGCAATTGCGCGAGCCCGAAGCGCTCGGCGTTCTCGATCACCATGATGGTCGCGGCGGGGACGTCGACGCCGACCTCGACCACCGTGGTCGCCACCAATAGCCCGATCTCGTGGGCGGCGAATTGCGCCATCACGCGGTCCTTCTCCGTGCCCTTCATCTGCCCGTGGACCAGACCAACCCTGTCGCCGAAGCGTTGCCGCAGCGTTTCAAACCGTTCCGTCGCGTTGGTGAGGTGCTCGGTACCTTCGGCTTCCGATTCCTCCACCAGCGGGCAGATCCAGTAGACCAGCTTGCCGGCCTGCAGCGCGCGGCCGACGCCATCGGTCACCTCGTCGAGGCGGCTCATCGATATGGTGCGGGTTTCGATCGGCTGGCGGCCGGCCGGTTTCTCGCGCAGCTCGGAGACGTCCATGTCGCCGAAATAAGTCAGCACCAGCGTGCGGGGGATCGGCGTCGCGCTCAAGACCAGCACATCGACCGCTTCGCCCTTGTTGGTCAGTGCGAGCCGTTCGCGCACGCCGAAGCGATGCTGTTCGTCGACCACGGCGAGCGCCAGCGCCTTGAAGATCACGTCGTCCTGGATCAGCGCATGCGTTCCGACCAGGAAATCGATCTCGCCGGCTTCGAGCTGGGCGAGGATTTCGCGCCGCTCCTTGCCCTTCTCGCGGCCGGTCAGGATCGCCACGCGCAGGCCGGCGCGTTCGGCCAGCGGCGCGATGGTCTTGATGTGCTGGCGCGCGAGGATTTCGGTCGGCGCCATCAGCGCAGCCTGCTTGCCGACCTCGACGACCGCAGCGGCGGCGAGCAGCGCCACGACCGTCTTGCCGGACCCGACGTCGCCCTGCAGCAGCCGCAGCATCCGCACCGGCTGGCGCAGATCCTCGGCGATGGCGGCGACCGCCTCGCGCTGCGAGGATGTGAGCGCGTAAGGAAGGGCGTCGATGATCTTGTGGCGCAGATGGCCATCGCCGGCGTTGCGGTCGCCGGCCGGACGCCGCAACTGCGCGCGCACCAGCGCCAGCGCCAGTTGGCCGGCCAGAAGTTCGTCGAAGGCGAGCCGCGACCAGAACGGGCCATCGGGCAGGATGTCGGTGAGTTCGAGCGGCACATGCACGCGGTTCAGCGCTTGGCTGATCGGCGGAAAGCTGCAGCGGCGAATGACTTCCGGGCTGATCCACTCGGGCAACTCAGGCAGTTTCTGCAGCGCCTGCGCGATCGCGCGGCGCAGCGAACCCAGCGCCAGACCTTCGGTGAGGGGATAGACCGGGTCGATGCCGCTGAGTTTTGCAAATCCCGCCTCGTCCACGACGCGGTCGGGATGCACGATCTGCGGAATGCCGTCATACATCTGCAGCGTGCCGGAAACGTAGCGCTTCTCGCCGACCGGCAGCAGCTTTTCGACATAGCCGGGCTTGGCGCGGAAGAACGTCAGCACCACGTCGCCGGTATCGTCCGAGGCATAGACGAGGTAGGGCGCGCGGGAATTGCGCGGCGGGGGCGGGCGATGGCGATCGACCGTGACTTCCAGCGTCACCACGGTTCCCTGCACCGCCTCGCGAATCTTCGGCTGCGCCCGGCGGTCGATCACGCTGGCCGGCAGGTGCAGCAGCAGATCGACCAGCCGCGGCGTCTCATCGCGCGCCCAGCAGATAGCGCAACAGCTTGTCCTGCTTCGGCCCGACGCCGGGAAGGCTCGTGACCAGCGCAAACAGCGGATTGAGCAGGGTGGGGCGCATCAAGGAAACCTAAGACCGTTTCGTGCCGTCATGCGCGGGTTTAGGCGAGACGTCCACGGCTTTTTTCCGGCCAGGTTTCACCGATGCTACGATGCCCGGAAGGCGGTGCCCTTGAACCGCTTCACCGGGCGTCCGCGCTCAAGGCGATCATGCGCCGCATGCGCATCGTTCTGCGCGGTGATCGCTTGCAGCTCACCCTGCAGCCTGAGCAGCGCCGCGATCCGCTCCAGTGCCAGTGCCTTGTTTCGGTGCTGCGAGCGCTCGTCCCGCGCCACGACGGAGAGGCCGCTCGCGATGTGGGTAGCGCGCACGGCGCTCTCGGTCTTGTTCTGATGCTGGCCGCCGGGCCCGCCGGCCCGGAAGGCTTCAAAGCGAACATCCTGGAGCGCCAGCGCTTTCGGTGCCTCCGGCAGCGCCGGAAGCTCGAACACGCCGATAAACCAGTTCTTCCGCTTGTGATGCGGCCGGAGCGGGCTTTGCGCCACCCATTGGATCGCGCCGATCCACGGCCGCGCGAACGCGGCGGCGGCATCGCCATGGATGACGACGATCGCCGAGGCCGGACCATGCCCGTCCGTGTTCGGCCCTTCCAGGCAGTCGGTCTCGAGTCCGAGCGAGGCCGCTTCGGCCGCAAGCGCTGCGACAGCCTTCCGGACCGCGATCCGGCATTCCGCCGGACCGCGTCCGCTGGTGAAGAGAAGTCGGATCATCGGCGATCCTCCTTCCAGGATTTCTCCCGTTTGTCTCCACCGGATGCGACTTTGGATTGCGCCTTCTTGAACGTCACCAGCGGCCGGAACGTCGCCACCACGCGCGCCAGGCCGAACTCGACCAGATCGTCGATGACGCGCTCAATGTTCTTGTAGGCCTCCGGCGCCTCTTCCGCGAGCAGGCCACGATCCCCGCAGACGACGATGCCGCCATAGGGATTGCGTTCCAGCCGCGCCACGTCGGACTTCTTGACCCGGACGCGGCCGTGCATGGAGCCGCGGTCGTATTTGCGGCCCGCGCCATGCGCGAGCGAGGCGAGTGCGTCCGTTTGCATCGCCGGAAGCGGCTCCACCAGATACGACAGCGTCCCGCGCGATCCCGGCACCGGCACCAGCCCGCGATCGGAAGCCGCCGCGCCTTTCCGGTGCAGCGCCATGACGTCGCCGCCAGCGCTGCGCGCACGCTCGACCATGTTGTGGGCGAGATCGTTGACAGGACGCAGCTCCGCACGCGCCGCCGCTGCGGCCCGCTCCGCGATGATGCGGCGATTGAGCTTGGCCCACTGCACGGCGTGGTCATGCGCGGCCATGTACGCACCGCCTTCTTCACCCGCGGGATCAAGCGCTGCCTGCCCGGTCAGCAGGACGCGCTCCAGGATCGAGAAGCCGAGGCCGCGCGAACCGGAATGGACCAGGACATAGGCATGGTCGCGGTCGAGCCCCGCCTGCGCGGCGATGTCAGGCGCAAGGATTTCCTCGATGGCCTGGAGTTCGCAGAAATGGTTGCCGCCGCCGATGCTGCCGAGCGAGGCATCAAAGGTGGTGGCGTGAAGACCGGCGTCAGCCAGGACGCTGTCGGTGTCGCCATCCCACGGCTGATCGAGCGCGTGCAATCGCTCGGCCAGTTGGTCGAGCCGCAGCTTGCGCGCAGCGATATCGAGCTCAAACAGGCCCATGCCGCAGCCGATGTCGGAGCCGACCAGTTGCGGGTGAATACGATCAGCCAGAACGGCGCAGCCGACCGGACCATATTTGCCGGGATGGAGATCCGGCATGGCCGCGACCGCGCGGACGCCGGGCAATCCGGCGACCTGTTGGAGTTGAAGCGTGGCGTTACCCTCGATCCAGGATTTGGACGAGGCGAAGACGTGGATCGGCGCGCAGCCGTCCACCTTGGGAGAAGTGCCCATTGAAATGCTTTCAGGAGATTGAGAATCGTCGACGCGCGCAACACAGCGATCGCTGACTTAAGCGCGTGAGTTCCCAAGCGGCGCGGCTAACGCACGCGCCCTTAGGCGATGCCCTCGACGGGGCGGCGAGACAATGTCATCGAGCCTTCTCCGTGATGATCGTGCCAAAATCGGCCACCGATCGCGCGAGACACATAGCGGCGAAATGGAAAATCCGCAAGTCCCGCCACGGGCGAGGGGCGCGAGCAACGAAACGATCACGCTGGAGTTGTACGAGCAATGGACTGGCGTGCAAGCAACACACGCTAGTTTCGCATGGGCCAATGGGGGAAACGCTACTGACATTCCCTGGTGCGAGGGCTATATCAACCCCGCCCGGCACGTCCGGGCTTTTGGCGTTCGAAATGGAATGGGACAATGACGGGTACGACACGATCAAGCGGTGGCCTCGACGACCGCCGCAAGCGGCTTTTGTTCCGCTGCTGGCATCGCGGTACCCGCGAGATGGATCTCATCCTCGGCCGCTTTGCGGATGCCGAGATATCGGCCATGCGCGATGACGAACTGGCCGAACTCGAACGCCTGATCGAGCTGCCCGATCCCGATCTCTATGCCGCGCTGATCGGCGACACGCCGCTCGATCCGGAATATGCGACCGCGCTGTTCGACCGCATCAAGGCGTTTCGCGCCGTGGATCACGACGCATGAAGTCGCCTGTCAAATCGCCCGCCACGCTGCTTGCTCCCGGCCGCGCGCTGACCTTTGCCAACGTTGCCGAAGGCGCCGAGGGGCTGGTCGTATCCGATCTGGCGCGCGCGGTGGCGGCACGGCCAAAACCGCCGGCGGTGAGCCTTGCCGTGGTCTGCCGCGACGGTCCGCGCATGCAGCAGCTCGCGCGGGCGCTGGAATTCTTCGCCCCCGATCTGCCCGTGATGCAGTTTCCGGCCTGGGACTGCCAGCCCTATGACCGGGTGTCGCCGCATGGCGGCATCCTGGCGCAGCGCCTGACCACGCTGGCGCGGCTGTCGCGCCTTACGGGCAGCGACAAGCCGCTGATCGTGCTCACCACCGTCAATGCCATCGTGCAGCGCGTGCCGGCGCGCGAGGTGGTGGCGGCGCAGGCGCTGTCGGTGGCGCCCGGCCATGTCGTGCCGATGGATTCCATCGTCGCCTGGCTGGAGCACAATGGCTACAACCGCTCCTCGACCGTGCGCGAGCCCGGCGAATATGCCGTGCGCGGCGGTATCCTCGATCTGTTTCCGGCCGGTCTCGACCAGCCCGTGCGGTTCGACTTCTTCGGCGACAGCCTGGAATCGATCCGTACCTTCGATGCGGAAACCCAGCGCACGCTGCTCGACATGCGCGCGCTCGATCTGGTTCCGGTCTCGGAATTCCAGCTCGTCACCGAAACCATCCGCCGCTTTCGCATGGGCTATGTCGCGACCTTCGGCGCGCCGCAGCGCGACGATCTGCTCTATGAAGCCGTCAGCGAGGGCCGCCGCCATCCCGGCATGGAGCATTGGCTGCCGCTGTTCCAGGAGCGGATGGATACGCTGTTCGACTATCTCGACGGCGCGCCGGTCGCGATCGAGCCGCAGGGCGAGGACGCCGCCCGCGAGCGCTTCAAGCAGATCGCGGACTATTACGAGGCGAGGCGCGAGGCGCTGGAACATCCAGGCTCCGGCGCGATCTACAAGCCGCTGCCGCCGGACCGGCTCTATCTGACGGAAACCGAGTGGACCGACACGGCTCGAGCGAGGCCGCGCTGGCGCGGCTGACGCCATTTGCGGTGCCTGAGGGCAGCGCCGATGTGTTCGACGCCGGCGCGCGGCAGGGCCGCAATTTCACGCCCGAGCGCGCCGACGGTTCGGTCAACGTGTTCGAAGCCGTGGTGGCGCACGTGCTGGCGTTGCAGGCGCAACGCAAGAAGGTGGTGATCACGCTGTGGAGCGAAGGCTCGCGCGACCGCATGGACAGCATGCTGCGCGACCACAAGCTCGCCAACCTCACCAGCGTCAACGCCTGGCGCACGGTGCAGGCGACGCCGCGCAACGAGGCCATGCTGGCGGTTGTCGGCATGGAGAGCGGTTTCGAGACCGACGAATTCGCCGTCATCAGCGAGCAGGACATCCTCGGCGACCGCCTGGTGCGGCCGCGCAAATCGAGCCGCAAGCTCGACAACTTCATCTCCGAAGTCACGAGCCTCGCGACCGGCGATCTCGTGGTGCATGTCGAGCACGGCATCGGACGCTTCGTCGGCTTGCAGACCATCGAGGTCGGCGGCGCGCCGCATGACTGCCTCGAGCTGCATTATGCCGCCGAAACAAAGCTGTTCCTGCCGGTCGAAAACATCGAACTGCTGTCGCGCTACGGCTCCGACCACGCCAATGTCGAACTGGACAGGCTGGGTGGCGGCGGCTGGCAGGCGCGCAAGGCAAAGCTCAAGAACCGCATCCGCGAGATCGCCGGCGAGCTGATCAAGATCGCGGCCGAGCGGCACCTGCACGAAGCGCCGAAAATGCCGGTGCAGCCGCATGTCTATGACGAGTTCTGCGCCCGCTTCCCCTATGAGGAAACCGAGGACCAGTTAGGGGCCATCACGTCTACGCTGAAGGACCTCGAAAGCGGCCGTCCCATGGACCGGCTGATCTGCGGCGACGTCGGCTTCGGCAAGACCGAGGTGGCGCTGCGCGCGGCGTTTGCGGTCGCGCTCGACGGCAAGCAGGTTGCGGTGGTGGTGCCGACGACGCTGCTCGCGCGGCAGCACAGCAAGAATTTTGCCGAACGTTTTCGCGGTTTCCCGGTCAATGTCGCGCAGGCTTCCCGCCTGATCCCGGCCAAGGAACTGACGCAGGTCAAGAAGGGGTTGACCGATGGCAATATCGATATCGTGGTCGGCACCCATGCGCTGCTCGGCAAGTCGATCAAGTTCAGGGATCTCGGCCTTCTGATCGTCGACGAGGAACAGCACTTTGGCGTCAGCCACAAGGAACGGCTGAAGCAGTTGCGGGCGCAGGTCCATGTGCTGACGCTGAGCGCCACGCCGATCCCGCGTACGCTGCAGCTGGCGCTGACCGGCGTCCGCGACCTCTCGATCATCGCCTCGCCCCCGGTCGATCGCCTCGCGGTGCGCACCTTCGTGGCGCCGCACGATCCCCTGATGATCCGCGAGGCGCTGCTGCGCGAACGCTACCGCGGCGGGCAGGCGTTCTATGTGGTGCCGCGGATCGAGGACCTCGCCGGCGTCAAGGATTTCCTCGACAAGAACGTGCCGGAGATGAAGGTCGCGGTCGCCCACGGCCAGATGCCGCCGACCGTGATCGAAGACATCATGTCGGCGTTCTATGACGGCAAATACGACATCCTGCTCTCGACCACGATCATCGAGTCCGGCCTCGATATTCCCACCGCCAATACGCTGATCGTGCACCGCGCCGACATGTTCGGGTTGGCGCAGCTCTATCAGCTGCGCGGCCGGGTGGGGCGCTCGAAACTGCGGGCGTATGCGCTGTTCACGCTGCCGGCGCAGCAGAAGATCACCGCCCAGGCCGAGCGGCGGCTGAAGGTGCTGCAGTCGCTGGAAACGCTGGGAGCGGGCTTTCAATTGGCTTCGCACGACCTCGATATTCGCGGCGCCGGCAATCTCCTCGGCGAGGAACAGTCCGGCCACATCAAGGAAGTCGGCTTCGAGCTCTATCAATCGATGCTGGAGGAGGCGATCCTCAACCTCAAGGCCGGCGTGGTGGAGCCCGCCGCCGACCGCTGGTCGCCGCAGATCACCATCGGCATGCCGGTGCTGATCCCCGAGGATTACGTCGCCGACCTCGCGGTGCGGCTGTCGCTGTACCGGCGGCTGGCCGATCTCGAGACCGACGAGGAGATCGACAATTTCGCCGCCGAGATGCGCGACCGCTTCGGCGTGCTGCCGGACGAAGTCCGCTATCTCTTCAAGGTCGCGGCGATCAAGGCCTATTGCCGCAGAGCCAATGTCGAGAAGGTCGATGCCGGGCCGAAGGGCGCGGTCATCACCTTCCGCGAGAACAAGTTCGCGCAGCCGGACCGGCTGGTGTTCTTCATCCGCCAGCACGGCCAGGCCGCCAAGGTGCGGCCGGACATGAAGGTGGTGTTCCTGCAGACATGGAAGACGCCGGAAGAGCGGTTGATGGGCACGACCGAGATCTTGCGGCAACTCGCCAATCTCGCGGAGAACAAGAAGGCGGCGTGAGTTTGCGTAGGGTGGGCAAAGGCGCAAGCGCGTGCCCACCATCTGTTCGGCCGTTAGCAGAGATGGTGGGCACGCTTCGCTTTGCCCACCCTACAACTTTGCCCACCTGCAAGAGCGCAAAACAGCCGCCGGCATTGCTGCCGACGGCCGTTCGCACGTGGCAAATCTATCTGCGCTTACTTCGGATACTTGAATTCCGGCGCGGCCTTCAGCGCTTCCTTGGTGGTGTTCATCGTCGCCACCCATTTGTCGTTCTTGGCGTCACGCTTTACGCTGACGGAAGACGGCGACACCGCAACATAGTGCTCGCCCATGCCGAGGAATCCGCCGACCGACAGGATCAGCGCGTCGACCTGGCTGCCCTTGATGGCGATGTCGGTGATCTCGCCAACCAACTCGTCCTTCTGGTTATAGACGTTGAGGCCCTTCAGCTTCGAAGAGAACATCTCGTCCTTCGACACCGTCGAGAATTTCGCTTCCGCCGGCGCCGCGCCGACGGTCTTGGCTTCCTGTGCGAATGCCGGGCTTGCGAGCATGGCCAGCGATGCGGTGATCAGTGCAATTTTCTTCATATTGTCCTCCAGTGTAGAGTTGATACTCGACAATGCAGGGCGAGAATGGTTGTTCCTGTCAGATCGCACGGAACATTTACGACGCGGCGCGATGCGCCTCTTCCTGGAGTCGCGACCGCAGCGATTTCGCGGAATCGTTCGGCAGCAGCGTTGCGACCGTAACAGCCGGCTCCGATCGCGCGTCGCGGTTGCCGTGGCTGGTATGGCGCATCACGCTCGACAGCCGCCGCGCGATGGTGTGCGCCGTCTTCAGGTCGGTTTCGGCAAAGACCACGACGACCGAACCGTCTTCATGGGCGGCGCCGAAATCCATTTGCCGCATCAGGCGGCTGATGATCCGCGCGCCGTCGAATTGCGCGCGGGGATGTTCGGGATCGAACGCAAAGCGTGCGACCGACAATCCGCCGCCGCGTTGCTGCGTCTGGTAGATGGCGCTGGCAAAGTCGCGCTCGAAGGCTTCCCGGGTGAGCAGGCCGGTCCGCGCGTCGATCAGGCCATCGGCGTCGATGGCCTTCAGCGTGCGGCTCAGATGCGCTTCGAAGGCATGCTGGCGGATCAGCGGCAGCGCCGTCGCGACCACCTGGGCGGCGTCGTCGGAGACGATTTCGAGGTTCGGCAGATCGTAGGCCGGCGCCAGATCGCCCGCCGTCACGACGACGGGAAGGTTGCGGAAACGGGCGTCCTCCGTCAGCACGGTGAGGAAGGCGTCGATCACGCGCGGGCTGAAACCTTCGCCGAGCACGATGCCGTCGATGTCTCTGACGTTGAGATGCTTCGCAGCCGCCTCGATCGAGAGCGCGCCGACCACGCCGGTGCGCTCGCCAAGTGCGACCGACAAGCGTCGGATAGGCGCCGCCGCGGCCGATCAGCAGCACGGTGGCGTCGCGCGCCGGATCGATATGCGACAGCGCCATCGACGCTGCCGGCACCAGCCGGCGCATCACGGTCGCATGCAACGACCGCACGCGCAGCGCGGCACGCAGGCGAGCCACCAGACGGTCGGAGCCGCCCTGAGTTTGCAAGGTTTGGCTCTGAAAGAAGGGAATGACGTTGTCTGGATGCGGGACCCGCGGGTCGACCGAGATCAGCGGCAGATAAGGCTGGCGTGCAGCAACCCGCGCTGCCAGTTCCGCCAGCCCGGCTGCATCGGTGTCGGAGGTTGCAGCCAGCACGGCGGCAGGCTGCACCTGTTCGACGGCGCGCACCGCGTCCGCCCACTCGGTCTCGACCACCGGAAACAGCTTCGCGAGGTCGAGCGTGGCGGCAAAGGACGGCCGTCTCGCGGTCGACACGACGAGGATCGGACCTTGCTGGGACATCTTCAGGACTCGGGTCAGCCGCGCATCTGGGACCAGCGAGTTCTAGTTTGCGCCGCTTAATGCGGCGTCAACGCCGCCCCTGGAGGAGGCTCTCAGAGCGCGTTGGACCGATCGCGAAATGCTTCCACCATCAATGGGTTAAGACCGAGTTCTGTCAGCGCGTCCCGGGCGCGCGCATTGTCGAGGGCGCGGCCGGCGAGCCGGTGGCCGCTGAGGCGGTCCGGCAATGCCGTCAAAAGCGCGCCCTGGCCGAGCCGCCGCGCCCACTCCTGCAGGTCCTGCGCCAGGAACCGGTAGCCGCCGACGGCCATGATGCCGGACGGCGGCGCGGTGATGTTGATCGCGCCGGTCACGCGGTCGAGCCGTGCCGCGTAATCCGTATCGACGTAGTCGCGCGGCGGCGCGGCGATCAGGGAGTCGCTCGGCGGCGGAGGCGGTGCATAGGCCGCGACCGGCACCATCGGCCCGCGCAATCCCAACGTGCCGCGCGGTGTCAGCAGGATCTCGCCCGCGATCGACGATCCCGGCAATTCGCGCGGCGCACCGTGGGGGCCCGGCTTGATCTGGGCCGGCGAGCCGTCCTTCGCGATCCGGCGCGCGCCGAACAATCCGGCCTCGCCGAACAGATAGACATCCGTCAGCTTCGCCTGTTGCGCGGCCCAAGGCGCGCTGGAGCCGACCTGTTCCGGCGTGCGCCACAGGCCGATCACATTGCGCAGGCTTGGCATCCGCGCAGCGAGGTCCATCTCGTCCAGCCGCAGCGCCAGTTGAGCCGGCGCAATCAGCGTATCGCAGGACTGTTCGTTGATCTGTTGTTCCAGCGTCTCCTCGTCGAACGGATGGTGCAGCACCAGCGTTCCGCCCGACAAGAGCCAGACCGCAAGCGACGAGGCGAGGCCGGCAAACGACATCGGCGAGAAGGCCGACAGGACGGTTGCGCCCTGCGGCACGTCGCTTTCGAGCGACATCGCAAGGCCGCCGGCAATCAGGCCGAGATGGGCGCGCGGAACCGGCCGGAAGCCGTCCGGGGTGACGTCGAAGGAAATCAGCGCCGCCTTGCGGCCGTCCTGGATCACGGCGCGCGTGGTCAGGGATTCCCGGAAAATCGCGTTGTCGAGCGAGGCCATGCCTTCGGGCAGGTCGTTGCCGAAGCCGCAGACATGGCGGATCGAGAACGCCTCGGCGGCGGCGTTCATGGCGATATCCGAATAGATCACGCCGTCGACCTTGCCCGAGGTCACGATCCCCCGCGCGGCGGTGCGGTTGAGCGCCATGGTCAGTTCCGACTGCCGCCAGAGCAGCGGCAGCACCGCGACGACGAGGCCGGCGCGGAAGGCGGCGAGCACGGTGAGCGCGAATTCGATGGTGTTGGGCAGTTGAACCGCGAGCACGGAATTGGACGGCAAGCCGGATTCGATGAAATGCGCTGATAGCGACGAGATCATGCGGTCGGCCTGCGCGAAGGTAAGACGCTTCGGCGGCTGGCCGGTCACGCGCTGCTTGTTGAGGGGATCGACCAGCGCCAGCGCATCCGGCTGTCGCGCCAGGTTCCGTTTGAACAACGTATCGAGCGTAGGCGAAGCGGTGGGCTGGGTCACGGCGTTACTTTGGCTCTGTCAGGAGGGGGGAACAGTTGGTGAATTTCATTTCGCTTCCGGCTTCCGCCACCAGGTTTCCGGCAGATAGCCCGTCAACGCGGTCGGTACAGGCCGTTCTATCCGATTCCAGCGCGCGATCCATTGCTCCTGCACGTTAATAACGGGGATAGCGTAGAAGCCAGACATCAGGGCGCGGTCAAGCGCCCGCACCGCGGAGACGAAGGCCGGGCGCTCGCGCGCCTCGAGCAGCGCCGCAATCAGGGCGTCGATGGCGGGCTCCTTGGCCCCCATGTAATTCCGCGTACCGGGAATGTCGGCGGCCTGGCTGCCAAAGTAGAAGGACTGCTCGTTGCCGGGGGACAGCGATTGATCCCAGCGGTTCTGCAGCATGTCGAACTCGTAGCCGAGCCGGCGCTGGTCGAACTGTACGGGATCGACCGCGCGAACGTTGGCCTCGATGCCGGCGCGCTTGAGGTCGCGCTGATAGGCCAGCGCGATCCGCTCCTGGTCGCGCGTCGTCACCAGGATTTCGAAGGTGAAGGGGATTTTGGTCGCACGCTGCCGCAATACGGTTCCATCGAGCTCGTAACCGGCTTCCGACAGCAATTTGAGCGCGCTGCGCAGCGTCGTGCGATCGCGCCCCGATCCGTCGGTGACGGGCAGGCGGTAGCTGCCGTCGAGAATATCCGGCCGGATGCGCTCGGCGAACGGTTTCAAAAGCTCGCGCTCGCGATCGTCGGCCGGACGGCCATAGGCAGACAGTTCGGAGCCTGCAAAGAAGCCCGCTGAGCGCGTGTAGAGTCCGAAAAAGTAATTCCGATTGATCCACTCGAAATCGAACAGCAGCGTCAGCGCCTGACGTACGCGGATATCGGAAAAAATCGGACGCCTGGTGTTGAACACCAGAAATTGCGAGGGCTGCGGCATCGAGATCCGGGCCGTCTCGCGGATCACCTCACCGTTGCGGGCGGCGGCAAAATCGTAACCATCGTGCCAGCGCAGCGGTTCGGTCTCGATCCGAAAGTCGTAGAGGCTGCGCTTGAACGCCTCGAACTCGCTATTGGCCTCGCGAAAATAGTCGAGCCTGACTTCGTCGAAATTCCAAAGACCCCGGTTAACGGCAGGTCGCGTCCCCAGTAATCGGGGTTACGCACGAACGTGACGCTGGCGCCGGGCCTGACGGCCGCGACCCGATAGGGGCCAGAGCCCATCGGGGCCGTCATCGAGGTTTCCTCGAACGTCGCAACGTCCACGGCATGCCGCGGCAGAATCGGCATCAGGCCGAGGATCAACGGCAATTCGCGATCGGGGACGCCGCCGAAGTCGAACCGCACCGTGAGCGGGTCGGGCGCCTCGGCCTTCGTGACCTTGGAGTAATACTGGCGGTGATTCGGCCGTCCCTTGTCGCGCAGCAATGCCCATGAGAACAGCACGTCGTCGGCAAGCACGGGCTGTCCGTCCGAGAAACGGGCCTTGGGATCGAGACGAAAGGTGACGTAACTCCTGTCGTCGTCGGTCTCCACGGTTTTCGCCAGCAGGCCGTAAAGCGTGAACGGCTCGTCATTGCTGCGTACCAGCAGGCTCTCGAGCACGAGGCCTCGTTCGAACGGAAGACCCCGGACCTGTTGCACGGCGACACCCCGGACGATCAGGGGATTGAGGCTGTCAAACGTTCCCGAGTATGCCCTCCACCAGCCGCCCGCCTTTCGGCGCGTCGGGATTGGCGTAGGGCATATGGGTGAATCCGGGCGGAAGGGCCGGTGCGCCGTGCATCGCCAGCGCGTGGCTTTCGGCCGCCTTTGCTTCGCAGAACGGCGCGAGCGGCGCTACACCCAGCGCGAGGGCGACACCCGCCAACACACGCAGACGGATACGCCCGCAGACGGTCATAGGCGGGCAGGGATTTGATTCGAAAATGCGCACCCGAAAGCTTTACCATAGGCTTCGGCCCGGACCGTCGGGGAATGCCAAAGATGCCTGTCGGCATTGATCTTTTCGTCTGCAGCTGTATTGAAGGCGGGCAATTGATGACGGCGGGAACACCTGTCACGTATCCGCCTCAATTCCCAACGAGACAGCCGCCTCAGCGCGGCTAGGTGTCGGTGCCTGTAGCGGTTTCGGGCGCTCCGGTTCAGAAAGGGTTTTCCGCAATGAATTTCCGTATCTTGGCCGGGTCGATCCGGCCGCGTGGGCAGATCTTAGCCCTGTTGGCGGCCTCGGCATTGTCGGCAACGTTGATTGCTTCGGGCGCGCAAGCCCAGCAGCCCGCGCCGGCGCCCGGCGCCCCCAAGGCTGCTCCTGCGCCTGCCGCTCCGAAAGCAGCTCCAGCGGCTCCGAAGGCTGCTCCCAAAGGCCCCGCCGGCGCCCCGGCCGCGCAAGCCCCTCCGGCCGGCGCTCCTCCCGCCGGCGCCCAGCCGCCGGAACAGCAGGTCCAGCTGATCTACGCGCCCTGGACCAAGTTCTGCCTCAAGGGGCAGGAAGCCGGCGCCAAGCAGGTTTGCTTCACCGGCAAGGACGGCCGCATCGAGTCCGGCCAGCCCGTCATCGCCGCCGTCATCATCGAGCCGGAAGGCGAGCCGAAGAAGCTGCTGCGCGTGACCCTGCCGCTCGGCATGCAGCTCGTGCACGGAACCCGGATCATCGTCGACAGCAATGCGCCGCTGCAGGGCCCCTACGTCATCTGCTTCCAGAACGGTTGCATGTCCGACTACGAAGCAACCCCCGAGCTGATCGCCAGCCTGAAGAAGGGCCAGAATCTCGTTGTTCAGGCGATCAATTCCAACGGCGCGCCGCTGACGCTGCCGCTGCCGCTGGCCGGTGAATTCGCCAAGGCCTATGACGGCCCGCCGACCGATCCGAAGGTGTTCGAGGAAAACCAGAAGAAGCTGCAGGAAGAGCTGCAGAAGCGGGCTGAAGAGCAGCGCAAGAAGCTCGAGGGAGCGGGTGGCGGCGTCGCCAATCCGGCGGCAAAGTAACAGCCGCACCGTTCGACAAAACACAAAAGGCGCCCGGGCAGGGCGCCTTTTTATTTCGGCTGCCGTTCCTCGGATACGTTGACTTAAACAATGGCCGGATAAACCTGCACGCCCTGTTCGTACACCGTGGCCTCGTGCAGCGGAAACACGTGATGCCCACAGTGTTCGCTGAAGACAGCTACCGCGCGCAAATCGGCTGAAACAAGGGCGAAGGACCAGCGCAACTCCACGACTGATCCATCCATCAGCGCCACTCGACAGCTACCGGAAGGGTACGACATGAAGCGCGTCGGTTGCGCCCGGAAGTCTTCTTCCCGCACGCCAAAACGCACGGCCAACATCGGGGCCCAATCCTGCTCCAGCTGTCGGGCTAGTCGGGGTACGGGGTGTTTTTCTGTCATGCTGGTCAGTGAGGACGCTCGACTACCGCGGCCTCGCGTCGGCCGCGCTAGTTCAGCGACGGATTGCGCGGGCGATAGCCGCCCGACTTGTCCTTCACGAAGATCTCGGCGACCTGCGAATGCCGGATCGGCTCGCCGGAATTGTCCGGCAGCAGGTTTTGTTCGGAGACATAGGCGACGTATTCGGACTCCGAATTTTCCGCGAGCAAATGATAGAACGGCTGATCCTTGTGAGGCCGAAGCTCCTCGGGGATCGACAACCACCATTCCTCGGTATTGTTGAATTCCGGATCGATATCGAAAATCACGCCCCGGAATGAAAACACCCGGTGGCGGACAATCTGCCCGATCTGAAATTTGGCGGTGCGCGCTTTGATCATGTCCCGTCGAATAGACCATGATTGTGGCCGATGCTAGGGGCAATAGGACGAATTAACCTTTACGTGTGGTGGCCAGATCCAGTGCCATGCTCCAGAAATCACTGACGAAAAGACGTTTCCGAGATGGCCGATATCCTCAACCTCGCGCTCCCCTATTTTGGATTGATTTTCATCGGCTTTGCCTGCGGCAAGACCCGAGGGCTGCCGGAATCGGGCCTCGCCTGGATGAACTTCTTCCTGCTGTACGTTTCGCTGCCGGCGTTGCTGTTTCGCATCATGTCGGAGACACCGTTCACTGAGCTGAACAACCCGCCATTCCTGATCGCAACGACGATCGGCACGGTCAGCGCTTTCGTGCTGGCGATGGTGACAGGGCGGATCATCGGCGACCTCTCGCTGCGCAAGGCGACGATCTCCGGCCTGGCGGGCGCCTACGGAAATATCGGCTACATGGGACCGGGGCTGGCGCTGGCGGTGCTTGGCAGCCAAGGCGGCGGCGCCGACGGCGCTGATCTTCTGCTGCGACAGCATTTTCCTGTTCTCGATCGTGCCGCTGTTGATGGCGCTGACCGATCGCGAGCACCCGTCCTTCCTGCACGCGATTGCCGTCGCCGTGCGGCAGATCGTGCTGAACCCGCTGATCATGTCGGCCGCTGTGGGAGCGCTCGCTGCTGCGCTGCATATTCAGCTGCCGGTGGCGCTCGACCAAACGCTGCTGTTCCTGCAGAACGCCGCCGCGCCGACCGCGCTGTTCGTGCTCGGCGTCACCGTGGCGCTGCGCCCGTTCGATCGCGTGCCCTGGGAAGTGCCCGGCGTGATCGCGATCAAGCTCCTGATCCATCCGCTGATCGTGTTCGGCTTGATGCTGCTGTTCGGGCCGTTCGCGCAGCCCTGGGCGGCGACCGCGGTCCTGATGGCCGCGCTGCCGCCGGCGCTGAACGTGTTCGTGATGGCGCGGCAGAACAATACCTGGATCGAGCCGGCGTCCGTCGCCGTCCTGATCGGGACCTTCGCCTCCGTGGTCACGCTGACCAGCGTGATGTGGTTCATCCAGAGCGGACGGCTGGTGTTTCCATAAAGCGTGGCGCGGGTTTCTCGAACCACAAAATCGCGAAAACAACCCCATGCAAAGTAGAATGGGCCCCGGCTCGCAGCACTCGGGCCGCTTGCGTCCGGGCCTAGCTCACGCGCTTCCAGGTCGGCGCCAGCCCCTCGCGCATCGCGAGCCGCCGCAGCGGGCCGAACGAACCAAGCAGGTGCATGCCGGCGGCGCGCAGCGATTGCATGCCCAGGAAATCGCTGAGCAATGAGCGGTTGGCGACATCGATGGCAATCAGCCGGCTCGCGACGTCGGCGCGGCGGGCGGACTGATAACGCGCCAGCACCGCCGGCGATCCCGGATCTTCCCCGAGCGAGATCGCACTGCCTGCGATGTCGGCGATATCGGCCGCATCGCGCAATCCCATGTTGAGGCCCTGCGCGCCGATCGGCGGCACCACATGGGCGGATTCGCCGACGAGTGCGACACGATGGCTGGCGAACTGGTCGGGACGCTCGATCGTCAGCGGAAACACGTTGCGCCCGGCTTCAACCTGGACGCGGCCGAGAATGGAATGCGACTGCGTTTCCGCGGCCTCCGACAATTCGTCGTCACCGAGCGACATCAGCCGCTCGGCTTCCCTGGTCGCCGAGACCCACACCACGCTGCAGCGGTTGCCGGGCAGGGGCACGAATACGCACGGACCCTGCGCGGTGTGAAACTCGGTGGAGATGCCGTTGTGCGGCCGCGAATGGGTGATGTTGAACGTCAGCGCCGACTGATGCAGGTCGCGGCGGCTGATTTCGATTCCGGCCGCCGCGCGGGACGGCGATTGCCGTCCGTCGGCGCCGATCACCAGCCGCGCGGCAAGCTGCTCGCCCTTGCCGGTATGGATGATGACGGTCGCATCCTGCGGGTCGATCGTTGCCGCCTCATCGTCAAATCGGGTCAGGTTGGAAAGCCCGGCGGCGCGCTCTTCGAGGGCGACCATCAGCGAGCGGTTGTCGATGTTGTAGCCGAACTGTTCGAGACCGATCTCGTCCGAGGTGAAACGCACCTCGGGCGCACGGATCAGCCGGCCGGTGTCGTCGACGAGGCGCATGGTCCGCAAGGCGGCGGCCTTGTCGCGGCAGCGGGGCCAGACGTCCAGGCGTTCGAGCAGATCGGTGGAAGCCCCGAGCAGCGCCGTGGTGCGGTTGTCGGCATAGGGGACGCGGCGGGCGAGCAGGGCGGTTTTCGCGCCGGTTGCGGCCAGCGCGATGGCGGCGGTCAACCCCGCCGGACCGCCGCCGATCACGGCGGCGTCATAAACTTGCGATGCATCGTTCATATTGGGACAATTGACGTTCGGACCGGCATTTTCAAGCCATCAACCGGCCGAAATGTTTCCGCCCAATCGCGCGGCGGAACGCCGCAAGCGCCGATATGCAAATCGGAGCGATTCCTGATAGCACTGCCGGAGCAATGGACCAGACCACCGAGCCAGATTCCGCACCCGCGACCGGCCGAACGCGGGCCGCAGCATTCGCCGTGCATATCTTCACGGCGATGGGCGCGGGCATCGCGCTGCTGGCGATGCTGGAGGCCGTGCGCGAACACTGGGCCAGCATGTTCGGCTGGCTCGGCGTCGCCCTGATCATCGATGCGATCGACGGCCCGCTGGCGCGCAGGCTGGATGTCGTACGGCTGCAGCCGAACTGGTCGGGCGAGGTGCTCGATCTCGTCGTCGATTTCGTGACCTACGTCTTCGTTCCGGCCTATGCCATCACCGCGAGCGGGATGCTGCTGCCGGTGGCGGCGCCGCTGCTCGGCATCGGCATCATGGTGTCAGGTGCGCTCTATTTCGCGGACCGGCGCATGAAGGCGTCCGACAATCATTTCCGCGGCTTTCCGGCGCTATGGAACGCGGCGGCGTTCTATTTGTTCTTGCTGCACCTGCCGCCGGTTCTGTCGACTCTCGGAATAGCCGTCCTGATCGCGCTGACATTCGCACCGTTTCATGTCGTGCATCCGGTCCGGGTGGTGCGTCTGCGCTGGCTGACCCTGTGGCTGATGGCCATCGGAGCCGTGCTTGCGATATATACGCTCGCCCGCGATTTCGACGTAGGCGCTCCTGTCGTCGCCGGGTTGTGCGCGATCGCGGTCTACATCATCGGAAGTGACGCCGTGATCCGGCGAATAAAGTCGTTCAGGGCATGATGGAATTATTGACAAGCCCGGAAGCCTGGGCGGCGCTGCTGACATTGACGGCGCTGGAAATCGTGCTCGGCATCGACAACGTCATTTTCATTTCGGTGATCGTCTCGCGCATCCCGGAGCGGCAGGCGAAGCAGGCACGGCAGATCGGGCTGGCGCTGGCGCTGGTATTCCGCATCCTGCTGCTCAGCGTGCTGGTGTGGCTGATCGGCCTGACCCAGCCCGTGATCACGGTGAAGGACGTCGCATTTTCGTGGCGCGATATCATCCTGATCGGCGGCGGCATGTTTCTGATCGCGAAGGCGACTCACGAAATTCATGGCGAGGTGGAAGCGCGCGAGGGCGAAAACGACGAGGAGCCGAAGGCCAGCGCTTTCTTCTGGGCGATCATGCAGATCATTGTTGTCGACATGGTGTTCTCGCTGGATTCGATTATCACCGCGATCGGCATGGCGCAGGATATCGAGATCATGGTCGCGGCGGTCGTGATCGCGTGTTTCGTGATGTACGTGTCGTCGGGGCCGGTCTCGAAATTCGTCGCCGATCATCCGACCACCAAGATGCTGGCGCTGGCCTTCCTGGTGCTGATCGGGGTGGCGCTGGTGGCAGACGGATTCCAATTCCACATCCCGCGCGGCTATATCTACTTTGCCATGTTGTTTGCGGCGGCCGTCGAACTGTTCAATGTGCTTGCCAGGCGCAACCGCCGGAAGGTCGCCAAATAGCCGGTTTGAACCGATCGAGTTGACAACCGCGGCGGCGATGGCTTTCGTTTCGCATCCAGATTGGGCGCCTGAGCAAATACCGAGGGAGAGACTGTCATGACCAAGGCCGTGCGCGTGCACAAGGTGGGGGGTCCGGAAGCCCTGGTGTATGAGGACGTTGAGGTGCCGGCGCCGGGACCGGGCGAGGTCCGCATCCGTCAGCATGCCGTCGGCGTGAACTTCATCGACGTCTATTTCCGCACCGGCCTCTACAAGGCGCCGGGGCTGCCGTTCATCGCCGGCAACGAAGCCGCCGGCGAGGTCGTGGCCGTCGGCCCGGGCGTCACCAATTTTCACCCCGGCGACCGCGTCGCCTATTATTTCACGCTCGGCGGCTACGCCAGCGAGCGGGTGATCCCGGCCGACAAGCTGGTCAAGCTGCCCGACCACATCACCTACGAGCAGGGCGCCGTCCTGATGCTCAAGGGGCTGACGGTCTGGTACCTCCTGCACAAGACCTTCAAGGTCGAACCCGGCCATCGCGTGCTGATCCATGCCGCCGCCGGCGGCATCGGGCTGCTGGCCTGCCAGTGGGCAAAGGCGCTCGGCGCGCATGTGATCGGCACCGTGGGCTCCAAGGCCAAGGCCGACCTCGCGCTCTCCAATGGCTGCGACCACGTCATCCTCTACAACGAGGAAGACTTCGTGGCGCGGGTGAAACAGATCAGCCGCAACGAGCTCTGCGACGTCGTCTATGACGGCGTCGGCAAGACCACGTTCCCGGGCTCGCTGTCGTGCCTGCGGCCGCGCGGCCTGTTCGTGAGTTTTGGCAACGCCTCCGGCCCGGTACCGCCGTTCCCGCTCGCCGAACTCAACAATCACGGCTCGCTGTTCGCGACGCGGCCGAAGCTCAACGACTACGTCTCTACCCGCAAGGAACTGCTCGAAGGCGCCGACACGCTGTTCGCCGCCGTCATCAACGGCAAGCTCCACGTGCCGATCAACCACGCCTATGCGCTGAAGGATGCGGCGAAGGCGCATACCGAGCTTGAGAGCAGGGCGACGACGGGCGCGGCGATCTTGCGGCCGTAAGTGGCCACCGTCATTGCGATAGCGGCGAGCTTGAGCATCCTCCCCTTGAGGGTAGGGCTATCGCATATACACCAGGCAGAGAAGAAAAACGTAGTACCAACACACTTAAAACATTTTATAACTAATACACACAACACCTAACATTGCCTACACGCATCGATGGCTAGCTTGCGGATCACGGCTACATTCTCCTCGCCATGATCCTTGCGGTTACGTCAAGCGTCCTCGTCGGACAGAACGTCGAGGACCCAGCTCAGGTTGTTCTCGATGCCCCAATGGGCGCGCACTACCTCGAACCTCTTCTCGTCCGTCAGCGCCGCGAGGCCTGACCGCGTACATACGTAACACAATACACCGCGCCACATTCGTAACAGATCATTTTCCTTTATTCTTGTGCTACTTGTTATTCTATGCAACTTGCGTCTTCTATCCTGCTGCCTTCTTGTGGTCGCGGCGCTATCTATTTTCTTCCGGCGTGCGGAACTGCATGCCATCGGGTCGACTACTGACGCGGCGCGAGGCGACGGGGCGCCCTCGTTCCATGCCCTCTGCACGCCCTCATACCACCATCGCGACCATATCGTCATACGCTACCTCGAGCTCTCATCGCATCCGACCTGCGGACCGTTCAAGTGCGCGCCTTTCTCGCGCGAGCGCCCGGACGTAGTGCCTGCGGCCAGCACCATCGGCGCGCTGTTCGATCGCGAGGGCTGACGGTGAAGCGCGAGCTTCGCCGCCGCAGCCCGCCGTCGAGTACGCTCCTTTGCCGTTTTGAGGCGGCCAACGACATCTGGTGCATCGACTTCAAGGGCTGGTTCCTGCACCGGCGACGGCACGCGTTGCGAGCCGCTGACGCTTTGCGACGCGCACAGCCGCTATCTGTTGCGCTGCCAGGCGCTGGCGCACACCGACACCGAGCATGTGTGGCCGCTGCTCGACGCCGCCTTCCGCGAGTTCGGGCTGCCGCTGCGCTGCGCTCCGACAACGGGCCGCCCTTTGCCTCGCTCGGCGCCGGCGGGCTCTCTCAGGCTCGCCGTCAACGTGATCAAGGCCGGCGTCACGCCGGAGCGCATCGCTCCCGGCAGCCGCAGCAGAACGGCCGGCTCGAGCGGCTGCATCTCACGCTGCTGCAAGATGCCGCCAGTCCGCCGGCGCGCAGCCTGCGCGAGCAGCGTGAGCGCCTGCGCGGCTTCCAGCAGACTCTACAACGACGAGCGCCCGCACGCAGCGCTCGCAACGATACGCCGGCCGAGCACTACGCGCCCTCGCCGCGCCGCTTCGACGGCGTTCTGCGCGAGCCTCACTATGCGCCGACTACGAGGTCCGGCGCGTGCGCTCAAACGGCGAGATCAAGTGGCGGCAGCATGATCTATATCGCTTCGCCCAGCAGCCTGTGGATTGCCGCGACTGGAGTGGCTGTACGTCAGCTAGCACTACTGCGCACCCGATGCGGGCGACGTCTCCCATCCAAAGCGCTGTGTTGAGAGACTGTCACCCCGCCCCGACGCTCATTGCACTGACGCTCATTTGACCCATGTCCCCTCGATGTGCAGTTGGGCCGACCGCGCCATCAGTTCTCAAGGAACTTCACCATCAGGATGTCGTCGTAGTAGCGTCCGCCGTTCTTCAACGCGTCTATTTTATAGCCTCACTCGATGAAGCCTGCCTTGTCGTAAAGCCGGCACGCATCCTCGTCCTCCGTGCCGACAGAAAGCTTAAGCTGCTCGACATGGCCGGGAACGTGCGCTACAGCGACATCGATGACGCTTTCGCCGATGCCGTACTGCCCCGCTTCATGACGCACATACATGCCCCAATCGTAGCCTTTTGTCGCAGCTTCACTCGTCATTGCCGCTGCCGACAAACGCCGACTAGCGTTTGCGCAAGGAGAGCCGAAGATCCGCGACTGGTATATCAGGTCCTTCTAACGTCGCGCGGCCTGTTTCGCTCTTCCTCGAATGTCGCGTCGAGCGCTACCCTATCACAGCGCAACCCTTCTACTCTCATATCCCTTTAAGCCATCTCATCCTCTCACTTAATTATTCTATCTCCGCTCGGGTCTCACGTCTATCGCTCCGGAAGTGCCCGGGAGCCGCACGAGCATCGCCGCGCAACTACGGTTATGCTACGCCACCCGCCTCGCCGCGCCCGCCTTGACCAAAATCGCATCAAGGCAATCGATCATCAGCGATATCTCCTCGCGCGTGACGTTGAGCGCCGGCATGAAGCGGAGCGCATCGGCTGCGGCGAGTTGATGAGCACGCCGTCCGCAAGCGCCTCGGCCACGATCGCGGCGCCGATCGGCAGTTTGAGATCGAGCGCGAGCAACAGACCCCGGCCGCGCACCTCGCCGAGACCATGCCGCGCCGACAGTTTCTGCAACTCGCTTTCCAGGAACAGGCCGGCGTCCGCCACCGCTTTCAGGAATTCCGGCTTCGAAACCTCCTCAAGCACCGCAAGCCCCGCGGCGCACATCAGCGGATTGCCGTTGAAGGTGCCGCCCTGGTCGCCGTGCTCGAAGCAGGAGGCATGCGTGGTCGCGAGCAGGGCGGCCAGCGGCACGCCGCCGCCGATGCCCTTGCCGAGCGTCATGATGTCGGGCTCGATGCCGGCATGCTCGTAGTGGAACAGTTTTCCGGTGCGGCCCATGCCGGTCTGGATCTCGTCGACGATCAGCAGCAGGCCGTGCTCCTTGGTCAGCGCGCGCAACTCCTGCAGGAACTGATCGGTTGCCGGCCAGACGCCGGCTTCGCCCTGGATCGGCTCCAGCATCACGGCGACCGTGTTGTCCGAGATCAGCGCCTTCACTGAATCGAGATCGTTCAGCTTGGCCTTGCGGAAGCCCGGATACTTTCGGCTCGAACAGCGGCTCGAACGCCTTCTTGCCCGACGCCGACATGGTGGCGAGCGTGCGGCCGTGAAAGCCGCCTTCGAAGGTGATGATTTCGAACGCGCCGTTCTTGTATTTCGCGCCGTACTTTCGCGCGAGCTTGATGGCGCCTTCATTGGCCTCCGCGCCGGAATTGGCGAAGAACACCTGATCGAAGCAGCTGTTCTCGACCAGCGCTTTCGCCAGCTTCAGGCTGGGACCGTTGTAGAAGGCGGGGCTCGGCGTCAGCAGCAGCTTGGCCTGTGCGGCAAGCGCTTCCGCAACGGCCGGCGGCGAATGGCCGAGCGCGTTGACGGCCCAGCCCTGCACGAAGTCGAGATAGCGCTTGCGGCGAGTCGTCCCAGAGATAGGAGCCCGCGCCGCGGACGAACACCACCGGCGGGCGAGCGGTAATCTCCATCAGCGCGTCGAACGGATGGGTGGCGTCAGTCATGTCGATCTCCTCTGGTGGTGCTGGGGTGAAAGGGCAGGCCGAAACGCAAGAAGGCCGCACTTTTGAGGGTGCGGCCTTCTCGAAAACGTTGCTGAAACTAGTTGATCAGCGTTGTCGTCGGACACGGCGCAACCCATCGTCGCGGGAGCGACGACGCAGGCAGGCGCGGCGGTTGGTCCGGTTCAGTTTCATGGCGCAGGGCCATACAGCCTGATGGCAGGCGTGTCAAGGGCGTCGATTGGTTCAGAACCCCGCGACGCTGCCGTGCAGGTCGTACTGGTCGGCGCGCTCGATCTTCGCGGTGACGATCTCGCCGACCTTCAGCGGACGGCGGCTGGACAGATAGACCGCGCCGTCGATCTGCGGCGCGTCGGCCTTTGAACGGCCCTTGGCGACTGTCGGGCCGACTTCGTCGATGATGACCTGCTGGCGGGTGCCGACCTTGCGCTTCAGACGCCGCGCGGAGATTTTCTGCTGCCGCGCCATCAGCGCGTTCCAGCGCTCCTGCTTGATCTCGTCAGGCACGGCGTTGCCGATCGCGTTGGACGGCGCGCCCGCGACCGGCTCGTATTTGAAGCAGCCGAGGCGATCGATCTCGGCTTCTTCGAGCCAGTCGAGCAGATACGCAAAATCGGAATCGGTCTCGCCGGGGAAGCCGACGATGAAGGTCGAGCGCAGCGTCAGGTCCGGACATTCCGCGCGCCACTTCTGGATCCGCGCCAGCGTCTTTTCCTGCGCGGCCGGACGCTTCATGCGCTTTCAGCACGTCCGGGCTTGCATGCTGAAACGGGATATCGAGATAGGGCAGAACCTTGCCCTCGGTCATCAGGCCGATGACTTCGTCGACATGCGGGTAGGGGTAGACATATTGCAGCCGCACCCAGGCGCCGAGTTCGCCGAGCTCCTTGGCGAGGTCGAAGAATCTGGCGCGGACCTGGCGGTCCTTCCACGGGCTGTCGGCATATTTGATGTCGACGCCGTAGGCCGAGGTGTCCTGCGAAATGACCAGCAATTCCTTGACGCCGGCGGCGACCAGCTTTTCGGCCTCGCGCAGCACGTCATTGGCCGGGCGCGACACCAGATCGCCGCGCAGCTTCGGAATGATGCAGAAGCTGCAGCGGTTGTTGCAGCCTTCGGAAATCTTCAAGTAAGCGTAGTGCCGCGGCGTCAGCTTGATGCCCTGCGGCGGCACCAGATCGAGATGCGGGTTGTGGACCGGCGGCAGCGCCCGGTGCACCGCCTCCAGCACGCTCTCATATTGCTGCGGGCCCGTGATCGACAGCACGCCGGGATAGGCCGCCTCGATCTGCTCGGGCTCGGCGCCCATGCAGCCGGTGACGATGACCTTGCCGTTCTCGGCCATGGCCTCGCCGATGGCGCCGAGCGACTCCTGCTTGGCGCTGTCGAGGAAGCCGCAGGTGTTGACGATGACGATATCGGCGCCGTCATGCTTGCGCGCCAGCTCATAGCCCTCGGCGCGCAGCCGGGTGATGATGCGCTCGGAATCCACCAGCGCCTTGGGGCACCCAAGCGAAACAAAGCTGACTTTGGGCGCGGCGGCCTGTTGCATATTTAATCTGCCTGATTGATGTGCACGAGCTAGTCCCAATTGCCCACAATTACAAGGCTTTGCGGGGGCTTCTGACGTGCTATGGATGCCCTGCCGGGCTAAGAGTTGATCGATGAGCGCTGAGTCGTCGCCGAAAATCGTGATTGTCGACGAAAGCCCGATCCGGGCCGCGATCCTGGAAGAGGGGTTGCGGGAGGCGGGCTTTACCGGCGTCGTGCATATCAGCGAAATGCAGAGCCTGCTGGCGCGGATCTATGCGCTCGATCCCGACGTCATCCTGATCGACCTGGAAAACCCCAGCCGCGACGTGCTGGAACAGATGTTCCAGGTCAGCCGCGCGGTGCGGCGGCCGATCGCGATGTTCGTCGACCAGAGCGATGCGGCCTCGATCCAGGCCTCCGTCGATGCCGGCGTTTCCGCCTATATCGTCGACGGCCTGAAGAAGGAGCGGATCAAGCCGATCCTCGACCTCTGCATCTCCCGCTTCAACGCCTTCTCGAAGCTGCAGGACGAACTCGACCGCACCAAATCCGCGCTGGAAGAACGCAAGGTGATCGACCGCGCCAAGGGCATCCTGATGAAGGTGAAGGGCCTCACCGAAGACGAGGCCTATGTGCTGATGCGCTCCACGGCGATGCGCGAGAAAAAGAAGATCGGCGAGATCGCGCAGTCGATCCTGACCGCGTCGGAGTTGTTGAAATGACGCACACCGCTGCATATCGGTTTCATTCCGCTGGTCGACGCCGCCGCGCTGATCATCGCCGTCGACAAGGGTTTTGCGGCGGCCGAAGGGCTCGACGTCACGCTGGTGCGGGAAGTGTCGTGGTCCAATGTCCGCGACAAGCTCAATATCGGCCTGTTCGACGCCGCGCATCTGCTGGCGCCGGTGGCGATCGCCTCGAGCCTCGGGCTTGGCCACGTCAAGGTGCCGATCGTGGCGCCGTTCAATCTCGGGCCTGAACGGCAACGCGATCACGGTATCGCCGGCGCTGCATGCGGCGATCATGGGCGAAATCGAGGGCGATGCCGTTCGATCCGCATGGCGACCGCGCTGGCGCTGCGCGCGTCGTGGCCAACAGGCGCAAGAGCGGCGCGGAACCGCTGACGTTCGGCATGACGTTCCCGTTCTCCACCCACAATTATCAGCTCCGGTTCTGGATGGCGGCGGGCGGGGTCGATCCCGACGAGGACGTTCGCCTGGTGGTGCTGCCGCCGCCCTACATGGTGGACAGCCTCGCCAACGGCCATGTCGACGCGTTCTGTGTCGGCGCGCCCTGGAATTCGGTCGCGGTCGATCTCGGCGTCGGCCACATCCTGCATTTCGTCTCCGACATTCTGGTGCGCGCGGCCGAGAAGGTTCTGGCGGTCCGGCAAAGCTGGTCGGAGAAGAATCCGGACGTGCTGGCGGCCCTGATCCGGGCGGCTGTCCCGCGCCGCCGAATTCATCGAGGATCCCGGAAACCGCGCCGAGACCGCGCGATTCCTGGCGCAGCCCGATCGGATCGGCGTCGACGCCGAAGTGATCCAGCGCACCCTCGACGGCCGGCTGAAGATTTCGCCCGACGGCCAGCGGCGCGAGAGCGGCCGCTATCTGCTGGTCGGGCGCGAAGGCGCGGCGCGGCCTGATCCCGCGCAGGCCGCCTGGCTCTACGCGCAGATGGTGCGCTGGGGGCAGACGGCGATGCGGCCGGACGCGCTCAAGACCGCCATGGGCGTCTTCCGGCCGGACCTCTACGACGCCGCCATGGGGCATCAGGGCAAGCCCGCCCGCGCTGTCCGACGCCATCGGCGCCTTTGCCGGGCCCGCGTTTGACCCCGGCGACATCGCCGGCCATCTGGCGGCATTTCAGATCGGTCGCTGGAAGCCC
>CAWBQP010000014.1:0-81479 GCA_963790735.1 uncultured Alphaproteobacteria bacterium | reverse complement strand
ACCGATAACAAGAACGACAATGACGCCAATAGCGACGGGTACTGCAAGTTCCCACATGTTTTAAGCCCTGTCTGATCGTTGTTGTGCAATGAGGTCGGCGGGTGCGGAGATGGCGATAAAGCTCTTGGCGTCACGGTCGACCAGCAACACGCTGGCGCCGACCGGAAGCGGCGTGGACTCGGGACTGGCGCGTGCGACGAGAGAATGCCAGTTGCCGAAGACATCCTTGAGACGGACGCGGCCGGGCAGTCCCTGGTCGAGCGGCCCGATCGAAACCTCGGCGACGTGACCGATGAAATCGGCATCTTCCACGGCATAGGTCTCGTCGCGCGGGATGATGCGTGCGATGCCACGGCTGGTGACCCGGATGACGGGGATGCTGCCGGCTGCGGCGGCGAGCGCTGCGATCGAGGCCGGGACCGAAATTCCGACACCGTGCGCCAGCCCCTGCAGGAAGAATCCCGCGATCGAGAACACGCCGAGCGCGAGGATGATCAGGATCAGCAGCGGCAGACGTCCCGCGTTGATCCAGAGGAACAGGCCGCCGAGGCCGCTGTCGCTGTCGGTCTCGACCCCGATGTCCTTGCCGATGTGGCTCAGCGAGAATCCGACCAGCGTCGCCAGCAATTCGATGCCGCCGAGCGCCAGCATGATTGCTGCGGCCACGGCGAAGGGCCGCACGTCCGGCGCCAGCAGGATGTCGGTCAGGGCACTCATTGCTGCGATTTGATCCTTTCAAGGCGGGCCGCGATTTCCTTTTCGCGGTGCAGCCGGTCGAGTTCGTCGAGTTCCTTGTCGCCGGGCGTGCCGGAGGCGGGGACACCGGTGACCCGCGCGATCGCCGCCATCGCCCGGTCGGGACTTACAGTCTTAGTCGCACCAGCCGCGCGTCCGGTTTCCTGCGGCGCGTGTTTTGCGAGGCTCGCTTCGAGATCGGCAAGACGGGTTTCGGCTTCACGGCGCGCGCCAAGCATCGCCTGTAAGGCCTTGGTCTGCTCGTCGATTTCGAGTTCGATGAAATCCATCGCGCGTTCGAGCGCGGTGCCCTGGGATTCCAGATCAATTTGCCGTGCGACGCCGGCGCGCGCGAGATCCTCGCGGTTTTCCGCAATTGCGAGACGAATCTTTTCCGTCAGCCCGGCAATTTCGGCGTCCAGTTCTTCACGCCGGCGCTTGAGGCGGAATTCCTCGGCGCGCGACTTGCCGAGCGCATGGCGTGCTTCGTCGGCGCCGGCGTCGATTTCGCGGATCGCCTGTTTGACCAGCGCGACCTTGTTGCTGTTCTCGGCATTGTCGATGGTCTCGCTGGCAATGGCGGCAAGAAGTCTACCCATACGTGCAAGGATACCCTCGTGAACCATGGTCTTCTCCTCCGGTGCTGTGGATTTCGATTTGACGGCGATTTGGATTTCGTAGGCGCGGCCGTCCGAGACCAGGTGAGCCGGGAAGGGACTTTCCCAGCCGGCAAGATAGCCGGGTATTTCGAACGGCACCAAGATGCGGCCGCGGACAGTGCTAATCGTTAGTGAAGTTGGTCCCTTGATCGCGAACAGCTTGTCGTCGAGCGGGATGCGTCGCGTCGCGGCGCCCGCTGCGTAATTGGCACGGTCGCGCAAGCCGAGCGTTACCAGGCGAGCCGGCAGGCCGGTCTCGGTGCGGATCTTCTCGTAGGCCTGGGCGTGCAGCGAGACGAGGTTTGCGCCGACGGGCGCGACTTCCGCGAGGATGGCCATCATCCGCTCATACGCGGCGAAGGTGTCTTCGATCGCGGCGATGCCAGCCTGGTCAGGGGCAAGCGCGTAGCGCAGCGTAGCGGTCGGGGTTTCAAGCGGCAGTTTGATCATGCTCTCAGCATAAAGCACTTCCTCAGTGCTTTCCAGAGGCCGGGCCGGTATCATTTTCGTGATTGCTAGATGCAGTTGCAAATGAGTTGCAATAAGAATGGATATCGGTCATCTTGCTGAAATGGACGCCCGCACGCCCGCATTGGGCCCGAAGACCCCGATCGAGAGTATACCGATGACCGACACGACTGCCGCCGGCTGGCGCGCTGACGCCGCCGCTGGCACCCAGCGCAGCCTGCCTGAGGTCAATTCGACCATCTCGGTGCCCTTCGGTGGGCACTGGTCGCGCCGGCTGCTGGCCTTCCTCGGCCCCGGCTACCTGGTCTCTGTCGGCTACATGGACCCTGGCAACTGGGCGACCGACCTCGCGGGCGGGTCGAAGTTCGGTTACACGCTGCTGTCGGTGATCCTGCTGTCGAACCTGATGGCGATCCTCTTGCAGGCGCTCGCCGCGCGGCTTGGCATCGTCACCGACCGCGATCTCGCGCAGGCCTGCCGCGCCACCTATTCGCGCCCCGTCAACTTCCTGCTCTGGCTGGCCTGCGAGGCCGCCATCATCGCCTGCGATCTGGCGGAAGTGATCGGCACCGCGATCGCACTCAAGCTTTTGTTCGGCATTCCCCTGATCGGCGGCGCGCTGATCACCGCGCTCGACGCCTTCCTGCTGCTGCTGTTGATGAACAAGGGTTTCCGCTTCCTCGAAGCCTTCGTCATCTCGCTGTTGATCGTGATCGCGGTCTGCTTTGCGATCCAGATCACGGCGGCGGCGCCGCCGGTGGCGGCGGTCCTGAAGGGCTTCATGCCGTCGACCGAGATCGTCACCAATCCCGAGATGCTCTACATCGCCATCGGCATCATCGGCGCCACCGTGATGCCGCATAATCTCTATCTGCACTCCTCGATCGTGCAGACCCGCGCCTATGAACGTAACGACGAAGGCCGCCGCGAGGCGATCAAATGGGCGACGACGGATTCGACGATCGCCTTGATGCTGGCGCTGTTCATCAACGCCGCGATCCTGATCGTCGCCGCCGCCACCTTCCATGCGACCGGCCGCACCGAGGTCGCCGAGATCGGCCAGGCGTATGAACTGCTGTCGCCGCTGCTCGGGCTCGGCATCGCTTCCACCCTGTTCGCGGTGGCGCTGCTCGCCTCCGGCCTGAATTCGACGGTCACGGCGACGCTGGCCGGCCAGATCGTGATGGAAGGCTTTCTGCATCTGCGCCTGCCGAGCTGGGCGCGGCGGCTATTGACCCGCGGCATCGCCATCGTTCCGGTCGTGATCGTCACGGCGCTCTATGGCGAGCGCGGCACCAGCCAGTTGCTGGTGTTCAGCCAGGTCGTGCTGTCGATGCAATTGCCGTTCGCGGTGATCCCGCTGGTGAGGTTCGTTTCCGACCGGCGCAAGATGGGTAAGTTCGCGATCTCCCGTTCGGTCGCCGTGGTGGCATGGATCGTAGCCGCGATCATCGTGGCGCTGAACGTGAAGCTGCTGTTCGAGACGTTCTTCGGCTGAGGCGCTGAGGCGGCAGCCTCATGCGTCGCTGGGCTGGTTGCCTGCAATCGCCCTGCGAACCATCCGTGCGAGGTCGCTGGCGCGGAACGGCTTCGATAGCAGCAGGACGCCCGGGTCAAGCCGGCCGTGATGTACGATCGCATTCTCGGTATAGCCGGACATGAACAGCACCTTGAGGTCCGGTCGCCGCCGCTGGGCTGCGTCGGCGACCTGCTTGCCCGTCAGCGGACCCGGCAGAATCACGTCGGTGAGCAGCAGGTCGATCCCGGCGCCACCGTCGAGAGCCGCCAGGGCCTCCCTGCCATTCCCGGCCAGTCGCGTCCGGTAACCGAGCTGCTGCAGCTGCTGCACGACGAAATCACGTACCATCGCGTCGTCCTCGACCACCAGCACGGTCTCGTGGCCCGTCTGGTCCATTTCGACCGCCGTGGCGGGGGCCTCGACGAGCGCCGTGGTCTCGCTTCGCGGCAAATAGAGCTTCACGGTCGTGCCGTGCCCGACTTCGCTGTAGATCTTGATGTGGCCATTCGACTGCTTGATGAAGCCGTAGACCATGCTTAATCCGAGCCCGGTTCCTTTGCCGGGCTCCTTGGTCGTGAAAAATGGTTCGAACACGCGGTCCAGTATGGCGGCAGGAATGCCGGAGCCGGTATCGCTGACGGCCAGCAGGACATAGGCGCCGGGCTTGGCATCCGCGTTCTGCAGCGCGTAGTGCTCGTCCAGCACGACGTTGCCGGTCTCGATCGTCAGCTTGCCGCCTTGCGTCATGGAATCGCGCGCGTTCACCGCCAGGTTGAGCAGGGCGGCCTGCAATTGCGCGGGATCGACCATGGTCAGCCAGATCTTGCGTTCCGGGCTGGTTTCCAGATCCACCTGTTCTCCGAGGGTTCGCCGCAGCAGGTGGTCGGTTTCCAGGACGATCTCGTTCAGATTGACCACGCGCGGTTGCAGCGGCTGCTTTCGCGAGAAGGCCAGCAGGCTGCGCACGAGATCGGCGCCGCGATCGGCGGCCCGCAGGGCCATCTCGGCCGTCTCGCGGGCGCGCGCGTCCGCGCCGGGCCATTCGGCCAGCATGTCCAAATTGCCGATGATCACCGTCAGGAGATTGTTGAAGTCGTGGGCGACGCCGCCGGTGAGCTGGCCGACGCCTTCCATCTTGAGCGCCTGGGCCAGTTGGCGTTCCGCCATCCGGCGATCGGTCACATCCTGGCAGATGGCGACGACGCCAGCCGCGGCGGTTCGCGTGCCGCCGTCCTGGAATCCTTCGGACCAGATGATGCGCACGCTGCCATCCGGACGCGTGATGCGAAATTCCTGGCGATACGGCCCGCCGCCTTCGGCACAGCGCGCGATCGTTTGGCCGAGGGGCTGCCGGTCCGCTTCCTGCACGGCCGCAAGGAACGCCTGCAGCGGAATTTCCTCGACGGGCTCCGGCCAGCCGAAAATGGCGGCGATCTGCGGCGACGCCCGGACCAGACCGGTCGCGACGTCGAAGGTGACGGCGCCCATGTGCGCGATGGACTCGGCCAGCAGCAGCTGCCGCTCCCGGCTTGCCAGCCGCACTGTCGCGGCGTGGCGCGCCCGCAGCAACTGCAGGATCGTCGCGGTCGCGATCGCGAGAACCAAAATCTCCGCGGCGAAGAGACCGCCATCGACGGCGAGGTTGTTGCGCCATTCCGCGGACGCCGCCCTGCGATCGAGAGAGACCGCAAGCAGGAGTCCGGGCGACGGCAGGGCATGGAAAGCGGTGATGAGGGGACGCCCATTGGGACCGGACTCCTCGTCCAGCAGGCCGTCGGTTTTGCCGGTCCGGTAAGCCCGGTAGACCGGGTCTTCCAGCGCGGGTTCGCCGATCGGGTCCTTGGACGATGGCTCGCGGAACAGAACCTGCCCGTCAGGGTGCAGGATGCGGATCAGCCCACCGGGACCGACATCGATCGAGTGGTAGAATTCGCGTAGCTGGCGCAACCGCAAGGTGGCTACAGCTATGCCCTGGAACGTGTCTGCCGGGCCTTCCAGCCGTCGCCCGAGTGGAATCAACATCTCGCCGGACACGCCCTTGTAGGGTCTGTCCGCCACCATTCCGGCATTCGCCTGGCGGCGGAGGGTCTGGAACAGGTAGAGATTCTGCCGCGACTGACCCAGGATGTTCGCGATCGTCGAATGCCGGACGACGCCTTCGCTGTCGGTGACGGTGAGCGATCCGGTGTTTGGCATGCCGGCGATCGCGCCCGTCAGCACGGCATTCCACTCGCCTGCATCGCCGGACGGACCGCCCAGTCGCGCGCTGGCTGCTGCGATCTGCACCAGCGAGGCATCGAGCGCGGCCACCGCCTCCTGCATGTGCGCGCTCAGAATGTAGACCAGGTTGGCCGCGCGCCGTTCTGCTTCGGTCCGGGCGGTGCGATAGCCATGCCAGGCCTGGAAGGCCTCTACGGCGAGAAGGGCAAGCGCGAACGCGACCGCTGCGATGACGATCCGCCGCTGCAGCCAGTCATAGGATACTTGAGGGGGCATCGTGGCGGCGGAAGGACCCGGTTCGTTCATGAGGGCTAACTGCTCCAGCGAACGTCGTGCGTGTGAACCACCCATCGACCCTTATCATGACGCAATACTACAGGTTGAAGATATTCGGCCGTGAATGCCAAATACAGACTTGAAGGTGTCGGGATGCGGTATCGCTGATGGCAGCGATTCGGCGCGGCATGAAACTGAGCCGGCCTATCGCCGCTCAGTCCTGCGGCTCGGACAGCATTTCGCCCGATGCGTCGACCCGCAGCCAGCCTGACGGCGCCAGCCGCTGCTGCGGCAGGAAGCGGCCCTTGTAGTCCATCTTCTTGGAGCCTTCGATCCAGTAGCCGAGGTAGACGTAAGGCAGCCCGAGCCTGCGGGCTCGGGTGATGTGATCGAGGATCATGAAGGTGCCGAGCGAGCGGCTCTGCTGCGAGGGCTCGAAGAACGAATACACCATCGACAGCCCGTCGCTGAGCACGTCCGTCAGCGCCACCGCGATCAGTTCTTCGCCACGCCCGGTGATGCCGGTATCGACGCCGCGCTTGCGGTATTCGATGATGCGGGTTTCGACATGGCTGTCCTCCACCATCATCGCGTAATCGAGCACGGTCATGTCGGCCATGCCGCCGTGGCGGTGCCGCCTGTCGAGATAGGCGCGGAACACCGAATATTGTTCGGATGTCGGCACTGCGCTGCGCTGTTCGCCGACGATGTCGGCGTTGCGCGCCAACACCTTCTTGAAGTTGCGCGAGGGGCGGAATTCGTTGGCGACCACGCGCACGGAAACGCAGGCGCGGCACTGGTCGCAGGCCGGGCGGTAGGCGATCGACTGGCTGCGGCGGAAGCCGCCATGGGTCAGGAGGTCGTTGAGGTCGCCGGCCTTGTCGCCGACCAGATGCGTGAACACCTTGCGCTCGTGCCGGCCCGGCAGATAGGGGCAGGGCGAGGGCGCAGTCAGGTAGAATTGAGGAGTGTCACGCGAGTGCTGGGTCACGTGGGGTCGTCAGGCCTCCGAAACAAATCAACCATAGCGCTTTCGCGCGAAGTAGACACCGGTCGCGTTAAGAAAACGCGTCAAAACGAAAAAGCGCCGGTCCGGCCCTGATTCATTCCGGGCCGGACCGGCTCTAACATCGCGCCCCGAGGGCTGACGGTCAATTAGTTTGCTGCTCGCTCAGTAGCTGCTGCGCGCCGAAGGCGCTACCTGGGTACGAACCGAGCTGTTGATGACCACGGTTCCCAGGATGATGTCGTGCAGCAGCCGGCGGCGGCTGGTGAACAAGCCGACCAGCAGCACCAGCGGCGTCAGGAACGAGATCGAGACCCAGTACAGCACGGCATGGCAGGCGCCGAGCACGAAATATCCCGGGGCCCCGTACCAGGTGCGCAGTTCCAGATCCATCGCGCGCATGCCCATGGTGGCCGAATGCGGGCCGCCGATCGAGGCGCCGTAATAGACGATCGCCCACACGATGGTGGCCGGCCACGCCAGCCAGAACAGCATCCAGCCGAGCCCGAGCGTGATAACGCCGAACACGGCAATGAAGATGTAGCCGAGGATGACAGGAACCGACAGCACAATGAGGTCGATCAGGAACGCAAACACCCGCCGCGTCAGCACGCCGCGAAACAGTTCCGGCTGTGAAGCGGGATCGAACGCATGCGGCGGCACCCCGCCGTCGTTCCGCCAGGCGCCGCCAGCATTCGAAGGGCCGCCAGCATTTGAAGCGCCGCCGCCGGTATTGCCAGAGCCGCTATAAGACATGGTCCGTCCTCCAGGCCGAAAATATCCCGAGGCACACATGGGAACCGGCCGCGCCGCCGCCAAGACCCTGCGACCATTAACAGCGTGCAATATTTCCGGTGATTTGGGGGAACGCCGCTCTCACCCCGTCATTGCGAGCGAAGCGAAGCAATCCATCGCGCGGCAAACCGCATGGATGGATTGCTTCGTCGCTTTGCTCCCTTGCGCAAACGCTTCGCGTTTGTCGCAGGCAATGACGTGGAGAGGGCGGAGGCTTACCCCCCAGCCTTGATCTTCTCCGCCGCCTTCGGCGCAAAGTACGTCAAGATCCCGTCCGCGCCGGCGCGCTTGAAGCCGAGCAGGCTTTCCATCATCGCGCGGTCGCCGTCGATCCAGCCATTGTTGGCGGCTGCGGCAATCATCGCGTATTCGCCGGACACCTGGTAGACGAAGGTCGGCATCGAAAACGTGTCCTTCACCCGCCGCACAATATCGAGATAGGGCATGCCGGGCTTCACCATCACCATGTCGGCGCCCTCGGCGATGTCGAGTTCGACCTCGCGCAACGCTTCGTCGGAATTGGCGCTGTCCATCTGGTAGGTGCGCTTGTCGCCGGTCAGCGTTTTTGCCGAACCGATGGCGTCGCGGAACGGGCCGTAGAAGGCGGACGCGTATTTCGCCGCGTAGGACATGATCTGCACGTCGAGAAAACCTGCGTCGTCGAGCGCCTCGCGGATCGCGCCGACGCGGCCGTCCATCATGTCGGAGGGCGCGATGACGTCGCAGCCGGCCTCGGCCTGCACCAGCGCCTGCCGCACCAGCACCGCCACCGTTTCGTCGTTCAGGATTCTGCCGTCCTCGATCAACCCGTCATGGCCGTGGCTGGTGAAGGGATCGAGCGCGACGTCGCAGAGCACGCCGAGCTCAGGGAATTCCTTCTTGATCGCGCGCACCGACTGGCAGACCAGGTTGTTCGGGTTGAGCGCTTCGGAACCGTGCTCGTCGCGCAAGGACGGCTCGGTATAGGGGAACAGTGCGATGCAGGGGATGTTCAGCTTCATCGCGCGCTCGGCGTCGCGCACCGCCTGATCGACGGTGAGGCGGTCGACGCCGGGCATCGAGGCTACCGGCGTGCGCGTGTTGTTTCCGTCGACCACGAACATCGGCCAGATCAAATCATCCGTGGTCAGCACGTTTTCCCGCACCAGCCGCCGCGCCCATTCCGCCTTGCGGTTGCGGCGGGGGCGGATCGCCAGGTCGAGCGGGGTGGAGGCGAGGGCGGTCTGCCGCCGCGGCGCGTCGCGCATTTCGATCGGACGCCCGAATTTGATCGCCATGTGATGGGTACTCCTGAAGGCGCGGGTCAATTTGGATTTGTTCCAGTTCTAGCACCTTGCGGCTGTTCCGTCACCGAGCCTTGATCCATCTCATCGGCAATTGATTTTACCGCCCCGGCGGGCCAAGACGTGAATATGAGAAGATTTGGGACCATGAGAACATTCCAGCACGCGTCGAGCCCGGATTCCGAGGTCAGCTCCCAGGTCAGTTCCCATGTCTGATGCGTCGGCACGCGATCAGGGGCGGGACAAGTCCAGGGACAATGCGATGTCGATGGCGGCGATGTCGTCGGAGCGGATCGAGCCCGACGAGAATGTCTGGACGCGGCGGCTGGTGCTGTTCCTGCGCATCATGGCCGTTATCTCGATCCTGAAGGGCCTGTACCACTGGGCGCAGGTGACGGGATTCATCGGCGGCGAGGAAGAGGCGTTCGAGAACCAGTCGATGGCCTGGCAGACCGCGACCGTCTATTTCGCCGTGATCGAACTCGTCGCCGCCGTCGGGCTATGGCTCGCGACGCCCTGGGGCGCGGTGGTGTGGCTCACCACCGTGGTGTCGATGGCGGTGATCGAACTGATGTTTCCGGGTATCTATGGCGGCAGCCTGACGGTGGTGGGGCTTGAGGCCGTGATGCTCGGCGCCTATCTCGCGCTTGCCTGGATGGCCGCGCGCGAACGCCCGCCGTAGGGGCTTGCTCCGGCGCGCTCCTCGACCCGCAAGAGCGGGAAGAAGGAGAAGAGAAGCGCAACGTGTCAGTTTCCCGCCATAATTTATCCGCGTGCAGAAACCGCGACGCGATCCCCTACAATTTTCAAAAATTTTTCCGGTAACGTTTCAGTCACCGTTAAACGGCGTAAAGGTTCCACCACACCAGTTACGCGAGTGTTTCGATTTCAGAGGCACCTGTTTCCGAATGCTACAGGGCTTGCAGACGAAGCGTGAACATCGCGCTTTCACCGTCAATGAAATATTGCAAAAAGCCTTGATCCACCGGGCTTAATCGACAATTCACTCTGTTAAATTCATGATCTCTTTATTCTCTTATTTAAGCGGATCTTCAAACCGCCCCCTTAAGTTGAGGCTATCAGGCGGGACAGAAGTTTCGTCGAAATAAGTCGAAAAACGACGACAGGGGAAGTGTCATGATCAAAGCCGTTGCAACGGCGGTGGAAACCGCTGAACGCTCTGCCGGTCAAGCTCCGGTGCAGCCGCTCTATCTGGAAGCGTTGACTTTGGTGGAGCGGCTTCACCGCCGGCTGCTCGACGTCATCAAGGACGAATTCGATCGCCGCGGCCGCGCCGACATCAATTCGGTGCAGGCATTGCTGCTCTATAACATCGGCGACAAGGAGCTGACCGCGGGCGAGCTGCGCACGCGCGGTTACTACCTCGGCTCCAACGTCTCCTATAACCTGAAGAAGCTCGTCGAGCTCGGCTTCCTCGATCATCAGCGCTCCCGCGTCGATCGCCGCTCGGTGCGCATCCGCCTGACCGCGCAGGGCCAGGAAATCCGCAAGATCGTCGACGCGCTCTACCAGAAGCACGTCAAGACGGTGGAGCAGGTCGGCGGCATCTCGAACGAGGAGTTCGCGACGCTGAACAAGTCGCTGCACCGCCTCGAGCGTTTCTGGACCGACCAGATCCTGTATCGGCTCTGAGAATTTCGTTTCCGACTTGCGGCCAAGCCGGCCATTGTAGAAGACCGGCAAGCCAACAGCGGACAATGAACTGGCAAGGCAGTAAGCCTTGCTCAAAGCGCATCGGCCCCGGTTCTCCGGGTCCGGTGCGTTTTGTTTTTTGGAGAACCTTAAGTTGACGTTTTGCATGAGCATCCGCGCTTGCTGCGCACAATCCGATTGCCTGTCGCACAATCCGATTGTGCTCTTGCACAATCCGGATTGACTAGCCTTCGACGCCCCGCCCATACTCCCTGAAAATACAGGCTTCACGCACGTACCGGCCGCAAGAGTCGTGACGGCTTGACGCCCAAATGGGGAAAACGGGCTTGTCGGCATCGCGGCGTCCCATGTTCGGCGAGCAACAGCGGTTCATGCTGCTTCTCATTGCGCCGGCGGCATCGTTGATGCTGCTGTTTCAGGTGCTGCCGATCGTGATCGGCGCCAATGCCAGCTTCCGCGACTGGGCGCTCTATAACCCGAAGAAAATCTGGGTCGGCTTCAGCCACTATTACGCCGTCCTGTCAGATCCGGCGTTCCTCTACGTGGTGCTGCCGAACACCTTCCTGTTCATGATTCTGAGCGTGGCCGGGGCGCTGGTGGCGGGGCTGATGCTGGCGCTGCTGCTCAACCGGCCGTTTCGCGGGCAAAAGCTGGTGCAGACGATCCTGCTGGTGCCGCTGATGGTGGCCCCGGTCGTCGCCGCGATCATGATCCGCTGGATCTTCAACGACCAGTTCGGCATCGTCAACGTGGTGCTGGAAGCCATCGGTCTCGAGGGGCAGCCCTGGCTGGTGCAGCGCTGGAGCGCCTTCGGCATCATCCTTCTGACCGACATCTGGCTGTGGACGCCGTGGTTCACGCTGCTGCTGCTGGCGGGCTTGCAGAGCCTGCCGAAGGAGCCGTTCGAGGCGGCCGCGATCGACGGCACCACGACCTGGCGGGTATTTCGTTTCCTGACGCTGCCGATGCTGCGCCCGGTGATCGTGGTCTGCGTGGTGATCCGCGCCATCGACGCCTTCCGCACCTTCGATATCGTGTGGACGCTGACCGGCGGCGGGCCCGGGCCGCTCGACCGAATTGTTCAGCCTCTATGCCTATGTCCACGCCTTCCTGAACCTCGATCTCGGCCGCGGTTCGGCGGCGGCGATCATCGGCGGGCTCATCATCCTTGTGATCGGCGTGGTGCTCTACCGCCTCGTCGACCGCATCGCAAAGGCCTGACCCGATGGCCATGGTGACGCCGCTCCGAATTCCTGCCGTGGCTGCCGCCGATCGGCCGCAAGACGCTGTTCGCGCTGGCGCTGTTTGGCATCTGCTTCGCGTTCGCCTTTCCGGTGCTGTGGCTGATCCTGACCTCGCTGCGGCCGGAATCCGGCGTCTATTACGTTCATCGCGGCACGGAATTCACGCTCGGCAGCTTCGCCGAGGTGCTGAGCGACGACCGGATCGTCGGAGCCTTCATCAACAGCGCGCTGATCTCGACGCTGGCGACCGTGTTCTCGCTGCTGGTGACGGTCTCGAGCGGCTACATGCTGTCGCGCTTCACCGGGCCGGCCTCGCGGATCTGGTTCGGAACGATCTATGTGTTCCGCTGCGTGCCCTACATCTCCTGGGTCTTGCCGCTGTACTTCGTGACGCAAAGCTGGGGCATCTACGACACCTATACCGGACTGCTGCTGCCGCATGTCGCGGTGCATATCTGCTTCTTCTCGTGGCTGATGAAGGGCTTTTTCGACGGCATCGATCCGTCGATGGAATACGCCGCGATGATCGACGGCTGCACGCGATGGGGCGCCTTCATCCGCGTCGCGGTGCCGTCGGCGCTGCCGGCGATCTCGGCGCTCGCGGTGCTGTGCTGGCTGTTCACCTGGAACGAATTCCTGTTCGCGCTGATCCTGACCGGCAACCGCGTGCCGATGATTACGGTCGTGATGGCGCAGTTCGTCACCGAGATGGGATTGCGCTGGAATCTGATGGCGGCGACCGCGGTGATGGCGCTGGTGCCGGCGTTCCTGATCGCACTGTTCGGCCAGAAATACGTGATCCGGGGTTTGAGAATCTAGGCAAGGAAAGACCAAGACACGACACAACGACAAAAAACAGGAGGAGAGGCTATGCAGGGACTGGCGAGATGGTTGATGGCGGCGACCGCGGCCTTGGTGGCTGCGACCAGCAGTGCCGCCGCTCAGGTGAAGGAGCTGCGGATCGGCTATCAGCCGAGCCCGATCCAGGATGCCTCGATCGCGATGTTCGAGGCCTGGGGCGCCAAGAACGGCGTCAAGATCGTCAAGGTGCCGAATTCCTACGGCGTCTATGTCGAGAAGATGACGGCGTCGCTGACCTCGAACTCGGATCAGTACGACGTGATCTGGCACAATGACGATTGGGGGCAGACCTGGGCGCATTTGCTGGAGCCGACCGACGACGTCGCGGCCAACAAATTTGCCGACAAATGGAGCATGGCGCCGGTGGTGTTCGCCAACGCGCAAGGCCAGAACACGGTCGTGCCGATGGGACAGACCTTCAGCGTGTTCTTTTACCGCTCCGACCTCGTGAAGCCGGAGGAAGTGCCGAAGACGCTGGCAGAACTCGTCACCGCGAGCAAGAAGCTGCAGGCGGACGGCAAGGTCAAGTTCGGCTATGTCGGCGGCATGTCGATGAACAACAGCTGGTTCAGCTGGTTCTGGTCGATGTGGGGCAACAATTGCGACGTGCTGCTGCCGCCCTATGAGCGCGACAATGCGAAGCTCGCCGCCGCCGGCTGGAAATCTGGCATGACCGACCCGTGCATGCAGCAGACCGTCGAATACTGGTGGGATGCGATCAACACCCACAAGATCGTGCCGCGCGGCATGCCGGCCTACGACCGCAACGAAGCCAACGCCGTATTCATGTCGGGCGATGCCGCCTTCACCGTGGCGGACTCGCTGTGGTGGGGCACGTTCAACGATCCGGCCAAGTCGAAAATCGCCGGCAAGGTGGCCGCCACGCGCTTTCCGCTCGGTCCCAACCGGGCCAGGCCGTTCGCCTGGGACGATATCTGGGGCTGGGCGATCCCGAAGTCGATCGCGCCGGAGCGCAAGAAGCTCGCCAAGGAGATGCTGGAAGCCATGATGCTCGACAAGGAAGGCCAGAAGAAGCTGTTCAAGGCGACCGGCGCGCCGCCGCCCAACACCGAGTTCTGGGCGGAAATCGCGGCGGAAGATTCGTTCATGAAGCTGTTGAAGGAATCGGTGCTGGATTCGCCGGACAAGGTGCGCGGCGCCTATTACTTCCCGCAATGGCCCGCCGTGCACAAGGCGTTCAACGACACCGTCACCAAGGCCGTCACCGGCAAGCGCGAGGATATCGCGAAGGTGCTGGCCGAGGGGGCGCCGCAGGTCAGCAAGGCCGCGCAATAATCAAGAACGTGAAGCCCGCCGCGTAAGCGCGCGGCGGGCTTTTTGAAACAGGCTTCAGGTTCGGTAGCGGCGGGGCAATGGCAGCAATTTCACTCAGCAAGCTCAACAAGCATTATGGCTCGCTGTTCCACGCCGTAAAGGACGTCGATCTCGAGATCGCCGACAAGGAGTTCGTGGCGCTGGTCGGCCCGTCCGGCTGCGGCAAGTCGACGACGCTGCGCATGATTGCGGGGCTGGAGGACATCACCAGCGGCGACATCCGCATCGGCGACCGGCTGGTGAACAATCTGCCGCCGCGCGACCGCGACATCGCGATGGTGTTCCAGAACTACGCGCTCTACCAGCATATGAGCGTCTACGACAATCTGGCCTTCGGCCTGCGCAACAAGAAAACGGCGGAGGCCGAGATCAAGGCGGCGATCGATCGCGCCGCCGGCATGCTCGGGCTGCACGAACTGTTGCAGCGCAAGCCCAAGCAATTGTCCGGCGGCCAGCAGCAGCGCGTCGCGCTCGGCCGCTGCATCGTGCGCAATCCGCAGGTGTTCTTGTTCGACGAGCCGCTGTCGAACCTCGATGCCAAGCTGCGCGCGCAGATGCGCATCGAGATCAAGCGCCTGCACGCGGCGATCCCGACCACGTCGGTGTTCGTGACCCACGACCAGGTCGAGGCCATGACGCTCGGCGACCGCGTCGTCATCATGCGCGACGGCAGGATTCAGCAGATCGGCACGCCGCTGCAGGTCTACGGCAAGCCCGCCAACAAGTTCGTCGCGGGCTTCATCGGCGCGCCTGCGATGAATTTCATCGACGTCGCCGTGCGCAGCGCAGCCGGTGTGACGTCAGTCGAGGCGGAAGGCCTGCGGCTCACCGTCGGGCTTGCGGACGCGTCGGCGCTCGCGGCCCACAGCGGTCGTCGCGTGATCCTGGGCGTACGGCCGGAGCACCTCGCACTCGGAAACGGCGCCCCGGGCCTTGGTTTCGATGCCCGCGTCGAGGTGGTCGAACAGCTCGGCTCCGAAATCTTGCTGGAGACGAGGGTGGGCGAGGCCAGCGTCACCGCCGCCCGCGTGCCTGCGGAAACTGCGATTGCGCGCGGCGATCAGGTCCGCCTTTCGGCGCAGGCTGGCCGTCTGCATTTCTTCGATCCCGAGACCGAGCTGCCGATTTCGGGGTGAAATCAGGCCGAAGCGCCCGTTTTTGCTGCCAAAATTCAGGGTTCCAAAAAGCTGGAACCATCGCGCACCTCGCGCATTGTCGCATCTGTCACGGAACAGGTGAGGCATGCTGGTCGAGCGCGGAATTCAGGTCACGAGCTTCGAGGCGATAGGCGACGCCTACGCCATCGCGTCGAACTACCTGCGCAAGTCCGGCGCCATTGCCGATACCTTCGCCACCGATGAGCGGTTGCTCGAAATCATCGTAAAGATGTTCCAGCACGGCGAAATCAACAGGATCCGGCTCGCCAACAAGGCGATTGCCGAATTCGAAGCGAGCCTACCTGCCTGACCGCATCACCCGCATCACGCAATTCAGGAGAAGTCCATGGAAGCCGCGATCGACCGCATCATGCAGACCTATGACCTGCTTGTGAACCGCACCGCCGCGGCCAACGACGAGGCGCGCGCCAAGGTGACCGAATATCTCACCACGCTGGTCGAAGCAGGCGAGAAGGATCCGCACCGGCTCACCGTGTGCGGGCTGACTTATTTGCGCCAGCTCGACGGCAGCAGCGATCCGGTGAAGGCGGGATATACGGGGCTGTAGGGAGCCGGCGCTCGTCTTCCTGCGCCTGCGCCAGAACATGCTGGAGCAGGGCCCTCCCCCGGAGGGGCCTTGCCTGCCATCGACGCTCCGCCCTAGATTTCTGGATCTTATGTGGCGCGAGGGCTTGTCATGGACGTAGCGATCCCAGCCAATGAGCCTGAACGGTTTGAAGCGCTGACAAGCTATGCCATCCTCGACACGCTTCCTGAAATTGGATTCGACGAAATCACCGAACTTGCAGCGCAAATCTGTGACTGCCCGGCCGCTCTGGTTAGCTTCATCGACCCATCGCGCCAATGGATCAAGGCAAAATACGGTCTTCCGGCAGAGCTTTCCGAATGTCCCAGGGAAATTTCGGTTTGCAAGGTCACAATCTGCAACAACGACATTCTCTACGTCCCCGACCTCCTAAGCGATGAACGGTTTAATAGCAGCCCGCTTGTGACGGGCGGCTTGAAACTCCGTTTCTATTGCGGTGTCCCGCTCATTACCCAGGATGGCTATGCCTTGGGCACGTTGTGCGTGGTTGACTTCAAGTCGCGCGAACTCAGTTTCGAGCAGCGGGAAGCCTTACGGCGACTATCACGGCAAACTATGGTGCACCTGGAACTGCGCCGGCAGTTGATCGAGCGCAACGAGATGCTGCGCCAGTTGGAGCTGGCGCGCGATCGAGCAGTAGCCGAGAAAGGTGAATCGGAGCGACTGCTCCTGAACATCCTGCCGCCATCCATCGCAGCCGAGCTCAAGGCGAGCCAGCGCGTTCAGCCGCGCTTCTTCAACTCTGCGAGCGTGATCTTTATCGATTTCAGCGGGTTCACCCGCATTGTCGAAACAATGGATCCGGCGAGCGTTATCGATCAGCTTGACCAGCACTTCACCAGGTTCGACGATATCATGGCAAAGCATCGCCTGGAAAAGCTCAAGACGATCGGCGATGCCTATCTCGCCGTGGGCGGCGTGCCGGAGCACAATCGCTCGCATCCGGTCGACGCCGCGTTGTGTGCGCTGCAGATACTTGATCACCTGAGCAAGCTGAACCGGCAACGGGAGAAGCTGCACCTGCCGGCCTGGCTGGCGAGGATCGGAATCAATACCGGACCAGTTATTGCCGGTGTCGTCGGCAAGCACAAATTTACCTACGATATCTGGGGGAATACGGTGAACGTTGCGGAGCGTGTCGAAGCCGCCGGCGTTCCGGGCCGCATCACTATTTCCGAAGCGACCTGGCAGCATATCAAGGGACGGTTTGAAACGGAGCCCCGCGGCGCCGTGGAGGTGAAGCACAAAGGTCTGGTGAATATGTACTTCCTTAATCGCATCAAACCCGAATTGTCCTCTGATCCAGCCGGAACGATGCCTAACGACCGATTTTGGAAGCAGGAACGAGAGGCTCACTGAAACGTCGAGTGGAGATCCGCGTTATGAGTCCGGCGCGGCTCGATGCGTCCCTTCATAATCGATGGAGGCTAGCCATGACATCAGTTACCCGTCGTGTGTTCCTGTCGCTTGCGGCCGCGCTTGCACCGGCTTCGGCCATCGCCCATCACGGCTGGGGCGGATACGATACGTCGAAATCGTTCACCGTCACCGGCAAGATCCTGAAATCGACCTTCGAGAACCCGCATTGCGAGATCGAGATGGAGGTCGACGGCAAGCACTGGCACTTCATCCTGGCGCCGCCGTCGCGCATGCTGCAGCGTGGGGCGACCGCAGACCTGATCGCCCCGGGCAAGACCTGCACCGTGTTCGGCTATCCCCACACCAGCAAGCCGGACGAGGCGCGGATCGAATATATCGTGCTCGACGGCAAGCGCATCGAATTGCGGTAGGGCAGCGTGGAGCACCAGGCGGCGCCATCGATATTCCTGACCTTGCAGGAAAGCGCGCTGGGCCATGTGATGCGCAGCTCACCTTCGCTTTATCCCGCGGTCGAGATCCTGCACATTATCGGCTTCGTGGTGCTGGTAGGGTCGATCCTGGCGCTCGATTTGCGGTTGCTCGGATTGGGGCGCGCGATTGCGATTCCAGCCGATGGCGCAATTGCTGCTGCCGTTGTCGCGCGCAGGTTTTCTGCTCGCGATCAGCATGGGATTTTTGCTGTTTTCCGCCGATGCGTCGCATGTCGTGAAAAACCCGGCGTTCCAGGCCAAGCTGCTGCTGATTGGGGCGGCGCTGGTCAACGTCGTGATCGCGCATTCAGGCCCGTGGCGTCATGTTGAAAGCTGGCATGACAAAGCCCCTGGCGCAGCCAAGGCCACCGCGCTGATCTCGCTTGTGCTGTGGCTTTGCGCGATCTGCGCCGGCCGTCTGATCGCGTATTTCTGATGGAGGCCGCCATGCGCCGCATGCGCTTCGTCATCTTCACGGTTTTTCTCGGCTTCTGCGGCACGGCAGAGGTCGCCGGCGCCGACGATGCGGCCGATGCCTGGAAGGCGTTGCGGGCAGGCGGCCATGTCGCCCTGATGCGCCATGCCGATGCGCCGGGTGGCTTCGGCGATCCGCCGGGATTCCGCATCGATGATTGCGCCACGCAGCGCAACCTCAGCGAAAAGGGGCGGGCGGATGCGGCAAAAATCGGCGCGCGGCTCCAGCGGGAAGGGATCGCGTTCGAGAAAATCCTGAGTTCGCCGTGGTGCCGATGCATCGACACGGCGAAATTGATGAATCTGGGGACGGTCGAAACCGAGGCGACCTTTGGCAATGTGGTGGTGCTGCGCGATCAAAGAGACGCGCTCACCGCAGGCGCCCGCGCGCTCATCGCCAAATGGAACGGGCCATCGAACCTGCTTGTCGTGACGCACGGCGCGAACATTGCTGCGCTGACGACGATTTCGCCGGCCAGCGGCGAGATCGTTGTGGTGCGAGGCGGGAGCGCCAGCGTCGAACCTGTCGGTCGTTTGCTGCTCGATTGAGCCCGCGCCATAGCGTTTTCGAGCGAAGTGGGTACCGGTTCGCATAGCAATCAAGTTTACGCAGATTGCGTAGACTTATCTGCGGTAGAAAACGCGTCAAACAAGAATCTGAATCAGAACCGAAGCTCTAGCGCGCGTCCGCCCTCGCATCTTTGTTGCGATACCGGTTCCAGTTGGCGATCACGGCCTCATATCTGACCGCTTTCGCTGCAGTTTGGACGGGTGCGCCTTCGCCTTGCGTCCCATGGGTCTTTGTATCTGGAAAGACGATAAAGAATCCGAGCAGGCCGACGACCATGATCCCGTAGATCAGGAAGGCCGTTCTCAGCCAGTGTTTCGATTTAGCCTTGTGTTCGCTATATGAGCGTGATTCAGACATTTGCGAAATCCATCTGTCAGCCCCAGGCGTTTATGGACCCAGCCGAAGCATGGCGCTGTGAACTGGATCACGTAGGGCGTATTTCAATGATGCATGCCACGCAGCCGGTATGCGCCGCGGCGCATGCGGCTAATGGCGCTTCGCTGAATAAACAAATGATTGGTCGTCGTAATCGTCCGTCGCAAGTTTGTTCACGTCGGCCCGCAATTCGCTGAACGACATGATACCTGCGGATGCGTTTGGGTGGTTCTTTGATGGCAGCGGTCGCAGGGTGGCGGCTGTTGCGGCGACCGCAATCAGCGCGACGGCTACGAAACCGGTGATCGTTCGATGCTTCGTCATGGGAAACCTCCGTTTCCCCAGCCCACGACTGTACGTCAGGCAAACAGCGGCGTGGTTCAACGTCAGACCGATTAAATGAAAGGCAAGATAGGCGCCGGAAATTTGCGAGCTATCTGACGGGAGCTGGCGCGCTTGATGCGGGTAAGCATGCCACACAATGCGGCAAGCACGACACTCGAAAGCAGCGCGTCACTGTGTGACGCGCTGTGTGACTGCTCGACGGGCAAATCACCTGATTTCTGTCCAGTCTCCCTGGCAAAAATATTCCGCTTTCGTTCTCACGCCAAATCACCGGCATAACTCCGCCCGTCTCACCGCGGATGAGGGGCGTTGGCCATCGTCACGAACGTGCGGTGAGATGCGATGGACGCTGATGGCGCGATAGACGTACGCGCCGGACGCGTACGGCGAAGTCGTGTGGTTCGGGCGCCGCGGTGCTGGCGTTAAGTCCTGGAGAAGCGAAGCTTCTCGCGGGGCGACGGAGGCAAAAGAGCCGTTCTCCGGGGAGAGCACGAAGTAAGCCGTAAAGCCATTGCGCAGGGAAGGCCGGAGTGTTTCCGCCGAACCTGTATGCTCGTGTGCGCTTTTGCTGTGCGCAATTGGCACGCGAGACCGCGGGTGCAGCGTGCACCCGGTCTTCCCTGCGCCCTCTGTTTTCGAGAGGGCAGGAAATTGACAGCAAACCTCGGGCGCAATGCGCCGCGAGAATGCGCAAACTCGTTCAGCCGTCATTGCGAGCGAAGCGAAGCAATCCACCTCTCCACTTGCGGCACTATGGATTGCTTCGCTTCGCTCGCAATGACGTGGTTAGCTAGCGTAGCCCGGATGGAGCGCAGCGCAATCCGGGACATTCCACACCACCCCGGATTTCGCTGCGCTCCATCCGGGCTACAAGCGACAAGCTGGATTGCCTCGCTTCGCCCGCAATGACACTCTCAAGCCAACCGCGCCCACCCAACAACAACCAGAGGAAACCCCATGCTCACGCTTCATCACCTCAACGACTCCCGCTCGCAGCGCATTCTGTGGCTGCTGGAGGAGCTGGGCACGCCCTATGAGATGAAGCGCTATCAGCGCAACGCCGAGACCCGGCTGGCGCCGCCCGAACTCGCAAAGATCCATCCGCTCGGCAAATCGCCCGTCATCACCGACGGCGACACGACGATCGCCGAATCCGCCGCCATCGTCGATTACATCATCCGCCACTACGGCAAGGAAAGATAAACCCGCGATGATGCCGGCGCCGGGAAGCGCGGACTACGAGGCCTACAACGAATGGCTGCATTATTCCGAAGGCTCGGCGATGCTGCCGCTGATGCTGAACCTCTACGTGTCCCGGCTGAAGGAAGCGGGCGCGCCGCTGCATCCGCGCATCGACAGCGAGCTTGCCAACCATCTCGGCTATGTCGACGGCGCGCTGAAGGGGCGGGAGTTCTTTGTCGGGGTGTCGCTGACCGGCGCCGACATCCAGATGAGCTTTGTCGGCGAGATGGCAAAGGTGTTCGGGAAGCTGGAGCCATACCCGAACCTCGCGGCCTGGCTGGGACGGATGCACGCCCGCCCGGCGTTCCAGCGGAGCATCGAGAAGGGCGGGGCGTACCGGTTTGCGTGATGACCTCGGCTGTCGTCCCTGCGGACGCAGCGAACCCATACGCCGCAACCGTCGGAACAGGCACACTGGCGGACGCCTTGCTTCGCAAGGGGCTCCCGGGATGCGACGGGCGCCGGCTCAAGGCCGGGACGACGGCTGGGGAGGCGAACTGGCGTCGCCACCCCTTCCATCCCCACCATATCTTGCATAAATATCAGCCCTGTACCGCAAGTGCTTGGCCAATTCCGGCCGATGTGGTATCTCGCAGGAACTTCTTTCGACCGCCACACATAGCCGACCGCCTTGCCCCTAAGGGCTTGCGGCGGTGGAGATATTTCGCCCCATGACCTCCTCCTCCAGCTCCAAGACCGCCTCCGCGCCCGACTCGTTCTTCACGGCCACGCTCGCCGAGGCCGATCCGGAAATCGCTGCCGCGATCAAGGGCGAACTCGGCCGCCAGCGGCATGAGATCGAGCTGATTGCGTCGGAAAACATCGTCAGCCGGGCCGTGCTGGAAGCGCAGGGTTCGGTGATGACGAACAAGTACGCGGAAGGCTATCCGGGCGCGCGCTACTATGGCGGCTGCGAATGGGTCGACGTCGCCGAGACGCTGGCGATCGAGCGCGCCAAGAAACTGTTCGGCGCGCAGTTCGCCAACGTGCAGCCGAACTCCGGCAGCCAGATGAACCAGGCGGTGTTCCTGGCGCTGCTGCAGCCCGGCGACACCTTCATGGGCCTCGACCTCGCCGCCGGCGGCCATCTCACCCACGGCTCGCCCGTCAACATGTCCGGCAAGTGGTTCAAGGCTTCGCACTACACGGTGCGGCGCGAGGACCAGATCATCGACATGGACGAGGTCGCCAAGCAGGCCGAGCAGGTGAAGCCGAAGCTGATCATCGCCGGCGGTTCGGCCTATTCGCGCGCCGTGGGACTTCAAGCGCTTCCGCGAGATCGCCGACTCCGTCGGCGCCTATCTGCTGGTCGACATGGCGCATTTCGCCGGCCTCGTCGCCGGCGGCGTCCATGCCTCGCCGGTGCCGCATGCCCACGTCACCACCACGACCACGCATAAATCGCTGCGCGGCCCGCGCGGCGGCCTGATCCTCTGCAACGACGAGGCGATCGCCAAGAAGCTGAATTCGGCGATCTTCCCGGGCCTGCAGGGCGGCCCGCTGATGCATGTGATCGCCGCCAAGGCGGTCGCGTTCGCCGAGGCGCTGCGGCCCGACTTCAAGGTCTATGCGAAGAACGTGGTCGAGAATGCCAAGGCGCTGGCGGAAACGCTGCGCGGCCACGGCTTCGATATCGTCTCCGGCGGCACCGACAACCATCTGATGCTGGTCGACCTGCGGCCGAAGGGCCTGAAGGGCAACGTGTCCGAGAAGGCGCTGGTGCGCGCCGCCATCACCTGCAACAAGAACGGCATTCCCTTCGATCCCGAAAAGCCGTTCGTCACCTCCGGGCTTGCGTCTCGGTACGCCGGCGGCGACCACGCGCGGCTTCGGCGTTGCCGAATTCCAGCAGGTCGGCGGCATGATCGCCGAAGTGCTGAACGCGCTGGCGCAGTCGGCTGACGGCAAGGCGCCGCTGGTGGAGGCCGCGATCAAGGAACGCGTCAAGGCACTCACCGACCGCTTCCCGATTTATCAGTAAGGTCTTGCAGTAAAGGCCTCATTGGATGCGCTGTCCCAGCTGCAACAGTCTCGATACGCAGGTGAAGGACTCGCGTCCGACCGAGGATTCGGCCGTGATCCGGCGGCGGCGGGTGTGCATCGCCTGCAACTTCCGCTTCACGACCTTCGAGCGGGTGCAGTTGCGCGAACTGACCGTGATCAAGCGCAACGGCCGCCGGGTGCCGTTCGACCGCGACAAGCTGGTCCGCTCGCTGCAGATCTCCTTGCGCAAGCGGCCGGTCGATCCTGAGCGGGTCGAGAAGATGGTTTCCGCGATCGTGCGCGAGCTCGAAAGCGGCGGCGAGGCGGAAGTATCCTCGGAGGCGATCGGCGAGATCGTGATGGAGCATCTGCGCCAGCTCGACGACGTCGCCTATGTGCGCTTCGCCTCCGTCTATCGCAATTTCCGCGAGGCCAAGGATTTTGAGGCCGTGCTCGGCGAACTCTCCGCGGAAGACGACGCGCGGGTCGCCACGTTACGCAAATGATCTTCCGCATTCTGGAAGACCAGTACGCGCAGAAATCCAAAGAGGCCAAAGCGGCGGACCAGCGCTTCATGCAGCTTGCGCTGTCGCTCGGCCGGCGCGGGCTGGGGCGCACCTGGCCGAACCCGGCCGTCGGCGCGGTCGTGGTCAAGGATGGCGTCATCGTCGGCCGTGGCTGGACGCAAGCCGGGCGGACGGCCGCATGCCGAGCCCGAGGCGCTGAGGCGGGCCGGTGAAGCCGCGCGGGGCGCCACGCTCTATGTGACGCTGGAGCCCTGTTCGCATTTCGGCAAATCGCCGCCTTGCGTCGATGCGGTGATCGCGTCAGGCATTGCGCGCGTGGTGTCGGCGATCGAAGACCCCAATCCGGAAGTGGCCGGGCAGGGGCATGCCAAACTCCGCGCGGCCGGGATCGCGGTCGATGTCGGCCTGGGTGCCGCGGAAGCCGCGCGCGATCACGCCGGGCATTTCCGCCGCATCCGCGACAAGCGCCCGCATGTGATCCTGAAACTCGCCGTCTCCGCCGACGACAAGATCGGCGCCGCCGGCCACAAGCCGGTCGCGATCACGGGCGAGGCGGCGAAGACGCGCGTGCATCTGCTGCGCGCGCAATGCGACGCCATCCTGGTCGGCATCGGCACCGTGCTGGCGGATGATCCGGTGCTGACCTGCCGCCTGCCGGGGATGGAAGCGCGCTCGCCGGTGCGGGTGGTGCTGGATCGCGCGCTGCGGCTGCCCGGCACCAGCAAGCTGGTCCATTCCGCGCGCCAGACGCCGCTCTGGGTCATGACTTCGGACTTCGCCGAAGCGCCCGCGGCCATGAAAGCTCGGCGCGGCCGGCGCGCAGGTGATGCGCGTTGCGGCGACCGCGCAGCCGCCGGGGCTCGATCTGCCGGCGGTGCTGCACGCGCTGTCGGAGAAGGGCATTACGCGGCTGATGGTGGAAGGCGGCGCGCGGGTGGCGTCGTCCTTTGTCGCCGCGGCCTGGTCGATGAAATCTGGCTGCTGCGCGGGCCTGAGGCCATCGGGACCGGACTGGCATTCCCGCGCTGGACGCATTGCCGCTGTCGGCTCTCACCGGGTCGCCCGCCTTCAAGACACGTGCTAGCGAAAGCCTCGGCAAAGACACCCTTACCATTTACGAGCGCGCCTAATGTTCACCGGAATTGTCACCGATATCGGCGAGATCGCGAGCCTCACGCCAACGGCGCAGGGCCAGTTGCACCGCATGCGCATCGCCTGCCGTTACGACCAGACCACCATTGCGGACGGCGCATCGATCGCCTGCAACGGCGTCTGCCTGACGGTGGTCGCGTCCGGCGTCGAAGGCGGCAAGACCTGGTTCGACGTCGATGCCGCCGCCGAAACGCTCGGCATGACGACCGCAAAGCACTGGGCCAAAGGCACAAAACTCAACCTCGAGCGCGCGCTGAAGATCGGCGACGAACTCGGCGGCCATATTGTCGCGGGGCATGCCGACGGCATTGCGACCATCGTCAAGCGTGACGATCTGCCCGACATGGCGCGGTTCGAACTGCGCACCACGCGGGAGCTGGCGCGTTTCATCGCCACCAAGGGCTCGGTGACGCTGGACGGCGTGTCGCTGACGGTGAACACGGTCGAGGATGTCGTATTTTCGGTGCTGATCATCCCGCACACGCTCAGCGTCACCACGCTCGGCGGCTGGCGCGCAGGCAGCGAGGTCAATATCGAGGTCGATCTGATGGCCCGCTATGCGGCGCGGCTGTCGGAAATGAAGTGACAGACAGACATACGGCGCTTAAAACGCCGGCCAATCCCTCATGGTGAGGAGGCGCTTGCGCCGTCTCCGGACGATGCTATGCATCGCCGGGCGAACCATGAGGCCCGGAAGTAACCGCATCCTTCGAGACGCGGCCAAGGCGCCGCCCCTCCAGCAATAACGGCGAAGCCGTTATGCAGGAGATGAGGACCGAGCAAGACGGAAGATAGTTGATGGCAGACGCACGGCGCGCACCGCTGAAGGACCAGACCGACATCACAGGCGCGCGCGCGCTGATCGTCGAGGCGCGGTTCTATGACGACATCCAGGACGCGCTGCTGGAAGGCGCGGTTGCCGAACTGAAAGCCGCCGGCGTGACGCACGACGTCATCACGGTGCCCGGCGCGCTGGAAATTCCGGCGGCGATCGCGATCGCGCTCGATGCTGCCGAAAAGAACGGCAAGCCTTATGATGCGGCGATCGCGCTCGGCTGCGTGGTGCGCGGCGACACCATCCATTTCGAAATCGTCTCGATCGAATCCTCGCGCGCGCTGATGGACCTCGCGGTTGCGCGAGAAGTTTCCCGCTCGGCAACGGCATCATCACCGTCAATACCGAGGCGCAGGCCTGGGCGAGGGCGCGCGCCAGCGAGTTGAACAAGGGCGGCGACGCCGCGCGCGCGGCGCTGGCGATGCTGCGGATCAAGCGGCGGCTGACAAAGGCCTGACGATGGCAGACAGCAAGAAGCCAGCGAAAAGTCCCGACAAGAAAGCCAACCGCCGCGGCGCGGCGCGGCTTGCCGCCGTGCAGGCGCTCTACCAGATGGACATCGCGCGGCGCCGGGATCAACGACATCTTCGCCGAGTTCGAAAGCCACTGGCTCGGCAACGAGGTCGAGGGCGACAAATACCTGCCGGCGGAAGCTGCGTTCTTCAAGGACGTGGTGGCCGGCGTGGTGCGCGACCAGGCCAAGCTCGATCCCCTGATCGACGATGCGCTGCAGAAGGGCTGGCCGCTGAAGCGGATCGACGCGATTTTGCGCGCGGTGCTGCGGGCAGGCTCCTACGAGCTGGAGCACCGCAAGGACGTGCCGGGCCGCGTGGTGGTGTCCGAATATGTCGACGTCGCGCATGCCTTCGTCGAAAAGGAAGAGACCGGCATGGTGAACGCCGTGCTCGACCAGATCGCGCGCCAGTTCCGCGCCGACGAGTTCGCGCGTGGCTAGCGGCCAGCCCGCGTCCGGCGAGGACTCGCTGATCGCGCGCTATTTCCGGCCGCTTGCGACCGACCCGGGCGCCTTCGGTCTCGACGACGACGCCGCGGCGTTGAAGCCCGATGGCGACGACATCGTGGTGACGACGGACGCCATCGTCGAGGGCGTCCATTTCCTGCCCGACGATCCCCCCGACACCGTCGCGCGCAAGGCGCTGCGGGTGAACCTTTCCGATCTCGCGGCGAAGGGCGCCACGCCGGCCGGCTTCGTGCTGACGCTGGCGCTGCGCAATGCCGACGAGGCCTGGCTGAAACCGTTCGCGGCGGCGCTGGGCGAGGATGCCGCGCAGTTCGGCTGTCCGCTGCTGGGCGGCGACACCGTGTCGACGCCGGGCCCGCTGATGGTCTCGGTCACCGCGTTCGGCCGGGTGCCGCCGGGCAAGATGGTTCATCGCAGCGGCGCCAAAGCCCGGCGAGCGCGTGATGGTGACGGGCACGATCGGCGACGCCGCGCTGGGGCTTGCCGTTCTCAAGGGCGGAAAGGTCCACGCCGCGGCAAGCGATACCGCCGCGCGCGACGCGCTGGTCGGGCGCTATCGCGTGCCGCAGCCGCGCGTGGCCATGGCTGAGATCGTTCGCGACCATGCCAGCGCGGCGATGGATGTGTCGGATGGCCTTGCCGGCGATCTCACCAAGCTCTGCGGCGTATCGGGCGTATCCGCGGTGATCGACCTGCCGTCGATCCCGCTGTCGGATGCGGCGCAGAGATCTGGTGTCGCGCGGCGTTGTCGGACTGGAGACGCTGATCGCCGGCGGCGACGATTACGAGATCCTGTGCACGCTACCGGAGGATCGCGTCGAGGCGTTCGCGCAAGCTGCGCGCGATGCCGGCGTCGCCGTGAGTTCCATCGGAACGGTGGTCGCGGGGAGCGCGGTTCCGAAGTTCATCGACGGGCAGGGCAGGGAAATCGCGCTGGAACGGCTGCTCCTACAGCCATTTTTGAGGGTCGGCCTCGTTAACGCCGTCGGCCATTTATTTCCCGCCAGCCATTGCAATTTTGCGGAAAACCTATAGGTGTATCGCCATTCGATTACCGTCGTGCCTTTTTGAACGCGCCCCTCAGGGGCTTCTTCCAGAGACATCGTCGAGATCGGATTTGAATCCGTGCGATCGCCGCGCGGAATTAAAAGCCTACGTGCTTTGGAGAAGAGAAAATGGCTACGGGAACAGTGAAGTGGTTCAACGGTCAAAAGGGTTTCGGTTTCATTGAGCCGAGCGATGGCAGCAAGGATGTGTTCGTGCACATCTCGGCCGTCGAGCGCGCCGGCCTCGGCGGTCTGGCCGAAGGTCAGAAGGTTCAGTTCGAACTCAAGACCGACAAGATGCGGGGCAAGGTGAGCGCGGAAAACCTGTCGCTCGTCTAAGGCCTCGAAACGGTCGTTTCACGGATGTACTGGAATGGCTAGTGAGCCCGCTCGATCCTGATGGGATTGGGCGGGTTCTTGTATTTTGGGCCCAGCCCCAACCACAGGCCAGCGCCCGCCGCCGCGCGGGCGACAATCTGGCTGGCCCGGTTAGCGGTGAATCCTTTCAAAAATCGACGGATTTTGGCCTCCGCGGCGTTGCGCCGGGGAGACGATTTTGGCATGGTCCCGCCGATTTGAGGCCACCCTTTGGGCAGGGAAGGCCTCCTTAATATGCGCCGGCCGCGCTCGCGGGATGGCGTGGGGCGGAAAACCAGCATCTGAGGCAACTTCTATGACAGCATTATGGGTGATTGTGCTCTGCGGAGCGCTTTCGATCGTTTACGCCATCTGGGCGACGTCTTCCGTTATGAAAGCGGACGCCGGCAACGCGCGCATGCAGGAAATCGCGGCCGCGGTGGCCGAGGGCGCGCAGGCTTATCTCAAGCGCCAGTACATGACGATCGGCATCGTCGGCGTCGTGATTTTCGCCCTGCTGGCCTACTTCCTCGGCATGCTGGTTGCGATCGGCTTCCTGATCGGCGCGGTGCTGTCGGGCGCCGCCGGCTTCATCGGCATGAACGTCTCGGTTCGCGCCAACGTGCGCACCGCGCAGGCCGCGACCACGTCGCTGGCCGGCGGACTTGAACTCGCCTTCAAGGCCGGCGCCATCACCGGCATGCTGGTCGCGGGTCTCGCGCTGCTCGGCGTCACCATCTATTTCGCCTATCTCACCCACGGCCTGGGGCTGAAGGCCAACGACCGCGTCGTCGTCGATGCGCTGGTGGCGCTCGGCTTCGGCGCCTCGCTGATCTCGATCTTCGCCCGTCTCGGCGGCGGCATCTTCACCAAGGGTGCTGACGTCGGCGGCGACCTCGTCGGCAAGGTCGAAGCCGGCATTCCCGAGGACGATCCGCGCAACCCGGCCACCATCGCCGACAACGTCGGCGACAACGTCGGCGACTGCGCCGGCATGGCCGCCGACCTGTTCGAGACCTATGCGGTGACCGCGGTCGCCACCATGGTGCTGGCCGCGATCTTCTTCGCGACCTCGCCGCTGCTGGTGACCATGATGACCCTGCCGCTCGCCATCGGCGGCGTCTGCATCATCACCTCGATCATCGGCACCTTCTTCGTCAAGCTCGGCGCCAGCCAGTCCATCATGGGCGCGCTGTACAAGGGCCTGATCGCGACCGGCGTGCTGTCGCTGCTCGGCGTTGCGGCCGTCATCCACTGGCTGATCGGCTTCGGTCCGCTGGCGGGCGTGAAGTACACCGGCATGGCGCTGTTCGAATGCGGCGTCGTCGGCCTCGTCGTCACCGGCCTGATCATCTGGATCACCGAATACTACACCGGCACCGACTATCGCCCGGTGAAGTCGATCGCGGCGTCCTCGGTCACCGGCCACGGCACCAACGTGATCCAGGGTCTGGCGATCTCGATGGAATCGACCGCGATGCCGGCGCTCGTGATCATCGCCGGCATCCTCGTCACCTACAGCCTTGCCGGCCTGTTCGGCATCGCGATTGCGACCACGACGATGCTGGCGCTGGCCGGCATGATCGTGGCGCTCGACGCCTTCGGTCCGGTCACCGACAACGCCGGCGGCATTGCCGAAATGGCCGGCCTGCCGAAGGAAGTCCGCAAGGCCACCGACGCGCTCGACGCGGTCGGCAACACCACCAAGGCGGTCACCAAGGGCTACGCGATCGGCTCCGCCGGTCTCGGCGCGCTGGTGCTGTTCGCGGCCTACAATGAAGACCTCAAGTTCTTCATCGCCAACGCCGCGAAGTATCCGTACTTCCAGGGCGTGCTGCCCGACTTCTCGCTCAACAACCCCTACGTCGTGGTCGGCCTGCTGTTCGGCGGCCTGCTGCCGTATCTGTTCGGCGCGATGGGCATGACCGCGGTCGGCCGTGCGGCCGGCGCGATCGTCGAGGAAGTGCGGCGCCAGTTCCGCGAAAAGCCCGGCATCATGCAGGGCACCGACAAGCCGGACTACGGCAGGGCGGTCGACCTGCTGACCAAGGCGGCGATCAAGGAAATGATCATTCCGTCGCTGCTGCCGGTGCTGTCGCCGATCTTCGTCTACTTCGTGATCTACGCGATCGCGGGCGGCGGCGCGGCCGGCAAGTCGGCGGCGTTCTCCGCCGTCGGCGCCATGCTGCTCGGCGTGATCGTGACCGGTCTGTTCGTCGCGATCTCGATGACCTCGGGCGGCGGCGCCTGGGACAACGCCAAGAAGTACATCGAGGACGGTCACTACGGCGGCAAGGGCTCCGACGCCCACAAGGCAGCCGTGACCGGCGACACCGTCGGCGATCCCTACAAGGATACGGCGGGTCCCGCCGTCAACCCGATGATCAAGATCACCAACATCGTGGCGCTGCTGCTGCTGGCGATCCTGGCGCACTGAGCGGCGCGAAGCTCGATCGAAAAGAAAACCCCGCGGTGCGAGCCGCGGGGTTTTTGATTCTTGTGCAGGGTGAAGCTAAACCATCAGCATGTTCAACGAATCCGCAGAGACCGGCGGACAACACGGAGATCAATCGATGTCGCTCTCATCTGCCCGGAATTATGCGCTCCGCGCCTCCAAGTCGCAGGATCAGAAGGAGGCCATCGAACTGCTGTCCAAAGCCATCCTGGAACTGGCTTTGTCGATTGAAGCCACCGATGCCAAGGTCAAGAAGATCAACAAATCGTCCTGACCGGAAGCACGAGGGCCCCCTCAGCCCGCGTCCATCTGCAGGCCTTCGCGCTTGATGATCTCGCCGAATTTCGTCGTCTCCGCCTGCACGAAATCGGCAGAATTGCTGCGGCGTGCCCCAGTCGGCGCGTGGCGCCCATCTTGCCGATGGTCTTCTTGATGTCCTCGCGCGCCAGCATCGCCTTGATCTCCTTGTTGAGCGCCTCGACGACGGGAGCGGGCGCGGCTTTCGGCAGGAAGATGCCGAACCAGGAGGAGACGTCGAACTTCGCAAGCTCGGGCGCGCTCTCGCGCATGGTCGGAATGTTCGGCGCCAGCCGGGCTGCGCTCGGGCGTGGTCACGCAGAGCGCGGTGAGCTTGCCGTCCTGGGTCTGCGGCAGCGTCGGATAGAGGTTGTCGAACAGGATCTGGATATCGCCGGCCAGCGCCGCCTGCAGCGCCGGACCCGCGCCGCGGAACGGCACATGCACCATCTTCAGGCCGGTGAGTTGCAGGAACCAGGCGCCGGTGAGGTGAGGGCTCTGCCCGACGCCGGAGGAGGCGTAGGTCAGCTTGTCCGGATTGGCCTTGATGTAGGCGATCAGATCCGGCGATCGACTTGATGCCGGTCGACGGATGCGCCGACACGATGTTCGGAATCCGGATCATGTTGCTGACCGGCTGCAACTGGTCCGCCTTGTAGGTCATGTTGCGGAAGATGCTGTAGGCGATCGCGTTCGGGCCGGGATTGCCGACCAGGATGGCATGGCCGTCCGCCTTGCCGCGCACGACTTCGGCGGTGCCGATGGTGCCGCCGCCGCCGGAGCGGTTTTCCACCACCGCCGACTGGCCCCACGCCGTCTGCAGATGCGCAGCCAGCAACCGTCCCATCACGTCGGTGCTGCCGCCGGCCGCCGCCGGCACGATGAGCCGGACGGTTTCGGTCGGCCGCCAGTCGGAGCCGAAGCTCGAGCGCGGCAAGATCGCCGCCGCCGAAACGGCTGCAGCTCCGGTCAAAACGCGGCGTCGAGAAAAAGCTCTAATCGTCACAAGTTCACTCCCTGCTGGATTATTGTTTGCAGGGAGCGTAGGCAGCGCGCGCGCAGAGGGCAAGCGGACGACTTGGCGCAGGATTTCCGCGTCGCGGAACAGAGTGAATCAGAACTGACCGGCTCTAGTTGAAGCTGAGCAGCTTGAACAGCGGCGTCAGGTAGCTGAGTTCCTGGCCGGAAGTCGGCGTGGTGCGGCTGATGAAGTCGAAGATCTTGCCGTCCTGCAATCCGTAATTGGCGAGCCGCTGCACCTGGCGATTCTTGTCGAAATAGATCGCGATCACGCGCTGGTCGACGACCTGCTGATTCATGAACGCGACTTTGCGCTCGGAGCGCTGCGAGATGTAATAGAATACCTCGCCGTTCAGGGTCGCGACCGTGGAGGGCGTTCCCATCACGATCAGCACCTGATCCTGGCTGGCGCCGATCGGGATCTGCTCCAGCGCGTTGGGCGGCAGGATATAGCCCTTCTGGAACTGCTCGCCGGTGCACCCGGCGAGCGCCGCGCAGACCAATGCCACGGCCGCAACCGCGCGGAAGCCGCGCTGGCGCGCGGTCAGGCGGCGCGGCGAGGGCACGCGAGGTGCTCAGGTGGCTCATCTCGGTCATGTCAGGAATCAGCCCGTCCTCTTGCATCGCGCGGTGCGTTGACGTACCGGGCAGCACGCTGGATTGCAACACGCGCGGGCTCCGGACAAAAATCTGGAGGGCTCGCTTGCGGAACCCACAATGCTTTGGCCGTTCAATCACTTCAGGAAACCCCGGACGCCGTTGCGCGGCACCATCGAGGCCATCTATGGCATGATCGTGACGCAGGCGCGAGAACCGTTGTTTTATCGGGACTTGGGGGTTCCGGACACGGTTAACGGCCGTTTTGACCTGCTTCTGCTGCATTTGTGGCTGTTCTTGCGCCGCCTGAAGTCGGTGGAGGGCGGCGCGGCCCTGTCGCAGGCGCTGTTCGACCATTTTTGCAACGATATGGACGATAATCTGCGCGAGATGGGGGTCGGCGACCTCACGGTGCCGAAACGCATGCAGGCCTTCGGCGAGGCCTTCTATGGCCGGACGGCGGCCTATGACTTTGCGCTGACGGAGGGCCGCGAGGCGCTGGCGCAGGCGATGTGCAAGAATATCCTGAACGGCGAGAACATCGAAAAGGCCCGCCTGCTTGCGGCCTATGCCGAGGCGGCGATGGCCGCGCTCGACGGCCTCGACGAGGCGGCGCTGGTGAGCGGTTCGGCCAGGTTTCCCTTGCCGGAGAATGGCGAGCGAGCAGCAATGAGCAAGACGGTACGACAGGACCGACAGAGAAGCCCGACCCGTGGCGGGTCCCCGTCGCGGTGGCGCAGATCCCGGAGACGGGCCTGCATCGCGACATCGAGGCCGATCAGGCCGATCCGCAACGCGGTGGCCGATGTCGGCGGCTTGCGTGAGGTGCTTTCGGTGCAGGCCTCGTTCGACGTGACGCCGGAGCGCGGCGGCCGCTTCCACGTGGCGGGCCACGTGCGGGCGCGGATCGGACAGACCTGCGTGGTGACGCTGGAGGAGATGGAGACCGATATCGACGAGCCGATCGATCTGATCTTCGCGCCGCCCGAGCAGATCCCGGAGATGGCCGCGCTGGTCGACGAGGCCGAGGACAGCGACGAGGAGACGCCCGATCCGCCCGAGCCGATCGAGAACGGAATGATCGATCTCGGCCGGGTCGCCACCGACGCGTTGTATCTCGCGGTCGATCCCTATCCGCGCAAACCCGGCGCCGTATTTGAGCCGGTGGTTGAAGCCGCCGATCCCGAGGATCATCCGTTCGCGGCGCTCAAGGCGTTGAAGGCAGAACCGAAAAAGCCGCGGCACCAGGAAGCCCAAGGGCAAGTAGCCGGCAGTTAAAGTGGCCGGCGAAGCTGCCATCGGTTGGAGGTGGTTGTGATATCCCGCCAGGAATGCCTCGTAAGATATTGAATTATATCGAGATATTTTGTATTCTTGATTTCGGGCCACAGCGCTTGCCTTTCGCCAAAAGAGCGTGGTCAAGAGGTTGTGTCGGGACAGGGACACGCTATTGTCGCGGCCCGGCGGGGGCGCGGGGATGCGCTTTGCCGAGCACCGCTTTGGCGGTGCCTTTCCAGTGCGCGGCCGGGCTCTACGAGGGCCGCAAGAGATCAGGTTTCCGGGACGTTCATGCCGCAAAAGGTTCGAATCGCGCTTGACGCCATGGGTGGCGATGTCGGCGCATCGGTCGTCATTCCCGGCGCCGCCATCTCGTTGAAACGGCATCCCGACAGCGAATTTCTGCTCTATGGCGACAGCAAGCTGATCGACGAGCAGCTTGCCAAATATCCGGCGCTGAAAAAGGCCTCGCGCGTGGTCCATACCGACGTCGACCGTCAGCATGCACGACAAGCCGAGCCAGGCGCTGCGCCGCGGCCGCAAGAACTCGTCGATGTGGCTTGCGATCGACGCGGTGAAGAAGGGCGAGGCCGACGTGGCGGTTTCCGCCGGCAATACCGGCGCGCTGATGGCGATGGCGCGCTTCCATCTGCACACCATGCCCGGCATCGACCGGCCGGCCATTGCCGGCGTATGGCCGACGGCGCGCGGCGATTCCGTCGTGCTCGATCTCGGCGCCAGCATCGGCGGCGATGCGCATCATCTGGTGTCGCTCGCGGTGATGGGCAGCGCGATGGCGAGCGTGCTGTTCGACCTGAAGCGTCCGACCGTCGGCCTGCTCAATATCGGGGTCGAGGAGGTCAAGGGCGGCGAGGAGATTCGCAAGGCCTCGGAACAGCTGCGCGCGATGAACCTGCCCGAGCTCGACTATATCGGCTTCGTCGAGGGCGACGGGATCGGCGCGGGCGCGGCCGACGTGATCGTGTCGGAAGGTTTCAGCGGCAACATCGCGTTGAAGGCCGCCGAAGGAACCGCGCGCCAGATGGCGGATTTTCTGCGCAATGCGATGGCGAGCAGCTGGCAATCCAAGATCGGCTATCTGTTCGCCCGCAGCGCCTTCAAGGCGCTGCGGGACAAGCTCGACCCGAACAAATCCAATGGTGGTGTGCTGCTCGGATTGAAGGGTGTGGTTGTCAAGAGCCATGGCGGAATCAACGCCGAAGGCTTTGCCTACGCAGTCGATGTTGGCTATGAGATGGTCCGCTGCGATCTCCTCACCAAGATCAGTGCGCTGGTACAGGCGCAGACCGCGCAGGAGGTTGTCTCGTGACTGCGAAACGTTCGGTCGTGCTGGGCTGCGGCTCCTATCTGCCGCAGAAGGTGCTGACCAATGCCGAACTGGCGGCCCGTATCGATACGTCCGACGAGTGGATCGTGCAGCGCACCGGCATCCGGCAGCGCCATATCGCCGCCGAAGGCGAGTTCACCTCGCATCTGGCGATCAACGCGGCGCGCGCGGCGCTGGAACATGCCGGCCTCGACGCGCAGGCGATCGACCTGATCGTGCTGGCGACCTCGACGCCGGACAACACCTTTCCGGCGACCGCGGTCGCGGTGCAGAACGGGCTCGGCATCCACCATGGCGCCGCCTTCGATCTGCAGGCGGTGTGCTCCGGCTTCGTCTTCGCGCTTGCCACCGCCGACAATTTCCTGCGCGCCGGCGCCTACAAGCGCGCGCTGGTGATCGGCGCCGAGACGTTCTCGCGGATTCTCGACTGGAACGACCGCGGCACCTGCGTGCTGTTCGGCGACGGCGCCGGCGCGGTCGTGCTCGAGGCGCAGGACCAGCCCGGCAAGCCTTCCGACCGCGGCGTGCTGACGACGCATCTGCGTTCCGACGGCCGGCACAAGGCGAAGCTGTTCGTCGACGGCGGTCCGTCCTCACCCAGACCGTCGGCCATCTGCGGATGGAAGGCCGCGAGGTGTTCAAGCACGCGGTCGGCATGATCACCGACGTGATCGTCGATGCCTTCAACGCGACCGGCGCGACGGCCGACGATCATCGACTGGTTCGTTCCGCACCAGGCCAACAAGCAAATCATCGATGCTTCAGCGCACAAGCTTCATATTGCACCGCAGAAGGTGGTGCTGACCGTCGATCTGCACGGCAATACGTCGGCGGCCTCGATTCCGCTGGCGCTGGCGGTCGCCGTCAAGGACGGACGCGTCAAGAAAGGCGATCTGGTGCTGTTCGAAGCCATGGGCGGCGGCTTCACCTGGGGCTCCGCGCTCGTGCGCTGGTAAGCGCTGCGTAAAAGTATCGATTAAATTGTGGCCGTGTTTCATGCGTCTGCATGATGGTCGCTGTTGACCATTGCGTGCTAACCTCATAATTTCAGAGAATAAATTGTTCGCCGAGAGTGCGGGGCAGGCGATGACCGGGACCGGAAAAACAGTCACACGTGTCGATTTGTGCGAGGCGGTCTACCAGAAGGTAGGCCTGTCGCGAACGGAATTGTCCGCGTTTGTCGAACTCGTTTTGAAAGAGATCACCGATTGCCTGGAGAAGGGCGAGACGGTGAAGCTGTCGTCGTTCGGCTCCTTCATGGTGCGCAAGAAGGGTCAGCGTATCGGACGTAACCCGAAGACCGGTACCGAAGTGCCGATCTCGCCGCGTCGCGTGATGGTGTTCAAGCCGTCGGCGATTCTGAAGCAGCGGATCAACGGCCACGCGGTCGGCAACGGCGAAGGCAAGACCGATTAACGACGATCAGACGCGTAACACGGCCGCGTAGCAAGGCGAGTACCGCGTCTTCACCAACGAGATGAGTTGAGAGGAGCTGGCATTTGGACAAGGCGCCGGATGCGTTCCGCACCATCAGCGAAGTCGCTGAAGAACTCGATATTCCCCAGCACGTGCTGCGGTTCTGGGAGACGCGGTTCGCCCAGATCAAGCCGATGAAGCGAAGCGGCGGGCGGCGTTATTACCGCCCCGACGACGTCGACCTGCTCAAGGGCATCCGCCGCCTGCTCTACGGCGAGGGCTACACCATCCGCGGCGTGCAGCGGATCCTCAAAGAGCACGGCATCAAATCGGTGCAGGGCCTTGCCGACCAGACCTCCGCCGTCACCTTCGGCGCGGTCGAGGAGGCGATCGGCCTCAGCCTGCAGGAGCCCGAGGAGGGCGAGACGCCGATCGTCGATGCCGGCGTCGACGACGAGGACGAGGATTACGAGACCGAAGAGAAGGAAATCGACTACCGCTTCGTCGATACCGACGACGACGGCATCTTGCTGCCGTTCGTCAAGGCCAAGCCCGGTCCCTCGGACGCCGACCGCGAACGCCTGGAACGGGTGCTGCAGGACCTGGTCGCCTGCCGGCAATTGCTGGACAATGCGCTGAAAGACGGCTGAGCGGGTACGTTGGAACTGGCCTGGCTGCCGGCCTCAATGAGGCCGCTCGCGCGCCTTGCGCCGGGCGCTGATCGCAGCTAATGGAACGGCATCGGAGCGTGGCGCAGCCCGGTTAGCGCACTAGTCTGGGAGACTAGGGGTCGGAGGTTCAAATCCTCTCGCTCCGACCAATTAACTCATTGAATCCCCTAAACTTCCTTTCCACGATTCTGACGGGCGGTGCTTACGCTGTTCCGCTATCGTTGTCTGATGCGCGCTTGGGCCGCTCGGAGATCCGCGACCGCGCCCCGTGATCTTCTCCGACCGGCGCCGGATGTAGCGCAGTGTCGTGCTTTCCTGGGAGTGGGTGAGAGCGCCCTGGATCAACTTCACCGTCGCGCCCGCCGCCGATAACCCGCGGGCTCTTGCGGGCTCGCGAAATATGGATTGATGACGCATTGTGCCGAGCGGCCCGATGCCGACGCGTTGCACTGTGGCAGCGACGTGTAGCGGCACTCGTAGTAGGTGGCCGGGCCGTATACCTGCAGGCAAACCGGATAAGCCGGATCGTACGTCTGGGCGCCCGCCGGCCCGATTGAGACTATCCCGATCGCCAAACTCGCCAAGGCCAAAATCCGCATCGGAGCCTCCTTCGGCATTCACTTCACCGCATACTCGAACACCACACCTTCCGGATCATTCCCTCGAACCAGATTTCCGCGGCGTTGGCGGTGGCGAAGACCTTGACGTGCTCGGCATCGTCAGGTGTTGACGCAGACATGAACGGTCATCGCTGGATCCTATATGCCTTGGCTTTCTTCGCCCTTGGCGTGACATCTAGGTTTGGCTTGCCGGCGTTCAATGCTTGCAGCATCCCGATCCGGGCAAGAGCAGGGCAGTCCGACGAAAGGGGCGCGTGCTTGGCGGTCGGGGTTGGCGATGGCTCGGCGGGCTGCGAAATCCACCTCCGGCTTGTCCGAGGCGGGTGACAGGAATTGTCACGCCAACAGTGAGGTCGGCCGGGTCGAAGCGTCATCCACCAAATTGATGAAGACGTCTGAAATGGAAAGGATGCGCCGCGCGGGAAGCTGGCTTCTCGCGGTGCTGCGATCGAGCGTGACATTGGCCAGCAGCGACACGACTTCGGCCGTCGTTGCTTATTCTATCCGCGGGCGACGAAGTGACGCGCGAGCGCAGGGGTGGCGAGCCAGCGGGGGCGGGGGCAAGCCGTCCCGATCATTTCTGTCATTCGTTGTGGTCTTTGACCGTCGCTAGATGCCGAGCGCCCAGACGGCCACGATGGCCCCAAGCACAGCTACTCCGCTGATGGTCCAGCCGGTCAGGTAAGCCGCACCATCCGTTTCCGGTCGATCGACCATGCTATCGCGCCACTGGCTCACGGCGGTCTCCTCGGGATTGATACTGCCTCTGGTCAGTAGGTCGTTGGCGGAGGCCAAAGGTTCAACGAGCGCGGGGCGCGCTCCCTGTGGCTTCGTTCCCGGCCCGGGCTGGATCTGGGCCGTCGCTTCAGCCCGCCTCGGCGGCTTGCGGTCGCCAAACCCTCATCCATGTCCGCTCCAGGACACGCGCCATCGACTTGCCCGCTCTGATCGACGGGGCTTCGACAAATCGATATGACAGCGCGGCGAGGCCAACCGCAACGATCACGGACGTCACCGTCACGATCAGATTCCCCCAGATATCGGTCGGCACGATCGGGCGACAAATAACAGCGAGCAAGGCGCAGACGTAGAAGGTCGGCCAGTGCACCAGGTAGAGGCTGTAGGAGATTTGTCCGAGGAACCGCAACGGCGCAACCATCGTCCACTGCAGCAGCTCGCGCGACGCCGCCACCGCGCCTATCATCAGCGCCGCTGCGATCGCTGACGGGATGACGATGCCGACCGCATAGAATTCGCTGTTGGTGCCGGCCATCTCGAGGCCGATCAGGCCGACGACGAACGTGATTGCGGCAAGCCGCCGCCGCCCCGCCAGCAACGCACCGATCTCCTTGGCGAGAAAACAGCCGGCATAGAACCACAACAGCGTGTGAAAAGGGCCGATCGCGAGCAGCGTCGCGATCGCGACGAACAGCGCCCAGCCCCACCGCGGCGCGATTCTGGCGTGCGCGGCGACCACAAATGGCAGCATCAGGGCGCCCAGCAGTTCCGGAAGGAGCGTCCACGTCGGACCGTTCACCTTGAACGAGCTGAGCAGCAGATTGTCCCACAGCGCATCCCAGGTCGGCTGCGGCCAGAACATGCGCTGGAAGCCCGGCATCAAGCCGGACGGTATGGGATCGATACGAAAGAGCCGCTCGCAGGCGAAGGTGAACAGGACCACGACCACGAACGGCGGCAGCAGCCGAAACAGCCGCCGCACCAGGTAGGGTGCGAATGCGCCGTCGCGCTCCAACGCGCGACCGAGCACGTAGCCGCTCAGCACGAAAAAGAAGATCACCGCCGCCGCCGAATTGAAGGAAAACAGCAGCGCGTCCATGACAACAAAACGCGTATTGTCGGCGAACACGCTCATTCCGTGGTGCACGCACACAAGCAGCGCCGCGAGGCCACGCAGGCTTTCCAGCCGCGGATCGAACGAGGACACGGTCGGTGCGCCGTCCGTCGGTGCGACCGGTGGGAAAGTCATCGATGGAGCGCGGCAGAAACCGCGCGATCCCGGGACATCGCGACCTGATTTGGTGGGCTTACGCAGGCTTTTCGAGCTGTAGCGCCAAACTTGCGCGCAACGTTGCGAACGCCGTACGACGAAGCCACAAAGTTGGCAGCATCCTCAACCATGCGAGTCCCCAATTCATTGAGAACCAACAAATAGTGCGAGACTGTGAAAGGAGTATTGATCTCGCCATGCAACTTTCAGGTAGTCGGATCAATGCTCTCGCATTTTTAGGGATTTTTAAGTGTCTTCAATGACCGGCTGTGGGGACGGGTTTCGTGCTGCGATCCAACAAGGCCGGTCATTGAATTGCTGCGCGGTCCGGAATTCTGCTCTCGCGCCGACCATTCGTTGAATGATTTTGCGAGCGGCTTTGAACGCCGCTGGATCCCGAGAAACCAAACGGCAAGGACAGTCCCGAGAACGGCTGCGCCGCGCCGTCGCCCTGGTAAGCTCGCCTTAACCCCACCCACGCATCGATCCGCGATTAACGTTCCCGGCATACTCTGGGTGTTATAGATGTCTCGATACAACTGTTGTTGGGCGTTGAGCCATGAATCTCTTGATGCGTGCGGCCTTTGTTTTGGGTGGCATTTTTCTAGGCATAAACCTGATCAATTACTTCGTCCTTGGCAACACCGGGGACTACCTGCCGGGTGGACAACGTGTGGGCGAATGGAAAGAGGCCAAGATACGCGAGGCCTGTTATCCCGCGCTTGAAAGCCCCGAGCGCGATGGGCAGCTGCCAAAGCTCACGAGCAATGAACATCGTGTCGACTGGCGAGACCTCAACCGGGCGAAAGAGCTGACGGCGGCGCTGAACTGCTATCTCGTCACCCATCCGAACGCAGTCTGCGAGCGGAACAATCGCGCCTACATCGTCGATTACATCAACCGCTATTTCGCGACGTTCGATGAAATGATGAATACCGCCAAGCGATATGGCGAATCCGAGATGTCCACGGTCAGGAATCTCTGGGACAGCCCTCGCAACCGGGCAATCAACGCGGCCTTGATGCAGGACACCGGCAATGGCCGCCTGATCAAGGCTGATTTCGGCTGGACCGTCCCGGCGGCAATGAAGCCGTTGCTCGATCGATACAAGGGCACGACCGATAATTGCCCCAGGGCCTAGCAAGGGGAGTTTGAAAATTGATCCGTCAGGTTCTCACCCTCATTGTGGCTTTCGTCGGAGGCTTCCTCGCGGTCGGCGGCTGGATCTGGGCGCCGCAAATATCGAGGATGATGCCGAGCTTTTCTTCCGCTACGTCTTCGGCCGGGTCCGGCGGTGCGTGGTTCGCCGACGCCAATCGCCTTGGTCGGCCGGAGGTCGCGCCGGTCGTGCGCAGCTGCATTTTCCGCGTCGTGGATGTCGGTCCGGACGCGGCGAAGATGGAGCCGAGTGCCGGATACTTCATCCTGAAGGCCGGTAGCATGCAGGCGAGCGTCGCCGCCTTGGTCGGCAAGCCAGGTCTGAGATCCGACAACCAGACGGTTTTTTTGGCCATCAAATGGGGAGAGTTGGCGAGCTGCATTTATGCGCAGGACGATCGCGAACTCTGCGATTCCGATAGCCGCGCGGCGATGGTCGAGGCCACCACGAAGTTCTTCGCTTTCGCAAAGCAGGCAGAAGCGCTCAAGCCGCCGATCCCGGCTGACGAAGCACGCGTCATCGAAAATCTTGGCGATAAATTGTTGGGCGCGCTCAAGAACCACCGGCGCTATGGCACGCTTGTCGCGGCTGATTTCAGCAGCTTCGCCGCGCCCGAGATCATGCGGGTCATGCGCGAGGAGAAAGAGACCCGCGATATCTGCAGGCGTTGACGTTCGAACGATGAAATATTGCGAGCCGTGAGCGCCGGGCGCGCTTTGATCGACAGCCGGTTCACGCGGCGTTTCCGATACCCTGCCGTGCCAATTCCGCAACTGGAAAGCTGTCCCGACATCCCATAGGCTTGCTGCAACCGGCTGATATCGCCGGCAAAGCGGGGACACACCCGCGCATAACGGATGGAAACGCGAGGGCCAGCCCATGAAAGCACGTCCCACCGGCGTGATACCGCCGATGACCACGCCGTTCCGGAAAGACGGCGAGATCGACTTCAATCAGGTTGCTCCCCAGGTCGATTGGCTGATCGGCGCCGGCAGCCATGGCATGGCGGCGGGCGGTTCGACCGGCGAGGGGCATACGCTCGACCACGAGGAGTATCGCGAGCTGGTGGCGGCGACGGTGGAAGCCGCGAAAGGGCGCGCGCCCGTGATTGCCGGCATCATCGTCGATTCCACGCGCGATGCGATCCGGCGCGGCAGACTGGTGCGCGACATGAACGTCGCCGCGCTGCAGGTGACGCCGGTGCATTACCTGTTCAAGCCGGACGAGCAGGCGATGGTCGATCACTTTCGCCGCATGGCCGATGAAACCGGCATGCCGATCATCATCTACAACGTGGTGCCGTGGTCCTATCTCTCGCCGGCGCTGCTGACCCGCATCATGAACGAGGTGCCGCTCGTCGTCGGCGTCAAGCAGAGCGCGGGCGATCTGAAACTGTTCGCCGATCTCATGATGATGGCGCCGGACAAACTGATCTACAGCGCCGTCGACGCGCTGATGTATCCATCCTACGCGCTCGGCGCGCATGGGTCGATCGCCGCGATCCTGAGCGCCGCGCCGCACGCTTCCGTCGAGCTCTGGAACGTGGTCAAGGCGGGCAACCACGCTCGCGCGCTGGAACTGCACAAGAAGCTGCTGACGCTGTGGAACGCCATCGTCTCCGACAATCTGCCGGCGTGCACGCGCTACGCGCAGTCGCTGCAGGGGCTGCCTGTGACATTCTCCCGCGCACCGATGCCGGAGGCTTCGCCCGCGCAACAGGCCGCCATCAGGAAGGCACTGGAGGGACTGGCTGCGCTGGGCGGCTCGCGCGAGGCGGCGGAGTAAATTCCGCCGCACGAAAACGACGGCGAGACAATCGAACCGCCCGTCTCACGGGCGGCTTTACCGGCAGTCGCGAGCTGTTACTGTCCTGTTCGCACGGGCTCCATTGCCATGAGAGCCCCAACTCAAAAATCGAAAACCGAGGTAACGATCTCAATGAAGGACTTTGCCGGAAAGTTTGCCGTGATCACCGGAGGCGGCACGGGCATGGGCCGCGAACTCGCGCGCCAGCTCGTGGCCGAAGGCTGCAATGTCGCGATGTGCGACGTATCCCTGGAGGCGATGGCCGAGACCAAGCGCATGTGCGAGGCGGAGAAGCTGCCGCAGGGCCTTCGCGTCACCACGCATGTCGCCGACGTTTCGATCGAGGCTCATCTCCAGCGTTTTCGCGATGAGCTGATCGAGCAGCAGGCGACCGACAAGATCCATCTCCTGTTCAACAATGCCGGCATCGGCGGCGGCGGCAGCCTGTTCACCAACACGCGCGAGCAGTGGGAGCGCACCTTCAACATCTGCTGGGGCGGCGTCTATCTCGGCGTCCGCACCTTCCTGCCGCTGATGATGAAGGCCGACGAGGCCCACATCGTCAACACATCGAGCGTCAACGGCTTCTGGGCGTCAGTCGGCCTGGGCGTGCCGCACACCGGCTACAGCGCCGCCAAGTTTGCGGTGAAGGGCTTTACGGAAGCGCTGATGACGGACCTGCGGCTCAACGCCCCGCACATCAAATGCTCCGTCGTGATGCCCGGGCATATCGGCACCTCGATCGTGTCCAATTCGCGCAAGATCCAGAGCGGGACGGAATCCGAAGAACTGAGCCCGAACGAAATCCTCGCGACGCGGCAGCGTCTGAAGGGCATGGGTATCGACACCGCGCCGATGTCGGACGACGACATCCAGAAGATCGCGCTCGACCGCGCGCGCACCTTCCGCGACGAGGCGCCGACCACGGCGGCAGCCGCGGCAAAGATCATCCTCGACGGCGTCAAGGCCGAGCGCTGGCGGATTCTCGTCGGCGACGACGCCCACAAGCTCGACGAGCGGGTGCGGCAATCCCCGGAAAAGGCCTACACGCCGGAGTTCTACAAGAGCTTTACGGAAGAGGTCGGCTGGAAGCTCGGCTAGCAGGCGATCGGTTCTGATTGAATCAGAACCGACGCTTCTCTTTGTGTTGACGCGTTTTCTCACGCGAACCGATTGCCTGATCCCCTCACGACGCGCTGGCGCGAGCCCGGACGATAGGCGAGGCGGTGATGCCCGGAGCAGTAGGGCATGCCGTTCACCGGCGTATTGCCGCAAAAGCAGAAATCCTCGGCGCCGGGCGTGCTGATCGGCCAGCGGCACCGTTCGTTGCTGAGCTCGAGCAGCGAGCAGCGGTAGTCGCTTGCGATCGGCTCTTCCTGGAGCGGCTGCGCGTTTTCGTAGACGGCCTGCAGGATCTGATATTGCAGTCTGGGGACGGATTTCCTGGAGCGTTCCCTGGCGGTCTTTTCCGGGCGCGGTTTGGCCCTTGCGGGTCCGCGGGTCAATTCCAGGCGAGCGAGTTTGCCGATGACGGCGTTGCGGCTGACGCCGATGCTGGCTGCGATCTCGCGGCAGGTGAGGCCGGCTTCAAAATGACTCTTCAGCAATTCGACGCGATCGGTAGTCCAGGTCGGTACATTCGTAAGCATGTTTCTCGGTTCCACATTCTGTGTGAACCGCCGCGTTCCGAAAATTCCCGTCAGGACGCCTTTCCGTTGTCGCGGATCGCAAGCAGCCCGTCCTTGATGGCGAGCCGAATGCCTTCCTCGATCAAAGTCCTTGCGACGCCGGGAACGCTGGTGCCGTGGGTGCCCTGTCTCACCAGTCTTTCGAGATAGTTGATGGTCGAGAGCGCCAACGTAACGGGAACGCGGTCGGTTTCGGCTTTTTCTGTAGCCATGGGGAACGCTAACTTTTAAATGATGTACTGAAAAGTTACTATTTCGACTCTATTTAGTTTTGCACACATGAGTCAAACGACTTGTGGATAGCTTCCTATCCGTTTGAAAAAGCGGTTAAAAATCCGGGGCTGGGTCTGTGAATTGGCTACGCGCCTGTTGAACGGAGCTCCCGGGAGGCCTTGGGCGGCGTTCACGGCCGCGGCGAAACGATCCAGCCGCGCGTCCATTTCTTGATTGCCTCGCGCCACAGGGAATGCCGATGATGTCCGGGGACGACGGCAAGGGCGCAATGACGGTAACGAACGGTCTTTACACCATCCAGATCGAGATGACGGACGGCGGGCATGGCCGCGCCAACGGCGTGATCGCGCTGCACGACGGCAAGATCGCCGGCGGCGACTCCTATTTCTATTACACGGGCTCCTACCGGGCCGATCACGGCAAATGGCGCGGCGAATTGATCACCAATGAGCACACGAAGTCGGTCGGCAGCCGGCCGCTGTTCGGCGGGCGTGAAGTCACCTGCGGCTTTACCGGCTCCTATTCCGCCGACGCGGCGGAAGTGAACGGAACGGCGCTGGTCGGAAAGACCAGCGTGGTGTTTCACGCCAGGCTGCAGCTGCGTTCGGAGTTCTGACGGCGGCGTCAGCCGTGCACGACCGTCTTCGCGATCATGCAGTGAATGCCCTTGGAGCCGTTGACGGTTTGCGTCACGCGCAGATCGGCGGCGAGGCTGCACAGCGTGTAGGCGTCCTCGCGTGACAGATTGCGCTTTTCGCCGAGCAGCACGATCATGTCGCGCAACGCGCGCACCACGCATTGGTCGAGATCGGGGTCCATCGCCATCGTCATGTAATGATCAGGGGTTTCCGCGCGCGGATAATCAAGCCGCAGATCCTTGCGCAGCGTCAGGCGGAAGCGGCCCTGCAGCGCGGTCTCGATCGCGGTGACGCAGACCTCGCCATCGCCCTGCACGCCGTGGCCGTCGCCGCAGGAGAACAGCGCGCCCGGCACGAACACCGGCAGATACAGTTTGCGCGCCGGCGCCCAGTTCCTTGTTGTCGAGGTTGCCGCCCATCGCGCGCGGGATCAGCGAGGTGATGCGGCCCCAGGCCGGTGGCGGCGCCACGCCCATCACGCCGAAGAACGGCTTGAGCGGCAGGTCGAGGCCCCATGGCATGCGGCCCACCATCCGCTCGCGGTCGAGCGGAATGTTCAGGATCCGCGTTTCGTGAAAATCGTCCGGCAGGGTGCCAGACAGAGGACGGATCAGATTCCAGCCCCAGTCCTGCCTGAGCTGGACGTCGAGGATGTCGACTTCCAGCACGTCACCTGGTTCGGCGCCTTCGATTGCGATCGGACCGGTCAAAATATGGCCCTGTAGCTGGCGCTCACAGTTCGCGTGAATCTCCGCAAGCTCGGGCGGGACGTGAAACTTGCTTTTGTCCGGCACGACCTCGGGACCGCCGCTGACGGTCTCGATGGTGACTTCATCGCCGCTGGCGATGGTCAGCACGGGCTTCAATTTTGCGTCGAAGTAACCCCAGTGGCAGGTTTCGGGGCTGGAATGCAGGTGATGATGGGGCATGAGGAGGCTTTTGGTTGCTGCAATGGCGTCGTATGACGCTGTACCAGACATTTTCAGAGGCTTCCCTTGTTTTTTGTCCTGTCCAAAACGCTCGGCTACCTGCTGTTGCCGACGAATTTCCTGATCGCTATCGGGTTCGTCGGCGCCATTTTGATGGTGACGCGCTTTGCATCGCTCGGCCGCAAGCTCGTGATAGCGGCTGTGCTGCTTCTCGTGATCTGCGGGCTGTCGCCACTCGGAAAAGCTTTGCTCTATCCCCTGGAGGCAGCGCTTTCCGTCATGGGACGCCGCGCGCGGCGCGCCTGATGGCATCATCGTGCTGGGGGCGTCGATCGAAGCCGATCTCTCCGTGGCGCATGGAACGCCGGTGGTTCGAGGCGCGCCGGACCGGATCATTGCTGCCGCAGCCCTGGCGAGGCGATATCCGAACGCGCGCGTGGTTTTTTCCGGCGGTAGCGCGAACCTCGTCTCGAACGACGCCAGGGAAGCCGATTTCGCGGGCGCTATCTTCGAAAGCCTCGGCGTCGACAAATCACGGCTGATCATGGAACGGCAATCGCGCAACACGCAGGAGAACGCCGAATTCTCCAAGGCGCTGGTTAAGCCGAAGGACGGCGAACGATGGTTGCTGGTCACCTCGGCCTTTCATATGCCGCGATCGGTCGGCTTGTTTCGAAAAGCGGGATTTGCGGTCGAGCCCTATCCCGTGGATTGGCGGGTCGGCGGAAGCGATGATCTGATGACGCTCTCAAACGTCGCCGTCGAAGGGCTGGCGCGGACCGACCTCGCGATACGCGAATGGATGGGCCTCATTGCGTACCGGGCCACCGGCAAGATCGATGAATTGCTGCCGGGTCCGGCGGCGAAGTAGAAGCGGATCGGCATTCGCGCTACAATCGAAGCAACGCGCTTGTTCAGGCGCCGATTTGGGAGTTGACGCCATGCAGCAGCAGACGCCGGAAGCGCTCGATTTGGCCGGCATGGTGGCCGATCTGAACAGCCTGCTTCGCCTGAAGACGACGGTGATCGGCATCAAGATGTTCGCGCGCGTCGAGGAGATGACCGCGATCCCGAAAATCCGCCGTCCCTCGGCGGTGCATACCACCGACCAGATCGTCAGCATGGCCTCGCGGCTCGGCTGGACCGTCGGCATCACCGGTGACGATCTCGTCGGCGCGCAATGCCGCGCCGTGATCGGGCTGGCGCCGCAGGACGAAAAGTTTCTCGCCGGCGAAAACTATGTCGGCGTCTGGCACGGCACGGCCGAGGACGCGCGCAAGCGTCAGGAAGCGCTCGACGTCGTGCCCTACGGCCAGTATCAGGCGATGGCGGTGAGCCCGCTCACCAGCGGCCGGCTCAATCCGCCCGACATCTGCCTGGTCTACGCCACACCCGGCCAGATGATTATTCTCATCAACGGCCTGCAATATACCGGCTACAAGAAATTCGAATGGGGCGTGGTCGGCGAGACCGCGTGCGCCGATTCCTGGGGCAGGGCGCTCAAGACCGGCGAGCCGTCGCTTTCGCTGCCGTGCTTTGCCGAGCGGCGCTATGGCGGCGTGCCTGATGAGGAGATGCTGATGGCGCTCAAGCCTGAGCATCTCGCCAAGGCCGTCGTCGGGATGAAGCAGCTTGCCAAGAACGGCCTGCGTTACCCGATCGCGCCCTATGGTATCCAGGCCGACGTGCGCGCCGGCATGGGCGTGTCATACGCGAAGAAATAGGCTTGCGAAATGCAGCCGAAGCCGTCATTGCGAGCGCAGCGAAGCAATCCATGCCTCCACGTCGGGATAGACTGGATTGCTTCGCGGCGCTCGCAATGACGAGGAAAAAGGGAATCGAATATGTCTTCGTCGAAATTCGACATCGTCGTCTATGGCGCCACCGGATTCACCGGGCAGCTCGTCGCCGAATATCTCGCCGCGCAATACAAGGGCGACGCCAACCTGAAATGGGCGATGGCCGGGCGCAGCAAGGACAAGCTAGCCTCGGTCCGCGACGCGATCGGTGCGCCGGCCGACACGCCGTTGATCGTTGCCGATGCGGCTGATCCGGCGTCGCTGAAGGCGATGGTTGAGCAGACCAAATCGGTCATCTCGACCGTCGGCCCGTATCAGTTTTACGGCAACGAACTGCTTGCGGCCTGCGTGGCCTCGGGCACCGATTATTTCGATCTCTGCGGCGAGCCGCTGTGGATGCGGGAGATGATCGACAAGCATGAAGCGGCGGCGAAAGCGAGCGGCGCGCGCATCGTGTTTTCGTGCGGGTTCGAACTCGGTGCCGTTCGAACTCGGCGCCTTCTTTGTGCAGGAGGAAGCCAAGCGGGTGTTCGGCACGCCGGCTTTGCGCGTCAAGGGCCGTGTGCGCGACATGCGCGGCACCCTGTCCGGCGGCACCGCCGCGAGCGCCAAGGCGACGTTCGACGCGGTCGCCAAGGATCTCAGTCTCGTTGCGATCCTCAAGGATGCATTCGCGCTGACGCCGGGATTCAAGGGGCCGAAGCAGCCGCCGGGCAGCAAGCCGGCCTACGAGGAAGACCTGCAGTCCTGGGCAGCGCCCTTCATGATGGCGCTCATCAACACCCGCAACATCCATCGCTCGAACATGCTGATGGGCTTTCCGTACGGGAAGGAGTTCGTCTACGACGAAATGGTGCTGACGGGGGCCGGCGAGAAGGGCGAGGCCAATGCCAAGCTGGTGATGGCCGCAAACACCGAAAAGACCGGCCCCGGTGCACCCAAGCCGGGCGAAGGGCCGTCGAAGGAAGAGCGCGAGAACGGCCTCTATGATCTGCTCTATGTCGCCATCTCGCCCGATGGCAAGCAGGTCCGCGCTTCCGTGAAGGGTGATCGCGATCCCGGCTACGGCTCGACGTCGAAGATGATCTCGGAATGCGCGATCTGCCTGCTGCGCGACACGCCGGATGTCCCCGCCGGCATCTGGACGCCGGGGGCGGCGATGCAGCACAAGCTGATCAAGCGGCTGGTTGATCATGCCGGTCTGACGTTCACGGTCGAGAAGTAACTCTGTTTTTTCGAGCGTATTATTTTCGGAAATCAGAGTATGTCTCCGTCGAAATTTGACATCGTTGTCTATGGCGCTACGGGCTTCACTGGCCAGCTCATCGCCGAATATCTCGCCGCGAATTATAGTGGCGACAACAATCTGAAATGGGCGATGGCCGGGCGCAGCAAGGACAAGCTTGCCTCGGTGCGCGACGCTATCGGCGCGCCGGCCGACACCGCGCTGATCGTGGCTGACGCCAGCGATCCCGCCTCGCTGAGGACCATGGTTGGCCAAACCAAATCGGTGATCTCGACCGTTGGTCCGTATCAGCGCTATGGCTCCGAACTGATCGCAACCTGCGTCGCAGCCGGTGTCGACTATTTCGACCTCTGCGGCGAGCCAGTCTGGATGCGGCAGATGATCGACGCGCATGAGGCGACCGCAAAGTCGACCGGCGCGCGCATCGTATTTTCCTGCGGTTTCGATTCGCTTCCGTTCGAGCTCGGCGTGTTCTCCGTGCAGGAAGAAGCGAAGAAGATCTTTGGAACATCGGCTGACCGCGTCAAAGGCCGGATCCGGGACATGAGTGGCACGTTGTCCGGTGGTACCGCCGCGAGCACCTGGGCGACGTTCGCGGCAGCCGCGCAAGACCTCAGCCTGGTCACCCTGTTGAAGAATCCATTTTTGCTGGCGCCGGGATTTGAAGGTCCAAAGCAGCCGCGAGGTAACAAGCCGCTGTTCGACGACGATTTGGGCCAGTGGACGGCGCCCTTCGCGATGGCGACCATCAACACCCGCAACGTGCATCGTTCCAATATGCTGATGGATTTTCCGTACGGCAAAGACTTTGTTTATGACGAGATGGTTCTGACCGGTCCTGGAGAACAGGGCGAAGCCAACGCCAAACGCCTTGTCGCAGCCGTCAATGCCGAGAGGATGGGCGGCGCGGGCGGACTGAAGCCTGGTGACGGCCCTTCGAAAGAGGTGCGGGAGAACGGTTTCTACGACCTGCTGTTCGTCGCCATCGCACCCGATGGCAAGCAGGTCCGCGCTTCCGTGAAGGGCGATCGCGATCCCGGCTACGGCTCGACGTCGAAGATGATCTCGGAATGCGCGATCTGCCTGCTGCGCGACACGCCGGACGTTCCCGCCGGCATTTGGACGCCGGGCGCGGCGATGCAGGACAAGCTGATCAAACGGCTGATTGATCATGCTGGATTGACGTTCACGGTGGAGAAGTAGGCTTCGGATCGTAGGGTGGGCAAAGCGAAGCGTGCCCACCGTTCAGATGACGATCGTGGATAGATGGTGGGCACGGCGCGAAGCGCGCCTTTGCCCACCCTACGGACCTACGCCGCCGCCCGGCGCGACGGCTCCGCCGCGCGGGGATCATACGCGTACATCCAGTCCATTCCCTTGGCCGTGACCGGCAGCAGCAGCTTCAGCATGCGGTCGCGGATCCAGGCGCCGGTGGCGCTGAATTCGCGCTTGCTGTTGCCGTTGCGGCGCGCGAGCGCGACGATCTTCTCGGCGCGGGGCCGGCGCTCGGTCTCGAAATTCTGGAAGGTCACACCAAGCTCCTGCCGGTCCTGCATCAGCCGGCCGAGCCGCATGGCGTCTTCGAGCGCCAGCGAGGCGCCCTGGCCGGCATGCGGACTGGTGGCGTGCGCGGCATCGCCGATCAACAGCGTGCGCTGCCGCGACCAGGTCGGCAGCGTCGCGACATCGAGCGTCGCCGTCACCACGATATTTTCGGCTGCCTCCAGAATGCGCGGGATCGGATCGTGCCAGCCGGCGTGGAAATCGAGCAGATGCCGCCTGATCGCATCCTGGCTCATGGCGCGGAAGGCTACTGCGTCGGTGCCGTGCGAAGGCTGCGTGCTCCACCACATCACGCCGTCGTTTTCATCAGAGCTGCAAAAGCCGTAACCGAAGAAGCCGCTCTGCCCAAAGGTCGTCGCCACTCGCTGGCCGATCGGCGCATCCGCGATCACCGATCGCGGGACGAAGCCGCCGAAGCCGATCAGGCCGGTGTCGAACGGCTTTGGGCCATCGGGAATGACATGCGCGCGTACGGCAGAATGCACGCCATCGGCGCCGATCACGAAATCGCCTTCGGCAAAGGAGCCGTCGGCGAAATGCGCGACGATGGGCTTGTCGGCGCGGTCCTCGATGGCGACCAGCCGCTTCTCGAAACGCAACTCGACGTTCTCGCACCAGGCCTTGTTGATCAGCATTTCGTTCAGCGTGGCGCGGCACATATTCACCGCCGGCTGGCCGAAGCGTTGCCTCATGTTCTGGTTGACGGAACCAAGCCGGGCGCCTGATTGGGAATGGAAATCGAAGGATTCCGCGACCGATCCGCGCCGGATCATCTCGTCGGCCAAGCCGATCTCGGCCAGCACATGCATGCCGTTCGGCGCGATCTGCAGGCCGCCGCCGATCCCGGTGGAATAGGGCCACGCCTCGAACAGTTCGGCGTCGATGCCGGCCTTCTTCAGGAAGATCGCCGTCACGGGACCGGCGATGCCGCCGCCGATGACCAGGGCTCTGGGTCGTCTGCTCATGCCTTGCTCCATGCATCCCGGGAGTGGTAGGAACGTATAGTTGCTAATTATCTTAGTGACTAAGATATATATCGACTAAGATATGGAGATTGGCTTGTCAAGAGCGAAGGCGCGGGCTGCGCTGATGCAGGAACTCGAGAACGCGCTGCGGCGCGGGTCCGCGCAGGGGGCGATCTTTGGGCAAACGGTGGCCAATACCGTCGGGATTTCGGGCTCCGACCTCGAATGTCTCGACTTTCTCAATCTGGAAGGCCGCGTGACCGCAGGACGGCTGGCGGAGGTCACAGGGCTGACCACGGGCGCCATCACCGGCGTCGTCGATCGGTTGGAGAAAGCGGGCCTGGTCCGGCGTGAGCGCGATCCCGACGACCGCCGCAAGGTGTTTATCGCGATCGTCCCGGAGAACGTCGCCAAGGTCGGGCGGTTCTACGAGCACATGCAGCGGGGCATGGTCAAACTCTGGGAGTCGTATTCGGACGCCGAACTGCGGCTGCTGCTGGAGTTCGCCACAAAGGGCTACGCGACGATGCTGGCGGCAACCGAGGAACTGAAGTCGATGGTCGATGCGCCCAAGAAAACGCAAACGAGAAAGCCAGAGCAAAAGCCCGCCAGGAAGGGCAAGCGGACCTAGGAAGCCTTCGCGGGCGCCATGAGCGCGGGATCGCGGTTTGCCTTCCAGCGTTCGGCGGCGACGAACATGCCCCACATTGTGCCCAGCATCATCCAGAAGTGCCGCCAATGGTCGGTATCGATGATGAAGCTCTCGCCGACCGTGCCGAGGAAAGCGGCGAAGAACGCCAGATAGATCGGCTGCCAGGGCGCGCGGACGAAGACGTAGCGGAAGCTCGTCAGCACGGTGACGAAGACCAGCGCGGGATAGCAGACGCCGGACAGCCAGCCGCCCGACATGAACGCGTTCAGGTAGGAATTGTGGGTGTCTTCGGGAAAGAAGCGGTTGAACTGCAGCGGCCCGATGCCGAACGGCAGCCCAAGCGCCATTTCGGCGCCGAGAATATGCCGGCCGAAACGGCCGAAGCGGCCTGAGTCATAGCTCTGGTCGAAGCTGGCGCGCTGCTTGAACAGCTGCGCGATCGAATCGAATGACAGCAGCACCGCGACCAGCGCCGCCGCCAGCACCGCCACAACGAGCGTCATGACGATGATGCGCGAGCGCTGCGACTGCGAGCGGCTCGTCAGCACCATTAGCACCAGCGTCAACGCCGAGGTCAGCACCAGCACACCCCACGCGGCGCGTGAAAATGCCAACAGGATTGCCAGCGATATGATGCCGAAGGCGATCGCGCTGCGGAACGCCTTGCCGAACTTGTCCGAGACAACGCTTTGCAGGGCGAGCAGCGCCGGCAGGACCAGGAACGCGCCGTATACGTTCGGGTCCTTGAAGGTGCCGCGGGCGCGGTCATACAGCGTCAGCAGGTCACGCCCGCCTGGGACGAGATTGAAGTAACCCGCGATGCCGGCGAGCGCTGCGATCACGGCGCCGACGACAAGGCCGCGGCGGAGCATGTCGAGCCGCGCCGCGGTGTCCTCGGAGATGACCATCGCGAAGAAGATGACCGTGACCGCCATGTACCAGGAGGTTGCGATCCAGTTCGGAACATTGGGCCGGTCCATCACCGCGACCGCGGCGATACTGTAGCCGAGGTTGAGCAGGAACAGGAGCAACAGCAGCGGTATGAACACCAGCCGCATCCGCAAGCCCGTCGCGAAGAAGATCAGCGCGGCGGCAAGCGTCGCCAGCTCATAGGGCGAGGGTTCGATGAAGACGATGGCGCCGCATGCACCGACCAGCCAGACCAGCGCGCGCTGCAAGGCAAGCACGCCGGGCGCGGCCGTCATCGATGGGAGCGATCCCCCGGCTGTCGCCGCATACGCCATTACACACTCACGCAACTCAACAAAACTACGGCACCACTATCCGCGTCATTGCGAGCGAAGCGAAGCAATCCATCTATCCCAGCGTTACGCTATGGATTGCTTCGCTGCGCTCGCAATGACGGCGAGGTCTCCTCAACTCAATACGCGTTCTCGCTCTTGGTCATCAGCGCCAGCGGCGTCTTGAGCAGAATGTAGAGGTCGAACAGCACCGACCAGTTCTCGATATAATAGAGATCGAACTCGACGCGCTTCTGGATCTTCTCGTCGGTATCGACTTCGCCGCGCCAGCCGTTGATCTGGGCCCAGCCGGTGATCCCCGGCTTGACGCGGTGGCGCGCGAAATAGCCGTCGACGGCTTCGTCGAACAGCCGGCTCTGCAGCTTGCCTTGCACGGCGTGGGGACGGGGGCCGACCAGCGAGAGGTTGCTCTTGAACACGACGTTGAAGAGCTGCGGCAATTCGTCGAGGCTGGTCTTGCGGATGAAGCGCCCGACGCGGGTGACGCGCGGGTCGTTCCGCGTCACGACCTTGGAGGCGGTCGGATCGGCCTGATGGTGGTACATCGAGCGAAACTTGAAGACGTCGATGCGCTCGTTGTTGAAGCCGAATCTTTTCTGGCGGAACAGCGCCGGCCCGGGGCTGTCGAGCCTGACCGCAAGCGCGACCAGTCCCATCACCGGCAGCGCCAGCACCAGGATCACGAAGCCGACGACGTGGTCGAACAGCCACTTCATCACCAGGTCCCAGTCGGTGATCGGCGCCTCGAACACGTCGAGGGTGGGCACCTCGCCGAGATAGGAATAGGAGCGGGGACGGAAGCGCAGCTTGTTGGTATGGGCCGAAAGCCGGATATCGACCGGCAGCACCCACAGTTTCTTCAGCATCTCGAGAATGCGGGTCTCGGCCGAGATCGGCAGCGCGAACAGCACGAGGTCGATGCGGGTGCGGCGCGCCAGTTCGACGATGTCGTCGACCTTGCCGAGCTTGGGGCTGCCGGCGCAGGTATCCATCGCGCGGTCGTCGTTGCGGTCGTCGAACACGCCGAGCACCTTGATGTCGGAATCATCCTGGATCTTGAGCGCCTGGACGAGCTGTTCGCCGTTCTCGTCCGCGCCCACGATGATGGTGCGGCGATCGAGCCGGCCCTGACGGGCCCAGCTGCGTACCAGCGAGCGCAAGAACAGCCGTCCGGTCAGCAGCGCCGCAAGGCCGCTGAAGAAAAAAGCCGTGAGCCAGAGCCGCGAAATTTCGCTGCCGAGCTTGACGATGAAGGATGCGCCGATGAACAGCAGGAACACGAACGCCCAGGATGAAGCCATCCGGCTCATCTGGCGAAGATGGCCGCGGAATAGCTGCACCTGGTAGATATCGGCGGCCTGGAAGCAGATCACGGCCGTCGCGGCCACGCCGAAGATCGCCGCGAGAAATTCCCACGAAAAGCCCCTGAGCGGGACGACATATCCGAAATAGAGCGCGATGCCGATCGCGCTCAGCATCGCGAAGTCGATGACGCGAACCGCGCCTGCGATCACGATCGGCGAGTAGGCGCGGCCGACTTTCTGGTTGCTGACGGCGATAGCCGCCGTAGTGAGCCTGCGGCGCCGTTCGACCGGCGGGCGATCGGCGGTGACGGTCATCGCGGCCGTTGCCGCGGCATCGAACATCGAGCGTGCGTTAATCGGTTCCACTGGTCCACGTCCGTTCTGGAGCATGCACATAAGAACGTGCTTGCCGGTGCGGAATTCCCCACACAAACGGCTTACGGGACAAATCGGAAGAAACGGTTACGTTGGTAAAGAACGGTTAACGATTGGCAAACGCGTCGCGGTAGCCGGCAAAGACGCCTTCGACCATCGCCTTCTGCGAAAAATGCTGGAAGATTCGTTCGCGCAGCGATTTGGCCCGTGCTGTCGCCGCTGCCGGATCCCCGAGCGCCGTTTCGATGGCATCGGCCATGGCGGCGGCGTTGCTGGGAGGGAACAAGGCATCGCCATGCGGGCCGAAAATCTCGGGGATGCCGCCGATGTTGGCGGCGACCATTGGAATTCCTGCGGCCGCCGCCTCGATCACGACATAGGGCATCGAATCGCCGCGGGAGGGAACCACCAGCAGCGAGCCCTTGGAGAAGCCGTAGCGCGCCTTGACGTGGCCGATGAACCGCACGGCGCCGCCGAGGCCGAGCCGTTCCACCTGGGCCTTGAGGCTTTCGCTTTCCTCGCCGTCGCCGGCGAGCGTGAGCGTCACCGGACGGCCGCCGGCGCGCAGCTTCGCCACCGCGTCGATCAGGAGGTCGGCGCCCTTGATGTGCCGGAACTCGCCGACATAGATCAGGTCGGTGGCGTCCTCGGTCTTCACGACCGGATCGAATTCAGTGGCGGTGACGCCGTTGAACACGCATCGCACCAGTCCCTTCGGCGTGCCGATGGTGCGCTGATAGGTGTTGCGCGCAAACGCGCTTTCGAACAGGAACAGGTCGGTATCGTTCATCAGCGCGCGTTCGACACGGGCATAGATGTTGCCCTTCAGCGTCGCCAGCGGATAGTGCAGCGAGCCGCCATGGGGGGTGTAGACCCGGATCCTGTCGCGGGAAGCGGTCCGCAAACGCATGTAGGCGCCGGCCTTGGCGCCGTGACCGTGCAGCACGTCCGGCTTCAGTTGGCGGATCAACCGCTGGAATCGGGCCCACACGAGCAGATCGGTCGGAAGCGGCTCACGGCGAATGGCCGTGCGGTGAACGCCGAGCTTGAGACGCGGGGCGATTTCCGCCAGCGCCTGTTCGGCGCGTTCGCCGCCGGTGAGGCTGTCGGCAATGATGCCGACGTGATGGCCGCGGTCGGCCTGGCCGTTGGCGAGATCGAGGATATGGCGGAAAATGCCGCCGACAGGCGCGCGCGTGGCGTGCAGGATCCGAAGCGGCTGACCGTCAACGAGAGGCATGATCAGAACCAGCGCTCGCCGACGAGCACGGTGTCGCCGGGGCTGAGGGGAGTGCCTGATGGCACGACGAAACGCGCCGGTCCCGATGCGTCGGTGTGGGTCAGCGTGACGCGGTCGCGCCGTGCGCGTGGCGAGAAGCCGCCTGCAATGGCGACGGCACTTTCAATTGTCATGTTGGGAACATAGGGATATTGGCCCGGCGCCGCTACTTCGCCGAGGATGAAGAACGGCCGGTAGGATTCGATTTCCACGGCCACGGAGGGTTCGCGGATGAATCCGCGGCGCAGCCTGGCCGATATCTCGGCCGCAAGCCCCGCCGTGGTGCGGCCGCGCGCCGGGACCGCGCCGATCAGCGGCATCGCGATCGCGCCGCCGGCATCGATCGCATAGGTGTTGGTGAGGCCTTCCTGACCGTAGACCACGACGCGCAACCGGTCGCCGGCATCGAGATGATAGGCCGCGTCGTGACGGACCGGAATCGGTTCGGCATAGGCGACCGGCGCGGTCCGGCCCATGCAGCCCGCAAGCGCCAGTGCAGCAACCAGATATGGAATTGGGGCGAGCACGTCTCGCATCACGGGATTCCTGGAAAAGTATCCCGCGATTAAGGGCTTTCATGGTTAACAAAAAATGACCGCATGCATGCAGGACGCCGTCTCGGGGCGCGAACCGGGCAAATTAACCCAGCGGCAACCATAATGGAGTGTACTCGGCCGGGTTCGAGTGGACCAGCAGTTGCGTCCGCGGGAGTGTGCGATGCGTTTGGCGTTCTGGCGTGCAGGCATGGACAAGCCGGTGGTGCAACGGGCGATGGCACGGCCTGCGCCTTCGGCCCCGAAGCCCGTCGCCGCATCCGAATCCGGCGATCTCGATCTGCAGGCGCTCGGTCATGCGCTGATGCGCAAGCGGAGCTGGATCATCGTCCCGACGGTGCTGGCGCTGGTGGCATCGCTGGTCGCGGTCAACATGATCACGCCCCGCTACAAGTCTGAAGCGCGCATCCTGATCGACGGGCGCGACAGCGTGTTCCTGCGGCCGAGCGGCGAGCGCAACGAGGAGCGCAACCCGCTCGACGCCGAAGCCGTGACGAGCCAGGTGCAACTCCTGCAGTCGCGCGATCTGGCCCGCGAGATCATCAAGAAGAACAAGCTTGCCGAACGCCCGGAGTTCGATCCGGTGCTGCAGGGGTTCTCGCCGCTGAAGTCGTTGCTGGCCCTGTTCGGCATCGGGCGCGACCCGTTCTCGCTGACGCCGGAAGAGCGCGTGCTGGAAGCCTATTACGAGCGCTTCACGGCCTATGCGGTCGACAAATCCCGCGTCATCGTCGTCGAATTCCAGTCGCGCGATCCCGAACTTGCCGCGCGCGTCACCAATTCGATCGCGGAAGGCTATCTGGTGCTGCAGCAGGATGCGCGCCAGCAACAGGCAAAATCTGCGGGTCAGTGGCTGTCGGGTGAAATTGAAGATCTGCGCAAGAAAGTGGGTGAGGCCGAATCCCGGGTCGAGGATTTCCGATCCAAGGCGAGCCTGTTCGTCGGCACCAACAACACCACGCTGTCGAACCAGCAGATGGGCGAAATCAACACGCAGTTGAACAACGCCCGCGCGCTGAAGTCGGATGCCGAATCCAAGGCGCGGATGATCAAGGACATGCTGCAGAGCGGCAAGCCGATCGAGGCTTCCGAAGTCCTCAACTCGGAACTGGTCCGCCGGCTCTCCGAACAGCGGGTGACGCTGCGGGCGCAGTTGGCCGAGCAGTCGTCAACCCTGCTCGACGGCCATCCCCGCATCAAGGAACTGAAGGCGCAGCTTGCCGATATCGATCGCCAGTTGCGCGAGGAGGCGAGCAAGATCTCTCGCTCGCTCGAGAGTGACGCGCGCCTCGCCGTCGGCCGGGTCGACGGCCTGGCGACGAGCCTCGACCAGTTGAAGAAGCAGGCTTCCTCCAACAACGGCCAGGACGTGCAGCTCCGCGCACTCGAGCGCGAAGCCAAGGCGCAGCGCGATCTGCTCGAATCTTATCTGGCGAAATACCGCGAGGCGAACACCCGCGAGAATATCGAGGCGGCGCCGGCTGACGGCCGCATCATTTCCCGCGCTACCGTTTCCAATACGCCCGGCCTATCCGAAGAAGCTGCCGATCGTGCTGATCGCGACGCTGGCGACCTTGCTGCTCACTTCGGGCGCGATCGCGACCGGCGAGCTGTTGCGCATGACCGCGCCGCGGAGACCCGGTGTGGCTTCGCCGGAAGTTGAGCGCGAAATTGCGCCGGAAATCGTTCTGGCTTCTCCGCCGGAACCGGAGCCCGCGCCGGCGATCGCGCCCGAGCTTCCCGTGGCGGACCTCGTTGATGCGGATCACGCCTCCGAGCCGATAATGAATGAGCCGCGCATGGACGGCCCTCGCATGGATACCGCGACGGAGATCGGTGAGATCGAGCAGATGGCGGATGTCCTGGTTGGCGCAGGCGCCGCGGCGCGCAAGGTGACCGTACTCGGTACGGCATCGAGCGAGAGCATCACGCTGACCGCGCTGACGCTGGCGCGGCTGATGGCGCAACAGGCGAAGATCGTGGTCGTCGATCTCGTGGCATCCTCGCCGATGATGACGGCGGCGTCGGCCGATCCGGTCGCGCCCGGGCTTGCCGAACTGATGCAGGGCGAGGCGTCGTTCGCGCAGATCATCACAAAAGACCGGCTGTCGCGCGTTCATCTCGTCAGCGCCGGACGCCCCGGCTTCGACCGCGCGCAGCTCCAGTCGCCGCGGCTGACGCTCGCGATCGACGCGCTGCTGCGGGTCTACGACCATGTGCTGCTGGATGCCGGCTGCGGCCTCCGATCTGCCGGCCGAATTGCTGACGTCACAGGCGCAGGCCGTCGTGGTGCCCGAAGCGTCGATGGCGCAGGAGGCGCGCGCACTGATGTGCGACCAGCTCAGGGCGGTCGGCTTCTCCGAGGTGACGATGCTGAGCAAGCCGTGCCAGACTTCGGATACCGTTGAGCCGGGTCCGCGCGTAGTGGCGGCGTGAACGCGCGGACGTCTGTCTGCGACGCAACTCTAAGCATGTAGATCCGAACGCACCAGGTTCGAAAAAAGTGCCAAGGTGCTTGCTTCGTGGGGAGCCCAGAGATCCTTAGTCAGTCGGGGTGAAACCTGTTGCCCGCACGATCGCTTTCCACCGTTCGGATTCGGATGCGATCAGCTGCGCAAAGTTGTCCATGGAGATCGCGTCGATCTCGACTGATAATTTTGCCATGCCGGATTTTACCTCGTCGGTGCGCAAGGCCTCCTGGATAGCACTACTGAGCCTTTTGACGATGTCCGCCGGTGTCTTCGCCGGAACGAAATACCCAAACCATGAGAGGTCCTCGAGCGTGGGATAACCCGCTTCCGCGATCGTCGGCACATCGGGAAGAAAGGGGCTGCGGCGGGGACCGGTGGTCGCCAGCGCACGAAGCTCCCCGGATCTGACGAGGCCCAAGGAACTGCCGAGCGGCATGATAGCCGATGCAATCTCACCTTTAAGAACGTCCTGAATTGCGGCTGCGCCTTGATAGGGCACGTGAAGAAACTCGAAGCGCGCCGTGCGGCCCAGCATCGCTCCGATGAAATGCAACGTGCTTCCAACACCCGCCGTGCCGTAGGTAGCGTCCTTTGGGTTGGCGCGGCACCACGTGATGAAGTCGGCGAGGGTTGTTATCTGACCCGGTACCTTCCGACCCACCGTCAGCAAGGTCGGGAATGAGGCAGCCGTCGACACCGGAGTAAAATCCTGCGGCTCGTATCTGAGCGTTTTGTAGACGTGCGGAAAGAGCATCATGAAGCCAAGGGGTGCGAACAGAATGACCGATCCGTCGGCGGCAGCTCCTTTCACGGCCTCCGCCGCGACACGGCCGCTCGCACCCGGTCGGGTCTCGACGACGATCGAATCCGCGTAATCTTTCATCTGACCGGCAACGAGCCTTGCCACGGCGTCAGGTAGGCCGGGCGTGAAGCCCGTCAGTACGTGCGCGGCTTTCAAGCGCGATTGTGCGATGCCTCGCGGCACGACACCAGTAGCAGAGAATGCGACACTGGCCGCTGACGCAGTCAACAAATCACGACGTGTCATCATGAAATGTCTCCATGGTCGTTCCGCAGGAGAATGCTGGAGGCAGAGATGTCCGTCCAATGCTACTATGTGAGGGTTCCATAACTGTTTTGGTAAGGATCGGACATGCCAGACATCAACCGGGCCCGACGCCGTATCAAACTGCGCGATCTGCATATCCTGCTTGTCGTCGCACAGCGGGGCAGCATGGCGAAGGCCGCGACTGAGCTGGCGATTTCTCAGCCGGCGGTGTCCAGGGCGATAGCTGACTTGGAAGATGAGCTCGGGCTTCGACTTCTCGACCGCAGCCGCAATGGCATAGAGCCAACGCCCTACGGCCGCGCGCTCGTCAGGCGCGGCACGGCAATTTTCGACGAGTTGACGCAGGGCCTGCAAGAACTCGAATTTCTTGCCGATCCGACTACGGGACAGCTGCGCATCGGCAGTTCCGAGAGCGCTGCGGCTGGCCTGCTACCGGCTGTGATCGATCGATTCGCGCGACAGCATCCGCGCATTTGCTTGAACGTTGCGCAAACTGTGCTCAGCACCACGCATTACAGCGAACTTCGCGAACGGAGCATAGATCTGTTGCTGGGGTGGATTCCGACACCGTTCGCCGAGGACGATTTGGTGGTGGAGCCTATGTTAAGTGATCCGCGGGTCGTGGTTGTGGGACGACAAAGCAAATGGGCACGGTCGTCGAAGCTAAGCCTGGCCGATCTTGCCGATGAGGCCTGGATCTTGCCTCCTCCGGATACTTTTGCAGGTTCCGCAACCGCTGATCTGTTTCGCGAAAGCGGATTGAGCGTGCCTCGCGCGTCTCTCACGACGCTATCGATTCACCTCTGCTGCAGGCTGGCTGCGACCGGGAACTTTGTAACCTTCCTTCCAAGCTCGATTGTGCAGTTCAGCGGTCGCGATTTGGGACTGAAGATGCTTCCGGTCAAACTCCCACGAACGTCGGTTGTGTCGGTGGCTATCGTAACGTTGAAGAACCGCACGCTGAGCCCGGCTGCCGAGATATTCATCGAATGTGTTCGTGAAGTCTCGAAGTCCATGGCGGGCAAGCCGCGCGCTCACAAGTCGTGAAATGCTGCTGGCCGCAACCAGACGACCGTGTCACCTGGAAATCGATTGCATGCCTTAGCTGAACGCGCTGCGCAGCTTTTGCGCCATCTCCAGCAGCGCCGGATTGTGCTTCACCAGCCGCTTGGTGCGGTTGAGCCCGGACATCACGCTGGCGGCAAGCTTGCCGCGCTGGCTGAGCGGGATGAAGCTGTCGAAGATCGGCTCGTCGCTCTTGCAGAACAGCCGCTTGTAATCGTCCGACCCGATCCCGAGGTCGAGGGCGCGATAACCCTGGCCGGCATAGTGATCGATGATGTCGCGCATCAGGATCAGGCCGGGGCTGTATTTCGAATTCGGCGACATCGTGTAGGTATTGAACATCATCGAGAAGCGATGGCCGTCGGCGACGCCGGCGAAGATCGCGATCACTTCCTCGTCGCATTCCAGCGCGTGGATATCGATGGCGTGCTTGCCGTTCGCGAGCGGCGCGGTGCAGGCGCCGCGGACAAAATCCTCGATGCCGGGATCGGCGAACACATTGGGCAGCTTCTGTTCGGCCATCCGCAACGGCTTGACGCGGAAGAACCAGTCGAGCAGCCGCGTGATGTCGGCCTCTGACGACGCAATGTGACTGCGATAGCCGGGCAGGGACTGCAGCTTGCGTTCCTTGCCCTTGAGACGGCGCCGGAATGAATTGCTGACCAGCGCCGCGGGCTCTGCGCCGGGCTCCATCACCAATAGCGGGCAATCATTGGCGGACGGCTGATGCGGCAGCAAGGCAAGCGGATTGGGCAGATCGCGCCAGCGAGCCGGTTGCTGATGCAGCGCGAGGACGTCGGCTTCGGATCGCTGCGAGATCGCCGATATCAGGTCTTCGAGATCGGCCTGCGTTGCGCTTGCGGCGAAATCGCGGTCGAACAGCGCCATGTTGAAGGTGGAATGCTTGCCGCCCATGAAACTGGCGCACCGCGCACCGTAGGCGTGCCTGAGCGCGAGCGGGAGCAGCAACAGCGGACGGCGTTCGGCGTCGTAGGCGACCACGATAAAGGGAGCGAGGCCTTCGCGCTCGCCGACCTGTCGCTGCCAGGGGCTGAGGAAGTCGAACCGCTGATACGGCGTGAAGAAGGTTTGCGCGCCTTCCAGCTGGCGCCAGATGCCTTCTGCGGCGGTGAGGTCGTGAACGATGTCGATGCCGGCGATGCGGTTCGCCTTCGACCACGCATTTGAATCCGCCGTCCGGTCTTCAATCGCGGCAGCCATGGTCATCGCAGAGCCCGTGCTATATGAAATTGTTTACAATTTTCGGCTTTGGCCGACCTTCGCAGGGAAATGTCAACAAAGGGTAATACAATCCGGCCGCGGCGGGGGCAGCGCGACCGTATGGTGGGGGCGGAACGTTGACTTCGGATTTCGGAATTTTGCGGCGGGCCTGGATGGAGCTCGGCTATTTCAGCGGCTATTTCAGGCTGAAGCAGCGGGCGAGCGGCGGCGCCGGCGTCATTTTGCGGTTCGAGCGCGTGCGTCCGCGCGATTCCCGCACCTTTCAGCCGAACCGGTGGCGTGAAATCACGCCGCAATTTCTCGACCGGACGATTCGTGCGCTGAAGCGCTGGAACTTCGATCTGATCACGATGGACGAAGTGTGCCGGCGGGCGGTCACGCTGCCAAAGGCCAATCGATTTGCCTGCCTGACCTTCGACGGCGGCTGCAAGGATGTCATCACGCAGGCCTATCCCGTGCTGTCGAAGCACCGCGTACCCTTCACCGTCTACCTGCCGACCGCGTTTCCGGACGGGCTCGGCGAAGCCTGGTGGCTCGCGCTGGAAGACATGATCGCGCGCGAGGATCGCATCAGCCTGGTGATCGACCGCAAGGAGCGGCGTTTCGCTAGCGGCAGCATGCCGGAGAAATATGATACGTTCGAATTTCTGGCCAGCTGGATGCGGACGCTGCCGCCGCCGGATCTTTCGTTCGCGATCCACGACCTCTGCACGCGCTACTCCGTCGATCTCGCGGCGCTGTCGCGCAGCTCGTCGATGGATTGGGACGATCTGGCGAAGCTCGCCGCCGATCCGCTGGTGACGATCGGCAGCGCAACGGTGAACTATGCTGCGCTGTCCAACCTGAAAGAGGCCGACGCGCAACGCGAAATGACCATGGGCAAGGCGGTCGCGGAGACGGCCTTGCGCCGCGACCGTCAGGCATTTCGCCTATCCGTTCGGCGACCGGCAATCCTGGCGCCGCGAGCATGTCGTCATGGGGCAGGAGGCAGGTTTCGCCAGCGCGGTATCGACGATCCCGGGGGTCGTCGAGGCCAAGGGCTTCACCAATCTGCATGCCCTGCCGCGGATCGCCTGGGACGGACGGCAGGGCTCGCTGCGCATGATGCGCGTGATGCTGTCGGGGATGATGTTTCCCGCGGTCAGGCCGACCCGGGACAATTGGGTTTAGGGCGTCAGCGCATAAATCGGGAATGCCTATGGCTTGGCGATGTCTGAGTTACTCTCGGAAGCGGCCATACCGGGCTGCTTTCAGCACGTCTCCTTGTGCCAATTGCAGACATGCCCGCCAACGGCACGATCTTGAGCGGCTGCACCCTCCCGTCACTGATCCAGGCGTCCGACACACGCTGCTCCCGCCGGCAGCGCCGCCTCTGCGGGTAACACAACCTCGTTGATAAATTTCGCGACCCCTCCGGGAAGCGGAGCCGGATGCCAGCGCGATCACGAGGTTGCGGTCCGGAAGGTTCAAAATGAGCTGGCTCTGCCAGCCGGCAGCAAAATAGGCCGGCGACCCGTCGCGTATCGTCCTTGTCCACCACAGGTATCCGTAACCGGCGTTGGCCGGCTCACCGCCGTCGCTGTGCTTGCGCGTGGAATCGAGGACGTAGGCCTCCGATACCACCTGGCGCTCCCGCCACCGGCCTTGCTGAAGATAAAGCAGGCCGATCTTCGCCATGTCCCTGCCGGTCAATAGTAGTCCGCTATATCCGGGCAGGTTTCCGTCCCCATCAACAGCCCACTGGTAGCGATCGATCTGAAGCGGCGCGAAGAGTTCGTTTTTGGCAAACTCTGCAATGTTGCCGCCGACCGCACGCCTCAGGATGATCGCGATCAGATTGGTCCCCTGATTGTCATAGTAAAAATGCGTACCCGGCGGGTGCTTGACGGTGCGCCTGATCGTCCAGACGCTGGAATTCCAGACGCCCGGCACCTCGACCGTCTCGTCCGGAGCGAAGCCCGACGACATCGTCAAGAGATCGCGCAACGTGATATCGGCGGCGCGCGGATCAATGGTCCTTTCTGTCGCTTCGGCAACCAGTTCCGGTAGCGTCTGATCCAGCCGCAATAGGCCCTTGTCGATGGCAATGCCGACGAGAATGGACAACACGCTCTTCGTCACCGAATGCATCGGCCATTGCACATCGGGCGAATTGTAGCCGTAGTATTCGTGAAGGATGCAATTGCCGCGCGCCAGCACCAGCGCCCTGACCAACGGGTATTGCCCCGCGATTGTCGCCGAGAGCTTGGCAAGTGTTTCCGCCGTCGATGCAGTGGCTTGCTGTGCCGTGGTCTGCCGGGCCGGAAACCCCGCGGCAATGAAGAGCGAGATGCCGATTGCCGCCATAAAAGGTCGCGCGCTGCCCATCACCTTTCCCCCGCCGTTCAGTCCGTACCGCCTCTTGATTGCCGAGTTAAATCAAACCCGGCAAGGTTTATTATTTCAGTGAGCTGGAAGTCCCATCATGACGAGAAATTTCCGCCGCAGCATGCCCGCTAGGAAGCCTTTGGTTTGTGGCGACGGGCTTGCGGGCCGCCTGCCGGGAAGTCTGCTAAGGATCATGAGGCGAAATTCCGGAGTGACAAGCGCACGTCTGCTCTAGGCCTCAGAAGCGGACATCTCTCGTGCTACGAGTACACGCCCTATTCTAAGCGGCGCGGTCCGGCCGTGACATCCAGCTGATGATCGGCATCGCCGGCAGCACCCATCCGAGCCCCGCCACGACATAGAAGATCGCCTGCAGCAGGCCGGAATTGGCCAGCCACGGCGTCTGGGCGATGGTCATTCCCATCAGCGACCACACCACGACCAGCACCAGCAGGGCGATGGTTCCGAAGAATTTGCGGGTGCGTATCGTCATGGCGGATATGTGGGGCTCGTGGCGGGTTGCGCGCGGGAAGGGGCGGACTATAAGGGGCGCGCCAATTCAATCAAGCGCGCCTTTAAGGCGGGCCAAGACGGGTTTTATGACCGCTAGTTCCGCACAGCAGGCCCCGCATCCCGGCGCCGTCAGATGGTGGCTGATCGTGGTCGCCGCGCTGATCGCGGTCATGGTGCTGGTCGGCGGCGCCACGCGGCTGACGGAATCCGGATTGTCGATCGTGGAGTGGAAGCCGGTTACCGGCACGCTGCCGCCGCTCAACGAGGCGCAATGGGCGCAGGCGTTCGAGGGCTACAAGGCCATCCCGCAATACCGCGAACTCAACGCCGGCATGAGCCTTGCGGAGTTCAAGACCATCTTCTGGTGGGAATGGAGCCACCGCCTGCTCGGGCGCGTGATCGGCGCGGTCTATCTTTTGCCGTTCCTGTACTTCCTGTGGCGCGGCGCGTTCGGCGCTGAGCTGAAACGGCGGCTGTGGCTGATCTTCGCCCTCGGCGCGCTGCAGGGCGCGGTCGGCTGGTGGATGGTCGCGTCGGGCCTGACACAACGGACCGAGGTGTCCCAGTATCGGCTGGCGACGCATCTGATGCTGGCCCTGATCATTTTTGCCTCGATCGTCTGGACGCTGCGGCGGATGAGCGCGCGTCCGCAGCCCGTTGTCCCGGTGCGGCTGAAGGTCTCCGGGGTGGCTCTGCTCGTCCTGACTTTCGTCCAGCTTTATTTCGGCGCGCTGGTCGCGGGCCTGCGGGCGGGCAGGGTGTACAACACCTGGCCCGAGATCGACGGCGCCTTCATTCCGTCGGCGGCGCGGCTGTGGTTCGAGGAGCCGTGGTGGCGCAATCTGTTCGACAACACGCTCACCGTGCAGTTCGAGCACCGCATGACCGCCTATGCGCTGCTGATCCTGGCGGTGCTTCATGCCATCGACGCCACGCGGTCACGGGCCGGCGCTGCCATAGCCGGCGGCGCGTGGTCGCTGGTGGCCGCGATCACGCTGCAGGCTGCGCTCGGCATCCTCACGTTGCTGCATCAGGTGCCGATCGATCTGGCGCTGGCGCATCAGGCTGTGCGCGATCGTGGTGCTGACGCTTGCGGTCTTGCAGACCGAACGCCTGGTTGCACGCCGCGTCGAGCATGACCGGCAGAAACTGGTTCTGCCGCTCGGGCAACCCGGCTGAAATTGAGCAATTCTAATCTGCCGGCATTCCGGGAAGTGCCCGATTTGCAGGGGTTTCTTGTTGCACGCCGCCCTTGACGCGTTTGTGTGGGGCCGCGCCGCTTTACTTGGATGGTCTGGGCGATACAACGAACAAAAACAGGTCTCGTTCCATGTCCTCAGCATTCATCCAGGCCGCCGTCATCCTGCTCCGCGAGGGGCTCGAAGCCATGCTCGTGATCGCAGCGCTGGCGGGCTATCTGACCAAGGCCGGTGCCGGTCATCGCATTCAGGCGCTGTATGGCGGCGCGCTCGCGCCGTTGGCGGCCAGCTTCGTTGCGGCCTGGTTGTTTGCGGTGCTGAACTCGGGCGACCACAGCGACGTTCTGGAAGGCATTATCATTTTGCTTGCCGCCGCCCTGATGCTCTACGTCAGCGGTTGGCTGATGGTGAAGCAGGATCCCCGCGGCTGGCAGGATTACCTCGCGCACAAGGCCGATCAGGCGCTGTCGCAGGATACGATATGGGCGGTCGGCGCGCTGGCCTTCTTTGCGGTCTTTCGCGAGGGCGCGGAGACCGTCTTGTTCATCAACGCGCTCGCCAAGACCGAGGGCGGCTGGAGCGCGGGCCTGTTCGCCGGCCTTGCCGCGGCGACAGTCGGCCCTCGCCGTGCTGTTCTATTTCATCAACCTGATTGCGCGGAAGCTGCCGCTGCGGCCGCTGTTCATCGTCACCTCGGCGTTCCTGTTCGCGATGGCGATCAAGTTCATCGGCGAGGCCGTGCAGGAGTTCCAGGAACAGGCGATCATCACGGTCACCGAGGTCAAGGGCTCGGCGTTCCTGAGCGCGATCGGCCTCAATCCGTCCATGGAAGCGCTGTCGATCCAGGGCCTGGTGATCCTGTTTGCGCTGGCGACCTATTCGGTGGTCCAGCGCAACAACCGCCTGATGCGCGAGGACAAGGCCATGCGCGCGGCCGAGTAGTTCGCCGCGCTACGCTGCCTGCCGATCGAGCTCCGAGATAATCCAGCCCGATATCGAGCGCGGCGGAGCTGTGGGTCAGCCAGCCCGCCGAAATCAGGTCGACGCCGGTCGCGGCGATCGCTTTGGCGGTCTCGGCGGTGATGCGGCCGGAGGCTTCCGTGATCGCCCGGCCGCCGGTCATCGCCACCGCCTGCCGCAATTGCTCGACCGTCATGTTGTCGAGCAGCACGGCATCCACGCCGATCGCGAGAACCTGTTCAAGCTGCGCCAGCGTATCGACCTCGACCTCGATCTTGACGAGGTGGCCGGCATGCGCTTTTGCGCGCTCGATCGCGGTTCTGACATCGCCGGCCAGCGCAATGTGGTTGTCCTTGATCAGGATGGCGTCGTCGAGGCCGAAACGGTGATTGCTGCCGCCGCCGGCGCGGACCGCGTATTTTTCCAGCGTGCGCAATCCGGGCGTGGTCTTGCGGGTGCAGACGATGCGCGCCTTGGTGCCTTGCGCTGCCGACACCAGCGAGGCCGTCGCGGTGGCGACGCCGCTGAGATGGCAGAGGAAGTTCAGCGCCGTCCGTTCGCCGGTCAACAGCCCGCGCGCCGGCCCCTCGATGGCGGCGATCACATCTCCCGGCGCGACCACGCTGCCGTCAGGCCGCTCGGCGGTGAGCCGGATGGCAGGATTGACGAGCTGAAAGGCACAGCGCGCGATGTCGAGCCCGGCCACGACGCCGGGCTGGCGCGCGCGCAGCACCAGCGAGGCGTGCCTGTCGGCCGGCACGATCGCATCCGCGGTGATGTCGCCGGCGCGTCCGAGGTCTTCGAGCAGGGCGGTTCGAACCAGCGGTTCGTACATGAGGGGCAGAAGCGGCGTAAGTGTCACGGCTGGGCACTCCCGACAGACAGAGATCCGGTTTCAACGATGTCGCGCGCGGCGTCGAGCGCGTCCGCAAGCGAGATGGAAGACGGCGCGGCCGAGGGCAGGGCGTCCGGAAAATCGCTGCGGAAATGCCCGCCGCGGCTTTCCTCGCGCCGCCAGGCGGCGACCGCGATCATCAATCCCACCAGCGCGGGGTCGGCCGCCGCGCTGTGGCCGTTGGCGAGCGGATAGAGGCCGCGGATCGCGCGTTCGATGCCGTGCCGGTCGCGAAGCACGCCGAGGCCTTGCGACAGGATCGGCCGCACGGCCGAAGGATCGGATGCGGGTGGAGGCGCATTGGCCGCGCGCGTTTTCAGCGGGCCGCGGCTCGCGCCCTGGACGCTCTCCGCGACCCATTGCGCGCAGACGATCGCTTCCATCAGCGAATTGCTGGCGAGCCGGTTGGCGCCATGCAGCCCGGTGCGGCTGACTTCGCCGCAGGCCCACAGGCCATCCACGGTGCTGCGGCCTTCGATATCCACCGATATCCCGCCCATGTGATAGTGCACCGCCGGCCTCACCGGAATCGGATCGGTCGCGGGATCGATCCCGGCCATTTTGCAGAAGGCGGAAATGACGGGATAGCGTTTTGCAAATTCCGCTCCCGGATGTTTCCGCGCGTCGAGGAAGACGCGATGTCCCTCCGCGCGGCGACGCCAGACCGCGCGCGCGACGATGTCGCGGGGCGCAAGCTCGGCGCCGGGCTGGTCCGCCATGAAGCGCTGCCCGGTGTCGTCGATCAGGATCGCGCCGTCGCCGCGCACGGCCTCGGTCACCAGCGGCATCGGGCGCGACGGCCCGTCGAAGGCGGTCGGATGAAACTGGATGAATTCGAGATCGGAGAGTTGCGCGCCCGCACGTGCCGCCAGCGCCAGCCCCTGGCCGAAGCAGCCGGCCGGGTTGGTGCTGTCCAGAAACAGCCCGCCGATTCCGCCCGTCGCGATCACGACGCGACCGGTGTCGATCACCAGCGGACCCTGCGCGTTCACCGCGAGCACGCCCTTGATGGCATTGTCCTCGACGATCAGGCTGCGCGCCTCGACGCCTTCCAGCAGCGTGATCGTCGGGCAGCGGCGCACCGCTGCGATCAGCGCGCGCATGATCTCGCGGCCGGTGCCGTCGCCGGTGGCGTGCACGATCCGGTTGCGGCCGTGCGCGGCTTCCAGGCCGAGCCGCCAGCCGCCATCCGCCCGCCGGTCGAAGGCGACGCCAAGCCTGGCGAGATGCTCGACGGCTGCAGGGGCCGCGTGAACGATCCGGCGCGCGACGGCTTCGTCGCACAGGCCTGCGCCTGCGGCCAGCGTATCGGCCAGATGCAGGGCAGGGTCGTCATCCTCGCCCATCGCCGCGGCAAGTCCGCCCTGCGCCCACAGGCTCGACGCTTCCGCACCAAGCGGCGCCTTCGACAGCAGCAACACCGGTTCCGGCGCCAATTGAAGCGCCGTCATCAATCCGGCCGCACCGCCGCCGATGATGACGGGACGGTTGTTGAGCGCTGAAATCTCCGTGCTCATATCGCCAGCATCCTTTCGACGGCGCGCCGGGCGGGCGCGGCGATGGCGGGATCGATCGTCACCTCGTGCCGGCCGGTTTCCAGCGCGTGGCGGATGTTCTTCAGCGTGATCCGCTTCATGTGCGGGCACAGATTGCAGGGCCGGATGAACTCCACGTCGGGATGGAGCACCGAAACGTTGTCGCTCATCGAGCATTCCGTCAGCAGCACGACCCGGGGCGGCCGCTGCTTGCCGACGAAGTCCGACATCGCCGCCGTCGAGCCGGAGAAATCGGCTTCCGCGACCACTTCGGGCGGACACTCCGGATGCGCCAGGATGGTCACGTCAGGATGATTTTCGCGCAGTTGCCGGACGTCGGACGCCGTGAACAGCTCGTGCACCTCGCAATGGCCTTTCCATGCGATGATCTTCACGTCCGTCTGCGCGGCGATGTTCTGCGCGAGATATTCATCCGGCAGCATGATCACGCGCTCGACACCGAGCGACTCCACGACCTTCAGCGCATTGCCCGAGGTGCAGCAGATATCGGATTCCGCCTTCACCGCCGACGAGGTGTTGACATAGGTGACGACGGGGACGCCGGGATAGCGCTGGCGCATCAGCCGCACGTCCTGCGGCGGTGATGGAGTCGGCCAGCGAACAGCCTGCCGCAAGGTCCGGGATCAGCACGGTCTTTTCCGGGTTCAGCAGCTTGGCCGTCTCGGCCATGAAGTGCACGCCGGCCAGCACGATGATGTCGGCATCGACCTTGGTGGCTTCGCGCGCCAGCAGCAGGCTGTCGCCGACGATGTCGGCGACGCCGTGGAAGATTTCAGGCGTCTGGTAGTTATGCGCGAGGATGACGGCGTTGCGGCTTCGCTTCAGTTCGAGGATGGCGTCGACGTCCTCGGCGAAGGTGGCCCATTCAGGCGGCGGGATGACCCGCTTGACCCGGTCGTAAAGCTCTGCGGAACGCGCGAGTGCAGTCGAGCTGAGGTTCGCCATTTATACTCTCCATGAGCATATCTTGGCTTATACTTATCCTGAGCATAATCGATGTCAAGTGCGCGAAAGCGGGAGCTTGGTTCCGACAACCGCCCGTTCCGCCAGCACGCCGTGGCGGAACCGGAACAGCTTGGCGGGGCGGCCGACGGTATCGGCGGCGATTGCGCCAGTTTCCTCAACGAGTTGCTGCTGCTCGATCAGGCGGCGGAAATTCTGCTTGTGCACCAGCCGGCCTGCAAGCGCCTCAACGCTGCGTTGCAGTTGCAGCAGGGTGAATTCCGCCGGCATCAATTCGAACACCACGGGACGGTATTTGATCTTGGCGCGCAGCCGCGCAATCCCGGTCGCGAGAATGCGGCGGTGATCGCCGGTCATCGGCCGGCCGGGAATGACCGCGGCGGCGCTTGCCCCGTCACGCACGGCTTCCGGAATCAAGTCCGGCCTCGTAGAGCAGTTCATAGCGCTGCAGGACCAGTTCCTCGTTCCATTCGCGCTCGTCGAGGCCAAACGTGATGGCGGCGCGCTGCCAGCGTTCGCGCTGCAGGCTGGCGGTGTCTGCAGATTTCGACCATGCCCGCAGCCGCGACGCCAATGTCTTCGCCAGCGCAGCGGGGAGGCCGGCACGTTGGTCCTCCCAGGGGAAATAATCGTACCAGCCGGACCAATGCGCCTCAAAACCCTGGCCCACCTGGTCTTCGCGGGTCAGGCCGAGATAGCTGATCGAGATCGAATGCGGCGACTTGGCATCGCCGGCGCGCCCGCGATCGGCGAACGTGTAGAGCTGCTCGACATAGCCGAGCGGATGGCCGGTCTGCGCCTCGACCCATGCCCGCAATCCCGTCTGCAGCGAACGGTGCGCAAATTCGAACGGGCCGCTCGGCAGCGCGCCGGCGTTGGCGATGGTCATGATCTTGGGCTCGCCGTCGGTGACGGCGACGAGGACGGCGACCAGATCCGCCGTGGTCGCATTGGCAACGCCCGTCTTGCTGGCTTTCCGCAGTCCCCCTGCCACGTCGGTTTTCCGTCTCCGTTGTTTGGTCAGTGCGTGTTTAGCAATAGCCATAGACGCCGCAAGCATAGGGCAGCCGGTTCCAGTATGTGGGGCTGCCGTAATAGGGGCCGTCATAGCTGTAGGAATGGCTGGTGCCGTAATAGCCGGGCAGCGTGGAAGAGCCCGGCAGCAGCGGCGCGCCGAAGATGCGCGGCGCATAGGGTTTGATGCCGCCCGATATCAACGGCAGATCGGGCTTTCTTCTTCGACCACCACCGTGCGGCCACGGCGCACGTAAAGCGGCGCGGCGCCGGGGGCAACGGTGGTGCGGTAATTGTAGTGCGCGCGGGGCAGGCCGGGCGGCAATTGGCCGGCGGCGCGAACCGCCGCGCGCCGGGCGGCGGCCTGCTTCTCGACCCGCTTTGCACCGGCCGGGCTGGCGGCGGGTTTGACGGCGGCCGGTTGGTTATCCGGCTTGGCCGTTGCCGGAGGTTCGGCGGGCTTGGCGGCAGGACTGTCGGCCGTGGTCGCCGCTGCGGGGGCGTCGGCCGGCTTGGCGGCACCGGAATCCTGGGCCGCAGCGGTTCCGACCGCGAAAATCGCGACCAGGAATGGCGTCATCCAGCGCAGCATCGTCGGCTCCGAATCATCAAGGGCGGCTCAGCGCCACTTTATGCCGGAATGGGCGTTAACGAGAGGGTTGTGATGGGACTGATCGGCGGTCGGGGTTGAGACTCCTCGGTCGTCATCGCCCGCGAAGGCGGGCGATCCAGTATCCCAGAGATTATCGATTTAGCCGAGGGGCCGCGGCGTACTGGATACCCGCCTCGCGGGTATGACGACCTTCTGCGGGGCGCCCCGATAACGCCCTGCGTTACGCGCTCAGCGCCTGCTCCAGATCCGCGATCAGATCTTCCTTGTCCTCGATGCCGATCGACAGGCGCACGACGTCGGGCGCGGCGCCGGATTTCACCTTGGCGGCGTCGTCGAGCTGGCTGTGGGTGGTCGAGGCCGGGTGAATCACCAGCGAACGGGTGTCGCCGACATTGGCCAGATGCGAGAACAGTTTCAGGTTCGACACCAGATTGACGCCGGCGTCGTAGCCGCCCCTCAGGCTGAAGGTGAACACCGCGCCGGCGCCCTTCGGCGCGTATTTGCGCGCGAGCTTGTTGTACTTGTCGCTGGCGAGGCCGGCATAGTTCACCGACGCCACGGCGGAATGGCCGGCAAGAAATTCCGCGACCGCCTTGGCATTCTCGCAATGCTTCTGCATGCGCAGCGGCAGCGTCTCGATGCCGGTCAGGATCATGAAGGCGTTGAACGGCGAGATCGCCGGGCCGAGGTCGCGCAATCCCAGCACGCGGCAGGCGATCGCGAAGGCGAAATTGCCAAACGTCTCCTGGATCCTGATGCCGTGATATTCCGGCCGCGGCTCGTTGAGCATCGGGTATTTGTTGTCCTTCGACCAGTCGAAGGTGCCGCCGTCGACGATGATGCCGCCGAGCGAATTGCCGTGGCCGCCGAGAAATTTCGTCAGCGAGTGCACGACGATGTCGGCGCCATGGTCGATCGGGCGGATCAGATACGGCGTCGCCAGCGTGTTGTCGACGATCAGCGGCACGCCGGCCTTGCGCGCCACTTCCGCAATCGCCTCGATGTCGGTGATGCTGCCGGCGGGGTTGGCGATCGATTCGATGAAGATCGCCTTGGTGCGCGGCGTCACCGCGCGCTCGAAGCTGCCGATATCGTCGGGATCGGCCCACGCCACGTTCCAGCCAAAGCTCTTGAACGCATGCGTGAACTGGTTGATCGAGCCGCCATAGAGTTTTCGCGCGGCGATGAACTCGTCGCCCGGCATCAAGCAATTGCTGCAGCACGACGACCTGCGCCGCGTGTCCCGAGGCCACCGCCAGCGCCGCGGTGCCGCCTTCCAGCGCCGCAACGCGCTCTTCCAGCACGGCGGTGGTCGGGTTGCCGATGCGGGTATAGATGTTGCCGAACGCCTGCAGCCCGAACAGCGAGGCGGCATGGTCGGCATCGTTGAACACGAAGGACGTGGTTTGATAGATCGGCGTCACCCGCGCGCCGGTGGTGGGATCGGGCTGCGCGCCGGCATGCACGGCAAGGGTCGAAAATCCCGGGAGACGGTCGGTCATTCTTTGCGTCCTGTTCTTTGGCTTGCTCGAAAATGCGCGGCATGCTGATCGCAGCCGCGTCCGCCGTCAAGGTGAGGCGGTCACATATCGTGGATTAGAAACGGGCCTGCTTCTTCACGCCGCGTTGTCGAAACAATTGTTTCGTATTCAGCGTCACGTCGGCTCGCTTTTGTTCTTTGCAGCGCGATCCGATGCCGCCGTCGCGCCGCCGCCGACGCTCGTCCGGTTCAGCGACAGCCGCATGCCTTGCGTCGGGATCGGCGCGCGCTTCGAGCTCAGCGTGCGCGAATTGACTCCCATCCATGAAATTTCCGACGACAGCCGTCCATACTCGATCTTCGGGCAGCGGTTCATCACCACCTTGAGGCCGGCGGCTTCGGCTTTCTCGGCAGCCGCGTCGTCGCGCGCGCCGAGCTGCATCCAGATCACTTTCGGCGGCGGCGACAATGTCAGGGCCTCGTCGACAACAGGCATGATGTGGCTGGAATTGCGGAAGATGTCGATCATGTCGACGGGGCGGCCGATATCCGACAGCGAGGCGACGAAGGGTTTTCCGAGCAGGCTCTTTCCGACATGGCCGGGATTGACCGGAATCATGTCGTAGCCGCGCTGCGCCAGATATTTGAAGGCGAAGTAGCTCGGCCGCACATTGACCGGCGAGGCGCCGACCATCGCGATCGACTTCACGCCGTTGAGGATGCCGCGGATGTAATCGTCGTCGTAAGCGTCGTGGTTCATTCTTGATCCTCTAGCGTCATTGCGAGCGCAGACGAAGGAACCCGAGTCTGCGCGAATGCGACGCGTTCTCGCTTGCGTCCCGCAATGACGAGAGTCGTCACTTGTCCTGCCATTTCGGCTCGCGCTTCTCGATGAAGGCGCCGATGCCTTCCTCGGCGTCGCGCGCCATCATGTTCTCGGTCATCACTTCCGCCGCATAGCGATAGGCGTCGGCAAGGCTCATTTCGGCCTGGCGATAGAACGCCTCCTTGCCGAGCTTGACGGTATAGGCGGATTTGAGCGCGACCTTCTGCGCCAGCGCGATCGCCGCATCGCGCTCGGTGCCGGCGGCGACGACGCGGTTGACGAGGCCGATATTCTTCGCCGTCGCCGCCGAAATCGGCTCGCCCGTGAGCAGCATCTCCATCGCCTGCTTGCGCGGGATGTTGCGCGACAGCGCCACCATGGGCGTCGAACAGAACAGGCCGATATCGACGCCGGGGGTGGCGAAGCCTGCGGCCTCGGAGGCGACCGCGAGATCGCAGCTCGCCACGAGCTGGCAGCCGGCGGCGGTCGCGATGCCCTGCACGGCGGCGACGACGGGCTTCGGCAGATGCACGACCGCCTGCATCATCGCGCTGCAGGCGTTCATGATCTGCCCGAAATAGGCGCGGCCGCGATCGGCATCGCTGCGGCGCGCGGTCAGTTCCTTCATGTCGTGGCCCGCGGAGAAGGCCGGACCATTGGCCGCGATGACGACGGCGCGGACGCTGTTGTCGTCATGGATTTCTTTCAGCGCGCCGTGCAGCTCGGCGATCAGGCCCTCCGACAGGCTGTTGCGCGCCGCCGGCCGGTTGAGGGTGAGCAGGCGGATGCTGCCGACATTTTCCTGCAGCAGGATCGGAGGTTGCGGCGTGGGCGCGCGAGCGGTCTGGGCGGGCATTTCCGGGGTTTCCACTCCAAGATTTTTATTTGGGCTTTGATGACAACCTAATGTAACAGGCACCCTGAAGCGAGGGCAGGGGCGGCATGGCGGCAGCGAAAATGAGCGTGGCTGAACTGGAGAAGTTCCTCCGCGAGGAATTTCCCCAAGCCTTCAGCGATGGCGATATCACCATCGAGAGCGCCGACGGCCAGACCTGCCTGCTGCGGCGGCGCTTCGACGAGCGCATGCTGCGTCCGGGCGGCACGGTGTCGGGGCCGACGCTGATGGCGATGGCCGATTTCGCGATGTATGTGGTGCTGCTCTCGGCGATCGGCCCGGTGGGCCTCGCGGTGACGACCAATCTCAACATCAATTTCCTGCGCAAGGGTCAGCCGGGGCAGGACGTGCTGGCCGCCGCGAAGCTGTTGAAGCTCGGCAAGCGGCTGGCGGTTGGCGAGGTCAACCTGCTGTCGGGTTCGTCGCCCGATCCGATCGCCCATGTGACGGCGACCTATTCCATTCCAAATACGTAGGGTTTTTAGCGGTAGTATTGCACCATATTTGTAAGTAGCTGTTATTACAGAGATAATTTATGCGCGTGGGCGTTGACGGACGGCGCGCCGTTCTCTAGAAACCCGCCAGTTCGGCGCATCTGGCGCCGATTTCCATTTTCACGGATTTCCTCACATGAAAACCTATTCGGCAAAGCCCGCCGATGTGACGAAGAAGTGGGTCTTGATCGACGCCAAGGGTTTGGTGGTCGGCCGGCTCGCCACCCTCGTCGCGATGCGCCTGCGCGGCAAACACCTCCCGACCTACACGCCCCACGTCGATTGCGGCGACAACGTCGTCATCATCAACGCGGCGCATGTCGTGCTGACCGGTCGCAAGCGCGACAACAAGGTCTACTACAAGCACACCGGCTTCATCGGCGGCATCAAGGAACGCACCGCGAAGTCGATCCTCGAAGGTCGCTTCCCCGAGCGCGTGCTCGAGAAGGCGATCGAGCGCATGGTTCCGCGCGGTCCGCTCGGCCGTGTGCAGATGGGCAATCTGCGCGTTTATCCCGGTCCCGAACATCCGCATGAAGCCCAGCAGCCCGAGACGGTTGATATCGCTTCGATGAACCGCAAGAACATGAGGGCCGCATAAGATGTCGGATACCATGCAGTCGCTCGACCAATTGGCGTCGCTGAAGACGGCCGCTCCTGAAGCGCCGAAATACGTCAAGAAGGTCGACAAATACGGCCGCGCCTATGCCACCGGCAAGCGCAAGGACGCGGTCGCCCGCGTCTGGATCAAGCCGGGCGCCGGCAAGATCGTGGTCAACACCCGCGAAGTCGAGGTCTATTTCGCCCGCCCCGTTCTGCGGATGCTGATCCAGCAGCCGCTGGTCGCAGCCGCGCGCGCCGGCCAGTACGACGTCATCTGCACGGTCGCCGGCGGCGGTCTGTCGGGCCAGGCGGGTGCCGTGCGTCACGGCATCTCGAAGGCTTTGACGAACTTCGAGCCGGATCTGCGCGGCGTCCTCAAGAAGGGCGGCTTCCTGACCCGCGACTCCCGCACCGTGGAGCGCAAGAAGTACGGCCGGGCGAAAGCGCGCAAGTCGTTCCAGTTCTCAAAGCGCTAATTGTTTCGCTAAAATTGCGGCGATTGCTGCATTCACCAGACGAAAAGGGCGCCGATCGGCGCCCTTTTTGCTTACTATTTAGTGATGGGTTACCACGGATTTTCGTGAAAACTTGCTTACCCGCACAAACGGAATTGGAACACGGCGCTCCTAGTGTCCCCGATGCGCTGGCGCGAAATTGCATTTTCAGTCGTGCGCCGAACAAGTTGCATCACACGCGTTCGGGTGAGCCCATGTCGTTCGATACGTCCACGCTATATCTGTTTGCGACGATGGTCGCAGGCATGCTCGGGGCCATGCTGCTGCTGTTCGGCAAGCAGGAAAACATTCCAGCCTTGAAGTGGTGGGGGACGGCCTATCTGCTCGGCGCATCGTCGGTGGCGATCTGGACCATCGGCGGCGCCGCACTCGGCGAGCCGCTGTTGCTGGCGCTGCATGCGCTCGGCTTCGTGGCCTGCGGCATGGTCTGGAACGCCTCGCGCGTCTTCCACGGCCGCAAGCCCAATCTGCCGGGGCTGTTGTTTGGCGCGATCGTCTGGGTCGGCATGGTGTTGGCTGTGCCATCATTGAATCCCGCCATGAGGCTGATCGTCGGTGCGGCGATCGTCGCGATCTATGCGGGGCTGACAGCTTCCGAATTGTGGAACGAACGGCGGCGGACGATGCACAGGCGCTGGCCGACGATTGTCGTGCCCGTGATGCATGGTTGCGTGCTGGCGCTCCCGATCCTGCTCGGCAGTCTGCTGCGCCCGCATGACGAAACCTTCACCAGCAGCATCTGGGTGACGGCGTTCTCGATCGAATTGATTCTTTATGCCATCGGCACGGTGTTCGTCATCTTCATGCTGGTGTCGGACCGCGCCGTGACGGTGCACAAGACCGCAGCCTCGGTCGATCCCTTAAGCGGGATGCTGAACCGCCGCGGTTTTTCGGAAGCCAGCAACCGGGTGATCGAACGCGAGGCCGCCGCGGGGCGGCCGGTGACGGTGATGATTTTCGACATCGATCATTTCAAGAGCATCAACGACCGCTTCGGCCATCCCGCGGGCGACGAGATCCTCAAATTGTTCTCCACCATCGTGGTCAGCAATTTGCGCATCAGCGATCTGTCGGGGCGGATCGGCGGCGAAGAGTTCGCGGCGCTGTTGGCGTGTTCGCTGGATGAGGGCGTGATCGTGGCCGAGCGCGTGCGCGAGGCGTTCGAGGCGTCCGGTATCGTCTGCGAGGAAGGTCCGGTCGACACCACCGTCAGCATCGGTGTCGCCGGCGGACCGGCAGGCACGGAACTCGAAGTGTTGCTGGCGGCGGCCGATACCGCGCTCTATCAGGCCAAGCGCGGCGGCCGCAATCGGGTCGAGGCCGCGGAAGAGCTGCCGCTGTCGCTGGAGAACTGGCGGCGCAAGACCGCCGGCCGCGCAGCTTCGCAACGCCAGGTGCCGGCGACGACCTGAACGTCCCGCCCGAACAAGGCGATATCTCCGGAGATTGATCCAACACTTTCGGGTCGATCGCGGTGGAAAAGGCGCGCGCTAACTTCCTGTTTACCATTCCGTCCATATTATCTGCGCCATGGATTCTACGCGCAGACGAAATTCCCAAGCGGCCCTGATGTCGCTCGAAGCGGCAGCAACTTCGGCCCGCGGCGGTTTTGGCTGCCAGTTCTCGACCTCGGAAGAATTCGAGATGGCGCTCATCACGGAGCGTCGTGCGCAGGGGCGTTATGATCAGCGCAGAATGCGCTGGCCTGCCATCCTGTTCATCGGCTGTGCGCTGATGGTCGCCGGCACGGTGCTGCTGTTCGGCTAGGCGCTGATCCCTTACTTTGCCAACGGATCGGGGCGTACCTGAATATGCACGGCCCGCGGCTTTGAGCCCTTGCCACCCTCCATCAGCCAGGGTGTGCGGTCGCCGCTCGAACTCCACAGCCCACGGCCTTTCCAGCCTGCGCCGGATCGTCAATTCGGCCATCGAGGCCCTTGGCGAAGAAGCCGAGCGGATAGGGAATGCGCAGCATCACCATCTGCCCGTCCTTGAGCGCAACGAAGCCGTCGTTGAGGTTGGCGGTGGAGATCGGAATGTTTTCGCCGAGGCCGACCGTGTTGTGGTGATCGACCCAGGTGTAGTAGCTCGCCTCGGCGCTCGAGCTCTCGAACCCCTCGAAGCCGGGGCCCGGATATTTGAAGTAGGCGAAGCCCTCTTGGCAGTGGTTGCCGGTCGCGCTCGGCCCGTTCAGCGGGTTCTTGCATTTGCTGCGATCGAAGCGGATCAGGCTGCCGTTCGAGCCCGAGCCCCAGAGCACGCCGTTCTTGTCGATGTCGCCGCCGCGAACGCCGATGCCTTCCTTCGGAATGGCGTAAAACTCCGACAGTTTGGTCTTGGGATCGAAGCGCATGAAGCCGGGTTGGCCGATGAACACATTGACGGTGTACCAGACCGAGCCGTCGGTCGGATGCGGCATCACGGCGTAGGGACCCGAGCCGGCGACGCGCATGTCCTTGTCTGCCTGTGCCGGGGCGCCCGGCTCGGTGTATTCGTCGACCTTGCCGTTGCCGTTGGTGTCGAGAACGAACGGCGCCCAGCCTTGCGCTTTGACGGCATCGCCGGTCTCGTCCCACAGCTTGGTGTTGACCCAGCCGGCGACCGGGCCGGTCCCCGAGACCCAGAGCGTATCGTCGGCATCGTAGCCGAATTGCGGGTGATGGGTGCCGAAGCAGGTATCGACGAAGCTGTATTTCTGGGTCTTGGGATCGAACACCGTCACTTGCCGGCCCGAGCGCTCGAGCGGGAACGCCTTGGCCGACGGATGGTCGGACCCCTTCCGGCAGTAAGCCGGATTTTCGATGCCGCGCACCGCCGCCGCCAGCCACACGCGGCCCTTCTTGTCGAACATGCTGTTGTGATTGTTGGCCCGCTGGCTCCAGATCTTCTCGTCACCCCAATAGGCCGAGGGGCTGACCGGATTGAGTACGGCCGTGCCATGGAGCGGAGGGCCGAACGATTTCGGCGCACTCGGATCGGCAACCGGCATTTTTGAGAACGTCACCTTGTGCGTCTTCGGATCGAGGATCGGCATGTCGTCGGACGAGTATTCGTTCGCGCCGTAGAGCGGGCCGTAGGCGTTGACCGTCGGATAGCGCCGGTCCGAGGAAATCAGATCGTGGACGAAATGCTTCTCCGTCGCCCATTCCCACGACGAAATGACGACGTTGCGCTCGATGCCTGCCGGCCGCGGCGGTTTGGACTTCGGCAGCTCGCCCTTGGCCACCCGGTCGGTCCAGTCGCCGAAATACTTGAACGGCACGCCGCCGAGCTGGCCCGCGAGCCGATTTGTCATCCATTCCCCGGTCTGGCCGGAGGAGACGCGGCGCATCCAGGCTTCCTCGCCCGATTTGAATTCGCCGAACGCGCCCGGGATCGTGCGCGTGGATTCCTGGCCAAGCTGATGGCAGCCGATGCAGTCGACATTGTTCATCCGCTGGCGCCAGATGTCCTGCGTGATCTCCTTCGGAATCTCGGTAGCCCCGCCGAAATCCTTCGCCGGCGGGATCTTCATCATCGTGTACCAGTAGATCGCCGAGTAATAATGGGCCGCCGCCGCATCGTTCGGCGCCGGCACCGCCGTGAGATTGACCTGCTGGCCGGGCTTGACGCGCAGCTTGGGCGAATCCACCAGCCCGTAGCCGCGCACCCAGATGGTGTAGTTCACGTTCGGCGGCAGGTCCGGGACCACGTAACGGCCCTGATCGTCGGTAACGACGATCTTGGCGAATTTTGTCGGCAACTCGTTGGTCTCCGCGATCACCCAGACGCCGGCTTCCGGCCCGTTGGGTCCGGCTACCACGCCGCCGATGTCGTCATTGTCGATTGCGACCGCCGCCGGCTGCTGGGCGCGCGATGGCGCCGCCAAGGTGAGCGCGCCGGCCGCCGCAGCCAGGGTGAAGAAGAACAGGATCCGATTGAGGTTCATGATTTCTCTCCCCGTGGCCCGCGAGCTTGCCGCTCGTTGTTTGGCGCGAGCCTACACCAAACCAGGGTTG
>CAWBQP010000013.1:0-21730 GCA_963790735.1 uncultured Alphaproteobacteria bacterium | reverse complement strand
ATCAACTCACCGTGACGCGTCGCGGCAAATACCCCGTTCCGGGGCGTCACCGCCTAATGAGTGGGAATTAAGCAATCCAAGGTTCAACGGCAAAAAACGCAGCAAAATAAGCGCTATCGCCGCCGTACGATCCGGCACAGATATGGCTGGGTTGGGGCCTTGTCAACGTGGGTCCATCTGTCAAGGAATTCATCATTTTGACAGACTTTTCGCGTTGCCAAGGCCGCATGATTGGGCGAGTGTCCCGCCGCCTTTGCCGCCCCCCTTCTTCAAGACAAGGATTTTCCATGACCACCTCGTTCCCGGAAACGAAAACCGGCCTGCGCTTCGGCCTCGCCTCCCTGGCCGCGACGGCCTGTCTGGCTGCGATTCTGGCCGCCAGCCTGCCGGTTCGTGCCCAGGACAACCCCGTTCTCGCCAAGGTTAACGGTGTTGAGATCCGCCAGAGCGACGTCGCACTCGCGGAAGAGGAACTCGGCCCCAGCCTCGCGCAGATGGACCCGGCGACCAAGAAGGACAATGTGCTGGCCTTCCTGATCGACCTGAAAATCGTCGCCAAGGCCGCCGAGGACAAGAAGGTCGAGAACTCCGAAGACTTCAAGAGGCGCCTGGCGTTCGCGCGCAGCCGTCTTCTGATGGACAACCTGCTCGCCACCGAGGGCAAGGCTGCGACCACCGACGAGGCCATGAAGAAGGTCTATGAGGAGGCCTCCAAGCAGATCACCGGCGAAATGGAAGTTCACGCCCGGCACATCCTGGTCGAGACCGAGGACGAGGCCAAGGCGATCGCGGAAGAGCTGAAGAAGGGCGGCGACTTCGCCGAGCTGGCGAAGAAGAAGTCCAAGGACCCCGGCGCCTCCGATGGCGGCGATCTCGGCTTCTTCACCAAGGAACAGATGGTGCCGGAATTCTCCGCCGTCGCATTCACGCTCGAACCCGGCAAGATCTCCGACCCCGTCAAGTCGCAATTCGGCTGGCACATCATCAAGGTCGAGGAAAAGCGCGCCCGCAAGGCCCCCGAGTTCGACCAGGTCAAGGCCCAGATCGAGACCTATGTGACGCGCAAGGCGCAGGCCGAATACGTCGCCAAGCTGCGCGAAGCCGCCAAGGTCGAGCGCATGGACAAGCCGGCCGAAGCCGCCAAGACCGACGCCAAGCCGGACGCCGCCAAGCCCGCGGATTCAAGATGGCGCCCCGGCGAAGAAGTAAAAAATCGCTGTCCCTTCTTCCGGACCGATAGTATTGACCATCGTCATGGCCGGGCCGAAGCGCCCGGCCGTTCCATGTCCGGGGACTGGCTGACAGGCCCTGAAGACGTCGATGCCGGCGCAGGTCCGGCTATGGTTGATCTGGTCGAAGAAGGTGCCCGCATGTCCACCGCCATCTCCCCCCTCGCCCCGACCGATGTCCCCGAGATGCCCGCGATTGCGGGCGTGAAGCTCGCCACCGCCGCCGCCGGCATCCGCTACAAGGGCCGTACCGACGTGCTGCTCGCCGTCATGGACAAGGGCACCACGGTCGCCGGCGTCTTCACCAAATCGAAATGCCCGTCCGCGCCCGTTGAATGGTGCCGCGCCAAGCTCGGCCGGGCGGCAAGCCCGCGCGCTGGTGGTGAATTCCGGCAACGCCAACGCGTTCACCGGCAAGACCGGCAAGCAGTCGACGGCGCTGACCGCGCAAACCGCAGCGAAGGCGGTCGGCTGCACCACCGGCGACGTGTTCCTCGCCTCCACCGGCGTGATCGGCGAGCCGCTCGACGCCACCAAATTCGACGGCGTGCTGGCGACGCTGGCAGAGGCCGCCACGCCCGACCACTGGATGGCCGCCGCCAAGGCCATCATGACCACCGATACCTTCCCGAAGGTCGCGACCGCCACGGTGAAACTCGGCAAGGCCAAGGTGACCATCAACGGCATGGCCAAGGGCGCCGGCATGATCATGCCTGATATGGCGACCATGCTGTCCTTCGTGTTCACCGACGCGCCGCTGTCGTCGGCCGTGCTGCAGTCGCTGCTCAAGAGCGGCGTCGAGGATACCTTCAATGCCGTCACCATCGACAGCGACACCTCGACATCGGACACGCTCCTGGCCTTTGCCACCGGTGCGGCCGCCGCCAACGGCGCACCAAAAATCAGCCGCGCCAGCGATCCGCGGCTGAAGGCTTTTGCCAAGGCTTTCCACGGGGTGCTGGCCGACCTTGCCGAGCAGGTGGCCCGCGACGGCGAAGGCGCGCGCAAGCTGGTCGAGGTGATCGTCGAAGGCGCGACCACCAAGGCCTCGGCGCGCAAAATCGCGATGTCGATCGCGAATTCGCCGCTGGTGAAGACGGCGATCGCCGGCGAGGACGCCAATTGGGGCCGCGTGGTGATGGCGGTCGGCAAGGCCGGCGAGCCCGCCAACCGCGACAAGCTTTCGATCTCGTTCAACGGCATCCGCGTCGCCAAAAGCGGTGCGCGCGATCCGTCCTACAACGAGGCCGAGGTTTCCGAGGTGATGAAAAATCCGAAGATCCAGATCAAGGTCACGCTCGGCCTCGGCAAGGGCCGCGACCGCGTGCTGACCTGCGACCTCACCAAGGAATATGTCGCGATCAACGGCGATTACCGGTCATGAGCGAGACAGCGGCGCATGGCTGACATCAAGCTCACCCTCGTGGTCGCCTGCGCCCTGGTCGATGCCGACAAGCGCGTGCTGATCGCACAGCGCCCGGAAGGCAAGGCGCTCGCGGGCCTCTGGGAATTTCCCGGCGGCAAGGTCGAGCCCGGCGAACGGCCGGAGCAGACGCTGATCCGCGAACTGCATGAAGAGATCGGCATCGACGTCAGCGAGCCGTGCCTGGCGCCGCTGACGTTCGCGAGCTACGCCTATGACAGCTTCCATCTGCTGATGCCGCTCTACATCTGCCGGCGCTGGGAAGGCATGGCGATCGCGCGCGAGGGCCAGCAACTGGCCTGGGTCCGCGCCAACAAACTGCGCGACTACCCGATGCCGCCCGCGGACATTCCGCTGATCCCGCATCTGATTGATTTGTTGATGTGAATTGGGTGGTCGGCGCGTACACGCAGGGCCAAGACACAAAATCGCGAAAACAACCCCATGCAAAGTAGAATGGGGCCCCGCGCGCACCTCCAGCGATAACGGCGGAGCCGTTACGCAGGGATGACGTTTCGTTGTGTGGCGACACCCACTACTTCTTCCCCTTCACCGCCGCTTCCAAACTCGCTGTCGCCGAGCCCGGCCGCAACGGCTTCTGCTGGCTTTCATGCGGCGCCCAGCCGGACAGCCAGACAAGATCGAAGGTGGCGCGGATGCGGCCGTCCGCATCGGCAAAACGCTCGCCGTAAATCTGCGCCATCCGCAACATGGTGGCGCGGCGGGTCGGCGTCCGCCGCCGCTCGATCAGGATATTGGTCGCGCCCATCCGCCTGAGATCGGCCATCAGCGCAAACGCACTGCCGTAGCGCACCACGACGCGATCGACGTCGGTGACCGGCAGTGCAAGGCCGGCGCGTTGCAACAGCGCGCCAACATCGCGCAGATCCGCAAACGGCGCGACGCGCGGCGATACTCCACCCTCGCATTCGGCTTCCGCGGCGGCAAAGGATTGCCTGAGCTCGGTCAGCGTATCGCCGCCGATCATCGCCGCCAGCAACAACCCGTCCGGCTTCAGCGCGCGGCGGATCTGCGCCAGCACGCCGGGGAGATCGTTGACGAACTGGAATGCGAGCGCGGAGACGGCGAGATCGAGCGATTCCGGCTGCAGCGGAAGTGCTTCCGATCGATCGAGATCGATGCGGGCGATCGACTGGAAGCGATCGGCCAGCGGCTTTCGCAGCAATTCGCCCGGCGTCCAGATATCGGCGACATCGGCAAAACTCCGCATCACCGCCTGCAACCGCTCCTCCATGTCCTCCCTGACGCGATCGAGCAGGAACGTCACCGGCCCGCCGCGCCGCGCGCGGTCCTGCCGCGCGCGCAGCAGTGCGCGGTCGAACAGGATGGGCGCGGCGGTCGGGTTCGAAGCCATGCCGGTTGGTACGACGGTCAGCGATCCATCTCAATCCCTCTTCAAGACAAGTGGCCTCGTAAGCCTCGAATCACGAGGGGAGCATCTCTCACGAAATTTGGGCGTGACCGCACGCTTGCGGCCAAGCTAACAATGAGCGCCAGGTTGGTGGCGTGACGGAGCATCAGACGATGATCACTTGTTACCTGCGATACCAAATCAATTCGGAAAAACTTGCCGAATTCGAAGCTTACGGCAGGATGTGGCTGGAACTGCTGCCGAGATTCGGCGGCATCCACCACGGGTACTTCCTGCCATCGGAAGGGGCGAGCGATGTTGCCCTCGCGATGTTCAGCTTCCCGAGCTTCGCGGCCTACGAACAATATCGGAAAGACAGCGCCGGAGATCCGGACGTTCAGAAAGCGATCGCCTTCGCCAAGCAAACTCGCTGCTTCATCCGCTATGAGCGATCGTTCTTCCGGCCCGTGCTTCCGAAAGAGCCGTAAGCTGGGGCAGATCAGAAATAGTCCATCGACTTGAGCGTGGCGCAGGACGGCGCTAGCCTCGCCCCATGGACGCCGAGGCATCACCACCACGCTCCATCTCCAGCCACCTTCGCGGCGCGCTCGGCGCCTGCCGCGACGCATTCGCGCATCTGCCAAAGCTCGCGCTCGACATCGCGCTGCCGACGCTGTGCGTTTCCTGCCGCGAACCGGTCGATGGCGAGGGCGTCTGCGCGGCGTGCTGGGCGAAATTGTCGTTCATCGCACCGCCGTTCTGCCCGCGGCTCGGCATTCCCTTTGTCTACGATCCCGGTCCGGAATTGCTGTCGATGGAGGCGATCGCCAATCCGCCGGCCTACCAGCGCGCCCGCGCCGCGGTGCGCTATGACGACGTCGCCCGCACGCTGGTTCATTCGCTGAAATACCAGGACCGCACCGATCTGGCGCCCGCGATGGGCCGCTGGATGGCCCGCGCGGGGCAGGAATTGCTCGATGAGGCCGACGTGCTGGTGCCGGTTCCCCTGCACTGGCGGCGCGGCTGGAGCCGCCGCTACAACCAGTCCGGCGCGCTGGCGCGGGTGATTTCGCGCCAAAGCGGCGTGAAACTGGCCTCCGAGGCGCTTCGCCGCATCCGCCCGACCCAGCAGCAGATCGGGCTGTCCCGGCCGCAGCGCGCCGCGAATGTCCAGGGCGCCTTCAAGGTCGCCCCCGAGCGCATCGCCGATATTGCCGGCCGCCGCGTCGTCCTGATCGACGATGTCCTGACCTCGGGCGCCACGACGGACGCCTGCGCCCGGGCGCTACTGCGCGCCAAAGCCGCGCAGGTCGACGTGCTGGTATTCGCGCGGGTTGTGGACAGCCACCGGGCTCCCATATAATTCAAGCACTTGCCAAATCAGAGCGCGCCATGACTGCCATTGAAATCTACACCCGCCCGGGCTGCGGCTACTGCACCGCAGCCAAATCGTTGCTGACGCGCAAGAATGCCGCGTTCACCGAATTGAACGTGGCCACCGACCCGGCCTATCGCGAGCAGATGTACGATCGCGCCGGCGACGGTTCGACCTTTCCGCAGATCTTCATCGGTGCAACCCATGTCGGCGGCTGTGACGAGCTCTACGCGCTGGATCGCGCGGGCAAGCTCGATGGCCTGCTGGCGGGAGAAAAGGCCTCCTCATGAGCGCTGGCTCCATCTTTACCGCCGCCATGGTGCAGATGCGCACCGGGCTGCTGCCCGAGCCGAGCCTCGAGCAGGGCATCAAGCTGATCCGCGAGGCCGCGGCGCAAGGCGCCGATTACGTGCTCACGCCCGAGGTGAGCAACATGATGCAGCTGAACCGCAAGGCGCTGTTCGAGCATCTCGCCTCCGAGGAAGACGATCTCTCGCTGAAAGCCTATCGCGCGCTGGCGACGGAATTGAAGATCCATCTCCATATCGGCTCGCTGGCGCTGCGCTATTCGCCGGAGAAGCGCCGTCAACCGCTCGTTCCTGATCGGGCCCGACGGCAATGTGCTCGCCAGCTACGACAAGATCCATATGTTCGATATCGATCTGCCCGGCGGCGAGAGCTATCGCGAGTCGGCCAATTACCAGCCGGGCGAGACCGCGGTGATCTCGGATCTGCCGTGGGGCCGGATCGGGCTGACGATCTGCTACGACGTGCGTTTTCCGGCGCTCTATCGCGCATTGGCCGAAGCCGGCGCGTCGTTCCTCACGGTGCCGTCAGCCTTCACCAGAAAGACCGGCGAGGCGCATTGGCACACGCTGCTGCGCGCCCGCGCGATCGAGACCGGTTGCTTCGTCTTCGCCGCGGCGCAATGCGGCCTGCACGAGAACAAGCGTGAGACGTTCGGGCATTCGCTGATCATCGCCCCCTGGGGCGAGATTCTCGCCGAGGGCGGCGTCGAGCCCGGCGTGTTCCTTGCCGAGATCGACCCCGCGAAGGTTGAAACCGCGCGCAAGACCGTGCCGTCGCTGCAGCACGGACGGCGCTTCGGCATCGCCGACCCCAAGGCCGGCCCGGAGCATCTGCATCTGGTCCGGGGTTCGGCATGATCCGCTACAACCTTCGCTGCGAGAAGGGCCATGCGTTCGAAAGCTGGTTTCAAAGCTCCACGGCTTATGAGAGCCAGGAGAAGCGCAGGCTGGTGAGCTGCCCTGCCTGCGGCTCGGTGAAGGTCGAGCGCGCCATCATGGCTCCGCAGATCGTGAGCAAGAAGGGCCGCGAGGCCGCCCCGCCTGCGCCGGCCGCGCCTGCGGAAGCAACGGCGTCATCGGAATCGACGCCGCTGTTGATGGCGCAGGAGCGCGAGCTGCGCGCCAAGCTGAAGGAATTGCGCGATCACATCGTGAAAAATGCCGACAATGTCGGCGAACGCTTCCCCAACGAAGCGCGCAAGATGCATTACGGCGATATCGAGCATCGTCCGATCTACGGCGAGGCCTCGCCGGACGAAGCGCGCGCGCTGATCGACGAAGGCGTCGAGGTCTCCCCGCTGCCGGTGCTGCCGGACGATAGGAATTGATGCGGTAGCTGCAAAATTCGCCGTCATTGCGAGCGAAGCGAAGCAATCCATCTTCGTGCTTGTTGAGCTATGGATTGCTTCGCTTCGCTCGCAATGACGGTTGAGACAAAATTCTCAAACCGCCACCAGCAGCGCCACGCCGATCACGATCAGCACGATGCCGGACAGTTCACGCGCCGATAGCGGCTGCTTGAACGAATAATACGCCACGGCCTGCGCGAACAGCACCTCGATCAGCGCCAGCGTGCGCACGTTGGCGGCCGCCGTCAGCGCGAACGCCAGGAACCAGAATTGCGAGGCGAACGCGCCCATGAAGCCCGCGAGCATCGAGGGCTTCCAGAGTCCGAAGATCTTCACGAGCACATCCGGCGCGCGGAGCGAGCAGATAGATCGTCAGCACCAGCGTCTGCACGAACAGGCCGAACACCAGCGTATAGGACGCCGCCGTCACAAAGGAGACGCCGGGCACCGTGATGATGGCGCCGCGAAAGCCGATCGCCGAAAGCGCGAAGCAGCCGGCGGCGACCAGGCCGATGATGGTCGGCTTCAACTCCGCAAAGCCCTTTTCGCCGCCCGGCCGCAGCGCCGTGATCACCACACCGACGGTCGCGATCACGATCGCGACCACTTTCAGCAGCGTCAAATGATCACTGAGGAAGATGAAGCCGAAGATCGCGGTCTGGATCGCCTCGGTCTTGAGGTACGCCGTCGTCACGACGAAGGAGCGATCGTTCATCGCAAGCAGCATCAGGCCGGTGGCGACGATCTGACTGAGCGCGCCGAGCAGCAGCCACGGCCAGAACACCGCCGTCGGCCACGGTACGCCGTCGCCGGTCACCGCCACCACGACCGCGAAGAAAATGATCGAGAACGGAAAACCGAACAGGAAGCGGATGTTGGTCGCGCCCCAGGTCCCGAGCGGCCCCGTCAACGATCGTTGCATCGCATTGCGGGCGACCTGGCCCAGCGCAGCGATGATGGTGAAGGGAATCCAGAGGGAGGCGACGGTGAACATGGGGGATCGGGGTGCGGCTGGAACTGCGGCACCGTGCCGGGTGGAGTTGGTCCGGTCAACCCGAGCGGCGTCATGACTGCGATGCGCCGCGCCGAAAATGCCGCCTTCGAATCAACCCCGTAGCTGCATCCGAGCAAGGAATCCGATTTCCGGATTGACAACGCGCCCTCAAAAATCGAAAGTATCGATACTGGAACAGTGTTCCGATAATAGGTACATAGATGAGCGGCAATCAATCTCTCGATCGGGGCCTTGCGATACTCGACCTGCTGGATCGCGCGGCGGAGCCGATGGGAATTCGTGAGATCGCGCGCGAGTTGAAGCTGAGCCCGACGATCGTTCAGCGTCTCGCCAACACGCTGTCGCAGTCCGGATTTATCGAGCAAGTGCTGGAGACGCGCCGATACAAGCTCGGTTACCGGGCCATGTTGCTCGGCGGCACCATGCGGAGCGAAGACCGTTTGATGGCGTCCGCGGACAAGGAGCTTCGGCTGCTTGCAGACAAGCATCTGCTCAATGGCTATCTCGGCGTGCTGCGCGACAACAAGGTGGTCTATCTGCACACGGTGCAAAGCAGCGGCCCCGTTGTCGTGCGGATCTCGGTCGGCTCGCAGGTCAACGCCCACAGCACGGCGCTCGGCAAGGCGCTGCTTTCCGAGCTCGACACTTCGACCGTGAAAGCCGTGCTCGGCCGGGCTCCCTACGCGCAGTTCACGGCGAATACGCTGACGCAGTGGAACGGCCTGTCGGAGGAGCTTGCAGCCGTCCGCCGCAAGGGATTCGCACTTTCCCGCGAGGAAAACATCAACGGCGTCATGTCGTTCGGCGCCATTATCCGGGACGCTTCCGGCAAGGCTATCGCCGCATTGAGCGTGGCCTGCCTTTCGAGCGAGCGACCCAAGGCTGAATGGCCGCAACTGACTCAACTTGTCATGGACGCGGCCCACCGCTGCTCGACAGCGCTTGGATACCGTGGCGCAGCCATCCGCCTGGCCGGAGTTACGCACGATGCAGCCTGAAGAATCCTTGCAGGGATCAGGACCCGGCGGGGCAAGCCCGGCGCCGATGTTGCTCAACGCCGAGCGGCTGAAGGCCGTCATGAAGGCCGAAGGCATCGATGCCGTCGTGGCAACGTCTGCGGAGAACGTCACCTATACCAGCGGCTATTGGGCGTTGTCGCAATGGATCCGGCGCGGACCGCAAATCTACGTTCTGCTGCCTGCATCCGACCTTGCGGCGTCGGAAATCATCGCCAGCACGACGCTGCTGGATCAGATCGCAGACCAGCAAGACATCTGGGTCGAGAACGTCAGGCGATACGGTTATTTCCAGGCCGACCAGTCGAATGCTCCGCTCGACGACCTCGACCGCCGGCAAGCCGCGCTCTATGCGCTTCCCGACCATGGCGACGCCATCAAGGCATTGGTCGCCGCGATCCAGTCGGCCGGGCTGTCGCGAGCCCGTATCGCCATCGACGAGATGGGATTGTTGCCGGGACACTGGGAGAAACTCAGTAGCGAACTTCCGGACGCCCGGTTGGTGCCCGGCTTCCAGCTTCTCAGGCGCGTCCGCGCCGTCAAGACGGCCGAAGAGATCGCGCGATTGCGCCGTGTCGCCTGGATTACGGAGGCTTCGATCGACGCGGCCCTCGCCGTGGCCCGCGAAGGCGCAACGGAAGGCGAAATGGCGCGCGCCTTTCACGGCTGCACGGTAAGCCACGACGCTTTTCCCGTCATCGGCTGCATCGGATTTGGAACGCGGGCCGCGATGCCCAATGTGCAGCCGTCCGCCGCACGGCTGAAATCCGGGGAAGTGATCCGTTTCGACGTCGGGGGCCGGTACAAGCATTACCGTGCGGACATTGCGCGCATGGCCGTCCTCGGTGAAGCCGACGACAAGACCAGCACCTACGTCCGCGCGTTGCATGTCGGCGTACTCAAGGCGCTCGAAATGATCCGGCCGGGAGTGAAGGCTTCCGCCGTGTTTGAAACCGCGGTCGAGGCCGTGCGGCGAGAAGGCATTCCCCACTATCGCCGCTCGCATGTCGGCCACGGAATTGGCGTCGACGGATATGACCTCCCCGATCTGACGCCCGCGAGCAAGGACGTGATCGAGGAAGGAATGGTGATGTGCGTCGAGACACCCTACTACGAACTCGGCTGGGCGGGCCTGCAGGTCGAAGACATGATCGTCGTCCGCAGCGATGGCATTGAATTGCTGATGACCAGCGACGGCGGCCTGAGGGTAATGCGATGACGGTCGCCGATCTTCCGCGCGCATTGCTGCGCGAAGATCTGGCGAACGCCAGCGGCAGGGATGTGCGCGCCGCGGCTCGATCGGGACAATGGAGGCGCGCAACGCACGGACTGGCACGCGGATATGTTCAGGCCAACATGGCCATCGTTCCCAAGCGTTACGCATTCGATTTCATGCTGTTCTGCCAGCGCAACCCAAAACCCTGTCCTGTCATCGACGTCACCGATCCCGGCGATCCCGAGGCGCGGTTTGCCGCGCCCGGCAGCGACGTGCGGGTCGACCTGCCGGGATATCGGGTGTTTCGCGACGGCGAGCTCGTTGCCGAGGTATCTGAAATCACCGGCTACTGGCGTTCGGATTCGGTCGCGTTCCTGCTCGGCTGCAGCAACTCGATGGACGACGTCCTGCTCGAAGCCCGCATACCACAGCGGCATCTCGAGAGTGAAGACGGACGCATCTCGGTCTATACATCCGACATCATGTGCGCTCCCGCCGGCATATTTCGCGGTCCGGTGGTCGTGACGATGCGGCCGATCCCGCAAAACCGCCTGGTCGACGCGATCTCGATCACGGCGCGCTATCCGATGGCGCACGGCGCGCCGGTACACGTGGGTGATCCACGCGCGATCGGTATCGACGATCTCAGCCGTGTTGGTTGGGGAAAATACAACGAACTCCGCCACGATGACGTCCCGGTATTCTGGGCATGCGGCGTGACCCCGCAGGCAGTCGCTGCCAAAGCCCGTATCCCCGAGATGATCACGCATGCGGCCGGACACATGTTCGTCTCCGACCTGAAGCTCACGCAGCTCGCGCACGGCACGCGGGTGACAGGCGCATAACGACCGAAGAGGATTTATGTCATGGATCGCCGCTCATTTGTTCTGGGTTGCACGGCAGGACTGGCCGGTGTCGCCGGATTTCGGAGTCCGGGCATCCGCTCAGGCCGCCTATCCCGGCAAGCCGGTCACTCTGCTTTGTCCGTTTGCCGCGGGCGGCGCCGGCGACATCCTGACCCGGGCTGCCGCCGACCATGTGCGGACCAAACGCAATGTGCCGGTCGGCGTTGAATACCGGCCGGGCGCCGGCGCGACCATCGCACCGGCCCAGATCGCAAAAGCGGCCGCCGACGGCGCAACGCTCGGCCTTTACTCCATCAGCCCGTTCCTGACCGTGCCTCACCTGCAGAAGGTGCCGTACGACACGCTGAAGGACTTCACCTATATTTCAATCTACGCCTACATCCCGATCGCGCTTTATGTCCTGGCCGATAGTCCGCTCAACAATTGGAACGACGTCGTCAAATTCGGCAGGGATAATCCCGGGAAATTCCGGTGGGGGACATCGGGCGTGCGAGGCGCGGCGCATATCGCGACTGAAGCCGCGTTTCGTAAAGAGGGCGCGCAAACCACCTTTGTGCCCTTCAGCGGCGGCGCCGACGCCATTACCGCCATGCTCGGAGGCCACATCGAAGCGGTGGTTTCCGCCGATTACGGCCCGCAACTCGCCGCCGGCAAGGTCAAACTCGTGGTGTTGACCGGTTCGGAGAAGCTTGCCAGCCAGCCGGATCTACCGACATTCAAGGACCTGAATTATCCGATCTCGACGGAAGCGATCTATGGACTTTTCGGACCCGCCAATTTGCCGCGCGAGGTGATCGCCTATTGGGACGCCGCGACACGGGAGATGATGGCGACGGATGAATTCAAGGCCACGTTGAAGACCGCTTCCGCGAATGCGGCCTACATGAGCAGCGCCGACTTTACGGCCAACGTGGTCCAGAATTACAACAAGCTTGGCGAGGCCATCAAGACGCTTGGATTTAACGCCAAGTGACGGCGCTGATTGGCCCAGTATTGCTGTCCATGGTCGGCGTCGCCGCATTGCTGTTCGCGCGGGAATTCGGCCTCTGGAGTTTTGGCGCACCGGGCGCCGGCTTGATGCCGGCCGTGGCAGGAACGCTGCTGCTGCTCGCAAGCCTGACCGATCTGCGTCCGGCGAAAGGCCCGCACCGCTCGCCGGAGGTTCGCCTGGCGTCCCCTGAGCTATATCGCCGGCCTCGCAGCGCTCGTACCGCTCACGCCCGTGATCGGACTGCTGCCGGCGCTGGCTGTGCTCGTCTTCGGCATCCTGCATTTCATCGAACGCGTAACGCTGTCTCGCGCCGCCGTCATCACAGGCGCCGACCGTCGCCGGAAGCTGGCTGCTGTTCGAGCGGCTGCTGTCGGTGCCGCTGCCGAAATCGATGTTCTGGTAGATTTATGGATGTTCTGACCAACCTCGCGCTTGGTTTTGGCGTCGTCCTTACGCCCACCAACCTTCTGGTCGCGTTGATCGGCTGCGTCGTCGGAACCGCCGTCGGCGTACTGCCTGGCCTCGGTCCAACCGCAACCATCAGCCTCTTGTTGCCCATCTCGGTCTATCTCGACCGCACCAGTTCGATCATCCTGATGTCCGGCATCTATTACGGCGCGATGTATGGCGGCTCGATCACGTCCATCCTCATCAAGATTCCCGGTGAAGCCGCAAGCGTGATCACCTGCCTGGACGGCTATCAAATGGCGCGGCGCGGTCGCGCCGGCGCCGCACTCGGCATCAGCGCGTTCGGATCTTTTTTCGCCGGCATCGTTGCAACGATCGGCATCGTCCTGCTCGGCCCGCAAATCGCCAGTGTCGCCCTTCTGTTCGGACCCGTTGAGAAAGCCGCCCTGCTCTTTCTCGGCTTTGTCCTGATTCTCGGCATCGGCGAAGGCTCAAGGAAAAAGGGCCTTGCGATGATCGGGCTCGGCCTGCTGCTCGGCACGGTCGGCGTCGACCTCGTCTCCGGCGAAGAGCGATTTGTTTTCGACGTCACCCCGTTACGCGACGGCTTCGGCATTGCCGTGGTCGCCATGGGCCTGTTCGGGATCAGCGAAGTCCTGCTCATGGCGGAAGGCAATGATGGTGGCGGCGAAGTCCTGAACTATCGCCAGAGCCTGCGTGATCTGCTTCCCAACCGCACTGAGAGCATCGAATTGATCGGCCCGGTGATGCGCGGCAGCGTCCTCGGATTTTTTCTCGGCCTGCTTCCCGGCGGTGGCGCAATGATGGCGAGCTTCGCGAGCTACATGCTGGAACGAAAGATCTCGCGCCATCCGGAACGCTTCGGCAAGGGCGCGGTCGCGGGAGTCGCGGGGCCGGAGGCCGCCAACAATGCCGGCGCGCAGGCGAGCTTTGTTCCCTTGCTCTGTCTTGGCATTCCCGCCAATGCGGTGATCGGCGTCATCATGGGCGCGCTGTTGATGGCCGGCGTCACACCGGGACCGATGCTGATCGTCGATCATCCCGAACTGTTCTGGGGCGTGATCGCCAGCATGTTCGTCGGCAACCTGATGCTCGTGGTGCTGAACGTACCGCTGGTCGGCCTGTTCGTTTCCCTGCTGCGGGTGCCGCCTGCGATCATGTCGGCGCTGATCGTGGTGTTCTGCGTGATCGGGGCGTTCAGCCTGAACAATTCGATGTTCGATGTTGGCGCGATGATCGGGTTCGGCATTCTCGGATACGCGCTTGCGCAAGGCCAAATACGACGTGGCACCGTTGCTGCTCGCCTTCGTGCTCGGCAGCATGTTCGAACAGAATTTGAGGCAGGGCCTGATTATCGGATTCGGCAACCCCCTCGTCTTCCTGACGAGCCCGATCAGCGCGGGCTTTCTCGGCCTCGCAGGCATCGTGACGCTCGCCCCGCTGCTGCTGGCGCGCTGGCGGCCCCGTGAATTATCCGCAACGCCGCGGGAAGCTTCGGGGGCCACCGAATTTGATCGATAGGCTGAAATGGAAGTCCACACGCCATGAGTAATGCAAACCCGGCTGTCACCCTCAACCCCCGGCTTGTCGGATTTCGCTGCATTCGCTGCGGCACCGAGCATTCGATCGGCGACTATGCCGAGGGATGCCCGGCCTGCAGCGAGGCCGCCTATCCCGCGAGCGTCGTGCCGGTCTATTCAAGCCTGCCGGCGCTGGGCGTGGACCGTCCGGGCAGAGGCACGCGGCGCTTCGGCGACCGTCTTCCCTTTTCCTCGTTTCCGACCCTCGGCGAAGGCGACACGCCTGTCGCGCGGCTGCATCGATTGGCTGAAGAGCTTGGCCTTGATGCGGTGGACATCAAGCTGGAAGGGTCCAACCCGACCGGCTCGCACAAGGACCGGATGACCTCGCAATTCGTCGCACGCGCGCTCGTCAGGCAGGCACCGGTTGTCGCGGCCGCCTCCAGCGGCAATGCGGGCGCCTCGCTGGCCGCTTACGCGGCCGCCGCCGGACTGCGCTGCGCGATCGTCACGACGCCGAAGATAAGCCCGGCCTGGCGCCGTGCCATCGAACTGACCGGCGCCGAACTGCACTTTGTCGAAGACCCGCTGGATCGCTGGCGTTTCATTCGCGAAAAGAGCGAAACCGAGGGCTGGTTTTCGGCGACCAACGTCTCCATACCGCCCACCAGCAGTGAGCCGTTCGGTGTCGATGGCTACAAGACGCTTGCCTATGAACTGGCGCTGGATCCGCAAACAGCCAATGCCGACACGATCCTGATTCCGGCGGCGCGGGGCGATTTGCTGTGGGGCGTTTATGCCGGCTTCAAGGAGCTTGTGGACGAGAAATTCCTCAGCCGGATGCCGCGGCTGGTGGCGGTCGAGCCATTTCCGCGGCTGGAGCTGGCATTGGCCGGAGCGGACTATCGTGGCCGCTTCACGGGTGGTTCTCCGCTGGTCTCGATCAACGGATCGACCATCACCTATCAAGCCATCGCGGCGGTGCAACGATCCGGCGGAACCGCGGTTTCGGTCAAACCTGAAGACGTCATCGCCGATCAACATTATCTGGCGAAGGCCGGACATTATCTCGAATTGTCGGCTGTCGCCGCGCTGACGGCCCTCAGACTCCTCCACGCCCAAAAATCGTTCGAGCTACGGCACGCTGTCCTGATTGGAACATCCCACGGCTACAAGGAAACGCCGGACTGAATTGCGGCGTCTCTATACCCCCTCGGCCACCACCATGTAGTTCACGTCCATGTCGGACGAGATGCTCCATCGGTCGGCGAGCGGGTTGTAGACCACGCCGGCCTGCTCGGTGATGGTGAGCCTGTTGTGTGGCGAGATGCTGCGCGAGTTCGTCGGGGGTGACGAACTTGTCCCATTGATGGGTACCGCGCGGCAGCCAGCGCAGCACATATTCCGCGCCGACGATGGCGAGCGCAAAGCTCTTCCAGTTGCGGTTCAGCGTCGAGACCACCATCAACCCGCCCGGCTTGACCATCGCCGCGCAGCGGGCGAGGAACGCGCCGACATCGGTGACATGCTCGATCACTTCCATCGCCAGCACGATGTCGAAGCGCTCGCGCACGTCCATCTCCTCGACGGTGGTGCAGCGGTAGTCGATCGACAGATGTCCCTTGTCGGCATGCAGCCTGGCGGCGGCGATGTTGGTCGCGGACGGATCGATCCCGATCACCTGCGCGCCCAGCCGCGTGAACGGCTCGCACAACAGCCCCGCGCCGCAACCGATATCGAGGATGCGCAGGCCCGACAGGCAACTCAGGCTCCTGGCGTTGCGCTCGAACTTGCGGCATGCGGCGTCGCGGATATAGGCGAGCCGCAGCGGATTGATCTTGTGCAGCGGGGCCATCTTGCCCTTGGGGTCCCACCACTCGTCCGACAATTTTGAAAATTTTGCGACTTCGGCGGGGTCGACGGTCGAGCCCGCGCCGGAGAAACTGCCGGCGGACGAATTTTGCTGCATGGCCATGGTTTACGTACCGGCCGGTCGTGCGGTGATGGCATTGCGAAACGACAGTGGCGAAGCGATCGTATCGAGGGTCTTGCCACCCTCGCCGACCCCCAAGACCGTTACGTCGCCGTAGTTGAGGAGGCGGCCGAGGATGCTCTGGTTGACGTCGACGCTCTCGACCTTGTCGACACTCATCTCGAACGTCTGCCGCTTAACAAAGCCGGTCTTGTGGACGACACGGAAATTGGTGACGTCGGTCTCGGTGGTCCATCGATGGAACCAGGCGGTTGACCGTTTTGTACAACGCAGCGATGGCTGATATCGCCGCCAGCGACAGACAGATCAGTACGGATGGGCCCGCCGGCACCATGCCCGAGATCACCAGGAATACGCCCGCTACAATCCAGCCGATGATCGCCGGCAAGAAAAATATCCAGTGCGCGTTGGTCGAATACAGCACCTTCTCGCCAGGCTGCAGGATTTCGTCGATATACCGGCCCATACGCCTGCCCTGAATTAACCCGCTACCACAGCCATTTGCGCCATTTTCGGGCCGAAAACGAAGCTGGTTGCTTGCCCCGGACCGCGCCGCTATGTATACGCCGCTTTCGGCCCGGGCGCTCCACTTTCCGTGCGGGTCACCTAACTTATCCTCACAGGGAATGCACGCGTCGTCATGGGCCGCCTCGTGATGAAATTCGGCGGCACGTCCGTCGCCAATATCGACCGAATCCGCAACGTCGCGCGCCACGTCAAGCGCGAAGTCGACGCCGGGCATGATGTCGCCGTCGTCGTGTCGGCCATGGCCGGCAAGACCAACGAGCTGGTGGAATGGTGCCGCGACGCCTCGCCGCTGCATGATGCGCGCGAATATGACGCCGTGGTGGCATCCGGCGAACAGGTGACCTCGGGCCTGCTCGCGATCGCGCTGCAGGGCATGGGCATCCAGGCCCGCTCCTGGCAGGGCTGGCAGATCCCGATTCAAGACCTCCGACGCCCACGCCTCGGCGCGGATTCTCGAGATCGACGGCACCGAGATCATGAACCGTTTCGCCGATCGCAAGGAAGTCGCCGTCATTGCCGGCTTTCAGGGCATCAATCCGCAGACCAACCGAATCACCACGCTCGGGCGCGGCGGCTCGGACACCTCGGCGGTGGCCATTGCGGCCGCGATCCGCGCCGACCGCTGCGACATCTATACCGACGTGGACGGCGTCTACACGACCGATCCGCGGGTGGTTCCCAAGGCGCGGCGGCTCGACAAGATCGCCTTCGAGGACATGCTGGAACTGGCCTCGCTGGGCGCCAAGGTCCTGCAGGTGCGCTCGGTGGAACTCGGCATGGTGCACAACATGCCCGTGTTCGTCCGTTCCAGCTTCGACAAGCCCGAGGATATCGACCCGCACGGCACGCCGCCGGGCACGCTGATCTGCAGCGAGGAGGAAATCATGGAAAGCCACGTCGTCACCGGCATCGCCTTCTCCAAGGACGAAGCCCAGATTTCCCTGCGCCAGATCGAGGACAAGCCGGGCGTTGCCGCCGCGATCTTCGGGCCGCTGGCGGACGCCAACATCAATGTCGACATGATCGTCCAGAACGTCTCCGAGGACGGCAAGACCACCGACCTCACCTTCACCGTTCCGGCCTCCGACTATAACCGCGCCCGCGACACCATCACCGCGTCGAAGGGCAAGATCGGCTATGCCAGGCTCGACAGCGCCACCGACGTGTCCAAGGTCTCCGTGATCGGCAGCGGCATGCGCAGCCATGCCGGCGTCGCGGCGAAGGCGTTCAAGGCGCTGTCCGAGCGCAATATCAACATCCGCGCCATTACCACCTCCGAGATCAAGTTTTCGGTGCTGATCGACGCCGCCTACACCGAACTTGCGGTGCGCACGCTGCACACGCTCTACGGGCTCGACCAGACTTAGAACGATTTTCTCTCAAATCCAGCGCATGGTCCGATCGCCAAACCGGCGGCGTTTTGGCAGATCATGCGCTTCGCTGGCGCAGCATCGGCTCTGACACACACGTTATTGGTTCTGGCAGGCGTTTTGCTTGGCAAAACAAGCCTCGATTGGCTATACGGCCTGTGAGGTGGGTTGCCGCAAACTGCGCCACGGTTTTGGCGATCCCGATTCGGCCGGGATCAGGTGCCTGCGGCCGCGCCGAATGAATAAAATTGTTGTTTTTCGTGCGTTTCACGCCAGCTGCCGGCCACCCGGCGGGCTGGACTCGCGGGGGAGGATACCAGCACATGCGGAGCGCGTCGGGAGGCCCCCGCGTCTTGTTGAGACGGCTCCGCGAAACCATGGCGGAGAAGGTCTCGGCCCAGGAACGCCTGGACAAGATCGTGGTGCTGATCGCGGCCAACATGGTGGCCGAGGTCTGCTCCTGCTACGTGCTGCGCATCGATAACACGCTCGAACTCTATGCCACCGAAGGTCTGAACCGCGACGCGGTGCACCGGACGGTGCTGAACGCGCATGAGGGCCTCGTCGGCCTCGTGTCCAGCGAGGCGAGCCCGCTCAACCTCTCCGACGCGCAAAGCCATCCGGCGTTCTCGTTCCGCCCGGAAACCGGCGAAGAAATCTACCATTCGTTCCTCGGCGTGCCGATCCTGAGGGCCGGCAATACGCTCGGCGTGCTGGTGGTCCAGAACCGCGCCAAGCGCACCTATGTCGAGGAAGAGGTCGAGGCGCTGCAGACCACCGCCATGGTGCTGGCGGAAATGATCGCCTCCGGCGAACTGGCGGCGCTGGCGCAGCCCGGCGCGGAACCGGCGGCGCGGCACTCCCTGCACAAGACCGGCGCGATCCTCTCCGACGGCATCGCGCTCGGCCATGTCGTGCTGCACGAGCCGCGCGTCGTCATCACCAACTACATCGCCGAAGACCTGCCGAAGGAAATCAAGAAGCTGGATGCGGCGCTGGCCAAGCTGCGCGCCGATCTCGACCGCATGCTGGAGCGCGGCGACGTCGCCGAGGGCGGCGAGCATCGCGACGTGCTGGAAGCCTACCGCATGTTCGCCAACGACCACGGCTGGTCGCACAAATTGCACGAGGCGGTCGCCACCGGCCTCACCGCCGAAGCCGCCGTCGAACGCGTGCAGTCCGACACCCGCGCGCGCATGCTGCGCTCGACCGATCCCTATTTGCGCGACCGCCTGCACGATCTGGAAGACCTCGGCCATCGCCTGATGCGGCAATTGGTGGGACAGGATCATGCGCCGTCGCGTGAGCAGCTGCCCGAGAACGCCATCCTGATCGCGCGCGCGATGGGACCGGCGGCGCTGCTCGACTACGACCGCAAGCGGCTGCGCGGCCTGGTGCTGGAGGAAGGCACCGCCAACTCCCATGTCTCGATCGTGGCGCGCGCGCTCGGCATTCCCGCCGTCGGCGAAGTGCCGAACGCCCCCGGCATCGCCGATCCCGGCGACGCCATCATCGTCGACGGCACCTCGGGCTCGATCTATATCCGCCCCTCGGCCGAGATCGAATCGGCCTATGCCGAGCGGGTGCGGTTTCGTGCGCGGCGGCAGGCGCAGTATGCGGCGCTGCGCGACATGCCCTGCGTCACCAAGGACGGCCAGAAGGTCGAACTGATGATCAATGCGGGCCTCGTGATCGACCTGCCGCATATCGACGATACCGGCTGCGCCGGCATCGGGCTGTTCCGCACCGAGCTGCAGTTCATGGTCGGCCAGAGCCTGCCGCGCAGCTCGGACCAGCTGGCGCTCTATCGCACCGTGCTGGATGCCGCCGGCTCCAAGCCCGTGACGTTCCGCACCCTCGATATCGGCGGCGACAAGGCGCTGCCCTATATGGAGACCGTGGTCGAGGAAAATCCCGCGCTCGGCTGGCGGGCGATCCGGCTCGGGCTGGACCGGCCGGGACTATTGCGCGGCCAGATCCGCGCGCTGCTGCGGGCCGGCGGCGGCCGCGCGCTGAAGATCATGTTCCCGATGATTTCCGATGTCGCCGAGTTCGACCAGGCCAAGGCGATCGTCGAGCGCGAGCTGACCTATTTGCGCCAGCACGGCCATGCGCTGCCGGAACGCATCGACGTCGGCACCATGGTGGAGGTGCCGGCGCTGCTCTATCAGCTCGACGAACTCCTGAAGAAGGTCGATTTCGTTTCGGTCGGGTCGAACGACCTGTTCCAGTTCATGTTCGCGGTCGACCGCGGCAACGCCAAGGTTTCCGAACGGTTCGACACCATGTCGGCGCCGATCATGCGTGCGCTGCGCGACATCGTGCGCAAGGCCGATGCGGCCAAGAAAACGGCGTCGCTGTGCGGCGAGATGGCCTCCAAGCCGCTCGGCGCGCTGGCGCTGATTGCGCTGGGCTACCGCTCGCTGTCGCTGTCCGCCACCGGCCACGGCCCGGTGAAGGCGATGATCCTGGACCTCGACGCCAGGAAAGCCGAGGCCGTTCTGATGCCGCTGCTCGACGCGCCGGCCGGCAGCGTCTCGATCCGGAAGAAACTGACGGAATTCGCGGAAGCCGAGGGGCTGTCGTTGTAGCGAGGCTCTTTCCCGCACAACTCAGCCTTCCGCTTCCGCTCCCGAGAACAACGCCATGCTACCCGAAGCCAAACTCGATATCCTGCTCGCCCACCACGCCTCGCTGGAGGCCGAACTGCTGGGCCAGCTGAATTCCGAAAAATACGTCCAGATCACGCGCGAGCTCGCCGAGCTCAATCCGCTGATCGATGCGGTAAAGGCCTATCGCGCGGCGCGGGCCGAGATTGCGGACGCCGAATCAGCTGCTGGCGGATTCCGCCACCGACGCCGAAATGCGCAGCATGGCCGAAGCCGAGCTCGAAACGCTGCAGGCGCGCGTCAACGAACTGTCGCAGAAGATCCGCGTGGCGCTGCTGCCCAAGGACGCCATGGACGACCGCAACGTGGTGCTGGAAATCCGCGCCGGCACCGGCGGCGACGAAGCCTCGCTGTTCGCCGGCGACCTGTTCCGGATGTATGAGCGGTTTGCCGCACTTCAGGGCTGGAAGGTCGAGGTGATCTCGGCCTCCGAAGGCACCATGGGCGGCTACAAGGAAATCATCGCCGAAGTGCAGGGCCGCGGCGCGTTCGCCAAACTGAAATTCGAATCCGGCGTGCACCGGGTGCAGCGTGTGCCCGACACCGAAACGCAGGGACGCATTCACACTTCAGCGGCTACGGTCGCCGTGCTGCCCGAGGTCGAGGATGTCGATGTCGACATCAAGACCGACGATTTGCGGATCGAGACCATGCGCGCGCAAGGCGCCGGCGGCCAGCACGTCAACAAGACCGAATCCGCGATCCGGATCACCCACATCCCGACCGGCATCGTGGTCATGATGCAGGACAGCCGCTCGCAGCATAAGAACCGCGCCTCCGCGATGAACATCCTGCGCTCGCGCATCTATGACGCCGAGCGCCAGCGCGTCGACGCGGTGCGCTCCGCGGACCGCAAGGAGAAGGTCGGCTCCGGCGACCGAAGCGAGCGCATCCGCACCTATAATTTCCCGCAAGGCCGCGTCACCGACCACCGCATCAACCTGACGCTCTACAAATTGCCGCAGGTGATTTCGGGCGAAGCGCTGGGTGAATTGATCGACGCGCTGACCACCGAGCACCAGGCCGCGCAGCTTGCGGCCCAGGGCGCGGCGGCGTGAGCG
>CAWBQP010000012.1:0-32856 GCA_963790735.1 uncultured Alphaproteobacteria bacterium | reverse complement strand
GCAGCAGGCCCTCCGCTTTGCCCGCGCCCAGTGCGGAGAAGACGCCGTCGCCGCTTACATCGAATCCTGCCTGGCGCGGTTCGCGCCGATCTCCTGACGTCACCGCCCCTCGCCTAATCTGTCCGGGCGCGCTCCCGGGCGGCGGGATTATTCTAAAACCGGTCGGTCTGACAATCCTGGGGCCGGGGGTGGACGATGCCGGAGCAGCCAGTGGCAGGACGTGAAGATGCCTTCGCCAAACGCGTGCGCGGCACGCTGGACGCCGCCGAAGCCAACCTGAAAAGCCTCCGGCGCAACAACAGCCGGCCTCATGCTGACGAGCGTCGTGGAGCTCGGCGACGACCACGGTGATCACCGGCTGGACCGCGGCGCAGGGCCCTCGATCATGGGGATCGGCGCACCGGGCTGGCGGCTGTCGTGCATCGCGGGGACGGTGTTCGGGTTCATCTCGACGCTGGCGCTCGGCCTCACCCAGCAGTTCAAGTTGAGCGACCGCCTGGCCCAGCGAAGGAAGGTGTGGGCCGGCTGAAGTCGCTGGATGTGGCGCTGGCGCTCGGCAACCGCCCCTATGCGGAAGCCGCTCGCGAGTACGAGGAAATCGTTCGCGCCTATCCCGACCTGGAAGGCTGAAACCCCTCCAAAACGCCTCGTTTTGACGGGGTGATTTTCAACCAACCCGCCGGTCAAACCCTCTTCAGGTTTGTTCATATCCGTGGACGCAAAAGTCCTTTCCCCTCACACTTTCTCGATGAATTTGCGGGAAGAAATTAAAGGAAGAATCCGCTTGCTGCTCGCGTGCTCAAGCCAGGTCGCCGCTGGCGGCCGCGGCCGAATCCTCGTTGTGGGCGGACCGCCAGCTGGTGCGGGTCTTCCCGGCCCGGGCCGCCCGGGTGACCGAATTTGCTCCCCACTCTCCCGCGTCGATGTTGCGCGTGCCGTCCCGTTCAACGCGGGAGACACGCGCGGGCCCGCTCCCGTTCCTCGGTGGCGCCGATCCTCGCCGACCGCCCGCTTTGCCGAACGCGCGGCGTTTGACCTGGCCGCTGATCCCGCCGCCCCGCTCATCGTCCACCTCCAGGATGTGCACGACGTCGTCGAAGCGCAGAAGAACATCGCCGGCGCCATCGAGGGCCTTGCTGGCCGCGGCGCGCCGCTCGTTGTTGGCGTGGAAGGCGCGGCGGGCGCCTTCGCGCTGGATCATTTCCGGGACGGCGCCGCGCCGCCGCTCATGCGCGCGCTGCATGGGTTTCTTCGTGGACGCCGCCTACCTGGGCGGGCCCGAACTCGCGGCGGTGGTGTCTCCGCGGCCGATCAGGCTCTGGGGCATCGAAGACCGCGCGCTCTACCGGCGAAACGTCAGGGCGTACCATCGCGGCGTCGCCGCGCCGCCGCCGGGCGTGCGCTGGACGCGCTGGACCGGGCCGCCTGGTCGGCGATGACGCTGCCGCTGCCGGAAAGCAGGCCGTTGCAGCCGAGCACCAGCGAGTCAGGAGCCACGCGCTGTTGGTGGACAGCACGTTGATGGGACGCGCGCGCCCCTGCAAGGCGCGAATCCGACTCTCGTCCTGCGCACCATTGTCGTCCAGTCCTTGATGGCGCGAATGGTCGGCACTTCGTCGAACAGCCGCTCCAGCGTCGATGCCGGATAACCCTGGCCCGTGGCCAGAGGATATTGAAATACGATCAGCGGCAGATCGGTCGCTTCGTGATGGTCTTGAAATGGGCCAGCGCCATCTCGGCCGACTGGCCTAGGGTGAAGGGAGCCGGCGGAAACACCAGCAGCGCCGAAGCGCCGCCGGACTCGGCCTGGCGGGCGATCCGCGCCGCCTCCAGGCTGCCGTCGGCCCAGACGCCGTGAATGATCGGCAATTGGCCGCCGACTTCCTCGCTCGCGATCTCCATGACGCGGCGCTGCTCGTCCCGGGTGCACGAGGCGACCTCGGTGGAGTGAGCGTTGACCGTGATCGCGGACAGTCCCTGCACCGCGGCGACGTCGCGCAAGTGAGCCCGAAAACTCTGCTCGTCGATCGAGAAATCGTCGTGGAACGGCAGCAGCACGGCCGGAATCACACCTTGAGGCACGAAATCAGGATGGCGGCTCATGTCTCGTCTCCTTCAGCGTTGCTTCTGGGCCGACGGTTCAAACGACGGGTACGCGCTTCGCAGCCACGGCGGCCGGCGAAATCACTTCGATATCAAGCGGCACGTGCCAGCGTTCGGTGAAGTGCACCTGCGGCGGCGTATTGCCTAGGCGCGCACCCTTGAGCACAAAGCCTTCATAGGCATTGTTCATCACCTCATTGCACTTCTGCACATAGACCGGAAAGCCGCCAATATAGGGCATGAACACGCGCGGACGCCCGGCAATGTTGGTGCCGACATACCAGGAGCTGCAGGTCGAACGCAGCGAAACCGTCGAGACATCGTTGACGTGGGCCACCCAGGCGTCCTCGTCGGCCTGTACCGGTTCGATGCTGCCGGCGCCGATTTCGCGCATGTGGCCGAGGCAATCGGCCAGCCAGTCGACGTGTTGCTCGATCGCCTGGATCATGCTTGCCAGCACCGATGGGCTGCCGGGACCGGTGATCATGAAGAGATTCGGAAAGCCTGCCGAGGCGAGGCCGAGATAGGCGCGAGGGCCGGCGCGCCACTTCTCGGCGAGCGTGCGGCCGCTGCGGCCGGTGATCCTGATCCTGTCGAACGAGCCGGTCATGGCGGCAAAGCCGGTCGCGGAAACGATGGCGTCGACCTTGTATTCAATGCCATCCACCACAATGCCGTCTTTGGTGAAGCGCTCAATCGGCGTCCTGGACACATCAACCAGCTTCACATGCGGCAGGTTGTAGGTCTCGAAATAATCAGTGTCGACACAGAGCCGCTTGCAGCCGAATACGTTCTGCGGGCACAGCAATTCGGCGGTCGCGGGATCCTTGACGACGCTGCGGATCTTCTGCCGTGCGAATTCGGCGATGGTGTCGTTAGCCGACTTTTCGAACAGGAGGTCGCCGTAGGCGCCGAGGAAGGGGAGCCCGCCGCGCTGCCACGCCGCCTCATATTGTTGCCGGCGCTCGTCCGCGTTCGCCTCCAGGGCTGGCTGGGTATTGAACGGGAAATAGAAGCCGGTCGGACGTGCGCGCGCCTTCGCGCGCAGTTCCGGATAATGCGCCTTGGCTTCCTTCAAATATTCTGCCGACAGCGCCTCGTTCCACGCCGGCACCGACCAGGTCGCGGTGCGCTGGAACACGGTGAGTTGCGATGCCTGCTGCGCGATAATCGGTATCGATTGAATCGCTGACGAGCCGGTGCCGATGACGCCGACGCGCAGGCCGGTGAAATCGACGCCCTCGTGCGGCCATTCGCCGGTGTGATAGATCGGCCCGCGGAAGTCGTTCATGCCCTGGAAGGCCGGGCGGTTCGGCGCCGACAGACAGCCAACCGCCATGATGCAGAATTTTGCCGTGACCCTGTCGCCGCGATCGGTCTCGATCAGCCAGCTATCGGTATCCTCGTTGAACGTTGCCGCCGTGACGCGGGTATCGAACACGATCTGGCTGCGCAGGTCGAAGCGATCGGCGACGTGGTTGGCGTAAGCGAGGATTTCCGGCTGTGGCGAGTACTTCTCCGACCAGTTCCACTCCTGGTCCAGCTCCTCCGAGAACGAGAAGGAATACTGCAGGCTCTCGACGTCGCAGCGGGCGCCGGGATAGCGATTCCAGTACCACGTCCCACCCACGCCGCCGCCGGCTTCGTAAACCCGCGCCGTGAATCCGAGCCCTCGCAACCGATGCAGCATGTAGAGGCCGGCAAAGCCCGCGCCGACCACGATCGCGTCAAAATCCCCCGTTTCGGAATGACGCGCTGCACTCGCCTGAGCCATGCCTGTCCGTTCCCTCTGTTTTTCTTGTCGCGTTTCCGCTGACGAGATTAGGGCGGGTGCACGGAGGTCGGCAAGCGCGACGGTCGCCGCGTCACGAATGGCACCTATGCTGCGCGGGCGTCTGCCTGCGTCTCAATGGTCAGCGAACATTGCACTGCGAAAAAGGTCGCTGGGCGTTTATTCCGCCTTCGCTCTTCGAGCTACGGCGGACAAGTCGCTTCGCTCGCAATAACGGTGAAAATCACCAGGTCGCCGTGCCCTTCATGGTCGGCTGGCCCTCGGCGTTGGCGATCCACAGTTCCATGCCGGCGCTGGTCTCACTGGCGTTGATCGAAAACTCGCCGCCTTCGAACAAGGGCTGCACGCCGCGATAGCTGAACTTCTTCGGCGCCGAGTCGCCGTGAAGTTTTGCGGCGAACTCGACGATCAGCGCCGCCTGCAGCGGGCCGTGGAAGATCAGGCCCGGATAGCCTTCGACCTTGGTGACGTAGTCGCGGTCGTAATGGATGCGGTGGCCGTTGAAGGTCAGCGCCGAATAGCGAAACAGCAGTACGGGATCGCTGACATGGCTTTCGCGATGTTTTGCGACGGGTGGCGGCGGAGGCGCCTTGGACGGCGAAGAAGGCGCCGCACCACCCATGTCGCGATAGACGATGTCCTGCCGCTCGCGGATAGCTGTGCCGCGCGGCGTCGTGATCGTGTGCTCGACGGAGACGAAGCAGAGCGCGCCGGTGGAGCCGGTCTTCATCGTCACGTCCGAAATGCGCGACGTGCGCGTCGCTTCATCGCCGACGCGCAAGGGCGTGATAAATTCGATTTCGCCGCCGGCCCACATCCGGCGCGGCAGCGGCACCGGCGGCAGGAAGCCGCCGCGGGTCGGGTGGCCGTCCGGTCCGAGCTGCGACATCGGAAACACCGGCTGCGCCAGGCACCAATGCGTGGTCCATGGCGCGGCGTCGCCGGCCCTGGGTTCGCCGATGTCCTGGAACAGCGTCGACCGCAGGCCCTTTACGAGTTGCGCGGTGACGATGTCGGTCGCTTCCGTGCCGCGGCCGATCCATTGGCGCAGATGGTCGAGATCGAGGGCGTTGGTCATGACTTGAGGCTCTTGGCACGGGGAGCTTTGGGAAGTTCAACGTGGTCGCCGATGGCGGGCACGGGGCCGTAGCGCCTGCTCCTCGCCGACGAAGATCGCGGCCGGCGCGGCGTAGCTTACTTTGCCGTTCGGCGTATCGACCTCGATGCGGCGCAGATGCGGGTGCACGGCAAGGTCGGCCATGGTATTCACCTCGGCAAACGCGATATCCGCGTCCGCGAGGCGCTTCAATAGATCGACGCGCGTCATCGTCGCAAAACTGTCGGCCACCGTCTTGTCGGTGAGCGTGCGGTTGCGCACGCGCTCGACCATGTTGGCTAATCTGGGATCGTTCGGCAGGTCGGGCTGATCCAGCACCTCGGCGCAAAGCTTCTTCCACTCGCGCTCGCTCTGGATCGAGATCAAAATGCCCTTGCCATCCCTGGAATTGAACACGCCATAGGGCGCGATCGAGGGATGGGCGAGCGCCATCCGCTTCGGCGGATTGCCGGCTTCCGAATTGATCAGCGGCACCGCCATCCAGTCGGCCATCACGTCGAACATCGAAATCCGGATATCCGCGCCCTTGCCGGTGCGACCCCGCGCGATCAGCGCTTCGAGGATCGAGGCATGCGCGGTGGCGCCGGTGGCGATATCGACGACGGAGATGCCGACGCGGGACGGGCCTTCAGGACCGCCGGTGATCGAGGCAAGGCCACTCTCGGCCTGGATCAGGAGATCGTAGGCCTTACGATCGGCATAGGGGCCCTCGTCGCCATAGCCCGAGATGGTGCAGCAGATCAGCGCCGGATAATCTTTTCGCAGGCGCTCCAGCGAGAAGCCGAGCTTGTCCATCGATCCGGGCTTGAGGTTCTGCAGCAGCACGTCGGCGCTCGCGATCAGCTCCTCGAGCGCGGCGCGGCCGTCTTTGGTGGCGAGATCGATCACGACGGAATTCTTGCCGCGGTTGAGCCAGACGAAATAGCTGCTCTGGCCTTTCGCCGCCGCGTCATAGCCGCGGGCAAAGTCGCCCTCGGGGCGTTCGACCTTGACGACATGCGCGCCGGCATCCGCCAGCCGCGAACTGCAGAATGGTGCTGCGACCGCCTGTTCGACGGATACGACGATCAATCCTTCCAATGGTAGCATCGGATCTCACTCAGTAGGAGCGGGGCAGGCCGAGCACATGCTCGGCGACGTACGACAGGATCAGATTGGTCGAGATCGGCGCAACTTGATACAGCCGCGTTTCGCGGAACTTGCGCTCGACGTCGTATTCTTCCGCAAAGCCGAACCCGCCATGGGTCTGCACGCAGGCATTGGCCGCTTCCCAGGACGCATCCGCCGCCAGCATCTTGGCCATGTTGGCTTCGGCGCCGCAATCGAGCCCGGCTTCATATTTGCGGGTGGCTTCCTTCACCATCAGCTCGGCCGCGCGCATCGCGGCGTAGGCCTTTGCGATCGGGAACTGAATGCCCTGGTTCTGCCCGATGGGACGGCCGAACACGACACGCTCCTTGGCGTAGGCGGTGGCTTTGGCGATGAACCATTTGGCGTCGCCGATGCATTCCGCCGCAATGAGAATGCGCTCGGCATTCATGCCGGAGAGGATGTAGCGGAACCCCTTGCCCTCATCGCCGATCAAATTTTCGGCGGGCACGCGCATGTCGGTGAAGAACACTTCGGTGGTCGCGTGGTTCATCATGGTCCGGATCGGGCGGATCTCCAGACCCTTGCCCTTGGCCTCGCGCATGTCGACGATGAACACCGACAAGCCATCCGTGCGCTTCTTGGCCTGCTCCTTCGGCGTGGTGCGTGCGAGCAGGATCATCAGGTCGGAATGTTCGGCGCGGCTGGTCCAGATCTTCTGGCCGTTGACGATGTAGTGGTCGCCGTCGCGCTTGGCGACGGTCTTCAGCGAGGAGGTGTCGGTGCCGCTGGTCGGCTCGGTGACGCCGAACGCCTGCAGCCGCAATTCGCCGCTCGCGATCTTCGGCAGCCATTTACCCTTCTGGGCGTCGTTGCCGTGCCGCAGCACCGTGCCCATCGTGTACATCTGGGCGTGGCAGCCGCCGCCGTTGCAGCCCGCCCGCTGGATCTCTTCCAGGATCGCGGCCGCGGCGGATAGTTTCAGCCCGGAACCGCCATATTCCTCGGGGATCAGCACCGAGAGGTAACCGGCCTCCGTCAGCGCGTCGACGAACTCCTTCGGGTACGCCATCTGGCGGTCGAGCTTGCGCCAGTATTCGCCGGGGAACTGGGCGCAGAGCTTTGCGACGGCGTCGCGGATGTCGTGGAATTCGTCTTGTTGTTCTTGTGCGGTCATTGGTTTTTCTGGCGATGGATGGTGGGGGATGTCAATTGCCGGAGGTGGCGGGCCGTTGTGAAACTGCGGCAGGGCCCCTATGCTGAATTGTTATAGCGTATGAACCTGCCTTCGAAGATTGGCAAGCAATGGATATCAGGCAGCTCAGGACCTTCAGTTGCGTGGCGGAGCTCGGCAGCCTCAGCAAAGCTTCCGACACGCTGCGGGTGGCGCAGCCGGCGCTGAGCCGCCAGATCAAGCTGCTCGAGCATGAATTGCGGGCCGACCTGTTCACCCGGAACGGCCGCGGCATGGTGCTGACCGACGCCGGCCGTCTGCTGTTGGCGCGCACCGCGGGCATCGTCCGGCAGATCGATCAGGTGCGCGACGAGATCCAGTCCGCCGGCGGCCCGCCGTCGGGCCGGGTGGTGCTCGGGCTGGTGCCGACCGTGAGCTGCGTGATTTCGGCGCGGCTCGCCCGGCGCACCGTCGACAAATATCCAGGCATCTCGCTCTGCATCGTCGAAAGCTACAGCGGCCATCTGATGGAATGGCTGCACCGCGGCGAGATGGATCTGGCGCTGATCTACGGGCCGTCCAGCGATCTGCATCTGACCGTGCAGAGCCTCGGCCGCGATCCCATCGTCGCCGTCGGGCCGCGCGGCAGCGGGCTCGCGCAAAAGAAACAGGTCGATATCGGCTGGCTGCTGAAACAGACGCTGGTGCTGCCCAGTCATTCGCACGGCCTCCGGGCGCTGATCGAGCAGGCGGCCGCAAAGAAGAAGCTGAAGCTCGACGTCAAGCTGGAAGCGGATTCGTTTCGGGTGCTGACAAGTTTGGTCGAAGAAGGGTTGGGATACACGCTGCTGCCGCCTTCCTCGGTGCGCCACGAGGTCGCCAGCGGCCGGCTGGAAACGGCTGCGATCGCCAAACCGGCGCCGATGCGCGAACTGACCCTTGCGTCTCCCATCGATCATCCCGCCTCGACTGCCATTGCGCTGGTGAGCGAGCTGCTCCGCAGCGAACTTGTCGCGTGCCGCGAAGAGGGCCTCTGGGACATCAAGCTCACCTGAGCCGATGCCGGGCCTTACGGATTGGCTTAGAACAAAACCGTCCTGCCCGGCATTCTCATCTGGCTACAGCTGTCATGCCGCAATTGTATAGGGGCGGTGCATGCCTGCCGGAACCATTGCTGTTGGCCCGAAGCTACGCGATGTCCGCTATCCGGTCGCTACCAGGGGTAAACCGAACATCGGCTGCAAGGTTCAATTTGGGCCGCGAAGGACCATAGCGGGCATCGTCGACAGTTCAGAAATACTGCTGGCATCGGACCCCATTTCGCAACGCGCAAATCCATGCTGTAATCATGTTCTTCGTGAGCAACGGTCGGCGCAGTCCTAAACCTCGGAGAAGACAATGCGACGACGCAATTTCCAACAAAGGGGTTATCGACATCCGCCGCTAAACCGACGAGGGAGATGCGACAATGAAAAAAAGCACGCTGATCAGTCTCGGTATTTCGGTATCGATCGCCGTTTTGGCGACTGGTGTCGCGATTTCCGCGCAGGACAAATACACTGTGCAAGTACGGAATGGCCTCGGGTTCTCTGAGTTTAGGGGATACGAGGACTGGCCAGTGATCGCGATCAGTGTGAGCGGAGGCAAGATCGCTGTGATCGTGGGAAATCCGGTAATGATCGACGCCTATAAGGATGGCGTGCCCGGCAATGGCAAGCCTTTCCCAGACGGCGCCAAGATGGCGAAAATTCATTGGAACCCGAAAAAACAAGAGACGTACCCCGGTCAGCCAATGGTGCCAGGTACCCAGCATGACGCTGGTTTCATGGTGAAGGACAGCAAGAGGTTCGCGGACAGCGGCGGATGGGGATGGGCCGAGTTCAACTATGACGCGGCGTCCGATACGTTTAAGCCCGCCACTGCAGCGGACAAGCCGCCTCAGGAAAACGACGCGAAGTGCGGGTTCGCGTGCCACTCGGTGGTGCAGAACCGCGATTACGTTTTCACGGAGTACGGAAAGAGGTGAGTATCGGATAGTGTTGACGGACGGTCGTAACGACTGCGCCGAATAATGGTGGATGTCCGCGCCTGGCACCTTTGAGACATGAGGATGTCCACTTCCGGGGGAAGACCGGAAGTCATGGGAAGGGCGCCCGAAAGCCCACTTTACGAGAAGGCAACCTCGCTGATGTCGATCGACACCAACAGCATATCCAGGATCGGACGCCGATTGGGGCCGCGCGTATAGGCGCGACGCTTGCTCGGCAGGCGCACGCCGTTCGCTTCGGTATATTCGAGCATCAGTTGTGCGGCGGGGAAACCACCGGCTATGTTGACACTGTAGTCGTGGCGGCGCAGCTCAAATTGTTCGTCGAAGAAGAAATCCTGAACTTGGCAGTGCGTCTCGATCGAACCGGGGAAATAGACACGCAACACCCGCCAGGTCTCTTTCCCCTCCTGCCAGGGCGCAGTCTCCTCGACGTGGAAGCCATCCATCGTAAAGGCAAAGGGCGTCGCGAGGTAGGTCCATAGCGCTTCGCCGTTGAAATAGGCGCGATGCAGAGGGTCCCAAGGCGTGTGCATCTGGTGTCCGGCAAACGAATCCTTGGGCGCGCGCCGCTCGGCAACAACAGTGCCGTCGAGTTTCTCGATAGCGATCCGGTCGGGCGTGAACATCGTGCGCTGATCGGCAGCGCCATAAGGCGTGACGGATGACCGCTCCTCGTGCAGCCACACGGTCATGCGGCGTGGATCTGGGTCTTGCAAGACGCCCTTCAGGGCAAAGAGGCCGCCCCCAGTGACAATGGTGGCCTCAACCTTGTTGTATCCACGCCAGCGCTCCAGACCGCCGTGCGCATCCAAAACTTTCGTCAGCAGCTCGTTCATGGCTTTCGTCTCCAATCCTCAAGCGCAATCGCCGGCATTTCGCGGGCTTTGTCTCGTCGGATATCGACGAACGTTGCGGTGCATCCGCGCGGCTCATCGAGTCGCTGCGTCCTGTTCCGCCGGCGGCTCTAGAAGCAATGATACGCGCTATCTAGACATCCGCGAAGGCGGGGAACTGGACGAGGTTCAGGTGGCCCGACTGGGAGAAGCAGGCGGCCGAGTTGCCCGGTTTCTTCTGGCCTCGATCCTAACCAAGCATCGTGTTCGGATGCGGCACCTTTGGGACATGACGACCGGCCATTACGACGTCCGCTTGCACGGGGAAGAGCGGAAGGAGCCGGCCGAGAGCCAAAATGAAGCATTGACCCAAAGTGGAATTGATCGCCCTTCATCTAGATAGCGCGACCGGCTCGCCCTCGCGGCGCGGCGCCTTTCGGCAGATCGCCAACGCGTGCCTTGAGGCGTGGTACTGCGAAGTCCAGGAAGGCGCGCAACTTGACCGGCATAAAGCGGTTGGGCGGATACACAAGGCTGACGGGTAACGGCGGCGGCTCGAAATCTCGCAGCAGCAGCGCGAGCTCTCCGGATTTGACCAATTCTGCAAGTTGATAGGAGAACACCGCTGCGATCCCCATACCCGCGCGCGCGGCTTCGCAGGTCGATTCAAGGCTGTTCAATACGAGTCGCGACCGCACCGGCACAACATATTCGATCTTGTCTCTTTTGAATGTCCATGTGGTTGATGACTGGAACTGCAGGAAACTGATGCAGTCGTGCTTGGAGAGGTGGTCAGGGGAGGTGGGCGTCCCGCGGGCTTTCAGATACGCCGGACTCGCGCACAGCACGCGGCGGATTTCTCCAATCCGGATCGCAATCAGGCTGCTGTCGGCGAGGGGCCCGAGCCGAAGCGCGACATCGACATGCTCCTCCAGAAGGTTGGCCGGCCGATCCAGCAAATCGAGGTGAATGTCCACCTCCGGAAACATCGCCACGAACTCCGCCAGCACCGGCACCAGGTGTAATCGGCCAAACGCAAAGGGCGCCGACACGGTCAGCTCTCCGCGCGGTGTCGAATACTCGCCGGAGGCGGCGCGTTCGGTCTCGGCCACATCGGCAAGGATTCGCTTTGCGGCGGCAATGTAGGAGAGCCCTGCGTCCGTCGGGACAAGTGCGCGGCTCGACCGGTTGAACAACTTGGTGCGCAGGTGCGCTTCCAGCTCGGATACTTTTCGGCTCACGGTGGCCAGCGGCATTTTCTGCCGGCGGGCCGCAGCCGACAGGCTTCCGGCCTCCGCGACCGCCAACACAATCGACATGCCTTCAAGACGGTCCATCGGATGCTTCCATTTTTTGGAAGGATGCATCTCGATTTTGCCAGATACCCATCATTTCCGGAAGGGCCTATTCGTCGGGGCAAGCAACGAATTCGACCAACCAGCGGAGATGGATATGACCCAGGCCAAAGGCACTGCCCTTATCACCGGCGCATCAACCGGCATCGGTGCGATCTACGCCGATCGTCTGGCGAAGCGCGGCCACGATCTCATTCTTGTGGCGCGCAACAATCAGCGGCTCGCGTCGCTGGCGCGCCGGCTCACCAACGAAACGGGCCGGAAAGTGGAGACGGTCGAAGCCGATCTCACTTCCCCGGCAGACCTGCAACGTGTTGAGGACATCCTCCGGACCAATGCCGGCATCTCCCTGCTGGTCAACAACGCAGGCGTCGGCGCTGCAGGCCCGCTGGCCGCTTCCGACGTTGACAAGATGGAAGACATGATCCGCCTGAACGTCACCGCGCTGACGCGGCTGACCTATGCGGCGGTCCCGGGATTTGTCGCCCGCGGCAACGGCACGATCATCAACATTGCGTCGATTGTCGCGATCGCGCCGGAGGCGCTGAACGGTGTCTATGGCGGCACCAAAGCGTTCGTGCTCGCGTTCAGCCACTCGCTCGTTCACGAGCTCGCCGACAAGGGCTTACGCGTGCAGGCGGTGCTGCCGGGCGCCACGGCTACCGAATTCTGGGACGTGGCCGGCATGCCGGTTCATCAGCTTCCGGCACAGATCGTGATGTCGGCCGATGACATGGTCGATGCCGCGCTCGCCGGTCTCGACCTTGGCGAGACCGTGACCATCCCGTCGCTGGCGGACAAGTCAGAGTGGGATCGTCATGAGACGGCGCGCCGCGCGATGTCGAGCAAGCTCTCGAGCGCTATCCCGGCGCCTCGCTACACCTCGCACAAGCATGAAAGCGTGGGCGCCTAAGCGACGGCCAACGCACCAATCGCCGGGCGGCCAAGGCCCCCGACGTACTTCTCGGCATCCAGCTGGATGTGCCGAGACCGTCGAGTTGTTGCTCGACGGCAGTCTTTCACACGTCCGGTGAACAAGGAGAGGTACCATGAAAACGGAAGTTGCCATATCACACATCGCTACCCAGGTCCCGATATCGGTTCTGGCAAGGGACACAATCGCCGCGTGGCGCGATCATGCCGAGCGCCTGCTCGCCTATGCGGAGCCGATCAGCCGGATAGGCCTCTACATGTCGCTCGCGATCATCTACGCCTGGTTCGGCGGGATGAAGTTCACCGACTACGAGGCCCAGGGGCTGGTGCCGCTGGTGGAGAACAGCCCGCTGCTGAGCTGGTTCTATGCGCTGTTTTCGGTCCGCGGCTTCTCCACCTTCCTCGGCTTCATCGAACTCAGCATCGGGCTGCTGATCGCCCTCAGACTGGCGAGCCCGATCTTTTCCGCAGCCGGCGGTCTTCTCTCGGCCGGATTCTTCGTCACGACCCTCAGCTTCATGATCTCGACCCCGGGCGTCGTCGTGCCGGAGCTCGGGCTGCCCGCGATCTCGGTCGCGCCGGGTCAGTTCCTCCTGAAGGACGTCGGGCTGTTCGCCGCCTCCTTCTGGGTATTCGTCGACTCGCTGAAGACCGTGGTTCGCCGGTGAGCACCGTGGATAAAGACCACCCGTGTGCCAGAGGTTACGGCAGCGGGTGGCCTGTCAAATAAAACTCGTCATCAAGGAGCAAAAAATGAGTAAACGTCTCGACTACGATCAGATCGCACCAGCCGGCGTGAAAGCGCTGGGCGGTGTCTACGGTTACATCTTGCAGAGCAAGCTTCCTGCGGTGCTGGTTGACCTGGTTTATCTGCGCGTGTCGCAGATAAATAACTGCGCTTACTGCCTCGACATGCACACGCGCGACCTGCTCAAGAAGGGACTGAAGATCGAAAAGCTCGCGCTGGTGCAGGCGTGGAGGGAAGCCGGCCATCTGTTCGACGAGCGCGAACGCGCCGCCCTTGCTTGGGCGGAAACGGTGACGCGCATCGCAGAGACCAACGTGCCGGATGAAGCGTATCAGGCCGCCCGCGCCGTGTTCGACGAGCGAGAGCTCGTGGACCTCACGATCGCGATCGGTTTGATGAATGCTTACAATCGCATGGCAATCAGTTTTCGGAACACGCCGCAGGCCGCGCTCGGGGAGTAGGAACAGGCGCGGCCTGCCTGTTCGTGAAATTTGAAGTCCTGACTGAAACGTCAAGCTGACGGGGAGACTGAAATGAGCACCATCGTCAAAGCGGCCGCTGTGCAGATCAGCCCCGTGCTGTATAGCCGCGCCGGCACCGTCGAAAAGATCGTGAAGAAAATCCGTGAGCTGGGCAGACAGGGCGTCCGGTTCGCGACCTTCCCCGAGACCATCATTCCTTACTACCCGTACTTCTCCTTCGTGCAGCCGGCATTCGCTCTCGGCAAGGAGCATCAGCGTCTGCTCGAGGAGTCGGTCACGGTCCCGTCGCCCGAGACCGATGCGATTGGTGAGGCTGCGAGGGAAGCGAACATGGTCGTCTCGATTGGCGTCAATGAGCGCGACGGCCGATCGATCTACAACACGCAGCTTCTTTTCGACGCGGACGGCTCGCTCATCCAGCGCCGCCGCAAGATCATGCCGACCTATCACGAGCGGATGATCTGGGGGCAGGGCGACGGCACGGGCCTGCGCGCCGTCGACAGTGCGGTTGGACGCATTGGACAGCTCGCTTGCTGGGAGCACTACCTGCCTTTGGCGCGCTATGCGCTGATTGCCGATGGCGAACAGATCCATTCCGCGATGTATCCCGGATCGATCTTCGGTCCCCTGTTCGCGCAGCAGACAGAAATAAATGTTCGTCAGCACGCGCTCGAATCCGCCTGCTTCGTGATCAGCGCGACGGCGTGGCTCGATCCCGATCAGCAGGCCCAGATCGCGAAGGATACTGGTGGTCCTGTTGGGCCGATTTCCGGCGGCTGTTTCACTGCCATCATCGGCCCCGACGGTCAGATCATCGGCGAGCCTCTGAAGGCCGGCGAAGGCGAAGTGATCGCAGATCTGGATTTCGCGCAGATCGACGCCCGCAAGAGGCTGATGGACGCGCGCGGCCACTATAGCCGCCCCGAGCTGCTCAGTCTTCTGATCGACAGGACGCCAACGTCGCACGTTCACGAGCGCACCGGACACCCGAGGACCGAGGGCTTTCGTGCGGGCGACGCCGAGGGGAGGATCCTCGAGATCGGATAATCGGATAGCGTCGTCGCCGCCTGGTCACTTGCCGCGCCGGCAGGGGCACGGCCGGCGCAACAGGCGACTGGACTGGCCGGTTGCTGTTGGGCCGAAGCTGCTCGCTACCAGGGGTAAACCGCACATCGGCTGCAAGGTTCAGTTTGGATTGCGAATGGCCATCAGCGGACATCTTGTCGCGAGCTCCTCATTTTTCGTAGTGTTAATTTTGATATTTTAGCCAGTAGCCGGATGCCACAGTTCTCGTTGGCGGAGGACTAAAGGTAGGGGCTACGAGCATGAATCTTTGCCAGATCGACACGTTCGCGGCCGTCATGAGGTGTGGCACGACCTCGCGAGCCGCCGAGGGCGACACCGTGATCGCTTTCTTTGATGCCAGCGGACCGACGCGCGACGGCGAGATCTATTCGAACACCTACGCCTGGTTCCTGGAGATGAAAGACGAATGCCTTGTGCGGGCACACGCCTTCTTCGATAGCATCGTCTTCGATGCGTTCTGGCGGCGCGTGGCGCCGGCCTAGGGACATCCTGACGGGATGTGCGCTCTTTGGTCGCGATGCAGGGCGCGGCGGAAGGTCCTATGTTCACTACGACATGACACACGTCCTTGACATCGATCCGCGCATTGCGCGGCATTGTTTACACGCCGGACGGCTCCAAGCAGGAGCTTAGCCGGACGGTAGCTGTTGCCGTCCGGATACCCCCTTCCTTCATCAAACAGATTTGGTGTGTGGCTCTCCCGCGAGGGAAGCCAAGCAAGGAGGCATGTCGTGAACAACCCGTCTATCCCGGAGGTCACTCTTCCGGCGTCTGACCATCGGCGCCTGGAACGGCTCGCGCAGGTGGGCGCAGATCAAGGCGACGTGGACGCTCGTTTTCTGTTGAGTGAGATCAACCGTGCGGAAATCGTCCCTGATCGGGCGGCCAGATTGGACAGCATTGTCACCATGGGTTCGTGGGTGACGTTCTGGATCACCTGGGGCTTCCCTCGCGAGACGAGGCAACTGGTGTACCCCGAAGACTACACGTCCGAGCGAACCCAAATCCCCGTGATGTCACCGTTGGGCGCAGCCTTGGTGGGGCTGAAGGTCGGAAGCGAAATCCCCTTCTTCACCGCCGGGCGCACCAACGTCGTCAGGATCGAGCGCGTCAGTCGAGGTGATCCGAATGATGTTGTCGGGGCGCTGTTTTGCAATCCGGTGGTCAAGGGCAAAAGGCTCCTTGATGACGATGATCCGGAAACCATCAACCGCTTAGGAAGGGAGAGAAGGTAATGAGCAAGACTAATCGCAAGAGCAAGCCTGAGATCGTGTTGCCGCCCATCACGGTGATGGAGGATGAGGCCAGGCGTCTAAACGCCCTGGCCAGTTCGAGCGCAATGCTCTTCCCGCGCGTGGCCCATTTCCTTGCACAGGAGATGGAGCGCGCAAGCGTGGTGGCGGACAATTCCGATCTGCACGGCGTGATCCGCATGGGCTCGCAGGTGCGGTACTGCGATGACAAGACCGGTGAAGTCCGGGACGTGGTGTTGGTATATCCCCACGAAGCGGACATAACGCTAAAGCGCGTCTCGGTTCTTACGCCGGTCGGAGCTGCGTTGATTGGCCTGTCGGTTGGCCAAGCCATCGAGTTTCAAACGCCCGGCCACAACAAACGGTCCTTGACGATACTAGGCGTGTCCAAATGAAGGGAGGCGTTGATATGCACGACGTTTCAACCAAACAGGCCGCCTTAACAGTCATCGGCGTCACCGTCGTTCTGGCTGCCGTGCTCTACCTTGCGACCTTCTTCAAGGTTTGAAGGTCCAACCTCCAACGTGGCCCCTCTCGGTCTATGATCGAGCTGGGGCCACCCCGCTGCCACCCAACGGCTGGAAGTGACGTCGGCACCAGCTCGCGATCAACGAGAGGGCACAGGCAAACCCGTGCGCTACGCCGCAGCAGGCGGTCCGAACCAGGTGGTCAGCGCGTCAGCGAGCCCCAGCTGGGTCAGGTCTCCCACCCAGGCCACATATCCGTCGGGCCGAATCAACACGGCGGTGGGAGCAGTGACCGCGCCGATCGCCGGAAGCTCCCACGCGCCATCGTATCTGGCGTCGATCAACTGAACCCGATCTGCCCATGGCGTGATGTCGAAGCCGCCGGGCTCACCGAGGTTGAGCAGCACCGGCCGGGCATCGTGCAGCAGGGTGAAGACCCGCAGCGGGCCGTTGGCGGTGACCAGGTCGAGATCGGGCATGCGGCGTCCGAGCAGCGGGTGTCCCTCGCCGAGGTCGTAGTGAATGCCCAGACCGGACATCTCCGCGGCGATTCGTCTGCGAGGCTCGTCCATGCCGAGGAGCTCGGAAACGGTGTCGCCCAGGGCCTTGGTGCGGTCGTCCGTGCGGCGAAGCGCGACCTGCGCCATCGTGTTGCGCAGCACGCGGGCAGCGACCGGGTGGCGCTCGGCGTGATAGGTATCGAGGAGGCTTTCCGGCGATGTCCGCTTGACCACCTGGGCCAGCTTCCATCCCAGATTCACCGCATCCTGCACGCCGATGTTGAGGCCCTGTCCACCCACCGGGGGATGCACGTGCGCGGCGTCGCCGGCCAGCAGGACGCGTCGGTCGCGGTAGGCGGCGGCCTGGCGCGTCATGTCGGTGAACCTGGAGATCCAGGTGGGACTGTGGATCCCGTAAGTCGGTCCCGTAGACGGCGACGAGCGCCTCGCTGACATCGCGCAGTGTGGGTTCGCTGTCGAGTCGCAGCTGCGGTTCGGTCAGCACGACCCGGGCCGACCCGCCATTCTCCGCCTTGCCGATCGCCATGGATGCCGAGCGCATCCTGGTGAAACCCCCACTTCGGCTCCTCGGCCATCTCGACCTCGGCGATCAGCCAGCTCGTCGTCGGATCCCATCCGGGGAACTCGATGCCGGCTGCCTTGCGGATCAGGCTGCGGCCGCCGTCGCACCCGACGAGATACTCCGCCCGCAGCGACCGGCCGTCGGAGAGCGCGACGTCGACGCCGGTGTCGTCCTGCGCGAAACCCGTCACGTCACGTCCGCGATAGATCGTCACCGCCAGCTCGCCGACCCACTCGGCCAGGATGCGCTCGATGTGGTTCTGCCACAGCCCGAGGACGTAGTTGTGCCGGGTGGGAAAGTCGCTGATGTCCAGCGGGATCGTGGAAGTGCACGACCTGGATGCACCTGTCCCTGCGAGAGGAACCGATCGGCGATTCCGCGCTGATCGAGCACCTCGATGGTGCGTGCGTGCAGACCGCCCGCGCGCGAGCCGGCGAGGTCCTGGCTGGCGCGCCGCTCGACAATGGCGACGTCGACGCCCGCCAACGCCAGCTCGCCCGCCAGCATCAGCCCTGTCGGACCGCCTCCGGCGATCACCACCGCATGCCTGGTCATCGCCACCCCAGTCGTTTCCGCGGCCAACTCGGCCACGCGCGAACCGCTCGTCGACAACAATGCACTCATTTCGTGACCCCGCAGGTTGTGCTTCGGCCAGCGGTTCTACGGGATGAGGCGGGTCTTGAAGCAAGCCCGTTGTGCGCTACATATTAGAGTGGGGAAGGATCGGTATTCTGCTTTCCGGTTATTTCCGCGCCGTGTCGATGATGGGAACCCGCAAATTCAGCACCGTATCCGCATCATTGAGATCTGCTAATTCTTGGCTCGCAGGATGCGGATTCGAGTTTCGTCGACAAAACTCTTGCTGTCCTGATCGGGCCGGCGGAACAGGTTGCGGTCGACAACGAGCGAACGGCCACTAATCGTCTTGGTGCAGCGCTCCTTGAGGTAGACGCCTCCCACTGGCTGGTCTCCTGCACCCGGCTGGCCCTCGGTGCATGCCCAGCCGTCCGAGCCGTAGCGCGACTTGGCCTGGAGCCCCAGGAGAAACGCCTTCTTCCGGATATAGAGACGCGCCTTCGGATCGGTCTCGATCTGCAAACCGGCAACGTGCCCGGTATCGTCGATCACCAAGGTCAGGATCGCCGGATGACCCGCCACCATGGTGCCGTCCCGACTGGTCGACGGATCGTAACCAAATCGGATCGCCCGTGTCCCGCCCGCGTCGGCAGGACAGTCACGCCAGTTCTTCCATCCAGCCAATGTGCGCTTCGGATCCGCCGCGCAGTAGAAGTCGACGTAACCGGACTCCGCCAGCTCGGCCGCAGCCATTCCGAGGCGAATGTCACGCAGATCGTTGCCGCTGAATTCTTCCGTCCGTGCCGGAGAGCTCGCAAGCGCGACCGCCTGCCAGGCAAGCAGGCCCGCAGCAAGAACTCCCGGCAGCTTCAGTCTGCGCATCACTGGCCCTTCCCCATGCTGGCGGTCGCATCACTTCTGGCTGCTTCTTGTAGACGTCGCATACCCGCGACGTGTTTGAGAAGAAGGCGACGCATTCCGCGTAAGTGGGTTCGCCGGCTCCCTTGATGTGGGCGATCACATAGTCGGCGACGGCTTCGATATCCTTCGTCCGTAGAAACGTTCCGCCCTCGGGCGGCATCTGTGCCCCCGCGTCCTGGCGGTTCATGCCGTGGCATTTCACCTCATCGTAGGCGCCGCGTATAAAGAACGGCATCGCGGTGCCCGGCCGCCCGCAGCCGACGGTTTCAATGATCTGGTCCCGCGTCAGCTCGGTCTTGCGCAGCGACAGCGCATCACCGCCGTAGCCGCCGCCGCCATTGCCGTGCCATTTATGGCAGCCCATGCAATTGGCCTTGCTGAACACTGCCTTGCCGGCAATGGTCGGATCCGAAGCTGGCGCTTGCGCCGACTGGCCGTAAGCAGCGCCTGGCATCGAAAAACTCACGACGCTCACGAGCAGCATGCATGCCGCCGGGAATTTGTTGAAGATCATCATTGCATCTCTTGTCGAAGAAGCGGGAGGGCCCGCGGTTGGCGGACCCTCCGTTTTGTGGGATGTCAGAGTGCGAATACGTAGAGCATCGATCCCGGCTGTATCTTCTTCAATTCGGGCGTCGAATCGATGAACCACTTGTCCCAGGCGCCGCCCAGGCCGACCAGAATGGCGACGTACTGTTTGCCATCGACCGTAAAGGTCATCGGCGGTGCGTTGACGCCGCCGCCCGTGTTGAACTCCCAGAGCTTCTGCAATGACTTGGCGTCAAGCGCCATCACTTCGCCGGATGGCTGACCGGTGAAGACGAGGTCGGGAGTCGCAAGCATGCCGCCCAGATTGGGGAACGGCGTTTCCATTTTTCCGGCGATCTTGCCGGTAGTCACATCGATCGCAGTCACGCTGCCGGTGATCTTGAATGGCTGGCTCGGGCCACCGCCGGTCCAGAACTCCCGCGGTTTCAGTTTGTCCGGCGTCATCACCTCAACTTTGATGCGATTGCAGCTCTCGATCACCGGGATGTACCAGAGCTTCAGATCCGGATTGTAGGCCGTCGGCGGCCAGTTCTTGCCGCCCATGTTGCCGGGGCAGATGTCGGTTTCCATGTTGGTGCGGCTTGGCGTCACCGACGTGACATAAGTCTGCACGGACTTGTTCGGGTCATACTCGATCGGCTTGCCGGTCTCCGCGTCGAGCCCTTTGGTCCATGTGACTTTCTTGACGAACGGGAGGCCCCAGACGAACTTGCCAGTGGTGCGATCGATCGCATAGGCGAAGCCGTTGCGGTCCGCCTCGAGCGCGAGCTTCCGCGGACCACTGGGCCCGGGGATATCGACCAGCACGTTTTCCGCCACGCTGTCGTAGTCGTAGGGGTCGTTTGGCGTGTGCTGATAGTGCCACTTGATCTTGCCGGTTGTGGCGTCAAGGGCCAGCGAGCTGTCGGTATAAAGGTTGTCGCCGGGCCGATAGGCGTTATCCCAGTCCGGTCCGGGATTGCCGGTGCCCCAGATGATGGTGTCGGTTGCGGGATCGTAGGTGCCGGTTACCCAGGTCGAACCGCCGCCGGCGGCGGCCGCGTTGTTGCTGTCTTTCCAGGTTTCGCTGCCGGGCTCGCCCTTGCCCGGGATTGTATGGGTGCGCCAGACCTCCTTCTGGGTCGAGAGGTCGGTGGCGGCGATCCAGCCACGGATGCCGTACTCCGCGCCGGCCACGCCCGTGATCGCCATGTTCTTGACGATCAACGGCGCGCCGGTGATCACCTCGCCCTTGTCCGGATCGGCGACGGTACGCTGCCAGGCGACCTGGCCGGTTTCCTTGTTGGTCGCGATCAGCCGGCCATCAAGCGTATGGGAAATGACGAGATCACCCCACAGCGCGACGCCGCGGTTGTCGACGCCGCAGCACGCCACAGCACCAGCCCAGTCACGGTCCGTCTTGGGATCCATCTTCCAGACCAGCATGCCGCGGCCACCATGCGCATCGATCTTGTAGACCGAACCCCATCCATCGGTGACGTAGAGAAAGCCGTTCTCGGCAATCGGCGTGCCTTCCAGCCCGCCATGGCTCCAGATGCCGCCGCCTTCGATGCCGCCGAGGTGCATGGTCCAGGCGACCTTCAGATTCTTCACGTTATCGCGGTTGATCTCCTTCAGACGTGGAGAACCGGTGAGCCGAGTAATTCTGATGATGGTGAAGCCAGTTGCCCGGCTCCTTGTCGACGTTGAGCAGCCGTTCCTGATTGACCTGGTCTGCAGCGGAGACTGGCAATGCAGCCATCATGCCTCCGGCTGCAACTGCAAAGGCGAGCAGGCGCGCCCGCGTGAAGGTGCTTGAGTGACCTGAGAATCGCTCCATGAGTTATAACCTCCCTTTTGGCAGTTCATGCTGGATCGAGCGTCCGGCACATCCGGGCGTTCAGCTGAGAAGCCTTTTGTTCAGCGGACTCTCCGGTCCGCTGTCGCGATCAGGGCGTTCGTGAAACCTGCACCTCCGTTTCCTTGGTTCCGGCTTTCTGGAAAACGACGGCGCATGTAAACGTCTCGCCATCGACGAGCTTCTGCCGCGTCTGCAGCAGCATGACGTGATATCCGTCGCGCTTGAGTTCGATCGTCTTGTTCTCCGGGATCGGAATGGACTTGATCTCGCGCATGGCGGGCGCGCCTTCGCCGCGATCGACGGTGTGCTTTTCGGAGAAATTCGCAAACGGACAGCGGACGCGCAGTATGGCGTCGGCTTCGGCCGCATCGTTCCTGATCGTCATCACAAGCGGGAGATCGATACCAATTTCGTCGGATGCCGGCACCCGGGCGTTCGTCACCTGCAGCGCGTCACCTGCCGCGGCGAAGCCGGGCATCAGCCAAAGCCCAACAGCAACCAGTCCGAACGCAAGAAAGTCCCGATCTGCCGGACAACGCAATCCGGCCGCCGCGATCAAGACGTGCGCCACCAGCACCCGATGTCGCCATGGCGGTCATCGGCTATGTCTCGGCCGAAGCGTAATCCTGTAAATGCGCAGTCAGTCGAGGGTCACAAGCGAGGGATGCCCAAACGAAACTTTTCGGCCCACTCATTGGCGCGCCTCCCACGATCGATTTTTCTTACTTCTTAGCGCCCCAAGTTACGCTTCTTGAAGGCACAAATTATCCCAAAATAAGGCGGCTAAAGGGCGCTGCCTGGTAACGGATTCCAATAAGTAGCGCGTTTACCGCACTTCTTTCCAATCGATGACCGACGAAAAATGCGCCATCACGTTGTTGTGGGAGCGGCTGAGCCGGCCACGAGCGCCGATGTCTGCTGGTGACCGAAGCAGGCGAGGTTGCGTCGCTCGCGCCCTGAGTTTGGGAACTGTTGACGAGGATAGGGGTTGGATGGGCGAGCGTCACACCTCAGGCGGGCATCGTCGGATGATCACCCTCTCTGGCTTCGGTCGCGTTCATCGGCAAGTATTCGGCGAGACGCGCGACCTCAGGGCGAGTGGGCGCTGGAGGAGGCTGGCTGCCCTATCGCGTGCACGGACCCAAAGGGGACATTGCACTTTGCGGAACTCTGGCGATAGGCTGGGCGACGGGCGCCTGAGCGAGGTTGCGTGCGTATGGACGGGGACACAGTCGGCGACTTCCTGGCGGGCGGCGGCGAGCTGGGCGCTTTGACGCGGGGCTTCGACTGGTCAAAAACGGCGCTCGGCTCTCCGGAAACATGGCCGCAAAGCCTTCGGGTTACCGTGCGGCTCGTTCTCACCTCGCGTCACCCGATGTTCATCTGGTGGGGACCGGAACTCATCCAGTTCTATAACGATGCATACCGCGAGACGATGGGGCCCGAAAGGCATCCAAGCGCCTTGGGAGCACGGGGCCGCGAGTGCTGGGATGAGATATGGGACATCATTGGCCCCCAGATCGAGTACGTCATGGCGGGCCATGGGGCGACCTGGCATGAGGACCAACTGGTACCGGTAACGCGTCACGGTCGTCGCGAGGATGTCTGGTGGACCTATGGCTTTGGTCCAATCGATGTCGACGGCAAAGTGGGCGGCGTGCTTGTCGTCTGCAAGGATGTCACGTCCGAGCACATGGCAAGGGAAGCGCTGAACCTCATCAATGAGGAGCTCAAGCATCGGGTCAAGAACACGCTTACCGTACTTGGCGCCGTGGCCACTCAGACATTTCGCGGCGAAGCGAGCAAAGCCGATCTCGAAAAGTATCAAGGACGACTGGCTGCGTTCGGACGGGCGCACGACCTGCTTACCGCCGCAAACTGGGCTGCAGCGCCCCTTCAGGACGTGATCAGCACCGCCCTGACCCCTTATAGAACGGGCGAAGACCGGTTTACGGTCTCGGGTCCTCCACTTATTGTCAAATCCCGGCAGGCTCTCGCTCTGTCCCTGGCGATCCACGAGCTTGCGACCAACGCTTTGAAGTACGGCGCTCTGACTGTGGCGAGCGGCCACGTGTCGATTACATGGACATCCGAAGATCAGGAGGGTGAGCCAAAATTCGTTTTCGTCTGGCGGGAGTTTGGTGGCCCGCCTGTGTCGGAACCCACCGGTGTGGGCTTTGGTTCGCGCCTCATTTCCCGGGTACTACAGGACGATTTCGGAGGCTCCGTGGAAGTGTCGTATGGCTCAACCGGACTCGTTTGCCGCCTGACGGCCCCTCTCGAAAATCTGGCAATTTCCGCAGAATAGCGTGCAAAAGCTCTTTTGCCACGCGATGTCCGACTTGAGTTCGGAATGCGCACTGAAGCGAACGTCCGCCGACCATTCAGGATTGATGGCCCTTGGCGCGGACCGCTTCCGCAAGATCAGGCGGCTTGAGCTCGCGGTTCACCCCGGAATGCGCACCGGCAGCTGCTCGATGCCGCGCACAAAACTCGAATAGACCCGCTTCGGTTCGCCGACCACTTCGATGCGGTCGAAGCGTTTCAGCATTTCCTGCCACACGATCTTCAACTGCAGCTCGGCGAGCCGCATGCCGACGCAGCGGTGGATGCCGAAGCCGAACGACAGATGGGTGCGGGGCCGGGCGCGGTCGATGATGAACTCGTCGGGATGCTCGATGCCTTCCTCGTCGCGGTTGCCCGAGACGTACCACATCACGACGCGGTCACCCTTCTTGATCTTCTTGCCGCCGATCTCGGTGTCGACCAAGGCGGTGCGGCGCATGTGGGCGAGCGGCGTCTGCCAGCGGATCACTTCCGGCACCATGGTGTCGATCAGCGTGGGATTGTCGCGCAGCTTCTGGTACTGGTCCGGATGCTCGTTCAGCGCCAGCACCGAGCCGCTCATGGTGTTGCGGGTGGTGTCGTTGCCGCCGACGATCAGCAGGATGATGTTGCCCATCAGATTGTCGGGATCCAGGTGCCGCGTCGCGTCGCTATGCGCCATCATCGACAGCAAATCGTTGCGCGGCGGCGCGTTGACGCGCTCGTTCCAGAGTTTGGAGAAATAGGCGTAGCACTCGTCCATCTCCTGGCGCCGCTGCTCGGGCGATTCCACGACGCCGCTCTTGGGCAGCGCGGTCGAGACGTCGGACCAGCGCGTCAGCTTGCGGCGCTCCTCCCACGGGAAATCGAACAACGTCGCCAGCATCTGCGTGGTCAGTTCGATCGAGACGCGCTCGACGAAGTTGAAGGTCTCGTTGCGCGGCAGGTCGTCCAGCACCTTTTGCGAGCGCTCGCGGATCAGTTTTGCCAGCTCATCCAGATGCGTCGGCGTGAACATCGGCGACACCGTCTTGCGCTGCGCCGAGTGCCGCGGCTGATCCATCGCGATGAAGCTCGGATAGTCGTAGCCGGGCGGCACGTCACGGATCGAGATGCCGCCGAGTGTCGAGTCGGAGGAGAAGGTGCCGTGATTGGTATCGACATGCATGATGTCGTTGTACTTGGTGACCGACCAGTAAGGTTCGATCGGCGAGTTGGTGCAGTAATGCACCGGCTCTTCCTTGCGCAGCCGCTCGAACCACGGCCACAGCGTGTCGTTCTGGAACAGTCTTGGCGCACCGGGATGAAAATCCTTCAGCGGCGTCGAATAGGCCTCTTCGCGCGCGGCGCGCAGAAGCTCTTTCTTGTCGGCTCTGATTGATGTCAGGACGTTCATTTTTCGGTCATCCCAGTGAAGGCTCAGGGTTTAGCCGGCGATGCGGACCGGCAGGGTTTCGTAGCCTTTGACGAAACTCGAATACACCCGCTTGGGTTCAGCGACCATCTCAATATTCTCGAAACGCTTGAGAATTTCTTCCCATATAATCTTTAGTTGTAGCTCGGCCAGCCTGATTCCGACGCAGCGGTGGATGCCGAAGCCGAAGGAAACGTGGGTGCGCGGCCGGGCACGGTCGATGATGAAGTCGTAGGGGCGGTCGATCACGTCCTCGTCACGGTTACCCGAAACGTACCACATCACGACCTTGTCACCCTTCCTGATCTGCTTGCCGCGGAACTCGATGTCAGCGAGTGCGGTGCGGCGCATGTGGGCCAGCGGCGTCTGCCAGCGGATCACCTCTGGCACGAAACTGTCGATCAGTTCCGGATTGTCGCGTAGCTTGCGATACTGGTCCGGATTCTTGTTCAGGGCATAGATGCTGCCCGACAGCGTGTTGCGGGTGGTGTCGTTGCCGCCGACGATCAACAGGATCAGATTGCCGAGGAAGTTCTTCGGGTCCATGTCACGGGTGGCGTCGCTATGCGCCATCATCGACAACAGGTCGCTCTTCGGCGGCTGGCTGATGCGCTCCTTCCAGAGGCGGGCGAAATAGGTCGCGCATTCCATCAGCTCGGCCTGGCGTTCTTCCTCAGTGGCGACGAGGCCGCCGGGGCCGGGAAGCGTGGTCGCGATGTCGGACCAGCGCGTCAGCTTGCGGCGGTCTTCCCAGGGGAAGTCGAACAGCACGGCGAGCATCTGCGTGGTGAGCTCGATCGACACCTGGTCGACCCAGTCGAACACCTCGTTCTTCGGCAGGTTGTCGAGGCATTCGGCGGAACGCTTGCGGATGTTGATCGCGAGCTGATCGAGATGCGTCGGCGTGAACATCGGCGCCACGGTCTTGCGCTGCGCGGAGTGGCGCGGCTGGTCCATGGCGATAAAACTCTCGCGGCGCAGGTCCGGCGCGACGTCGCGAATGGTGATGCCGCCAAGCAAGGACGCCGACGAGAACACGGCGTGGTTGGTCTCGACGTCCATGATGTCGTTGTATTTGGTCACCGACCAATACGGCCCGAACATGCTGTCCTTGCAGTAATGCACCGGGTCTTCCCGGCGCAGCCGGTCGAAATACGGCCAGAACGAGTCGGTTTTGAACAGCTCCGGATTGCTGACGTCGAAATCATCGAGCGGAATCGACTGAGCTCTTTCGCGCGCGGCCCGCTGATGGGAATCTCCGGCGAGATCGATGGTTCCGTGCATGAGCACCTCCCTGACGGTTGCCCCGCCGGAGCATGCCGGAGGGGCGATGTTTTACCCTATTACATCCCGAGCCGAGCGCCGGCGCAAGGACGAGTTGGGTGTATTTGGCCGCATCGACGCCGGTCCCGGCCTTGGGCGGCTCCGGCGCATTTCGCCTCGTGACAAGTGTATCCTCGAAGAATAAGGCTGTTTGAAACAACGTTTAATTCGCCGGGAGGCGGCCATGATTCCCAACGCATTTCGGATGTTCAACTTCGATCTCGGCGAGACCGCGGATGCGATCCGCGAGACGGTGCATGCGTTTTCGCAGAACGAAATCGCGCCGCGCGCCGCCGAAATCGACCGCAGCAACCAGTTCCCGCGCGACCTCTGGCCGAAGATCGGCGCGCTCGGCCTGCACGGCATCACGGTGGAAGAAGAATATGGCGGCACCGGCTTGGGCTATCTCGAGCACTGCATCGCGGTGGAAGAGATGTCGCGGGCGTCGGCCGCGGTCGGCCTGTCCTACGGCGCGCATTCCAACCTCTGCGTCAACCAGATCCGCCGCAACGGCAGCGAGGCGCAGAAGCGGAAATACCTGCCGAAGCTGATCTCGGGCGAGCATGTCGGTTCGCTGGCGATGTCGGAGCCCGGCGCCGGAAGCGACGTGGTGTCGATGAAGACCCGCGCCGACAAGAAGGGCGACCGCTTTGTGCTGAACGGCAACAAGATGTGGATCACCAACGGCCCCGTCGCCGATACGCTGGTGGTCTACGCCAAGACCGACCTCAACGCCGGCCCGCGCGGCATGACCGCCTTCATCATCGAAAAGGGCATGAAGGGATTTTCCACCGCGCAAAAACTCGACAAGCTCGGCATGCGCGGCTCCGACACCTGCGAACTGGTGTTTGAGGATTGCGAGGTGCCGGAGGAGAACGTGCTCAGCGAGGTCGGCCGCGGCGTCAACGTGCTGATGAGTGGCCTCGACTATGAGCGCGCGGTGCTGGCGGCGGGTCCGATCGGCATCATGCAGGCCTGCATGGACGTGGTGTTGCCTTATGTGCATGAGCGCAAGCAGTTCGGCGAGCCGATCGGCACCTTCCAACTGGTGCAGGGCAAGCTCGCCGACATGTACACGACGATGAACGCCTCGCGCGCCTATGTGTATGCGGTGGCAAAAGCCTGCGACCGCGGCGAGACCACGCGCGAGGACGCGGCAGGCGCGATTCTCTACGCCGCGGAAAAAGCCACCCAATGTGCGCTGGATGCCATCCAGCTGCTCGGCGGCAACGGCTACATCAACGACTATCCGACCGGCCGGCTGCTGCGCGACGCCAAGCTCTATGAAATCGGCGCCGGCACCAGCGAAATCCGCCGCATGCTGATCGGTCGCGAGCTGTTCGAAAAATCGGCGTAGCCTCCGCTCCTTCTCCCCGCTCTTGCGGGAGAAGGTTGGGATGAGGGGCTCTCTCAACGCAGGTGGTCAAAGCCAACGCGCTGGCGCCTTAATGTGTTCAATTTATCGTTGTCGGATGACATTTCCTAAACGCCTGGTTTCTACGCTTTCCCGCCAACGAGAGGCCGCCACAAAGTGATTGTTCGTCGTGGGCTATTCGCATCGGGAGTTGTGAAGTACCTGGTTGCGCTGGTCGCTCTTGTTTCGACCGATGCCATGGCCGACGCTTGTAAGCCGATAAGAGATGCCCTGGCGAAGCAGGCGAGCACGCCTGTACGCGTAGCCATGACCAAGAAAGAGTGGGATGCGAAGGGCCAGTGCAGCGTCACCGCAGGCGTATTTCGACAAAACGCAGGTGAGCGGTCGCATAACCCGACGGAAATCGGGGATGTAGGCGAAATTCTGACGAACGTGAATTGTCGTGGAGTCGGCCGAGCCGCGTTGGACGGCGAGGTCGTAGAGTACTACTACGCGGCTAACGGAGATCGCGCGACAGATCGCCATTTTCTTGAATTTTGGATTTCGTCTGAGACCGGACTGATTCTGAAGAGGCAGGAAACCCGGGAACGAAGCGAGCTCACCTTGAAGTATTATTATGGCGATGCTGGACCTCCATTTTTTTGGTGAGGCGCGGGTGCATACTTCCCTGAAGAGCGTGAACGCTTTGTTTTTCGCCGATACCAAACAAGGGTTGTAGCGCGTTTCGATGCCTCCTGTGGGACTTGGGTCACACAGCGGCCGACAAATTTGTGGTTTGATCCGCTACTGTCGCGCTGGAGTTGAATCATGAACCAGATGAGCTGGCCCCCGCAGGTGCCGCCACCACAGCCTTCGCCCGTGCCGCCGCCGATGCCGGTGGCGTTTTCCGGCAAACGCGGCGAGTTCTTCGATCTGGTCAAGCGCGGCGCCGCGCTGGAACTCGTCACCCTCGGCTTCTATCGGTTCTGGCTCCTCACCGACATCCGCCGCCATCTCTGGTCCAACACGCTGGTCGATGGCGATGCCGCCGAATATACCGGTCGCGGCAAGGAGTTGCTGATCGGATTTCTGGTCGCGCTCGCGATCCTGGTGCCGATCTATCTCGGCTATTTTCTCATCGGCCTCGAGGCCGAGCGCCTTCAGGCCTTCGCCAGCATTCCCCTGATCGCCTTCTTCTATCTGTTCGGGCAGTTCGCGATCTACCGCGCGCGGCGCTACCGGATGACGCGCACGGTGTGGCGCGGCGTGCGCTTCTGGATGACCGGCTCGGGCTGGATCTATGCCCTGCAGGCGTCGCTGTGGGGCCTGCTGATGATCGTCACGCTCGGACTGATACTGCCATGGCGGGCTGCGGCGCTCGAACGCTACAAGATGCGCCATTCCCATTACGGCGACCTGCAGGGCAGTTTCGAGGGGCGCGGCTGGGAGTTCTTCAAGCGCGGCTGGTGGCTGTGGCTGCTCACGCCGATCGCACTCTACATAATCCCGATCGCTCCCTTCGTTTACGCCGGATACAAGGCCATCGAATGGCGCTGGTGGCTGTCCGGCATCCGGTTCGGCGGCGTGCGTCTGGAATCCTCGTTGCCGAAGAGCGCATTGATCGGGCTGTACTGGAAGGTGATCGGCTGGATGGCCCTGCTTGGGCTTGTCTTCGCGGTCTATCTGGCCCTGTGCGCGGTGCTGGTCGCCAGCATGAGCGGCGAGGGATTGACGGAGTTTTTCAAGACGCCGGAATTGATGCGGAGCATTCCGCTGCTGGTGCTGGCGGGTCTGGGCTATCTGGTGCTGGCGCTGGCGATGAACGTGGTGATGCGGGTCTATCTGACGCGCGATCTCTGGGTGATCGTGCTGGGCTCGGTCAATATCAGCGGCCTCGAGGCCGCGGCCAACGTTGCCGCGCGGGGCGATCTGGCCAACGCGCTCGGCGAAGGCTTTGCCGACGGTCTCGATGTCGGCGGATTCTAGTGGCAAAGTCGTGATGACCATGGATAGCGACGCGCCAGAGATTTCGAAAACACCGCCGGCCAATGCGGCGCTATTTCGACGGGACGTCGAGCCGGCGCCGCGCGGTTACGCTCCATTTCTCCGACCGGCTCGAAATCAGTCGAAGACGAGCAGACGCTGGCGGTGTGGGACTATGCCGACATCCGCCGCGCCGACAGCCCGTCGGGCATGCTGCGCCTCGGCTGCCTGACCGCGCCTGCGCTGGCGCGGCTGGAGGTTCGCGACAACGCGCTTGCGACCGAACTGGTCGCACGCTGCGCCAAACTGGATGACAACACGCCCGGCCGCCGCGGCGTTGCCGTCATTGTCGGCTGGTCGCTCGCGGCCGCGGTTTCGATCGTTGCCGTGGTGCTGTTCGGACTTCCGCTGATCGCCGATCGCCTCGCGCCGCTGGTGCCCGAAGCGTTCGAACGGCGGCTCGGCGACGTCGCCGACAGCCAGGTCAAGACGATGTTCAAAGCCAAGGTCTGCGACAACCCCGCTGGGCAGAAGGCCTTCGTCAAGCTCGTCACTGCGATCCGCGAATCCGCCGGCCTCGACACCTCGGTGCAGTCGGGCGTGCTGTCGAGTTCGATTCCCAATGCCTTCGCGCTGCCGGGCGGCAAGGTCTATCTGTTCGACGGATTGCTGGCGAAGGCCGACAACGCCGACGAAATCGCGGGCGTGCTGGCCCACGAACTCGGCCATCTCAAGCATCGCGACAGCATGCGCGGACTGATCCGCGACGGCAGCACGTCGTTCCTGATCGGACTGTTGTTCGGCGACATCACCGGCTCCAGCGCGCTGATCTTCGGCTCGCGCACGCTGGTGACGTCGTCCCATTCGCGCGAGGCCGAGACCAATGCCGATGATTTTGCCATCGACGTCATGCACCGGCTGGGCCGGCCGGCGAAGCCGACCGGGGAATTGCTGCTTCGGGTCACCGGAAAGGAGAGCAAGGGCCTCTCCATCATCTCCACCCATCCCCTGAGCGAGGACCGGCTGGCGCGGATGAGCCGGGAAGACCGGTCGGCAAGCGGGCCGCCGCTGCTGACACCAGAGGAATGGCGATCGCTGAAATCGATCTGCGATGGCAAGTCTGACTCAGCCAAAAAGCCTGACCCGGCCAAAAAATCTGACCCGGCCAAAATCTGAGCCGATCAGGCTATCTCCGGGCGCTTTTCCGCGATCGTGCCGCTTCGATCGGCGCGGGCGCTGCGCCGCCCGGCTTCAGGTCCCATACCGCCTGCATGGCCGCGAAGGCCTGCGAGATGATCGGCTCGTGGCGCCGCGACGTCAGGCAGGCGAAACTGAGGTCGCAAGTCAGCGCCACCTTGTCGGCAATCACGAAATTCCGGTTGCGCGTGATGCGGTCGAGCACGCAGTCGCGGGCGAGGCTGAGGCAGTTGCCGGCTTCGACGAACTCGATCATGGCGTCTTCGTGTTCGGCGAAGGCGACGCGTTTCGGCAATGACCCCATTGGCCGGAAAACGTCGTCGATCAGCCTCCGATGCGCCGAGGCATGCGGCGTCGTAATCCAGGGCAGGTCGATGAGGTCGGCCCAGTCCTTTCCGAGCACCTTGTCGCTCCATTCGCGAGGAGCGATCACGCGGTAGTCGTAGCGCATCAGCGCCGTGAGCTGGAACTTGCCATCGTCGATGGTGCGTTCGGGCAGCATCCCCGACGCCAGGCATTCGGGCGGCGTGGCATCGATATAGTATCCGACGTCCAGCTCGCCCCTGCCGATCTGGGCCAGCACGTCGTCGCTCATGCCGTAGCGGAGGAAGACTTCGGTCTTCTTCGAGGAAGTGGCGAGGCTTCGCACGAACGGGCCCAGCCGGATCGAACTCGGGATCCAGGATCGTGCCGACGCGCAGCGTTGCCCGCTGCGATTCCCGCAAGGAGTTTGCCGCCGTCCTGAAATCGGCCGAGGCCGATACCGTCCGGTGCGCCAGCGGCAGCAAGGCGGCGCCCGCTTCGGTCAGGGTAAAGCCGCCCGGCGTCCGGTTGAAAAGCAGCAAGCCGGTGCTCTCTTCCAGCCCCTTCAGCTGAAGGCTGACGGCAGGCTGGGTCAGATGCAGCAAGGTGGCCGCGCGTGAAACCGTGCCTTCGCGGGCCACGGTGATGAAGCAGCGCAAGGCCTGGATACGTGGCAGGTCGTTCATTTGGAAAACTTATAGCATGCGCCCATGAATTCCATTAGATAGGATTTGCTCTTGGAAGTCACAATCTTTCGTCAATAAAACTTTGCGTTGTCGTTGGAAAAAAGGTGAATGCGAGGGGGCGCGCCGTCAACGGTGGCGCAAAGGACAGCGCGACGCGTAGCGGTCGCCGCCAGCGCGGAATTGTCCGAATTCTCCGCCGTCATTGCGAGCGAAGCGAAGCAATCCATCTCGCGGCACAAGGAAGAAGCGAGCAATCCATCTCGCGGCACAAGGAAAGAGAATGGATTGCTTCGCTTCGTCGCGGCGGCCGTCACTCACGGCAGGTTGTTGACCTTGCGCACCCACGCGCGCACGTCGGCCAGCACGTCCGGCAGCGCCGCCTTGACCTCCTGCACGGTCATGCCGGCCTTGATCCGGGGATCATAGAGCAGGTTCAGGAGATACTGGTCGTAGATGTCGAAGTAGCCCATCGACACATTGTCGTTGAACATGGTCCAGGGCACGCTCGCCGTATCGTTGATCGGTCCCAGCGATTGCAGCAATTCCTCATAGGCGCAGTCGAAGAAGACGAAGTCGCCATTGTCGACGGTGAGGATCACGTCGGAATGCTCGATTTCGAACTTCTCGTTCTTGCGAAAGCCCGACAGGCATTGCGGGTCGAGCGAAGAGCGAATCTCTTTTGCCCGTTCGCTGCCGTAGAAGGTCGCGATGGTGCGCTGGAGATCGCGGTCGCGGACCAGCTTGACCTGCACATTGGCGTCTTCGAGGCTGCCGGCCATGGCGATGTCGAGGTGCTGAACGCGCGCGGCGATGTCGGCCA
>CAWBQP010000011.1:0-22770 GCA_963790735.1 uncultured Alphaproteobacteria bacterium | reverse complement strand
CCATTAAGCCCGTGATGTATGGGCTTTCACTACCGCAAAACTTGAAATGCGCCGGCATTAACGATGCAAAAGCTTGCCGCGGCGAAAGCCCGGCGCTTAATGAGCAGTTAATACTTTTGCGCAAATGATAGACAACCAGCGCAACATTGTTAGATCGCCGCAAGAAATGCGAGCGGAACTCAGGCTCCTGATGAGGGAATGGCATGAGAACGCTTCTCATTGGTACTCTGGCTGCGACCCTGGTTGGCTGTAGCTGCCCTCGCCGCAGGCGAGCATGGAAGCATGCACGGACGCGAACGGGTTCGGTTGTCTCAACAGGACGGCGGCCAGTCGGCCGATTGAACCGGCGCCAGCGCCATCCAAGACGAATTCCGCGACAACAAGAGTCAAGCCCACCATCGCGGCGAAGACGGAAGAACCGTCGACTGCCGCCGTCCGCGACAGTTCCCATCTCGCCGAGAAAAAGGCGAAGTCCGCCGTGATCGAAGCGAAAGTCGAGGCTCCCGCATCAGGTCGGCCCGCTGAGACGCCCGATCCAGTCATTATCAAGGCGAAGACTACCATTGCTGCGAAGTTGGAGAACCCGGCGTCTGCGGAGTTCGGAGAGATGAAACGGGCCATCCGCAAGAATACGCTCGGGAAGTCCGTCGACACCATTTGCGGCCGTGTCAAAGGAAAGAAGTCGTCGGGCGAAGATACCGGAGACAGGCCGTTTCTATATCTCGTGAAGGACGATGATGCATATGTCGTCGATGGCCCCGCGAGTTCGGCGGCGGCGAGCGCGTATCGCAATATTTGCAGCTAGCCTGGAACCGCTGCCAGGATCAATTGCGACGGACCAGAAGGTCCCCTGACGACTTTCCTGCGACCTCGAAATCGGGAATAACGCAGCGATCAGCAGCAACTTGCTGCAGAGTGTGTGGGGCAGACTTCGCTCCATGGAAAATGGAAATCAAAACTGGTGGAGTGACTCGGCCCTTCTCTGAATTCGGGGACATCATGGACGATCTTACTAATCCCGCGGAACTAGCCCTGGTATCGCAAAACTCGCCGGTGCTCGTGATCATCGAGCAGCATGTGCTGGCGCGTACCTGCATCCTCAATATCCTCAAGAGACAACTCACTGGATTAGAAATCGTCGAGATGGCGACGACGAGTGGTCTGAACTGGTTATCAGGCAGAGATATCCGCTTGATCGCGCTGAGTATCGGGGACAAGGAGATCACTGACCCTTCGATCGAGGATAGTCTCGCGCTTCTCGCAAAATCCTGTCCGCAGGCATCTGTTGCTCTGCTATCAAATCGCGACGACGAGGCGACGGCTTCAGCCGCGATGCAACGGGGAGTTCGCGGCTTTTTCCCGATAACGATTCCGGTCGAAGTCGCTATCGCCGGACTACGCCTGGTTCTTGCCGGTGGGGTCTACCGACCCTTACCGATCGTCGGGCAAAATAGTGCACCGAGCCTCAACACGATAACGGAACACCCCGACGTTCCCGAGCTATCCGGAATCCACGAGCGTAACGGCGCCACCACGCTTGTGCCCGAGAGGACGATGGCCGACCTTACGCCACGCGAACAACATGTGCTCGAGGCGCTGCAGCTCGGCCTTCCCAACAAGTTGATTGCCTTCAGACTCAAGCTTTCGGAAAACACCGTAAAAATGCATATTCAGCGCATCATGCGAAAATGTTCCGCGCATAACCGCACGGAGGCGGTCCTTCGTTGGAGCCGGCGAGCGAACGGTCATGCGCCGCCCTCATGAGTGCCGTCATCTTGAGGTTTGTCTGCGCTCGCTGTTCTGGTCATAGCATGGCGCATGATCGCTTCCGATTGAATCAGACCCGATGCTCCAGATTGTTGTCTTGACGCTGTCCACTTCGCTCGAAGCGCTCTAGTCCTCGCGGAACGCGCTGTTGAAGCTGTCGAGCAGAGGCCTGAGGGCGTAGAGCGCCACGGTGCCGCGACCAGTCTTGATGAACACCTGGGCCGGCATTCCCGGAATAATCTGGACACCATCGATCCCGGCGCCGGCCGGATCCTGCAATCGAATCTTCGTTGCGTAGTAGGGCTGTTCCGTGCGCTTGTCGACAAGACGGTCGGCAGAAACGTGCGTCACAGTCCCATGGAGCCGTGGTACGCGGCGCTCATTGTAGGACAAGAGATTCACATCGGCGCTCAGTCCGGCACGGACCACATCGATGTCCTCGGGCCTGACGCGTGCAATCACGATGAGCCGATCCTGCCGGGGAACCAGATCCATGAGAGGTGCGCCGGCGCCAATGACGCCGCCTGGGGTATGAATCCTCAGGTCCGTTACGACACCGTCCTGGGCCGCCTTGACCGCCGTTCGTGAGAGTTGGTCGTCGGCCGCCTGCAGTCGCTCGCGTATCTGAAAAATCTGATTTTGCACCTCGCGCAGCGACTGCGCGATCTCGTTCTGGCGGTCGTTCTCGAGTTTGAGAAGGGTTGCCTGCGATTTGTTGATAACCTGCCCGGCACGCGATATCTGCGCGACAATCTCACCCCGCCGCCCCTCGATGTCAGCCATCTCCCGCTCGAGGTTCAGAAGGCGCGGACGCCGCTCAAGTCCCTTGTTAACGAGCATGGCGACGGTCGCCGCTTCCTCGCGGACGATTTCGATGCGCCTTGAGGCCGCGCTTTCCTGCGCCCTGAGGCCCTCGATCTCTTTTTCCACCTGCGACCTTTTCTCCCGATTTACGGCCGCTTGCGATTGAAAGACCTGCCGACGCGTTTCGAAGATGGCTTGCTGCCCCGCAAGGACATCTGCGACCGACGGGCTCGCATTCTGCGCCATCTCCAACTTGGCAGGAAACGACACCCGCTCTTCTCCGTGCTGTTCCGCCTGCAGCCGTGCTTCTCGTGCCGTCGCCTCCCACAACTGGCCTTGCAGGCTCTGGGCTTCGGAACGAGCCTTGGTGTCCTCCAACGAGATCAGTGTTTGTCCAGCGCGGACAACGTCGCCGTCCGCGACCAGAATTTCCCTGATGATGCCACCCTCAAGGTGCTGAATTGTCTTGCGGCTCGACTCGGATTCGACGGTGCCGATAGCAATCGCGGCGCTCTCGAGAGGAGCATAGGCTGACCAGGCACCGAGACCAACGACGAAGCCGCAAACCAGCAGATTTCCTGTCCAGGTGACACCGCGAAGTCGGTCGCGGAGCGCCGGCGGCGCCGATCTCAACCACCGTGGGACGTCCCAAATCTCGACGTGAGCGAATGCAATTTTCAGACGAGCCCATCCCCTTCGGGCAAAGAGATCAAAATGCTTGATGTGAATCCAGGTGAGACGGCGCAACCGATCGCAGAACGCTGGCGCCGCCGATCTCAAGTACCGTGAAACCTCCCGAATCTTGATCTGAGCGAATGAAATTTTCATGAGATCCCGCTCCCTTCGGGCAAAGCGATAGCGAGAAGGCGTGCCGCTACTCATGGCGAGATCGGTTGCGGCGAGACGCCAATGCTGCTTTCGCAGTTCTGGTCCGAACGACCTCGCACCGGTTCGCGCGAAGCAACTTGCGGGCGGGCCAAACACCTCTCGAAAACTTCCCTGCTCTCGCCGAAGGCGGTAACCGCGCCGTCCTGCATGATAGCAAGCTTGTCCGTTACGCCCAGGATCCCAATCCGGTGGGTGATGATGATGACAGTGGTATTGGCCGCCTTCATCCATTCAATGGCGTCGAAAAGCATGCGCTCGCCGAGCGAGTCGAGGCTGGAGTTCGGCTCGTCGAGGACCACGAGGTGCGGGTCGCCGAAGAACGCCCGTGCAAGGCCGAGGCGCTGGCGAAACCCGCGCGGGAGATTGGCGCCTCCGCCAACAACGACCGTATCGTACGCCTGCGGCAGCCGGATGATCGTCTCGTGAATGCCGGCCAGCTTCGCTGCTTCAATGACTTTCTGCAAATCGGCGTCGTCCAGCCGTGCAATGATGTCTTTTACCGTTTCTCCGAAAAGATCGATATCCTGCGGCAGATATCCGAGGCGCCGGCCGCCGCCCAAATCGCGCACGACCGAAATGTCGATGCCATCGAGCAGGACCGAGCCTGCCGTCGGGGCGGAGATTCCCGTGATGATCTTGCCAAGCGTGGATTTGCCGGAGCCGGAGGGACCGATAATGCCAAGGCATTCACCAGGCGCGAGACAGAACGAAACGCTGTTCAGGAACAAATGGCTCGTTCCTGGCAGGACGGCGCCAACATTGTTCACGATGAGGTTGCCCTTCGGCCTGTCCGGGAGGGCCTTGATGTTTGCAACCGTGGTGACAGCGGCCATGATGTCGTTGAGCCGGCGGTAGGCGACCAACGCCATCGCGAATGCCTTCCAGCCTGCAATCGCCCCTTCAATCGGCGCGACCGCGCGTCCGAACAGCAAGCTCGTGGCAAAGATGATGGCGGGACTTTTGCTCTGTTCCAGGACAAGCCAGGCGGCAGCGCCCATGATCAGTACCTGCGCCAGCGCCCGCGCGGGTTTGGAAATCATCATGATGGTCTCGTGGCGGCGCTGGACCACGCCTTGCTCGCTCCTCGCATCCTGCGCAGCCTGGCCGATCAGGCGCGCGGCACCGTCGAGCATTCCCATGGCCCTGATCACGTGAAGGTTTCCGACGGCCATGCCGAACCATCCCTGGCTCCGCGTCAGCGCGGCAGCCGACCGCGCCAGCGGGCCTGCCGTGAGCCGGTCTCCGGCAAGCCCGAGACCAAGCAGGAGAAGCGCACTGAGTGCGCCTATCACTCCCAGCAAGGGATGCACGAGGAAAAGAACGCCAAGAAAGAGCGGCGTCCAGAGCGCGTCAAACAGGGTCGAGCAGGCCCCGGACTGAGCGAACTGACGCAGGGCAGTAAGGTCGCGATAGGCTTCCGATGCCCGCGCCCGATCGGCTTCATAGGCGTATTTGAAGCACGCGGAGAGCGCTGCCGGATGGAGTTCTTCTTCAAGCCACTCGCCCATTCGGCCCAATGCAGCGCGGCGCAGTGCATCAAGCACGCCGCCGACCAAGACGGTAAACGCAACGATGAGGGTCAACATCAGGAGCGTATCGCCGCTGCGGCTCGACAGCACGCGATCATAGATCTGAAGCAGATAGATGGAAGGCGCGAGAAGAAGAAGATTGTAGCTGCAGCTATACGCGAAAACGAGTCCGAGCGACCCCGCGCAGGCCCGCAAGGCCGACTTCAACGGCGTCCGCGGTGGTGACATCGTTTGCAGCCGGAGCGGTGGCATCAGCATTGCGGTCCCCGCCAGAGATCTGAATTCCGATCCTTCCCGCCCCGTTGCTCGCCGACTTCGCCGGCGAAGTGAGAACCGGCAGCCCCCGCTGCCGGTTCTCTGCCCCTCGGAAGCGTCGATCAGCCGTGCCCCATGCCCGAATTGTCGATATAGTAGGTCTCGTGACTGTTGAGCGAGTCGTTCAGGATATTGACGTCAACGTCACCACCTTTCGCGTAGTTTTCGTCTCCGCCATTGCCGCCGACGCCGGCCCACACGTTCTGACTCATGTCCGCCTTGAGGTAGTTTTCCTGATAGGCCTTCGTGTTGGCATCCACGTCGGACTTGTTGTGGCCGCTGTCCGACTCCTGGTCGCCATTCGACACGGCTTTTCCGCCCTCTGCTTTCGAATGCTTCTCCGCCTTCGCATTCGCGCCGCCGGCGTCCCAGTAGGCCTTCTGCTGAACGTGATCGCCGTTCTTGACGTTCACGTCGGCGCCATCAGCCTTGTTGTACGGGTTGAATTCGATACTGGGCTTGCTGGTGATGTCACCCTTGTTGACGCCGTCTCCACCGTTGCCTGCGCTGTTGCCGCCGGTCGAAGCCTTGATCACGATCGTGTCGGAAGGAAACTCTTTGCCTTTGCCATGTCAGTCTCCCTGAGCTGGTTTGCACACTGTGCGTCCCAATGTGGACAGCAACGATCTTGGATTTGGATGCCGGATCGATCTAGCTGCCAAAGCTGATGCCACCCTTTGCGTACCGTGTACGCCCGAAATGCTGCCCTCTCGCCGCCGGGATCTGGCGAACTCCAATGCCGCCAGGGCGTTTTCAAGCGAAAACCCACCCCGGGCTTGATCCGAGGTGGGTTCGCGTCAAGAAAACGCGTCAAACAAAAACCTCGAGCCCCGTTTCGATTCTATCGAAACGGAAAAGGCTCTAGGCATGATCCAGCAAGTGGAGGTCCGACAACAGGTGCATGGCGAAATCGCCACCAAACCCAGTGTTGCCGTGGCCGCCGTCACCACCGATTCCGGCCATCTGGATCGTGCTCTGATCGAACTGGACGTTGTTGGTCTGATGAGCCTCGGCTGTTGAATTGTAGCCGGCGACTGCAATGTTGATCGGGGCGTAGATCGCCACGTCGATGTCGACCATGCTTCCTGAGAAATGGCCGTTGCCGCCGTTGCCGGCGCTGTTGTTGCCGGTCGCGATGACGTCAGAGCCAATCAATTCGAAGAGGGAGGAGAAAATGTCCGCGCTTCCGCCAGTCGCGGCATTGCCGTTCCCGCCATCACCACCGACGCCGGCCATCTGAACAGCGGATTGATCGAACACCACATTGTTTGTCTGCTCGGCGTGGGCACTGGAATTGTATCCCGCCACCGCGATGTTGATCGGATAGTAAAACGCGAAGGTCGCATGAATGAGGCCCCCATAAGCGTATCCGTCGCCACCGTTGCCGGCGCTATTCTCACCGGTACCGATCGCGCCCGAGGCGCCAGACCCGAGCGCGCTGACGTTTCCGCCTGATGCGGCATTGCCATTGCCGCCATTACCGCCAACTCCCGCAATCTGGGTCGCGGATTGATCAAAATAGGCAATGTTCGTCTGATGGGCGTCGGCTGTCGCATGGGGGCCGGCCACCGCAATGTTGACCGGATTATAGATCGCGAGAGGAGCATGCACCATTGCTCCGATGAAGGTGCCATCGCCACCATTACCGGCGCTATTGTCACCGGTGCCGATCGCGCCAGGGACGACAGACCCGAACGCGCCGACCATTCCGCCTGATGCGGCATTCCAATTGCCGCCATCACCGCCAACTCCCGCGATCTGGGTCGCGGACTGATCAAAATACGCGAAGTTCGTCTGATGGGCGTCGGCGCTCGCAGGGGGGCCGGCCTGCGCCACGTTGAGCGGTGCGAAAGCAGCGTAGCTCGTGTCGATCAGGCTCCCGGCAAAATAGCCGCTGCCGCCATCGCCGGCGCTGTTACCTCCCGTGTGGATCGGGAGGAGTGACCACGAAACCGGGGAAGCCACCAGGAGCCTGGGGCATCGTGCCCGAACAGACCCTTGCGGTCGAAAGGAACGCCCTCCGATACACTCCGATGATCCATGGCTGTTGCCCTACCCGAATTGCTTCGCGCCGACTGGACGGACGCCTCCCGCACTCAAGAGAGAATGTCACCTTGGCAAGCCAAAAGCCGAGTTGCCAATTCGGATCGCAAACGTTCGGAGGGTAGACATGATATCGGTTACGCCCATTCGGGTGTGGGCAAGTGGTGTCTTGCCGTGAATCACCGGACACGGTTCGATCCCTTGTGCGTCCACCAGTGTTCTGTAGCCGTCTCAATACGAAGCCATGGCCGGACAGCCGACGATGACCGCTCAGAAGCTTGTGATGACCATCACTACCCTGACCGGCGGCGCGGTCGGATTGCTCGCGCGGATCGGCTCGTCAAATGGCTGTTGCGAACCGACCCGGAAGAGGCCGGTATCCTGCCGCTGTTCTTCTTTCAGGTGTGGTGCCTGCTGGTGGTGCTCGGCCTGTTGATCGGGCGCAAGGCGGGACAGCTCGTAACCGGCGGCAAGCGGGTCGCGCAGATGAAATTGGGTCAGATCCCCAACAGCCAGATCGCCACGATGGTGCCCAGCGTCGCGAGGCCGCTGATGGTCCATCCGGTTGCGTAGAAGAGGTCGTTGTCACCGGTGCCGCGCATCGCGTCGGCATCCGTGGTTGCTGAGCGCCACTGCATGGCACTGCTCCTCAAAGCCCTGCCCGCAACCATAACGCCGGCTGAGGTTGCCGGTTCCATTTCAAGGAAAGAGCTTTGCTCCTGGCTGGCCTATCGCCGCCAGGGCCGGAAAATCAGGCGTAAGCCAGTAACCGACGATTGGCTCAGTGGGCGGAACAACTTCTTGATCGCGAACGATGATGGTGACTTCCCAACCTTCGCTTGCCCAAACCCGCGCCTTGGCAACCGCCATCAGCGAACTGCTTCTGTCCATCCTGACAGTCTCGTTTCCGCGTTCCGCCACGATCCTGTACGCCATGCCACACCCCCTACGCACGTAGAACTACTGGGGAACGATGTTCGGTTACTGCTTTGGCCGCAATGGGCCGATAATTTGTCCAATCGGGGGCATGGTTAACGGCGGGTTAAGGGCTTCGGCGCCCTTTTGGGGCCTATTTGGCGGCTTTTCGCTCAATAAGCGCCGGTTTGGTCACCCCGTCGAGCCCGGTCAGGATCAGGACGGTCAAAAGCGCGTTCTGCGGGCCGTACCAGGCGTTAACCGGCTTGTACCATTCGTTGCGCGAGTGCCAGTTGCCGCCCTCCCCGCCGCCGCCGATGGTGACGGCCGGAATGCCGAGCGACATCGCGATGTTGGAATCGGTCGAGGAGCCGGCAAAGGTCGGCCGCGGCCCGCGGGTGACGGCCGAGACCGCGCGCTGGGTCGCCTGCACGATCGGCGAATCCATCGCGACGATGCCCGCCGGCCGGTCGCCGATCAGCTTGGCCTCCACCGTCATCTTGTCGGATTTCCAGCGCGCGTTTTCATCCGCCACCGCCTCCTTGACGAGTTCGAGCAGCCGCGCCTCGAGCTTGAGCAGTTCGTCGGTCGAGTTCGAGCGCATGTCGACGGCCATCCGCGCTTCGGCGGCGATGGCGTTGACCGAGGTGCCGCCGTTCACGGTGCCGACGGTAAACGTGGTCTTGGGATCGGATGGCGGCTGCAACTCCGAGATTTTCGCAATCGCCCGGCCCATCGCATGGGTCGCGCTCGGCAATCCGAACTCCTGGAACGAATGCCCGCCGGGGCCCTTGAAGGTGAACTCGTAGCGATGGCTGCCGGTCGCCTGGTTGACGACGCGGGTGATGCCGAGCCCGTCGATCGAGATGAAGCCGTCGATATCGGTGTGATCGCGGAACAGCGCCTTCACGCCGCGGAGATTGCCGAGTTCTTCCTCGCCGACCGTGCCGACGAACATGATGTCGCCGACCGTCGCGATCTGGTTTTCGTTCATCACCTTGATCAGCGACAGCATCGCCGCAAGCCCGCGCGAATCGTCGCCGATGCCTGGCGCTACGATGGCGCCGTCCTTCTCCTTCACGGTGACGTCGGTGCCTTCGGGAAACACCGTGTCGAGATGCGCCGACACCACGAGCCTGGGCCGGCCGCCGCCGGTCCCCTTGCGCAGCGCGATCACATTGCCCTCGCTGTCGATCGACGCGTCCTTGAAGCCGAGTTCCTGCATCCGCTTCTGATAATATTCGGCGCGGACCTTTTCCTTGAACGGCGGCGCCGGAATTTCGGTGATGCGCTTCTGTTCGGCGAAGGTGCGCTCGTCGTCGGCCTTGATGTCCTCGAGCGTCTTGGCGACCTTGGGATGGGCGAGAATGGCCTCCAGGTCAGGCGCGGGAGCCGCCTGCGCGCGAACCTCGTGCACCAGCGCGTACTGCGCGACGGCGACAAATGCGATGGCCAGGATCGATCGTGTAAGTGTCATCAAGGATTCTCCGTTCGCAGGCTTCATGCTGCGCTTAAGCCCGCATCCTTCAACCGCGCCGCGAACCAGCCGGACAAAGGCTGGTCGTGAACGCCGCTGGTATAGACTTCCGACATCGTGACCTGCGTCTTGCCCAGCGTCAGCAGCACGCCGATCCAGTAGGCGAACCACAAATGCGGATCGGTCAGCGCCCGCAGCTTGTGCTGGTCGTGTTCGAGCGGCTGATGATTGGCCGCCTTGCGGACCTCGACGGCGAGCAGGTTATTGGGAATGGCGCGCTGGTGCACCACGATGTCGGGATAGATGGATTTGGCGAGGTGATCGTCGGTCGAGACGATCGATCCGTGCGGCAGCCGCAGCGTGCGGTCGCCCAGCCGGTCGTATTCGCAATCGATCTCCCAGCCCGGGAACTGCTTTTCGAAATGCACCGCCAGCCGGTGCGTCAGCGCGCGCTCGCCGGCCTCCTTTTCGAGCAGAAAGGCTTCGAGCGCGTAGAACTCGTGAAGTGCGGTGATGACCTTGTTCAGTTCGGTCTGCATGACGCCTCCCACGAAGGCGAGCGGCGAACTGCCGCCCTCACATCTGCACTTCGATCAGCCGCGGTCCCGGTTCGGCGATGGCTTCCGCCAGCGCCTTGTTGAAGTCGTCGGCATTGGCGACCGCACGACCCGGCACGCCCATGCCCTTGGCGAGGGCTACGAAGTCGAGGTCGGGCGGTCGATCTTGAGCATGTCGAGCGCCCGCTGGCCCGGCTCGCCGGCGCCGACGCCGTCGAATTCGCCACGCAATATCTGGTAGATCCGATTGGCAAATACAATCGTGACGACGTTGAGGCCTTCGCGCGCCTGTGTCCACAGCGATTGCAGCGTGTACATCGCGCTGCCGTCGCCGACCATGCAGATCACCTTGCGGTCCGGGCACGCCACCGCGGCGCCGGTCGCGACCGGCGTCGAGAACCCGATCGAACCGCCCATGTTCTGCAGCCAGTCGTGCGGGGCGGCCGCCGCCGTCGGCGGAAAGAAGCCGCGGCCGGTGGTGACGGATTCGTCGACCACGATGGCGTTTTCCGGGATCGCCATCGCAATCGCCTGCGCGATCGAGGCATGCGTCAGCGCGCCGGTCGGTTTTGCGATTTCGACCAGCTTTTGCGGCTGGCGGTCGGCCGGCTGCGCGTGAAGCGCGCCGGCCAGCGCTTCCAGCGCGGCAACCGAATTTTCGGCGCCCGAGGTCATGCGGTGCACTTCGCAGCCCTGGGGTTTGAGCATGCTCGGCTTGTTCGGATAGGCGAAGAACGCCACGGGATCGTTGGCCTCGACCAGCACGATGTTCTTGAAATCCCTCAGGATCGGCAGCGCCTGCTCGATCACGTAAGGGATGCGGTCGATCGCGAAGCGGCCCCTGCCGCGCGCCATCCGCGGATTGTAGGTCTGGCCCATCACCTTGCAGCCGGTCTTGCCCGCGATCTGGGCGGCCAGCGCCAGCCCGTGCTCGGTCAGCGCGCCGCCGGTCATCAGCAGCAGCGTCGACGCGCCGCCGTTGCGCAGCACCTTGGCGGCATGGTCCACCGCCTGCGCGGAATAATTGGCGCGCTGGCTCTCCGCCGGAACCGGGGCGATGCCGTCGGCCTCGTTCCAGGCGGTATCGGCCGGCAGGATCAGGGTTGCGATCTGCGCCGGCGCGCTTTTCGCCGCGGCGATCGCGGCGGCGCCATCGGCGGAAACGGACTTGGCATCCGGCGAGGTCCGCACCCAGGACGACATCGGCCGCGCCAGCCCCTCGATGTCAGAGGTCAGCGGGGCGTTGTAGCCGATGTGATAGGTCGCGTGCTGGCCGACGATGTTGACGATGCCGGAATTGGCCTTCTTGGCGTTGTGCAGATTGGCGAGGCCATTGGCGAGGCCGGGCCCGAGATGCAGCAGCGTCGAAGCCGGCGTACCCTTCATGCGGTAATAGCCGTCGGCGGCGCCCGTCACCACGCCCTCGAACAGGCCGAGCACGCAGCGCATCCCCTCGACCCGGTCCAGTGCGGCGACGAAATGCATCTCCGAGGTGCCGGGATTGGTGAAGCAGACATCCACGCCGCCTGCGACCAATGTCCGCACCAGACTTTCCGCACCGTTCATGGTCTCGTTCCCTTTCGCGTCGTTCCGTGAGCCGCTGACGATCAATCATTGTTCGCCCGTTTCGTCAAAGGTTTAGCCGCACAATGCAGCCATCGCCTGGGGCATGTTGCCTTTTTTAACCGCAGTGTTTGAAAATGGCCGCGGTCACGGGCTCGTTGCTTGCGCGACCGCCGCAATTATGGCCTGTCTCGGCCGGCATATTCAGATTTTTTCACGAGGACGAAAAAGATGACCCGGGCTTTTGCTTTTCTGTTTGCGGCGCTGACGATGCTGGCGGGTGCCGGCCAGGCGCAGGCCCAAGGCTTCTTCCAAGACTTCGACTCACGCGACATCATGGGCGGCGGCCCCGGTTTCTTCCGACCCGGCATGCCCAGCGGATCGAGCCCGATCCCGCGCACCACGGTGAACTTCGATAGCAATTACGCGCCCGGGACGATTTACATCAACACCGCGGAACGCCGGCTCTATCTCGTTCTCGGCAATGGCCAGGCGATACGGTACGGCATCGGCGTCGGCCGCGACGGCTTCCGCTGGGGTGGAACCCACCGCATTTCCGCGAAGAAAGAATGGCCGAGCTGGACGCCACCGGCGCAGATGCTGCGGCGGCGGCCGGATCTGCCGCGCCACATGTCGGGCGGCATCGACAATCCGCTCGGCGCGCGGGCGATGTATCTGGGATCGACGCTCTATCGCATCCACGGCTCCAACGAGCCCGAGACGATCGGACAGGCGGTGTCGTCCGGATGCTTCCGCATGACCAATGAGGACGTGACCGATCTCTATAGCCGCGTCCGCATCGGCACGCCGGTTGTCGTCAGGAACTAGGCTGCGCCGACGTCTCGGCCGCCACCCCGGCTGGTCCTGAACAGGTGACTGGATGGAAAACGAAGCTCGCCGAATCCTGGAATTCCTGGGTCTGTCCGAGCGACTGAAGCGCGAGCTGCGGCATAGCTGGCTATCGGATGGGCGACGCGAGAGTGTCGCCGAGCATACGTGGCAGATGGCGCTGGTCGCGCTGCTTGCCTACCGTCATCTTGAGCATCCCGTCGATATCGGACGCGTGCTCAAGATCATCCTGGTGCACGACCTGGTAGAGGCGTTGGCCGGAGATATCCCCTATTTCGAAGTGGGCGAGCGAAAAGAGCTCAAGGCCGAACGTGAACGTGCGGCCATCGAGGAGATCCGGATCCGTGTCGCCGGCGATACCGGACAGGAAATCTTCGAGCTGTGGCACGAATTCGAAGCGCATGCGACGGCCGAGGCCAGGTTCGCCACCGCGCTGGATAATCTTGAAGTGCAGATCCAGCACAATCTCGCGGACTTCGGAACGTGGGAGCCGATCGAGTATGATCTGGTCTACACAAAGATGGACGCGCGATGCTCGCACGATGCCTTCCTGACCGCGCTTTGCAACGCAGTAAAGGCGCAAGCCGAGGCCAAGATGGTTGGCGGAGGAATCGACGTGGCCTCGATCAGGGCAAGGGTTGCCGGCAAATAAAACCCGGTTCCGGAATACACCACCCGACAGGCACTGCAGCGGAGGAACTTGCACCGCGCCGCCGGCGATCGCCTGAACAAGCCTTTGAACAACCCTTTGAACAACCCTTGCACGCACGCGCCGATTGCGGCAGCGTCGTTTGAATGCGCACGCCCCGCCGATCCCTGTATCTATGGACGCTCGCGGCGGCCCTGGGCGCCGTCGCGCTCGGCGAAATCCTGGCGCCGTGCACGGCCTTTGCGGACATTCCCGCCATCGCGCAGCGCCAGCGCACCGAGAAGAAGATCTTCACCGACAGCGAGATCGTCGAAGGCTTTCTGAAGACCGCGTTCGGCGCCGAATATCATCTCGCCGGCCGCGTCGACCGCATCCGCAAATATGACGGGCCGGTGCGGGTGTTTGCCGACGGCAACCGGCCCGACCGCAAGACGCAGCTTGCGAAAATCGTGGCCGACATCGCCGCGCGCGTTCAGCACCTCGACATCGCCATGGCCGGCAGCCTCGAAGACGCCAATGTGCAGGTCAAGCTGGTGCGCGACCGCGATCTCCAGCGCACCATCGCGACCTTCTACGGCAGCGAACGGGCGAAAGAGATTCGCTCTTCGCTCGACCCGCAATGCCTGTCGGGCTTTCGCAAGAACGAGAAGTTCGAAATCGAGCATTCCGACGTGATCCTCACCGTCGACAATGGCGACTTCGTCTTCTTCGACTGCGCCTATGAGGAATTGCTGCAATCGCTGGGACCGATCAACGATACGGCGAGCGTGCCCTGGACCATGTTCAACGACAATGTGTCGATGGGCTATTTCGACGTCTACGACCAGTATCTCCTGAACCTGCTCTATGATCCCCGGATCAAGGCCGGCATGACCGTGCAGGAGGTCAAGGCGGCGCTGCCGGACGTGCTGGCCGACGTGCGCGCGTGGGTGCGCAAGGTCAACAACCTGCCGTGAGTGACGGCCGCCGCGACGACTGCTAAGCGACTTTGGGCCAGCCGCCAATGCGGAGATTCATCGCGGAATGGTGCGTGGTGGCGAGAGCATGAGCTTGCTGTCGGCCTCATCGCGTCATTGCGAGCGAAGCGAAGCAATCCGTACTCATTCCTTGTGCCGCTGGCGGCGACCGCTACGCGTCGCGCTGTCCTTTGCGCCACCGTTGACGGCGCGCCCCCTCGCATTCACCTTTTTTCCAATGACAACGCAAAGTTTTATTGACGAAAGATTGTGACTTCCAAGAGCAAATCCTATCTAATGGAATTCATGGGCGCTTGCTATAAGTTTTCCAAATGAACGACCTGCCACGTATCCAGGCCTTGCGCTGCTTCATCACCGTGGCCCGCGAAGGCACGGTTTCACGCGCGGCCACCTTGCTGCATCTGACCCAGCCTGCCGTCAGCCTTCAGCTGAAGGGGCTGGAAGAGAGCACCGGCTTGCTGCTTTTCAACCGGACGCCGGGCGGCTTTACCCTGACCGAAGCGGGCGCCGCCTTGCTGCCGCTGGCGCACCGGACGGTATCGGCCTCGGCCGATTTCAGGACGGCGGCAGACTCCTTGCGGGAATCGCAGCGGTCAACGCTGCGCGTCGGCACGATCCTGGATCCCGAGTCGATCCGGCTGGGCCCGTTCGTGCGAAGCCTCGCCACTTCCTCGAAGAAGACCGAAGTCTTCCTCCGCTACGGCATGAGCGACGACGTGCTGGCCCAGATCGGCAGGGGCGAGCTGGACGTCGGATACTATATCGATGCCACGCCGCCCGAATGCCTGGCGTCGGGGATGCTGCCCGAACGCACCATCGACGATGGCAAATTCCAGCTCACGGCGCTGATGCGCTACGACTACCGCGTGATCGCTCCTCGCGAATGGAGCGACAGGGTGCTCGGAAAGGACTGGGCCGACCTCATCGACCTGCCCTGGATTACGACGCCGCATGCCTCGGCGCATCGGAGGCTGATCGACGACGTCTTCCGGCCAATGGGGTCATTGCCGAAACGCGTCGCCTTCGCCGAACACGAAGACGCCATGATCGAGTTCGTCGAAGCCGGCAACTGCCTCAGCCTCGCCCGCGACTACGTGCTCGACCGCATCACGCGCAACCGGAATTTCGTGGTTGCCGACAAGGTGGCGCTGACTTGCGACCTCAGTTTCGCCTGCCTGACGTCGCGGCGCCGCGAGCCGATCATCTCGCAGGCCTTCGCGGCCATGCAGGCGGTATGGGACCTGAAGCCGGGCGGCGCAGCGCCTGCGCCGATCGAAGCGGCACGATCGCGGAAAAGCGCCCGGAGATAGCCTGATCGGCTCAGATTTTGGCCGGGTCAGATTTTTTAGCCGGGTCAGGCTTTTTGGCTGAGTCAGACTTGCCATCGCAGATCGATTTCAGCGATCGCCATTCCTCTGGTGTCAGCAGCGGCGGCCCGCTTGCCGACCGGTCTTCCCGGCTCATCCGCGCCAGCCGGTCCTCGCTCAGGGGATGGGTGGAGATGATGGAGAGGCCCTTGCTCTCCTTTCCGGTGACCCGAAGCAGCAATTCCCCGGTCGGCTTCGCCGGCCGTCCCAGCCGGTGCATGACGTCGATGGCAAAATCATCGGCATTGGTCTCGGCCTCCCGCGAATGGGACGACGTCACCAGCGTGCGCGAGCCGAAGATCAGCGCGCTGGAGCCGGTGATGTCGCCGAACAACAGTCCGATCAGGAACGACGTGCTGCCGTCGCGGATCAGTCCGCGCATGCTGTCGCGATGCTTGAGATGGCCGAGTTCGTGGGCCAGCACGCCCGCGATTTCGTCGGCGTTGTCGGCCTTCGCCAGCAATCCGTCGAACAGATAGACCTTGCCGCCCGGCAGCGCGAAGGCATTGGGAATCGAACTCGACAGCACGCCCGACTGCACCGAGGTGTCGAGGCCGGCGGATTTGCGAATCGCAGTGACGAGCTTGACGAAGGCCTTCTGCCCAGCGGGGTTGTCGCAGACCTTGGCTTTGAACATCGTCTTGACCTGGCTGTCGGCGACGTCGCCGAGCCGCCGTTCGAACGCTTCGGGCACCAGCGGCGCGAGGCGATCGGCGATCAGCGGAAGTCCGAACAGCACCACGGCAACGATCGAAACCGCGGCCGCGAGCGACCAGCCGACAATGACGGCAACGCCGCGGCGGCCGGGCGTGTTGTCATCCAGTTTGGCGCAGCGTGCGACCAGCTCGGCCGCAAGCGCGTTGTCGCGAACCTCCAGCCGCGCCAGCGCAGGCGCGCTCAGGCAGCCGAGGCGCAGCATGCCCGAAGGGCTGTCGGCGCGGCGGATGTCGGCATAGTCCCACGCCGCCAGCGTCTGCTCGTCTTCGATGATTTCGAGCCGGTCGGAGAAATGGAGCGTAACCGCGCGGCGCCGGCTCGACGTCCCGTCAAAATAGGCCGCATTGGCCGGCGGTGTTTTCGAAATCTCTGGCGCGTCGCTATCCATGGTCATCACGACTTTGCCACTAGAATCCGCCGACATCGAGACCGTCGGCAAAGCCTTCGCCGAGCGCGTTGGCCAGATCGCCCCGCGCGGCAACGTTGGCCGCGGCCTCGAGGCCGCTGATATTGACCGAGCCCAGCACGGTCACCCAGAGATCGCGCGTCAGATAGACCCGCATCACCACGTTCATCGCCAGCGCCAGCACCAGATAGCCCAGACCCGTCAGCACCAGCAGCGGAATGCTCCGCATCAATTCCGGCGTCTTGAAAAACTCCATCAATCCCTCGCCGCTCATGCTGGCGACCAGCACCGCGCACAGGGCCAGATAGACCGCGAAGACAAGCCCAAGCAGGGCCATCCAGCCGATCACCTTCCAGTACAGCCCGATCAATGCGCTCTTCGGCAACGAGGATTCCAGACGCACGCCGCCGAACCGGATGCCGGACAGCCACCAGCGCCATTCGATGGCCTTGTATCCGGCGTAAACGAAGGGAGCGATCGGGATTATGTAGAGTGCGATCGGCGTGAGCAGCCACAGCCACCAGCCGCGCTTGAAGAACTCCCAGCCTCGCCCCTCGAAACTGCCCTGCAGGTCGCCGTAATGGGAATGGCGCATCTTGTAGCGTTCGAGCGCCGCAGCCCGCCATGGCAGTATCAGTCCGAGCGTGACGATCATCAGCAGGCCCCACAGCGACGCCTGCAGGGCATAGATCCAGCCCGAGCCGGTCATCCAGAAGCGCACGCCGCGCCACACCGTGCGCGTCATCCGGTAGCGCCGCGCGCGGTAAATCGCGAACTGCCCGAACAGATAGAAGAAGGCGATCAGGGGAATGCTGGCGAACGCCTGAAGGCGCTCGGCCTCGAGGCCGATGAGAAAATAGCCGAGATAGATCGGCACCAGGATCGCGAGCGCGACCAGAAATCCGATCAGCAACTCCTTGCCGCGACCGGTATATTCGGCGGCATCGCCATCGACCAGCGTGTTGGACCAGAGATGGCGGCGGATGTCGGTGAGGAGCCAGAACCGATAGAAGCCGAGGGTGACGAGTTCCAGCGCGGCGCCGCGCTTGACCAGATCGAAGAACTCGCCGCGTCTGCCGGAAAACGCCACCGGCATCGGCGGCGGCACGGGCGAAGGCTGTGGTGGCGGCACCTGTGGGGGCCAGCTCATCTGGTTCATGATTCAACTCCAGCGCGACGGTAGCGGATCAAACCACAAATTTGTCGGCCGTTGTGTGACCCAGGTCCCACAGGAGGCATCGAAACGGGCTACAACCCTTGTTTGGTATCGGCGAAAAACAAAGCGTTCACGCTCTTCAGGCAAGTATGCACCGCGCCTCACCAAAAAAATGGAGGACCGGCATCGCCATAATAATACTTCAAGGTGAGCTCGCTTCGTTCCCGGGTTTCCTGCCTCTTCAGAATCAGTCCGGTCTCAGACGAAATCCAAAATTCAAGAAAATGGCGATCTGTCGCGCGATCTCCGTTAGCCGCGTAGTAGTACTCTACGACCTCGCCGTCCAACGCGGCTCGGCCGACTCCACGACAATTCACGTTCGTCAGAATTTCGCCAACATCCCCGATTTCCGTCGGGTTATGCGACCGCTCACCTGCGTTTTGTCGAAATACGCCTGCGGTGACGCTGCACTGGCCCTTCGCATCCCACTCTTTCTTGGTCATGGCTACGCGTACAGGCGTGCTCGCCTGCTTCGCCAGGGCATCTCTTATCGGCTTACAAGCGTCGGCCATGGCATCGGTCGAAACAAGAGCGACCAGCGCAACCAGGTACTTCACGACTCCCGATGCGAATAGCCCACGACGAACAATCACTTTGTGGCGGCCTCTCGTGGCGGGAAAGCGTAGAAACCAGGCGTTTAGGAAATGTCATCCGACAAGACAAATTGAACACATTAAGGCGCCAGCGCGTTGGCTTTGACCACCTGCGTTGAGAGAGCCCCTCATCCCAACCTTCTCCCGCAAGAGCGGGAGAAGACGGAGGCTACGCCGATTTTTCGAACAGCTCGCGACCGATCAGCATGCGGCGGATTTCGCTGGTGCCGGCGCCGATTTCATAGAGCTTGGCGTCGCGCAGCAGCCGCCCGGTCGGATAGTCGTTGATGTAGCCGTTGCCGCCCAGCAACTGGATGGCGTCGAGCGCGCATTGGGTGGCTTTTTCCGCCGCGTAGAGAATCGCGCCGGCCGCGTCCTCGCGCGTGGTCTCGCCGCGGTCGCAGGCTTTTGCCACCGCATACACATAGGCGCGCGAGGCGTTCATCGTGGTGTACATGTCGGCGAGCTTGCCCTGCACCAATTGGAAGGTGCCGATCGGCTCGCCGAACTGCTTGCGCTCGTGCACGTAAGGCAGCACCACGTCCATGCAGGCCTGCATGATGCCGATCGGACCCGCCGCCAGCACCGCGCGCTCATAGTCGAGGCCGGACATCAGCACGTTGACGCCGCGGCCGACCTCGCTGAGCACGTTCTCCTCCGGCACCTCGCAGTCTTCAAACACCAGTTCGCAGGTGTCGGACCCGCGCATGCCGAGCTTGTCGAGTTTTTGCGCGGTGGAAAATCCCTTCATGCCCTTTTCGATGATGAAGGCGGTCATGCCGCGCGGGCCGGCGTTGAGGTCGGTCTTGGCGTAGACCACCAGCGTATCGGCGACGGGGCCGTTGGTGATCCACATCTTGTTGCCGTTCAGCACAAAACGGTCGCCCTTCTTGTCGGCGCGGGTCTTCATCGACACCACGTCGCTTCCGGCGCCGGGCTCCGACATCGCCAGCGAACCGACATGCTCGCCCGAGATCAGCTTCGGCAGGTATTTCCGCTTCTGCGCCTCGCTGCCGTTGCGGCGGATCTGGTTGACGCAGAGGTTGGAATGCGCGCCGTAGGACAGGCCGACCGCGGCCGACGCCCGCGACATCTCTTCGACCGCGATGCAGTGCTCGAGATAGCCCAGGCCGGTGCCGCCATATTCCTCCTCGACCGTGATGCCGTGCAGGCCGAGCGCGCCGATCTTCGGCCAGAGGTCGCGCGGGAACTGGTTGCTGCGGTCGATTTCGGCGGCGCGCGGCGCGATTTCGTTCTGCGAAAACGCATGCACCGTCTCGCGGATCGCATCCGCGGTCTCGCCGAGATCGAAGTTGAACATCCGAAGTGCGTTGGGAATCATGGCCGCCTCCCGGCGAATTAAACGTTGTTTCAAACAGCCTTATTCTTCGAGGATACACTTGTCACGAGGCGAAATGCGCCGGAGCCGCCCAAGGCCGGGCCGGCGTCGATGCGGCCAAATACACCCAACTCGTCCTTGCGCCGGCGCTCGGCTCGGGATGTAATAGGGTAAAACATCGCCCCTCCGGCATGCTTCGGCGGGGAACAGTCAGGGAGGTGCTCATGCACGGAACCATCGATCTCGCCGGAGATTCCCATCAGCGGGCCGCGCGCGAAAGGGCTCAGTCGATTCCGCTCGATGATTTCGACGTCAGCAATCCCGAACTGTTCAAGACCGACTCGTTCTGGCCGTATTTCGACCGGCTGCGCCGGGAAGACCCGGTGCATTACTGCAAGGACAGCATGTTCGGGCCGTATTGGTCGGTGACCAAATACAACGACATCATGGACATCGAGACCAACCACGCGGTGTTCTCGTCGGCGTCCTTCGCTTGGCGGCATCACCATTCGCGACGTCGCGCCGGACCTGCGCCGCGAGAGTTTTATCGCCATGGACCAGCCGCGCCACTCCGCGCAGCGCAAGACCGTGGCGCCGATGTTCACGCCGACCCATCTCGATCAGCTCGCGATCAACATCCGCAAGCGTTCCGCCGAATGCCTCGACAACCTTCCGAAGAACGAGGTGTTCGACTGGGTCGACCAGGTTTCGATCGAGCTCACCACGCAGATGCTCGCCGTGCTGTTCGATTTCCCCTGGGAAGACCGCCGCAAGCTGACGCGCTGGTCCGACGTCGCGACCACGCTTCCCGGCCCCGGCGGCCTCGTCGCCACTGAGGAAGAACGCCAGGCCGAGCTGATGGAATGCGCGACCTATTTCGCAAGGCTCTGGAAGGAGCGCATCAGCCAGCCGCCGAAGAGCGACCTGTTGTCGATGATGGCGCATAGCGACGCCACCCGTGACATGGACCCGAAGAACTTCCTCGGCAATCTGATCCTGCTGATCGTCGGCGGCAACGACACCACCCGCAACACGCTGTCGGGCAGCATCTATGCGCTGAACAAGAATCCGGACCAGTACCGCAAGCTGCGCGACAATCCGGAACTGATCGACAGTTTCGTGCCGAAGTGATCCGCTGGCAGACGCCGCTGGCCCATATGCGCCGCACCGCACTCGCAGACATCGAGTTCCGCGGCAAGCAGATCAAGAAGGGTGACAAGGTCGTGATGTGGTACGTCTCGGGCAACCGTGACGAAGACGTGATCGACCGCCCCTACGACTTCATCATCGATCGCGCCCGGCCGCGCACCCACGTTTCCTTCGGCTTCGGCATCCACCGCTGCGTCGGAATCCGGCTGGCCGAGCTGCAACTCAAGATCATCTGGGAAGAAATTCTCAAGCGTTTCGAGAATATTGAGATGGTCGCCGAACCCAAGCGGGTGTATTCGAGTTTTGTCAAAGGCTACGAAACCCTGCCGGTCCGCATCGCCGGCTAAACCCTGAGCCTTCACTGGGATTACCGAAAAATGAACGTCCAGACATCAATCAGAGCCGACAAGAAAGAGCTTCTGCGCGCCGCGCGCGAAGAGGCCTACTCGACGCCGCTGAAGGATTTTCATCCCGGTGCGCCAAGACTGTTCCAGAACGACACGCTGTGGCCATGGTTCGAGCGGCTGCGCAAGGAAGAGCCGGTGCATTACTGCACCAACGCGCCGATCGAGCCTTACTGGTCGGTGACCAAATACAACGACATCATGCATGTCGACACCAACCACGGCATCTTCTCCTCCGACTCGACACTCGGCGGCATCTCGATCCGTGACGTGCCGCCCGGCTACGACTATCCGAGCTTCATCGCGATGGATCAGCCGCGGCACTCGGCGCAGCGCAAGACGGTGTCGCCGATGTTCACGCCGACGCATCTGGATGAGCTGGCAAAACTGATCCGCGAGCGCTCGCAAAAGGTGCTGGACGATCTGCCGCGCAACGAGACCTTCAACTTCGTCGAGCGCGTCTCGATCGAACTGACCACGCAGATGCTGGCGACGTTGTTCGATTTCCCGTGGGAGGAGCGCCGCAAGCTGACGCGCTGGTCCGACGTCTCGACCGCGCTGCCCAAGAGCGGCGTCGTGGAATCGCCGGAGCAGCGGCGCCAGGAGATGGACGAGTGCTACGCCTATTTCTCCAAGCTCTGGAACGAGCGCGTCAACGCGCCGCCGCGCAACGATCTGCTGTCGATGATGGCGCATAGCGACGCGACGCGGCACATGGATCCCGACAATCTGATGGGCAACATCATCCTGCTGATCGTCGGCGGCAACGACACCACGCGCAACACCATGAGCGGCTCGGTGCTGGCGCTGAACGAGCATCCGGACCAGTACCAGAAGCTGCGCGACAATCCCGCGCTGATCGACACCATGGTGCCGGAAGTGATCCGCTGGCAGACGCCGCTCGCGCATATGCGCCGCACCGCGTTGGTCGACACCGAAATCGGCGGCAAGAAGATCAAGAAGGGCGACCGCGTCGTGATGTGGTACGTCTCGGGCAACCGCGACGAGGAAGTCATCGAGCGCCCCGACGAGTTCATCATCGACCGCGCCCGGCCCCGCACCCATCTGTCGTTCGGCTTCGGCATCCACCGCTGCGTCGGCATGCGGCTCGCCGAGCTGCAGCTGAAGATCGTGTGGGAGGAGATGCTGAAGCGCTTCGACCGCATCGAGGTGGTCGGCGAGCCGAAGCGGGTCTATTCGAGCTTCGTGCGCGGCATCGAGCAACTGCCGGTGCGCATTCCGGGGT